>CBDDBZ010000023.1:0-75000 GCA_965225945.1 Alphaproteobacteria bacterium | reverse complement strand
GCAGCTCGGCTTCGCCATGGCCGTTCAGGGGCACGACGGCGACCACGGCCGGCTCGCCCCGGCTCAACGTCCCGGTCTTGTCGAAGGCGAGCGCCTTCAGCCGCGCCGGCTGCTCGATATAGCTGCCGCCCTTGACCAGGACGCCTTGGCGGGCCGCCTGGGCCAGGGCCGATACGATGGCGACCGGGGTCGAAATCACCAGGGCACAGGGGCAGGCGATGACCAGGAGCACCAGCGCCCGATAGAACCAATCCTGCCAGGCGGCATCCAAGGTCAGCGGCGGCAACAGAAAGACCGCGACCGCCAAGACGATCACCGCCGGGGTGTAAATCCGCGCAAATCGCTCCACCCATTGCTCGGACCGGGCGCGCCGGCCGCGCGCCTCCTCGACCAGGCGGATGATGCGCGCGAGCGCGGTGTCGTTCGCGGCCCGCGTGCTCTCGACCTCCAGCGCGCCGTCGCCGTTGATCGTTCCGGCGAAGACCTCCGCGCCGATCTCCTTCGCGACCGGCACGCTCTCGCCGGTGATCGGGGCTTGGTCGATGGTGCTGGCACCGGCCGAGACACGGCCGTCGAGGGGCACGCGGTCGCCGGGCCGGACGACGAAAAGGCTGCCGACGGGGACGTCCCCAGCCGGCACCTCGCTCTCCCCGCCAGCCTCGACCTTCAGCCGCACCATCGGTGGCGCCAGATCCAACAGCGAGGCGATGGCGCGACGCGCCTTGCCGACGCTCCAGCCCTCCAGCACGAGCGAGAGCGTGAAGAGAAAGGTCACCGTCGCGGCCTCGAACCATTCGCCGATGGCGATGGCGCCGACGACCGCGATCACCATCAGAAGATGGATGTCCGGCCTGAGAGCTCGCGCCGCATACCAGGCCTTGACCACCACCTGGCGAGCGCCCAAGACGATGGCAGAGCCGTAGGCGAGCATTTCCGGCAAAGGTGTCGCTTGCCCCGCATGTCCGGCAAGCAGTCGGAAGGCTTCACCGAAGCCACCGGCCGACCAAAGATGCAGGGCGAATCCAAGTGCCACCGCGATCCCGCTCGCCACCACCAGGGCGACCTGGAGACGGCGATGGCGCACTTCCGCCCGCTTGTCCGCGCGATCGTCCGGGCGCCATTCGCTCGCGGTCATTCCGGTCCGCCCGACCGCGCGCCAAATCTCCTCCATCGTCACCGCTTTTGCGTCCACGCGAACCATCATCCGACCGTTCAGGACGTCGAAGGCCAGATGATCGTCGCCCCCGACGACGGGCCCGACCTCGCGCCTGAGAGCCGCGACCTCGTCGACGCAGTCCAGGCCGCGGACCTTGAAGACATGCCGATAGCGGCCGTCCCGAGACGAATCGACCTCGTCGTTCAGGGTCGCATCGTGATGCTGGTGGATATGCCCATGATGGTGACCGTGTCCGTGCGTGTGCGGCTCGGCCATGGCGCTTTCCTCCGATCCCTTCGACAGGCATCCTCCCCGGCTCGACGTGCCGAGCAAGGGACCGAGGGCCTGAGTTTGAGGTCGCCCGCCGACGGTGCTATGTCTCGATCCTAAGGGCTACAACGACTGTAGGTTCAAGGAATATTTCCATGCTCGAACACAGTCTGACGATCGGCCAACTTGCCCGGGAGACGGGCGCCAAGCCGCAAACCATCCGCTACTACGAGGAAATCGGCCTGCTGGCGAGGCCGCCACGCACGGCGGGCAACCAACGCCGCTACGGGCCTCGCGACGCGGAGCGGCTGAGCTTCATCCGCCACAGCCGCGAACTCGGCTTTTCGCTCGAAGCGATACGCCAGCTCCTGAGCCTGGCGGACGACCCGGAGCGCTCATGCGAGGCGGCGGATCTCATTGCCAGCGTACAGTTGGAGCAGGTGCGAAGCCGGATCGCTCGCTTGGCGTCGCTCGAGCTGGAACTCGAACGCATGCTCTCGCAGTGTCGCGGCGAGCTTATCGCCGACTGCCGGGTGATCGAAGTCCTCGCGGATCACGGAAAATGCATTTCCGACAGCCACGGTGCGATCAAACAGCCCTAACCGCCCCAGCGGAGAGCCGCGAGTTGGGCTGGTTGCTACAAAATACGCCGCTCGCCCTATTATCCGGAACAGCCGAGGCCATCGTAGAACTCTCCTGTGATGGTGGCGCGATCTTCGGTTGCGTGGCCGTTTCGGCAAGTCTCCGGCTCGGGATCTTAGGGATCGGTTATGGTTAATTCTTGACACCAATCGCCGTTCGCGGCATCGTTTCACCGATTTGTCGGGTCGGGGCACGAATTCCCCCAGTAAAGTAAAGCGTAAAGTTGAGGGGCTTCATGCGGTTCGCTGGCGTTTCATTGCGGTCCTTCCTCGAGCATTCGGTCTTCCCTGGGATCGGGCGCGTCTCGCTGGCGGCGCTGGCGATCGGCGCGGTCGGCGGCGGCTTGCTGGCGATCGATATGCTCGGCCCCGGGCGCGACGGCGGCGCCTGGGCGGCGCCGCTGGTCCACCCGCCGGTGCCGACGGCAAAGCCGGTTCCGAATGCCGCCGTCCGTCCACCGCTGCCGACAGCGAAGCCCTTTGTGGTGCCGCTGGGGTCCACGCGCGGCGAGAAAGTGGCCGAGGACCGCGTGGCCGTCGAGGGCGGCGAGGACAAGGATCCGATCCTGCTGGCGCGCCGCGCCGCCCCGGCGCCGGAGTTCGCGCCGAGCCACACCACCGACAGCAAGAAAGTGGCGATCGGTCGGGGCGACACGCTGGTCGGGTTGTTGCTTCGCGAAGGCGTCGACCGCCGGGTGGCGCACCGGGCAGCCGTCGCGATCGGCGAGGTGCACGATCCGCGCCGCCTGCGCCCGGGCCAGCAAGTCACGCTGGTCTTCGACCGGGACGACCTCGGCCTGCCGAAGCTGGCCAACGTCCGCCTCGACGCCGACGTGGAGCGTTCGGTGGTGGCGCGGCGGCAAGGGGACGGGGCATTCGCGAGCGAGGCGATCCGCCACCCTCTGACGGCGGATGCCGAGGCCGTGCACGGCACTATCGCGGACAGCCTGTTCCGCGCCGCCGACGCCCGGGGCGTGCCGGCGAGCGTCACCATCGCGATGATCAAGCTCTTCAGCTTCGACATCGACTTCCAGCGCGACATCCAGCCCGGCGATGGCTTCTCGCTGCTCTACGAGGTGTTCCGCGATGCCTCCGGCGAGATCGTCAAGACCGGCGACATTCTCTTCGCCGAGCTGCATGTCGGCGGCGGGCCGCTGCCGCTCTACCGCTTCGAGGTGGGCGAGGGCGAGATCGAATATTTCAACGACAAGGGCGAGAGCGTGCGCAAGGCGCTGCTGAAGACGCCGGTGGACGGGGCCCGGCTCTCGTCCCGTTTCGGCCGCCGCCGCCATCCGATCCTGAACTACACCAAGATGCATCGTGGCGTCGATTTCGCCGCGCCCCGCGGCACGCCCGTGGTCGCCGCCGGCAAGGGCAAAATCGAATTCGTCGGGCGCAAGGGCGCCTACGGCAAATACATCCGGATCCGTCACAACTCGGAATTCGACACCGCCTACGCGCACCTCCGAGGCATCGCCCGGGGCATCAGCATCGGGCGCCGGGTGCGCCAAGGCCAGACCATCGGCTATGTCGGCTCGACCGGCCGCTCGACCGGCCCGCATCTCCACTACGAGGTGCTGCGCGCTAGCCGGCGGATCAATCCGCTCGGCCTCAAGCTGCCGAGCGGCCGCAAGTTGAAGGGCAAGGAGAAACGGCGCTTCCTCGCCGCGCAGCGCGAGCTCGACGACCGTTACGCCGCCGCCACCGACATTCCCGTCCGCCTCGCCTCGGAGTAGAACACGAATTGAGGCCGGTGCCCTTTGCTGTCAGCCGGCGGCGAGGCGCGCGAGCTTGGCTCGGAAACCGGGGCGCTCCAGCACCTCGCGGTCGACCACATTTCCGGGAGCCCGGCCGGCCATCACGGCGCGGAAGTCGGCCATGTTGATCGCCGCCATCGAGGCCCAGAGCTGATCGGAATAGCCCAGCGCGTGCGGTGCCAGGATCACGCTGTCGAGGGCGTGCAGCGGCTCGTCGGCGGCCGACGGCTCCGGGTCCATGACGTCGAGCCCGGCACCGGCGATTCGCCCCTCCACCAGCGCCGCGTGTAGCGCCGCCTGGTCGACCACCGGCCCGCGCGAGGTGTTGATCAGATAGGCCGTCGGCTTCATCGAGGCCAGCCGCTCGGCATTGGCGAGATGGCGCGTCGAGGCGTTCAGCGGACAATTCAGGCTCAGAAAGTCGGCCTGGCGGAACACCTCCTCCAGCGGCAAAGCCTCGACCCCGAGCGCGGCCGCTTCCCGCTCGTCGAGGTCGGGATCGTGGGCGACGTGGCGCAGGCCGAAAGGTGCCGCGAGCCGAAAGACCTCGCGGCCGATGTTGCCCATGCCGACGACGCCGAGCGTACGGCCGATCAGGCCGACGCCGTTCTCTTCCATGCGCTTGGCCCAGCCTTCCGGCCCCTCCCGGGTGATCCGGTCCTTGGCGAAGAGCCGGGTGGCGAGCGCCAGCAGCAGGGTGATGGTCGCCACCGCCATCGGCCGGCGGACCGCATCCGGCGTCGTCGTCACCACCACGTCGTGCGCCGTGCAGGCCGCGACGTCGACGGTATCGAAGCCGACCCCCATGCGGGCGACGTGGACCAGCCAGTCGTTCGCGCCAACGACCTCCGCGCCCAGCCGCTCGCCCAGCAGCACCACGCCGTCGAGGCCGCCGAGATCCGCCGCCTCGAGCACCGCCTTGGAGGTGAAGTCGCGGAACTCCGCCAGCCCCTCGTCGGCCAGCGCCGCCACGTCGTAGCCCGGAAAGGCCGTACCGCCGTCGGCCTGACGCAGCCGGCTCGGCAACCCGATCTGGAACTTGGGCCTGCTTCCCGCCACCTCACGACACCCGTGCGCGGATCGCGTCGATCCCCTGTTGGATCGCCTCGCGCAACAGGAAGACGTCGGCCGAATAGCAAATGAGGTCGAAGCCCTGCTCGCGCAGCATCACCGCCTCCTCCGCCGTCGACACCATGCGCCCGGCGCTGATGGCGTTGGCCTGAGCCGCCGCCAGGACTCGGGCGATCGCGTCGGTGAACACGGGGTTGTCGAACTCTCCCGCGATACCGAGGCTGCAGGAAAGGTCGAAGTGTCCGATGAAGAGGGCGTCGACCCCGTCGAGGGCGGCGATTTGCTCGATCTCCTCGATCCCGCCCCGGGTCTCGATCAGCGGAATGCAAACGGTCTTGGCGTTGGCCTCTTCCAGCTTCTCCTTGGTCGGGCCGGGTCGGTATCGGTCGTGGGCGACGGCGAGCGCCACGCCGCGGACGCCGGCCGGTGGATATTTCATCTGGCGCACGATCTCCGCCGCCTCGGCGGCGCTGCTCACCATCCGCAAGAGCAACGCTTCGCCACCGGCGTCGAGCGCGGTGGCGATGTGGTGTACCTGGTTGGAGGGCGGGCGCACCATCGCCGGCAGCTCGGCCGCCTGCAGGTAGCGCAGGATCCGTTTCAGGGTATCGATGCCGAAACCGGAATGCTCCAGGTCGACGAAGGCGAATTCAGCCCCGCCGGCCTTGGCGATCTGGCCGATGCCCGGCGAGTCGAACTCCAGAATGCCGGTGCCCAACTTCAGCTCCCGGTTGCTTATCAGATCGCGGAACGTCCTGGCGGTCATGCCTGCTCTCCTCCCCTCGCCGGCCACGGCGCCATCTTGCACCATTGCGGCGGCGACGGCGAGGTCGAACGGAGGTTGAACCGAGCGGCGCCCGCGAGCGATACTGGGACGCGAGCGGAATGACGAGGTCTGGGGATGAGCGACGAGGGAGCCAATCGCGGCTATCACGACATGGGGGGCGATGCCGCTGGCGCGGTCGAGCGGGGGGAGCATATCCACCAACTCTGGGAGAAGCGCATCGACGCGATGATGGTGCTGCTGAGCGATGCCGACCATCGCCTGATGCGGGTCGACGAGTTGCGGCGCACCATCGAGTCCCTGGGTCCGGAGGCCTACGACTCGCTCTCCTACTACGAGCGCTGGACCCAGGCGATCAGCCTGCTGATGGTCGAGAAGGGGATCGTCGGGCGGGACGAGCTCGACGCCCGCGTCGCCAAATTAAAGGCCGAGCGGGGGGCCGCGCCATGAGCGTCTTCGCGCCGGGCGCCGCCGTCCGGGTCCGCGCCGACCGTCCGCGGGGACATTGCCGGACGCCCTTCTATTGTCGCGGCAAGTCCGGCGTCGTCGAGCGGATCTGCGGCGAATTCCGCAATCCCGAGAGCCTCGCCTATGGCAGGGACGGCGAGCCGAAGCAGCCCCTCTACCGGGTCCGATTCAGGGCTTCGGAGCTGTGGCCCGAGGACGGCGATGCGCGCGACGCGGTCGAGATCGAAATCTACGAGCATTGGCTGGAGTCCGCCCGAGCGTCTGACGCGAAAGTCAAACAATGAGGCCGACCGAGGAGAGCGACGATGAGCGACACGCACAGCCACGACCACGATCATTCCCACGCAACGACCGCGCACCCCGATACCGACGAGGGAACCTGGAGCGAGCATCGCTACATCGAGGGCGCGCTCCGCGAACTACTGATCGAGAAGGGCGTCATCACCGCCGACGATATCCGCCGACAGATGGAGATCATGGATGGACGCGGCCCCGGGCACGGCGCCCGGGTGGTGGCCCGTGCCTGGACCGATCCCGACTACAAGGCGCGCCTCTTCGAGGACGCCAACGCGGCCGTGGCCGAGCTCGATATCGAAATTCAGCCGACCCATCTGATCGCGCTGGAGAATACCGAGGAGGTCCACAACGTCGTCGTCTGCACGCTTTGCTCGTGCTATCCGAGAAATCTTCTGGGGGTGCCGCCCGATTGGTACAAGGCCCGGGCTTACCGCTCCCGCATGGTGCGCGAGCCGCGCGCGGTCTTGGCGGAGTTCGGCACCGAGCTTCCCGATTCCACCTCCATCCGCGTCCACGACAGCACCGCCGACATGCGTTACGTGGTCATCCCCCGCCGGCCGGAGGGAACCGAGGGCCTGCACGAAGACGCGCTCGCCGCCCTGGTCGGCCGCGACGCCATGATCGGCGTCACGGTCGTCACCAAAGCGGGATGACGCCCGAGGGTTGAGGCTCTCGGAAGCGGGCGACGGCGAAGCTGTTCGGGTTGAGCGTCCGGCGCGACGCCGCCTCGCGTGCGCGCGGGCGCTCGATCAGCGCCAGCATCGCCGCCCGGTCGGCGGGATCGTCGTCGCCTTCGGAATCGACGGCGGTGGGCAGGATCGCCACCTGGTTCAAAGTGGCCGGGTGGCCGCCTCCATCCAGCCCCGAACCTCGGCGTCGAGGCGCGGCGCGAGCGTCGCCCGGACGCGCGCGTGATAGCCGTCGAGCCAGTCTCGCTCGTCCGCCCCCAGCAGCTCGGTCACGATCAGCCGCCGGTCGATCGGCGCCAGGGTCAGGGTCTCGAAGGCCAGCATCTCCCGCTCGGCCCCCTCGATCTCCGCCTTGACGACGGCCACCAGGTTCTCGATCCGGATGCCGTATTCGCCCCTCTTGTAGTAGCCGGGCTCGTTGGAGAGCACCATGCCAGGCTCCAGCGCCACCTCGCGTTGCGCCTTGGAGATCCCCTGTGGGCCCTCGTGCACGCCGAGATAGCTGCCGACGCCGTGGCCGGTGCCGTGATCGAACTCCAGCCCCGCCCGCCAGATCGGCGCCCGGGCCAGCGTGTCGAGCTGCGAACCCGTGGTGCCCTCGGGGAAAACGCTGGCGCCGAGCTGGATGTGACCTTTCAACACCCGGGTGAAGCGGTCCCGCATCTCGTCGCTGGGCTCGCCGATCGCGACGGTGCGCGTGATGTCGGTGGTGCCGTCGAGGTATTGAGCGCCGGAATCGACCAGATAGAGCATGTCCGGCTCGAGCTTCCGGTTGGTCTCGGCGCTCGCGCGGTAGTGCACGATGGCGCCGTTCGGCCCGGCGCCGGAGATGGTGTCGAAGCTGAGGCCGCGGAACCGCTCGCCCTCGCGGCGGAAGGCGGCCAGGCGATCGAGGGCGGAGATCTCGTCGAGGGCGCCCGAGGGCGCCTCGGCGTCGAGCCAAGCGAGGAAGCGCGTCACCGCGACCCCGTCGCGGGCGTGCGCCGCCCGCGTGCCGTCGAGCTCGATCGCGTTTTTGATCGCCTTGGGCAGTTGGCAGGGATCCTTCCCCTCCGCCACCTCGGCGCCCGCCGCCGCCAGCCGGGCGAAGACCCAACTCGCGGCGGATGCCGGATCGACCCGGAGCTTGCGGTCCGCCAGCTCGTCCAGGGCGTGGGCGAACTCCTCGGGCCCGCGCACCCGGACCTCGTTGCCGAGATGGCTTTCGAGCCCCGGCACCAGTTTGCGGCCATCGACGAAGAAGTCGGCCCGGCCGTCCGCCAGCAGGATCAGATAGGAAAGCGGCAACGGCGTCCGGGGGACGTCGGCGCCGCGCACGTTCAAGAGCCAGGCGATCGAGTCCGGTGCCGTGATCACCGCGCCGTCGACGCCGGCCTCGGATAGCAGGGCGCCGACGCGGGCCCGCTTGTCGGCCGCGGTCTCGCCCGCGAATTGCAGATCGTGCGGGACGATCGGCGCCAGCGGCGGCGCCGGTTGATCGCGCCAGACCGCGTCGAGCGGATTGTCCTCGACCACGACCAGCGTGGCACCCGCCGCCTCGACGGCCACCCGAATGCGATTCTCGCCGCCCTTGGTGAAGTGCCAGGGATCGAAGCCGAGTTTACCGCCCTCGACCAGGTGCGTTTCGATCCATTTTGTCGGCGGCGAATCGGTGATGTGGTGGGTCTCGAACAGGTCGAGGTCGACCTGGTCGCGGACCTGGAGCGTGTAGCGCCCGTCGGTGAAGATCGCCGCCCGCTCGGCCAAGACCGCGACGAGCCCCGCAGAACCGGTGAAGCCGCTCAACCAGGCGATCCGAAGCGCCCGCTGGGGCACGAATTCGTTCTGGTATTCGTCTGCCATCGGGACCAGGAAGCCGTCGAGTTCGCGGCCCGCGAGTTCACCCCGGAGCGCCGCCAGCCGGGCCCCGCTCAGCCCTCGATCGACGATCGTCTCGTCGTCGACCCGGGCTGCCTCGATCAGCCCCCGAAGCGCGGCCTCGAGCGCCGGCGAGGGCGCGTTCGCGACCAGGCGGAGACGGTCGGCACCCTCCACCGGCTCGGGCGCGGCGGCCATGCCCGCGACCATGCGGCGGAGTTCCTCCGGCGTCGTGGTGGCGCCGGCGGCGGCCAGAATTCCCGCCAACTCGTCGTTCGAGAGTTTCGCCGAAGCCGTCATTCCCTAGCCCTCGGTGGTGCCGGCGAATTATGCGCGGGGGCCGTGCCCGACGCAACGAGCCATGCGTTCGACGCGGGGCTGAGTCGCGAAAAGATCGTGGAATTTCCGGCACTTGCGGGTTGAGGCGGGGTTCCGGACGGCTATATGTAGGACATCGAGATCAACGCCGCTAACCACGGAGGACGAGACGATGTACCTGCACAGAGAATTCATCATTGCCCATCACGTTCCGACGTCCACCTCCGGTTACGAAGTGCTGCCGGAGGCGAACAAGGAACTGGCCATCGCCCGGGGCCGCGCGCTCCGCGCCGAGGCCTTCGGCAAGTTAATCGAGGCCGTCGGCGCCGCGCTCTTCGCGGTGCCGCGCCGGATGCTCGCCCGGAAGGCGACGGCCAATGCGTTGCGCCAACTCGATCCGCACATGCTGCGCGACATCGGGATCGAGCCGGGCGGCATCGAGGGCGCGATCGAGCGCGCCCATGGCGAGACGGGCCCTGGCCTGGTCGCCAGGACGCTCTCGGCCCTGGCCCGCATGGCCGCGCGGGTCCGGGTGCCCTCGACCATCGCCGCGCTCTATCGCACGGACCCCAGGCGCCTCGCCGACATCGGCATCGAGAAGGGCGACATCGCGCTGCTGGCCGAGCAGGCCCACGGCCTCGCCTCGGCGCCGAAGGCGAAGCCCGAGGTCCTGGTCGCGGCCAACGACGAGCCCCGGACCGAGCGCGAGGTCGCCTGAGCGCGCCGCGCCTGCCGTAGCCGACATTTGCCTCGCGCCGTCCGGAATCCTCCGGGCGGCGCGAGGGCGTTCAGTGTCTGCCGCCGCGACGCAGCACCAGGGTCGACCATTCGCCCAGCCGCCAGCGCCGCTCCAGCACCAGGGCGACCTGCCGGTAGCTCGCTTCGATCCAGGCGGTCTGGCGATGCAATAGGCCGGAGAGCACGAGCCGCCCCCGGGGCGCCAGGGCGGCGGCGAGATCCGGCGCCAGGCGACGCAGCGGCCCGGCCAGGATGTTGGCGAGAATCAGATCATGGGGTCCGCCGGCGCGAAGTGCCGGATGTGCGAGCCCGTCCGCCCGGTAGGCCCGGACCCAGGGACCGAGCTCGTTGCGTCGCGCGTTCTCGGCGGTGGTCCAGGCCGCGCGGGGATCGATGTCGGCGGCCAGCACCCGGCGCCGCCAGAGTCGCGCCGCCGCCAAGGCCAGCACCCCCGAACCACACCCCAGATCCAGAACCCGGCGGTAGCGTCGTCGCTTCGCCAAGGCGTCGAGGGCCAGCAGGCAGCCTCGGGTCGTTTCGTGGCTACCGGTGCCGAAGGCGCGTCCCGCCTCAATCTCCAGCCCGGTCGCGCCCGTCGGCACGCGGTCGCGATCGTGGGCGCCATGGACGAAAAAACGACCGGCGCGGACCGGCGCCAGGTTGCGTAGGGATTCCGCCACCCAATCGGTCTCGGCCAAGAGTTCGAGGTGAACCTCCGGCAACGGCAGGTCGAGCCCCCGGGCGATGGCGCCCAGTCGATCGCGCCAAGCCTCCCGGTCCGGGGTTTCCAGGAACAGCGCGTCGATCCGCCAATGCGTGCCCGGCGGCAGCGCCGTCGTCGCCAGCGCCGAGGCCTCGGCCAGCGCGTCCTCGAACGGCGGCAGGTGAAGGCGCGGGACGATCAGACTCAGCCGCCAGCTCCTCGGCTCCCGGACGCGGACGACCTCCAGCATCGCCGGCTCAGGGGCGCTCGACGAAGCTGTCGATCACCTTCTTCGAGCCTGCCTTTTCGAACTCGACCTGGAGCTTGTTGCCCTCGACCGCGCGGATCCGGCCGTAGCCGAACCTCTGGTGAAAGATCCGCTCGCCGACGCTGAAGCGCGTGCCCTCGGGATCGCTGGTGACCACCGTCTCCGCCTGGCCGTCGATAGTGCTGGGCGTCGGCGCGGCCAGCCCCGCCCGGCGCATCCGATGGCCGGCCGCATAGCCGTCGTCGAAGCCCACTCGCGCGTGCATCGGGGTGGCGCCGCCGTGGAGCCCGATCGCGATCCGGCGATCGACGTCGGCTTCCGGCAGTTCGGCGACGAAGCGCGAGGGCAGCGCGCTCTGCCAGCGATCGAAGATCCGCCGATTGGCGGCAAAGCTGACCACTGCGCGGCGCTTGGCCCGGGTGAGGCCGACATAGGCCAGGCGGCGCTCCTCCTCCAGCGCGGCGATGCCGCCCTCGTCGAGGGCGCGGCTATGGGGAAATAGACCCTCCTCCCAGCCCGGCAGAAAGACGCTGTCGAACTCCAACCCCTTGGCGCCGTGGAGGGTCATGATGTTGACCGCCTCCCCGCCCGATTGGGCCTCGTTCTCCGCCACCAGGGCGACGTGCTCCAGGAAGCCGGCGAGGTTCTCGAAGCCCTCGAGGGCGTGGATCAGCTCCTTCAGGTTTTCCAGCCTGCCCGGCGCGTCGGGCGACTTGTCGGCCTGCCACATGGCGGTGTAGCCGCTCTCGTCCAGTATGCTCTCGGCGAGCTCGAGGTGGTTCATCCGCGCTTCCAGGTCGCGCCAGCGGCCGAAATCGGCCATCAGGGCTTTGAGAGAACGGCGCGCCTGGGGGCGCAGTTCGTCGCTTTCGGCCACCTCGGTGGCGACCAGGCTGAGCGAACGCCCCGAGACGCGGGCCGCCTGATGCAGCACCCGGAGCGCCGCGGTGCCCAAGCCGCGCTTCGGCGTGTTGACGATCCGCTCGAAGGCGAGGTCGTCGTCCGGCTGCACGATCACGCGGAAATAGGCGATGGCATCGCGGATCTCCGCCCGTTCGTAAAAGCGCGGGCCCCCGATCACCCGGTAGGGCACGCCGATGGTGATGAAGCGTTCCTCGAACTCACGGGTCTGATGGCCGGCGCGGACCAGGATCGCCATCTCGTCGAGACTCAGACCGGCGCGCTGGCCCGCCTCCACCTCGTCGGCGACGAAACGGGCCTCCTCCGGCCCGTCCCACACGCCGTGCAGCGCGACCTTCGGGCCGTCCACCCCCTCGGTCCACAGCGTCTTGCCGAGCCGGCCCTCGTTGTGGGCGATGAGGCCCGAGGCGGCAGCCAGGATATGCGGCGTCGAGCGGTAGTTCCGCTCCAGCCGGATCACCTCGGCGCCCTCGAAATCCTTCTCGAAGCGCAGGATGTTGCCGACCTCGGCGCCGCGCCAAGAGTAGATCGACTGGTCGTCGTCGCCGACACAACAGATGTTGCGGTGCCGTTGGGCCAGCAGCCTGAGCAGCAGATACTGCAGCACGTTGGTGTCCTGGTATTCGTCCACCAGAATATATTTGAACTGGCGCTGGTAGCGCTCCAGGACCTCCGGTTCGCTGAGGAACAGGCGGTAGGGGTGCAGCAACAGGTCGCCGAAATCGCAGGCGTTGAGCGTCTTCAAGCGTTCCCGGTAGGCCCGGTAGAGGGCGGCCCCCCGGCCGGCGGCGAGCCCCGCCGCCTCCGCCGCCGGCACCTGGTCCGGCGTCAGCCCCTTGTCCTTCCAGCGATCGATGGTGGCGAGCACGGAGCGCGGCGGCCAACGCTTCTGGTCGAGGTTCGCGGCCTCCATCACCTGGCGCATCAGGCGGAGCTGATCGTCGGTATCGAGGATGGTGAAGTTGGACTTGAGTCCCACCAGCTCGGCGTGACGACGCAGGATGCGGACGCCGATGGCGTGGAAGGTACCGAGCCAGAGGCCCTCCACCGCACGGCCGATCATGGCGGCGACCCGGTCCCGCATCTCGGCCGCCGCCCTGTTGGTGAAGGTGACGGCGAGGATCTCGCTGGGCCAGGCGCGGTGGTGATGCAGCACGTTGGCGAGCCTGGCGGTCAGCACCCGGGTCTTGCCGGTGCCGGCGCCGGCCAGGACCAGGACGGGACCGTCGAGCTGCTCCGCCGCCTGGCGCTGCGCCGGGTTGAGGCCGTCCAAGAACCGCGGCACGGCCGCGACGCGCTGGCCCGTCGGCGCCGCCTCCACGCTTGCGAGATCGAAGGGATCGCTCATATCGAAGGCTGTATAGCACGCCCGACGGCGATCGGGCGCGGCCGCGAAAAGCTTCGTGGCCTCAGTCTCTTGCGGCGACGAGGAGGACGATGGCGGCGGCCTTCCCGGTCGGAATCGACGCCTCGGCTCAGCTCTTCGGCCAGCTCCCGGCGAAGGCTCGTTGCAGCGCACGGGCCACCATCTCGAGGCGGTCCTGGCCGTAGAACATGTCGCCGTCGACGAAGTAGCAGGGCGAGCCAAAGACCGAGCGGCGGATCGCCTCTTCGGTGTTGGCCTCGTATAGGGCTTGGACCTCGGCCCCGGCCGCCGCCTCGAACAGCGGCTCGGGATCGATATCGACGCCGCGGGCCAGCGCCGCCAGGGTGTCGCGGTCTCCGAGATCGGAATCGTCGCGCCAGTGCGATTCCAGCATCGCGTGCGCTAGCCGATCGACCTCGACCCCCCCCCCGACGACGCCGGCGATCAGCATGGTGTTCGAGAGCGTCGTGTCGCTGTCGTGGTGGGTCGGCCGGCGCCCAAGGACCGGCCGGCGCCGAGCGATACTCGGCCCAGCGCTCGATCTCGCGCGAGAAATAGTAGGCCCTATGCGCCTTGGTACGCTCGCCGAAGGGTATGGCGCCGGCGTGCGCCACCACGCGGCGGAGATCGACGGGCTTGTGGGCGATTCCGCGCCCCGCCGCCCGGGCGATCTCCATGAAGCGGGCGGAGCCCAGATAGGCATAGGCCGAATGGGCGGAATAGAAGTATTCGATCTCGGACATGGGGGTTCTCCTGGGCGCGCCTAGCCTTTCGTTCACCGAAATGTCACTCGTCGTCGGGGAACGGGGTGGACAGCACGGCCGTGAAGGCCATGGCGAGGGGCGACGGGCCGTGCTCCACGGCGGCGGCCGGGTGGACCGAGGGTGTCGCCTCGTGCACCGTATCGCTGTCCGGCGGTTGGACGTCGGGCGGTGAAGTGAACCGGGCTAGCGGTGGTCGATACCGCCTCGTCGATGCGAGGGAGATCCGGAGTGGCCTCGCCTCGTGGCCGGGGCCGGCTCAGACGTAGCCGGGCCCGTCGATCAGCGGGAAGGCCTCGAGCGCGGCCTCGTCGATTTCGACGCCGAGGCCCGCTCCCTCGGGCGGATGCACCTTGCCCGCCTCGTCGACCTCGGCCCGCCAGTCGCACAATTCGTCGCGGAAGGGGTTGTGGCGGGAGATGTCGGCCTCGAAATAGCCCGCGTTGTCGATGCTGGCGAGCAGGTGAAGGCTGGCGGCGACGTTGAGCCCGGTGAGCGAGGTGTGCGGATTGATCGAGAGCTTCCAGGCCGAGGCCAGGGCGGCGATGCGCTGGGCCTCGGTGACGCCGCCGGTCTTGGAGAGATCCGGCTGCACGATGGTGACCACGCCGTCCTCGATCAGGCGGTGAAATTCGAAGCGGGTGTAGTGGTTCTCGCCGGCGGCGAGGGGGGTTATGCCGAAGCTCCGCGCCTCGCGGTAGCGGCGATGGTCGTGCGGCGGGAACGGCTCCTCCAACCAGCCGACGCCGGCCTCGTCGAGGGCCGGCATCACCCGGCGCGCGTCGGCCAGCGAATAGGCCGCGTTGGCGTCGCTCAAGATGTCGATCTCGTCGCCCAAGGCGGCGCGCACCGCCTGGACCCGCGCGATGTCGGCGGCGGCGCTGTCGCCGAGGCGGAGTTTGAGCGCCCGGTAGCCCGCCTCGATCGCTTGGCTCGCCTCCGCCACCAGCTCCTCCGGCGGCTGGTAGCCGAGGGAGACGCCGCCGGCATAGGCGGGAATCGGTTTGGCCCGGCCGCCGAGCAGCCGATAGAGCGGCCAGCCGACCGCCTTGGCGCGAATGTCCCAGAGCGCCATGTCGATCCCGCTCAGGGCGATCGCGGCGGCCGCCCCCATGCCGTGGCTGGCGAGCTGCATCTTGTAGATCCGGTCCCAGACGCCGACCACGTCGCTCGCCTCCATGCCGAGGATCAGGCTCCGAAGCGTGGTGTTGGCGAGCTGGGCGACGGCGCCCGGCGCGCGACCGGCATGCGCCTCGCCCCAGCCGACCAGGCCGCCCGCCGTCGCCACCTTGATCAGCACGGCGTCGCGCTTGACGGCGCGGCCGATGCCGAGGGTGACGGCCTTGTCGGCCGGGATCGGGAAGGAGACGGCATAGGCCGTGAGGTCATCGATTTTCATCGGCGAGGCGCTCCGAATTTGGCTCGACGGGAGGCGACAGTTTAGCCCGCATTGCCCAGATGGTCCGCAATTTTGCTGATCTTTAGTGTCGATTCATGTATACTCCGACTCCCCGCAGACCCGAAAAAGTTCTGGCAATCCGGCTGCGGATCGATTCTTCTCGCGGTCATGATTCGCGGTGGATTTCTGAGCATCGAGGAACGCGCGGCCCTGGAGGCGGTGATGGGGCATCCGAGCGAGACCCACGGGGTGGCGCGCCGCGCGAACGCCGTTCTGCTCTTGGATGACGGCTCGAGCTGCGTCGAGGTGGCGAAGGGGCTCTACCTCGACGACGACACGGTGCGGACGTGGCTGAAGCGCTACCGTGCGGGCGGCCTGGATGAAATGACGCTGTTCGACTGGCATGGCCGGTCGGGCCATCTGAGCCGGGAGCAAGAGGCGGAGCTTTCGGCCCATCTGAGCCAACGGCTTTACCGCGATACCGGCGAGGTGGCGGCCCATATCAAGGCGACCTACGGAGTGATCTACAGCCATTCGGGCTGCATCAAGGTGATGCATCGCCTGGGCTTCGAATACAAGCGCCCGAAAAGCCTGCCGGCTCAGGCCGATGAGGCCGAGCAGGCCGCCTTTATCGAGGCCTATGATAAGTTGCTCAACGGCTTGGCCGCCGACGAGGTGGTCTACTTCGCCGATGCGGTGCACCCGGAATTCCAGTCCCGCCCAGTCCATGGCTGGGTCAAGAAGGGCGACAAAGTGGCGTTACGCCGGACCTCGGGGCGCCAGCGCATCAATCTCCACGGCGCGCTCAACCTGGAAAACTTCCACTGCCCCTTGGTCCAGGCCGAGAGGATCAACGCCGCCTCGACGATCGCGCTGTTCGAGATGCTGGAGGCCACCAATCCCGGCAAGTCGCGGATCTATGTCTTCGCCGACAATGCCCGCTATCACCACGCCCGCCTGGTCCGACAATGGCTGGAGAGACCGGGTTGCCGCATCAAGCTCATCTTCCAACCGTCCTACGCTCCCCACCTCAACGCCATCGAGCGATTATGGGGCGTCATGCATCGCGAGGTGACCCACAACAGCTTCTACGCCAGCTTCGCCCTCTTCACCGAAGCCATCGACGATTTCTTCCGCCGACGACTGCCACGAGAGTGGACGACGTGGCGCGACACCATCACCGACAATTTCCGAATCATCTCGCACAAGGATTTTCGGGCTCTGGGGTGAGGCGAGTATATAAGAATCAATATCGCAAGAGGTGAATGCTCACCGCGGGGGGTCAGGTCTTGCATTTTGCATAGCGGTCAAGGGGCAGCCATTTCCACTGACCCATATTGCGCGCATCTCGGGGGTGAGAGAATCGATCATTTATTAATAGTACTGCAAATACGGTATATTGGATATAAAATAGAAAAATCGAAGAAATTTGCAGAACGAAATCCCACCGGCCGCACGCGGCTCAAGAAAGCCAATTCATTCCAATGCTTTGATCGATATCTTCATATTCCGAATTTAAGATATACTGCCGGCGACTCGTCGTTTTCGCCCGCGAAGGGCCCGGATCGGGCGTCACCTTGTCATGTCGCGGGGCTCGAATGCCGCGCCGGTTCGCCGAAATCCGGGTTTAGTGCGCCCGGCGGCGATTTTGCACCCGCGCGATAGGTGCGGAACCGGAAGCAAGGCGGGCCAGCGAAATCAGCCGGCCTCTTCCGGCACCACGGCGTCCATGATCATGGCGCCGTCGGCCCGGCGGGTCAGGCGGAAGAGCGTCAGGTTGGCGATGCTACGCGTCGAGAAGGGGGCGACGGCGCAGCCTCGAACGTGGGCGTCGAGCACCCTGAGGCAGCCGCCGTGGGTCGCGATCAGCACCCGTTCGCCCGCGTCCACGCCGTCCAGCACCGCCGTCACGCCGGCGACGACGCGGGTCTGGAGTTCGACGATGGTCTCCCCATCACCGCCGATCCGGCCGTCCGGCGGCAATTCCCGCCAGATCCGCCAGCCTTCGGGGTCGGTTCGCGCGATCTCCTCGGCGTAACGGCCGGTAAAGCCGCCGACGTCGATTTCCGCAAGGCGCGGCTCGGTCGCGTCGGGCGCTCGGGCGAACAGGCAATCGACCGTCTCCAGGCAGCGGGCGAGGGGGCTGGAGACGATCCGGTCGACGTGCTGCATCCGGTGGCCGAGCGCGCGAGCCTCCTCGTGGCCGCGCGCCGAGAGGTGCGAATCCCCCCGATTGCCCTGCATGCGGACCGGCGGCCCGTTCCACATCGTGTGGCCGTGACGGATTAGATAAAGGCTCAATTCGTGAATTGTATGCATTAGTGATAGAGTGCCTGCAACGTCAGGAGGTTGGGTTATGGACGGCAAGGGTTTCCAGGTGTGGCTTTCGGCGGCGCGCGGGCTGACGCGCGCGCAGCGGCGCGAGGCGCTCGCGGTGCTGTCGGGCCGGAGCGAGGGCGAGGCATCGA
Organism: Alphaproteobacteria bacterium; assembly: GCA_965225945.1. Lineage (GTDB taxonomy): Bacteria > Pseudomonadota > Alphaproteobacteria > JASLMY01. Next base: position 57,068 of record CBDDBZ010000023.1, on the reverse strand, counting down.
AGGCCGCGATCGAGCTTGGTGTGGACGAGGCCCGGCGCTGTCCGCACTGCGCGAGCGAAGGGGCGGTTTCGCGCGGTATGGCGCGGGGTCTGCGGCGCTACCAGTGCAAGGGCTGCGGCAGGACCTTCAACGCGCTGAGCGGTACGCCGCTGTCGGGCTTGCACCACAAGGAACGCTGGCTGTCGTTCGGGGCGTCGCTGGCGAAGGGGGAGACGGTGAAGGCCTCGGCGGCGCGCTGCGACGTGGCGGTGAGCACGGCGTTCCGCTGGCGTCACCGGTTTCTGGCGGCGGCGCGGAGCGATTCGGAGGTGCTCAAGGGGATCGTGGAAGCGGACGAGACCTACGTCCTGGAGAGCCGGAAGGGCGCGCGCGGGCTGGGGCGCAAGGCACGGCGGCGGGGCGGCAAGGCGAAGAAGCGCGGCCTCTCGCGCGAGCAGGTACCGGTTCTCATGGCGGCGGACCGGAGCGGAACGACGGTCAGCGCGGTGCTGCCCAGGGTCGATGCGGCGGCGCTCACGGCTGCCCTCGACCCGGTGGTCGCGAAGGACGCCCTGCTGGTCTCCGACGGCGGCGCGAGCTACCCACCGTGCGCCGCCGCGCTCGGGGTGAGCCACGAAGCACTCAACCGCTCGATGGGGGAACGGGTTCGGGGCGATCTGCATGTGCAGACGGTGAACAGCCGCCACAGCCGGTTGAAGGACTTCCTGCGTCCCCGCCGCGGCATCGCCACCCGCTATCTGGACAACTACCTGAGCTGGTTCCACCTCGTCGGCCTCACCCCCGGCGCCAATGACCGAGCCTGCCTCGCCGCCGCCGTAACAAGGTGACGCATACAATTCACGAATTGAGCCTAGATAAAGGCTCGTTTCGGTCATCGGTCCCCGGCAACAGTCCCTCGCTTCGCTTCACGTGTAATTTTCCACATTCTCGAAACGGCGAAATTGCGGCCCCGGGGCGGCTTGGGACGGGACGTCACTATTGCTGGACGGGTCAGCCGCGCCCGGGCGACCGGCAATGCTCCGCTATTCAGCCTGCTTGGGACTGGCCAGGAGGTCGTCGACGATCCGCATCAGCTCGTCGTGATCGAAGGGTTTGTGCAGGGTCGCGTCGACCCCGAACATCTGCATGATCTTGAGCGACCAATTCGCCGGCAGCGAGGCTTCGCGCCGTCGGTTGCAGGGTGTGCAACTGTTTGATGACCGCGATGCCGTCTTCCTCCGGCATCAGGACGTCGGTGACGACGAGATCGTAGACCGTCTCGCCCTCGAGCGCCTTGAGACCGACAAGGCCGTTCGCCGCCTCGTCGACCTTATGGCCCTCCTTCTCGAGGAGAACCCGTAGCATGGCCCTCAAGTCCGCCTCGTCCTCGATGACGAGAATTTTTGCCATCGTCGATCTTCCGATATTTCTCTCGCCCGAGTGGGGCAAGGTAGTCCGCCCGAAGCGATTTGACCACTCTCGAGTGTAACTCAAAGCGATCCACCGGTTTCAGCCGAGCGCCTCGGCGAAGAGCCGCGGGTACACCCCGCCATCCAAGGGGCGGGGGTTGGTCGCCCTCGTGTGGCCGGCGACGGCATGTGGGATCGGCGGCTCGATCGTCGCCGCCCCGACACCCATCTCGGCGAGGCTCAACGGCGTTCCCAGCCGGGCTTTCGGCGCCGCCCTCGGCGGCGCCGAAAGCGAATTCGATCCGGGTCGGATAGCCGATCGGTGCCATCGCGCGCGATTCCGGCCGAGGCGACGTTGGGTCAGTCGCGGAGCGTCGTGTAGACGATCTCGCGATTCGCCACCATGTCGCTGGAGAGATCACGGAAGTAGGCGATATGATCGGAGGCCGCGTGCAGGTCGAGGGCCGCCTGGTCGGTATAGAGCTCATAGAGCATGACCCGCGTCCCTCCGTCCTTCGGCAGCAAGATGTCGAAGCGTACGCAGCCATCTTCCTTCGACAGGCTGCGCCCGGCATGCGCCGCCATTTCCTCGAGGAATTTTTCGTAATGCTCCGGTTTTACGTCCAGCGTGACCACGAGCGCGACCATGCTCATCGCGTGTTCCTCCCCATCCGGCTTCCCTCGCTCGCCAACATGCGGGCTGGCTTCGGAGCTGTCCAGCCCGGCTTCCTGGCCCGGCCCCGTCCCATGTCGGATAGGGGACGGCCCGTGAAGGCTCCCCCTCACGACCCGCCACCTTGGAGTGAAGGCCGCGGCTAGGGAACCACGACCCTCGGCGCGAGCCGGGGCAGGCGGCGCCAGGGGACCCCGAAGGGCGCGGACGCGACGGTTCCCTTCGCCGGGACCGCACCTTGCGGCGATCCCGACATTCGCCGGGATCGATCCGGTGAGCCCGGGGGCGTGCTTCGAGGGGCGCATTTGTGTGAATCAATGGTGAACAGCGGCTTCAAGAATCTTTTAACCGAAGGCGGCGAAGATGTCGGAGTGGCCGGATCACGCCGCCGAGAACGACGGCGGTCCGGCAGCGGATTGGACATTCTCGAGGAGCGCTCGGATGGCCGATGCAATCTCGCGGGATCCCGCCGCGCTCGGCGGGTCCGACGTCGGCGCCAACGAACAGGCGCGTCGTCTGATCATGCTGGCCCGACAGAACTCCGAGCAAGGCCGCCGGGAGCTCTATCGCGCGATCGGAGATCTGTTTGGGAACGAGGCCGACGTGCTCAATCCCAACGAGCGTCGGATGATGCTGGATATCCTGCGGCGTCTCAGCCGGGACGTGGAAATTCGCGTGCGCGCGGCACTGGCGAAACGATTGGCCGTACGCCCCGACGCACCTCGCGATCTGATCATGATGCTGGCGCGCGACGCCGGCGAGGTGGCGCACGATATTCTGGTTCGCAGTTCGGTTCTGCGCGACCCCGACTTGATCGAACTCGTCCGCCATCACACCTGGCGCCATCAAATGGCCGTGGCGATCCGCAACGGCATCGGCGAGGACGTCTGCCGGGCGTTGGCCAAGACCGGCAATAGCGACGTCGTGGTGGCCCTGCTGAACAATCGGTCGGCGCACATCTCAGCCGAGACCTTCTCGGCGATCGCCGAGGAGTCACGTGACGTCGAGGCCTATCAGGGGCCGCTGGTGCGTCGCGAGGACCTGCCACGCGAGCTGGCGGAGCGCATGCTGGCGTGGGTATCAGCGGCGCTTCGCCACGAGATCGTCCACAACTTCGAGATCGATTCGGCGGACCTGGACGATGCCATCGCCGATGCCATGCACGACGTCGCCGCCGCCGATTCCGCCCGTGGCGAGGGGAGAGATCCGAGCGAGCGGTTGATCGAGAAACTCCATGCCGCCGGCGAACTCACCCCTGCCTTCGCCTTCGGCGCCCTGCAGCAGGGCCGGATCAGGTTGTTCGAGCTGACGCTGGCGAAACTCGCCGAGCTTCGCCCGGTAGTGCTGCGCCGCATGCTCTACGAGACGGGGGGGGGGGGGAAGGTCTGGCGATGGTCTGTCGGGCGCTGGATATCGATAGGGCCGCTTACGCCGCGGTCTTGAAGCTTCGCGCACACGGGCGCGACGGCTCCGGCGCGAGGGATGACGGCACGGTCGCGCGTCTGCTCAACTTCTATGACGATTTGAGCCTCGAGGGCGCCCGCCTTGCGCTGCGCCGCTGGCGCCATGACAGCGCGCTGAAAAGCGCCCGGCACTTCGTCGGTACCTTGAATCCCTGAGCCCCCTCGACTCCGCCCAACTCGGCCCTTGACCCCGGGCACGCCGGGGACGACATTAGGGGCCAGGTTCGCTGGCGAGGATGCCTCGTCGTGGCCCGTCGGCGACATCGTGACGTTTCGAGGCTCGTGTTCGCATGATCGACCCGTTCGGCCGGGACATCACCTATCTCCGCGTTTCGGTCACCGACCGATGCGATTTCCGCTGTGTCTATTGCATGGCGGAAGACATGACGTTTCTGCCCAAGAACGAGGTCCTGAGCCTGGAGGAGCTGGATCGTCTCGTCAGCGCCTTCGTCGCCAAGGGCGTGCGCAAGATCCGACTGACCGGTGGCGAGCCGCTGGTCCGGGGCAACATCATGTGGCTGTTCCGCCGTCTCGCCCGGCACCTCGAAAGCGGCGCGATGGACGAGCTGACGGTGACCACCAATGGCACCCAGCTCCCGCGCTACGCCCAAGAGCTGAAGGCGATCGGGGTCGAGCGCATCAACGTCTCGCTCGACACTCTCGATCCGCAAGCCTTCCAGCGGATCACGCGGTGGGGCCGGATCGAGAAGGTCTTCGACGGCCTGCGGGCGGCCAAGAGCGCCGGCCTCGAGGTCAAGATCAATGCGGTGGCGTTGCGCGAGGTCAACGAGCACGAATTCGATTCGATGATCACCTGGTGTGGCGAGGAAGGTTTCGACCTCACCTTGATCGAGACCATGCCGATGGGCGACATCGGCGGCGATCGGGTGGAGCAGTACCTGCCGCTCTCGGTGGTGCGGGCGGACCTGGAACAACGCTGGACGCTGAGCGATCTGGACTATCGGAGCGGAGGCCCGGCCCGCTACGTCCGGATCGAGGAGACCGGCCGTCGCCTCGGCTTCATCACGCCGATGACCCACAACTTTTGCGAATCCTGCAACCGTGTCAGGCTCACCTGCCAGGGCATGCTGTATATGTGCCTGGGTCAGAACGACGATGCGGATCTGCGCCGGAGCTTGCGCGCCAACGACGAGGCGATTTTGTCGGAAGCGATCGACGAGGCGATCGGGCGCAAGCCCAAGGGTCACGACTTCGTCATCAGCCGGCGCGACAACCGCCCCGCCGTCGCCCGCCACATGAGCGTCACCGGCGGCTGACGCCTCCGCTCTCTCCCTCGAGGGCCGCCGCCACGCCCGATAGTCATCGAGCCGGGTCGCCGAGCTTGGCGGAGCGAGCGTTATTTCATGGTGATCCGATGCGCGAACAGCTCGCCATCGGTGATGGTGATCTGCTCGAAACCGAGCATTCGGGCGAGATCGAAGAAGGTCAAGACGTCCTCGACCGCGAGATTGCGGAAGAGTTCCGTGCCGCGGGCCCGCGCGGTCAGTTGCGCCAGCACGCTCCGGGCGCGGAAGAGGGTGCGGAAGCTCTCGCCGTCGAGGCCGACAATGATCAGCTTTTGTGCCTTCTCTCCCTTGGCGAAGATCGCGAAACGCGGCGGATAGGGGCGTTTCGCCTGCTCCGCCGTCTGCAGCACGATGAAGCCGATACGCATCTCGCGCGACGCGTCCGGCAGGATCTGGGCGCGGGCGCGATAGATCTCGGAGCTGGTGATCTCGGGGTAGTAGTAGCCGGCGTGCCGGTCGGCCGTCCCGGCATCGGCGCCTCCGGACGTCGCCGCCGCCATGATCAAAAGGATGGCGAGCAAGATACCCATGCCGTTCTCCCGGGGGACCGCCCCCCTCGCCTCGGCGCCATTATGCGCGCCGCGGAAAGCGGCCGGCAACAACCCCTGGCCTCGTCGCGCGGCTCGGATATACTCCCGGCTATTGGGGCCCGAGGCCTCGCTGTTCTGCCGTTTGACCATGCCTTTCGAGAAGATCGCCGTGGTGGCGAGCGACGCGCCGGAAGCCGCGGTGGCGCTCGCGGAGATCACCGCCCGTCATGCCACCGTGCCGCCCGAGGTGGCGGAGGTGGTCGTCGCGCTCGGCGGCGACGGCTTCATGCTGAAGACGCTGCACGAGCACATGAGCCGGTCGATTCCGATTTACGGCATGAACCTGGGCTCGGTCGGCTTCCTGATGAACGAGTTCCGCATCGAGGGGCTCGCCGATCGCCTGGCGCGGGCCGAGGCCACGACGCTGCATCCGCTCCGGATGACGACGCGCGATGTCCGGGGCGCGGAGGCCCAGGCATTGGCGATCAACGAGGTCTCGGTGTTTCGCCAGACCCGCCAGGCGGCCGAGGTGCGGATCGTGATCGACGGGCGAAACCGGCTCGACGCGCTGGTCTGCGACGGCGTCCTGGTCGCCACCCCCGCCGGCTCCACCGCCTACAATCTCTCGGCCCACGGGCCGATTCTGCCGCTCGACGCCGGCATTTTGGCGCTGACCCCGATCAGCGCCTTTCGGCCCCGGCGCTGGCGCGGCGCCCTGCTGCCGCGCGATGCCTGCGTCGTCATCGAGATTCTGAACTCCGAGAAGCGCCCCGTCGGTGCCGTGGCCGACGATTACGAGGTCCGCGACGTGGTCCGGGTCGAGGTCGTGGAGGATCGCACGATCGCTTCTCGCGTGCTGTTCGATCCCGAGCACGGCCTTGAGGAACGCATCCTGCGCGAGCAGTTCGTCGACTGAGTGTCTGGCCGAAACCTCGCCAGCGGTGACTTTTCGCTCGGACGGTCAGGCGGGCGCGAAGACGTCCTCATGCGCCTTCTCGGGCGCCGTGGCGAGAGGGCGGGAGGAATCGACCTCGGCGAAGGTCTGGTCGCGATGCAGCACCGGCATCACCCGCTCGGCGAAGAGGCGCATGTTCATTTCCGCCTGCTCGTGCGGCATGCCGCCGAAGGCGAACTCGGTGACCAGATGGTCCAGCCCGGTCAGCCGCTGGAGCTCGGCGAGCTGCTCCAGGCAATCGTTCGGCGTGCCGACGATCTGGATTGAAACGTAGAAACTCGTCGCCTTCTCGCGGAACTCAGGGTCTTGCAACTTCGAAAAGGTCTTGGCCATCTTGCCGTACGACTCGTAGCCCTTTACCGACGCCAGGTGACCGTCGGAGAAGTGGTAATGGGCGTCGATCGAGTCCCACTTGGCGCCGAGAAATTGCATCGCGCGGGCCTCCGCCTCCTCGCGGCTATCCGCGCAGGAGACATTGGTGAGGACGATCGGCGCTCGGGGCGGATGGCCAACCCGCGCGGTGATTTCGTTGAAGCGATAGATATCTTGCGCCGCCTTCTGCCATTCGTTCTGCATGACTACCAGCATGCCGAAGCCCATCTTCGCCATGATCTCGGCCGATTCCGGACTGACCGAGGAGGCATAGAAGCGCCGCTCGGGGTGCGAAACGGGGCGCGGTCGGATCGATGTCGGGGAAATCTCGTAGAACTCGCCGTGGTGCTCGAAGACCTCGTTCGACAGTGCCTTGACGACGATCTCGGCGGCTTCGGCAAAACGCGGCCTCGCTTCACCCATCGGAATGCCGAAGCCCTCGTATTCGGCGCTGGCGGCCCCCCTGCCGAAGGCGAAAATGCAACGCCCGCCGCACATGATATCGAGCAGCGCGATCTGTTCCGCTACCCGGATCGGATCGTTCCAGGGGAGCACGATGACGGCGGTGCCCAGGGTCAGGCGCTTGGTTCGCCCGGCATAGTAGCTCAAGGTCTGGGTCGGCTGCGGCGACATCGCGTAGCCGGTGAAATGGTGCTCCAGCGCCCATAGGGAATCGAAGCCCAGTGGCTCCGCCAGATCGCCCAGCGCCAGATGCTCGGCCACCACCGAGGCGTCCGAGCGGCCCTCCTGCTGCAGCATATTGAGCGCGATGCCGACTTTCATGGATCGTCCCCCTTCCTCGCTTTCACCCTCGCTCCGAGCAGCTTGCCCGTTCCGATCGTGATCTTCAACCGCCGGCGACCCTCGAGGGCCCGTCGGCTCCCGGCATCGGATCACACGCCGGCGACATCGATGATGGAGGTCTCGGAGGAGAGTACGTCCCTTTTGAAAAGGTCCTTCGCTTCGCTCGACTATTCCAGGTGATGCTCGGGACCGCCGCCTGCCCACTCGATCTCGTCGAAGCCGAACATCTCGACGTCGTACTCCAGCAACGAACGGTAGTGACGTTCGACGTCGGCACGGAAGAGGCCTCGGGTGAGCGCGCGCACGAGGCGCGGCACCGCGGTCGTCATGGCGTTGATGGAGGCGCCGGCCGGCCCCAGGCTCATCACCGTGGCGATGGTGAAGTCGTGGATGTCGGCGAGAAAGGGCGCGGACCCCGGCCGCCGTTCGACGAACTCCTGGTTCGGCCCGAGATAGGGGTAGCGGGCGAGGCGCGCGTCACGCTCCGCCGCGGGCGGCTGGTAGCGGTCGGACCAGCGGGCGATTTCGTCGGCGAAATCCGCCAATTCCGGCCGCGGTGCCGGATCGATGTCGATGCCGGTGCCGGCGATGACGAAGTCGGCGGCGTGGCGACCCTTGGGGGTCTCCAGCAGCACCGCCTCGCCCTCGACACGAGCCCCCGTCACCGGCGCGCCGAGCGTCAGGCGAAAGCCAACTTGGCGCGCCATCCGCTGGAAGCTCTGCCTCGGAATGCCTTCCCGCATGCCCATGATCCGGCTCATGAAACGCCAGCGCCAGGCGTCCTCCAGCTCTCCCAGGTGGCGAAGAAAGCCGGCAAAGGTGAGCCAGCGGAGCGGCTGCACGAGCTGCAACGCGTCGCGCCGGCAGAGCATGCGGACCTCCCGGGCCCCGGCCTCCAGCGCCTCGGCTGCGTTGTCGGCGGCGCTGGCCCCGGCGCCGACCACCAGGACGCGCCGGTCCTTCAGACGGGCGAAGTCGATGTCGTCCGCCGCATGGGCGCGAAACCGCGCCGGCAGAGCCTCGATCTCGGGTGGCATCCACCAACGGCCGAGGCCGTCCTGCCCCGTCGCCAGCACGATCTTGCGGGTGGGCACGACCTCCGTGCCCGACGCCGTCGCCAGATGCGCGCGGAGATGGCCCTCGGCCGGCTCGATCCGCACGAGCGCCACCTCGTTCCTGACCGGAAGCTTCAGGGTCTCGCGGTACCAGTCCAGATAGTCGGCCCAGTCGGCGGCGCGGATCAGCGGGATCGCCGCCCAGTCCTCGGCCCCGTGGCGGGCCAGGTGCCAGGCCTCGTAGGTGAGGCTGGGCACGCCCAGGTCCGGCCCGCTGTAGTCCTTGGGCGAGCGCAGCTCCGGCATCCGGGCATAGGTCCGCCAAATCCCTTCGCGGCCCCGGCTCGAGCGATCGATCACCACGATGTTGCGAACCCGCTGGCGGGTCAGCTCGAACGCGGTGGCGAGCCCACCCTGACCGGCGCCGACGATCAACACGTCCAAGAGCGGCTCGCCGGCCGGCGTTCGCAATTCCGGCATCCAGTCGAGGCGGGGATGCGCGGTCATCTCGACCTCGACCCGGGCCCTTGCGGCCAGCTCTCGAAGCGCCGCCTTGTTCATCCCGGTTGCGATATGATAACGCCGTGTTTAGAACCACACCCGACCCGGTTGGGCGACCCGCATGGGCGAATCACAATGGCCGCGCGCTCGGGCGACCGTGACTCGCTCAGCCGAGAAACCATTCCAGGAGCGGAAGATTCTCGTCCCTCGGGAAGCTGTGGGAGAGATCCTCGATCTCCCGGTAGACCAGCTCCGCCCCCGCCGCGCCGAGGGCATCGCGCGCCGCGCGGCCGACCTCGACAGGGAACATCCAGTCGAGGGCGCCGTGGATCACGTGAATCCGCCGGCCCTCGACGTGGACGCCGTCGATCACCTCGAGCAAGCCCGGATCAAAACTCGCGGCGATCGGCGCCAGATGGGTGAAGGGCGAGGCGGCGCGCAGCCCGCTCAGGTAACAGAAGGTGCCGCCGTCGCTCATCCCGCTCAACAGCACGTGGTCCCTGTCGATGTTCCAGTGCTCGCCGACGAAGTCGAGCATGTTCTCCAGGTTTTCGCTGTCGACATCGGGGCCTATCAGCGACCACGTTCGCTCGATCGAAGTCGGGCTCACCACGATCACGCCGCCGGAGCGCGCCTCGCGCATCCAGTTCCAGAGGAAGCTCCGGCCATGGCCGGTACCGCCGTGGAGCGCGAACACCACGGGCCAGGACAGGCTCTCGTCGTAGTATTCCGGCACGTAGAGCGAGAAGCCGCCACGATCCTCGTGTTCGTTCTCGACATGCATGACGCCGACGATGTCGCGATCGATATCAGCCTCGCGGAGCCGCGCCTCGAGCGCCAGATCGTTGCGCGCCTCCTCCGGCAGGAAGAAGCGGCTGACCGGCGCCATGCCGGCCGCCAGCGGGTAAAGCAATTCCAAGGCGCCGGAGGCTCGGCGCATGGCGCGGGTCGCCTGGATCGCGCCTTCCGACGCGCTTTGCGCTTCCCTGAGGCCGGCGATCGTGCCGAGCCCGATCTGCGCCGCGCTTTGAATGCGGCTGGCGAAATCGTCGTAGTGCTCCGGCCATTCGAGGCCGCCAAAGGCCTCCAGTCCCTCGACCAGCGGGGCTTCCATCGGCGCTACTTGCGCCACCAGATGCGGCAGGTGCGGCGGATAGAGATTCCGGACCACGAAGTCGAACAGATCCAACAGATGCAGCAGCGGATCCAGTACCCCGCTGATGACGTCGAGATGCGCCGTGCCGATGTCGGCGTTGTCGTGCGCTTTCGCCATTTCCTCACGTCCATTCGATCGCCGCGAAGGGCCGAGCCGATCGTGGCGGCGACGACAGTATGTGGCGCCAACCGAGGCGATGTCACGCGCTTATCAGGCGCGCGGGACCATCGCGGCGCCACCAATGGGCCTGAACTTCGACCGCCTCGTCGGGGCGTTTGGTATCATACCCCATGGCGATCGGTCGTTGCGAACAGCGGGGAAAGGCCAGGGCGATGCATATCGGATTGATCGGGGGGATCGGGCCGGGCGCGACGGAGTTCTACTACCGGGGGCTGGTCGAGGCGCATGCCGCCGCCGAACGGCCGCTGGAGCTGACGATCGTCCAGGCCGAGGCGCGCGATCTGGTCGCCAACCTGACGGCCGGCGACGCGCACGCGCAGGCGGCGATCTTCCTCCGCCTGGTCGAGCGGCTGGCGGCCGCGGGCGCCGACGCGGCGGCGGTCACTTCCCTGGGCGGACATTTCTGTATCGCCGAACTGGCGGCGGCCTCGCCCCTGCCGCTGATCGACCTGGTCACGGAAATGGCCGCGACGCTGACGGCGCGCGGTGTCGCCCGTGTGGGTCTCCTGGGCACCCGCACGGTGATGGAATCCCATATCTACGGCGCCATTCCCACGATCGAGGTGGTGCTGCCCCAGGGCGCCGATCTGGACGCGACGCACGAGGCCTATATCGCCATGGCCAGCGCCGGCCGCGTCACCGAGGATCAGCGCGCGTTGTTTTTCCGTCTCGGCGCAGAGCTGGTGCGCGAGCAGGGCGCCGAGGTCGTCGTGCTGGTCGGCACCGACCTGTTCTTGGCGTTCGACGGACAGGCCTGCGGATTTCCCGTCATCGACTGCGCCCGCGTTCACGTCGATGCGCTGGCGAGGGCCTCGCTCGGCGGGTGAACGGGTGATTCCCGGGATGCGCAGCATGCATTACCATTCGTCTCTCGGGCGAATTTGATGCTCGCCGCGCCCCGAAGGGAAGGAGACCGACGATGAGCCACGACCTGCGATTTCAGGTTATCAGTCTTCCGAACGCCGACTGGAGCGAGGTCCTGCGTCGCTTCAAGCATATCGAGGATCTGGGTTTCGACCTGGCGACGACGGGCGATCATTTCATCGACTGGACCAATCCGTCGGCGCCGTGGCTCGAGGCCTGGACCACGCTCGCCGCGCTCGCCCGGGAGACGACGCGAATTCGCCTCGCCACCTACGTCACGCAGATTCCGCTCCGCAATCCGGCGATGTTGGCCCGCCAGGCCATGACGGTCGATCAGCTTTCCGGCGGGCGGCTGGAGGTCGGCCTCGGCACCGGCCTCGACATCGATCCGTCTTACGACATGATCGGCATCCCCAATTGGAGCGGCAAGGAACGCGTCGCCCGCTTCCCGGAATATGTCGAAATCGTCGACCGCCTGCTCTCGAACGAAGTCTCGAGCTTCAAAGGCCGATACTACGAAATCAAGGACGCGATGATGAACCCGGGGACGGTGCAGAAGCCACGCCCGCCGATCGTCATCGCCGCGCTTGGCCCGGTGATGATACGCCACGCGGCGAAATACGCCGACAACTGGAACAGCCTGAGCTTCGCCGAAAGCTTCGAGGCGCAACTGGCCGAGACCCGCGAGCGGGCAGCCCGCATGGACGACAACTTGGCCGCCATCGGCCGCGATTCGGGTAAACTCCGCCGCTCCTACTTGATGTTCGATCCGGCCTCGCGGGCGAGCGGCGGCGCGGTCGGCTATTACGAATCGACCAATCTCTTCATCGACATGGCCGAAAGCCTGATCGAGACCGGCATGTCCGAGCTCGGCCTATATTATCCGATGCTGGAAGCGCAGTATCCGGCCTTCGAGACCATCGCCCGGGAGGTCATCCCCGAGATCAAGAAACGCCACGGAGGATGAGCACGGGCGACGACGCCGAAGTCCGATTTCGCCACGCGCTCACTCGGAAACACTCGCCCGCTCACTCCCGCGCCAGATCTCGCCAGCCGGGCGGCCGGGTCCCGATGCCCTTCTCCACGACGACGCGGTGCCAGAAGCGCAGCGCGGTCGGGGTCGCCTGCGGCGAGCGCGGCTCCCAATAGCGGAGCGCCCGGCGATAGTCCGCCTCGCCGTTGCCCAGGCAGTCGACGCCTCGCGGCAGGACGCTTCGCATCCAATTCAGTCCCGCCCGATACCAGCCGGGCGAGACCACCGCATCGGCCCACGACTTGCGCCGAAGAAGCACGGAATCGGGTAGAACGCCGCGCATCGCCTCCCTGAGCAGCAGCTTTCCCGGCCGCAAGCGGCCCGCCACCGACCACGGGTTGGGCCGGGGTCGGATCGGCATATAGGAATAGGGCAGGCATTGGGCGAAGTGTGCCGGCGACAGGCGATGGGCACCGATCTCCCTCAGCACCTTTTCCCACCGAGTGACGTCGATGCAGGAGACCAGACGGGCGAAACTCCGATGGCGAAGCTGGGCCTCCAGCCCCATCGCCGCGAACCCGCATCGCCCCCGGCCGACATCGCGCTCGGGTCCCAGCAGCGGCGCCATGATCTCCGGGTAGTGGCGCCCGAGTTCGGTGATCATGCCGCGCTCGCTGAGGACAGCGAGGAGCAGAAGTTGGAGGCGGGGATAGAGTGGCTCCAGGCAGGGGTGAAGCAAGCGCAAGCGATCGAGGAAGCGCCAGCGCCGGGACCGCGCGAGCCGCCAGTAGCGGAGCGCCATGTCGGGTGACGGGAGTGCTGCCAGCAGGCGGGCCAAATCCTCCAGGTGCGCCATGTGGCTGCCGATGCCGAAGCCGGAGAGAAATTTGTCGTGACCGTGCGCCATGATCCGGCGCGCCGCCGGCAGCATGAACGCCTTGGGCCAATGCACCGGGCTCTCCGCCCGCTACACCACCTCGGGAATGGCCGCCAGATAGTCCGCGAAACCGATTCTGAAGACGTGATGGCGGCGAATTCCGAGGTGGCGGCAGACCTCGACCGCGAAAGGGGTTTCCGGCGGGTGGCTCGGATCGTCGAACTCGTAGGTAAAGGCCTCGACGTTCCCAGGCCCGACGCACTCGACGGCGAGTGCCGCGATGGCCGAGGAATCGATGCCACCGGAGAGCGAGACCGCCACTCGGCCGTCGCCGCCGATCGCCGCCTCGACCGCGCCGCCGAGGCAGCGGCGATATTCCCGGGCCAGGGTGGCGACGTCGCCCTCGAGCGGCTCCAGCAACCCCTCCCAGTGCCAGCGCTGCACGCCGACCTCGCGGCCGATCTCCAAGCGATGGCCCGGCTGGACCTCCTCGATGCCCTCGATCAGGCTGCCCTCGCCCGACATCACCAAGCCGCTGAGCAGCACCTCGTCGATCGCCGAGCGCCGCAGCGTCCGGCCGATCCGAGGATGCGCCAAGAGCGGGCGGATCGAGGCGGCGAACAGCACCAGGCCGGGGAGGCGCGCGTAATAGAGCCGCTCGCCACCCGAGAGGCCGCGCAGCAAGGTGAGTTTCCCAGCCTCGAGGTCGGCGCGTGCCAGCACGAAATGACCTTCGGGGCGCGCGTCGGGCGCCATCGCCGCCAAGGCGCCGTCGCCCACCAGGAGACCCTCGAAGCCGAGGCATGTCGGCCCGGCGCGACTCACCTTGGCGCGCGCGCCCACCAGCCAGAGCGGGCCCGCCGCGACCTCGCCGAGGCCGTCCGGATGGCCGGGGAGATGCGGCAGCATCGCCGCCTCGTCCAGCGCCGAGATCCGGCGCCGGGCGGGAACATTGTCGAGCGACCAGGCCCCCAGCAGGTCCGACATTTCGCCTCCTCGATATCGTCCATCCTGTGCGATCATAGCAACGGCGCCGGTGATCGACGATGCGGAGGGAACCGCCGGGATGCGTTGCGTGGCGTGCGAAAAGGACACCAAGCCCCTCGGCAAGGGGCAACCGGCCAAGATCTGCGGGCATTGCGAACACGCCTTCGCCCTCAATCCCAAGGTCGACGGTGTCGCCGACATGTTCGTGAAGCGGGCCATGGACGCCGTCACCGCCAAGGGCGAGCACCGCTATCTCCCGGAGCAACTCACCTACGAGATCGAGCGCCGATTGGCCGTGCCCCCGCTACTTTTCCGCGCGATCGCCTGGATTGGCTTGGTCGTCGTCGTCGTGGCGGTGTTCGAATTCGTGCATTTCGTGGTCGCGATGATCGTCTTCGTCGTCGGCATTTTCGTGATCTCTAGCCTGGTCAAGAAATGGCCGGGCACCAAGGTCCCGCGCATGGGTGCCAAGAAGCTCGACGTCGCGCGAATCCTGCAACGCTATGGCCGGCTCAATCCGCCGACCCACTTGATTTCGCCGGAGCATGCGGCGGTGGCCGAAGTTCCCAGCCCGCTCGACGGGGTGGTTCACGATCGCCTGCTGGTCTGCGAGCGGGCGGATTTCGCCGCCTTCTACCTGGCCAACGAGTTCCACCTGCAGAACGCCTGCCATGTGATCAGCGCTGCCGGCGATACGGTCGCGCGCGAGGCGCTGGTGTCGGCACTGCGGGAGCGCGCGGCGCCTGAAATCTTCGTCGTCCACGACCTGACGCCGCACGGCCTCGGCTTCGCCGAGAGCATCGATCACGGCCGGGATTGGTTCGCCGGGCATGCGGGCGCCAGAATCGTCGATCTAGGCCTGTCCGGCGGGCAGGCGCGCGCGCTCCGCGCCTGGGCGCGCCCGCTGACGGCGGCCGAGCGCGTTCCCGGCGCGCCGGCGATCCCCGACCTCGCTCCCGACACGGGCCTGGATCTCGCCCTCTACCGACCGAAGCAACTGCTGGAGATGACCCGGCGAGCGATGGACGGGCGCACCAGTTTCACCGAACTCGCCGCCGACTCCGGCTCCGATTTCTGGTTCGATTTCAACGGCGGCGGCGACGCGGAATAGACCGGCTCGTGCCCGGCCCGGGTCTTCAACCGGCGGCGCGCCCGCCGGTGAACCAGGAGAGGACGCCGCCCCGCTGCCTCGCGATCCGGGTCGCCGTTCGGAGGTCGCGCATCGACACCATGCCGACGGCGCGGCCCTCGACCGTGATCGGCAGATGGCGATAGCGTCTCGCCTGCATCAACACGAGCGCGTGGTCGGGCGTGTCGTCCGGCGGAACGCATTCCGGCTCCGGCGTCATGATCTCGGCCAGCGTGGTGGTGCGCGAATCGCGGCCGGCGGCGACGATCCGCCGCGCCAGGTCTCGCTCGGTGACGATGCCGACCAAGCGGCCCGCGTCGTCGTTGATCAGCACCGCCGAGATATCGGCCTCGACCATCAGGGCCGCGGCCGCGTGCGCGCTATCGCTCCCGCCGAGCGCCCGTATCGCCTGATCCCGCACCACGTCGGGAATGATGGTGAGCGTCATCCGCTTTCCTTTCCGCCGAACGACGACAGGATACCTCCCCCGGCTCTCTCCTGGCCAGACCCTTTCCGGCGCGAGGACCGCGCGTGCTCTATACTCTCGACCATCGGGGCATGAGCCCGGGGAGATCGAGGGAGACGGAAATGCGGATGATGATGCGCTGGACGGTGCCGGTGGAGCGCGGCAACGAAACGATCAAGGACGGCTCGCTCGCCAAGGCGCTCGAGGAGATGATCGAAAAACTGCAGCCGGAAGCGGCCTATTTCTGGCCCGAGCAGGGCGAGCGCGGCGGCATGATGGTTTTCGACATGGCCGATCCGAGCCAGATCGCGATCATCGCCGAACCGCTGTTCGTGAACCTCGACGCGGCGGTCGAGTTCCTGCCGGTGATGAACGCCGATGATCTGAGGAAGGCGATCGCCGCCGTCACCGGCTGAGCCGACGCCCCCGCCTGCGGGCACTTCCCCTCTCGGGGCCGGAACCGGAGCCGTCGTCATGGGCCTCGAGATCGCCGTCTGGATGTTCCCCGCCCTGCTGGTGGCGATCTTCATGGGCTTTCCGGTCGCCTTCGCGCTGATGGGGACCAGCTTCCTCTTCGGCCTGTTGCGCTGGCCGCCGGACGCGCTGGCGGCGCTCCTGGTCTCCAAGGTGCACACCATCGCCGGGACGCAGATCCTGGCGGCGATACCCCTCTTCATTTTCATGGGCGCGATGCTGGAGCGCTCGGGCATCGCCGCCAAGCTATTCGATGCAATCCATCTCTGGACCCGGCGGCTACCGGGCGGACTCGCCGTCGGCACGATCCTGATGTGCGTCGTCTTCGCCGCCGCCAGCGGCGTCTTGGGCGCCACCGAGTCGGTGGTCGGCATCCTGGCGATCCCGCCGATGCTGAAGCACGCCTACGACAAGGGGCTGATCTCGGGCACGATTTGCGCCGGCGGCTCGCTCGGCACCATCATCCCGCCCTCGATCGTGGTGGTGATCCTGGGCCCGGTCGCCGGCGTCTCTATCGGCGACCTCTTCATCGGAATGCTGATTCCGGGGTTGATCATCGCCGGGCTCTATATCCTCTATATCCTGATCCTCTGCGGCCTCCGCCCGCGCTACGGTCCCCGCCTGCCGCCGAGCGCCGCCGAGCCCTCGTTCGGAGGCAAGCTGGCGATCTCGGCCACGGCGATGGTCCCGCCGATCTTGCTGATCGTCATGGTGCTGGGCTCGATCATGATCGGCGCCGCGACGCCGACCGAGGCGGCGGCGGCGGGCGCGCTCGGCACCGTGCTCCTGACCATGGCCTACCGCAACTTCAGCTTCGCCGTGCTGCGCGAGGCCCTGGTTCGGACCTTGCTGGTGAGTTCGATGATCCTGATGATCTATTTGGGCGGGTTGATGTTCTCGGGCGTCTTCGTCGCCGCCGGCGCCATGCTTCTGGTGACCGACATGATGCAGGCATCCGGTCTCACCGCCTGGACCACGTTGCTGGTGATCCTGTTCCTGGCCTTTCTCGCCGGCTTCGTGCTCGACATGATCTCGATCATCCTGATCTTCGTGCCGATCTCGATCGCGTTGATGAAGGAGTTCGGCTTCGACCCGGTCTGGTTCTCGATCCTCTTCCTGATCGTGATCCAGACCAGCTACCTGACGCCGCCGATGGCGCCGGCGATCTTCTACTTGCGCGGTATCAGTCCGCCGGAGATCACGCTCGGCGACATGTATCGCGGTGTCGTCCCCTTCATCGGGCTGGAGATCATCGCCCTCGCCCTGGTGATGGGGTTCCCCGCACTGGCGCTGTGGCTGCCGTCCAAGGTGCTGGGCTTCAACTGAGAGTCCGATTCGAAAATTTTCGAAGCCGGCTCTCAACTCCCGGGCTCGGCGGCCTTCCAGTAGCGCGTGACTTCGCCCCACATCACCTCGTCGTGGCGCCGGCTCAGGCATTCGCGGACCGAATAGCCGCCGAGCTGGACCACGCGATCGTCCCAGCACCGCGCGTATTCCCGGGCCGCGAGACGGCGACGCGCCGGCGTCGTGGCGGCAAGCCCGTCGCGGAGCGCGCGAACCCAGAGCCTGTCGCGGGCGTGCCTGCCGCGATCGATCCCCTCCGGCAGCGCGTTCACCAGGCGGACGAGGCTCCGCGCGAGCTCGATTCCCTCCCCGCCGGCATCGACCATGTCGGCGCCGAGGGCACGAAGCGGGCCGGCGACCCGCCGGCGTTCCGCCTAGCCTTGGGGGTCGGGATCGCCGGCGATCGCGACCGACGTCAGGGTCACCCGTTGGCCCACCTCGATCGCCGCTCGGGTCCCGCCGAGCGCCGCCAGCCTCGATGCGGCCAGCGTGATGGTGACGGCGGCATGGCCGGCGCGTGGGGTGTGGATGCGGATATGGGGCGCGGCCGCGACTCGGTGGAGACGCCCCTCGGCATCGCGCCAGCGTAGCGTCAAGTCACCGGACGCGGCCACCTCGTATGCGGTCCCCCGGGCCGGGAACGATCGCGCCTTCTGTAAACAGAAGGTCGTGAACTCCGCCCGGCAGACACCACCCTCGCAACGAAGCGGCGTGGCTGCGTCCATCGCCACCAGTCCGAGGGCCTGGGGTGCCGCGCCGAGCGGGCCGGCCGTCGCCGCCAGGATCGCGGTCGCAATCGGGATAACAAACGACTTGAAACGCATGCCCGTGCCCCTTCCAGGTCGGGAGACCAGAGAGCTGACAGGGTCGCGGTCTTCAGGGTCCCGCCGCGGGGGAGCGAAGTCAAGCGAGCGGCACCATGACGGGAAAAGTCGGCGCGGCCACGTTGGCGCGAGCGCGTCAATCGGTGATCGGCTGGGTCCCCGAGCGCGGGTGCGGCCGGCCGCCGTCCGCCACCGCCATGAAGAGCACGATCTCCTCCGGCCTGGGCGCGTCAAACACCATCACGGTGATGGTGTCGAAGTGGGCGAAGGACCAGGTCTCGTCCTTGTGGCCGATCGGCAGGTCAATGGGCGTGCCGACCGCCGCCACCTTGGCGTTGGAGGGGATCAGCGCCTTGCCGCCGTCGACGGCGGCCCGCATCGGCTTGCCGAGCTTGGGATGGATCATCGCCGCGCCATGCTCCATGTCGCCGGCCGCGCCGACGATCGCCGCCTTGCCGTAGCTCGTCGGCGGGCCGGCCAAGAGGCCCACCGCCTCCCCCATCAGCCGCTCGCCGAGCTGGCCGCCGAGATCGAAGAGCGGCGTCAGATCCTCCACGAAGCGGCCGGCGAAGGGATTTTCGATCACCGCGCCGGCGACCACGCGGGTGATCTGCGCCGAGGCCTTTCGGTGATCGTCGGCCAAGATGATTTCCCGATAGAGCACGGTCTTGCGAATCGTCATGGCCCATTCCCTTCTCGTCCGACTTCCGCCTCACCATCCCCTCGATTATAGCAGCCTCGGCCTGCGGCCGCCGCATCTGGGCCGCCGCCCCGGTTGCCGGCGCCGGGGCGGTCGGCTATGCAAGGGCGCTTCGAAACGCGATGCCGGCGCCGGCCGGGATCGGCCAGCGGAACAGCCCAGTGGAACAACAATGGGGGAGGCGCCCAGAATGAGCGCGGGGGAACGGCTGCCCGGCACGCCGGTGCCGATGCACAAATGGCCGGGCGCGGACGGCCTGCAAATCGCCGGCGATGCCTGGGGGCCGCGTAACGGCCGCCTGGCGCTGCTGCTGCACGGCGGCGGCCAGACCCGACACGCCTGGAAGGGCGCGGGTGAGACCCTGGGCCGGGCCGGCTACCGGGCGGTGGCCTACGATGCCCGGGGCCACGGCGATTCCGATTGGGCGCCCGACGGCGACTACGAGGTCGACCGCATGATCGACGACCTGGTGGGCGTGATCGAGGCACTCGGCGGCGAGGCGCCGATCCTGGTCGGTGCTTCGATGGGCGGCGGCACCAGCCTGCTCGCCGTCGGCGAGGCACGGCTCGACGCCGCCGCCCTGGTCCTGGTCGACGTGGCACCCCGAATCGAGTCCGAGGGCAGCCGCAAAATTCAAGAATTCATGAACCAGAAGCCGGACGGTTTCGACACCCTGGAGGAGGTCGCGGAAGCCATCGCCAACTACCAACCGCACCGCCCCCGGCCGCGAACCCTCGACGGCTTGGCGAAGAACGTCCGCCTCGGGCCGAACGGCAAATACGTCTGGCACTGGGACCCGGCCCGCCGGCGAAGCCGGGTCGGCATCGTCGCCTACCGGGCGCGACTCTCCGAGTGCGCCGATCGATTGTCGCTGCCGACCCTGCTGGTCCGGGGCGGCCTCTCGGACGTGTTGAGCGAGGAGGGCGCGCAAAGCTTCCTCGCGCAGTGTGCCCACGCGGAATACGTCAACGTCGCCAACGCCGCGCATATGGTCGCTGGCGACCGCAACGACATCTTCGCTGCTTCCGTCATCGAATTTCTCACCCGCGTCGCGCCGCCCGGCGGCTAGGGCGCTGGGCGTCAATCGCGGCGGAAAATCATGTTGGTGGCGGGCAGGTCGACGGCGCGCGCGCTGTCCGGCCGCGAGAGCCAGTTGGAGCGTTCGGAAACCAGACGGAAACCCCGACGGGCGAGGATCCGCGGCACCGCCATATCGGCTTGCGCCTTGGTGTTGAGCTCGATCAGCACGCTTTTCAGATGATCGTCGGCCAGGCTTCGGCTCGCGCCGTCGATGATCCGGGGCTCCAGGCCGTCGACGTCGATCTTGAGATAAGTCGGCGGCGGCAGTCCGTGCTCGTGGACCAGGGCGTCGATGGTGGTCGAGAAGAGCCCCTGTTCGAGGCCCCGGCGACGTTCGTAGGCCTGGGCGGCCTCGAAGCTCTCCGGCAGCTCGCCCTCTTGGGCGCGGCGGAACAGGTTGAAGGCACCGCCCTTGGTGACGTAGCGGACCAGCAGGCGGCCGAACTCCTCCCGGTCGCCGAGCGCGGCGGCGATCGGCAGGCACCTGTCGCCCAAGCCGTTGAGCGCGATATTCTCCACCAGCAGCGCATGGTTCTGCGCCTCCGGCTCGATCGCGATCACCCGCGCAGCCCGGAACTTGGCGGCATAGAGGGCGTAGAGCCCGACGTTGGCGCCGACGTCCCAATAGACGTCCTGGGCACTCAGCGTGTCGAGCCAGGCACGGTCTCCGGCTCCTCCTCGTGGAAGCTGCGGGCCCGCCAGACCAGGCGGCCATGGCCGGCGCGGCAGTAGAAGTCGCCGTGGCGTGTCGGAATCGTCGCGATCGGTCGGATCGCCTGCTGCAGCTCGGTGGCGAAGAGCCCGGTCCGGTCGAGGCCCAGCAGCCCGACCAACGCCTCGGCGAGCCGCCGGCTCCAAAACTGGCTCCGGCTTCTCGGCAGATCGGAACCCAGCGCCTCGGCGTCGTAGGCGGGGCTCACGTCGTGCCCTCCTCGTAGCAGGAGCGGCAGACCGCCGGAATCCGACCCTCCAGATGGGCACGCCGGAATTCCGCGTGGCGGGCGCCGAACCAGACCTCGGAAAAGCCATTGGCTGCCGAGCCCAACTCGCTGACGTCGGGGTTGCCGATGATACAGCAGGGCACCACGCGGAGGTCGGAGGAAACGGCGGCACGCTCGAATGGCCAGGGGCAGAGGCGCGACGGCGAGCGGGTCGAATATTTATGGGCGACGCTCCAGAAACGAACGTCGATGCCGTGCTCAGCGCCCAGCGCCATCAAGTCCTCCGCCTCGGCGCGGCCGAACTCCCGTTCCACCGTGACCGCATCGTTCCGTATCCGCCATTCGGCGAGGCCGAAGTCCACCAGGTTGAGCGAGAAGGCCATGTGGCGGAACCCTATCCGGGCGCCGAGGCGCACGAGGTCGGCCAGTTGATGGCGGTTGCCGCGCTGTACCACGGTCCACATCTTGGTCCGCTCCACGCGCTGCGCGTCGCAGTAGTCGTTGATCAGGCGTCAGTTGGCGATCACCCGGTCGAACACGGCGCCGCGCCGGATCGCCTGGAAGACTTCGGCGTCGGCGCCGTCGATCGAGATCTGGATCTCGTTGACGCCGCTATCGACCAGTTTGCGATGGTTGTCCTTCAGGTGCAGGAGCGAGGCGTTGGTGGTGGTCCGGACCCAGATGTGGCGGCTCCGGGCGAGGCGGATCATGGCGAAGTAGTCCTCGCCCTGCATCGTCGGCTCGCCCAGGCCCTGCACCTTGACCTCGACCAGGCCCACCTGCTCGTCCAACAACCGCTCGAAATCGGCGAGCGCCATGTCGGCCGCCCGCCTGCCCTTCGGCCACTCGGAGACCGTGCACATGGTGCAGCGGAAATTACAGCGGCTGACGTTCTCGAAATCCAGCCGGATCGGCAGGTAGTCAACCTCGGCCGAGCGCCGCTCGGACGCCATGAAGGCGAGATAGTTGGCGAGCGCCTCCGGCGAACACGAGAGGCGGATCCGCCGCTCACGGAGATAGGCGTGGAGATCGGGCACCGGCTCCGGCGTCGGCAAGCCGGCGAGCGCCTGGCCGGGCTCGCCCACGCTCTCGTCCAGACGGATCGCTTCCAACGCCACGGGCGGGTTCATCTCGGCCTCCTCAGACCCCGTCGAAGACCTTGAAACACTGCTCGATCGTCAGGCCGACGTCGAGATAGCGGTAGCTGCCGTTGCGCCCGATGGAGAACACCGTCTCGGGCAGGGCCTCGACGTATTGCCGGTGGCGCGCCTGGTCGGCCTTCACCGGATAGGGGTAGAGCTTGTTGCGTTTGGAGGGGATCTCGATGCCGAGCAGCGTGGTCGCCGATTCGTAGTGGAAGAATTTCTTATATTCGACCACCCGGGTGAACGGCTCGCCGTTGGCGTAGTAGAGAAAGTAGACCTCCTCCGGGAATACCTTCTAGACCGGCAGCACCAGCTTAAAGAAGTCGCGCCCCATCCAGCGCAGCGGTCCGAAGGCGTCCTTCAGGAGGATCTCCGGCGAGATGGTGGAGACCATCAGGTCGAAGCCGTGCCACTCGCCCTCGATCATCACCCGATGGCGCTCGACGTCGAAATCCTCGATCGCGGTTTCGAGATGGACCTCGACGTCCCTAGTCGCGACGTCGAAATAGTCGTCGTAGCCGTTGGCCGCGAGCGGGAAGCCGGAGATCGCCTCGGTCCAGGCCGCCTTGGGCCCGGTCTTGAGCGCGACGCCCTTGGGCGTGAAGCCGAAATCGGTGATCTCGGTGTTGCTCTCGATGTCCCACATCTTACGGGAGTAGCCGTCGATGAACTTGTCGTAGAGCGTGCGCCCGACCGAGAAGACCCAGTATTCCTCCAGATTGCGCGCGCCGTCGGGGCCGGGGGCCTGGGCCAGCTCCTCCTCGATGAGGTCGCAATCCGGCATGTCGGCCACTTCGTCGCGGTGGATCGGGAAGTGATAGAAGGCCGCGTCCCGCTCGATATAGGTGAGGAACTCGTGGCCCTCGTCGTAGCGCCGCATCGGGCAGGAGCGATCTAGGAATTCGTAGGTCTTTTCGTTCCGGGTCAGGAAGTGGCGGGGGCCGAGGGTGTAGGGGTGGCCGCCGTACCAAAGCGTGCGACAGCCGCCGCCGAGCACGGGCGCGCGTTCCACCAGGGTGATCTCGTGTCCCTTCTCTTGCAGCATCTGTGCCGCGATGCAGCCGGCGAAGCCGCCGCCGATGACCAGTACCCGTGCCATGTCGTTCTCTCCCAGCGCCCTCAGGCGTTCTTGATCAGGCTCAAATATTGCTGCCCCCGACCGAAGAGGGCGGCCAGCAGGTCCGCCTCGGCCACCGCGTCGGGCGCCAAGTCGTCGCGGGTCAGCAGGTCGCGGGCCTCGGCCAGGCCGGCGGCCGCGGGCTCGTTAAAGCCCTGAACGTCGTCGACGATTCTGTCCAGGGTCGCGACGAAGCGGCCGAGGAAGCGATGCTCCCGCGCGCGCTCGTGGGCTTCGAGATCGGCCCGGGCCCGGGTGCAAAGGTCGTAGAGCCGTTGGTTCTCGGCCGCCGCGCGCGGCGCCAGCACACAGCGATGGTCCAGCAGGTTGTGGGCCTGGCGCCAATAGCTCTCGATCGCGCGCGCGTTGGTGCCGACGCCGTCCTCCGGCACCGCCTTGTACCAGCGCCAGTCGGCGACGAAGCGGGGCGAGGAGCTATGGAAAACGTAGCGATCGGCCAAGAGGGCCACCGCCTCGGGGAAGTTGATCAGCGGGATGATGGAGCCCGGATGGATCAGATTGTCGACGACCCAGTCGTCGCGCCGCCGGCTCATCGCGCCGAGCGTCGCCAGGTGGCTTTCGAACATCTCCACCAGCAGGTCCGTCTCGCGCGACATTTCGACCCCCGCCGGCACAACGCGACGGGCGAGGGCGCGGCGAACCGTCTCGGGGAAGTGCGAGAGGTGATCGACGCAGGTGATCACCAGCACGGCGCCGGGTGCCGCCAGCGCATCCAGCGCGTTCAAGACCTCCTCCGGGTTCGGCACGCCGGAGAGCAGGCCTTCCGAAAGTACGAGATCGAAACGTTCGCGTGTCCGGAAGTCCTCGATCCGCGACAGCACGATCTCCATCCGCTTGGCGAGGTGGGGATGGGCCGCGAACAGCACCTGCATGTCGCCCACGCCGCGCGGATTACCCTCGACCAGGAGATAGCGGGCGGGCTCCAGGCTCGCGGTATGGAGCGCGTTGTGACCGCTCCCGGGTCCGACTTCGACCACCGTCGCACCGGCGACGAGGCGCGGCGGCAGGCCGAGCTGACGGTAGAGCGCCGCGCGGCGAGCGAAATGCGCTTCGAGGTCGGAGAGGTCCTGGCGCACGGGCGAGATCTCGTGGCGGCCGTAAAAGTCGAGGTGAGATGCGAGCATGGGAAACTTGGAACCGACCTCGGTGATCAATCGACCCGTTCCAGATAGGCCCGTAGCGCCGATTGGCCATCGTGTTGCTGGAACTCGACGACCGTACCCTCGTTATCTTTAATAAAATTCGTGAATTGTATGCGTCACCTTGTTACGGCGGCGGCGAGGCAGGCTCGGTCATTGGCGCCGGGGGCGAGGCCGACGAGGTGGAACCAGCTCAGGTAGTTGTCCAGATAGCGGGTGGCGATGCCGCGGCGGGGACGCAGGAAGTCCTTCAACCGGCTGTGGCGGCTGTTCACCGTCTGCACATGCAGATCGCCCCGAACCCGTTCCCCCATCGAGCGGTTGAGTGCTTCGTGGCTCACCCCGAGCGCGGCGGCGCACGGTGGGTAGCTCGCGCCGCCGTCGGAGACCAGCAGGGCGTCCTTCGCGACCACCGGGTCGAGGGCAGCCGTGAGCGCCGCCGCATCGACCCTGGGCAGCACCGCGCTGACCGTCGTTCCGCTCCGGTCCGCCGCCATGAGAACCGGTACCTGCTCGCGCGAGAGGCCGCGCTTCTTCGCCTTGCCGCCCCGCCGCCGTGCCTTGCGCCCCAGCCCGCGCGCGCCCTTCCGGCTCTCCAGGACGTAGGTCTCGTCCGCTTCCACGATCCCCTTGAGCACCTCCGAATCGCTCCGCGCCGCCGCCAGAAACCGGTGACGCCAGCGGAACGCCGTGCTCACCGCCACGTCGCAGCGCGCCGCCGAGGCCTTCACCGTCTCCCCCTTCGCCAGCGACGCCCCGAACGACAGCCAGCGTTCCTTGTGGTGCAAGCCCGACAGCGGCGTACCGCTCAGCGCGTTGAAGGTCCTGCCGCAGCCCTTGCACTGGTAGCGCCGCAGACCCCGCGCCATACCGCGCGAAACCGCCCCTTCGCTCGCGCAGTGCGGACAGCGCCGGGCCTCGTCCACACCAAGCTCGATCGCGGCCTTCGATGCCTCGCCCTCGCTCCGGCCCGACAGCACCGCGAGCGCCTCGCGCCGCTGCGCGCGCGTCAGCCCGCGCGCCGCCGAAAGCCACACCTGGAAACCCTTGCCGTCCATAACCCAACCTCCTGACGTTCCAGGCACTCTATCACTAATGCATACAATTCACGAATTGAGCCTTTAATAAAGCATTGAAGCACCCGGTCGCTCCGGCCGCGCCGCACCTCGACCTCGTGGCCGAGCCCGCGCGCATGCGTGGCCGTCGCCTCGATGTCGTCCACCTCCAAGCAGATGTGGCGAAAGCGGCCTTGCTCGCGAAGTGGTGTTTCGTCCTTGAAGAACTCGAGGAAGGTCCCCTCGCCACAAGCGAGGAAGACGCCGTAGAGCTTGCCCTCGGGGTTGCGAAACTCATGCGCCACCTCGAGTCCCATCAACTCACGCCAGAAGGCGATGGTCGCTTCCAGATCGTGGCTCCCGAGGCAGACATGGGAAAGCTTCATCGCCATAGCTTCGAGCCTCGTCGAGACGCGGACGCCGCGTCGGCCGGCGGGATGATGAACCGATGCGGTTAACGTTTCGCCAATGCTGGCGAAGTCTCGCCGCCTCACCCGTCGAGCGACGTGTCCTCGACCACGCGCACTTCCGGCAAGGGTAGGACGAAGCGGCCGCCCGCTCCCATGTAGGCGCCGTGCCGGGCCAGGATCTTCTCGCCATAGCGCCAAGCCAGCAGCACCACCGCGTCCGGCCGTTCGCTATAGAGGCGGTCGGCGCCGACGATCGGGATCTCGTAACCCGGCCCGCGCAGGACGCGGCCCAGCGGCTTGTCGTCGACGACGAAGACGAAGCGGTCCGCGAGGTCGAACGCGTGCAACAGCGTCACGGTGCCGACGGAAGCACCGTAACCGGCGACGAGGCGGCAGTCGTCGAGGGCCGCCGCCAACGCCGCCTTCGCCCGGTCCAGTCGCGCGCGGAAGCGAAGCGAAGCCGGTCCAGTCGCGCGCGGAAGCGGTCCAGTCGCGCGCGGAAGCCGGTCCAGTCGCGCGCGGAAGCGGCGCCGGTCCAGTCGCGCGCGGAAGCGAAGCGAAGCCGGTCCAGTCGCGCGCGGAAGCGAAGCGAAGCCGGTCCAGTCGCGCGCGGAAGCGAAGCGAAGCCGGTCCAGTCGCGCGCGGAAGCGAAGCGAAGCCGGTCCAGTCGCGCGCGGAAGCGAAGCGAAGCCGGTCCAGTCGCGCGCGGAAGCGAAGCGAAGCCGGTCCAGTCGCGCGCGGAAGCGGCGAAGCCGGTCCAGTCGCGCGCGGAAGCGAAGCCGGTCCAGTCGCGCGCGGAAGCGAAGCGAAGCCGGTCCAGTCGCGCGCGGAAGCGAAGCCCGGTCCAGTCGCGCGCGGAAGCGAAGCGAAGCCGGTCCAGTCGGTCCAGTCGCGCGCGGAAGCGAAGCCGGTCCAGTCGCGCGCGGAAGCGAAGCCGGTCCAGTCGCGCGCGGAAGCGAAGCCGGTCCAGTCGCGCGCGGAAGCGAAGCCGGTCCAGTCGCGCGCGGAAGCGAAGCCGGTCCAGTCGCGCGCGGAAGCGAAGCCGGTCCAGTCGCGCGCGGAAGCGAAGCCGGTCCAGTCGCGCGCGGAAGCGAAGCCGGTCCAGTCGCGCGCGGAAGCGAAGCCGGTCCAGTCGCGCGCGGAAGCGAAGCCGGTCCAGTCGCGCGCGGAAGCGAAGCGAAGCCGGTCCAGTCGCGCGCGGAAGCGAAGCGAAGCCGGTCCAGTCGCGCGCGGAAGCGAAGCGAAGCCGGTCCAGTCGCGCGCGGAAGCGAAGCGAAGCCGGTCCAGTCGCGCGCGGAAGCGAAGCGAAGCCGGTCCAGTCGCGCGCGGAAGCGAAGCAGTCGCGCGCGGAAGCGAAGCGAAGCCGGTCCAGTCGCGCGCGGAAGCGAAGCGAAGCCGGTCCAGTCGCGCGCGGAAGCGAAGCGAAGCCGGTCCAGTCGCGCGCGTAAGCGAAGCGAAGCCGGTCCAGTCGCGCGCGGAAGCGAAGCGGTCCAGTCGCGCGCGGAAGCGAAGCGGTCCAGTCGCGCGCGGAAGCGAAGCGAAGCCGGTCCAGTCGCGCGCGGAAGCGAAGCGAAGCCGGTCCAGTCGCGCGCGGAAGCGAAGCGAAGCCGGTCCAGTCGCGCGCGGAAGCGAAGCGAAGCCGGTCCAGTCGCGCGCGGAAGCGAAGCAGTCGCGCGCGGAAGCGAAGCGAAGCCGGTCCAGTCGCGCGCGGAAGCGAAGCGAAGCCGGTCCAGTCGCGCGCGGAAGCGAAGCGAAGCCGGTCCAGTCGCGCGCGGAAGCGAAGCGAAGCCGGTCCAGTCGCGCGCGGAAGCGAAGCGAAGCCGGTCCAGTCGCGCGCGGAAGCGAAGCGAAGCCGGTCCAGTCGCGCGCGGATCAGTCGCAAGGTCGGCCGGTCCAGTCGATCGCGCGACGAAGCGAAGCCGGTCCAGTCGCGCGCGGAAGCCGAAGCCGGTCCAGTCGCGCGCGGAAGCGAAGCGAAGTCGGTCCAGTCGCGCGCGGAAGAAGGTTGCCAGGGCGAAGCCGGTCCCGTCGATCCCCATCGTCGCTCGTCGCCGCTCGGCGATCTCACGCGCCGGTCCAGTCGCGCCCGGAAGCGAAGCGCCCGCCGGATCGATGCCGAAGCACCCGCATGCGCCGCCACCTGGAAGAGGCGTAGCAGCGTCCAGTCGTCCAGTTGCGCGCGCGGAAGCCGCGGAAGCGAAGCGAAGCCGGTGCCAATCTCGATCACGGTCGATCCCGGGCGAAGCTCGAGAGCGTCGATGAGGTCCAGTCGCGCGCCCATTCGCTCGAAATGCGCCGGCAGGCCTAGCGAGATCGACGTCGTATAAAGGAACTCGCCGTACTGCAGATCCGGATCGACGACGTCGAGAAGCTGGAGATGCCCGCAGTCGTCGCGCGCGGAAGCACAGCGATGGAGATCGAGGGGGGCTTCGATGCCGGCGATGTTGCCGTAGTGCCGCGCACCCTGGCCGAAGCCGACGTTGGGCGTGGTGATCGGGATCGGCGCGAGCGGCACTACCACCTTGGTCTCGACACGCACCAGATCGAACAGCGCCATGTCGTGTCGTGCCATCAATCCCGGCAAGGTTTCCGCCATGAAATAGGAAAGATGTTCGTGATAGATCGTGTCGAGCAGCAATCCGTCGATCACGTCGGCGCCGTAGGAGGTCTCGAAGACGAAGACGCCGTCGTCCTTCAACAGCGTCCTGACGCCCACCAGGCAGTCGCCCAGGTCGTCGATATTGGCGAGCGTGTTGTTGGCGATCACCAGGTCGGCCGGTCCATGATCGCGGACGATCTCGACCGCCGCCTCCGCGGTGAAGAAGGTTGCCAGGGTCTCGATCCCCATCGCGCTCGCCCGCTCGGCGATCTCACGCGCCGGATCGATGCCGAGCACCCGCATGCCCGCCACCTGGAAGAGGCGTAGCAGCGTCCCGTCGTTGCTGCCAATCTCGATCACGGTCGATCCCGGGCGAAGCTCGAGAGCGTCGATGAGGTCCGCGCCCATTCGCTCGAAATGCGCCGGCAGGCCTAGCGAGATCGACGTCGTATAAAGGAACTCGCCGTACTGCAGATCCGGATCGACGACGTCGAGAAGCTGGAGATGCCCGCAGTCGCCACAGCGATGGAGATCGAGGGGGGCTTCGATGCCGGCGATGTTGCCGTAGTGCCGCGCACCCTGGCCGAAGCCGACGTTGGGCGTGGTGATCGGGATCGGCGCGAGCGGCACTACCACCTGGAGCGCGCGGCCGCCGCAGGCGCGGCAGTCGACACGGTGATGCACGGGACTCACGGCGGCGCGCCCGCCGCCGAACGATCGTTGGGCCAGCGCCGCCGTGTTGCCGTTCCGTTCATGAGTCTTCCTTCCTCAGTCGCCGCCGACGGCGTGGCG
The DNA here is from genome assembly GCA_965225945.1 of Alphaproteobacteria bacterium. Classification (GTDB taxonomy): domain Bacteria; phylum Pseudomonadota; class Alphaproteobacteria; genus JASLMY01. The sequence goes on along the minus strand of CBDDBZ010000023.1, from coordinate 27,747 downwards.
GGCGCAAGCATCGCCATCGTCATCGACGTCGCGGAGGTGATAGCGCCACATCGCCTCGGCGAGCCGCAGATCCTCGAGAGCGTCGGCACCGTCGGCGAGCGGCCGGGTGCCGTCCAGCACATCGTCGACGAAGGCTCTCGCCTGTCGCTTGAAGGCCCAGCTCCAGGGAATGTCGGGGGTGACGGTTTCGCCCGCCTCGCCGCCTAGGCGCAAGCTCACGCGCGCCGGCACGTTGCGTAGCATCGGCGCGGCGAATTCTATCGTCAGCACACCCTTCTCGAAGACGATCTCGACGCCCTCGCGCCACTCGGCGAGGTCGACGACCGCCATCTCCAAGGCGCCGGGCACGCCGGCGCAGTCCAGCAGGGCGAGGCGTCCGTTGGCGCGACGGAAGTCGACCGCCTGCAACGTGACTGGCCCGTCCACCAGGTGGCGGAGAAGGTTGATGTCGTGCACGAAGACGTTGAGGAAGTCGGCATATTCCCCTGTGTGCACGGCGGGCAGCCAGACCGGCGCCAGAGGCCAGAGCTCCAGACCGTCGGGCCTGGGCTCCTCGGTCATGACGAAGCCGTCGAGACCGCAGGCGAAGTCGCCATGGAAACTCCAAACACGATAGAGCAGGGGGCGGCCGAGCGTGCCCGAGGCTCGGATGTCGTCCAGCATCGCCTTGCCCCGGGCGAGGCCGGCGTCGTGACGCTTCATGTAGCCGACGCTAAGGACCAGGCGCCGGGTGCGCGCCAGATCGACCAGGATGCGGGCCTGCTCGAGCGCGTGGGCCATCGGCTTTTCGGCCAGCACGTGGCGGCCCGCGAGCAGCGCGTCGCGGGTGATCGGCCCTGTCGCCGCTCGGCGGGTCACCACCACCACGGCCTCCACTTGCCCGTCGGCCAAGAGCGCGTGGTGATCAGGGTAGACCTTGGGCACGTCGAAACGCGCCGCCGCCAGACGGCCGAGCTCGGGGCGCAGTTCGGCCAGCGCCACCACCCGGGCGCGGGGCAGATCGACCAGATTGGCGAGATGCGCCGTCTGCCCCACCATGCCGGCGCCGACCACCCCGATGCCGAGGCGCCGATCTGCCGTCGCTTCCACCATGTCGTCGCCTCATCCGCCGTCGAGGGAGGTGGGCATCATCGCGGTAAAACATTAACGGCTCCTTAGGCATGCTCGGGCTTCAATGGCGCGATGCGCGCTCGCCGACGCTGCCGTCAGGAACGCCGCCAGATGCTCGAACCCTTGGCCGTCCCGCCGCCCCCGAGTTCCCTCGCCAACATCGATTCCGCCTTCCCGCGGGCGGTCGAACTGGCCATGTCGGATCGGGCTTCGGAGGCGTTGCAGCATGCCCTGGCGCTGGCGGCGCGGGACCCGGATCACCTGGGCGCTCGGGCGCTCGCGATCGATCTGTCGATAACGCTCGGACGCGAGGATGCAGCGATGCTCCATCTCGCGCGCCTGTTTGAGGCGGCGGAGGAGGAGGTCGTCGCCGCCGTCGACGGCCTGCCGCGCCCCTGGTCGACCGTTGCCGGCTTAGCCCATCGCCTGGCGCGCCCAAGCCTCGCGCGCGGGCTCTTGGATCGCGTGCTGGAGTGCTGGCCGGACTGCGTCGAGGCGATGGACTTGCTCGCCGCGATCGTCGCCGACGCGGGCGATCCCGGCACCGGCGCCGCGCTCTATCGCCGCGCGGTCGCGCTGCGGCCGGAAGATTTGGAACGCCGGGCCAATCTCGGTCGGGCGTTGGTCCAGGCCGGCGATCTGGACGGCGCGCTCGCGGCCTACGACGAGATCATCGATCTCGACGCCGCTCACGGCGACGCTCTGCGCCAGACGATCGCGATCGTCGAGGCCATGGATCGGCCGGAACTGCTGCGAAGTTACTTCCTCGGTCTGGTCGATCGTATCCGCGAGGATCGCCACGCGCTGTTCCACGTCTCGCTGGCCCTGCTGTCACACGAGTTCCCCCAGGAGGCGCTGGCCGGCTTCGTCCGCGTGCTGGAACTCTGGCCGGAGACCTGGGAGGCCAAGATCGGCGCCGGCGCCGCCGCCCTGCGTCTAGGCCACCCGGAGGTTACCGAGGATGCCTGGATCGAGGCGATCCAAGAGATGTCGGATGATCCCGACGAGCATCTGATGGTGGTCCGATCCTTCATGAACGTGGTGCCGTCGGCGGTGCTCCGCTTGATACTGACGCGCTCGCACAGCCTGATCGGCGAAAACGCCCTGGCGCTCGCCCGCCTGGGTCTCGTGGCCCGCGAGCTCAGCCAAGGCGAGCTTGCGGTGGCGGCGCTGGAGGCGTCGCTGGCGCTCGATTCCGGACTCGCCGAAGTTCGCTCGGTGCTGCTGGAAACGCGGCTTTCGCTTTGCGATTGGGCCGAGAGCCAGGAGCTGATCGAGGACACCATCGCCGAGACCCGGCGCGCCGTCGCCGTCGGCGGAACGCTCGACATCGACGTCTGGAACCTGTTCGCGATCGGCGCCGACTACCGCGACGTGGCCGGCGCCGCGCGCCTGAAGTCGCGCCAGGTCGCGGACCGCGTCGCCGCCGCCCGGGGGCAAGCGGGGTTCCGTTTCGAGCGGCGGGCCGGCGGCAAGCTCCGCCTCGGCTACCTTTGCCCCTACACCTGGGAATCGAGCCACGTCGCCAATCTGCGCACGGTCGTCTCGCGCCACGACCGCCACCTCCACGAGGTCTTCGGCTACAGCGTAAAGAAGTGGACCGACGCGCCCTCGGACCGTGCCTTCCGCGACCTCTTCGACGGCTTCAAGGTGACGCCGAGCGACGATCCGCTTGGCTCCGCCGGGCGATCCGGGAGGACGGCGTCGACATCCTGATCGATATCACCGGCCATTTCGCCATCCACTGCATGGACTTGGCGGCGATGCGGCCGGCCCCGATCGTCGTCCACGGCGGCGCCGGACACAACATCATCGGCGCTGCCGAGTTCTACGACTATTCCCTGAACGACGCCCGCTACCTCCCGGAGGAGTTTCACGAACTCTATGTCGAGAGGCCCTGCTTCCTGCCACATACGGCGATGCCGGCGGAACTTCTGGAAATCGGCGATCCGGCCCTCGGCCGCGCTGAGCTCGACCTGCCCGAGGAAGGCCTACTCTTCGCCAACTTCAATCATCCCTGCAAGTACGATCCCCGCATCTTCGAGGCCTGGATGGAGATCCTTCGACGGGTCGACGGCAGCCGGCTGGTGTTGGGCAGTTGGGTCGGCGGCACGCGGGAGCGCCTGCTGGCGCACGCGGAGCGCCAGGGCATCGGCCCGGAGCGCCTGCATTTCGCCCGACTGCTTTCGCGCACCTTGCACCTCCGCCGCCTGCAGCTCTGCGATTTGGCGCTCGATACCTTCTATCACTGCGGCGGCGTCACCACGATCGACTGCCTGATCGCCGGCCTGCCGATCATCACCGCCCGGCCTGATCGCGCGCTGCCGCTGGTCAACCTGTCGTTGCTCACGGCCTTGGGGCTCGAGGATCTGGTGGAGGACACGCTGGCGGACTACGTCGAGACGGCGGTGGCGCTCGCCGGTGATCCGGCGCGGCTCGCAGCACTTCGCGAACGCCTGTGGCGCAACCGGGGGACGCATCCCCTGTTTCAGACGGAACGTTGGGTCGCCAATCTGGAGCGGGCCTATGCGGTCATGCACCAAGTCTGGCTCGACGGACACGAGCCGGCCCCCTTCGAGGTCCTGGACGTGCAGCGCTGGCCGCATTCGCCCTGAACGCGCTCGACTCAGAAGTCGACGCAGATCCCTTTGACCTCCCAGTCACCGTAGCGCGTGGGCTCGAGCCCCTCGCGCCCGCCGACTTCCTTGGACGGTTTGTCCCGAAGGCTGGTCTTCCGGGCCTCGCCGGCCTCCGTCTCGGTCTCGGTGGTCGCGGTCTTGTCCGCATCCTTCGACATCGGGAATCCACCTTGCTATTCCGCCTCGGGCTCGCTTGACCCGCTTCCCACCCCCCTTACATATCATTCGGGCCGGTGAAGGGAAGACCACGCGCCATGCCCGAGGAGAAGGAGACCCAACCGAATGAAGCTGTTTCCTACCGGACTGTCGATGGTGGGCCCGGCCGAAGCTTGGTCGGCCCGGGCGCGGCTGAGCAGGCCCTGGGGGTGAACCGACCGAGGCAATCATCGCCCGCCGGCTTCGCCGCGCGCGAGGCGGCGTTGGCGCTTCTGCAGGCGGTGCTGGACCGCGACCAGCCTCTGGACGAGGCGCTGGCGAGCGAATCGGCGATGGTCGGCATGGCGGCGCGCGACCGCGGCTTCGCCCGACTGCTGGTCGCCACCGTGCTGCGCCGGCTGGGCCAAATCGATGCCCTGATCGACGATCTCCTTGCCAAACCCTTGCCGACCCGCGCCCGGGCGATCCGCCATGTCCTGCGCCTCGGCGCGGCGCAACTGCTGTTCCTGAAGACCCCACCGCATGCCGCCGTCGATCTCGCTGTTCGCCAAGCGGCGCGGGTGCCGAGCTTTCGGGGCCTGGTGAACGCGGTGTTGCGGCGCCTGGCCGAAGCGGGCCCCGAGGCGCTCGAGAGCCTGCCCATGTGGCGCAACTGCCCGGACTGGCTCTGGTCGAGTTGGCGCGACCGCTTCGGCGAGGCGACCACACAGGCCATCGTCCAGGCGATCATGGCCGAACCGCCACTCGATCTGACCGCGGCGCGCGACCCCGAGGGCTGGGCGAAACGGCTCGGCGGCCGCCTGCTGGCGAACGGGAGCATCCGCCTCGTCGATGCGGGCGCGATTGAAAAGATTCCCGGCTACGACGAGGGCGCCTGGTGGGTGCAGGACGCGGCGGCGAGCCTGCCGGCTCGGCTCCTCGGCGATGTCCGGGGTCGACGGGTGCTCGACCTCTGTGCCGCGCCCGGCGGCAAGACCCTTCAACTCGCCGCCGCCGGAGCCGAGGTCGTCGCCCTCGATCGGTCGCCGGGCCGAATGCGGCGCCTGAGAGAAAATCTCGATCGCACCGGCCTCAAAGCCGAGACGGTGGTGGCCGACCTCCGGGAATGGCGCCCGGCCGACCGCGCCGAGTTGGTGCTGCTCGATCCCCCCTGTAGCGCCACGGGGACAATTCGCCGTCATCCCGACATCTGGCGCCTGAAGTCGGTGACCGACGTTGCCCGCATGGCCGAGCTGCAACGGGCCCTCCTCGCCCGGGCGGTCGACCTGCTGGCGGACGGCGGGCGGCTGATCTATTGCGTCTGTTCGCTGGAGGCGGCGGAGGGCGCATCGGTGGTCGAGGCCGTGCTCGAAACCACGTCCGGCCTCGCCCGCCTGCCGATCAGCGAGGCCGAGTTGGGGGGTCTCGCGGCGAGCCCGACGGCCGAGGGCGACCTCGTCACCCACCCGGCGATCTGGCCGGAAACGGGCGGCTTGGACGGCTTTCAGATCTTCCGCCTGACCCGAGGCGCGGGCCACTGAGCGCGCTTGCGAGACTCCGGGCAAGCTGTTACCAACGGCGCCATGCCGTCTTCCCCCCGTATCGCGCCCTCCATCCTGTCGGCGGACTTCGCCGCGCTCGGAGAGGCGGTTCGCGCGATGGAGGCGGCCGGCGCCGACTACCTCCACATCGACGTGATGGACGGCCATTTCGTGCCCAACATCACCATCGGGCCGGGCGTTGTGGCGGCGCTCAGGGCGCATTCCTCGCTGCCGTTCGACGTCCATCTGATGATCTCGCCGGTCGAGCCCCATCTCGACGCCTTCGCCGAGGCCGGCGCCGACATCCTGACCGTGCATGCCGAGGCGGGACCGCATCTCCACCGCACGCTGCAGCGGATCCATGACCTCGGCAAGCGCGCCGGCGTCGCCCTCAATCCGGGAAGCCCGGCGAGCCTCCTGGACCAGATCGTCGACGAAGTCGACCTGGTGCTGGTGATGACGGTCAACCCGGGCTTCGGCGGCCAGTCGTTCATCCCCAGCCAGCTCGACAAGATCCGCGCGCTGCGGCGCCGGATCGAGGCAGGCGATCGGCCGGTGGAACTAGAAGTCGACGGCGGCGTCAATCGCGAAACCGCGGCCGAGGTGGTGGCGGCGGGTGCCGACATCCTGGTCGCCGGCACGGCCGCCTTCGCCGGCGGGCCGGCGAACTACGCCCGCAATATCGCCGGCTTGCGCGGGACGCGATGAGCGAGAGCGGTCTCGGCACGGCGACACGGCGCACCTGGCAACGGCTGATGGCGATTGGCCACGGCTCGCCGCTCTATCGCCTGTCGCTCGATTCGCGGGCGCCAGAGGCCCTTGTCGTCGCCCCACCCGATCCCTGGCCGGGCGAACCCGATCTCGGCAACGCCATGTTCCAGGGCCAGTTCCGCTTTGCCGGCGCCGAGGCCGCCGCGCCCAACCAACCGCCCTGGCGGCTGCGTCCCGACGACGCGGCCTGGACCCGGGAACTCCACGCCTTCGACTGGCTGCGCCATTTCGCGGCGGTCGGTGGCCAGGCGGCGCAGGTCCATGCGCGCAAGCTGGTCCGCTCGTGGATCGAGTTCTGCGGCGAATGGGAGTCCTTGGTCTGGTCGCCGGAGGTGTTGGCACGGCGAATCTCGGCCTGGGTCGGCCACGCGGACTTCTTGCTCGAGAGCGCCGACGACGGCTTTCGCCGCCTGTTTCTCGCCAGCCTCGCCACCCAGTATCGCCATCTCCGCCGGGTCGAGACCCTGGCGCGACCCGGCCGCGAGATTCTGGCCGTCGCCTCCGCTTTGATCGCCGGCGGCGTCGCCCTGCCGAACGCCGGGCGCGGTCTTCGCGCCGGCATTGCTCTTCTGGAGACGGAGATCAGCCGTGCCGTCCGCCCGGACGGCGGACATGAGAGCCGCTCGCCGAGCGAGACCCACGCGGTGCTGCGCGAATTCGTGCGCGTCGAGGAGGCGCTCGGGGCCGCCCAAATCGAGACGCCGGCGCTGTTGCGACAGGCGATCGAGCGGATGGCGCCGATGCTCCGCGCCTTCCGCCATGGTGATGGTGGCCTAGCGCTCTTCAACGGCGGCGAGGAAGACGAGGCCCAGGCGACCGACGTGACCTTGGCGCGTACCGGCACCGGCGCCGAGCCGATCACCGATGCCTCGCATGTCGGCTTTCAACGCTTGGTCGCGCGGCGCACGACGCTGATCGTCGACACCGGGCCGCCCGAGGGGACGGTGCTGAGCGCGAACAGCCATGCCGGCGCGCTCGCCTTCGAGTTCTCGGTCGGCGACCAACGCCTGGTGGTCAATTGCGGCGGCGCCGGCTGGCGCGGACCGGAGTGGCGCGCGGCGATGCGGGTGACGGCGGCGCATTCGACGGCGGTGGTGGGCGAGACCAACAATATCGCCCCCTCGTCGGCGCCGGACCGGCCCGTCCGGGCCCCCGCCAACGAGGTCTCGCGCAACGACGACGAGGCCGGCAACCAGTGGCTCGAGGTTCGCCACGATGGCTATCGCGGGCGCTTTCGGCTGAGCCATCAGCGCCGCTTGTATCTCGACCGCGCCGGCCGCGACCTCCGGGGCGAGGATCGCTTCGTGCGCGAATCGGCGGGCGAGGCGCTGCCCTTCCAGATTCGCTTTCATCTCCACCCCGACGTGCAGGCGGCCCCGGTGCAGGGCGGGGGACATGTGCTGCTCAAACTCGCCGGCGGCGGCGGTTGGCGCTTCCTCGCTTCCGAAGGCGAGGTGAGCTTGGAGGAAAGCGTCTATCTCGGCCGACCCGAGGCGATCCGACGAAGCCGGCAGATCGTCGTCAGCGGCACCCTCGACGGCGCGGTCGCCGGCGTCAAATGGGCCTTCCACGCGTCCTGAGCGGACAATGCTTCAGCGAGCGCCGGCCCGGCGGAGCGCGGCGGCGATGGCGTTGCGGCGTCTCTCGACGGCGTAATCCAGCGCCGTGCGGCCGGTATAGTCGGTGAGGGCGAGATCGACGCCAGCGCCGATCAGTTGGCGGACGATACCCATGTGGCCTTGGTCGACGGCCCGCATCAACGGTGTCTCGCCGTCCCGGTTCTCGACGTCGCCGTTCGCGCCCGCCGCCAGCAGGGCTGTCGCGATCTCCTCTAGCCCGCGTTTCGAGGCGTGGTGGAGCGCGGTGTTGCCGAGCTTGTCGATCAGGTCGACCGCCGCCCCTTCCGCCAGCAGGATTTCGACGATCTCCGCGTCCTCGCGAATGGTGGCGAGGATCAGCCCGGAGCGCCGTTGCTTGTCGCGGCTGTTGACGTTGGCGTGATTGAGGATCCGCGTGCGGAGCGTCTTGACGTCGCCCTGCTCGATCGCCTCCAGAATCGTCACGTCCCGGCGGACCCTGTCGCCGTCGCTGTCCTGTGCCCGCGCCGCGCCGGCGGTCAAAGTCAGGGCGACGAGGGCGATCATCGCTCCGCGTATCATCATTGGGCCACGCGCTCCCTCGATCCCGGAGTCGTAGCGCGGCCATCCGGCATCGACAAGGGTTGGTGATCGGATCATGCTCTAACCACCCACGAGGGTACCATTTCCGGGTTGTTGGAAGGGCGAGCGGGACGACGCGGGGAGTTGCCGTTCATGGCGGTTGGTGTTAGCTGGCGACCCGCTCCAGAAGGATATTCGACCAGGGATCGAGGCGGGCCCGCCAGCCGGGGGTGACGACGGTGAGCGAGTTGTCCTCCTCGATCAGCGCGGGACCCGTCAGCGTCTCGTCGCCGAGCTCGGCGCGGTCCCGCACCTCCGCCTCCACCCAGCCGTGGCCGGGTCCGAGGTAGCAGCGTCGAGGGCCGGCCGCCCGAACCTCGCCGACCGCCTCGGGAATCAGCCGCTCCGGCACCCGCGGGCGCCCCGCCAGGCCCCGGCCGATGCAGCGGACGGCGACGATCTGCACCTCCTCGTCCGAGCGATAGCCATAAGTCTGCTCGTGCGCCCCGTGGAAGTTCCGGATCAAGGCGTCGATGGCTGCGGCGTCGAGGGTGGGCGAGGGAAGATCGATCGGGATGGCCGAATCCTGGCCCTTGTAGCGGGCATCGAGACTGACCAGGAGCTCTCGCTGGTCCGCGCAATAGCCTTCCGAGGCGAGTGCCGCCTCCGCCTCCCGCGCGAGCTTGTCGATGACCGCGTTGGCGGCGGCGAGGTCGATATCGATGGTGTCGGCGTAGTGGGTCCGGATCAGGTGATGCTCGACGTCGGCGAACAGCAGGCCGAGGGCGCTGAATAGTCCGGGTACCAGCGGAATGATCACCCTCTCGATCGCCAGCTCGTCGGCGACGTCGAGCGCGTGCACCGGTCCCATGCCGCCGAAGGCGAAGAGCGTGAAGTCGCGGGGATCGTGCCCGCGCTCGGTCGAGACCGCGCGAAGCGCGCGGATCAGCCCGGAATTGGCAACGTTGCGCACCGCCCAGGCCGCCGCTTCCAGCTCGAGCCCGAGCGGGCCGGCCAGATGATCGGCGATCGCCGCCTCGGCCAGCCCCGGTCGGATGCGCAGACTGCCGCCCGCCAGGGCTTCGGGATTGGTCAGGCCCAGGACCACGTTGGCGTCGGTGATCGTCGGCGCCATGCCGCCGGCGTCGTAGCAGGCCGGACCCGGGACCGCGCCGGCGCTTTCCGGTCCGACCTTGAGCGCGCCACCGAAATCGATCCGGGCGATCGAGCCGCCCCCGGCGCCGACTTCCGCCAGATCGATCGACGGCACGCGCAGGAGATAACCGCTGCCCTTCATCAGGCGGTGGCCGATCGAGACCTCGCCGCCCACCTCGTATTCCGGCGAACGACAGATCTCCCCCTCCTCGATCAGCGCCGCCTTGGCCGTGGTGCCACCCATGTCGAGCGTCATGACGTTGGGGAGTCCGAGCCGACGGGCCAGGTGATAAGCCCCGGTGACGCCGGCGGCGGGACCGGATTCGATGATGTGCATCGGCAGCGCCCGGGCCGCGGCGAGCGGCATCATGCCGCCGTTCGACTGCATCACCATGATCGGCGCGACGATGCCGAGCGCCGCCATTTCCTCGCCCATCTCGCGTGCGTAGCGGCCGACGACGGGCTGCACATAGGCATTGATGACGGTCGAGGAGGTGCGCTCGTACTCCTTGATCTCGGGCAGCACCTCGGAGGAGATCGAGACCCACCATTCAGGCGCCAGCTCCGCGATGATCTCCGCCGCTCGCCGTTCGTGCGCGTCGTTGGCGTAGGCATGCAGGAAACAGACGGCGACGGCTTCCACCCCTTCGGCCTTCAGGCGCGCCACCGCGCGGGCCACCGCCGCCTCGTCGAGCGGCGTGACCTCGCGGCCCGCCGGATCCAGCCGGCCCGCCACCTCCAGTCTCAGGTGGCGCGGTACCAGGGGCGGCGGCTTCTCCCAGTTGATGTCGTAGAGGCGGTGCATCCGCATCCGCCGGATCTCCAGGACGTCGCGAAATCCCTGGGTGGTGATCAGGCCGGTGGCGGCGCCGCTTCGGGTGATGATGGCGTTGGTCGCCACCGTGGCGGCGTGGCTGAACTCCGCGATGCCGGCGGCGGCAAGGGCGCGCTCGTCCAGCAGCGCGCCGACGCCGTCGCGGATCGCTCGGTTGAAGTCCGGCGGCGAGGAGAGCACCTTCCTCGTGAAGATGGCGCCGTCTTCGCGCAGCAGCACGATGTCGGTAAAGGTGCCGCCGACGTCGACGGCCAGGCGTTCGCCGCTCATGGACCGCGCTCCCGCGCGGCTTCTTTTGTTGATGGCCGCTCACGCGGCCCGCCGGGGCCTCCCGCTCCCCCGCCCAACCACCCAGGAGCGTGAGGCCCCGGCGAGAGTGGCGTGGCCCGGCCGGCCCGCTCGGGTGGTTGGGCGGGGGAGCGGGGCGGCCGGGCCATGCCACGCGATAGCGTGGCGACAAAGAACCATTTACCCATCGCCATCACTCGGCGGCGCTTCGATCAGCCCGGGCCGCGCGCTCCGCCGCCGTCGCCGCCTCGTCGACGACGCGCCGCCCGGCATCGAGCACGACGCCGTAGACCGCGCGGGCCCGGGCCGGCGTCACCTTCTCGGCGACGACGTCGGCCAGCACCGCCCCCGGCACCCGGGCCAGCGGATCGCCCCAGCCGCCGCCGCCGGGCATCTCCAGGCGAACGGAATCCTCGGCCGCCGCCCGGGTGATGAACTTGGAGGGCATGTCGCGTTCCTCACCCGTCAGGCCGTCCCGATAGCGGATCCGGGTCCCTCGGGCGGCCCCGCCACCGGCGAGCCCATGGGGCGGGTGGCGCATCCGGTCGGCGCGGAACTGGACCATGGTGTCATCGGCGAGGAACCGATACTGGCGCACCATGCCGAGACCGCCCCGGTGCGCACCCGCGCCCTCGGTATCCGGCAGCAGCGCGTATTCGTCGATCCGGATCGGGTGGTCGGTCTCGATCAACTCGGCCGGGATGTTGGTGATGTTGGAGACGGCGCTGCTCTGCGCGTCGAGCCCGTCGCGCAGCGCCGAGCCGCCGGCCGCCACCTCGTTCACACCCTCCACCTGGATCCAGGCCCGCCGGCCACCGTCGCCCGCCCGGTGGTAGCCGGCCATGGTGACGTTGGCGTCCGAGCCGCCGGAACAGGCCGGCACGCGCTCCGGCAGCATTTGGGCGAAGGCGCCGAAGACCGCCTGGCTCACCCGAAGGCAGCCGAGAAAGCGGGCGGCGACGGCGGCGGGCGGCAGCGGATTGACGAAGCTTCCTTCCGGCGCCTTCACGCTCACCGGACGGAAGTAGCCGCCGGTGTTCGGGATATCGCCGCCGAGCACGCTGCGGACCACGGCGTAGACCATGGATTTGGTGGAATCGAGCGGTGTGTTGATGGCGCCCGCCACCTGCGGCGAGGTGCCTTCGAAGTCGGCCTCGATTTCGTCGCCCTGTTTCGCGAGCCTGACGGTGATGGCGATGGCCTCGCTCTGGAAGCCGTCGTCATCGATGTAATCGGTGAAGCACCAGGTCCCGTCGGGCAGCGCGGCGAGACCCTTGCGCGCCACGCTCTCGGTATAGTTCAGGAGATCGTGCTGCAGTTGGATCAGGCCCTCGGCGCCATAACGATCCACGAGGCGCAGCGTCTCCCGCTCGGCGAGGCGGAGCGCCGCCAGCTGGCCGGCGAGGTCGCCCAGCACCTTCTCCGGGACGCGCACCGCCTTCTCCAGCACCCGAAAGAGCGTCTCGTTCGGCCGGCCGGCTTCATAGAGCTTCAGCGGTGGAATCCGGAGACCTTCCTGCTGGATCTCGGTCGAATCGGACGCGTTGCCGCCCGCCACTCGGCCGCCGATGTCGACGTGATGGCTCATGGCGCAGCCATGGGCGACCAGGCGGTCGCCGGCGTATATCGGCTTGAACAGGAAGATGTCCGGCAGGTGGCTGCCACCCTCGTAGGGATCGTTGTTGATCAGCACGTCGCCCGGCGCGATCCGCCCCTCGAAAGTGTCGAGACAGGCGCGGAGCGCCGGCGGCATGCCGCCCATGTGGATCGGCTGGCAAAGGCCTTGGCCGACGAGCTCGCCCTCGGGGCTGAGCAGCGCGGTCGAGAAGTCGTAGCCGAGCCGCACCACGGAGGAGCGCGAGGTACGTACCACCGTGTTCGCCATCGCGTCGGAAATGCCGGCGAGCGCGTTGTTGATGACGTCGAGCAGGGTCGGATCGCTCATGGCGCTCATCGCCCCGCCTCCAAGCCACGGCGAAGACGGGTCGCACCCTGGTCGATCGCCCGCCCACCCGGGTCGAGCACGACGCCATAGGTATCGGCCGCGCGTTCGGCCGTGATCTTGCCGGCGACGACGTCGGCCAACACCGCTTCGCAATCGCGGGCGCGCGGATCGCCATAACCGCCCCCACCGCACCATTGCGTATCCAGAACCGCACCCTGTTCGGTCACGACGACGGACTTGCCTGGAAGCCGCCGTTCGCCGGCTCGATCGCTGTAGCGGACGAGCGGGGGCGCGGCCGCCTCGCCGCCCTCGATTCCCCAGGGCGGCACCTTGGCGCGGTCGGAGCGGGTCCGCACCTGGATACCGTCGGCGAGGAAGCGATAGCGCCGACGCATCGCCACGCCGCCCCGGTGCGCGCCCGCGCCCTCGCTGTCGGGAACGAAGCCGTAATCCTCGATCCTGACGGGATATTCCAGCTCCAGAATTTCCACCGGCGTATTGGCCTGATTGGTGACGTTGGAGCCCTGGCCCTCCATGCCGTCCCTATCGGGCCTGCCGCCGCAGGCGATTTCGTTGAAGCCCTCGGTCAACACCCAGCTCCGCCGGGCCGCTCGGGAGCTGTCGATGCCGGAGATGGTGACGCTGGCATCCGCCCCGCCCGGACAGGCGAAGACGCGCTCCGGCGCCATTTGCGCCAGGGCGCCCCAGACCGCGTGGTTGATCCGCCGCCCGCCCACCTGTCGGGCGCCGACCGCGGCCGGGGCCCGGGGATTGACGAAACTGCCTTCCGGCGCGGTGACGGTGATCGGCCGGAAGAAGCCGGCGGTGCTGGGCAGGTCCGCGCCCAGCAGCGAGCGCAGCGCCATGTGGACGAAACTCGCGTTCATGTGCATGAGGCCGCTGATCGAGCCCGCCGTCTGCTCCGAGCTGCCGGCGAAGTCGACGCTGATCTCGTCTCCCCGCTTGGCGAGGGTGGCGACGATCACAATCGCCTCCTCGCTCAGGCCGTCGTCGTCGACGATATCGGTAAAGGACCATTGACCGTCCGGCAGGGCGGCGATCGCTTGGCGGGTCAAGCGCTCGGTGTAGTCGACCAGCGCCCGCGACAGGCGATGGTAATCCGCGATGCCCAGCCGTTCCACCAGACGACGCAACCGGTCCTCGCCCAGACGCAGCGCCGCGAGCTGGGCGTGGAGGTCGCCCAGCACCTGGTCCGGCGTGCGGACCGCCTTCTCGATCAAGCGCTGGAGCGTCTCGTTCGGCCGTCCCGCCTCGATCAGCTTCAGCGGTGGGATCCTGAGCCCCTCCTGATAAATCTCGGTATTGTCGTAGCCCTGGCCGCCCGGCACCCGCCCGCCGATGTCGGCGTGATGGCCGACCGCCCCCAAATACCCCAGCAACCGTCGCTCCAGATAAACCGGCTTGAAAAGGTAAATGTCGGGGAGGTGTTGCGCGCCCTCGTAGGGATCGTTGGTGATCAGCACGTCGCCGGGCGCGATCCGCTCACCGAAATAGGCCAGGCAGCCGGCGAGCGCCGGCATCATGCCGCCCAAATGAATCGGATGGCACATGCCCTGGCCGATCAGCTCGCCCTCGGCGCTCAGCACGGCGGTGGAAAAATCCCAACCGAGCCGGATGCCGGGCGAGCGCGCGGTGCGATAGATGGTGATCGCCATCTGATCCGCTAGCCCCTCGAGCGCGTTGCGGATGATCTCCAAATGCGTCAGGTCGAGAGCCGCGTCCTCAGACATGAGCGCCCCGGGCGGCGATCGGCCAGATCGCCTCGACGACGCCGTCGCGCACCGCGAGGTAATGCGCGTGCGCCACGATCGTGCTGCCGTGATAGCGCGGGATCAACCGCACCCGATCGCCGATGGCGAGGCCGTCGTCGCCGAGTTCGAGGATCCCGTGCTCGGAATTGAGCCGGTCGACCCGGGCGCCGGGGAGACCCGCGACCGCCGGCCAGCCGCCGTCGCCGGCCAGCCCGACCGCCTTGTGGCCGACGTCGAGCACGGCGCGGTCGGGCACCGGCCGGCTGATCACGCTGGCGAGAACGGAAAGCGCGCAGCCGAAGCCAGAATCCGCCATCACCTCGGCCAAGCGGGCGTCCATCAAGGCATAGCCGCCGGGGTCGATCTCGGTGATCCCGTCCATCTGGCCGGCGATGTTCCAGGTCGTGGTGGCGCCGGCGCCGCAGATTTCGATCTCCAGGCCGGCCGCCTCCAGGTCGGCGCGGCAGTCGAGGAGGCGCTGGAGGCGCGGTCGCGCCGTCGCCGCGCGCGCTTCCGCGTCGGCGATCATGATCGCCCCCTCGTGCGCGTGCAGGCCGCAAAATCTGAGGTGACGCCGGCCAGCCGCGTCGCGGGCCAGCGCCAGGGCGGCCTCCCCCGGCTGAACGCCACAGCGGGCGAGACCGATCTCGACCTCCACCATGACGTCGAGGCGGAGCCCGCGCGCCTCGCTGGCGGCGTCCAGCATGTCGAGATGGGCGCCATCGTCGACGACGGCGATTACCCTCGCGCGCTCCGTCAGATCCAGCATCCGGGCGATCTTGCCGGCGCCGACCACCTGTTCGATCATCCTGACCTCGGTTGCGCCGGCGTCTACCATGACCTCCGCCTCGCTCACCTTGGAGCAGCAGATGCCGCCGGGGACGGCGCCGTCCGCCGCCATCTGCATCCGCGCGATGTCGGGCGACTTGTGGCCCTTGGTGACGCTCCGGACCCGGGTGGCGCGGTTGCGGAAGAAATCGTGCATCCGCGCGATGTTGGCCTCGAGCGTGGGCAGATCGATCAGCAGGGCCGGAGTCTCGATCTCCTCCAGCCTCATCCCGACCCGCCCGGGCGGCCGGTCCGCCAAGAGCGAGGTGTCGGGATTGACGGTCATGGCCGAAAGCTTAGCAGAGGCCGGCGGCCCGGAACATCGCGCCTGGAGCAACGTCCGGCCTGACTGAATCGCCAAACATTCCTCGGACGTCGCGAAAGGCGTCATTGCGCGCGCACGGCCTACCCTTCGACCGAGAGCAGGTGGGCACCGGTCTGGTTGAACAGGATGTCGTTGTTCTGGGCCGTGGCCTCGCCCCGATTCCGCCGGTCCTTCAGCAGATCGACGGCGCGGCGCACAGCCGGGCGCTCCTTGATCCGGCTCCGCCAGCCGGCGACGCGGGGATAGGCGTCGAGCGAGGCGGTGAGCGGGCGGGCGATCAACACCCAGGGAAAGGCGATCATGTCGGCGATCGAATAGGGACCGAGGATATAGTCGCGCTCGGCCAGGCGGCGCTCCAGCACAGCGAGGTTGCGGTCGTATTCGCCGCCGTAGCGCTTGCGGGCGTAGTCCTGGCCCTCGGGCGCGTAGTTGACGAAGTGGCTGAGCTGGCCCGCCATCGGGCCCTGGTTGGCGACCTGCCAGAAGAGCCACTCGAGCGTCTCCTTGCGGCCCAGTGGATCGCTCGCCATGAAGCGGCCGGTCTTCTCGGCCAGATAGAACAGGATCGCGCCGGATTCGAAAACCGGGACGGAAGCGCCCGCGACCTCGTGGTCGACGATCGCCGGCATCTTGGCGTTGGGGCTGATCGCCAGGAACTCGGGCTTGAACTGATCGCCCTCGGCCAAGCGCACCGGCTTCAGGTCGTAGGCGAGGCCGCACTCCTCCAGCATGATCGCCACCTTCCAACCGTTCGGCGTCGGTGCATAGTAGAAGTCGATCATCACCCCCTCCCCTGGTGGTTCGCATACTCGCCGCAAGCGCTCGCATGCCGGGATCACGCCGTCAAGCTCGGTGGCGCTCGCCGGAATGCGACTCTAGACTGTTCGGAGCAACCGGAGGGGAGGCGAGACGATGCGCGAGGACAGGATCGCCGAGGTCGCCGAAAAGCTGGCGTGCGCATGGCGGGACGGCACGTCGATCGAGGCGCTTTCCGAGGCTTTGATGCCCCGGGACCTGGCGGAGGCGGCGGCGATGCAGCGAGCGGCGGCCGAGCGTCTGGGCCAGGCGGTGGTCGGCTGGAAGGTCGCCGGCCAGCCCGGACCGATGGTGGGCCGCGTCTTTTCCTCGCGCCTCTTCCTCGCCGGCGCGACGTTGCCGGGGCACCTGTTTCGGATCCCCCATGTCGAATGCGAGCTCGGCTTTCGTCTATTGCGCGACCTGCCGCCACGCGATGCGGCCTACGAGAGCGACGAGGTGGCGGCGGCGGCGAACTTGGTCTTCACCATGGAGATCGTCGACAGCCGTTTCACCGGCGGCAAGCTGATCCCGGATACCGAGGACGAGCGGCTGTCCATCGTCGCCGACAACGCGGCCAACGCCGCCCTCGTCGTCGGGCCGGAAATCGAGGACTGGCGCGGCCTGGCGCTGTTGGAAATTCCGGTCGAGCTCCGCATCGACGGCGGCGAACCGGAACCGGAGAACCCGATCGAGCGGCGCACCGAGCCACTGGAGGTGCTCACCTGGCTGGCCAACGAGCTCTCGGATCGCGGCATCGGCCTGAAGGCCGGCCAGTACGTGACTCCGGGCAGCGCCACGCTCCTCCGCCCGCTGCCGCACGACGGACGGGCTATCGCCCATTACGGCGAGCACGCCAGCATCGAAATCTCGATCTCGGAGGCCTGAGCCATGAGCGCGCAATTCGGCCTCAGGGTCCCCACGGTCGGCACGCCACGCGATACCGGGGCCTACGCGGCCGAGGTGGAGGCGGCCGGATTCGACTTCATGTGGACGCCGGACACGCCGTTGCTCGCCGGGCGCTGGCGGGATGTCTGGGTGCATCTCACCTGCGCGGCGCTTCGCACCTCGAAGCTCAGGCTGGGGCCGGGCGTCACCAATCCGCTGACCCGC
The DNA here is from genome assembly GCA_965225945.1 of Alphaproteobacteria bacterium. Taxonomy (GTDB): domain Bacteria; phylum Pseudomonadota; class Alphaproteobacteria; genus JASLMY01. Next base: position 10,336 of record CBDDBZ010000023.1, on the reverse strand, counting down.
CACCCGGTGACCACGGCGAGCGCGGTTCTTTCGCTCGACGACGCCTCCGGCGGACGGGCCGATCTGGTCGCCGGCACCGGTTACAGCTCGGCCTACATCATCGGCCGCAAGGCCGCGACCCGGGCCCAGATGCGGGAGGCGACGGCGCTCTGGCGCTCGATCTTCGAAGGCGCGCGAACCGAGCTCGGCGGCTTGGAGATCGAGCTGCAAGAGCCCCATCCCCGGCTTCCCGTCTACCTCGCCGCCACCGGGCCGAAGATGCTGCAACTCGCCGGCGAGATCGCCGACGGCGTGCTGATCATGGTCGGCTCGGCGCCGGGGGCGGTCGCCTGGGCGCTGGAACAAGTGGAGGTCGGGATGTCCCGGGCCGGCCGCGCGCGCGAGGACGTCCGGCGCATGCTCGTCGTTACCGCCTGCATCGACGCCGACAAGGCGCGCGCCATCGATCTGATGCGACCCTGCGCCGCGGGTATCTATCGCCATGCTCACGCCGCGACACTCTTTCAGCGCGCGGGCTTGGAGCCGCCGGGCGCGCCGCCGCGTATCGTCGAGCCCTATCCCGATCTCGGCCACGCCCTCGATTGGGAAGCGGCGAAGCAGGTCTCGAGCTTCGTCTCCGACGCAGCGGTCGAGGCCATGGTCATGCTCGGCTCGGGCGCGGAGGTCGCGGCGCGGACGCGGGCGCTCGTCGAGCTCGGCCTCGATGCGATCTGGTGGCGCGATCACGCCACTTGGACGACGCCCGATGCGCTGATGCGAGGCTTGGTGGACGACGTCCTGCCGCGCCTACGCGTCTAGAGTCGCGATTGTCGCGCGGCGGCGCAGGTGGCGGGTTTCGAGGGCCGTGGCATGTTCCGCAAGGGCGCGCATCGGGACCGGCAAAGCTGATATCATCCTTGCGGCGGCGCCTTCGGGCGGACATATGGTCCAGGCGATGGACGACAACGAGGGAGTGGCCGAGATGGGGTGGTTCTCCGATACCAAGTTGAAATTGCCGGAGCCGGATCGCGCGCTCCCCGGACGGGCCGAGGCGATGGCGGTGCCGGCGGCGCACACGGTCACCGGCGCACCGCTCTCGCCGCCGTTTCCCGATCATCTCGAGCTGGCGCTCTTCGGCATGGGCTGCTTCTGGGGGGCCGAGCGGATTTTCTGGCAGACCGCCGGCGTGTTCTCGACCTCGGTCGGCTACGCCGCCGGTCATACGCCCAACCCCACCTACCAGGAGGTCTGCTCCGGCCTCACCGGCCACAACGAGGTGGTCCGCGTGGTCTTCGACCCGGCCGAGATCGCTTACGAGGATGCGCTCCGCGCCTTCTGGGAGAACCATGATCCGACCCAGGGCATGCGCCAGGGAAACGACGTCGGCACGCAATATCGCTCGGGCATCTACGTCTATTCGCCGGCGCAGCGCCGCATTGCCGAGGCCTCGCGCGAGGCCTACCGGGGGGCGCTGGCGCGCCACCGCTTCGGCGCGGTGACGACGGAGATCCTGGACGCGCCGGAATATTATTACGCCGAGGACTACCACCAGCAGTACTTGGCCAAGGTGCCGAACGGCTATTGCGGCATCGGCGGCACCGGCGTCGCCTGCCCGGTCGGTCTCGATCTCGGCGTGCCCGTGGCGGAATAGGCGCCGCGCCGGCGGGGGCGGACATGCTTCGATTGTTCTCGGCCAGTCGCGGAAAACCGGAAGCGATCTTGCATCCGTCGCAAGCTTCGCAGCAAAATGGCCGGCACGACGCCCCGACTTAGCCGAGGGGACGTGGTGCCAGGCGGCGGGGCATCGAGGCCTGAAACATGCAGGACGACCGGCGCTTCGTCTCCGATCGTGATCGCCTCGCCTTGACCCTGGGGCCGCGCACGACCGCGGACGATCTCGCCGGCCGCTTCGACGGCGAAGACGACGGCGACGGCGAGGGCTGACGCCGTCGCGGATTAGATGGACGAGATTTGGCAAGCGGTCCGATCGGCCGTCACCCTCCTGGTCGGGATGGACGCGCGGCTTCTGGAGATCGTGCTGCTGTCGCTCGAGGTTTCTCTGAGCGCGGTCCTGGTTGCGGCGATCATCGGCCTGCCGATCGGCGCGGCGCTGGCCTTGCAGCGGTTTCGGGGCCGGCGCCTCGCGATCGTGACGCTGAACGTTCTGATGGGGCTGCCGCCGGTGGTGGTGGGCCTGATGGTCTATCTGATGTTCTCGCGCGCCGGGCCGCTCGGCGTCTTCGGGCTACTGTTCACCCCGGCGGCGATGATCGTGGCCCAGGTCGTCTTGGTCGTGCCGATCGTGTCCTCCCTCGCGCGCCAGGTCATCGAGAGCTTGTGGGAGGAATATCGCGAGACCTTTCGTTCCCTCGCCGTGCCGCCGGCGGCGGCGCTGGTCGCCGTGCTGTGGGATGCCCGCTTCGCGCTCGTGACGGCGCTTCTGGCGGGCTTCGGGCGGGCGATCGCCGAGGTCGGCGGGGTGATGATCGTCGGCGGCAACATCGACCACGTGACCCGCGTGATGACGACCGCGATCGCCCTCGAGGTCTCCAAGGGTAATCTGAGCTTGGCCCTGGCCCTGGGAATCGTGCTGATTTTTCTGGCGCTGGCGGTGAACGTCGCGGCCTATGGGCTGAAAGAGGTGGCGGAGGCGAGAAGCGCGCGATGAGCGGAGGCGACGATATCCTGCCGTTGGAACTGTGCGGCGTCTCCTTGACACGGGGTCGCAAGCGGGTCCTCAAGGACATCGACTGCCGCTTCGAGGCCACGCCGGAGCGGACCCTCGTGATCGGGCCCAACGGCGCCGGCAAGAGTCTATTGCTCAGGGTCTGTCACGGCCTGATCGCGCCGGACGCGGGCGAGGTGCGCTGGCGGGGCGCGGCCGCCGGCGCCGAGCGCCACCAAGCGATGGTGTTCCAGCGTCCGACCCTGCTGCGCCGCTCGGCCCGGGCCAACCTCGCTTTCGCGCTTCGCGCCCGCGGCGTCGGCGGGCCCGAGCGCGACGCCCGGATCGAGGCGATGTTGGCCAAGACCGGGCTCGCGCGGCTGGCCGACGCGCCGGCCCGCGCGCTCTCGTTCGGCGAGCAGCAACGCCTGGCACTGGCTCGGGCCCTGGTGCTGCGCCCGCGCGTGCTGTTCCTGGACGAGCCGACCGCCAACTTGGATCCGGAGGGGGGACACCTGGTGGAGGAGCTGGTATCTCGCGCGGCGGCGGACGGGGTCAAGATCATCATGACGAGCCATGACCTGAACCAGGTTCGCCGCCTGGCGGACGAGGTGATCTTCCTCCACCGGGGCCGCATCAAGGAACGCGCGCCCACCGAGCGTTTCTTCGCCGGCCCCCAGAACGACCTGGCCCAGGCCTTCCTCGACGGCGAGCCGCTCTGGTGGCGTCGACGCGCGATCTACGACGGAATCGAATGCCGATGATGGCGCTGGCGCGCGCCCTCGACCGGCTCCGGCCGCGGCTCTTCCTGGTCGTCCTGGGCCTGGTTCTGGGCAGTATCGCCGCGCGCGCCGAGGGGAATCGTTACATCATCCTCGCCTCGACGACCTCGACCCAGAATTCGGGGCTTTTCGACCACATCCTGCCGCGTTTCCGGGCGCGAAGTCGCATCGAGGTGCGGGTCGTCGCCGTCGGCACCGGGGCGGCGCTGCGCCTCGCCCGCAACGGCGACGCGGACGTCCTGATCGTGCATCACCGTCCCTCGGAGGAGGCCTTCGTCCGGGAGGGTCATGGTCGTGCCCGCCACGATTTGATGTACAACGATTTCCTTCTGGTCGGCCCGCGCGACGATCCGGCCAGCATCGACGGCGAGAGCGATGTCGTCGCCGCGCTCGGCCGAATCGCGGCTGCCTCGGCGCTCTTCGCCTCGCGTGGCGACGACAGCGGCACGCACAGCCGTGAATTGACGCTCTGGCGGGCGAGCGGCATCGACCCCGGGCGGAGTTCCGGCGGGTGGTACCGCGAGACCGGCTCCGGCATGGGGGCAACGCTGAACCTGGCGGCCGCGCTGGGGGCCTATACGCTGACCGACCGCGGCACCTGGCTCGGCTTTCGCAACAAGCGCGATCTGGTCGCCCATTCCCAGGGCGACGCCCGGTTGCGCAATGACTATGGCGTGATCCTGGTGAACCCGGACCGCCACGCCCACGTCAAGGCGGCCTGGGGACAGCGCTTCATCGATTGGCTGCTGTCGGCGGAGGGACGCGCGGCGATCGAAGGCTACACCATCGCCGGCGAGCGGCTGTTCCATGTGAAATAAGGCCGATGGACGTGAACCGGACCGCCCTGCGCCTCGGCCGAGAGGCCGAAATAGGCGCGATCGCCATCGTCGTGGAAGGCCGTCGCCGGCTTTAGTCGGGATTACGGGCCGTGATGAACCAGGCGCTCGACGGCGCCCATACACCGGTATCCTGCAGATACGGCGTCAAGGTTTCTCGCAACGCTGTAATGACCGCTGGCTCGAGTCTTTCACCCTCTTCACCGGCGAGGCGAATGATCTCGCCGGCCGGTCCCAACGCCATCGCGAACTCGATTGCCTCCTCGACATCCCTGCCGATACAGATGTCGGCATCATGGCGCTCGAAGGCAACCTGATCGTAGCCCACGGCTTGCATCATGCTGCTCACCATGTCCGCGTCGGCCATTGAAAACGGGCCAGGACCACAATGGACTTCGTCGGTCTCTTCGTGGGAGACCACGGGCACGATCTGCTTGACCCGCTGTTCGGCCTCGAAGAGCCACGGGTTGTCCTCGCGTTTACGCCAGACGATCTGTATCAACCCACCCCCCGGCAGAAGCGACTTTCGAATGTTGCCGAGAGCGGCGCCCGGTGAGGTGAAAAACATCGTGCCAAATCGCGAAAACGCAAAGTCGTAAGGCCCTCCGAGATCGTCGAGCTGGACGTCCGCGACGAAGAACGATGCATTCGTCGCCCCCATCTTCTCGGCTTCACTCGTCGCGGCATCCACGAAGTTGCGCGCACAATCAACACCGATGACTTCACTGTTCGGCGCCAGTTCCTGGGATATGCGTATGGCGCTATCGCCGAAGCCGCATCCCACATCAAGCACGCGAGCATCGTCCGGAGGTGGGTGCCGGACGAATGCGGCGTCGGAATGGGCCGAGAGTCCACCTATCATCAAGTGTTTAAATCGAGTGAACTTATCGAACAGCACCGTGTTCCACGCTTCGATGATGATATTGTTGCTTGCCATCACCATTGCGAATCTCCCATCCTTCCATTTGCTTTTGATTACCGGAACTCCACCATCAAGGAGGGATATATTACCTCCTCAAATTCATTGGCACAACCCAGCTCGATGAGCTTGCGAAAGTGATAAAAACCGACACCTGAAATTCAGGGCGAGGGTTCGGGTGCTGGAGTCGTCGTCGGCGTTTGCGAAGAGGCGTGAACATCGTCCGGCATTCAGGTGGCATGGACGACCCCCTGTTCCGCCCTTCACCATCGCGCTAGACTACCTCGCCCAGCTGTTGGAGAATTAGAATGTTTGGCCGGCGGGCAAGCCAGGCGAAATCTCGTGGCCGACGGTTGCCGAGGTAAGTTTGCGACGTCTATGTAGGCAATCCGGGAAGCTCGAGGAACGAGGCAAGGAGAAAGCGATGAGGCCGAGCGATGTATTGCCGATACTTGGCGCTGTACTTGTCACGATCTCGTTGACGACGCGGACGGCGAGTGCGGAGACCATCTACGACGGCGGGCGGGCGCTGGGCAATGGCTCCGCCCCGAGGCCGAGCGATGTATTGCCGATACTTGGCGCTGTACTTGTCACGATCTCGTTGACGACGCGGACGGCGAGTGCGGAGACCATCTACGACGGCGGGCGGGCGCTGGGCAATGGCTCCGCCCGGGTCTACATGGAATTCGAAGCCGACGGCAAGCTACAGGCGCTCGGCGTCAGCTTCGAGGAAGCCATGCTCGAAGGTTTACCGCGCGTCCCCAATACATACAGCCGCTGCTTCGACAAGAACGGCAACGGCAAGATCGACGCGAAGGGCGAATGCAACGGCGACTACGAGCTGATCTTTGCTCTTGCCCGATGAATTGACCAGCCGTACCGACGCACCGTTCAAGTGGATCGGAGTCAACTGGAATCCAGCAGGCCACCCACATCCCGCACCGCCGCCCTGGGCGGTTCCGCATTTCGGTTTTCACTTCTATATCCAAGAACGCGAGGCCGTACGCGCGATCCGAGCGGGCAAATGCAGCGAACTCATCGACTGCGGCGACTTCGAGCGGGCTCAAAAGCCGGTGCCGGCGAAATACCGCCATCGCGATCACATCGATGTCGGTGCCGCGGTCCCGGATATGGGCAATCACCTCATCGACGCCAAGTCGCCCGAACTGGCGAAGAACGGCCCGCCATTTACCCATACCTTCATTTTTGGCGCCTTCGACGGCCACATCACCTTCTACGAGCCGATGATCACGCGCGCCTATCTGGCCAGCCGACCCACGATGTGCGCGGACCTGAAGATGCCACGAGTCTGGGAGATCGCGGGCTCCTACCCCACCAAATACTGTATTCGCTATCACGGCGACGATAGCCGTTATACCGTGTCGTTGGAATCATTCCATTTCAGAAGCGAGAATTAGATAATGTTCGTAGCGGTGGAACGCGCTCCTAACCGCCGGGATGAATGTCTCGAAATTGACACGTCACGGCCCGGATGTTCCGACGAGGTACCGTCGTTTTGCGTCTTGCCGCCCAGACGAGACCCCTTATAAAACAAGGAGTTGATGGTGCCGCCGGAGTGAATTGAACACTCGACCCCACCCTTACCAAGGGTGTGCTCTACCCCTGAGCTACGGCGGCACATGGGCGCATGGACGGCGAGCGTCCGCGCCGTCCGCAATAGCGAACGCCGCGCGGGCCGTCAAGGCCACAGCGTCGATCAAGCGCCCGGATCGAGAAGCGCGCGCGTCCGGGGGATCGTGCCGCCGCCCCAGAGCGGCAGGTGGGTCATCTTCACCCCAGCACCGCCCGTCACCACCGGGTGGATCGCCTCGGGCGCGGACGCCGGCGCCTCGGCGCGCTCGAACAAATGCGCCTGGATCCGGGCGAGGTCCCAGCCGTGATCCCGCAGCCGCTGCGCCAGCTCCGGCGGCAACAGAAACACCTGCTCGCCCCGATCCCGACCCTTGGCCGCGCCCGAGACGGCGAGCGCCGCCGCCATCACCCTGGCGAGGGGATCGAGCACGGCTTCCGCGCTGTCGCCCGCGCCGTCCGGGAGCACCTCGATTGTGCCCGAGACGCCGAGCACCGTGACCGCGCCCAGCCCCGCCTCGAGACCGCGGCGCACGTGCAGCGGCGGCACGATCGTCTCCTCGCTCTCGGCGAAGCAGAAGCCGTATTTGCCGGGCTGGCCCATGGTCGCCATGTCGCCGACGCCGGCCCTGGCGCCGCCGATGTTGCGCATCACCAGGCTCACCGCCCGGCCGACGCAGGCGTTGGCGCGGTTGCCCGGCCCGAGGCAGTTGGTGGCGGCATTCATTTTCAACTTGGCGCCGAGCGGCCCGTGCGCGATCACCGCCACCGCCGGCGTGCCCGTGGTGGTCAGCAGGCCGAGCAGGTTGAACTCCGGTGCCAGGCAGGCTTCGGCGGCGCTCAGAACCAGCGGCAATTCGGCCGCTCGGCAACCGGCGAGGACGCACATATATGCCACCGATCGTGCCGTCAATTCACCGAACAGCGGCGGCACCGGCCCAAGGCTGCGATCGGGCGCCCGGACCCCGGCCAGCATCGCCTCGAGTCGCGCCGGCGTCGGCGGCACCAACGGCAGGCCGTCGCTCAAGCCGCGGGCCTCGAGCTCGCCCTGGGCCGCTTCCCAGGCCACCGTCTCGGCAATGACCGGCAGTTCGTCCACGGAGTGGGGCGCCTCAGAGGTTGGCGACGCGCACGGAGCAGGCCTGCGTGAAGCCGAAGGGGGGAATGTAGGCCGAATGCTTGCCTGGCCCGCCGGCGACCAGGATTTGGATGTCCTCCGGCGTCGGCGTCAGCGGGTAATGCTCGCCGACCAGCGGCCGTTCCATGCCTGCGTAGCTCGCCTGGTTCTCCTCCGAGACGCGGGAGACATGGACCGCCGATTGTTCATGGATGCGGGCCTGGATGTCGGGAATGGTCCAGCCGTCGCGGTGAATCGTGGCGGCGTGCTCCGGACCCAGCACCACGAAGAAGGGCGCGGTGCAATAGATCGAATTGGCACCGACCTGGGAGATCGTGCCGGCGATCGTGGTCAAGATGCCCTCGCCGGTGGTGCTGGCGTGGTCGTTGATGTTGTGCGGTGCCTCGGCGGGGATCGCCGTCACCACGCTGTCGCCCGCCGCGAAGCCCCGGCGCACGTGATAGGGCTCCCACGGGCTCTCTTCCTCGTTCTCGCCGAAGCAGAAGGCGTATTTCGCCGGTGTGCCCTGGGTCGAGCGGTCCATCACGCCGGGCTTGGCGCCGCCGATGTTCAGCAGGACCAACTGCAGGGCCCGGCCGATGGTGGCATTGGCCCGCCAGCCCTGGCCGAAGCAATTGGAGGAACAGTTGATCTCCAGCGCCGCGCGCAGCGGCCCGTTGAGCAGCAGCATCTGGGCGCAGGAATGCGTCGTCGCCAGCGCGCCGTGGAGGTTGTATTCGGGCCTCAGCACGGCCCGCGCCGCAGCCACCACGACGGGGAAGTATTCCGGCCGGCAACCGGCCATGACCGCGTTGGCGGCGAGGCTCCGCAGCGTCGGGATCACCCGGCGGGGCGACATCGGCGGGAGGGGCTCGTTGTCGCCGCGACAGGTCTCGATGAATCGCTCGACCGCGTCTTCCGTCGGCGCCACCAGCGGGAAGCCGTCGCTCCAGCCCCGCTCGATAGCGTAGTCGTTCCACTCGCCGGGGCCGAGATCGTCCAGCTCGATCACCTCGGCATCGATCGTATCCGTCATCCCCGTCCCCGTCCCTCGCGCCCGCGGCATTCCTCACGGCTCGCCGAAGCGGCGGCCCATTGGGCAACCGATCGGGCGGCCCAGCGGATCGCCACGCGGCCGCGTCAGACGCCGATCGCCTCCCTGAGGCCGGCGGACGCGACCTCGATGCGTTCGCCCAGTTCCTCCGCGTTCAGCCCGCCGACCGGGTGGCTCACCACCAGGAGCTTGGGCGTGACGTTGCGCGCTCGGGCCTGGGCCAGGACGAGCGGCAGGAAGACCTTGGTGGTGACCAGGTAGCTCTCGACACCGCGCTTTTCGAGTTCGATGCTGTCATGGAAACTCCACGACGAGCAGGCGCCTCAATCCGCGAGCGCGAGAAGCGCCGCCCGATGGGTTTGGGCGATGTTCTCGATCATCTCCGGCGGCGCCGGCAGGGCCGGGCTGTCCTTGGCGACGAACGCGATCTCCTCGATCGAGCGAAAGGCGGCCATCGAAGCGCGAACGCCCTCGAGCAATTCCCGCGCGTTGGGCTTGGCGTTGCCGAACAGAATGAGGGAATCGCGCGACCAATCGACCGGCCGGGTTTCGCTCTCCACGTCGGCTTCCGACGCGAGGCCGAAGGATGGATTGACGATGCGCATATGGTTCTCCTCGGCTTTACCGTCCGGCGCAGGATAGCAAATTCGCGCGGCGGGGCCACGCCCGTATCGCGATGGCCGAAAGATCAGGCGTGTGCGGAAATTCGCGCGCCCCGCGGTTCACCTCCCCGGGCTTCTCCGGCCGCACCCCATGGCCGGCGCCTTCGACTCCCATCTCGCGACGCTACCCATCCTCGCGTGAAGGCCATGCCCGGCCATGTTTCGGCCGACGATCAATACGCCGATATCCCGCCTTCCGCCGGGATCACCGCGCCGTTGACCATGCGAGACTCGTCGGAAGCGAGGAAGAGGGCGATGTTGGCGATGTCCTCCGGCTCGCCGACGCCGAAGGGATATTCCTGGAAAGTTTCGACCGCGCCCTTGCGGCTGCTGTTGGGCCGCCGCTCGATGTAGCGCGCCCTGACCCGTTCGGTCTTGACCAGCCCGGGGCAGATCACGTTGGCGCGCACGCCTTGGTCGGCATAGGCGCCGGCGAGGCTGCGGGTGAAGGAAATGATGCCGCCCTTGGCCGCCGAATAGACGTGCGCCGGATGGTTGCCACGAAGCGCCACCACGGAAGCGACGTTGATCACGGCGCCGCCGCCGCTCTCGATCACTTTCGGGATGCCGTGGCGGGCGCAGAGGAACGGTCCCTTGAGGTCGAGCGAGATGGTGTGGTCCCAGACCTCCATCTCGACCTCGGTGACGTTGGTGTCCTCCAGCACCGAGCCGCCGGCGCAGTTGAAGAGAATGTGAAGGGCGCCGAAGCGTTCCACCGCCGCCGCCATCAGC
>CBDDBZ010000022.1:0-106626 GCA_965225945.1 Alphaproteobacteria bacterium | reverse complement strand
TGTACGTCGGCCGGTTTGTCGATCCGGTGGTGTTGGGCCATGCCGAACGCACGCGGAACGTATTTTCCGAGTACGAGACGCTGGAAAGCATGCGGTCCGACATCCAGGTCACGTCGGTGCTGATCTTCATCGTCGTGGCGCTGCTGCTGTTGGTCGTCGCGGTCTGGTTGGGCCTGCATTTCGCCACCACCATCGTGCGTCCCATCGCCGGGTTGGTGATGGCGACGGAGCGTGTCCGGGACGGCGATCTCACGGCGGTGGTGCCGATCACCGGCCCCGACGACGAGATCGGCACCCTCTCGCGGGCCTTCAACCGCATGACCCGACAGTTGGCCTCGCAACGCGAGGATCTGGTCGAGGCCAACCGCAAGCTCGACCGACGGCGGCGGTTCACCGAGGCGGTGTTGAGCGGCGTTTCCGCCGGCGTGATCGGCGCCGACCGGGACGGCCGGATAAATCTTCCCAACCGTTCCGCCGCCGACCTGCTGGAGACCGATCTCGAGGAGATGAGCGGCCGCCGGCTCGATGAGGTGGCGCCGGAACTCGCGGCCCTGCTGGAGGAGGCGCGGAACCGGCCCGGCCGCGTCGTCGAGCGTCAGATCACCCTGATCCGGGGCGCGCGGCGCCGGACGCTCTACGTCCGCGTCGACACCGACCGGGCGCCGGCGCGCGATCACGGCGGCTTCATCATTACCTTCGACGACATCAGCGAACTCGTCACCGCCCAGCGCACCGCCGCCTGGGCCGACGTCGCCCGTCGCATCGCGCACGAGATCAAGAACCCGCTGACGCCGATTCAACTCTCGGCCGAACGGCTCAAGCGCAAATACAGCAAACAGATCCAGACCGACCACGAGGTCTTCACCCGCTGTACGGACACCATCATTCGCCATGTCGGCGAGATCGGCCGCATGGTGGACGAGTTTTCCGCCTTCGCACGGATGCCCGCGCCGGTCATCCGGCGGGCGGATTTGGCCGAGCTCGTGCGCCAGTCGGTGTTCACGCGACAGGTGGCGCACGGCGGCATCGAGTTCGCGCTCGCCCTGCCCGAGGGCGCGGTCGCCGTCGACTGTGACGGGCGACAGATCGGCCAGGCGCTGACCAACGTGTTGAAGAACGCGGCCGAGGCGATCGAGGGCCGGGGCGACGATGCGGCCGGGTCGGCGCTTGGACGGGTGGACGTGGCGCTCGTGGCCGACGCGGAAACGGTGACGATCGAAATCGCCGACAACGGCCGGGGGCTTCCCGAGGACGAACGGGAGCGCCTGACCGAGCCCTATGTGACGACGCGCAAGGAAGGTAGCGGCCTCGGCCTGGCGATCACCCAAAAGATCGTCGAGGACCACGGCGGGCGCCTGGCGCTGGACGACCGGGAGGGAGGCGGCGCGGTGGTCCGCGTCGTCCTGCCGCGCCGACGCGCGGCGCGCACCGAAAGCGACGGCAACGACAACCTGACGGAAATGGACGGGGTAGCCCATGGCTCGTGATATTCTGATCGTCGACGACGAGGTCGGCATCCGGGAAATTCTCTCCGAAATACTGCAAGACGAGGGATATGACACACGTATTGCTAGCGACAGCGAGGGCTTTCTCACCGCCATGGCGGCACGACGACCCTCGCTCGTCATTCTCGATATCTGGCTCCAAGGTAGCCGACACGACGGCCTGGAATTGCTCGACTTCCTGAAGCGCGAGCACGACGAGGTCCCGGTGGTCATGATCTCGGGGCACGGCAACATCGAAGCCGCGGTCTCGGCCATCAAGCGGGGGGCGTACGACTACATCGAGAAGCCCTTCGAGGCCGACAAGCTGATGCTCATCGTCGAGCGTGCGATCAGCGCGGCACGCCTCGTGCGGGAGAATCGCGAACTCCGGAGCAAGGCCGTGCGCGAGACCGAGATCATCGGCCAGAGCGCGGCGATCAACGCCGTTCGCGCCGCGATCCAGAAGGTCGCCCAGACCCGCAGCCGGGTCATGATCACCGGCCCGGCCGGCTCCGGCAAGGAGGTCGTCGCCCGCCATCTGCACGCGCTGTCCGATCGCGCCGAGGGGCCATTCGTCGCCCTCAACGCGGCGATGCTGTCGCCGGAGCGGGTGGAGATCGAGCTGTTCGGCGCCGAGGAGGGCGGCAACGGCTCGGGCATGCACCGGGTCGGCCTGTTGGAGCAGGCCCATGGCGGCACCTTGTTCCTGGACGAGGTCGCCGACATGCCTTACGAGACCCAGGGCAAGATCCTGCGTTGCCTGGTCGACCAGAGCTTCCAGCGGGTCGGTGGCGGCTCAAAGGTCGAGGTCGACGTCCGCATCGTGAGCGCCACGGCCCGCGACCTCCGCGTCGAGATCGGCCAGCACCGCTTCCGCGAGGATCTCTACCACCGCCTGAACGTGGTGCCGGTCGACGTTCCGGGGCTCGGCGAACGCACGGAGGACATTCCGTTGCTGGTCGACTATTTCATGGCCCGCTCGGCCGAGATGCTGGGCCTGGCGGCGCGGCGGATCAGCGAGGAGGCGTTGGTGGCGCTGCAGAGCTATGGCTGGCCCGGAAATGTGCGTCAACTCCGCAACATCCTGGAGCAGGTGCTGATCATGAGCCCGGCGGACACCGGCGAGGCCATCCGGGCCGAGATGTTGCCCCAGGAGGTGCGCATGCCGACGCCGTCCTCGCTGTTGCCGAGCAACAACGAGGAGGTGATGTCGCTTTCGCTGAGGGAAGCGCGCGAGGTCTTCGAACGGCAGTATCTGATGGCCCAGGTCGGTCGCTTCGGCGGCAACATTTCCCGCACCGCCGAGTTTATCGGCATGGAGCGCTCGGCGCTGCACCGCAAGCTGAAGGCGCTGGGCGTGCACCACCGCAACGCTAGCGGCAAGGGCCTCGCCACCGAGGCCGCGCCGGACCTGGTCCCGGCCGAGGCGTGAATATCGTCATCTGCGGGGCCGGCCAGGTCGGCTTCCCGATCGCCCGTCAACTTGCGGAGGAACACAACGACATCACCATTGTCGACACGAACCCGCAGTTGATCCAAAGGGTCAACGACACCTTGGATGCGCAAGGAATGATTGGTTTTGCCTCGCATCCGGATGTATTGGAGCGGGCCGGCGTCGAGGACGCCGACATGCTGATCGCGGTGACCTACGCCGACGAGGTGAACATGGTCGCCTGCCAGGTCGCGCATTCTCTCTTCAACGTGCCGACCAAGATCGCCCGGGTCCGCGCCCAGAGTTACCTCAATCCGATCTGGCGCGATCTGTTCAGCCGCGACCACATGCCGATCGACGTCATCATCTCGCCCGAGATCGAGGTCGCGGAAGCCGTGGTGCGCCGCCTGCACGTACCCGGCGCATTCGACACCATTCCCTTCGCCGAAGGCGCGGTACAGGTGATCGGTGTCTTCGTCGGCGAGGATTGCCCGGTGAGCGATACGCCGATGCGCCAGCTCACCGAGCTGTTCCCCGATCTCAACATCGTCGTCGTCGCCATCGTCCGGGGCGACCGGATGGTGGTGCCGACCGGGGACGACCAGATGCGGGCGGGCGACGAGATCTATTTCGTCGCCGACAGCAATCACGTCGCCCGCGCGATGGCGCTGTTCGGTCACGAGGAGCAAGAGGCGCGGCGGATGATCATTGTCGGCGGCGGCAACATCGGCCTCTATATCGCGGGCCTGATCGAGGGCGAGGACAGTGGCGTGCGCGTCAATTTGATCGAGCGCAATCCCGAGCGTGCGCGCCTGGTCGCCGACCGGCTGGAACACGCCGTCGTCATCAACGGCGACGCGCTCGACCGCGAGATCCTGAGCGAGGCGAACGTCGAGAGCACGGAAACGGTGGTCGCGGTCACCGACGATGATCAAGTCAACATCCTGGTCTCGCTGCTGGCCAAGCGCCAGGGCACCGAACGGGTGGTGACGCTGATCAACAACGCGAGTTACGGACCGCTGATCTCCTCCCTCGGCATCGACGTCGCGGTCAATCCGCGCGCGACCACGGTCTCCTCGATCCTGCGACACGTCAGGCGCGGCCGCATTCGCGGCGTCTATAGCTTGCGCGACGGCATGGCGGAGATCATCGACGCCGAGGCGATGGAGACCTCCCCCCTGGTCGGCCAACCCTTGCGCGAGGCGCGCGTTCCCTCCGGCGTCATCGTCGGCGCCGTGGTCCGCGAGGGCACCATCGTGATCCCTCGGGGCGATACGGTGATCAAGACCGGCGACCGGGTGATCATGTTCGCGCTCGCCGACCGGGTCCGCCAGGTGGAGAAGATGTTCTCGGTTCGGATCGACTTCTTCTGATCGAAGGGGCGGCGAGGGGGCGAAGCTTGCTATTGCCGGGATTCCCGACCATGTAGGGGAGGTGCCGCCTCCGAACCGGCGTGGGACGCGATCCGAACGGCCAGAGGTGGCGGCATCCCCTCGTGTATCGGGGCGCCGGCCCCGAGATGACAAGGAAGAATGGCGTAACAACGAATAAAGGGTTCGCTTTCCGATGTCAGAACGCTCGCACAACGTCCAGGACGTGTTTCTCAACCATGTCCGCAAAAACCACACTCCCGTCACGGTGTTCCTGGTAAACGGCGTCAAGTTGCAAGGCGCGATCAGCGGCTTCGACAACTTTTGCGTGCTGTTGAAGCGCGACGCCCACATCCAGTTGGTCTACAAGCACGCGATTTCGACGGTCATGCCGGCGACACCGGTACAGCTTTACGACCCCGCGCAGACCGAGGAGGTGACCGAGTCGGCGTGAGCGAACGGTTTCACGCCGCCGAGGGCGGGCCGGGCGCCAGCGGGCGCTGCCTCGTCATCCATCCCGATGTCGGCCGCGCCGCGGCGCGGACCCCGGAGGCGATGCTGGAAGAGGCGGTGGGCCTCGCGCGCGCCATCGACCTCGAGGTCGTCCATGGCGAAGTGGTGCCGCTCCCGCGCGCGCGGGCCAAGACGCTGCTGGGCACCGGCAAGGTGGTGGCGCTCGCCGATGCCGTGCGCGAGCTCGAGGCGGAACTGGTGGTGGTGAACGCGCCGCTCGGTCCCGTGCAGCAACGAAATCTCGAAACCGCCTTCAATTGCAAGGTGATCGACCGGACAGGCCTGATCCTGGAGATCTTCGGCGCCCGGGCGCGAAGCCGCGAGGGCCGGCTCCAAGTCGATCTCGCCCAGCTCACCTACCAGCGCGGCCGGCTGGTCCGGACCTGGACTCATCTGGAGCGCCAGCGCGGTGGTCTCGGCGCCGTCGGCGGGCCGGGTGAAACCCAATTGGAGGCTGACCGGCGGATGCTCGACCGGCGGATCGAGTCGATCGCCAAGCGGCTCGACGGCGTTCGACGCACGCGCGAGTTGCAGCGCCGCCGCCGGCGCCAGGCGCCCCATCCGGTGGTGGCGCTGGTGGGCTATACCAACGCGGGCAAGTCGACCCTCTTCAATCGGCTGAGCCGGGCCGCGGTTTTCGCCGAGGATCAGCTCTTCGCCACCCTCGACCCGAGCCTGCGCGGCATCGATCTGCCGCGCGCCGGGCGGATCCTCTTGGCCGACACGGTCGGCTTCGTCGCCGAGCTGCCGACCCATCTGGTGGTGGCCTTCCGCGCGACCCTCGAGGAATTGCGGGAGGCGAGCGTCATCCTGCACGTCCGCGACATCGCCCACCCGGACCGCGAGGCCCAGCGTCTCGACGTCGAGACGGTGCTGGGCGAACTCGACCTGCTCGGCGCGGACGGACCCCCGCTGCTCGAGGTCTGGAACAAGATAGACCTGCTGGATCCCTCGGGCCGGGCCGAGGTGGGCGCGAGCGACGGCGATCGGCCGGATCGGGTGGCCCTTTCGGCGTTGAGCGGCGAGGCGTGCGAGCGGCTTCTCGCCCGCTTGGACCAGATGCTGGCGCCGGCGCGGCAACTGCTCGACGTGTGCTTGGCCCCGGACGACGGCGCCGCGCTCGCCTGGTTGCATGCCCACGGCGAGGTCGTGGCCCGCGAGGCCGACGAGACCGCCCTACGGCTCCGCGTCGCCCTGACCGCCGCCGATCTCGGGCGCTGGCGCAAGTGGGCCGGTGACAGGCCTTGGGAGGTCGGCGAAACCTCGCCATGAACCGGGCGGCGCCGGCTCGGCCTAGCTTGGTGTGGCGCGGAAATCGTGGCGGCGAGGGCGCGCGCCCGCGGATCGAGCAAGGGCGGATCGCGCTCGGCTCGCGTGTGATGGCGCCCCGAGCCCGGGATCCTTCATCCCTGGCCTCGAGATCGATTTGGCGTCGAACCTCAGAGGCGGATGCCCGGTCGGGTCGTGCCGCGGGCCGGGTTTTGCGCGGGGGAAGCGGGGGAACCCGCTTCCCGACCGTGACCGTTTGGATTCCAGTTGTTCCGTATTCCGAGCCCTCGAAGACTTGCGCAATGCGAGCAATGGCATGGAGAGTTCTTGATTTTCGGGTTTGAAGGGGCATATGATCGTGGTATATTGCATCGCTTGCGGATGTACTGGCGAGCATTCCAGGCATTCGGTTGCAATAATGACGTATTTATGTGGCGGTGCTGATGTGAATATGATCAGGCGCTTTACCACCGACCAAAGTGGCGGACCCGCGATTGAATTCGCGTTTATCATTCCGATTTTGCTCGTTCTATTGATGATCCCTGGAATCATCCGGTTTGGATACGCATTCTACGTCCAGTCCAGCATAACCAACGCCGCCCGGGAGGGCGCGAGAGCGCTCTCGGTCAAGGCGGTGACCGCTGGTGGGGGAACCGCCACCGTCTGCACTTCGGCGACGGCCGGCACGGCGGAGTTCGTTGCCTGCGATTAGGGACTTATAAAGACTACTTGAAATCACCATCCGCGAAGTCCCGGGCTGGATCAGGCATCCCAGGTCTCATCTCTCAGAGATCCCTGGTTCCAAGACCATATTCACGGACAACAGTTCGTCTTGAGCTTCTTTGAGGTCAACTACCGCGCGGCGGAGATCGTCGCAATTCAGGGTACTGATCTGGCCGTTAGATAGCTCGAAATCGAGCTCCCGTACGGACTGACGGACATTGGACGGATTCTCCGACAAGGCGCTCTATGGCGCGGCCATCATTCTTTAGCTTTTGTTCGAGAATCTGAATATCGCGGCGGAGTTCGTCGCGACGCCTGATGTTCTCTAGAACCGCGGTCGCGCGTTCATCTTCTGTCATGGGATCATTCTCTCATTCCTTTGACCTTCTGGCCGAATTCTTTGGCATCCTGATAACGCTTGTCCCGCGCGTTCGCCATCATGAGCCGCTCGTAGTCATCCCAAAACTCATCGTCGGCCTTTGGATGGGGAGCACCAAGGCCTATGTGGCCGAGACGGCGCAGGAGCCGTAGCCTCCGAGTGTGCGGATGATCCGGAGACGACGATGTGAACTCCTCCATCGCGGCCAAGAACTCACGATCCCGTCTCCGAAGACTACGCCAATCGAGTGACTTGCTTAGCAGCCACAAGAATATAAACATGCCGCCGATGGTAACCGCCACGGTTGAAGGCGTGCCGCTCATGAAGCTGAGCCAGTCGCCCCAAATGCGGAAGCCATCCAAGGCGCCGGGAATGCCCAGCGCAAAAGAACCCGCCCCGATCACAGTGAACCACCTGTTGCCGAAGAATTTGAACATCCCCGAATAGTCGGGAGTCCGCCCGCCACCGTCAAGTGGGCTTTATAAGTCCCTGCGATTACCTCTCCGGCCTGGCGGTGGGGAGTTTCAGCGTCGCCTCCTGCAGCCCGGCCGTCGTGGACGCGACGCTTTGCCCCGATGCCTCGGATGTCACCGTGAGAGTGACGGTACCCCGGAGCGCGATCGCCCTGGGCGACATCCTCGGTTTCTTCGACTCCGGCACGATGATCGCGCAGTCGACCATGCGGGAAGAGGGATCGTGAGAAGCGGGTTTCGATCCGCCCGTGGCGCTTCTCCGGCGAGCGGATAGGCCACCTCCGCGCGTTGCCTCGGCTCGCCGAGGACGCCCCGGCGAGGTCCTCGCCGCCGCCAAGCCTTGCCTGCCACCCGTGCGGCCACGCCAACCGGTGCCACGCCACGCTCAGAGAGCACGGTGTTTTGTTTTGGGTGTGATGGAGCGCACTTTGAATTCCGACAATTTTGCTCATATTCTCGGGAGCGAAGGCGCTAGGCAATATTCGGGGGCACCATGATGGCCGACACCACTGACACCACGCCCGTGACGGCCGGTATCCCTGGGGCACTCGCGGCCGTTTACGGGGAGGTGGCCGCTATCGAGGCGCGCCCCCCGGTTGACCAGGGAGTGAGCGACGAGACCGAAAGGTCCATGATGCAGCGACAAGGCGTGTTCCGATTGAGGTCCGTCCCATGCTCGCCAAGTCTGCGCATGGAACGATGTTGGCTATTCCTGACCTCGTTCCGGGACGACCGGCAGGGCGCGGTCGCCATCATGGTTGCGCTTCTGTCGGTGGTTTTGATCGGATTTGCCGCGCTGGCGATCGACGGCGGTCATCTCTACTGGACCCGCACGCAATTGCAAGGGGCGGCGGACGCGTCCGCCTTGGCGGGTGTGGTGGTGATTCCGACGAACACCGGCACCCTCGGCACCACGGAACAGAGCACCATCGTCGGCGAGGCACGTACCTACGCTCAAAAGAACATGTCGCTCGCGAACCATGGCAACATCGTCGCGACCTCGGATGTCAAGCCAGGGCATTGGGATCCGGACACCAGGACTTTCTATGCCCTGAGCGACATTCCAACCGGCGAAAAAGCCGACGCGGTCAAAGTGATCGCGCGTCGTGCTCAGGTGAATGGTAATCCGCTTGGCCTGTTTTTCGCGGCCGTGATCGGTTTCAGGCAGACGGACGTGACCGCGAAAGCCGTCGCCTACGCCGGCCCCGGCGATGGTACGGCATGCATTCTCTCTCTCAATAAAACCGAGAAGAACGCCATCCAGATAACTGGCACCAACAACACGGACCTCGGCAAATGTGGCATCGCGGCCTGGTCGGACGATCCGGAGGGCATAACGACAACGGGGACCGCCGATATTGCTGTGGGGGAAGTCTGCATCGCGGGCGGTATCAAAGAAAGCGGAGGGGTGTCATGGTATCCGGACCCGCCAGACATCACTGAGGGTTGCGATTATATGCCAATCGACCCACTCGCATACATGCAGCCGCCGCCTGTCGTCCCTGTCTGTGATGCTGCTCATACCGATCTGATTTACAACACGAATTACGCGATGGTGATGATGACGCCCGGCACTTATTGTGGAGGACTCAGTTTCGGCGGGAATAGTATGACTGTCGAATTTGCCCCTGGGATATATGTCCTCAGGGGCGGAGGACTGTCGATAGCGGGCAACTCCAATACGTACACAAACATGCCAGGTGGAGTCATGTTTTACAACACAGACGATGGCATCGGCAACTATGGAAATATTCACATCACAGGGAGCAGCAACAGCATAACCCTCTCGGCACCAATCCCGCAATATGATCCACCCATGGCTTATCCATCCCCGGATTATTACGCCGGTGTTTTGTTCTTCGGTGATCCTGCATCGACTCCGGGAGACTTCTGGTGGAAACTTGCCGGCAGCGACCCGGTCATCCTGGACGGCGCGGTCTATATGCCGACTCAACTGGTGGAGATCGTTGGAGGCTCCACCATAGATGGGCCCTGTGGCATCCAAATTATTTCCGATACAGTCAAATTGGCCGGAAATGCCATGGTCGGCCCCGCCGCCGACGACTGCGCCAGCGGCTACGTCAACATCCCCCTCGGCCTGGAGTACGTTCTTGTAGACTGACGATAAAGGCGCCGGTCGAGAGTGTGTTGGACTCTCGGTCCCGTCGCGCCCCTAGAGCTTGGATACCGAACGCTAAGAAAGCGTCATAAGTGTCGCTCATCAAGTTCCAGATTGCCATCCAAAACTCGAATGTCTACTCAGACACTCAGAACCGGGGCCTATCTGGGGAATGTCGGATATGACCCCTTGGAAGGGTCCGCTCAAAAGCCCCTCCCTACCTCCCGCGCACCGAGCGGGCGGCCCCTGACGGGCGAGGGCCCACGCGGCGGGGCCGCGCGCCATCGAGCCGACGAGCGGGCCGGCGCCGCCTTCACTCGGAGGCCTGGTGTCTCTCGCGCCATTCGCGCACCCTGCGCTCGGCCTCGCCGATCTCGGGACCGGTCATCACGGCCCGGGCGTCGTTACGGTATCTCATCGCCGAGGCATCGCCCTTTTCCGCCGCGAGGATGAACCACATGTATGCCCGGACCAGGTCCTGCGAAACCCCGAGGCCCATGAAATAGATGCGCCCGAGCGCCAATTGGCCCTGGACATCGCCCTCGGCGGCGGCCTTTAGATACCAATTGCGGGCTTCAACGTAATCTTGCGGCACGCCGTAGCCATTTTCGTGCATGAGAGCGAGCTGGACCTGCGCCCTGACGACACCCTGTTCCGCCAAGGGCCGAAAGACACCGCGCGCCGTTTCGTAATCGGCACTTGCAAGCGCCGCCATGCCGTTCTGGTATTCGGGAAGAACATCGCCCCGCTCGCCATCTCCGATCCACATCGTCGACGCTATTATCGCGACGATCAGCAGAAGCACCGTCGCGCCCGCCAGCGCCACGATTTCTGGTCCACTGGTTCGATCCCTGGTTCGATCCCACTGCGTCCCGGCCCACCCGATCGGATCATGAAGTCTGGAACGACCTCGAGCAGGGCCGGTTCGACCTTCGAGGTCGGCATCCGTGGCGGCCTCGGCGAGCGTGGCCGGATCGTCGACGGTGATATCTTCGACGGCACCTTCCATCACCAAGTCACCTTCCCGCGCCGATCCCCTGAAGACATCGCGAACGAATTCGGCCGAAGGTTCGTCCTCGTCCTCGTCCTCGTCCTCTCGCGGGACCACACGGTTGATCGTGCTCCGATTGAGCAGCTGGATCGTACCGTCGAGAAGTTCGAAGGGCACGAAGGCGTTCTCTACTTTCAGAACCTGAGATAATCGCTGACGCCCGGGGACGAAGAAGTGTCCCTCGAAGACCTCGTCGTCCTTGGTGATCACCGCGGCGGGGAACCTCCGTTTCGGCTGCTTGAAAGATGCTTGTGCGAAGTAGGAGCCTCCCGACTCGCCACCGTCGTCCTTTCGCGGCACCACGCGGCGGATCGCGCTGCGAGCGAGCAGATGGATCGTGCCGTCGAGGAGTTCGAAGGGAACGAACTCGCTCTCCGCGTTCAGCAGATCGGAAATTCGCTCGGTCCCGCCGACGGAGAAATGTCCCTCGAAGGCCTCGTCGTCCTTGGCGACCACCAATATGGGGGACTTCCGCTTCGACTGACTAAAAGTTTCTTGTGCGAAGTAGACGCCTTCCGACGCGCCACCTTCCTCCTCACGTGGTACCACGCGGCTGATCGTACTGCGATGGATCAGATGAATTTTTCCGTCGAGGAATTCGAAGGGGACGAAGAGGCTGCCATCGTTCAGCACATCAGAGGCTCGCTGATCGCGGGCGACGAAGATATGTCCCTCGAAAAATTCGCCGTCCTTGGTGACCAGCGAGACGGCGGTCTTCCGCTTCGGCTGCTTGAAAGGCACTTGTGCTTGGTAAACGTGGGTCGACGCGCCACTGTCGTCCTCTCGCGGCACCACGCGGCTGATCGCGCTCCGAGCGAGCAGATGGATTGTAGCGCCATGAATTTCGAAGGGGACGAAGGCGTTCCTTCCGTTCAGCAAATCGGATAGTCGCTGATCGCCGGTGACGAAGAAATTTCCCTCCAGGATCTGGCCGTCCTCGGCGACCACCGAGACGGCGGATTTTCGCTTGGTCAGCTTGTAAGTTTGTCCCAAGACGTAGTAGGCGCCTTCGGTCGGCGCGCCACCGTCCTCTTCTCGTGGTATCTCGCGGCTGATCACGCTCCGATGGATCAGATGAATTTTTCCGTCGAGGAATTCGAAGGGGAAGAAGACGCTTTCCCTGTTCAGCAGCTCGGATAGTCGCTGATCGCCGGTGACGAAGAAATGACCCTCGAACACCTCGCCGTCATTGGTGAGCACCGAGACGGCGGACTTCCGCTTGGTCAGCTTGAAAGCTTGTCCCGAGAGGTCGTAGGAGCCGCGGGCCGGCGCGCCGACGTCGTCCTCTCGCGGCGCCACGCGGCTGATCGCGCGCCGACCGAGCAGATGGATCGTCCCGTCATGCAACTCGATGGGGACGAAGGCGTTCTCCGCGTTCAGAAAATCGGATATTCGCTGATTGCGGGCGACGATGATGCGTCCCTCGAAGGTCTCGCCTTCCTTGTCGGCCACATAGACCACCAGATTTTTCTTGTTGCCCGCGTCATGGCCACGCGGACCACCGCTTTCCCTGGGTTTCACCGAGGGGGTGTCGATCACGCCGGCCGAGGGAGAGGCCTCGCTGTCTGCCGAGGGAGAGGCCTCGCTGTCTGCCGAGGAAGCGGCCTCGCGGTCGGCCGAGGTAGAGACCTCGCCATCGGTCGAGGGAGAGGCCGCGCGGTCTGCCGCCAGAGGCGCCGGCATGACCAGGTGTTCGTTGATGCGGGCCAATAGCCCCTCGTCGCGCCAGCGGTAGAAATAACCCCGAACCGTTGAAGAGGGCGGAAACTCCTCGGGCAGCATCCGCCACCGGCAACCGGTCTCGGCGACGTAGAGCAGCGCGTTCACCACCTCACGCAAATCCGTCGTTCGGTGACGGCCGGTCGATCTCGGCGAGGGTAGCAGCGGTTCGACCAACCCCCACTCCTCGTCCGTCATATCGCTAGCAAACCGAGTGCCGTCCCGGGCAGACTTCTTGCGCGTGGTCGCGGTCCGTATCTTGTGCCCCCTTTGCTGCTTAGCCACAACAAAGAACCCACAAGTCACTGATTCCCTTCAACCCTTTTTCAGTCAGCCTCTTAGACAACGTCTAGTCTCCAGCCAGATAGATCATTTAGCCGACATTCAGATGACCTGGAATTTGACTCCGAAGGTATACGACAAACACCGTTCACGACCAGTGCATTCGTCGAGGGTCGTCTTCGGCCACGTCGCCAGTCATGTCGGTGCCGGACGCAGCCGTGCATGAAGGTCGTGGTCCGCCTCCCCGAGAACGGATCCACCTTCAGGGATCGTCCCTCGATGGGGGTGGGGACAGGGGAGTCACCCATCGGGCGGCCTCAATCCCCGGCGCCGGCTCGGGCGCGGGTCGGCGCGTCTTTCGGCAGCAGATAGCCGAGCAGGTTGGCGATGCACATGGAGCCGGCCAGGCAATAGAACACCACCAGGAGTCCATGGCTGTCGGCGATCAGGCCGCCGATCGCCGGCGCCATGACCGAAAACAGCGCCTGCACGCCGAACATCAAGCTCGTCGCCGAACCGCCGAGAGCGCTCGGCGTCAGGTCCATCATCCAGCCCTGCAGCACCGGGCGCACGGCGAAGAGGGCGAAGCCCAGCACCGAGACGCCGACGATGAACATGACCGGATCGCCGATCAGCGTCAGCACCACGATCGCCACCGTGGCGGCGCCGAGGCCGGCCAGCAGCACGGGACGGCGGCCGATCCTGTCGGACCAGATGCCGGCGACGGGCGAGGCGACGATGCCGCCCATCTGCAGGCTGAAGAGAGTCAGGCCGAACAGGAACGGCCCCATCGCCATCACCTGAATCAGGTAGAGCGGCAGGAAGGTGCGAATCCCACTCTGCGCGAGGTTGCGGAATCCGCCGAGACAGCAAAGCAGCAGGACCGAGGGCGTGGTGACCACTCGGCGGAGACCCGCGAGGTAGTCCCGGGTGCTCATGCCCGCGCTCTCCCGTCCGCGCGTGCCGGTCGGCTTGAGCAGGGCCAGCAGCAGCAACGCCAGCAGCAGCGAGGGCAGTGCCGAGATCACCGCGGTCGCCCGCCAGGTCAGCCCGATCATCAACATGCCGGCCAGCAGCGGCGCCGCCGCGTCTCCGAGGTTGGCGCCGAGCGCGTGGATCGACAGCGCGTAACCCCGGTTCTTCGGAAATCGGTTGGAGATGTAGGAGATCGCCGCCGGATGCCAAAGGTTGTTCGCCGCCCCGATGAGCGCGATCAGGATCGCCAGCGTGGTGAAGTCCGCCGCGTGGCCGAAGCCCACCAGGCCCAGCCCCCCCGCCATCAGCGCGGTGATCTGGAAGGCGACTCGCCGGCCGCTCATGTCGACGGCGAGACCGCTCGCCAAGTTGGCGGTGAAGGCGGCGGCGTGAAAGATCGTCGCCAGCAAGCCGGTCTCGAAATAGCTCAGGCCCAGTTCGACCTGGATGAACGGCAGCAGGACGTAGAAGGTCGCGGTCACCACATGGGTGCCGCCATGGCCGATGCCGACCAGGAACATCGGCGCCTGCGCGCGCGCCGACAGGCCGGTCACGCGCGCGATCATCGACACCGGGCGTACTCACCGGAGCTAACCCGGGCAGGCCCCACTACTCGGGCTCCGGCGATGCCGCCTCCGAGGGCTGGGTACCGTCCGGCGCGATGGCGGCGCCCTCGTCGCCCGCCAGGAAGCTGGTCAGCGCCTCGATCACTCGGATGTCGTAGCGATTCTGGTTCTTGGTCAGGATTTCGAGGATGTCGGCCGAGCGCGCGCCGTCGCGATAGGAACGGGGGTTGGTGCGGGCAACGAAGACGTCGGCGACGCCGAGGATTCGGCCCGAGATGTCGATGGCATCGCCTGCGAGGCCGAGCGGATAGCCGCTGCCGTCCAGCCGCTCATGCATCTGCAGCATCACCTCGCGTACGGGCAAGCCGAATTCCAAATCGCCCAGGATGCGGTCGGCATGGCGGATATGGTCCTGGATCTCGGCCTTTTCCGCTTCCGTCAGGCGTCCCGATTTGGTCAGGATCTCCGCCGGCACCGAAAGCTTGCCGATCTGCGACAGGTTGGCGGCGATCTCCAGGGTCGCGATTTCCGGATCGGAGAGGCCGAGAACGCGACCGATGCCGCTGGCGACGCGCTCGAGCTTGCGCGAATGCCCGGAGAGATAGGGGTCGACCGCTTCGATGGTGTTGGAGAGGGCGTGGATCGTGTTCATCACCGCGGTCTCGCGCAGGCGTTGGGCCTCCAGGACCTCGGTGATATCGCGGGCCACCGAGACGACGCCCATGCGACGTCCCTCGTCGTCCAGGAACGGCCCCTTCGAGAGTTGGAACTGGCGCTCGACGCCGGCCACGTCGATGGAGACGAGCTGGCTCGCCACCTCGCCGCCGGCGATGATCTCGGCATCCTCGGCGGCCAGTTGCTCGGCCTCTTCGGACTGGAAGAGCGCGCGATCGGTCAACCCGATCAAGGAGTCGAGTGGCAGCCCCACCACCCGCGCGAAGGCCGGGTTGGCGTAGATGTACTTCGCGTCCGCGTCCTTGACCGTGATGTGTTCCTGGATCGAGGCGTTGATCGAGTCGAGCAATTGCCGCTGGGTCTGCAGACGGCCGGCCAGCTCGTGATATTGCCGGGCCATCGCCCGATTGGTCTCGCTGCCCTGGCGCCACCAGAAGGCGAGCGCCGCCGCCGCGAATCCGATCGTCGACAACACGACGATCAGCCCGCCGAACAGGCGATGGCCGCCCAGCGGCTCCAGCGCTCGTGATTTGGCGATCTCCTCCAGCACCACCCAAGGCGCCCCGGAGACCACGACGCCGACCGACAGCCACTCCGGCCGGCCGTCGATGCCCGCGCGCTCGTCGAAGTGGACGGCCCTGGGTTTGTCACCCGCCTCGAGCGTGGTCGGCGCCAACGCCGGATTTTCACCCGGACGGATCGCCAGGTGGCGTCCCTGGGACAGTTGCAACAGGTGGGCGACCTCGCCCTGATTGGCCAGCGAACTCGGTGCCATCGCGTTCTTGATCCGGCGCTCTGCGAGCAGCGTCATCACCAGCACGCCGACGGTCCGCTTGGCGTCCGCCGCCGAAACGCTCTGCGGCGGGTGCAGCGGCACCAGCAGATCGAGCACCAAGCCGTCCGAGCTTTCGCGTAGCGGAAGGATGGTCGCTCGGCCCTCGGGGAACATCGCCTTGACCGCTTCGCGCTGTCTCTCCACCAGGCTCGGTGCATCGGGGCCAGCGGCGTAGACCACGCCGTCCCGGTTCGCCAGATAGGCGCCGAGCAGACCGGCCTGGCGCTGGAAGGCGGCCAGGCTCGCCTGCATATAGGCCAG
The DNA here is from genome assembly GCA_965225945.1 of Alphaproteobacteria bacterium. Taxonomy (GTDB): domain Bacteria; phylum Pseudomonadota; class Alphaproteobacteria; genus JASLMY01. Next base: position 90,500 of record CBDDBZ010000022.1, on the reverse strand, counting down.
TTGATCGCCCAATGGCCCCGCCGCCACCGATCCGGGGCCCGCCAGGTCGACCTCCGCCGCGAACAGCAGAAAAAGATCGCTCTCGGAAATCGGCTCCGCCAGCGCGAGCCGGCCCTTCAGCCATTCCGACAGCACCTCGGCGCGGCCCGTCGCCGAGACCTGCAGGCGATCGCTCGTGCTCCCCAGCAGGCTCGCTTCCTCGTCGCGGACCGAGTAATCCAGGACGATGATGCCGACGCAAAGGACGGACAGGACCAGGCTCGACGCCAGGGCGAGCATCCACTTGCCGCCGGCGCGTCCGGATCGCTGGGCCGGCAAGCTCAACATCTCGAGCGCGGTGGCGGGGGAGTTCGACTCGGACATGATCACTTCGCCTCATCGTCAGCGCGTCCGGCCGCGCCGAGGGGCCGGTTCACGACGTGTGCCCATCGGGTCGTCTCGTTCACCGAATAGAATGGCACGTAGTATTTAACCCGCGACGCATCGAGCACGGCGTCGCTCCAGGTGTCGAGGACGCGGAATCCGCTTGCGTGGCGGACCACGAGCACGGCGTGGCGCCGGTTGCGAAGCGCGTCATAGACCACGGCGATGCGCATCGCCTCGTTGGCCATGCCGAGATCGCGCAACGTGGCGAATTTCATGACCGCGAAATCGGCCGCGGCGCCACCCTTCTCCAGAAACTCGAACGGCGCGGTCCAGCGCTCCGTCCCGCCCTTCGTCGGGCTCGGACCGAGCTCGGCGAGGCCGTTGACGTAGCGATTGACCTCTTGCAGCTGCGACTCGACGTCGAGGTTCGCCAGCTCCTGAACCTTGGCGCGCCACACGGTGACGATCGTGCCGCCGCAAGCCGCCTCGTCCTCGTCGCAAGCCCGCGCGCGCTCGCGGTCGGTCTCGAGGCGGGAAAATACGTCGAGCCAGACCGGCAAGGCGGCGAGGTCGGGCGAGGGAAACTCCAGATAGCCGAACAGCCCCACCGTCGCCGTCCCGCTTCGCGCCGGTATCGAGGCGGAAATGCCGACGCCGAGAACCAGCGCGGCCAGCGCCGCGCCGGCCGTTCGCCGTCGAATGCCGGGCCACACCGCCGTCACCGCTCGCTCAACGCCTCGTTCCTCGTCTTGAGGATGGGCTTCAGGAGATAGTCGAGAATGGTCTTGCGGCCGGTCAGGACATCGACGCTGGCGACCATGCCCGGGATGATCGGCAGCTTCTTCTCGCCGCGCTCCAAGTAGTTCTGATCGGTGCGGATGATTACGTGATAGAATTCCTCGCCGTCATCGTCAGTTATGGTATCGGCGCTGATCCGCTCCAGCCGCCCGTCGAGCCCGCCATAGATCGAAAAGTCATAGGCGGTGAGCTTCACCGTCGCCACTTGATCGATGCTGAGGAAGGCGATGTCGGAGGGGCGAATCTTGGCCTCGACCAACAGGGTATCGTCGACCGGCACGATCTGGACCAGATCCATGCCGGGCTTGATGACACCGCCCACGGTCCGCACCTTCAACTCCTTGATGATGCCCCTGACCGGGGAGACGACATCGGTTCGCACCACCCGGTCGCGCGCGGCGTTGATGGTTTCCTCGACCTGGGCCAACTCGGCCCGCGACTGGTTCAGCTCGGTCAGGGATTCGGTGCGACGGGTATTGAACTTCTCCTCGATGCGGCGATTGGCTTCCTTGACGGCGGAGCGGGCTCTCGGTACCGCGAGTTTCGTCATCTTGTGTTCGCCCGAAAGCTCGGCGACCTGCCGCTTGATGCGGATCAGGTCGATCGCCGGAACGATCCCCTTTTTCGCCAACGGTTCGGTCAGTTGCAACTCCTCGTTGGCGAGATCAAGGCTCGCCTTCAGCTTGTTGATCTTGCCGAATAGCTCCGCCAACTCCTGTTTGCGTTGATCGGCCTGCACGCGAAGGATCGAGATCTGCGATTGCAGCGCGCTCTCGCTGGCGTTGAAGAGTTGCTCCTCGTTGAGGGCGATCTGCCGCGACTCGGCCATCAGCTCGGCCGGGAAGCGCAATGGCTTGTTCTCGGCCTGCGCCGTGAGGCGGGTGACCCGGCCCATCAGCGCGAAGCGGTTTGCCTTCAACTCGCCGTAGCTGGCGGCCGCGCCCGTGTTGTCGATCCTGATCAGCACCTCGCCGACTTCGACTCTATCGCCGTCCTTGACGAAGATCTCCTTCAGGATGCCGCCCTCGAGGTTCTGCACCACCTGGGTCTTGGACGAGGGAATAATTCGGCCTTGGCCCCGGGTGACCTCGTCGACCTCCGACTTGTAGGCCCAGAAGAAGGCGCTGACGAGGAGACAGATGATCAGGATGAAGACGGTGTTGAGGGCCGGATTCGGACCCTGCACCATGGAGCCCTCCACCTCGGAGGCGAACTCGGCGTCGTGCCAGTCCCGTCTGCGCGCCATTTGGTCCCTCGGCCCTAGTCGCCCGCCGCGGCCGCGCGCTTCGCGTCGGCCCGGCCTTTCTTCAGCACCTCCTCGCGCGGCCCGTCCGCCACCACCCGGCCTCGGCTGATCACGATGATCCGATCGACCAGGTCCAGAAGCGAGGGTCGATGCGTGATCAGAACCAGGGTCTTGCCGGCCAGATAGTCGCGCATGCGCCGCTTGAAGGCGTTCTCCGCCGGCATGTCCATCATGCTCGTCGGCTCGTCCAATATCACGACCGGCGGATCGGGCAGCAGCGAGCGGGCGAGGGCGATGCACTGGCGTTGCCCACCGGAGAGGGTCTGTCCGCGCTCGCCGACCATCAGGTCGTAGCCCTGCGGCTGCTGGCTGATGAAATCATGCACGCCCGCCAGTTGCGCGGCGCGCAAGATCATGTCGTCGTCGGCATGCGGTGTCGCCATGGCGATGTTGTCGCGGACGCTGGCATGGAACAAAATCACGTCCTGCAACAGCACGCCCAGCGATTTGCGGATGTCCGTGGGATCGATCTGCCGGATATCGGTGCCGTCGACCAGGACCGCGCCACCATCGACCTCGTAGAGTTTCATCAACAGGCGCGAGATCGTCGACTTGCCCGAGCCGACCGGGCCGATGATCGCAACCTTCTCCCCGGGCTCGATCTTGAACGAAATGTCGCGCAGCGCCGGCACTTCGCTGTCGGGATAGCTGAAGCTGACGTTCTCGAAGGTGATTCCGCCGTCCAGCCGCTCGCGCGAGAGATAGCGCGCGTCGACCGGCCGCTCGACCGGCATCGCCATGATCTGATTGAGGGTTTTCAGCGCGGCGATCGATTGGTGCAGGCGCGAGATGATGCTCGCCACCTGGCCGAGCGGCGCCATGCAGCGGCCGGTGAGGATCGTGCAGGCGATCAGGCCACCGATCGTCATCTCGCCGTCGGCAATCCGGTAGACGCCGAATGCCACCACCGCCACCGTGACGAAATGCTGGATGAGTTGGGTCACGTTGATGCCGACGCCGGAGAGGTTGCGCACCCGCATGCCGGTGTTGGCCGAGGTGCCGACGTACTTCTCCCACTCGCGCTGCATGCGGCCCTCGGCACCGAGGCTCTTCACGGTGTCGAGGGCGGCGATGGTCTCGATCATCACGCCGTGCTTCTGCGAGCCCTCGGCCGTCGCTTGGCGGACCGCGCGGCGCAGTGGGACCTGCAGCATCAACCCGATCACGATCACCAACGGCACGGCGAAGGCCGGAATGAAGGCGACGGGGCCGGCGATCATCCAGATCACCAGGATGAAGAGGCCGAGGAACGGCAAGTCGATCAGGGCGACGACGGTCGCGGAGGTGAAGAATTCGCGCAGCCACTCGAAATCGCGCAACTGGTTGGCGAAGGCACCGGAGGAAGCCGGGCGCGATTTCATGGTGATGCCGAGCACGTGATTGAAGATACGGCTCGACATCAGCACGTCCGCGCGCTTGCCGGCGTTGTCGACGAAATGCGATCTGAGCCATCGGAGCATGAAATCGAAGACGAAGATCAAGCCGATGCCGATGACCAGTACCGTCAAGGTCTCCTTCGCCTGGTTCGGCACCACCCTGTCATAGACGTTCATCACGAAGAGGGGCGAGGCTAGGGCCAGAAGGTTGACGAAGGCGGCGGCGAGCATGACGCCGCAATAGGTCTTCCAGAAGCGGGCGAGCGTGCCCCAAAACCAGGAGCGGCCGCGGCCCAGCAGCACCTCGCGTTGCACCTGGCTATAGTGATAGCGGGGCCGCAGGAAGATGGCGTGGCCGTCATAGCTGGCGGCCAGCACGTCGAGATCCATGGTCTCGCTGCCGTCCCCGGTTTCGGGAAAGAGGACCTCCGCCTTGTCCTGGCCGACCCGCCTGAAGAGGACGCAGGCGGTCCGCCCCTTCGGCAACAGGACCACCGGCAGCACGTATTTCGGCAGCGCGTTCAAGCGGCGTTTGACGATCCGGGCGCTCAGGTCGGCTCTGTCGGCGGCACGCAGGAAGAGGGCCGGCGTCAGCCGGTTGCCCTCCAGCGGCATGCCGCCGATCAGCGATTGCGGCGTGCTCGGACGGCCGAAGTGCTTGGTTACCGCCACCAGGCATCCGAGCAACGGATCGTTCGCCTCGGACTTGAGCGCCGAGCTCGGCAACTCCCACCCGGTTCCGGCGCGGCGTTCTGGCCATTTCCCTTGGGCGGCGCGTCTGGCGACGCCGCGACCTCGGGCTTCGTCGCGCCGCCGCCGGCATCGCCCTCGGCGGCGGCGGGCGGCGTCTGGCCCATGTTCCTGGCCCTGAGGCGAAGCTTCGGCTCCTGCTTCGGCGGGCCGTTCTTATCGCTGGATTCGGGCGGCTCCATATTCTCGTCTCATGACGCGCGGCGGATCACGCGTGCCTCGAAAGAAGATAGCGCGCGCGACGCATCCTGCCTACCACGACCGACGCGTTCGGCGCTCTTATTCCCCGGTCATCTCTGCCGTTCGCGCCAATGCGGGTGGATCCAGGGCGCGTCGTTGGCCGGCGGTGGCGGGGCGAGGCCGAGGATATGATCGCTCGCCTTCTCTCCGGCCATGATCGAGGGTGCATTCAGATTGCCGTTCGTGATCTGGGGAAAGATCGAGCTGTCGGCGACGCGCAGGCCGTCGACACCGATCACCCGGCAGGTCGGATCGACCACCGCGCCCGCGTCGTCCGCTGCGCCCATCCTGCAGGTGCCGCAAGGGTGATAGGCGCTCTCGACCGTCTCGCGGACAAAGCCATCGAGGGCCTCGTCGTCGTCGATCGCCGCCCCCGGCGCGATTTCCGAACCCAGGTAGTCGGCGAAGGCCGGCTGGCGAAAGATCTCCCGTGTCAGGCGGATACAACGTCGGAAGTCCTCCCAATCCTCGGGCGCGGACATGTAGTTGAAGCTGATGCGGGGCGGCGCGGTCGGATCGGGGGAGGCAAGGCGCACATGGCCGCGCGAGGGGGAGCGCATCGGCCCGACATGGGCCTGGAAACCGTGCGATTCGACCGCCGCCTTGCCGTCGTAGCGGACCGCGATCGGCAGAAAATGATACTGGATGTCGGGGTATTCCACGCCGGCGCGCGAGCGGATGAAGGCCGCGCTCTCGAAATGACTGCTGGCGCCGAGACCGCTCTTGAGGAATGTCCAGCGGGCGCCGATGAGCAGCTTCGAGAACCAGTTCCAGTGGCGATAGAGCGTGATCGGTCGCCGGCAGGTGAACTGCACATAGACTTCCAGATGGTCCTGTAGGTTCTCGCCGACCCCCGGCCGCTCGACCACGACCTCGATCCCGTGCGCGGCGAGCTCCTCGCCGGGGCCGATGCCGGAATACTTCAGCAGGGTGGGCGAGTTGATCGAGGAGGCCGCGAGGATCACCTCGCGCCGCGCGCGGAGCAGCTCGACGCGGCCACCCCGCTCGACCTCGACACCGACGGCGCGGCGTCCCTCGAAGCGAACCCGTCGCGCCCGACAGCGCCGCAGTTGGCAGTTCTCGCGACGCAGCGCCGTCTTCAGATAGGCGTTGGCGGCCGACCATCGCCGGCCGCGCCAAACCGTCATCTCCATCGGCCCGAAGCCTTCCTGCCCGGCGCCGTTGTAGTCCGCCGTCAGTCGATACCCCGCTTGCTCGCCGGCGCGCATGAAGGCGTGGTGGAGGGGATTGTCGCGGCTGCCGCGGGTGACGTGGAGCGGACCCTCTCGCCCGCGCCAAGCTGGATCGGCCCGCCCGGCGACGGCATCGCCGCCGTCGTCGTGCCAACATTCCATCCGCTTGAAGTAGGGCAGTACGTGACGGTAGCCCCAGCCCTCGGCCCCCATCTCCTCCCAATGGTCGAAGTCGCGCGCATGGCCCCGGACGTAGACCATGCCGTTGATCGAGGAGGAGCCGCCGACGACCTTGCCGCGGGGGCAGGCGAGGCGGCGAGCGCCGAGATGCGGCTCCGGTTCGGTGACAAAGCCCCAGTCGTAGCGCGCCATGTTCCTCGGATAGCCGAGCGCCGCCGGCATCTGGATGAGAGGGCCGGCGTCACCGCCGCCATATTCGAGCACGAGGACGCGATGGCGACCGTCGGCGGACAGCCGATAGGCCATCGCCGAGCCCGCGGAACCGGCTCCGACGATGATGTAATCGGCCTCGAGCGGCATCGAACGCCTCCGGTCGCGACGCGACTCGGCGACGCGGGCAATGCCCCGAGATCGAGTTCAGTGAATGCTTTCCGAGCCGGGGGTCTCCAAGCTCTCGCCCTCGAGCCCGCGTCGTGGTATCGAGGCCATCGGGTCGACCGTGGGCCCGCTCGGCTGGTAGCCGTCGACGACTTGGCCGAGCAAGGCGCGGATGGTCTCGATTTCGACCGCGCGGCAGGCGCGGTCCAATTCGTCCAGCAGCCTCGCCACCTGGCTCCAGGGCAGCGACTTCTCCTCCGCGCGCATGATGCGGGGATGCGTGGTGCCGCTGGCATCGTTACCTATCAGCAGCTCCTCGTAGAGCTTCTCGCCGGGGCGAAGGCCGACGAACTGGATGGCGATATCGCCACCGGGATTGTCGATGTCCCTGACCTCGAGGCCCATCAGCCTAATCATTCGCCGGGCCAAATCGACGACGCGCACGGGCTCCCCCATTTCGAGCAGAAAGACTTCGCCGCCGGTGCCCATGGCGCCCGCTTGGAGGACGAGGCTGGCGGCTTCCGAGATCGTCATGAAGAAGCGGGTGACGTCGGGGTGGGTCACGGTCACGGGACCGCCGCCGCGGATCTGTTCGCGAAAGCGCGGGACGACCGAGCCCGAGGAGCCGAGAACATTGCCGAAACGCACCATCGTGAATCGCGTGACCGCCTGTTCCCGCGCCAACCCCTGAAGCACGAGTTCGGCCAAACGCTTGGTCGCGCCCATCACGTTGGTCGGCCGCACCGCCTTGTCGGTGGAGATCAGCACGAAAGTCGCGACGCCGCTCTCGATCGCCGCCTCCGCCAAGCGCCAGGTGGCGAAGGCGTTGTTGCGCACGCCCTCGACGATGTTCTGCTCGACCAGGGGCACGTGCTTGTAGGCGCCGGCGTGATAGATCGTTTGAACGGCGAATTGACGCATGACGTGGCTCATGCGGCGCTGCCGGACGGTGCTGCCGAGCAGCGCCACGACCTCCGTCGCGAGCCCCGCCTCGAGGACGACATCGCGGATCTCGTTCTCGATGGCGTAGAGCGCGTACTCGCTCAAATCCATCAACACCATGCGGGCCAGCGCGTTCCGCGCGATCTGGCGACAGAGCTCGCTTCCGATCGAGCCGCCGGCCCCGCTCACCATCACGGATTTGCCCCGAATGTCGCCTTCCAGCAGATCACGGATCGGTGGCACCGCATCGCGACCGAGGAGATCCTCGATCTCGATCTCCTTCAGGTCGTCGACCTGCGCCGCGCCGGACACCAGATCCGCCAGGCCGGGCATGGTCATGATGCGCACGGCGCTCGACTGCAGATCCTCGACGATCTCGCGGCGCCGCGCCCGGCCGGCCGATGGCATCGCCAGCAGTATGCGCTTTACGTCGTAGCGGCGGACGAGATCCGGCAAGGCCTCCGGCGTCCAGACGGGGACGCCGTGGACGATCGTTCCATGCAGCGCCGGATCGTCGTCGACGAAGAAGACCGGATTATATTCACGCCCCAACGCCAGCGCGGCGGCCGATTGGATCCCGCCGGCGCCGGCACCGTAAATACCGATCGGCTGCTGGTCCCTGAGCTCGGCTCCGAGATGCTGCAGGAAGAGGCGGGCGGCCGCGCGGACGCCGGCCATCGCGAGCATCGTGGTCATCCAGAAGATCACCGGGATCGTGGCGTCGAGATTCGGCGGCGCCAACAACCAGCCGACGAGGACGAGCAGGAGCGCCGAGAACATGGCCGCGGCCGCGATCGTCAATTGGAACGGCGCGCCCGACGCGCGGAGAACCGAGCGGTAGACGCCGAAGGCGTGGAACGCGGGGATCGACGGCACCGTGACGGCGAGGATCAGCCACGGGCTCGGAAACTCGGCCGGGAAAGGGTGGCCGTGCCGCAACGCCACCGCCAGCCACAAACAGATCGGCAGGGCGAGAAGATCGGCGAGGACGAGCAACTGCCGCTTACGTGATCGCGGCAGTCCAATCAGGTTCAAATAAGTTCGACGTTTCACTCCCTGGGCCTTATGGCGTTGTTCGCTCGCGCGTCTTCGCTCGTCCATCCGCTCAGGTCCCGTTCACCACAACGCGAACATCGGAACCGTGGGAGGATCGTTCTTCTCAATTTAGCATTCCCCTAGCCTCGGCGGTCGATGGCTCATCCACGCGGCCTCCCGATCCGCGTCGCCCTGTGGCAAATCCGACACGCGCGGTCATGGAGGTGAAAATCAGATCTGCGCGGAATAGCCGCCGTCGACCGCGATCGTCGCGCCGGTGACGAAATTCGAGGCGGGCGCCGCCAGGAACACGGCGATTCCCGCGTGGTCGTCCGGCACGCCCCAGCGCCCGGCGGGCGTGCGGTCGAGGACGCGTTGATGCAGACCTTCGACCTCGCGGCGCGCGTTGATGGTGAGTTCGGTGTCGATCCAGCCCGGCAGCACGGCGTTGACCTGGATGTTGTCCTTGGCCCAGGCGGTGGCGAGCGCCTTGGTCATCTGCACGATGCCGCCCTTGCTGGAGGCATAGGGGGTGGCGAAGGGCGCGCCGAAGAGCGACATCATGGAACCGATATTGACGATCTTGCCGCCGCCGGCCTCGATCATCGCCGGGTATGCGGCCTGACAGCAGACGAAGGCCGCCGTCAGATTGGTGTCGATCACGGCGCGCCATTCGGCGAGCGCCAGGTCTTGCGGCTGCCCGCGGATGGAGATGCCGGCGTTGTTCACCAGGATGTCGAGGCGGCCGAAGCGGGCCCGCGTCGCCGCCACCATCCCGTGGCAGGCCGCCTCGTCGGTGATGTCGATGCAGTGTGCCATCGCCTCGATGCCGAGCCCCTCGAGTTCGCCGACGGCAGCGGCGTTCTTCGCCTCGTTGCGGCCGGCGACGACGATTGCGGCGCCCGCGCCGGCCATGCCCTTGGCCATGGCGAAACCGATGCCGCCGTTGCCGCCGGTGACGACGGCGACGCGGCCGCTCAGATCGAAGAGGTGCATGAGGTGCTCCGTCGTCGTGGTGCGGCCGTATTCAGGCGGCGAGCTTGTCGAGTTCGCGGACCAGGCTTTCGCCCATCACCGAGGTCGAGACGCGGGCCTTGCCAACTTCCATGATGTCGGCGGTGCGCATGCCGCCGGCGAGCAGGTTGTCGACCGCGTCCTCGATCAGCTTCGCGTCGTCCGCCAGATCGAAAGAGTAGCGCAGCGCCATGGCGAAACTCAGGATCATGGCGATCGGATTGGCGATCTCCCGGCCGGTGATGTCGGGCGCCGAGCCGTGCACCGGCTCGTAGAGGGCGCGGCGGCGGCCGGTCTCGTCGGCGGCGCCGAGCGAGGCCGAGGGCAGCATGCCGAGACTACCGGTCAGCATCGCAGCGACGTCCGACAGCAGGTCGCCGAACAGGTTGTCGGTGACGATCACGTCGAACTGCTTGGGCGAGCGGACGAGCTGCATCGCGCAGTTGTCGGCGTAAATATGATCCATTTCGATGTCGGCGAATTCCGTGTCGCGGATGTGTTGGGCCTCCTCGCGCCACAGGATGCCCGATTCCATCACGTTTGCTTTCTCGGTCGAGGTGACGCGGCCGCTGCGCTTGCCTGCCAGTTCGCAGGCGACGCGGACGACGCGACGGATCTCGTTCGTGGTGTAGACCTGGGTGTTGATGGCGCGGCGTTGCCCATCGTCGAGCCTCTCGATGCCGCGCGGCTGGCCGAAATAGATCCCGCCGGTGAGCTCGCGCACGATCATGAGGTCGAGGCCCGTCACCAGCTCCGGCTTCAGCGAGGAGGCCGACGTCAGCGCGTCGAAGCACATCGCCGGGCGCAGGTTGGCGAACAGGTCCATGTCCTTGCGCAGCCGCAGGATGCCCCTCTCGGGCTTCTGCTCGAAGGGGAGGCCGTCCCATTTGGGCCCGCCGACGGCACCGAAGATAACGGCGTCGGCGTTCATCGCCTTATCCATGCACGCGTCGGTGAGCGGCGTCCCGTGGGCGTCGATCGCGGCGCCGCCGACCACGTCCTCGTCGATCTCGAAGCTGACGGCGCGGCGCTTGTCCATCCAGGCGATCACCCGGCGCACTTCGCGCATCACCTCGGGTCCGATGCCGTCGCCCGGCAGCATCAGCAGTTTCCTGTTGGTGCTCATGGCGAGCCTCCCATCTCCCGCGCGCCCCGTGGCGCGCATTCATGCATGTGGCGGTCGCCAAGAACGGTGGCCGGGCGACTCACTCGGCGGGCGAGCCGTAGAGCCACGGCTGACGCTGTTTCTGGGCGGCCTCGAAAGCGTCGATCTCGGTGTCGTGCTCGAGCGTCAGGTCGATGTCGTCCAGTCCCTCCAACAGGCAATTCTTGCGGAAGGGTTCGACCTCGAAACGGACCTCGCTGCCGTCGGGCCGCATGATGGTCTGGGCTTCGAGGTCGACCGTCAGGCGCGCGTTGCCACCCTTCTCGGCGTCGCCCATCAGATCTTCCAACTGCTCCGGCGAGACCTGGATCGGCAGCACGCCGTTCTTGAAGCAGTTGTTGTAGAAGATGTCGGCGAAAGAGGACGAGATCACGCTGCGCACGCCGAAATCCCGCAGCGCCCAGGGCGCATGCTCGCGTGAGGAGCCGCAGCCGAAGTTGTCGCCGGCGACGATGATCTGGGCCTGGCGATAGGCCGGCTGGTTGAGCACGAAATCCGCATTGTCGCTGCCGTCGGCGTTGTAACGCATGTCGTAAAAGAGGAACTTGCCGAGGCCGGAGCGCTCGATCGTCTTCAGGAATTGCTTGGGGATGATCCGGTCGGTGTCGATATTGATCATCCGCATCGGCGCGGCGGCGCTCTCGAGCTTGACGAATTTCTCCATCGTGCCTTCCCTCAGGCGAGATCGCGGACGTCGGCGAGATGCCCGGAGACCGCGGCGGCGACGGCCATCGCCGGGCTCACCAGATGGGTCCGCCCGCCGAAGCCCTGGCGCCCCTCGAAGTTGCGGTTCGACGTCGAGGCACAGCGCTCGCCCGGCTCCAGCCGGTCGGCGTTCATCGCCAGACACATCGAGCAGCCGGGCTCGCGCCACTCGAAGCCCGCCTGCAGAAAGATCCGGTCGAGGCCTTCGGCCTCCGCCTGGCGCTTCACCAGACCCGAGCCGGGGACCACCATGGCGTCGACGTGCTCGGCCACGCGCCGGCCCTTGGCGACCTCGGCGGCGGCGCGAAGGTCCTCGATCCGCCCGTTGGTGCAGGAGCCGATGAAGACGCGGTCGATCGCGATCTCGGTAAGCGGCGTTCCCGCCTCGAGCCCCATGTAGCGAAGTGAACGCTCCATCGAGGCGCGGCGATCCTTGTCCTCGACCTCGGCCGGGTTCGGTACAGTGGCGGTGATCGGAGCCACGTTCTCCGGGCTGGTGCCCCAGGTGACGTGCGGCACGATTTCGGCCGCGTTCAAGGTCACCTCGGTATCGTAGCGCGCGCCCGCATCGCTCGGCAGACCGCGCCAATACTCGGCGGCGCGTTCGAAGTCGGCGCCCCGGGGCGCCATCGCCAGGCCGCGCATGTAGTCGATCGTGGTCTCGTCGGGGGCGATCAGGCCGGCCCGCGCGCCGCCCTCGATGGTCATGTTGCAGACCGTCATCCGCCCTTCCATCGAGAGCGCGCGGATCGCCGGCCCGCCATACTCGATGACATGGCCGGTGCCGCCGGCGGTGCCGATCTTGCCGATGATGGCCAGGATCAGGTCCTTGGCCGTGCAGCCGGCGGGAAGATCGCTTTCGACCTCGATTCGCATGTTCTTGGAGCGCCGCTGGATCAGCGTCTGGGTCGCCAGCACGTGCTCGACCTCGGAGGTGCCGATGCCGAAGGCGAGCGCGCCGAAGGCGCCGTGGGTCGCGGTATGGCTGTCGCCGCAGACGATGGTGTTGCCGGGCTGGGTGAAGCCCTGCTCGGGGCCGATGATGTGGACGATGCCCTGGCGCGAATCGTCCATATCGAAGAGCGGCACGCCGAACTCCGTGCAATTGCGGCTGAGCGTCTCCACCTGGAGGCGCGATTCCGGGTCTTCGATGCCCTGGCTGCGATCGGTGGTCGGCACGTTGTGGTCGGCCACGGCGAGCGTGGCGTCCGGCCGGCGCACCGCTCGTCGCGAGAGGCGCAGGCCCTCGAAGGCTTGCGGGCTGGTCACCTCGTGCACCAGGTGGCGGTCGATGTAGAGAACGCAGAAGCCGTCGTCGCGCTGGTGAACGAGGTGGCTATCCCAAATCTTGTCGTGGAGCGTGCTAGGCGTGGCCATGGCTACGAGGTTTCCCCCCCTGTTGTCCTCAGTTCGAGCGCGCGTCACCCAGCCCGGGCGCGCTGCTTGCCTCGCTTGGCCTTGTCCCGGGAATCCTGCCGCTCGGCGATCCGCGCCCGCTTGCCGGTACGGCCGCGCAAATAATAGAGCTTGGCACGGCGGACCCGTCCGCGACGCTTGATCTCGATTTTCTCGATCCTGGGCGAATAGAGCGGGAAGACCCTCTCCACGCCTTCGCCGTAGCTGATCTTGCGCACGGTAAAGGCGGAGTTCAGGCCGGCCCGCTTCAGCCCGATGCAGACGCCCTCGAAGACCTGCACCCGCTCCCGGGCGCCCTCGACCAGCCGGACGTGGACTCGGAGCGTGTCGCCCGGCCCGAAATCCGGCAGCTCCTTCCCGGCCGCGAGCCGTTCCACCTCATCGCGTTCGAACTGCTCAAGCAACGTCATCCTTCGATCCTCGCGCTTGCGACCCGGCCGGTCGGGCCTGCCAGAGATCCGGCCGCCGGGTCCGTGTCGTCTCTTCCGCCTGGTCCTGGCGCCAGGCATCGATCCGTTCGTGATGCCCCGACAGCAGGACCGCCGGCACCTCGCGCCCCTCCCAGGCCTGGGGGCGCGTGTATTGGGGGTATTCGAGAAGCCCCCGCGAGAAACTTTCCTCCTCCAGCGCCGCCGGGTCGCCGACGATGCCGGGCAACAGCCGCACCACCGCGTCGATCAGGCAAGCCGCCGCCGGCTCTCCGCCCGAGAGGACGAAGTCGCCGATCGAGATCTCTTCCACCTCCCGGGCCTCCAGCACGCGCTGGTCGATTCCCTCGAAGCGACCGCAAAGCACGATGAGACCCGGCCCGTCGGCCAACGCGCGAACCTTCGACTGGCCGAGCGGGGCGCCGCGCGGCGTCATGCAGACGGTGCGGGGAACGGCCCCGATGACCGCGCGTGCCGCCTCGCGGGTCGCGTCGATCGCGCCGGCCACGACGTCCGCTCGCATGACCATGCCGGGACCGCCGCCGAACGGCGCGTCGTCCACGGTGCGGTGTTTATCGCGCGCGAAGCCGCGAATGTCCACCGTTTCGAGACGCCAGAGCCCGCCCTCCAGGCCGCGGCCGGCGAGGCTGGCGCCGAGCGGGCCCGGAAACATCTCCGGGAACAGCGTCAGGACCCATGCCCGCCAGATCGGCGCGGCCAGGGGGGTGCTCATGTCGCTTCCTCCGGCGTCCGCTCGACGACGACGCGGCCGCCCTCCAGATCCACCACGGGAACCGACTCGTGGGTGAAGGGCACCATCTCCAAGCGGCCCTCTGGCGTCGCGAATTCGAGGATGTCGCCGGCGCCGAAATCATAAATGGCGTGGATGGTGCCGATCCCGCGGCCGTCGCCGTCGACGACCTCGAGGCCCAGCAGGTCGGCGTGATAGTAAGTATCTTCCTCGGTTCGCGGCAGCGCGTCGCGGGCGACGAAGAGTCGCCGGCCGTTGAGGGCCGCCGCCGCGTCGCGATCCTCGATCCCGTCGAGATGGGCCACGACAGCCTCCTTGCGCCGCTCCTTGACGCGAAGCCGCCACTCCGCTCCGGTCTCGTCGCGGACCGGGCCATAGGCGCCGACGTCCTCGGGTTCCTCGGTGAAACAGCGAACGCGCAGATCGCCACGCAAGCCGTGCGGCGCGCCGATGACGCCCAGGCAGACCCTAGCGGCTTTCGACTCCCGCATGATCGACACCGACGCCCATCGGAGGCGGGGGGCTCAGCCCGCGCCGCGGCCCTGGGCTTCCGCGCTTGCGGCGGCGGCCGCCTCCTGGCGCGCTTGCGCCTTGGTCTTGGGCTTGGCCTTCTCGGGGTTGTGGTGCTTGGGCATGGCGATGATGTCCGCCTGGCCCAGGAAGCGCGCCACCCGGTCGGTCGGCTGCGCGCCCTTGCTGAGCCAGTAGCGGATACGTTCCTCGCGAAGCGTCACGCGGTCTGCGTGGTCCTTCGGCAGGACCGGATCATAGGTGCCCAGGCGCTCGATGAAGCGGCCATCGCGGGGCGCGCGGGAATCCGCCACGACGATGCGATAGTGCGGCCGCTTCTTGGCCCCGCCTCGGGCCAGTCGAATCTTCAGGGTCATCGCGTCAATGTCCTTATCGTTATCCCGGCGCGCCCGGCTCAGGGCGCGAGGCCGGGCAAGCCGTGGCGCATCAGGCCGCGCTTGCCGAGTTTGTTGACCTTCTTCATGGTCGAGACCATCTGCTTGTGCTGCTTCAGCAGCTTGTTGACCTCCTGCACCGAGGTGCCGGAGCCGGTGGCGATCCGTCGCTTGCGCGAGGCGTGGATCAGCTTGGAATTGTGCCGCTCGCCCGGGGTCATCGAGAGGATGATCGCCTCCTGGCGGGCAATCATCGCCGGGTCGATCTTGGCCTTGGCGAGCTGCTGCTTGGCCTTACCGATCCCCGGCAGCATCCCCATCAAGCCCTCGAGCCCGCCCATCCGGCTGATCTGGCGCAGTTGGCCCAGCATGTCCTCGAGGTCGAATTGACCCTTCCGGACCTTGACCGCGAGCTTCTCGGCCGCTTCCTCCTCGATCGTCTCCGCCGCCTTCTCCACCAGGGAGACGACGTCGCCCATGCCGAGGATGCGGCCGGCGATCCGTTCCGGGTGGAAACCTTCCAAGGCATCGAGCTTTTCGCCGACGCCCATCAACTTGATCGGGCACCCGGTTACCGCGCGCATGGAAAGCGCCGCGCCGCCCCGGCCGTCGCCGTCGATCCGGGTCAGCACGATTCCGCTCAAGCCGACCCGCTTGTTGAAGCTGTCGGCGACGTTGACGGCGTCCTGGCCGGTCAGCGCGTCGGCCACCAGCAGGGTTTCGTGAGGCAGGCTCGCCGCCTTCACTTCCGCCACCTCGGCCATCAGCGCTTCGTCGATATGGAGACGCCCGGCGCTATCCAGCAGCACCACGTCGATGCCCTGAAGCCTGGCCGCCTGCATCGCCCGTTTCGCGATGGCGACCGGCGTCTGGCCCTCGACGATCGGCAAGGTCGCCACGCCCGCCTGCTCGCCCAGGATCGCGAGTTGTTGCTGCGCCGCCGGGCGGCGGGTGTCGAGCGAGGCCATCAGGACCCGCTTGCGCTCGCGCTCCGCCAGGCGCTTGGCGATCTTGGCCGTGGTCGTGGTCTTGCCCGAGCCTTGCAGGCCGATCAATAGGATCGCGACCGGCGGCGGCGCGTTCAGGTCGAGTTCCACGCTCGAAGCGCCCAGCATCTCGACCAGCTCGTCGTGGACGACCTTGATCACCATCTGGCCGGGCGTGACCGAGCGCAGCACCTCGTGGCCCACCGCGCGCGCCTTGACCTTCGCGATGAAGTCGCGGGCGACGGGGAGCGCGACATCGGCCTCCAGCAGGGCCAGGCGCACCTCGGAGAGCGCCGCCTCGACGTCCCCCTCCGAGAGCACGCCGCGCTTCGTCAAGCGCTCGAATACCTCGCCCAGACGGCCGCTCAGGCTGTCGAACATCGCGGATACCGCTCCTGGTTTGCACGTTGCCGGCGGATCGTCGCGGGGCCAGGCGGAAACGGCCGGTGCTGGACCCGGCGCCAGCGTCGAAACGCCAGGCTATTTAGGACTGGCACCCCAAGCTGTCAAGCGGGTCGGCGCGCGGGGGACGGGGCGGCAATTCTTATTTTGACCCGGGACGTTGACTATTTCCCATGCCGGCCGGTCTGTTTCTGATTTGAGGTTGGGCTACATGAACTTGAAGACCTGATATCGCAGCCACAGTCGGTCCGCGGGTCCTTCCCGGACGGGCGGTCGGCGAGCAATGGCCGGTATCGGGCTCTCGGTCTTTTCGATCCTCATGTCTTTTCGATCCTCATAATGTGGAGCCCTCGTTTCCGGCCCATCAGCGGACGCTGGTGGGCGCGCAAGGGCGTTCGAGCCACGAGATGCCGTCAATCTGGTGCCAATATTACATAACGTCCTTTAGATATATAGATGGTGGCGCCGCTTGCGCTTCCCCGCCTTTTTTGCACGGCTGTGTAGCGTGAGGTCTGGAATTGGGTGTACAATCCCCGTTGCGGCGACGCGGCTGGTTAGGGGATTCATAGCTATAACCTGACATTGGGCGATAGCTCAGATAGAAAATTACGAATGAGGCTAATGCGCAATGCGATGGGCCGATATGCTAGGTTCTACTCGAAGATGATACTATTTAACTGGTATCGGGGGAGGACGACATGGGCGAACAAAATTACTATGACTGGCAGCACAATTATTGGGCCGACCTCGCAGCCGATTGGGAGAAGTGGGCGGAGACTGTAGCACCACAAGCCGAAGGCTTTAACCGTCCATTGATTGATGCCGCCAATATCGCTGCTGGAAATAAGGTACTCGACCTGGCTTGCGGTGCCGGTGAACCGTCTTTGACTGCGGCGGAAACCGTGGGGTCGAGCGGCCGTGTGACAGCAAGTGATTACTCCACGGAAATGCTGGCGGTCGCAGAACGGCGAGCGAAAGCAAAGGACCTGGCCAACATGTCTTTTCAGCAGGCTGACATGCAGGCGCTACCGTTTGACGATAATAGCTTCGATCAAGTCATCAGTCGCTTTGGTTTCATGTATTCAGAAGCGCCTGATAAAACAGCGGCTGAAATCCTGCGGGTCTTGCGTCCTGGTGGCCATGTCGCATTGATGGTTTGGGGCCTAATGAAAGACAATACAGTGCTCAGCGTGGCACTCGACGCCGCCAATGCGCAATTGAACCTGTTGGATGAAGAGGCAGCTGCACATCCCGCCGCTTATGCGGAGCAAGGCTCGCTCACACGCATTTTCGAGGCCGCTGGATTTAGTGATGCTTCGGAGACGGATCTGAGGTTCGAACCCAGCATTCCGGCGAGCATACCGTTTTGGCAACCGATCGTTGGCATGAACCTTGGCTCGGCGATGCGGGATATGAGCAAGGAAGAGTTATCTGCCTTGGACGAAAAAATCGCTGAAGCCCATGCGCTTTACCTATCCGAAGGAAAATTTCGGCTGAGTGCTCATATTCGCGTGTTGTCGGCGCGGAAGCCGGGTTAGCCATAGTGTCAAGAGGCAGAAGATTCCAACGCTTTTCGAACAATCTCTGGCTCACTAGCAATAACCTTTAGATAAGAACTCGCAACTTTATCTGGTACCGATCGGTGCTGTTCCCAATCTCGAAGGGTTCCTATGGGAATTTGATAGGCAGCGGCAAATTCTTCCCGGCTCAACTTCAACGACCTACGGATGATCTTGGCCCGAGGCGTTTTCTTCATCCGATGTAATTCACCATCACTCAGTGGCTTGTTATCAGGATCATTGATTTGATTCATGGTAATATCTTTTCATGAAATACGGGATATCCGTATTTTGTCAACTGGAGCCCGAGATTTCCCGGGTTGCCCGGACCGCGGTTCATCGCGGAAGCGACGCCAACCTTACCCTACCTGCTTGCATGCGGTCATGAACGTTCCCATTCCCAATCATCTATGGGAAAGTGGCCCAATTAAAGCATAATAAAAACAAAGGCTTAACATCGATATCGGCGGCCGTTCCGAATGCCGGAAATGGGAAAGCCCGCCACTCCCGCCGTGTCGTCTTGGGGCTCGGGTCGACGAGACGGGCGATCTCCGAGATCTTCCGGCGACGGGGCCTGGATTCGGCGCTCCATTACGCGTATATCCCCTGCCCATGAGCCCACGTAGCTTCATCAAGATGCACGGACTCGGCAACGATTTCATCGTCGTCGACGCGCGCGAGCGGCCGTTCGCGCCGGACGCCGAGGCCGCGCGCCGAATCGCCGACCGGCGGACCGGCGTCGGCTGCGACCAGCTCATCGTGGTCGAGCCGTCGGGCGAAGCCGACGTCTTCATGCGGATCCGCAACAGCGACGGCGGCGAGGTCGAGGCCTGCGGCAACGGCGCGCGCTGCGTCGCGGCCCTGGTGATGGCCGATCTCGGGCGGGACGAGATCCGGATCGAGACCCTGGCGGGCATTCTCGTGGCCCGGGCGGCGGGGGCCGGCGCCATCTCCGTCGCCATGGGCGTGCCCGGCCTCGCGTGGACCGACGTGCCGCTGGCGCGCGAGATGGACACGCTCCACCTGGAGCTATCGCTTCGCCAGGCCAACCAGCCGGTGCTGGCCGATCCGGTCGCCCTTTCGATCGGCAACCCGCACGCCGTTTTCTTCGTCGACGACGTGCGCGCGATCGATCTCGCCACCGTCGGTCCAATTTTGGAGAGCGATCCGCTGTTTCCCGAGCGCGCCAACATCTCCGTCGCCCAGGTCCGCGACCGTCGACACCTACGCCTCAGGGTGTGGGAGCGCGGCGCCGGCCTGACCCGGGCCTGTGGCTCCGGCGCCTGCGCCGCCGCCGTGGCGGCGATCCGTCGCGAACTTGTCGAGCGCGAGCTCACCGTGGAGGTCGACGGCGGCGAGCTCGGGGTCGCCTGGCGGATGAGCGACGGCCAGGTGGTGATGACCGGGCCGGTGGCGACCAGTTTCACCGGCGTGGTGGACGCGAGCCTCCTCGGTCCGGCGGCGGAGCGGGCGGCATGAGCCTGGACGTCGTCACCCTCGGCTGCCGCCTCAACGCCTTCGAGAGCGAGCTGATCCGCCAGCAGGCGGCGCGCGCCGGCCTCGCCGATGCGGTGATCGTCAACACCTGCGCGGTGACGGCCGAGGCGGTTCGCCGATCCGGCCAGGCCGTTCGCCGGGCGCGCCGCGAGCGGCCGGGCGCGCGCCTGATCGTCACCGGCTGCGCCGCGCAACTGGAGCCGGAGCGCTTCGCCGCCATGGCCGAGGTCGATCGCGTCCTCGGCAACGCCGAGAAGCTGGAGGCGATCAATTTCAGGCCCGACGACGAGGCTCGGGTCCGGGTCAACGACATCATGGAGGCAGCCGACGTCGCCGGCCATTTGATCGAGGGCTTCGACGGCCGCGCGCGGGCCTTCGTGCAGGTCCAGCAAGGCTGCGACCATCGCTGCACCTTCTGCATCATCCCCTTTGCCCGCGGCCCGAGCCGGAGCGTGCCGCTCGCAGCCGTGGTCGAGCAGGCCAGCGCGCTGGTCGCGCGGGGCTATAACGAGATCGTGCTGACCGGCGTCGACATGACCTCCTATGGCGCCGATCTGGCGGGCCGGCCGCGCCTCGGCCGGATGGCGCGGCGCCTGCTGGCGGCGGTGCCCGGCCTGGCGCGCCTCCGGCTGAGCTCGATCGATCCGGCCGCGCTCGACGACGACCTGTTGCGCTTGGTGGCCGAGGAGCCCCGGCTGATGCCGCATCTGCATCTCAGCCTGCAAGCCGGTGACGACCTGATCTTGAAGCGGATGAAGCGGCGCCACGGACGGGACCAGGCGCTCGCACTCTGCCGGCGCTTGCGCGCGCTCCGCCCCGACATCGCGCTGGGCGCCGACCTGATCGCCGGCTTCCCGACCGAGGACGAGGCGGCGTTTCGGCGAACCCTCGACTTCATCGACGAGGCGGGCCTCGCCCACCTCCATGTCTTCGCCTATTCGGAACGTGCCGGGACGCCGGCCGCGCGGATGCCGGCGGTGGCCAAGGCGATCCGGCGCGAGCGCGCAGGCCGGCTTCGCGCCGCCGGCCGGGTGGCCCGAGCGCGCCATCTCGACGCGCGCGTGGGCACGATGGCCCAACTGGTGATGGAGACGCCCACCACCGGCCGCTCGGAGCATTTCGACCTCGTCGACCTGCCCCCAGGGAAAACGAGGGGGGAAACGAGCGAGCAAAGGCCGGGCGCGCTGGCGAGAGTGCGCCTGCTGGCCAGCGACGGCGAACGGCTGCTCGGAGTGCCGGCGGCGTGAGCGAGGGCGGTTGGCTCGGCCGCCTGACGGCCGGTTTGGGCCGCAGCGCCGGTCGTCTCGGCCAGCAGATCTCCGGCGCCGTCGCCCGCCGGCGCTTGGATCGCGACGCGCTCGACGAGCTGGAGGAGCTGCTGATCGCCGCCGACCTGGGCCCGGTGGTGGCCGCCGAGGTGACGGCGCGCCTCGAGGCCGAGAAGTTCGACCGGCACGTCACCGACGAGGACGTGCGCGAGGCGCTGGCCGGCGTGGTCGAGGAGATCCTGGAGCCGGTGGCGGTGCCCTTGCTCATAGACCCGGGCCATCGGCCCCACGTCATCCTCGTGGTCGGCGTCAACGGCACCGGCAAGACCACGACCATCGCCAAGTTGGCCAAGGCGTTGATCGAGGCCGACCGCAAGGTGGTGCTGGCCGCCGGCGACACCTTCCGCGCGGCGGCGATCGAGCAGCTCGCCATCTGGGGCCGCCGCGTCGGCGCCGAGGTGGTGGCGCGCGAGGTCGGCGCGGACGCCGCCGCCGTCGCCTACGAGGCGCTGGAGCGGGCCCGCGCGCTCGACGCCGACGTCCTGCTGGTCGACACCGCCGGTCGGCTACAGAACAAGCAGGACCTGATGGCGGAGCTCGCCAAGATCTGCCGGGTCGTGGCCAAGCTGGACGAGAGCGCGCCTCACGACGTCCTGTTGGTGCTGGACGCGACGACGGGGCAGAACACGCTTCTTCAGGTCGAGGTGTTCCGCGACGTCGCCGCCGTTTCCGGCCTGGCGATGACCAAGCTCGACGGCTCGGCCCGGGGCGGCGTGCTGGTGGCGGTCGCCGCCCGCTTCGGCCTGCCGATCCACTTCGTCGGCGTGGGCGAGGGGCTCGACGACCTCCGCCCCTTCGATGCCGGCGACTTCGCCCGGGCCCTCACCCGAGGCTGAGGTTCGAGGTTGCTACCCGGCGGCAGCTATTTTTGATCGCCGCTCGCGCGGCGCGCCAGGCCTCCCGCTCCCCCGCCCAACCACCCAGGAGCGGGAGGCCCGGCGCACCGCCTGGCCCGGCCGGCTCGCTCGGGTGGTTTGGCCAGGGGAGAAAACCCGGAGCGGGCTGGCCGGGCCATGCCACGCGCACGCGTGGCGACGAATAACCCGTTGGGCGATCGGGGAATCGCCATTTATGGCGGATGGTATCAGTGGGTCTGGAGCCACTCGCGGGCGAGGCGTTGCGCCCGGGCGATTTGGTCGCGGCTCATGTCGCCGGCGATCTCGCGCCGGAGCTCGCGGGCCTCGCCGTTGCCGCTCCGGGCCGCGAGGTTGAGCCACTTGTGCGCCAGGATGAAGTCCAGCGGCGCCTCGCTCGAGCCGGTGGAATAGATCAGCCCGAGGCGAAATTGCGCCTCCGAGGTGCCGGCCTCCGTGTCGTGCCGGCAGGCCTCGATGCTCTTTTTTCGGCGACCCTTCGCCATCTCTCCCTCCGTCGCTCGGCCCGCTGGCCGCTCGCTGTCTCTCGACGTCCCGGAGAGTGTGGCGGATTAACCGTTAACGGCGGGTTTATGATGAAATCGCCGCCAAGACCACGCCGCCGGTGAGCCGGACGAGCTCGTCGAGGCTCGTGGCGAAGACGTGTCGGTGGCGATGAAAAACCGCGCTTAGATGGTGATTTCAGCGACATCGGGCATCGTGGCGCTGTAGCTGCGTGGTTTGCAGGCGGGAGTTGGCTCGGCGCAGCGGTGGGTAAGTAGCCCGCCGCGGCGACCGCCAAGAGTCTGGCGGCGGCGGGCTGCTTATCCACCGCGGGCGGGCGTCTCGATTCCTGTTTTGGCTGGCTGGCGGCGGCGGTTCCGCGGACCTGACAAGGGGAGCCGCGGGAGTACACTCGGGCCGCTGAGAACGATGCGGCGCCGGCCCCGTTTGCTTGCTGGCAACGACCGGCACCGCACCCCCCGAGCCATGCAAGGCACGACCCATATGCGCAGTATCGTGCGGGTTTGGGCGTGGGTCCACCCCGTTCTCATCGGCTGCGCGATGAAGAACACCGCCCGCCTGTTCAACTGCGCCTCGTGCCATCAACAGGTGGTTCTCTGCCGGCACTGCGACCACGGCAACATCTACTGTTCACGGAGCTGCAGCGATCGGGTGCGCCGGCGATCGCAGCGCCATGCCGGGCAGCGCTACCAGAACAGCCGGCGGGGCCGTCACAAGCATGCTGAGCGCCAGCGGCGCTATCGCGAACGCCGGCGGCGCCGGACGCCGGTGAATCGGCGCCGCGGGCAGGAAGTGACGCATCACCCTTTGACCGCCGCGCGGCGGCGTCCTGTTGTGGCGCGGACGCCGGCAGGGCGTCCCGGAACACGGCCCTTCGGGCACGAGCGGCCCGCCAGGGTCTTCCGCTGCGATCGCTGCGGCCGGTTCTGCGGGCAGGCGGTCTATCCGGGGCTGCGCCCGACGGGAAAGGGGGTGAGATGACCATCGACAAGGAGACCCGCGCGGAGATCCTGCGCCTGTATCACGTCGAGAAGTGGACGGTCGGCACGATCACACGCCAGCTCGGCGTGCATCGCTACACCGTCGAGCGCCTCCTCACCGCGGCCGGCGAGCCCCGGGACGCGAGGTCGCCCAGGCCGTCGATGATCGATCCATACGTGCCGTTCATCGCCGAGACGCTGGCATCCTGGCCGACGCTGCCCGCCAGCCGGCTCTACCAGATGGTGCGCGAACGCGGCTATCCGGGCGGCGGCGACCACTTCCGTCATCTGCTCAGCCACTTCAGGCCCAGGCCCGTGGCCGAGGCCTATCTGCGCCTCAAGACCCTTCCCGGCGAGCAGGCCCAGGTCGACTGGGGACACTTCGGCAAGGTGACGATCGGCCGCGCGGAGCGCCGCCTGATGGGCTTCGTGATGGTTCTCAGCTACTCGCGGCGGATCTTCCTGCGCTTCTACCTCGACGCCGGGATGAGCAACTTCCTGCGCGGCCATGTCGAAGCCTTCGAGGCGTGGCAGGGCGTGCCCCGCGAGCTCTGGTACGACAACCTGAAGAGCGTCGTGCTGGAGCGCCGCGGCGCCGCCATCCGGTTCAATCCCCGGATCCTCGACCTCGCCGGCCACTACCACTTCCTGCCCAAGCCCGTCGCGGTCGCGCGCGGCAACGAGAAGGGGCGCGTGGAGCGGGCGATTCGCTATGTCCGGACCAGCTTCTTCGCCGCCCGCCGGTGGCGCGATATCGACGATCTCAACGCCCAGGCCCTGGCCTGGTGCCACGGCATCGCCGCCGACCGCCCCTGGCCCGAAGACCGCTCGATCACCGTGCGCGAGGCCTTCGAGCGGGAACGCGGCTCTCTCATCGCGCTGCCCGGCGATCCCTTCCCCGACCACGACCGGGTCGAGGTCGCCATCGGCAAGACCCCCTACGCCCGCTTCGATCTCAACGATTACAGCGTGCCGCACACCCATGTGCGGCGCACCCTCGTCGTGGTCGCGACGCTCGACGAGGTGCGCATCCTCGACGGTGTGGACGTCATCGCCAGCCATCCGCGCAGCTTCGACAAGGCGGCCCGCATCGAGAACCCCGAGCACATCGCCGAGCTGGTCAGGCGCAAGAGCCATGCCCGCCGCCTTCGCGGCCAGGACCGGCTGGTCCAGGCCGCGCCCAACAGCGAGCGCCTGCTCGCCGAGGCCGCCCAGCGCGGCGGCTATATAGGCGCCACCGTCGCCGCCCTGTTGCGCCTCCTCGACGCCTACGGCGCCGCCGAGCTCGAGGCGGCCATCGACGAGGCCCTGAAGCGGGACGTTCCCCATCCCAACGCCGTGCGCCTGAGCCTGACCCGGCGGCGCGAGCTGCGGCACCAACCCCCGCCCATCCCCGTCGAACTGCCCGGCGATCCGAGAGTGCGCGACATCACTGTCCGCGATCACGACCTCGTCGGATACGACGGGCTGGCCGGCGAACCCGAGGAGGACAGCGAGCAATGAACGATACCCTCATGGGCCGTGCCCGGGCGCTCGGCCTGCACGGCCTCGCCGCCCACTGGGGCGAGGTCGCCGGGCATGACTGGCCCGCTGCGCTGGTCGCCTGGGAAGAGGAGGAACGGCGAAGCCGCAGCCTCAAGCGCCGCCTCGCCGACGCCCGCCTCGGACAGTTCAAGCCGCTCGCCGACTTCGACTGGGCATGGCCGCGCCGCTGCGACCGCATGGCCGTCGAGGATCTCATGAGCCTCGAGTTCCTCAACGAGGCCGCCAACGTCGTCCTGGTCGGCCCAAACGGCGTCGGCAAGTCGACCATCGCCGCCAATATCGCCCACCGCGCCGTCCTCGAGGGCCACACCGTGCGCTTCGCCACCGCGGCCAGCATGCTCGGCGAGCTCGCCGCCCTCGACAGCGACACCCTGCTTCAGCGCAGGCTGCGCTTCTACGCCCGCCAGCACCTGCTGGTGATCGACGAGGTCGGATACCTGTCCTACAGCAACCGCCATGCCGATCTGCTGTTCAACATCGTCTCCAGCCGCAGCCAGCAGAACTCCACCATAATCACCACCAACCGGCCCTTCGCCGAGTGGGGTGAGGCCTTCCCCAACGCCGCCTGCCTCGTCGCCCTGGTCGACCGCCTCGTCCACAACGCCGAGATCATCGCCATCGACGCCGAGTCCTGGCGCCGCAAGGAGGCCGAGGAACGCCAGAAGCAGCGCCGCGCCGCCCGCCGCCGGCGGCGAGCCGGCAAGGCCGGCGCGCAGGACCGCGGGGAACCGCCGCCGGCGTAGCCATGGATGGTCCCCGCCTCTGGGACCGGCGGGTGCGGGCCGAGGCCCTGCGAGGCTATCCCCTCGAAGACGTCGTCCGCCGCCTCGGCTACCGCCGCGATCCCACCGATGCCGCGCGCTGGAGGCGTCCCGGATCCGTCGTCAGCATCAACGGCTTTATGTTCTACGAACATCTGCGCGGCGAGGGCGGGGGCGGAGCGATCGACCTGGTAATCCATGCCTGCCGGTGCACCGTGCCCGAGGCCCTCGGCTTCTTCTCGAAACTGCCGTGCCGTGACCGGTTCCCGGCCGATCGCCACCCGAAGCCGCCGTGCCCGGACCGCCACTGGCCCGCCATCCAGAGCTACCTCGTCGAGCAGCGCGGCCTCGCGGATGTGCTCGTCGCCCTGTGCCGCGACCTCGGCTTGCTCTACGCCGACCGCCACGGCAACGCCGTGTTCGTCCGCCGAAACGCGGCCGGCGAGGCTCTCGGCGCCGAGATCGTCCCTGCCGCGGCGCCACGCCGCCTCGCGCCGACCGGCGCCGCCGCGCGCGGCGGCTTCTGGATGTCGTGGGAACCCGACTGGCCGAACTCCGTCATCCTCGCCAAGAACGCAATCGACGCCCTGTCGGTCCTCTCCCTCCACCTCGTCCCGGCCGGGCGCAAGGGATGCGCCGTGGTCTCAACCGGCGGCGCCACCGCAAGCCTCCCCGAATGGATCGAGGCCTGGAACCCCGGCCGGATCTTCTGCGCCTACGACGCCACCCGCCAGGGCGATGACGCCGCGGCACGGCTCATCCGAAACGACAGCAGGGTCGTCCGCCTGCGCCCTGCCCTCGACGGCCTGGACTGGAACGACATGCTCATGCGCGACCGCGCCGGCGAACCGCTCCAGATCGATGACCGGCCCCTCGACTGAATAGCCACAGCGCGAAACAAAATCAGCCAAGCCCAAAAGCATCCCGTCAGCCAACCGCCACCGACCGCTCAAAAAGAGCACCATATAAGCGCACCCTGGAACCACCGCTAACAAGACGCAGCGGGGGTGGCCGGCGGCGGCGTGGAGGGTCGCGAAACGACCGAGGCTGGCGTCGATCGCGATGGCGAGCGGTTGCGCGTGGCCGACGGGTGCGATGGCGCCGATGGCGAAGCCGCTCGCCCGGCGCGCCAGCTCCGCGTCGGCCCGCTCGACCTCGCCGTCGAGGCCGAGCGTCGCCGCCAGCGCCGCGGTGTCGAGCCGTCGATCGCCGGCGACCAGCGCCATCACCGGCCGTTCGCCGACGACGAAGACCAGGGACTTGACGATGGCGCCCAGTGGTGCAAACCAAACAATGTTTGGTTTGCACCACAATCCTTTTGAAGATTGGTGGTCTGATTCAGACGGATGGTACCCATCCGTCTGAATCAGACCACCAGGGGGCAGCCGAGGCTGGCGGCGGCATCGCCCGCCGTGCGCGCGGTCTCGGCCAATAGAGTGATTTCGGCCTCCGAGCCGGCGGCGGCCAGCGCCGCACGCACGCGCCCGACCGAGGCGCCTTCGCGCGGGTCCGACCCGCCGCTTGGCGCCATCGGCTCTATTCCGGCAGCTCCATGCCCCGGGCCAGCGCCGGGCGCGCCATCAGCGTGTGGTACCAGCGCGCGACGTTGGGGAACTCGCTCAGCTCGACCTCCTGCCAATCGTGGCGGAAGACCCAAGGCAGCGTCGCGAAGTCGGCGATCGAGATCTCGCCGGCCAGATACTCGCGGCCGTCGAGACGGCCGTTCAGCACGCCGTAGAGCCGCTTGCATTCGGTGAAGTAGCGGTCGATGGCGTAGGGCACCTCTTCGCTCGCCGCCCGCTTGAAGTGGTGCACCTGGCCGAAGATCGGGCCGATGCCGCCCATCTGGAACATCAGCCACTGGATGACCTCGTAGCGGGCCGCCATCTCGGAGGGCATGAACTTGCCGGTCTTCTCCGCCAAGTACATCAGCATCGCGCCGGATTCGATCATCGTGTAGGGCTCGCCGTTCGGCCCCTCGTCGTCGATCATCGCCGGGATCTTGCTGTTGGGATTGATGGCGATGAACTCGGGCGTGAACTGATCGCCCTGGCCGATGTTGATGGGATGCAGGTTATAGGCAAGGCCGCATTCCTCGAGCATGATGGTCGCCTTGCGACCGTTCGAGGTCTTCCAGGTGTAGAGATCGATCATCGAGGTGAGACTCCTTGGGCGGTGAGGGGAGGGCGCCAGCAGGCGCGATTCTAGCTCGCCACGGCGGCGGAGGCCAAGGCGGCTTCCAGGTCGGCGATGAGGTCGCCCGGGTCCTCGATGCCGACGGAGAGCCGGAGCAGGTCTCCCGGCACCGGCGTCTGCGTTCCCTCGATCGAGGCGCGATGCTCGATCAGGCTCTCGACCCCGCCGAGCGAGGTCGCCCGCTTCCAGAGTTTCACCCCGGCCGCCGTGGCGATCGCCGCCGCTTCGCCGCCGGCGAGGCGCAGCGATAGCATGCCGCCGAAGCCGCCGGACATCTGGCGTGCGGCGATCTCGTGGCCGCGATGGCCCTGGAGGCCGGGATAGAGCACCTCGGCGATTGCCTCGTGGCCCTGGAAATGGCGCGCCAGCCTCAACGCACCCTCGGAACTCGCCCACACCCGCAAATGCAGCGTCCGCATGCCGCGCAGCAGCAGCCAGGCCTCGAACGGCCCCAGGATCGCGCCCGCGTCGTGGCGCTGGCGGGCGATCGCCTCCCAGGCCGCGTCGGCCCGCGCCGTGACCAGCGCGCCGCCGATGATGTCGCCGTGGCCGTTCAGATACTTGCTCGCCGAGTGCATCACGAGGTCGGCGCCGAGCGCCAGCGGCCGGCTCAGCACCGGCGTCGCCACCGTGCCGTCGACGGCGAGGCGGGCGCCGGCGCCATGGGCGATCTTCCCCGCCGCCTCGATATCGACGATGTGCCACATCGGGTTGGCCGGGGTCTCGATCCAGACCAGGCGGGTCGCGCCCGGGCGCACCGCGCGGGCGAGCGCGCCTGTGTCCCAAGTCGGCACGAACTCGACGTCGAGACCCCAGGCCGTCGCATGCTCGGCCAACCAGCGCCTGAGTCCCCAATAAATCACCTCCTGCGCGATGACGTGATCGCCCGGCCTGAGCGTCTGAAACACCGCCGTCGCCGCCGCCATGCCGGAGGCGAAGAGCTTGGCCCCGGCGCCGCCTTCGAGCTCGGCCAGCAGCGCCTCGGCCTGGTCATAGCTCGGGTTCTCGTCGCGGGCGTAGCCGTAGCCGGCGCGATACCGGTTGTCGGGATCGCGGATGAAGTTCGTGGAGAGGTGGAGCGGCGGCGCGACGGCGCGGGTCCGGGAATCGATCCAGCCGAGGGCTTGGGCCGCCCGGGTCCTGGGTTTCCAGCCCTCGCCGGATTCCGTGTCGTCCACCATCGCCGTCAACTCGACATCAGTTTGTCTTTGAGCATCTGGTTTACCAGCTGGGGATTGGCCTTGCCCCCGCTCGCGGTCATCACCTGGCCGACGAACCAGCCGACCAGCTTGTCCTTGCCGCCCCGGACCTCGGCCGCGTGCTCGGGATTGTCGGCGATCACTTGGTCGATCATCGCCTCGATCGCGCCTGTGTCGGAGACCTGGCGCAGGCCGTCGCGCGCGACGATGTGGGCGGCGTCCTCGCCGGATTTGAACATGGTCTCGAAGACCTGCTTGGCGATCCGGCCGGAAATCGTGCCGGCCGCCACGAGGTCCAGCAGAGCCCCCAATTGCGCGGCGGAAACCGGGCTTTCCGCCACCTCCAGGCCGGCCCGGTTCAACTGGGCGAAGAAGTCCCCCATCACCCAGTTGGCCACCGTCTTCGCTTCACGGCCCGCCGCCACGGCCTCGAAGAACGCGGCGGTCTCCTGCTCCGCGACCAGCACGCCCGCGTCGTCGTCGGAGAGGCCGAGAGCGGCGACGTAGCGGGCCCGCTTGGCATCGGGCAGTTCCGGCAGCTCGGCCCGAATACGCTCGATCATCGCCTCGTCCAGCACCAGCGGCGGCAGGTCGGGATCGGGGAAATAGCGATAGTCGTGTGCCTCCTCCTTGCTCCGCATCACCCGGGTGACGCCGCGTTCGGTGTCGAACAGGCGGGTCTCCTGGACCACCTCGCCGCCGGCCTCGACGAGTTCGATCTGGCGCCGGCATTCGAACGCGATCGCTGCTTGCACGAAGCGGATGGAGTTCAGGTTCTTGGTCTCGGTCCGGGTGCCGAGCGCGGCGCCGGGACGGCGCACCGAGACGTTGACGTCGGCCCGCATCGAGCCTTCCTGCATGTTGCCGTCGCAGGTGCCGAGATAACGCAGGATGGCGCGGACCTTGCGCAAGTAGGCGCCCGCCTCCTCGGGCGAGCGCATGTCCGGCTTGGAGACGATCTCCATCAGCGCGACGCCGGCGCGGTTGAGGTCGACATAGGTCAGCTTCGGGTGCTGGTCGTGCAGGCTCTTGCCCGCGTCCTGCTCCAGATGCAGCCGCTCGATCCCGACTTCGCGGACGCGGCCGTCGGCGAGATCGACCCGGATCACGCCCTCGCCGACGATCGGGTTCTTGTACTGCGAGATTTGATAGCCGGCGGGAAGGTCGGGATAGAAATAGTTTTTGCGATCGAAGATCGAGACCCGGTTGATCTCGGCCCCGAGCCCGAGCCCGGTGCGCACCGCCGCCTCGACGCAGATCCGGTTGATCACCGGCAGCATGCCCGGCATCGCCGCGTCGACCAGGCTGACCTGGCTGTTGGGGGCCGCGCCGAAGGCCGTGTCGGCACCGGAAAAGAGCTTCGATCGCGACGCCACCTGGGCATGGATCTCCAAGCCGATGACGAGCTCCCAGGCACCGCTCGCGCCGGCGACCAGATCGGGGTTGGTCTCGCTCATGGCGCGCTCCGCCACCACGGTTCGGGCGCCGCCTCGAAGCCCGCCGCCGCCTCGATCACGGCCGCGGCCCGAAACATCGTCGCCTCGTCGAAGGACCGCGTCATCACCTGCAAGCCAAGCGGCAGGCCGTCGGCGTCGCGCCCCGCAGGCACGGAAATGCCGGGAATGCCCGAAAGATCGCCCGGCACGGTGAATACGTCGTTCAGGTACATGGCGATCGGATCGTCCGTCTTCTCGCCGATGGCGAAGGCGGCCTCCGGCGTGGTTGGCGTCAGGATGGCGTCGACGTTCCGAAAGACCTGCTCGAATTCATCCCGGATCAGGCGGCGGACCCGCTGTGCCTTCAGGTAGTAGGCGTCGTAGTAGCCGGCCGAGAGCACATAGGTGCCGATCAGCACCCGACGGCGGACCTCGGCACCGAAGCCGGCGGCTCGCGTCGCTTCATACATGGCGTCGATGTCGTCGCCCTCGACCCTGAGACCGAAGCGCACGCCGTCGTAACGCGCGAGGTTGGACGAGGCCTCGGCCGGCGCCACGATGTAATAGGTCGGCAGCGCATATTTCGTGTGCGGCAAGGAGATATCGACGATCTCGGCGCCGGCCTCGCTCAACCACGCGCGCCCTCGGCTCCAGAGATCCTCCACCGCGTCGGCCATGCCGTCGACCCGATATTCCCGCGGAATGCCGATCTTCAGCCCCGCGAGATCGCCGCCGATGGCGGCGGCGAAATCGGGCACCGGCAGATCGGCCGAGGTCGCATCGCGGGGATCGTGACCGGCCATCGCCCTGAGCATGATCGCCGCGTCGACGACGCTGCGGGCCAGCGGTCCCGGATGGTCGAGAGAGGAGGAGAAGGCGACGACCCCCCAGCGCGAGCAGCGCCCGTAGGTCGGCTTGCAGCCGACCACGCCGGTCAGCGAGGCCGGCTGGCGGATCGAGCCGCCGGTGTCGGTCCCGATCGCGCCGAGGGCGAGGCCAGCGGCGACGGCCGCAGCCGAGCCGCCGGAGGAACCGCCGGGCGAGAGCGGGCGGTCGTCGCCGGCGCGGCGCCACGGATTGACCACGGGGCCGAAGTCGCTGTTTTCGCTGGAGGAGCCCATGGCGAACTCGTCCATGTTGGTCTTGCCGAGCATCACCGCGCCCTCGGCGAAGAGCTTGGCGGTGACCGTGCTTTCATAGCTCGGCCGGAAGCCCCTGAGGATGCGGCTCGCCGTCGTCGTCTCGATACCCCGGGTACAGAAGAGGTCCTTGATCGCGAGCGGGATGCCTTCCAGCGATCCGCCCTCGCCCCGGGCCATGCGGGCGTCCGCCGCCGCCGCCATGTCCAGCGCGACCTCTGGCGTCGGGGTGGTGAAGGCGTTCAGCGCGTGCGCCCTCTCGATTCCCCCGAGGCAAGCTTTCGTGAGCTCGCGCGACGAAATCTCCCGCCGCTCGAGCAGGCGGCGGGCCTCGGCGATGGAGAGCCGGCCAAGCTCGCGCGGGCTCATTCCACCACCTTCGGCACGGCGAAGAAGTCGTCGTGGCGGTCCGGCGCGCCTCCCAGCACGTCGCCCGGCCGCCCGCCGTCGTTCACCACGTCGTCGCGCGGGCGAAGCGCGCCCTGGTTGACGCTCGCCAGGGGCGCCACGTTCTCGGTGTCGACCTCGTGCAGCTGCTCGATCCAGGCGAGGATCTTCGACAGCTCGCTCGCGAGAGCTTCCAGCTCGTCCTCGGCGACGCCGATGCGGGCCAGATGCGCGATGCGGCGAACGGTGGCCTTGTCGACCGACATGTGCGACGTTCCCTGCGTCATGCAAAGCGGGATTCGCGCAATTCGCCGGTGGCCCGGGGCCGATCGCGAGCGCTCGGGGAGGGCCGGCGCGGCAGGCGAAAAAGCGCGCGGAACCTATCATCGGCGATGCTGTTAGACAAGCCTCGGGACCTGCTCGGCGCATTGGGCGAGGGAACCCGCCTGCTCGGCCTCGATCTCGGCTCGAAGACCGTCGGCGTCGCGATTTCGGACCCAGACCGGCGCGTCGCCTCGCCGCTCGAAACCTTGGCGCGGGGACGCTTCCGCGAGCTTGGCCCCCGGCTGCTGGAAATCATCAACCATCGCGGCGTCGCCGGCCTAGTCCTCGGCTGGCCTGTCAACATGGACGGCAGCGAGGGTCCGCGTTGCCAGGCGACACGACAATTCGCCCGCAACCTTTTGGAATTGCGTGATATTCCGATCGTCTTCTGGGACGAGCGGCTGTCCACCCGGGCGGTCGAGAGGATGCTGATCGAAGAGTTGGACACGACCCGCAAGCGCCGCGCGGAGCTGGTCGACAAGCTCGCCGCCGCCTACATTCTGCAGGGCGTTCTGGACCATCTCGGACATCTCGAGGACGACGGCTGAAGGGCGTCCGCCGTCTTGACCTTGGTCCCGATATTCCGGGCCGTAGCGCTCGGCTGGCCGGTGCGGTGGCGGCGTCTCCCCGGAGCCGATTTTCGTGTCACGGCGGATTTATTTACGCCGAGGTGATGGTGGTCACTTGCAAAACCGGAAATTAGCCTAAAGTTTTATGAAAAGGCGAAGCGGCGACGCGCTGGGGAACAAGCGACAAGAGAGGGGAATATACCATGCAGACGCTCAGGTGGAGAGTCACGTTTACCTACTTGCTCACCGGCATGAGCATTTGGGTGCTGGCGTTAACAGCCCGTTGACGAAGTCGGCACTGGACGCAAGCGGCCTGGTCTGATTCTTTGATGTTCTGATTTGACCGGAGGATTCGCCGATGGCGATGGGACAGCAGAAGGATCGTCAGGGGGACTTGATGGTGGGCTGGGCGGAGATGCCGCGCTCGCCGGGTCATGTGTTTTACGACCGCCTGCAGTCGGTGCTGATCGAGGGCGGCTTCGACGCCTTTGCCGAGGCGAGCTGCCGGCCCTATTACGCGGCCAGGATGGGCGCGCCCTCGGTGCCGCCCGGGCGCTATTTCCGCATGCACCTGGTGGGCTACTTCGAGGGCATCGACTCAGAGCGCGGTCTGGAGTGGCGTTGCTCGGATTCCCTGTCGCTGCGGGAGTTCCTGCGACTGGGGAGCCGTGAGCGGGTGCCGGACCATTCCTGGCTGTCGAAGACCCGCGCGCGCCTGCCCCATGAAGTCCACGCGGCGGTCTTCGACTGGGTTCTGGCCTTGATCGGCGAGGCGGGTCTGGTGAAGGGCGAGCGCATCGGGGTGGATGCCTCGACCATGGAGGCCAACGCGGCGCTGCGCAACATCGTGCGGCGCGACACGGGTGAAGGCTACCGGGAGATGCTGGAGCACCTGGCCCGGGAGAGCGGCATCGAGACGCCCACGGCCGAGGACCTGGCGCGTCTGGACCGCAAGCGCAAGGGCAAGAAGCTTTCCAACGAGGACTGGGTTTCGAAGAGCGACCCCGAGGCCAAGATCGCCAAGATGAAGGACGGCACGACGCATCTGGCCTACAAGCCCGAGCACGCGGTGGATCTGGACACCGGCGCGGTGGTGGCCGCCGAGCTGCACCCGGCCGACGAGGGCGACACGACGACGCTTCCCAAAACGTTGGAGACGGCCAAGGAGAACCTTGCGAGCGTTGACGCGGCGCCGACGGCAGAGGACCCGGCCGAATGTGTGACCGACAAAGGCTATCACTCACGGGCGGTCTTGAAGGCCTTGGACAACGGCCCGTGGAAGACCCGGATCGCCGAGCCCAAGCAGAAGGGCTTCGCGCGCTGGCGCGGCGACGAGGCGGCGCGGCGCGCGGTCACCAACAACCGGACCCGGCTGTTATCGGGGGTGGCCAAGGAAGCCTTCAAGCTGCGCGCCGAGATCGTCGAGCGCTCCTTCGCCCACAACCTCGATCGCGGCGGCATGCGCCGGACCTGGCTTCGGGGCCGCGAGAACGTGCACAAGCGATACCTGCTCCACGTCGCCGGCCACAACCTATCGTTGCTGATGCGCCAACTCATCGGCGCCGGCACCCCGCGCGAGGCCGTGGCGGGCGGATATGGCGGTATTTTCGTGCTGCTCACGCCCACCGGGGCCATGCTGGTCGCACTGGGGGTCTCGCAAAGCGGCCAGACGGTTTTCGCCGCCGCATTCCTCATCTGGGAGTGAGAGCCGGAAAAAGCCACTTAATCAACGGGCTGTTAACTATCTTGTACCTCGCGGGTTGAGGGGCGGCGCGCTCCCGCGATCGAGCAAATACGGCGATCGAGCGAGAGAGCCGAAATCGGCGAGGCAAGGCCGGTAGAATGCGGGAATTACACGGCGTCTTATACCCAATATTCGGGTAGACGGAAGAAGGCGACATGGTCGTCATCCCGACATTGATCGCACCGTCGGCGCGCGGCTGACCTCAAACGGTAGTAATTGTTGTAATCATAAAGCTGCAGCGCCCGGTATAATAGTACGGCCAGGTAGCCATCGAGGCCGCTTGAGAGTACCCATTCGCCGCGAGGCCGGGCGCCGAGCCTTCGCCGACCCGCCCGGCGCCCGCCGGCTTCGGCGACTTTCCAATTCAGCTTCTCAGAGCGTCGCCCCCGGGTTGGGCAGGCCGTGGGCGCCGAGTTCCTCGGTAACGAAGCGGTAGGCTGCGTCGGTCGAATCGGTCCGGAACACCAAGTCGAAATCCCGCGCGCTTATGGTGCCGTGGCGGACCAGGGCGTCGAAATCCACCACCTCCCGCCAGTAGCGGGTCCCGAACAGCACGATCGGCAGTCGCTTGCGGATCTTGCCGGTCTGGATCAGGGTCAACAGCTCGAACAGCTCGTCGAGGGTGCCGAAGCCGCCCGGGAAGACGATCACCGCCTTGGCCAGATAGGCGAACCAGAACTTCCGCATGAAGAAATAGTGGAACTGGAAGGCCAGTTCCGGGGTCACGTGCGGGTTTTCGAACTCCTCGACCGGGATCGAGATCTCGAGGCCGATGCCGCGCCCGCCGGCGTCGATCGCGCCCCGGTTCGCCGCCGCCATGATGCCGGGACCGCCGCCGGTGCAGACGACAAAACGACGCGCGTCGCCGAGCTCGAGCGACCAGGCGGTCAAGCGGCGGGCGAGCTCGCGCGCGGCGACGTAATATTGCGCCATCCTGGCGCCTTCCTCGGCGCCCACGACGTCACCGCCCTCGGCCCGCGCCTTTTCCAGGGCCCGCGCGGCACGCTCGGGCTCCGGGGTCCGGGCCGAACCCATGAAGACGATGGTATCCTCGACCTCCTGGTCGCGGAAGCGATGCAGCGGTTCCAGGTATTCCGCCATGATCCGCAGACCCCGAGCCTCTCGCCCCTCCATGAATTCGTCGATGCGATAGGCCGGCGCGAGCGGGGATGAAGCCATCAAACGTCTCCATATGGTCGGATCATGCTCTACAAGCGGAGAGGCGGCCGCGCGTCAGTTCACCGGGCCCGCGGGGGCCTTGGTCGCGGTCGTGGCGTTGGTCGGCGCGGGCAAGTCCCATTCGGCGGCGGCGGCCTGCCGGGCGACCAGGTCTATGAGGCCCCAGACATGGTCGTTGCCGAGGGTGAAGGCCAGTTTCTCGCCCTTGTCGAGGGTGAAGGCGAGCGCTAAGCGGTCCCCCGCCTTGGGCGTGATCGAAAGGCCGGTGACCAGCTTCGGACCTTCCGCCATCGAGGGATGCACCTCGCCGGTCCGATAGGTCTGGCTGAAGTCGGCCTGCTGGACCGCCGCTTCGCGGGATCGGGGATGTCGCCGCGCACGATGCGGGTCGAGACCTGGTCCACCAGTTGCAACATGCCGCGGGTCAAGCGGCGGGTCAGCAGCAGCTGGATCTCGGTGCCGTCGGGGAAGCTTCCGCGCAACAGCAGGCGATCCTCGGCGGCGAGGAAATTGATCGTGAACTGCAGTTGCTTGGCGTCGATCTCGCTCATCCGCCTGGTCCGTCGGTGGTCACGCACCGCCCTGGCCCGACGCCTCGGGCCGCACCTCGCCCCGGCGCGGCGCGGCGCGGCTCTTGTGGGGCTTGCGTGGCTTCTTCGGCGCGGCACCGTTGGCCCGCTTCGGCGTCTTCGCCCGGGCCGCCGCCCGGCCGCGCTTGCGCCGCACGCCGAGATATTCGGCGAGATAGGATCCGGTGTGGCTCTCGGCGCTTTTGGCGACCGCCTCGGGCGTCCCCTCGGCGACGATCCGGCCGCCGCCGTCGCCGCCCTCGGGCCCGAGGTCGAGGATCCAGTCGGCGGTCTTGATCACCTCCAGATTATGCTCGATCACCACCACCGTGTTGCCGGTCTCCACCAGTGCTTGCAAGACCTCGAGCAGCTTGCGCACGTCGTCGAAATGCAGGCCCGTGGTGGGTTCGTCCAGAATATAGAGCGTGCGGCCCGTGGCCCGCTTGGACAGCTCCTTGGAAAGCTTCACCCGTTGCGCCTCGCCGCCCGAGAGCGTCGTCGCCTGCTGCCCGACATGGATGTAGCCGAGGCCGACCCGTTGCAGCATCACCAGCTTGTCGCGGATCAGCGGCACGGCCTGGAAAAACTCCGCTCCTTCATCCACCGTCATATCAAGAACGTCGGCTATCGATTTGTTACGAAAGGTAATTTCCAAGGTTTCGCGATTGTATCGCCGGCCCATGCACACATCGCAGGTGACATAGACGTCGGGCAGGAAATGCATCTCGATCTTGATCAGCCCGTCGCCCTGACAGGCCTCGCAGCGGCCGCCCTTGACATTGAAGGAGAAGCGCCCCGGCTTGTAGCCCCTGAGCGTGCTTTCCGGCAGCCCGGCGAACCACTCGCGGATCGGCGTGAAGGCGCCGGTGTAGGTCGCGGGGTTGGAGCGCGGCGTGCGGCCGATCGGCGATTGGTCGATGTCGATCACCTTGTCGAGGTAATGCAGGCCCTCGATGGCATCGAAGGTGCCGGGCGCGTCGCGGGCGCCGTTCAGGAACCGCGCCAGGGCCTTATAGAGGGTCTCGATGATCAGCGTCGACTTGCCGCTGCCCGAGACCCCGGTGACGCAGACGAAGGTGCCGAGCGGCAGCGTCGCGGTGAGGTCGGCGAGGTTGTTGGCCCTCGCCCCCCGAATGGTGAGTTTCTGCCTGGGATGGCCCTTGCGCCGCCTCTTCGGCACGGGGATCTGCTGCAGGCCGACGAGATACTGGCCGGTCAGGCTCTCGGGCACCGCCATGATCGCCTTCGCCGTGCCCACCGCCACCACCTCGCCGCCGTGCCGGCCGGCCCTGGGACCCATGTCGACGACATGGTCGGCGGCGCGGATCGCCTCCTCGTCGTGCTCCACCACGACCACGGTATTGCCGAGATCACGCAGCTCGACCAGGGTCTGCAGCAGCCGCGCGTTGTCGCGCTGATGCAAGCCGATCGAGGGCTCGTCCAGCACGTAGAGCACGCCCGACAGGCCCGAGCCGATCTGCGAGGCGAGCCGGATCCGCTGGCTCTCGCCGCCCGAGAGGCTGCCGGAATGGCGCGATAGGGTCAGATACTCCAGTCCGACGTTGACCAGGAAGCCGAGGCGATCGTTGATCTCCTTCAGGACGCGGCTGGCGATCTCCGAGCGCTTGGCGTCGAGCTTGGCGTCGAGCCCGGCGAACCAGTCTCGCGCCGCCAGGATCGAGAGTGTGGAGACCTCGCCGATGTGGCGGCCGTCGAGCTTGACCGCCAGGGCCTCCGGCTTCAGCCGGCTGCCGCCGCAGGCGCTGCACGCGGTCACCCCCTGGAAGCGCTCCATCTCCTCGCGCAACCAGGCGGAATCGGTCTCCTGCCAGCGCCGTTGCAGGTTCGGGATCACCCCTTCGAACGGCCGCTTGGTCTTGTAGGCACGAAGCCCGTCGTCGTAGCGCATTTCCACCGGCTCGTCGGCCGAGCCGAAGAGGATGGCGTGGCGCACCGCCTCCGGCAGCTCGCGCCACGATTCCGTCATCGAGACGCCGTAGTGCCGCGCCAGACTGTCCAGGGTCTGTAGGTAATAGGGCGAGGTCGATTTGGCCCAAGGCGCGATCGCCCCCTTGCGGAGCGTCTTTTCCGGGTCCGGCACCACCAGGTCGGCGTCGAAAAAAAGCTCCCGGCCGAGTCCGTCGCAGGCCGAACAGGCGCCGAAGGGGTTGTTGAAGGAGAACAGGCGGGGCTCGATCTCGTCGATGGTGAAGCCGGAGACGGGACAGGCGAAGCGGGCGGAGAAGATGGTCCGCTCGCCGGTGTTCGCGTCCTCCGCGACGGCGATGCCGTCAGCCAGCCCCAGCGCCGTCTCCAGGCTGTCGGCGAGGCGCGCCTCCAGGTCCGGCCGCAGCACCACCCGGTCGACCACCACATCGATCTCGTGCTTGCGCTTCTTGTCGAGCCCCGGCGCCTCCTCGATCAGGTGGAAGGCGCCGTCGATCTTGACCCGCTGGAAGCCACGCTTCATCAGCTCGGCCAGCTCCTTGCGGTATTCCCCCTTACGCCCGCGCACCATCGGCGCCAGCAGGTAGAGCCGGGTGCCTTCCGCCATCGCCATCACCCGGTCGACCATCTGGCTCACCGTCTGGCTCTCGATTGGCAGGCCCGTCGCCGGCGAATAAGGCACGCCGACCCGGGCCCAGAGCAGGCGCATGTAGTCGTAGACCTCGGTCACCGTGCCGACGGTGGAGCGGGGGTTGCGCGAGGTGGTCTTCTGCTCGATCGAGATCGCCGGCGACAGGCCCTCGATATGATCGACGTCCGGCTTCTGCATCAGCTCCAGGAACTGGCGCGCGTAGGCGGACAAGCTTTCCACATAGCGCCGCTGGCCCTCGGCATAGATCGTGTCGAAGGCGAGGGAGGACTTGCCGCTGCCCGAAAGCCCGGTGATCACCACCAGCCTGTCGCGCGGGATGTCGACGTCGATGTTCTTCAGATTGTGCTCGCGTGCGCCGCGAACGGATATGGCCTTATGCATGCTTACCGTGTCACCATGGGGCCGTCGCCGACGACGGGCAACTCGTGTGGATAGCGATCGAGCGCGCCGCCCCGATGCTTGCGCGTCCGACCCTTGAATAGCAGGTATTGCCGGCGAGAGCAGCATCCGTCCAACAGGAAATTGCTTCCGGCGATCCAATTGGCGGCTAAAGCTGCTCTACCCTCTTGGGAAATAGAGCAATTTCATCCAAACGGATGGCACCGCACCGGTTCGATTCGTGCCGATATTGCGCTAGCGGGAAGGGCTTCGGAGCGCCTATAGTCGGGCGAGGCGAATCGGCCGGGTGGGGCGGCCGATTCGAGGCCGAAAACCCGGGGGGGGGGGGGGAAGCATGGCGGGCAGCGTCAACAAGGTCATTTTGGTGGGCAATCTCGGGCGCGATCCCGAGGTCCGGCACACCCAGAACGGCGATCCGATCGTCCATCTGAGCATGGCGACGTCGGAGAGCTGGAAGGATAAGCAGACCGGCGAGCGGCGCGAGAAGACGGAGTGGCATCGCGTCGTGGTCTTCAACGAGAATCTCGGCCGCATTGCGCAACAATATCTGCGCAAGGGCTCCAAGATCTATATCGAGGGCGCGCTCCAGAGCCGCAAGTGGACCGACCAATCGGGCCAGGACCGCTACACCACGGAGATCGTCCTGCAGCGCTACCGGGGCGAGCTGACGATGCTCGACAGCCGGGCCGGTGGCGGCGAGGGCGGCCAAGACGACTATGGCGGCGGCGGCCAAGACGACCGGGGCGGCGGCGGCCAAGACGACCGGGGCGGCGGCGGCCAAGACGACCGGGGCGGCGGCGGCCGCCCGGTGGTGGCGGCGGCGACTTCGGCGGCGCTGGCCCGAGCGGCGGCGATCTGGACGACGAAATTCCGTTCTAGGTGCCGCGCGACGCGCCAGCGTCACGCTTGGTGCGAATTGTGGGCCATCAGCCACGCGATCTCGTCGCGCGCCATCCACCATGGCGCCAGGAACCATTTGCGCAAGCGGGTGCGGACATGGCCTTGCGGCCAGCGCGGCCGGACCAGCGCCTCGATGCTGCCCGCCTCCGATCCGTAGTGTCCTTGAAACGCCAACCTCCCGCGCCTCGCACAGCCCTCCACAAGCTCCAGCCCATATGCGCCAAGCCTAACTCCATCGTGCGAATAAAACAGGAACATTCAGGGCCTCCCTGTATTAAGGAGCTGCGCAAGAACGACTGCTTCAGTGTTGGTTTCTCGGTGAGATGGTGTAAATCCATTCTGGCTGGAAATCACGTCCTTGGATGTTCAGGCTGGCCATCTGTGCAGCGGTGACTTTCTGCAGTTCCAGCTTCCACACAAGCTCATCAAACTGACCACGAACGGCTTCAATACGTCTAGTTATTGCGGATTGAGCAACCTGATGTGTGGAAATTCGGAACGCCGTTGATCAGTCATCCTCTGCTTTCCAAGTGATGTAGGGTTTTTCGGTGGTTTCCCATTTCTCGTCGATTTCGACGAGGATGGCGGTGACCAGACGTTCGAGCGAGGCCTCGTTGGGAAAGACCCTGACCTTTACGGTGCGGCGCTTGATCTCCTGCTGGATGGATCGCTCCATGGGGTTCGAGGTTCGCATGCGCTTTTGGTGGCGCTCGGGCAGGGCGAAGACGGCGAGGCCCTCGGGGATCGCCGTCTCCAGCCAATCGGCGAGCTTGGGGGCGCTGTCGCGGTAGGCCGCCACCAGATGGCCCAGCTCGGCCTCGGCGGCCTTGCCGTCGGCGGCGTTCCAGACCCGGCGCAGCTCCTTGCCGATGGCCTTTCGGATGGCGAGGTTGGGGGCGTGATGGATGGCGTTTTGAGCCAGATGGTACTGACAGCGCTGCCAGACGGCGCCGCCGAGGACGGCCTTGCGCGCGGCGCCGAGGCCTGGATGATCATCGGAAACGATATAGGCGACACCGCGCATGCCACCGGCAACCAGGGTCTCCAGGAAGGCGCGCCAGTGCACTTCGGCCTCGGAGAGCGCACAGGAAACACCGAGCACCCGGCGGCGCTGGTCGGGGCCGATGCCGATCACCGAGAGCACGGCGGCGTCGCGCACCACGCCACCCTCTCGGACTTTCTCATAGCGCGCGTCGAGGAGCAGGTAGCGGATCTCGCCCAGCGGCCGGTTGCGCCAGGCATCCAGCTCCCCATCCAAGAGCTTGGCGGCGCGGCTGACCTGGCTCGACGACAGGCTCTCCAGGCCGAACTCGCGCATCACCGCCTCGGCGTCACGGGTGGAGACGCCTTTGATATACATCTCCGCCACGGCCAGCATGACAGCGCGGCAGGAGCGCCGTCCGCGCTCCAGGGCTTGGGGGTAAAAAGGCGCCTCATGACCGGCGGTCTTGGGAACCTCGAGCCTCACCGTACCGGCCGGGGTGTCGATCTTCTTGGGTCTGGTGCCGTTGGCGTATCCCCGCCGCTCGGGCGTGCGCTCATAGTGGCCGGCGCCCAAGAACCTCTCCCGCTCGATCCGCATGGCGAGATTGAAAAGGCCGGCGAAGACCGTCGCCATGTTCTCGCTACCGCCTTCGATCAATTGTTCCACCAAAGCCTCGACAGCGCTATCCTGGTCTTTCCGCATACTGGTTCTCCATGTTTGTTTGGACGCTTTCATGGATAACCAAAATGACGGATCGCCCCGCGCCGGGGTATACCCCGGCGCGGGGCGAAGCCAAATTTCCAGACCTCACGCTACACAAGCTTATTGCGTCTTCGTCAATCAACCCCTCAACATATAGACTAAACACCCCCATGGGAATCCCACACCATCAGTTGCGGCCAAGCGATTCAATCGTTCCTGCGTGAAGCCAAACCGGAGCGGGACATGAGGTAGTTACAGTAAAGCCGTGCAGATGCAGCTGTGTCATAAAGGACGCAAGGGACATCCCCCCACGCTCCAAGACGACGCCATCCCTGCGAGACGGGCCGCCACACACGGCGGAAGCCGAGGCGCATGATGTCACGGGAGAGCCCCTGAAGTCCCTCTAGTCCCTCGAAGCATGGGAATGTCAAATTTATCACTTATCCAACTTTATGCTCAAACGGGTGATGTAGGGCAGACCGGTCCATGTTAAATATCTCCGAACGACGGGGTTGAAGAATCCTGTTGGGCACGAGTAATGCCTCTTTCGGGCCATCGGCTCGCGAGCGGCTGGGAGGGACCACAGGGTGCCGGAATTGTGTCGGCGATCCGCCTTCTGGAGCTGGAGCAAGAGATGACGATGCTGAAATCCTTTAAGCGCAAGAAGCGCTTTGCCAAGCGCCGAGAGGAACGCGAGGAAATCTGGAACGGCATAGTTGAAATCAATGGCCAGGCCTTTTACGTGACCGATTGGTCCGCCCGCGCGTTCATGGCGAAACCCTGTGTCATCGACTGCGAGATAAACGACCGCGTCGATATCAAGTTTTCGGCGCACCTCCCGAGTGGGCCGATCAAATTCGACTGCCAGGGCATCGTTGTCCGAATCGATAAGAAAAACCAGGAACTGGCGGCCAATTTCGCGATGCTGGACGACGAGGCCGAGATCGCGATCACAGAGCATTTCGGCGATGATTCAAAGCAAAGGATCGCCGCGAGGGCACGGCTCGTAGAGGAAGCCCGCGAGGCCGAGGTGGCCCGGCTCGCCGAAGAGAAGCGCAAGGTCGAGGAAGCG
The DNA here is from genome assembly GCA_965225945.1 of Alphaproteobacteria bacterium. GTDB lineage: Bacteria > Pseudomonadota > Alphaproteobacteria > JASLMY01. The sequence goes on along the minus strand of CBDDBZ010000022.1, from coordinate 47,716 downwards.
CGCCTCGCCGAACAGAAGCGCAAGGTCGAGGAAGCGCGCCTCGCCGAAGAAGATGAAGCGCAGGGCCGAGGAAGCGCGCCTCGCTGAAGCGAAGCGCAAGGCCGAGGAAGCGCGCCTCGCCGAACAGAAGCGCAAGGTCGAGGAAGCGCGCCTCGCCGAACAGAAGCGCAAGACCGAGAAGGTTCGGCACCCAGACCCACTATATGTAGTGTGCACCCATTTTCCTGCGTAAAGCTCTCGCCGAACAGAAGCGCAAGACCGAGGAGGTCCGGCTCGCCGAACAGAAGCGCAAGGCCGAGAAGGCACGCGAGGCCGAGGTAGCGCGCCTCGCTGGAGAGAAGCGCAGGGCCGAGGAAGCGCGCCTCGCTGAAGCGAAGCGCAAGGCCGAGGAAGCGCGCCTCGCCGAACAGAAGCGCAAGGTCGAGGAAGCGCGCCTCGCTGAAGCGAAGCGCAAGGCCGAGGAAGCGCGCCTCGCCGAACAGAAGCGCAAGGTCGAGAAGCGCGCCTCGCCGAACAGAAGCGCAAGACCGAGAAGGTTCGGCTCGCCGAACAGAAGCGCAAGACCGAGGAGGTCCGGCTCGCCGAACAGAAGCGCAAGGCCGAGAAGGCACGCGAGGCCGAGGTAGCGCGCCTCGCTGGAGAGAAGCGCAGGGCCGAGGAAGCGCGCGAGGCCGACCCGATCGACGTCGGTGGGGAACCGATCAATGACCGCACCGAGGCGATCAAACGACGCGCTGCCGAGATCGCGGCGGAGATGGCCGAGTTCGAGGAAACTATGCGCACCGCCATCTTCGACCTCGGTATGCGAAATCTTGGCGCGTTCCGCAAAAAGGTCGATGCCGCGGGAATCTCCGAGATCCTGCGGGAGACGCCGCAGATCGAGGTGCATGATCACGATCACGCATACGGTTTCCGCCTTGGCAAGATGGAGTATGCGGTGTTTACCGATTGGGACAGTGGCAAGCTGTGCCGTGACGTGAGCAGCGAAGGCGGCACGCGGCGGCCGCGGATCACCGACTTTGATCACGACGACGCGCTCGACGAGATGGTCGAGTGCCTCGCCAGGATGCTGGCGACCATCGAGGTGGCGGCACTCTCCGAGGCTCGCGACGCCAACGTTGTCCCGCTCCGTAGCGGACAACGCCTCACGCGCCGCGCTCGACCGCGCGCTCGGGGTCTCGGCGAACGGCGCCGCGTCGCCGTGCTCGCGGCAGAGGTCGATGCAGCGGTTGAAGAACCCGTCAGCCTCGAGCCTGCGACCTTTGAAGTATTCAGCATCGCCAAGGCCCGCCAGGGCGCGCGCCCGCCATTCCGGTGATCTTGCTTTTGCCCGTAGTCGAGCGCCAAGTCGTGCGCTTCTGGGCCGGTGAGTGCGGCGAGGCATGTCCTTTTGGTCTCTCGGGGAACGGCTCCGTGAGGGTCGCCGATCCGCCGAGACGGACGCGCATCACCCGGCTCACAACGGCAATTGTGGTTGCGACGTCCTTTATGCTACCATCGTCGGCAACCGTGGGGAGCTATCTGGGGGAATCCCAGGTAACCCACCCACCCCAAAGGCCCCGGCAGGCGCGCGATGACAAGCCAGCCGGCGTGCGGGCCCAGGGGGGAATGCGATCCCGCCGGTGGCGGGGAAGGGCCGCCGCGCAGCGAGTGCGCGACGCGGGCGGGCGCCAGCGTCCACCCGGGGCCTCTCCGGAGTTGCCGGGCATCCGCCTCGCGCGACCCCGGGCGATCGCCTTCTGGAGCTGCAGGGGGGAGGACGATGCTATTATCATTTAGGCTCAATTCGTGAATTGTATGCGTCACCTTGTTACGGCGGCGGCGAGGCAGGCTCGGTCATTGGCGCCGGGGGCGAGGCCGACGAGGTGGAACCAGCTCAGGTAGTTGTCCAGATAGCGGGTGGCGATGCCGCGGCGGGGACGCAGGAAGTCCTTCAACCGGCTGTGGCGGCTGTTCACCGTCTGCACATGCAGATCGCCCCGAACCCGTTCCCCCATCGAGCGGTTGAGTGCTTCGTGGCTCACCCCGAGCGCGGCGGCGCACGGTGGGTAGCTCGCGCCGCCGTCGGAGACCAGCAGGGCGTCCTTCGCGACCACCGGGTCGAGGGCAGCCGTGAGCGCCGCCGCATCGACCCTGGGCAGCACCGCGCTGACCGTCGTTCCGCTCCGGTCCGCCGCCATGAGAACCGGTACCTGCTCGCGCGAGAGGCCGCGCTTCTTCGCCTTGCCGCCCCGCCGCCGTGCCTTGCGCCCCAGCCCGCGCGCGCCCTTCCGGCTCTCCAGGACGTAGGTCTCGTCCGCTTCCACGATCCCCTTGAGCACCTCCGAATCGCTCCGCGCCGCCGCCAGAAACCGGTGACGCCAGCGGAACGCCGTGCTCACCGCCACGTCGCAGCGCGCCGCCGAGGCCTTCACCGTCTCCCCCTTCGCCAGCGACGCCCCGAACGACAGCCAGCGTTCCTTGTGGTGCAAGCCCGACAGCGGCGTACCGCTCAGCGCGTTGAAGGTCCTGCCGCAGCCCTTGCACTGGTAGCGCCGCAGACCCCGCGCCATACCGCGCGAAACCGCCCCTTCGCTCGCGCAGTGCGGACAGCGCCGGGCCTCGTCCACACCAAGCTCGATCGCGGCCTTCGATGCCTCGCCCTCGCTCCGGCCCGACAGCACCGCGAGCGCCTCGCGCCGCTGCGCGCGCGTCAGCCCGCGCGCCGCCGAAAGCCACACCTGGAAACCCTTGCCGTCCATAACCCAACCTCCTGACGTTCCAGGCACTCTATCACTAATGCATACAATTCACGAATTGAGCCATCATTTAAGCGCATGAAGGGCTTAAAAAGGAGCCTGAAGGTCGATCGTCAAGAGCCGCGCGAGCAGGTCGATCACGGGATGGTTGAAATCAACGGGCAGGCCTTTAACTTGAACGATTGGTCCTCCCGTGCGTTCATGTTGAAACCCTGTGTCATCGACTGCGACATAACCGACCGCGTCGATATCACGTTTTCGGCGAGTTTCCCGACCGGGCCGATCATATTCGACAGCCGGGCCATCATTGTCCGAATCGATAAGGAAAGCCAGGAAGTGGCGGCCTATTTCGCGATGGTGGACGACGAAGCTCAGATCGCGATCACAGAACATTTCGGCGATGGTTCAAAGATAAAGGGCCGCCGCCACGGCTCGGCAGCAACCGGAGGCACAGCTCGCCGAGGAACGTCGCGAGGCCGAGGAAGCGCGCAAGGCCGCGGAGGCCCGGCTCGCCGAAGAGAAGCGCCTCGCCGAGGAGGCCCGCAAGGCCGAGAAGGCACGTAAGGCCAGAGAGGCTCGCAAGGGCGAGGAAGCCCGCAATGCCGAGGAGGTCCGGCTCGCCGAAGAGAAGCGCCTCGCCGAGGAGGCCCGCGAGGCCGAGGAAGCGCGCAAGGCCGCGGAGGCCCGGCTCGCCGAAGAGAAGCGCCTCGCCGAGGAAGCGCGCGAGGCCGAGGAGGCCCGGCTCGCCGAATAGAAGCGCCTCGCCGAGGAGGCCCGCGAGGCCGAGGAAGCGCGCAAGGCCGCGGAGGCCCGGCTCGCCGAAGAGAAGCGCCTCGCCGAGGAGGCCCGCAAGGCCGAGAAGCCACGTAAGGCCGGAGAGGCTCGCAAGGGCGAAGAGGCCCGCCAGGCCGAGTCGATGGACGGGGGGGAGGGGCTGATGAATGACCGCACCGAGGCAATCAAGCGACGCGCCGCGGAGATCGCGGCGGAGATGGCCGAGTTCGAGGAAAATATGCGCAGCGCCACCTTCGACCTCGGCAGGCAGAATCTTGCCGCGTTCCGCAAGAAGGTCGATGCCGCGGGAATCTCGGAGATCCTGCGGGAGACGCCGCAGATCAAGGTGCATGACAACGATCACGCGTACGGCTTCCGCCTCGGCAAGATGGAGTATGCGGTGTTTGCCGATTGGGACAGTGGCAAGCTGTGCCGTGACGTGAGCAGCGAAGGCGGCACGCGGCGGCCGCGGATCACCGACTTCGATCACGACGATGCGCTCGACGAGATGGTCGACTGCCTCGCCAGGATGCTGGCGACCATCGAGGTGGGCGCCACTCTCTGAGGCTCGCGACGCCGTCCACGGTCTTGGAGAGACGACGGCCCATCACGTCGAAGCTGAAGGTCACCGTCTGGCCGCCGTCGATCAGCGCTTCCGCCGCTATCTGAACCACCGCCCCCAGCGCGCGCCGCTCCGTGTCGGTGGGCACTAGACGGCGTGCGCGGGTCCCCCTATGGACAACCTCCGAGCGAGCGCAGGGAAGGGGGCTCGATTTTGCACGCCGATAGGGGGCAAAATTCGGCGTCGATTGACACGCTGGCGGCTTGATTCCGGTCCTCGAGCCATCGCCGCGAGCTCACGAGACCAAGAAACCGACGTAACTGAGCATGATTCCGAAGCCGAGACCCTGGAGCAAACGCACGAGCATCAGGTAGCCGTTCGAGCCGTGCAGGACGTGGGCCCAGGCCTTGTCGGCGCGCCTGGCGCGCTCGATGACGGCGTGACGCCCGGGCCGGCCCGGACCAAGGCCGCCGTGGGCCGCGACGCCTCGAGCAAGGGAGCTGAGCGATGAAAATTTCGGCGGTACGCGCCATCCCCATGTCCGATCCCGTTCCCCCGGAGCGGCGCCATCGCACCGATATCGGCACCAAGGTGAAGTCCGATGCCGTATTGCTCCTTGTCGAGGCGGAAGGCGGCCTCGTCGGCATGGGCGCATCGCTCGGCCCCTGGGGTGCGTTGCGCCGCTTGCCCGATGAACCACATCGCGCGGCGCGGCGCGCCTGCCCCAGGGGCCGATTTGGCCCATCAAACGATTCAACCTGGTCGGAAAGTGCTCTAATGAAATTGGGCGCAAATACGGTTGCCATGCTTGCGTATTGTTAGGTGGGTGATTGCACTGCTAGATTGACATCGCACGATTTCGTTGACGATATGGCGGCCGCTGCGATGGATGTATGCTCGAATTGCCATGAACCCGTTGAATATTGGCAAGTGCGTTGCCGCTGCGAACAGTTCCTCGGGTTCCCGCATCGCAGGATGGCCGAGGACGAGCGCGTGGCGTTGCGGGATCGCCATGACGCGGCGACGTTGGATTGCGAGGCACGGGGCGTCACACGGCTTTTGGACGCGCTGGAAAATCTTGCCGAAATGTCGCGGCCCGTGATCGCCATGCCATTCGAGGCCTGCGACCTCGTATTGTGTATGGACAAATATCGGAACTATCATCAGCGGGTCGCGGCCGGAGAACGCCCTCCGGCGCGACCTGGCGATCACGGTGATCGTGACATGGTCAGGGCGCGGCTGTTTCCCATGTTCGACGAGCATATCGTCTATGCCGTGCTGTCGCCGGATGGTTCCGGACCACAGTCCTACGGAGAGGTCATGGTTCGCTGGGAGGTCACGCCGCATTATTTGGGCCAGCGGGCAATCCTGCTGGAGGAGAATTCCTACCACCTCTACGATAGGCATCAACTTGGGCCGCGTGGGGCGGAATTACCACCGGGGGTACCGGGCGATTTGGGAAGATAGAGAGTAACTGCCCAGGTACATGGTGGCCTTTTAGGCGGCGTGGAGACGCTCGATCAGGGTTTCGGGATTTTCCATGAGCGCCTGGATGATGTTCCAGCCCTGTTTTCTGGCGGTCGAGATGAAGCCGCGGACGGTGGCAAAGTCTTCGGCGCCTTTCTGGCTGCGGAAGCCGCCGGAGATTTTCTGCTTGACCTTCATCATGCGCCCGTCCTGCTCGGCCTGATTGTTGGTGAACGGCACGGCGAAATTGATGAGGAAGCGCAGCGCGTCTTCCTTGTGTGTCTGAAGGCGCCGGAGAAGGTTGTGCCCGGTGCGGCGCGGCTTGCTTCCCCGGCGCTTGGCCTTGCTCGATCTGGGCGCAAGAGGAGGTTGTGCCTCGTGAAAGGCGATGCCCTCGGCCGTGATCGCGTCGTAACACCCTCGGAAGCGCTCGACGAGGCCTGGTTTCAGCGCCACGCCCCGCTCCCGGGCGAGATTTACCGCGTGGCAGGCGCGGCGCAATAGTCTCTGCATCTTGCGTGCCCAGCCCTCCTTCTCGATCTCGATCAGGGCTTGCAACTCGCGCAGGTGATGGGCGTTGCACAGCGCGTGCCGTACGCCCTCCATCGTAAAGTACGGCTTCCAGTGGTCATGGACGACGATGCCGCCGACTCCGCCGAGCAGGCTGCCGCGTCGCTCCGAGACCCGATAGAAGGTCAACCGCGCGGTCGAGGCGACGTGCAACCATTGGGTCCGCCCGGCGATCCGCAAGCCGGTCTCGTCCATGTGCTTGACCGGCGCCGATTTCACCAGTTCGCGGATCACATCGACGACGCCTTGGACGGACTCGGCGCTGTTCCCGCCCCTCCGCGCGAGGCTCGCCGGAGACAGTTCCGCCCCGAACAGATCCTTCATCAATTCAGCCAGGCGGTCCTCGGGCAGGAGTTGGTAGTGCGACAGGTAGACCACCATGGCTCCGATCCGAGCGCCGTATTGAACCGGGCCGGTGATGGCGACGGGAAAAGAAGCCCGAGTGTACGTGCCGCAATGCCCGCAACGGCAGCGATGCGCCCGATGCTCCGTGACCACCAGGGGCCGGGGCTCGGGTAGATCGAAAACCTGGCGGGCCCCATGGCCGGTAGCCATATCCGGCGTCAATCCCGAACCACACCACTGGCACGTCTCGGGATAATGGTCGACGGTGGCGTCGGGATCGGCGACTTGGCGCAGGGTCTCGCCCTTGTGGCCCTTTTGCCCGCCCGGCTTGCGGGCCGATTTCTTACGGAGGCTCCTGGTGCGCTTCTTTTTACCCGCCGGTGGCTTGTTCAATCCATCGCTCGACGGTGGCTTGCCGCTGTTCGTGCTGTTCAGGCCAAGCCGGCGCTCGAGTTCACCAAGCCGGAGTTCGAACTCGGCGAGCCGCGACCCTTGGGCCAGCACCACATCGATCAGCTCGTCTTTCGACAAAAAGGCAAGAACATCCCTATCCATCGAATCCTTAGAATCGACCAACCACCCTATGTCAAACGAAATCTAGGCCGTCAGCGCCCCAAACCCACAAAATCTGCCCCCAGAGACCCAATCCGCAGCCTCATCGAAATCAGCTACCTGGGCAGTTACGATAGAGAGAAACTGGTCGCCGCGAAGCTTGGACCGCGCTTGACAAACGCGACGGGCGATGACGATTTGCCAAATCTTCTGCTGCGACAGGGGTCGGGCCGAGATGACGACGACTTCGTCGAGGTTGCCATTTACTCCGATGGCGGCATGGACACGCGGGATGTGAATAGAGTGGCGGTGCAGGTCTCGCCGGCCACTGCGGACGAGCGGCATAGGCATGGCGTTATTCGAGACACTTGTGCGAAGCGCGCCATCGAATTCGTCGAGCTTTGAGCCATGCAGGTCGCGGACGCCTTCGTTTCAGGCTCCCTCGGGCGGGCCATATATTTCCGGGAAGGGATTTACAACATCCTCGATGCGCCCGGGGCGGAGCCTCGCGCGGCCCTGCCGAACGATATTCACATGTTCCGACACGCGGCGTTCGAACTGGTTTCCGCCCATCTCGAAGGGTTGCCGGTCCCGATCGAGCGATTGAGGGCGGTTTTCCAGGAGGAGGTCCTTTTCTTTAGGGGATTGGACGGTCTTCTCATCGGCATGGATCCCGACATGTCCGAGACGACGCGCGCGCGAGGCATTCGGCGAGCCGAAACCGTGCTCGCTGAGCAGCCCCCCATTGCCAACCGTATTCGCGAGCGCTTCCTCGTCCCGGCGGATGCGCGGGAGTGGGACCCGTCGAGCGGCATGGGGCTAGCGCAAGACGAGGGGGCGGATGTCGCGGCGGCGTGTTATCGACTGCTCGCGGACGGCATCGTCGACCGATTGGTCGAGGATATCGACGCGATCGTGATCGAGCAGTACGGCGGCGGGGTCGAAGCGGCACAAAACCGTGAAACCATTTTACGTTCGGGGCTGCTGTCCGAAGCGGCTGGGCTTGAGGGTGCTGGCGATCATCAAGCCGTCTCGCGGCTCGCCTTCCGCGGTGGCGATTTCCCGAAACTAGCGAGCCTGACAAGGGGCACGCAGGTTCTTGCCGCCTTGCAGAAACGTATCCAGGACCGACTGAATGCCCCGCCGCCATTGCTCGTCGAAATGGGATTGGATATCGACGACGAGGAGATTGCCGTTGTCGAGGCGACCGATCCGATTGTCGCTGCCGCCGAACTGGTAGTGGCAGAGCGAAGCGAAAGTAATCGGCATGAAGTAAAAGGTGGCGCGCGGGACGTTCCCGCCATTCAAAGTCAAATCGACTGGATCGGAGAACGACTGCAACGGGGTGAGGTGGCGCGGGCCGAGCAGGCCTTGGTTCAGCTCGTTCGGCGCCAAGCAACCCGCAGTCGGCCGGAAGACGTGATCAAATCGCTGACCGCCGTCGCCGATCTCGCCCGTCAGGCGCGCCTATTCGATTTGACTTGGCGTGTTCTATCGGCGATCGACGTCGCTGGCACCCCCGACGCCGCAGCGTTGAGTGTTCGCGGGAACGTACTGCGCGATCTCGGCCGTTTCGACGAAGCCTTGGCGGCGCTGGATGCGACGATCCAACGCTTCCCCGAAAATGTCGTGGCGCGGAACGCGCGGGCGGAGGTGCTGCGTGATCTCGGCCGTTTCGACGAGGCCTTGGCGGCGCTGGATGCGACGATCGAACGTTTCCCCGAAAATGTCGTGGCGCGGAACGCGCGGGCGGAGGTGCTGCGCGATCTCGGCCGTTTCGACGAGGCGTTGGCATCGCTGGAGTCGACGATCGAACGCTTCCCCCGAAAATGTCGTGGCGCGGACCGCGCGGGCGGAGGTGTTGCGCGATCTCGGCCGTTTCGACGAAGCCTTGGCGGCGCTGGATGCGACGATCGAACGCCTCCCCGACAATGTCGTGGCGCGGAACGCGCGGGCGGAGGTGCTGCGCGATCTCGGCCTTCCCGACGAGGCCTTGGCGGCGCTGGATGCGACGATCGAACGCTTGTCGGTGGCGATGAAAAACCGCGCTTAGATGGTGATTTCAGCGACATCGGGCATCGTGGCGCTGTAGCTGCGTGGTTTGCAGGCGGGAGTTGGCTCGGCGCAGCGGTGGGTAAGTAGCCCGCCGCGGCGACCGCCAAGAGTCTGGCGGCGGCGGGCTGCTTATCCACCGCGGGCGGGCGTCTCGATTCCTGTTTTGGCTGGCTGGCGGCGGCGGTTCCGCGGACCTGACAAGGGGAGCCGCGGGAGTACACTCGGGCCGCTGAGAACGATGCGGCGCCGGCCCCGTTTGCTTGCTGGCAACGACCGGCACCGCACCCCCCGAGCCATGCAAGGCACGACCCATATGCGCAGTATCGTGCGGGTTTGGGCGTGGGTCCACCCCGTTCTCATCGGCTGCGCGATGAAGAACACCGCCCGCCTGTTCAACTGCGCCTCGTGCCATCAACAGGTGGTTCTCTGCCGGCACTGCGACCACGGCAACATCTACTGTTCACGGAGCTGCAGCGATCGGGTGCGCCGGCGATCGCAGCGCCATGCCGGGCAGCGCTACCAGAACAGCCGGCGGGGCCGTCACAAGCATGCTGAGCGCCAGCGGCGCTATCGCGAACGCCGGCGGCGCCGGACGCCGGTGAATCGGCGCCGCGGGCAGGAAGTGACGCATCACCCTTTGACCGCCGCGCGGCGGCGTCCTGTTGTGGCGCGGACGCCGGCAGGGCGTCCCGGAACACGGCCCTTCGGGCACGAGCGGCCCGCCAGGGTCTTCCGCTGCGATCGCTGCGGCCGGTTCTGCGGGCAGGCGGTCTATCCGGGGCTGCGCCCGACGGGAAAGGGGGTGAGATGACCATCGACAAGGAGACCCGCGCGGAGATCCTGCGCCTGTATCACGTCGAGAAGTGGACGGTCGGCACGATCACACGCCAGCTCGGCGTGCATCGCTACACCGTCGAGCGCCTCCTCACCGCGGCCGGCGAGCCCCGGGACGCGAGGTCGCCCAGGCCGTCGATGATCGATCCATACGTGCCGTTCATCGCCGAGACGCTGGCATCCTGGCCGACGCTGCCCGCCAGCCGGCTCTACCAGATGGTGCGCGAACGCGGCTATCCGGGCGGCGGCGACCACTTCCGTCATCTGCTCAGCCACTTCAGGCCCAGGCCCGTGGCCGAGGCCTATCTGCGCCTCAAGACCCTTCCCGGCGAGCAGGCCCAGGTCGACTGGGGACACTTCGGCAAGGTGACGATCGGCCGCGCGGAGCGCCGCCTGATGGGCTTCGTGATGGTTCTCAGCTACTCGCGGCGGATCTTCCTGCGCTTCTACCTCGACGCCGGGATGAGCAACTTCCTGCGCGGCCATGTCGAAGCCTTCGAGGCGTGGCAGGGCGTGCCCCGCGAGCTCTGGTACGACAACCTGAAGAGCGTCGTGCTGGAGCGCCGCGGCGCCGCCATCCGGTTCAATCCCCGGATCCTCGACCTCGCCGGCCACTACCACTTCCTGCCCAAGCCCGTCGCGGTCGCGCGCGGCAACGAGAAGGGGCGCGTGGAGCGGGCGATTCGCTATGTCCGGACCAGCTTCTTCGCCGCCCGCCGGTGGCGCGATATCGACGATCTCAACGCCCAGGCCCTGGCCTGGTGCCACGGCATCGCCGCCGACCGCCCCTGGCCCGAAGACCGCTCGATCACCGTGCGCGAGGCCTTCGAGCGGGAACGCGGCTCTCTCATCGCGCTGCCCGGCGATCCCTTCCCCGACCACGACCGGGTCGAGGTCGCCATCGGCAAGACCCCCTACGCCCGCTTCGATCTCAACGATTACAGCGTGCCGCACACCCATGTGCGGCGCACCCTCGTCGTGGTCGCGACGCTCGACGAGGTGCGCATCCTCGACGGTGTGGACGTCATCGCCAGCCATCCGCGCAGCTTCGACAAGGCGGCCCGCATCGAGAACCCCGAGCACATCGCCGAGCTGGTCAGGCGCAAGAGCCATGCCCGCCGCCTTCGCGGCCAGGACCGGCTGGTCCAGGCCGCGCCCAACAGCGAGCGCCTGCTCGCCGAGGCCGCCCAGCGCGGCGGCTATATAGGCGCCACCGTCGCCGCCCTGTTGCGCCTCCTCGACGCCTACGGCGCCGCCGAGCTCGAGGCGGCCATCGACGAGGCCCTGAAGCGGGACGTTCCCCATCCCAACGCCGTGCGCCTGAGCCTGACCCGGCGGCGCGAGCTGCGGCACCAACCCCCGCCCATCCCCGTCGAACTGCCCGGCGATCCGAGAGTGCGCGACATCACTGTCCGCGATCACGACCTCGTCGGATACGACGGGCTGGCCGGCGAACCCGAGGAGGACAGCGAGCAATGAACGATACCCTCATGGGCCGTGCCCGGGCGCTCGGCCTGCACGGCCTCGCCGCCCACTGGGGCGAGGTCGCCGGGCATGACTGGCCCGCTGCGCTGGTCGCCTGGGAAGAGGAGGAACGGCGAAGCCGCAGCCTCAAGCGCCGCCTCGCCGACGCCCGCCTCGGACAGTTCAAGCCGCTCGCCGACTTCGACTGGGCATGGCCGCGCCGCTGCGACCGCATGGCCGTCGAGGATCTCATGAGCCTCGAGTTCCTCAACGAGGCCGCCAACGTCGTCCTGGTCGGCCCAAACGGCGTCGGCAAGTCGACCATCGCCGCCAATATCGCCCACCGCGCCGTCCTCGAGGGCCACACCGTGCGCTTCGCCACCGCGGCCAGCATGCTCGGCGAGCTCGCCGCCCTCGACAGCGACACCCTGCTTCAGCGCAGGCTGCGCTTCTACGCCCGCCAGCACCTGCTGGTGATCGACGAGGTCGGATACCTGTCCTACAGCAACCGCCATGCCGATCTGCTGTTCAACATCGTCTCCAGCCGCAGCCAGCAGAACTCCACCATAATCACCACCAACCGGCCCTTCGCCGAGTGGGGTGAGGCCTTCCCCAACGCCGCCTGCCTCGTCGCCCTGGTCGACCGCCTCGTCCACAACGCCGAGATCATCGCCATCGACGCCGAGTCCTGGCGCCGCAAGGAGGCCGAGGAACGCCAGAAGCAGCGCAGCGCCGAGCGCCGCCGGCGGCGAGCCGGCAAGGCCGGCGCGCAGGACCGCGGGGAACCGCCGCCGGCGTAGCCATGGATGGTCCCCGCCTCTGGGACCGGCGGGTGCGGGCCGAGGCCCTGCGAGGCTATCCCCTCGAAGACGTCGTCCGCCGCCTCGGCTACCGCCGCGATCCCACCGATGCCGCGCGCTGGAGGCGTCCCGGATCCGTCGGCAGCATCAACGGCTTTATGTTCTACGAACATCTGCGCGGCGAGGGCGGGGGCGGAGCGATCGACCTGGTAATCCATGCCTGCCGGTGCACCGTGCCCGAGGCCCTCGGCTTCTTCTCGGAACTGCCGTGCCGTGACCGGTTCCCGGCCGATCGCCACCCGAAGCCGCCGTGCCCGGACCGCCACTGGCCCGCCATCCAGAGCTACCTCGTCGAGCAGCGCGGCCTCGCGGATGTGCTCGTCGCCCTGTGCCGCGACCTCGGCTTGCTCTACGCCGACCGCCACGGCAACGCCGTGTTCGTCCGCCGAAACGCGGCCGGCGAGGCTCTCGGCGCCGAGATCGTCCCTGCCGCGGCGCCACGCCGCCTCGCGCCGACCGGCGCCGCCGCGCGCGGCGGCTTCTGGATGTCGTGGGAACCCGACTGGCCGAACTCCGTCATCCTCGCCAAGAACGCAATCGACGCCCTGTCGGTCCTCTCCCTCCACCTCGTCCCGGCCGGGCGCAAGGGATGCGCCGTGGTCTCAACCGGCGGCGCCACCGCAAGCCTCCCCGAATGGATCGAGGCCTGGAACCCCGGCCGGATCTTCTGCGCCTACGACGCCACCCGCCAGGGCGATGACGCCGCGGCACGGCTCATCCGAAACGACAGCAGGGTCGTCCGCCTGCGCCCTGCCCTCGACGGCCTGGACTGGAACGACATGCTCATGCGCGACCGCGCCGGCGAACCGCTCCAGATCGATGACCGGCCCCTCGACTGAATAGCCACAGCGCGAAACAAAATCAGCCAAGCCCAAAAGCATCCCGTCAGCCAACCGCCACCGACCGCTCAAAAAGAGCCCATATAAGCGCACCCTGGAACCACCGCTAACAAACGCTTCCCCGCCAATGTCGTGGCGCGGACCGCGCGGGCGCATCTCCTTGCCCAACTGGGCAATCTCGGCGATGCCGAGGCCATGCTGATGTCGGCGGCGTTGCGATCCCAGACCCGAGACGACTGGATTGCCAGGCACATTCTGGCCATGGCACGGTTGCGAGTCGGTCGGGTGCGGGAGGCGCTGGCGAGTTTCGACTACGCGGTAAGTTCATGCCCCTTCGCGGATGTTCGGGCGTATTTCGTAACGGCCAGGCCGTTGGCGCTGATCGCCGAAGGGCGCGCGCGCGAGGCGGCGGCGGCGCTGGATGAATTGGCGCGCGATCGCCAGGCATCGACGACATTGGCCACCAACATCATTTTGTTCCAGGCCCATGCGCACGCGGAAGCGGGTGATCGGGGGCGGGCGCGAGCACTCGTCCGAAGCGCGCAGGTCATCGATTTCGCCGTCGCCCGACAGCGGTCGCTCGCCGCCGCGCTGACGGAACGTTACGCGCTCGCCGAGGATTCGTCCCTCGGGGAAGAGCAGGCCGAACAGTTGAACGAAACGATCATCCTGCTCGAGATGAACCTCGTGAACCCGACGCCGCGGCGGCTGGCGGCCTGATCGCGGTCCTCGGCCCATCGCCGCGAGCTCACAAGAGCAGGAAACCGACGTAACAGAGCATGATCGCGAAGCCGAGACCCTGGAGCAAACGCACGAGCATCAGGTAGCCGTTCGAGCCGTGCAGGACGTGGGCCCAGGCCTTGTCGGCGCGCCTGGCGCGCTCGATGATGGCGTGGCGCCCGGGCCGGCCCGGACCGAGGCCGCCGTGGGCCGCGACGCCTCGAGCGAGGGAGCTGAAGGATGAAAATTTCGGCGGTACGCGCCATCCCCATGTCCGATCCCGTTCCCCCGGAGCGGCGCCATCGCACCGATATCGGCACCAAGGTGAAGTCCGATGCCGTGCTGATTCTGATCGAGGCGGATAGCGGCCTCGTCGGCATGGGCGCATCGCTCGGCAATCCGGCGGTGGTGCAAGCGATCGTGGAGCACGATCTGGGCCCGGAGCTGATCGGCGAGGATCCCCTCTATACCGAGCGGCTCTACGAGAAGATGTACACCGGCTCGCGTCTCACCCCCTCGCTCGATACCGGCGTGACGCAACCCCTCGACCGTCGCCGTCGCGGCGTCACCATGGAAGCCATCTCCGGCCTCGACATCGCGCTCTGGGACTTGAAAGCGCAGGCCTGGGGGGTGCCGATCTATCAGGCGCTGGGCGCCGTGCGCGACTCGGTCAGGGCCTACGCGAGCGGCGGCTGGGCGCCCGGAGAGGAGGCCGAGGCCGAACTCGGCGGTTATGCGGCCAAGGGCTTCTCGGCGGTGAAGATGCGCGTCGTCGGGCGCGACGGTTTCTCGCTGGCCAATACCGTTCGGCGGGTGCGCGCGGCGCGGCGCGGAATCGGGCCTGAGGTCGAGCTGATGATCGACGCGCACGGCTGTCTGGACGTGGCGACGGCGATCCAGGTGGCCCGCGCGGTGGAAGAACACGCCATCGCCTGGTTCGAGGAGCCCATCTCGCCGGACGATCATCCGGGCCTGCGCCGGGTGCGCGACGCCGTCTCCATGCCGATCGCCACCGGCGAGCGCGAGTTCACCCGCTTCGACTTCCAGGACCTGCTCGACCACCAGGCCATGGATATCGCGCAACCCGATATCGCGCGGGCCGGCGGTTTCACTGAGATCCGGCGCATTGCCGCGCTCGCCTCGGCACGCGGGATCCGCGTGGCACCACACGCCTGGGGCAACGGCGTGTTGTTCGCCGCCTCCATCCATTTGGCCATGGCCACGGTGAACTGCCACATCCTGGAAGTCAGTCAGGGCCACATGCCGATGCTCCACGAGCTGTTCCGGGAGGATTTCGAGATCCGCGACGGCCGCGTCCATGCCCCCGGGCGGCCGGGCCTCGGCTTCACCCTGCGCTCCGATGCGCTGGAGCGCTTCCGCTTCGTGCCGGGCCCGGAGTTCGAATGGTGAGAGCAATGGCCATAAACCCCGACACCCCCGCGCGCGGCGACGTTCGCGCTGATCATGGGCGTGGTGGCGAGCGGGGCGGTGCCCTCTCGCGGACGTCAGAGCAAGCCGGCAGCTTTGAGCAAGGTCTGGACCTTCGCGGCGGGAACGCCCAGATTGGGTCCGCCATATTCCGGCAATATGGCGGCGTTTACCGCGACGACCGCGCCATTGATGTCGATCACCGGGCCCCCGCTGCCGCCGTGTGTGGTGTCCGCATCATAGACGATCGTCGCCGTGGTCGCCTGGCCGACGATGCCGCGGCTGGCGAGCGGGGCAATATGGCCGGCCTCGGCGAGGCGGGCGGCGACGCTCCAGAATCCGGTGTTCTCGGTCTTCTGAAGCTCTTCGACGAAGGCGTCGCCGGATTGCGCCAGCATCGAGCGGAGACCGGTCGGATAGCCCATGACGATCACCTCGTCGCCGGGGGCGGGCGGGGCATCGGCGAACTTCAGGCCCGGCATTGGCTCGGCCTCACCCTTACGGCGCAAGACGGCGAGGTCCGCGTCCTCGGCCGCCCGCACCAATTCTATCTGGGCGGCCTCTTTCTCGCCGGGGCGATAAGCGATGAACTTTATCATCACCGGCTCGAGGCCCTGGCCGGCGAGCGCCGCCAAATTGGCGTCGTTCTCCCACGGCAACCCGACGTGCCGGTTGGTCACCAGAACACCAGCCTCGCCGACGGCAAAGCCGGTTCCGGTGAACTGGCGTTCAGCCACCGGACCGTCGCCCTCGAGCGCCAGCAGCGGTTGGCCCAGCGGTGACATCATCGGTCGATCGGCGCCGTCGACGACATGGCGCAGCATGCGGCCGCTCGAAGCTTCCCGGAACCCGTAGGCGCCCTGTAGAAACACGACCGAGGCTATCGATGCGGCGATCACCCGCGCGCTGGCCCGGGAGCGCTGCTCCAACGCGGCCAGACGTTCCGCATTGGTGGAGAGCCGGCGCCCCAGTTCTTGCCGCAGCTCCTTCAGGTCGATCGGAGTCAGGGCCTGATCCCTGGCCCGCGCCAACGCGCCCGCGAAGCTGTCGAGCCGGCTGGCATCGCTTTCGATGCGTTGGTGAAGCCGCGTGTTCAAATCGATCTGATGGTAGGCCAGCGCCGCGAGCGCGAGAATCGCGACGACGACGGTGGTTCGAAACAAGATGGTGGTTTCCCGCGTGAGGCGCCTCAGGCATGCGCAGAGCACTCTGTAGAGGCGATCGGCGAGCGGTTTGCGACTGGTCCGTAGATAGGCGGCGGCGTCGCTCAGGATATCCGTGACGGACCAGCGAACCGGCTTGTCTTGGCGATAGAGGCGAAAGCGGGACAAGGGTCCGGATTCGCCGAATTCGATCATGTCGCGATGCTCGAGCCGTCGCGCGGTGACGCGCATGCCGTTCACCCAAACCGGGCGGTCCTCGGGTGCCTCTATTTCATAGCTGTCTCCGGCGGGGTGGAGCCGTCCGACCGGATCGCCCCCGGTTTCGTCCAGGAGGGCTTCCGAGACGCGGATCAACCCTTCGGGGCTCAGAGTCACTTCGAAGGTCGAGGCGCCGAGCCATGTCACGGAGCCCCGCGAGGGGCCGGTCAGGTGCTCCAGGACGGCCGCTCCGGTGCGAAGCGCCCCGCCGCGCTCGTCCTCCATTGCTTCGGCTTTCCCAATTTGGCCGAGGGCGGATGGCCGGGCCTCGGGTCATGAGCGTGCGCCCCGGCCGTGCCACGCCACCGTGGCGGGGAGTCTAGAGCATGATGCGACCCTATGGAAACGTTTGATGGCGCCAAATCGGCCTCTGGGGCAGGCGCGCCGCGCCGCGCGATGGGGGGCATCGGGCAAGCGCCCGGGCGCTCTCGAAGGGGTCGGATGGCTTCCGAATGCGAAGGTAAAGCGTGCTAGACTTCGTAGCGCGCCAATGAGCGAAGTCTCGCGGGTGGATTTAGCAATGGAGCAGCGGCAAGGTCGAGGGGGCGCCTTTCACCTTACGCCTCGGCCGCTGGGCGTCCTCGCCGCTCTATTCGTGGCGCTCGCCACCCTCGCCCCGACCCCGTCCGGTGCCTATCATGATACCCGGAGCCGGCCTTCCGCCGGCATCGATCTCCCCCTCGACGTTATTGTGCCGATCGTGGTCGTCGTTGCCGTCGGCATCGTCGCGCTGGGAGTCTGGAGCCGAAAGAAGCCCAAAGGCAAGGTGGCACGGCGGCGGGCGAGAAAGCGCCGAAAGACCGATGGACGTAGAGCATGATCCGACCCTATGGGATCGGTTGATTTATGCGCTCTTCGGTCACAGATTAAAAAAGGCTCAATTCGTGAATTGTATGCATTAGTGATAGAGTGCCTGGAACGTCAGGAGGTTGGGTTATGGACGGCAAGGGTTTCCAGGTGTGGCTTTCGGCGGCGCGCGGGCTGACGCGCGCGCAGCGGCGCGAGGCGCTCGCGGTGCTGTCGGGCCGGAGCGAGGGCGAGGCATCGAAGGCCGCGATCGAGCTTGGTGTGGACGAGGCCCGGCGCTGTCCGCACTGCGCGAGCGAAGGGGCGGTTTCGCGCGGTATGGCGCCCAGGGGCGGTTTCGCGCGGTATGGCGCGGGGTCTGCGGCGCTACCAGTGCAAGGGCTGCGGCAGGACCTTCAACGCGCTGAGCGGTACGCCGCTGTCGGGCTTGCACCACAAGGAACGCTGGCTGTCGTTCGGGGCGTCGCTGGCGAAGGGGGAGACGGTGAAGGCGTCGGCGGCGCGCTGCGACGTGGCGGTGAGCACGGCGTTCCGCTGGCGTCACCGGTTTCTGGCGGCGGCGCGGAGCGATTCGGAGGTGCTCAAGGGGATCGTGGAAGCGGACGAGACCTACGTCCTGGAGAGCCGGAAGGGCGCGCGCGGGCTGGGGCGCAAGGCACGGCGGCGGGGCGGCAAGGCGAAGAAGCGCGGCCTCTCGCGCGAGCAGGTACCGGTTCTCATGGCGGCGGACCGGAGCGGAACGACGGTCAGCGCGGTGCTGCCCAGGGTCGATGCGGCGGCGCTCACGGCTGCCCTCGACCCGGTGGTCGCGAAGGACGCCCTGCTGGTCTCCGACGGCGGCGCGAGCTACCCACCGTGCGCCGCCGCGCTCGGGGTGAGCCACGAAGCACTCAACCGCTCGATGGGGGAACGGGTTCGGGGCGATCTGCATGTGCAGACGGTGAACAGCCGCCACAGCCGGTTGAAGGACTTCCTGCGTCCCCGCCGCGGCATCGCCACCCGCTATCTGGACAACTACCTGAGCTGGTTCCACCTCGTCGGCCTCGCCCCCGGCGCCAATGACCGAGCCTGCCTCGCCGCCGCCGTAACAAGGTGACGCATACAATTCACGAATTGAGCCATAAAAAGCTCTTCGCGGATTTGCGTGGACGGGAAGGCGCTTGGTTTCGCCCTTGCATCTCATGGTGGAGGAGTCGCCCGGGTCCAGGACCCTGCCGCGAGTCGTGCGGCGATGGTGAAATCATGGTTAGATGGGCCCGAAGCGGGAGGTTGGAATGCGCGAGATCGTCGCCGACATATTCACCTGGGCCTGGTTCTCCGAGCCCCACGGCTACAATTTCAATGGCCATCTGCTGCGTCATCCCGACGGCAACCTGTGCATCGATCCGGTCGAGCCCGGGGAGGGCGTTCTCGAGCAAATCGCCCGAGAGGGCGTGGCGCGAATTCTGCTCACCAACCGAAATCACTCGCGCGCCGCCAATTCCGTGCGGGCCAGAACGGCGGCGCGGACGGCGATCCACCCGGACGACGCGGCGCATGCCCGCGGCCAAGGGGCCGAGATCGACGACGAGCTCCGGGTGGGCGACGAGATTGGTCCCCTCGAGGTGATCGGCGCGTCCGGTAAATCACCTGGCGAGGTGGCGCTCTACTGGCGGGAGAGGAGGATCTTGATCCTCGGCGATGCCGTGACCGGCAACCCGCCCGGCAGCTGCGGGCTCTTGTCCGAACGGGTCATGGACGACCCCACGCGGCTGCGGATGAGCGTGCGCAAGCTGCTGGATCTCGATTTCGAAACGCTCCTCGTCGGCGACGGCGAGGCCGTCCTCGGCGGGGCCAAGGCCCGCCTCGAGGAGCTGGTCGACAGCTTCGCGAATTAGCGCATGATCCGACCCTGGAAAAAGGGGTCATTGTACTTTATTTGACGGAACGGTTGCGTTAGGATCGGCGCATGCCTCGCACCGCACGCGCCGCCGTCGCCAACATGGCCTATCACGTCATCAACCGCGGCAACGCCAAGGCGACGGTATTCCACGACGATGACGATTTCGCCGCCTTCGTCCGCTTGATCGGCGAGGCCTCGGAGCGCATCGCCATGCGCCTCGCCGCCTATTGCGTCATGCCCAACCATTTTCATCTCGTCCTCTGGCCGCCGGACGACGAGGGCCTCAGCGCGTGGATGCAATGGCTCATGACCGCGCATGTCCGGCGCCACCACCGCCGCCACGCCACCAGCGGGCATGTCTGGCAGGGCCGCTTCAAGGCCTTTCCGATCCAGCGCGACGATCACCTGTTGACGGTCGTGCGCTACGTGGAGCGAAATCCGCTGCGCGCGGGTCTGGTTGCCCGAGCCGAAGACTGGCGCTGGTCGAGCCTCGCGGCGGCGCCGCCGGCCGGCGCGCCGAAGCGGCAGTGCCCGGTGCCGTTGCCGGCCAACTGGCGGGCCGTGGTCGGGCGTGCGGAAGCGGCGGCGCAACTCGAGGCGGTTCGCCACAGCGTCAATCGCGGGACGCCGTTCGGCACCGATCGCTGGGTTCCGCGCACCGCCCGTCGGCTCGGCCTCGCGTCCACCCTGAGACCCCGTGGCCGGCCCCGCAAACCGCCGAAAAAGTAGAATAACCCCTTTTCCGGCGCTGGCGCCAGCGCTGGCGCCAACCGCGATTTCCCACATTGCGGTGCCGAGCGCGTGGCGGCGTTCGAGGTCTGTGCGACCGCCGGCCTCGGGCGGCTTTCGCGAGGCGCGCTTTTCTGCTGCAATGGCCCCCATGCCGTGGTGCCAAAAAGCGCTGACCGCCGTTCGAGTGACCGCGTTTGCCCTCGCGTGCTGGCTGGCCATGGGCCCGGCGCTGGCGGACAGCGAACGCGGCTTGCAGGCGTTCTCGGCCGGCGACTATGAAGCCGCGCTCGGCGCGCTGCGAGCGGCCGGCGAGACCGGCGATGCCAGCGCGCAATACCATCTCGGTTTGATGCACGACGCCGGTCTCGGCGTCGCCGTGGACGCGGTGGAAGCGAAGCGCTGGTTCGCCATGGCGGCCGAGCAAGGCCACGCCGAGGCACAGCGCATCCTCGCCATCTATTGGCAGGAAGGCAAGGGCGGCTTTCAGGACCCCAAGCAGGCGGCCGAGTGGTACCGCCGCTCGGCCGAGCAAGGCAACGTCAAAGCGCAGCGCAACCTGGGAACCCTCTACTATCAGGGCCAGGGCGTCGCGCGCTCGTTTGCAATCGCGGTCCGTTGGTTCGAGCGGGCGGCGGCGGCGGGACATCTCAAGGCGAAACGCAATCTCGGCTATTGCTATTATTTCGGCCAAGGTGTCCCCAGGGACCGGGCCAAGGCGGCGGCGCTGTTTCGCGAAGCCGCCGAAGCCGGCTACGGCAACGCGCAATTCGATCTGGGATTTCTCTACTATCACGGCCGCGGCCTCGCCAGGGACCGGCGCGAGGCGGCGGGGTATTTTTTGCGCGCGGCCGAGCAAGGCAATGCGGACGCCCAACTTTTCCTCGCGCGCCTCCGTATCCGTGGCGAAGGTGTCGAGCAGGACGACGAGAAGGCATGGTTCTGGCTGATGCTGGCGCGGATCCACAAGCCGGGGGCGAGCGCATACTACCTCGATCAAATCCGCGACAAGATTTCAGAGGCTCGACGCGAGGCGCTCGAAAATCAGGCCGACGGTTGGATCCCGACCGATTAGCCGGCCCGCCGAGCGGGGAGGGGCGCGTCTGTCGTGGCCTCGGCCAGGGGATCGAGATAGGCGCGGCCTCGCCGAAGAAGCTCTCCCTCCGGCGGCTGCCGCGCTGCCTCACATAATGCGGCACCACGAGGCGCGCCAACGGGCCATGGCGCCATCGCACGGGAAGGGATGAGAGCGTCGAGGAAATGGTATACTTCCCCAGAAATGAGGCGGGCTCGGTTTCACCAGGGGAAATGGCCCGCCTTTCCCTCTCCGCCACCGCCGCTCGCCGGGTTGGGCGAACGAGCGACGGTGGCTCCGGGGGAAAGGCTCGCGGAGCGGGCTTCGGGGCAGGGGAGAAGGGAAAGGTGCGGCGAGGATGCCGTGACCGAGGCGCCGGACGGTCGTTTTCTCTCGCCCGATTGCACCTTGACGTGGTCTCGGACGCACCGAGTGGCCCATCCCAAGCCGCCAAACCGGCGTGAATGGCCACGCTTCCAATCGATGCTCGAAGTTGCTAGCGTCTTCGGTGGCCGGGAGGAATCATTTAGGACATCCCAGCTCAGACAAAGGGATTGGTTGCCATGAGCGAATCGAAGCAGAAATTTTCCGCCAGCCACGCCAAGGACGCGGTCTACAAGACCGGCCTGCGCAGCTTCCTGGAGTATCGTGACCTCGGCATAGCCGAGGCGACGCACGGCAAGCACCACGCCCACATCGTCCGCCTGAAGGAGGGCGAAGACGGCCACGAGCTGCACACCACCCGTCCGCATCAGCACCTCTGCGATTTCCAGATGGCTTACGTGCTGAAGGGCTGGATCAAGCTCACCTATGAAGGCCATGGCGAGCACACCTTCCACGCCGGCGATTGCTACCTGCAGCCGGCCGGCATCGTCCATGACGAGCTCGACTGCTCGGACGACCTGGAATTGCTGGAGATCTATTCGCCGGCCGTCCACGAGACCGTGGCGGTCGACGCGATGGCGGAGCAAGCCGCGGAATAGGCGTCCAACGCGAGGCCGGAACGTCTGCCCACATCTGGATCCCGAGCCGCGTATATCGGCTCGCGGTCCATACTGCGCTGCCGCGCATCCCCGAAAGTCGCCCAGAGGAGTGCGGCACACGCCGCCGTGCCCGCCTTGTGGAAGAAAGACCCGCTAACATGTGACCGTAAACATTAGTCAGGGGATCCGCGTCAGGAGACGCTCGAAGACCGAGCATGATCTCCGAATGTCTATTCGATGATCGAAGCTAGGGAGCAGGCATATGACGGAACAGCACGAAACCATCGACATGGCCCGGGTGGAGCGATTGGAAAGGCGCCTACGCGCGCTCGAGGATGCGGAAGCCATCCGCAACCTGAAGGCGCTCTACGCGGCCCATTGTGACGACAACTACAATCCAGATGCCATCGCGGCGCTTTTCACGGAAGACGCGGTTTGGGAAAGCCCGAGCTTAGGCCGTTTCGAGGGGCGGGAAGCCATACGAGGCTTCTTCCTTGGCGCCTCGAAAATCTTCAGCTTCGCCATTCACTACAGTCTGAACGGTCAAATCCAAGTAGACGGTGATGCGGCCAAGGCCCAGTGGTATCTGTTCATGCCGTGCATCGTCGAGGCCGACGGCCGGGCCATGTGGCGGGCGGGCATCGACCGCGAGCAGTACGTCCGGGTCAATGATGCATGGCTATTCAAACACAAGACGTCGGAACCTCTCTTCAACAGCCCCTTCGACGAAGGCTGGGCGAGGACGCGCTTTGCCTGAGCCCCGCGGGCACTCGATGTAAGCCTTATGTCCAAGCGCTGTCGGTCCGCCTGAGAGATCGCTCGACACCTAGGGAATGCACGAAGCCCTCGCGTCAATCGTCACTCAGAATCGATACCGCCGCGGTGGCCATCACCCGACAGCCGGCAACGATATCCTCTTCCGCGGTGTCTTCGGCGAAGTCATGGCTGATGCCGCCGATGCTGGGAACGAAAAGCATGGCGCATGGCATCACGTCCGCCAGGATCATGGCGTCATGGCCGGCGGCACTCGGCATATGCATCCAATTGCCAGGTGCATGGATCTCAGCCGCATCGGCAATATGCTTCAGTAACGCATCATCCATGATGGTCGGAACAACGCGATGTCCGGTCGAGGCGACCGATACCGCGACAGGCCCCGCTCTGGTGGCCCGTTCGGCGATTTCTCTCAGCGCCTGCTCCAGCATCTCCAGGCGATCCTCATAGGGATCGCGGAACTGAAACAGCATTTCGGCCCGGCCGGGTACGATCGATTGTGCGCCTGGATCGAAGGCGGCGTGACCAATGGTCCAGACCGTTCTATCCCCGGCCAGTTCGGAGAATTCCCGTCGAATTTGATGGCCGAGCTCAATCAGGGCGACGCCGGCGTCCTTGCGCCGCGCCATCGGCGTCGTTCCGGCGTGGTTTTGCTCGCCGGCGAAGGTAATGCGAAAGCCGCGAATACCGACAATGCCAGTCACCACGCCGATCTGGTTTCCGGTTTCCTCGAGATAGGGTCCCTGTTCGATGTGGGCCTCGAGATAGCCCCGATAGCGGCCATCTTCGAGCCGCATCGGCGGCAATCCGTCGAGACCGGCGGCCACGATCGCGTCCGCCAAGCGCTGGCCCTGGCCCGAGGTGGCGGTTTCGATGGCGTCGGGGGGGAGGGAGCCGCAGAATGAATGGCTTCCGAGGCAACCGTAGTAGGTGCCCTCTTCGTCGATCCAGGAGGCGACGTCGACGGCGAGATCCTGAGTCTCCTCCGATTCCCGGAGGGCGTGGGCAACCTCGACGCCATAAATCACGCCCATGGCGCCGTCCAGCCAACCGCCTCTAGGCTGGGTGTCGCTGTGCGATCCGATCAGCAGCGCCTTGCCGGCATTCCCAGATCTTCCGATGACGTTGCCGACGCCGTCGATGCTGGCTTGGAGACCGGCTTCGGCCATTCGAGCGACCAGCCAGCGCCTCGATTCCATATCCACCGGCGACAGCGATGGCCGAATGACCCCTGGATCGTAGGCGCCAAAGGTTCTGAGATGGCGCAAGTTGTCGATCAGGCGGTCGGCGTTGATCTCAACCATGTTTCAGTCTTCCCGAGAACTTCAATTCCGCATCTTACCCTGGTCCGCCATGGGGCATCAGTCTCTCGACAGCGTCGCGCTTCGAGGGTGGACCGGCTGGCCCGCGTGCTCGGCGAGGCTGGCTTACCGAAATGACCGATTAGGGTCTTGGTTGTGGGATTTCCGGTGACAGGATTTCCGGTGACAGTTTTGGAGTGCACCCCCTGGATGACACAAAGAATCAGGGACAGTTGGTTGTCATTTCCAGCGCCCGCCGGGCGGCGGTCTCTGGGGTGATGATGGTGTTTTCGAACTCCTCTGGTGATAGGTATCGAAGCGCCGAGTGGAGGCGCGTCTTGTTGTAGACCTCTTTGATGAAGCTGGCGATGTCGCTCTCGGCGTGGGCGATGTCCCGGTAGGGCCTGCCCTCAACCTCCTCTGTCTTCAAGGTCTTCATGAAGCTCTCCGCCATGGCGTTGTCGTAAGGGCAGGCGATCCGGCTCATCGAGGGCAGGATGCCATGGGCCTCCAGGCGGGCGATGTAGTCGCCGGAGGCATATTGAACGCCGCGATCGGAGTGATGCACCAGGCCATCGGGGATCACCTCGCGCTCCAGAAGCGCCATATCCAAGGCCGCCAGCGTCAGGCTCGCCTTCAGATGATCGGCCAAGGCCCAGCCGATGACGCGCCGGCTGTGCGCATCGAGCACGACCGCCAGATAGGCGAAGCCCTCCAGCAAGCGAACATAGGTGATGTCGGCGACCCAGAGCTGGTTGGGGGCCGTCGTCTCCAACCGGCGCGCCAGGCTGGGATAGATCCGATAGCTATGCTTCGAGTCCGTGGTAGCCGGCGCGAAGCTCCGTCGACGCAGGCATAGCAGATTGTCCTCGCGCATCAAACGCAGCACCCGCTTGTGGTTGACGCTCCAGCCCTCGCGCCGCAACAGCGCCCCGATCCGCCGATAGCCGTAATGTTTGTTGTCGATCGCCAGGCGCTGGAGCTTATCGCGTAACGCCGTTTCCTCAGCCCTCGGCCTCGATGCCCGCCAATGGCGGTGAAAGCTCGATCGGCTCAGCCCCATCAGATCGCACATCCGTCCCATGCTCAATCCGCCTTGCCGCCGCGACCCGGCCCGGACGAGGCCGAAGACGCGCTCCCGCCAGAGCGACCGTTCGCTCCGCGGCAGCTCTCCGAGAGCCGCAAGGCTTGCCTGAAAAAATCCGCTTCCAAGGCCTGCTGGCCGACCTTCCGCTCCAGCTCGGCGATCCGCCGGCGCGCCAGGCTCAGGGCATCCGGCCGGACCGCCGGAACAGCACTTTCGGACCCGGCGCGGAGGCCTTGCGCCCGCCTCCCTCCGACGACCGTGCTTCCCTTTCTGGGCCGGCCGGGCGGGCGCAAGGCCTCCGCGCCGCCCGCTCGGTAGGCATCGCGCCACTCGTAGAGCAGCTTGCGCCGGACCTCGAGCTCGCGTGACAGCGCCGAGACGTTCTCGCCCGACTCCATCCGCGCCAGCGCCGACAGCTTGAAGTCTCGGCTGAAACGCCGTGCACCTTTTCGTTCCATCAGTTCCTCCTCGGAAGAACTGTCACTCATTTCTCTGTGTCAGGACAGGGGTGCGGTCCAGTTTTGAGGGAAAGGGAAAGGCTGTCAATCGGCGTTGAACATTGACCCCCTATCGGCGTGCAATGTTGACCCCTTTGGGGATGCACGGCGGAGGTCGTACAGGTAGTCCATAGGAGGGGCCCGCGCGCGGGCCGACGCGCCCACCACGCGGCTGGCGGCGGACCGCGCGTGGGAGGTTCCTGTGGGCCCACCTGGGCGACCGGGCGGCAGGTGGATCGGTTGCCTTTAGGACCGATTCTTGAAGCGCCAGGAGTCGTTTCCGGTCTCGATGATCTCGCAGTGGTGCGTCAGACGATCGAGGAGCGCGGTGGTCATCTTGGCGTCGCCGAAGACGGACGGCCATTCGCCGAAGGTCAGGTTGGTGGTGACGATGATCGAGGTGCGCTCGTAGAGCCGGCTGACGAGGTGGAACAGCAGCTGGCCTCCGGTTTGGGCGAAGGGCAGGTAGCCGAGCTCGTCGAGGATGACGAGGTCGCGCCGGGCCAGCTGATCGGCGAGCCGGCCCTGGCGGCCGGCGCGGGCTTCGGCCTCGAGCCGGTTGACCAGGTCGACGACGTTGAAGAAGCGGCCCCGGGCGCCATCGCGGATGCAGGCCCGCGCGATGGCGACGGCGAGATGGCTCTTGCCGGTGCCGGTGCCGCCGATCAGCACGGCGTTGCGCTGGTTGGCCAGGAAGCCGCCGACCGCCAACTCGCGGACCAGCGGCTCGTTGACCGGGGTGTCGGTGAAGTCGAAGTCGGCCAGCTCCTTGGCCAGCGGCAGCTTGGCGCCACTCATCTGGTACTTGATGGATCGCGCCTGCTTGTCGGCGATCTCGGCCTTCAACAGCTCGCCGATGATTCGCTGCATCGGATGCTGGCGCTTGAGGCCGTCGGCGAGCACCTCGTCGAACGCGTCGCGCATGCCGGCGAGCTTGAGTGCGGCCATCATCTCCAGGACCTCATGGCGCTCCATGGCCGACCCCCCTCAAGCGGTCGTAGCGGGTGCAATCGGCCACCGGCTCAAAGCGAAGACGCAGGTTCGCGGGCGTCGGGATCGGCGCCGTCTCGGACGGCTGGCGCCGACGATTGAGGATGTTGAGCACGACGTCGGCGCTGCACACGCCGCCAGCGAGCGCCTCGGCACAGGCGGCCTCCACCGCCGCCAGCCCATCCGCCAGCACGGCGGTGAGGATCTCGACCATCTGCCTGTCGCCGTCGTCGTGGCCGGCGAGCCGGACGCGCACGCGACCCAGGGCGCCGGGCAGCGCCCAGTCCTTGAACGGCGCGCCGTTACGAAGCGCACCGGGCTTCCTCGCCAGCACGGGCACGTAGTGCCACGGGTCATAGACGGTCTGGTCGCGGCCGAAGCGCCGGGCATGCTCGGCGACGATCTCGCCGTCCTGGCGGATGACGATGCGATCGGCGTAGGCATGGACCTCGACCGGACGGCCGACGGCGCGCGCCGCCACGCTGTACTTGTTGCTGTCGAAGCGCACCAGGCAGGTCTTCGACACCGACGCCGGGACCGCGTGGAAGCCGTCGAACGGCCCGCGATAGCCGACCAGGGACGGACGCTCGTCCTCGAACACCTGCCAGACAGTCCTGTCCTTGAACACCGGGTGGGGATGACGCCGGGCGTAGGCGACGCACTGGTCCAAGAGCCAGGCGTTGAGCTCGTCGTAGGTCTTGAAGCGCAGCCGCGGGGTGAAGAACCGACCGCGGATGATCCCGACCTGGTTCTCGACCTGCCCCTTCTCCCATCCCGCTCCCGGCGTGCATGCTGTCGGTTCGACCAGGTAGTGGCCACACATCTGCACGAAGCGCCGGTTGAACGCGCGCTCCTTGCCGATGAGGACGGTCTGCACCGCCGTCTTCATGTTGTCGTAGATGCCTCGCCGGCAGGCACCCTGGAACAGCCGGAATGCCCGGTCGTGGGCGTCGAACACCATCTCCTGGCTCTCGCGCGGATAAGCGCGGACGAAGAACATTCGGCTGTGGCACAGCCGGACGTGCGCGACCTTGACCTTGGTCGTCACCCCCGCCAGCACCACGTACTCGTGGCTCCAGTCGAACTGATAGGCCTCGCCCGGCGAGAACACCAACGGCACATAGGTCTGCGCCGTCGATGCCGAACGGCGCCACCGCCACGCCTTGGCGTAGCGCCGCACCGCGTCGTAGCCGCCGCCATAGCCCAGACCCTCGAGGGCTTCGGAGATCCGTAGCAGCGTCAGCCGCTCCCGCTTCGACTTGGTCTCGTTGGCCTCCAGCATCCGCTCCAGCTCGGCCGTCCACGGCCCCAGCTTCGGCATCGGCTGGACCCGCCGGTCGTAGGTGAACGCCGTCGCCTGCGAACGGATCACCTTGCGCACCGTGTTGCCCGAGACCTTCACGTCCCGCACGATCTCCTTGATCGGCTTCCCCTTGACGAAATACTCCCGCCGGATCCGCGCTATCGTCTCCACGACCAACATCCCCCACCACCTCGTCCGCCCAAAAACGAGGTGACTTGGACTAGCCAGGCTCAGGGGGTCAAATTTGGACGCCGATCACCCCTCAACAGGGGTCAACTTTGCACGCCGTTTCACAAAAGGGGTCAGGCACCTTTTCCCTCGCAAACAGAAGCCTAATGATTTCCGGATTTCCGGGGACCGTTACCGGTTTTTCCCGGCTATGTCGTCTTTTCGCCGTCGATGGCAGGCTCGATGATCCGGTGAGCGCCGCCGCAAGTAAAGGCTGGCCCCACGGGCCACCGCTACGCGGCTCCGGCCTTGACTGGCGGCTTTGCTCACCTTTCCCGCTCCGCCATGCCAACCATGGCTCGGAGCGGCGGAAAGGGGTGGATCCGATACAGGTTGCTCGGCATGATCGGAGGTCGCGACGAGTTCGCTACGTCGCCAATATGTCTGCCCATGGGCAGCGAGTTTTACGCGTTAGGAAAGAAGAAAACCATCGACTCCTCTCCCCCATGCTTCTCATGGCGGAGCAAGGGAGCGAGGGGGCGGGGGCTGTCAAGGTCGAAGCCGCGTAGCGGTGAGCGGAAGGCTCAACCTTTACAGCCACCGGCACCTCGCTCACCATCGAAGGTGAGAAGAAGCGGGAATGGGATCAGGCACCTTTTCTTGTTTCCGGCCGGGAAGGCCTTAAGGGACTCGGGGTCGGACTCGGGGTCGCGTCTTGCTTCTTGCTCCCCATCTTGCTGCGTCGGGGTGCCCGGTCTCGAAGTGCCGAATTCTCGCCCCGATCCCGAACCACGCCATCACCCACATCCCGCCGTCGAGACCATGGCGGCGAAACCGCCCGCGCCGGAGCGGCGCGAAACGACGTCATGGTGACGTCGGGACGATCCGCGGCCCTTCGGCCCCTCGCGCCCTCCACAGCGACTCAAAGCCGTCATTTCGGCCCGATTCGGCCTCATTCGTGACGGTTTTTGACGCCCCGATGAGCACCGTTTGATGCCCCCGGGCGATGTGTCCCGGACGTATATTTGACATAATCCGAGACCGGGCGCGACCGTCCCTAGGGCCCGCGCTGGCCCGGGCGGCGCGGCGCGGCGGGGCGCCCGAGCATCCTGGAGGACGCGGGGCGGGGGCCGAAAACCTCCGTCGATTCAATCTCTTCCGCTCCCGCCGCCCGCGCCTTGTGGCGCCTCGCGCGGCACGCCATATAGGAGACATGCTCTACACGCATCGGACGCGTTCGGCGAAAGACGTTCGCGCCGTACCCCGGCCGGGCGGCGGGGCCGGTTCGCGCCGGTTTTCGCGCCGGCGCGGTGAAAAACCATCATTCGCAGTCATGCGCGCGCGGGCCGAAGGCCGTCGCCCGGCCCTCGCCCGAAAACAGTCACCAGTTTTCGCGTCCATCCGCCCTCGAATTACCAAACACCATGGCGCGCCGAGACGCCGCCGACGCCTCGGTGGTTTCCTGCTTCGCGTCCGCGTTCTAAGGTCCGCCGTCGAGTCTGAAACGCGGAGTGGGAGAAGCGCATGCACGATCTGGTGTTGAAGGGCGGCCGCGTCGTCGATCCGGCGAGCGGATTGGACGGAATCGCCGACGTCGCCTTCGCCGATGGCCGCGTCTCGGCGATCGGCGGCGACGTCGGCGAGGCGACGGTGACAATTCAAGCCGCCGGCAAGCTGGTGACGCCCGGCCTCATCGACCTCCACACCCACGTCTATTGGGGCGGCACCTCGATCGGCGTCGATCCCGATCTGATCGCGCGCCAGAGCGCCTGCACCACGCTGATCGACGCGGGTACCGCCGGGCCCGCCAACATGCAGGGCTTCCGCAGCCACATCATCGAGCCCGCCACGGTTCGCGTGCTGCCGTTCCTGAACGCCTCCTTCGCCGGCATCTTCGCCTTTTCCCGCGCCGTGATGGTCGGCGAATGCCACGACATCCGCTTGCTGAACGCGCGCGAGTGTCTCCGCGTCGCCCATGTGCACGAAGATCTGGTGGTGGGCATCAAGGTCCGCGTCGGCCTCGGCGCCAGCGGCCCCAGTGGGATCGATCCGCTCGACATCGCGATCGAGGTGGCGGGCGAATTGGGCCTGCCGGTGATGGCGCATCTCGACAACCCGCCGCCGTCCCGGGCCGAGGTCCTGCGCCGCCTGCGCCCGGGCGATATTCTGACCCACTGCTTCCGGCCCTTCCCCAACGCGCCGATCGACGGCGAGGGCAATCCGCGCGAGGAGGTGCTGATCGCCCGCGAGCGCGGCGTCTATTTCGACATCGGCCACGGCCAGGGGTCGTTCAGCTTCGAGACCACGCGGGGCATGCTCGCCGCCAATTCGGGCCCCGACACGATTTCGAGCGATGTGCACACGATGTCGATCGACGGGCCGGCCTTCGACTTGCTGATTACCATGTCGAAGTTTCTCTGCCTCGGCATGGAGTTGGAGGAGGTCGTGCGCGCCACCACCCAGACGGCGGCCGACGCGGTACGGCGGCCCGATCTCGGGCGCCTCGCCCTCGGCGGCATCGGCGACGCCAGCGTGCTGGAGATCGCCGAGGGCGAGTTCGACTATGTCGACGTCATGGGCGAACATCTGGCGGGCGAGCGGCGGCTCGAGCCGGTAGGTACGGTAATGGGCGGGATCTGGCACGACAATTCCGCCTGAGCGAGGAGGAAAGCCAATGCCCGATGTCGGCGCCATAGGGGATCTCAGGATCGATGGCCGCACCAAGGGCATGCCGCCCGGCGCGGCGCCGTTCCGTTTGGGCGATATCGCGGCCAAGGGCTGGAACCTGCTCGGGGGCGACATGGCGCTGCCGCTCGCGGTGCTCAAGGAAGGCGCGTTGGCGCACAACGCCGATTGGATGCGCCGGTTCCTCGAGCAGAGCGGCGCCGTGCTGTCGCCCCACGGCAAGACCTCCATGAGCCCCGAGCTCTTCGCCCGCCAGATCGAGCATGGCGCCTGGGCCATCACCGTGGCGACGGCGCAGCAGGCCCGCGTCTGTCGCGATTTCGGCTTCGAGCGGATTTTGCTGGCGAACCAGTTGATCGGCGGGCCTGAGATCGACTACGTGCTGGACGAGCTGGCGGCCGATCCCGGGTTCGATTTCTATTGCCTGGTCGATTCGCCGGCCGCCGTCGAGCGCTTGGCCTCCGCCGCCCGGGGCCACGCGCTTCGCCGCCCGCTCCAGGTATTGCTGGAGGGCGGTACGCCCGGCGGGCGCACCGGCTGCCGCGACCTGGGCGAGGCGATGGCGGTCGCCCGCGCCGTGGCCGACGCCGCGCCCCACCTGGCGCTCGCCGGCGTCGAGGGCTTCGAGGGCCTGATCCCCGGGACCGACGCGGCGGCGCAGGACGCGGCGGTCGCGGGCTTCCTCGACTATCTGGTGGCAATCGCCGAGGCGGTGGACGCGGCCGATCTCTTCGCCCGGGGGCCGATCCTGCTGAGCGCCGGCGGTTCCGCCTTCTACGACCTGGTCGCGCGGCGCTTCGCCGCCGCGCGGCTTTCCCGCGAGGTCCGTGTCGTGACCCGGAGCGGCTGTTACCTGACCCATGATTCCGGTATCTACCAGGCCTTCTTCGAACGTCTCGGCGCCCGCGACGCCGAGGCCGCCGGCCTCGGCGAAGGTCCGCGCGCGGCCTTCGAGGTTTGGGCCTACGTGCAGTCCCGGCCCGATGCCGACAAGGCGATTGTGACCATGGGCCGGCGCGATGCCGGCAGCGACGCCGATTGGCCGAGGCCGCTCTTTTGGTATCGCCCGGGCACCCACGAGGCCCCGGTTTCGGCGCCCGAGGGCTCCCGCGTTACGGCCATGAACGACCAGCACACCCACATGGCGATTTCCCCCGACGCGCCCTACGCGGTCGGCGACATGGTCGCCTTCGGGGTTTCGCACCCGTGCACGACCTTCGACAAATGGGACGTGATCTGCCTGGTCGACGACGGCTACAATGTGATCTCCGCGATCAAGACCTTCTTCTGAGCACCTACCCTGAGGAGCGATGCGATGTCCGATCTTCCCAAGGCCGTGCAAATCCTGGAGGCGGGACCCCGCGAAGGTTTCCAGATCGAGCCGGGGCCGATCTCGAGCGACGATAAGGTGCGCTTCATCGAGGCGCTGGCCGAGACCGGCTTGAAGGAGATCGAGTGCGTCTCCTTCGTCAATCCCCAGATGGTGCCATCGATGGCCGACGCGGAGGAGGTGGCACGCCGCATTCGCCGCAAGCCAGGCGTCAAATACATCGGCCTCTGGTTGAACTCGAGGGGGCTCGAGCGGGCCGTCGCGGCGGGCATGGACCTCAAGGGCCGGCTCGCTTGCAGCACCTCGGAGACGTTTTCGCTGAAGAACGCCGGCGCCGACCTGGAGCGCGAGATCCAGCGCCAGCGCGAATGGGTGCGGCGCTACCGGGAGCTGGGAATCGAAGGCTTGCGTCTCTCCGTCATGACCGCCTTCGGCTGCAACCTGGAGGGCGATGTCGAGCCTAGCCACGTGGTCGAGGTGATCGAGCGCTGCTTCGCCGCGCTTCGTGAGGAGGGGGCGAAGGCCACCGCTATCTCGCTCGCCGACACCGTCGGCTGGGCGACGCCGAGCGCCATCGAGCGCGTGGTCGGCACGGTCCGCGAGCGCTGGCCGGAGCTCTCGGTGAAGCTGCATCTCCACGACACCCGCGGCACCGGCCTCGCCAACGCCTATGCCGGATTGCGCCTGGGTGTGGCCGAATTCGACAGCTCCTGCGGCGGGCTCGGCGGCTGCCCCTTCGCCGGCCACAAGGGGGCGGCCGGCAACATCTGCACCGAGGACCTGGTCTTCATGTGCGAGGAAATGGGCATCGAGACCGGTATCGATCTGGAGAAATTGATCGAGTGCGCACGCTTGGCGGAGGAGATCGTCGGCCACCCGGTGCCCGGCAAGGTGATGCGAGGCGGGCCGCTCTCCGCGATCCGCGCGCGCGCCGCGTGAGGGACGCTCCAGGGCAACGAATCCAGGTTAACGCGGCTCGACCCCGAGCATTGAAGCGAGGTAGTCGACATCCCATCCCGCGAGTTTTCGCCGCAGCTTGAGGCTTTTCTTGTCCCGTTTTTGGCGGACGAGGTTGATGGCGAAGTGTCTGACGACGGCCATGTTTTTGGCTCCATGTCCTTTTCGTAGGCGGGACTGGTCTTCCTTGAAGGTGACGTCGAGCACGAGGGGAGCCGGTTTTCGATGCCCCAGTGGCCGCGCACGGCCCTCGCGGCGGCCTTCGCGCGAAGGGCTGAGGAGGAGATGTAGTATCGGGTGTCGAAGCGGCAGCGGTCCCGCATCTCGACCCTCGAGTGGGCGCTGAGGATCGCGGCCACGCCGGGGAGGCGGAGTTCTCCGCGGATGCGGCGCTCGCCGTCGAGCCGATCGACCTCGCGGGCGATGGTCACGGTTCGCTGCTCGATGCGGCCATGGCCCTTGTCGACATCGCTGAAGCTCTCCAGGGTATCGCCGCGCGCGGTGGCGCAGAGTTCCTCGATCTCGGCCCTCAGTGTCGGCTGGTTGGCCTTCACCGCCAGCAGATAGTCGGCGCCCGCGTCCCTGATGGCGGTGGCGATGGTGGCGTTGCAGGCGATCGCGTCGATGGAGACGAGGGCGCCCTCCAGGCCGCCGTCGGCGGCGAGCCGCTGGAGCAGCACGGGGATGGCGGTGGTCTCGCTCGACTTGTCCTCCACCGCCTCCTGGCCGAGCACCAGCCGGCCGGTGGTGGCGAAGGCCGAGACCAGATGCAGTGCCGCCTTGCCGGCGCCGCGGTCATGGCTGCGCCTCGAGGTCTTGCCGTCGATGGCGACCAAGTCGGGCCGCTCGGGCCAGGTCTCGCGGACCCAGGCGGTGAAGCAGGCCGAGAACGTCCCGGGATCGATCCGGTTCATCAGCAACGTCAGCCAGCGCCCACCCGGAACCCCGTGGTAATAGGGTAGGAAGCGGCGCAGGAAGGCGAGATGCGCTTCCCCCCAGGCGGCGATGCCCTCGTAGTCGTCGCAATCGGCAACCGTTCCGCAGACCACCAGCAACAGCACTTCCGGCAACGGATGCGCTACCCGCCAGGGCTCTCGCGGGTCCTCGATCTTCCCGAAGTGATCCAGCAGCGCCCGAAGGCGGGACTTCTCACCAGACTCCGATACTTGCAGTTCCATCGCGGTTCCTCCGAATCAGTGGCGATTCAGGGAATCACGATCCGAACAAGCCGTAAATGAACGTTAACCCGAGTTCAGGGCCCTGGCTGGGGCTCCGACGCGCTTGCATCGTGTCGAGGGTCTGGTTATAAGCCGCGAGCCGTCGCTGGCCGGGGTTGCGCGCGCCCATGGCCTCGCGGCAATTTCCGTCACGGCGTATTCCGTCGAGGAGTTTGCGCGAGATGCCGAAGCTCAAGACCAAGAGCAGTGTCAAGAAACGCTTTCGCCTGACCGCCAGCGGCAAGATCCGCCGGTCGCAGGCGAAAAAGCAGCACGGCATGATCAAGCGCACCAACAAGCAGATCCGGAACTTGCGCGGCGGCGCCATCATGGCCGAGTGCGACGCCAAGTTCATCCGGAGGTTCATGCCCTACGGCTGAGGAGCACGGGATGGCTCGCGTCAAGAGGGGGGTGACCACGCACGCCCGCCACAGGAAGGTGATCAGCCGCGCCAAGGGCTATCGCGGCCGGCGCAAGAACACCTTCCGGATCGCCAATCAGGCGGTCGAGAGGGCGGCGCAGTACGCCTATCGCGACCGGCGGACCCGCAAGCGCGACTTTCGCGCGCTTTGGATCCAGCGGATCAATGCCGCGAGCCGCCAGTGCGGCATGCCCTACGGCCGATTTATGAACGGCCTCAAGGTCGCCGGCGTCGAGATCGATCGAAAGGTCCTGGCCGATCTCGCGGTTCACGACGCGGCGGCCTTCGAGGCCTTGGTCGGCCGGGCCAAGGCGGCGCTCGAAAGCGCCGGCTGAGGCACCGCCGACGCGGAGCCCCCGCGAAGCCGCTGGAACCCAGCAACGAGCAGTCGAGGGGGCGGCCCTAGGTCGGCCCCTTTCGTTTTTCGAGAAAGATCATGCAGCAGGATATCGACACCCTGGAACGGGAACTGAGCACCGCCGTCGCGGCCGCCGAGGATCTGGCGGCCCTGGAGCGGATACGGGTCCACGCGCTCGGCCGGCGCGGCCGCGTGACCGAGTTGCTGAAGGGCCTGGGCGCCATGCCGGTGGCGGAGCGCCGGCTCGCCGGCCAGGCCTTGAACGCGGTCAAGGGCCGCCTCGGCGAGGCGATCGAGGCTCGCCGCGAGGCCCTCGAGAGCGCCCGGATCGCCACCCGCTTGGGGCGCGAAAGCCTCGACGTGACGCTGCCCGTCCGGCCGGAGGCGGAAGGCCGCATCCATCCCGTGAGCCAGGTGTTGGAGGAGATCATCCAGATCTGCGCCGATATGGGGCTTGCCATCGTCGAGGGGCCGGACATCGAGGACGATTTCCACAATTTCACCGCCCTCAACATCCCGCCGGAGCATCCCGCCCGGCAGATGCACGACACCTTTTACCTGCAACGCAGGCCCGACGATGGGGAGGCGATGCTGCTCCGCACCCATACCTCGCCGGTGCAGATCCGCACTATGCAGGCGGGGCCACCGCCCTATCGGATCGTGGTGCCCGGGCGGACCTATCGCCGCGATTCCGACCAGACCCACACGCCGATGTTCCACCAGCTCGAGGGCCTGGTGATCGACGAAGCGATCCATATGGGTCACCTCAAGGGCACCCTCGAGGAATTCTGCCGCGCCTTCTTCGAGGTCGACGAAGTGAAGATGCGCTTCCGTCCGAGCCACTTTCCGTTCACCGAGCCGTCCGCCGAAGTCGACATCGGCTGCAGCCGCGAGGGCGGGCGATTGCTGATCGGCGAGGGCGACGATTGGATGGAAATTCTCGGCTGCGGCATGGTGCACCCCAACGTGCTGGAGGCCTGTGGCGTCGATAGCGAGCGTTACCAGGGCTTCGCCTGGGGCATGGGGATCGACCGGCTGGCGATGCTCAAGTACGGCATTCCGGATCTCCGCGCCTTCTTCGAGTGTGATCTCCGCTGGCTGCGCCATTATGGCTTCGTCGCTCTCGACATGCCGACGCTGGCGGGAGGACTCAGCCGATGAAGTTCACGCTTTCCTGGCTGGCCGAGCATCTGGAAAGCGAGGCGCGGCTCGACGAGGTCGTCGAGAGGTTGACGGCGATCGGCCTCGAGGTCGAGGCGGTGAACGATCCCGCCGCCGAATTCGCGGCCTTCACCGTCGGCCATGTCGTCGATGCGAGCCCGCACCCGAACGCCGACCGCCTGCGGGTCTGCCTAGTCGACACCGGGCCTGAGCAGGTCCAGGTGATCTGCGGCGCGCCCAACGCGCGGGCCGGCATGAAGGGAGTATTCGCGCCGGCGGGCACGCACATCCCCGGCACCGATCTCGATCTCGAGGCGACCAAAATTCGGGGCGTCGTCTCGAACGGCATGCTCTGCTCCGAGCGGGAGCTCGGCTTGAGCGATGAGCACGAGGGCATTATCGAGCTCGACCCCGAGGCGGAGATCGGCGCGCCCTTCGCGGCGATCGTGGGCCTGGACGATCCGATGATCGAGATCGCCATCACCCCCAACCGGCAGGATTGCCTCGGCGTGCGCGGCATCGCCCGCGATCTGGCGGCGGCTGGCCTCGGGCGCCTGAAGCCTTTCGCGCCGGCGCCCTCGGAAGGCGGCTTCGCGAGCCCCGTCGCGGTGCACCTGGATTTCACGGCGGAGACGGCGGATGCCTGTCCCTGTTTCGCCGGACGCTATTTCCGCGGCCTGCGCAACGGGCCGAGCCCGGAGTGGATGCAAGCCCGCCTCCGCGCCATCGGTCTTCGCCCGATCTCGGCTCTGGTCGACATCACCAACTACGTGACCTTCGACCTGGGCCGGCCGCTCCACGTCTTCGACGCCGACACGCTGGAGGGCGACGTCCACGTTCGTCTCTCGCGACCCGGTGAAACGCTGCTCGCCCTCGACGGCAGGGTTTACAGCCTCGACGACGCCATGGTGGTGATCGCCGACGAGGTCAAGGCCGAGGGGCTGGGCGGCGTCATGGGTGGAGAGGCGAGCGGCTGCACCGAGAAAACCCGGAACGTCATGTTGGAGGTGGCGCTGTTCGATCCGATCCGTACCGCCGCCACCGGCCGCAAGCTGCAGATCGAGAGCGACGCCCGCTACCGCTTCGAACGCGGCGTTGATCCCGAGATGGTGCTGCCCGGATTGGCCTACGCGAGCGAGCTGATCGTGGAGCTCTGCGGTGGCGAGGCGAGCGAGCCGGTTGTCGCCGGCTCGCCCGAGGTGGCGCGTCGCGTCGTCGAATTTCGCCCGGGACGGGTCGCGCGCCTCGCCGGGATCGAGGTGGCGAGCAAGCGACAGGCCGAGATCCTCGC
This sequence comes from Alphaproteobacteria bacterium, assembly GCA_965225945.1. GTDB lineage: Bacteria > Pseudomonadota > Alphaproteobacteria > JASLMY01. The sequence continues at coordinate 10,071 of CBDDBZ010000022.1, read as the reverse complement.
CGACCTCGGTTTCGAGGCCAAACGCGGCCGGGCGCGCTGGCGGGTCACGGTGCCGAGCTGGCGGAGCGACGTCGGCGGCGAGGCCGACCTGGTCGAGGAGATCACCCGCATCGTCGGCTTCGACGCCATTCCCTCGGTGCCGCTGCCCCGGACCGGCGGGGTCGCGCGACCCGCGCTCACGCCCGCGCAAGCCCGCGTGCCGCGCGCCAAGCGGGTGCTGGCGGCCCGCGGCATGGTCGAGTGCGTCACCTGGTCCTTCCTGCCGCGCGCGCAGGCCGCGCTGTTCGGTGCCGGCGAGGCGCCGCTGCTGCTGGAGAACCCGATTTCCTCCGAGCTCGACGCGATGCGGCCGTCGCTGCTGGCCAATCTGCTGGCCGCCGTCGGTCGCAATATGGACCGGGGCTTGGAGGATCTGGCGCTCTTCGAGGTCGGTGGCCAGTTCCACGACACCACGCCCGAGGGCGAGGTGGCGATGGCGAGCGGCGTTCGCCGCGGCCGGACCGCGCCGCGTCACTGGTCGGGCGAGGCCCGCGCGCTCGACGCGCTGGACGCCAAGGCGGACGCGCTCGCCGTGCTCTCCGCCCTGGGCGCGCCGGTGGACTCCTTGGCAGTCGTCCGCGAGGCGCCAGCCCAGTACCACCCCGGCAGGTCGGGGGTGCTGAAACTCGGTCCCAAACGCGTCCTCGGCCAGTTCGGCGAGCTGCATCCGACGGTGCTGGCGGAGCTGGACGTGGAGGGACCAGCGGTGGCCTTCGAGATCTTCCTCGACGCGGTGCCGGAACCGAAGGCCGCGCGGGCACGCAGCCGCGCCGCGCTCGATGCCTCCGATCTTCCCGCCGTCGCCCGCGACTTCGCCTTCGTCGTCGACCGGAAGGTCGAGGCCGGGGCGATCGTGAGCGCCGTCCGGAAGGCGGAAAAGTCGTTGCTGAGCGCGGTCGAGGTGTTCGACGTCTATGCCGGCGAGGGGGTCGAGGCGGGGATGAAGTCGGTCGCCGTCTCGATCCGCCTGCAGCCTCGCGAGAGGACGCTCACCGACGCCGAGATCGACGCGGTCGCCGAGCGCGTCGTGGCGGCGGTGGCGAAAGCGACGGGCGCGGTGCTGCGGACCTGAAGCGGACCGGCGACGGGGCGAGGCTGACAGAACGCGCGCGGACTGGTTTACTCTGCCCCGCAGTCGAGGGATCGGGGCGAAACGTGGCCATGTGGGTTCTCGCGCGTCGTTTCGCGTTGGCGGCGCTTCTGTGCTGGTCGGTGCTGGCGCCGAGTGCGCGAGTATCGGCCCAAACCGGCGACCTCGGGCGCTTACCCGATATCGCGCGGGCCGGCGAAGGTGGCGCGAGCGATCGCGTCGTCGCGCCCGATCCCGCCTATCGGCCGGTCGTGCTTCGCCAGCACCGCGAGCGGGTGGCGTCCGCCGTCGCGGCTGCGGCGATCGCGATCATCGCGCTGGGTCCCACCCGTCGCGGAGAGGTCGAGGCCGCCGCCCGCGCCGCCGCGCCCGGGGTCGCGGAGGAAATCTCGCTCAGGATCGCCCGGGCTTTCCCGCGACCGGCCACGCTGGCGCCGGCGTCGCGGGCGGGCCCGCGCTTCGTCCAGCCACCCGTCTTCGGCGTCATGCCCAGCCAACTCGGCGCTCGGCCGCCGGTCCGCGAACGCGGGGCGGAAGCGGAGCACCTGGCGGCGCTGGAAGCATGGCTGGTGGCGAGCATCGCCTCGAATCCGGCCGGGCTCGACGCCGCCGTTCGCACGGCGGTGGCGAGCCGGCCCGATCCAGGCGGCCGCGGCCGGCGGCGCGGTCCCGGCCGTGGCCCGAGCCGACGCGCCGCCGCCATCGACGGGCGTGCCGGCCGTTGCCCGCGCGGGCGGGCCGACGCCGATCGTCTACCGGGCGGACCGCGCGCGGGCGCAGCCCTCGGGCGCGGCGCGGCCGGGCGTCGCACCGGAAGCGACCTGGGATCCCTTGGAGCCGGCCAACCGGGTGATCTTCGCGGTCAACGAGGGGATCGATTTCCTCATCCTTCGCCCGGTTGCCTGGCTCTACAACAAGACGACGCCCGATCCGGTGATCCACGCGGTGCGCCGGTTCTTCGCCAACCTCCGCTCGCCGGTGATCATCGCCAACGACGTGCTGCAGCTCGAGTTCGAGGACGCGGCGGTGGCCCTCGGCCGCTTTGGCGTCAATACCACGGTGGGCGTCCTCGGCTTGTTCGACGTCGCCACCGACTTCGGCCTGCCGGCGCACCATGCCGATTTCGGCCAGACCCTGCATTCCTATGGCCTCGGCCCGGGCCCCTATCTCGTGTTGCCCATCATCGGCCCCTCCACCGCGCGGGACGGCGCGGGCACCGTCGTCGATATTTTCCTCGACCCCCTGACCTATGTGATCCCGCGACCGGAAGCCTTCGCTGTGACCGGCGCCAAGGTGATATCGATCCGTGAGGAGCTGCTGGACCCGCTCGACGAGTTGAAGGCGTCCTCGATCGACTACTATGCGGCACTGCGCGGCGCCTACTATCAGAAGCGCGCGGCGGAGCTCTCGAAGCGGGTCAGCGGCTGGTCGGTGCCGAGGACCTCGGACGAGGCCACGGACGCGCTCTTCGACGAGGCGAACTGACGGTCCGAGCCATTGCGATCGTGGATGGCGGGCGATTGTGGACGGCGGCCCGCGCTTGACCGAGAATACCGGCGAGGACGGAGGTCCCGGAACGCCATCAGGGGGTGTGCATGGAAGTCTTGGGCAAGCCCTATCTTCTCTTTCTGGGCGACGCGCATGATCAGCTCGCGGCGAAGACCGCCGACGGCATCGCCGAGTGGCGCCCCGAATGGTGTGTCGGCCAGTTCCGTCTGCCGGGCTGCGTCGCTGATGTCGGGCTGGAGGACGTGACGATCGAGGAAGCGGCGCGGCGCGGCGCCAAGACGATGGTGCTGGGCGTGGTCAACTCCGGCGGCTTCATGCCGGAGAGTTGGACCGAGAGCCTGACCGACGCGTTGGCCCGGGGGATGGACCTGGCGAGCGGCATGCACGTGCGGCTGGAGGACTTTCCCGAGGTGGCAGAAGCGGCGCGGGCGCACGGCCGCAAGCTTGTCGACGTGCGCCATTCGGCGCAAAAATTCTCCACCGGCAAGGGCAAGCGGCGGAGCGGCAAGCGCCTGCTGACGGTCGGAACCGATTGCTCCTGCGGCAAGAAATACACCGCCTTGGCGATCGAGCGGTCGCTTCGCCAGCGCGGCGTCGCGGCGGACTTTTGCGCCACCGGCCAGACCGGCGTGCTGATCGCCGAGCGGGGCGTGGCGATCGACGCGGTGATCGCCGACTTCATTTCCGGCGCCGCCGAGTGGTTGACACCCGATAACGAGCCGGACCATTGGGACGTGGTGGAGGGGCAGGGCTCGCTCTTCCATCCGGCCTTCGCCGGGGTGACGCTCGGCCTGCTGCACGGCGCCCAGGCGGACGCACTGGTGCTGTGCCACGAGCCGACGCGCACCCACGTGCGCGGCCTGCCGCATGCGCCGATGCCGGACGTGGGCGAAGCGATCGAGGCCTATGTCGGGAGCGGCCGCTTGACCAATCCCGATTGCCGCATGGTCGCGATTTCGGTCAACACGGCCGCGCTCGGGGAGGCCGAGGCGCGCGACTGTCTGGGCGAACTCGGCGCGCGTCACGATCTCCCGACGACGGACCCGCTTCGCTTCGGCGTCGAAGCGATCGTCGACGCGCTCGGATGAGCTCGGCGTGATCAGGCTCGAAGCGCGGCCGGAAGTCTGGCCGCTCGCCGGCGAGTTCCGAATCTCCCGCGATGCGAAAACCGAGACCCGGGTCGTGGTCGTCGAGCTCGTGGACCGGGACAACCATGCCCACGGCCGGGGCGAGTGCGTGCCCTATCCCCGCTATGGCGAGAGCGTCGCTTCGGTGCTCGAACAGATCGAGGCGATACGCGACGCGGTGCAAGGCGGGCTCGACCGCGAGGGCTTGGCGGCGGCGATGGCGCCGGGGGCGGCGCGGAACGCGGTGGATTGCGCGCTCTGGGACCTGGAGGCCAAGCGCGCCGGATGCCGGGCCTGGGAATTGGCCGGGCTGTCGGCGCCGGAGGGCCTGGTTTCCGCCTTCACGCTGGGACTGGACACGCCTGAGGCGATGGCGGCCCGAGCGGAGGCGATTCGGGATCTGCCGCTCCTGAAGCTCAAGCTCGACGGCGGCGCCGACATCGAGCGGGTGCGGGCCATCCGGGCGGTGGCGCCCGGTCCGCGGTTGATCGTCGACGCCAACGAGGCCTGGGGGGCGGAGCAGGTCGAGCCGTTCGCTCGCGCGCTGGCGGCGCTGGATGTGTCGTTGATCGAACAACCCCTTCCCGCCGGCGAGGACGCGGTGCTGGCCGAGATCGGGCATCCGGTGCCGATCTGCGCCGACGAATCCTGTCATACACGGGCGGATCTCGAGGCGCTGGCGGAGCGCTACGACGTGGTCAACGTGAAGCTCGACAAGACCGGCGGTCTGACCGAGGCCTTGGCGCTGGCGCGGGCGGCGCGTGGGGCGGGGCTCGACGTCATGGTCGGCTGCATGATCGCCACTTCGCTGGCCATGGCGCCGGCGATGTTGGCGGCGGTCGGCGCGCGCTTTGTCGATCTCGATGGGCCGCTGCTGCTGGCGCGCGATCGCGCGCCGGCGATCCGGACGCACCGAGGAACCATGAGCCCACCGGAAGAAGCGCTCTGGGGCTAGTGGATAAAATCCAACATATGGTACCCCTACGACGGTTTCCCGAGTTCGTCCGGAAAGGCGCCCGGTGCGCCGTGATGGGGGCGCATCACAAGCGCCGGGCAACGCCTCCGGCGGGCTCGGGAAGCCGCCCTTCGGGTCCCATATCCTGGCTTCTCCCAAATCCTGGCTTCTCGGGGCGTCGGGCACCCTTGACGATGCCCCGGCATCGCCGGCGGGCGCCCTCCTGGCGAGAAACCAGGATATGGGATCGTAGGGGTACCATATGTTGGATTCTATCCACCAGAGCATGATCCGCCCGCGCGGCGGGCGCTGGCCGGGCCGATCCCGCCTCGCCGTCGGGGGAAGGGATCGCGCAGCCGGATCGGTCGCTGGTCTAGTGTCCCGATCGATAAATTGATATGATTATGTCTCTATTTGTTTTCAGGAGGCGCGATTGATGGCGAGAGTGGCGGTGACGATCTCTTTGAGCGATGACGAGCGCGCCGAATTGGAGGCGCTGTCTCGTCGTCGCAAGACGTCGCAGGGGCTTGCGCGGCGGGCTCGGATCGTCTTGGCGGCGGCGGAAGGGTTGGAGAACAAGGAGATCGCCGTTCGTCTCGAGGCGAGCGCGGACACCGTGGGCAAGTGGCGTCGCCGCTATGCGGCGGAGGGCCTCGACGGTCTGTACGACGAACCCCGCCCCGGCGCGCCGCGTCAAATCGGCGATGACGCCATCGCGGAAGCGGTCCGGCTGACGCTGGAAGAGACGCCGCCGGACGCGACCCATTGGAGCCTTCGCTCGATGGCGCGGGCGAGCGGCAACGCGCCCTCGACCATTCATCGCATTTGGCGGGCCTTCGGCTTGCAGCCGCATCGCTCGGAGACCTTCAAGCTGTCGAGCGATCCCTTCTTCGTGGAGAAGGTCCGCGACATCGTCGGTCTGTATTTGGCGCCGCCGGATCGTGCCCTGGTTCTCTGTGTCGACGAAAAGAGCCAGATCCAGGCCTTGGACCGTTCCCAGCCCCTCTTGCCGATGCGCCCCGGGCAGGCGGAGCGGCGCAGCCACGACTACAAGCGCCACGGCACGACCTCTCTCTTCGCGGCCCTCGACATCGCCACGGGAGAGATCATCGGCAAATGTTTCCCGCGCCATCGGGCCCGAGAGTTCCGCAAATTCCTCGACCTCGTCGAGGCGAACGTCCCTGCTGATCTCGACATCCACATCGTCATGGACAACTACGGGACCCACAAGACCAAGGCGATCCGCGACTGGTTCGCCAAACGGCCGCGCTGGCAGGCCCATTTCACACCCACCAGCGCCTCCTGGCTGAACCAGGTCGAGCGCTGGTTCGGGCTGCTGACCGACAAGCAGATCAGGCGCGGCGTCCATCGCTCCACCAAGGAGTTGGAGCGCACCATCCTCGACTACATCGACACGACAAACCAGAACCCCAAACCCTTCAAATGGACCAAATCCGCCGATGACATCCTCGGCGCCATCCAGCGGTTCTGCCTCCGAACAATCGAAACCGCTGAACAGCAGGCGAAAATCATGCGAACTTCGGAATCGGGACACTAGCAGCCTGTCGGACTGAGGTCCGCGAGAAGGGGTGTGGACGGATCGGGATGTGGAGAGTGTATCGCACCCGGTTCCTTGGACACAAGTTTGTCTCATGCGGCGGGCCTGAGTGACATCGCGGTGTGCCACGCCTGACGAGCTTGAGCGGGGCTCAGGTAGCCGTTCTTCTCCACGATCCACTGGGCATTGTACTGTTCGACGAACCCGCGGACGGCGTTCCGCAGCTCCGCGATGTTGCGGTAGATGCGGCCATGGATGATCTGTTCCTTGAGCCAGAACCCCAAACCCTTCAAATGGACCAAATCCGCCGATGACATCCTCGCAAGCGCCATCCAGCGCCGACGCACTTCTGCCTCCGAACAATCGAAACCGCTGAACAGCAGGCGAAAATCATGCGAACTTCGGAATCGGTCGGCCTCGACACTAGCAGCCTGTCGGACTGAGGTCCGCGAGAAGGGGTGTGGACGGATCGGGATGTGGAGAGGTCATGGGTTCGGGCATCTTTCGTGAGGACATGGCGTCCGGCCGCTTGCTCGCGTGTATCGCGAGGCGAGCATACACTTTAGGCCCTTTCGCGAGGACACGGAGTTGGGCCGCTTGCTCACGCGTATTGCAGGGTGAACATTCTTTTGATGTTCCAAGCCAGGGTCACCAAGTTCCATTCGCCCCTGACCTTGTCCAGGCCGCGTAGCGAGAACTGGCGGAAGCCCATCACCGATTTGATGATGCCGAACACCGGTTCCGGCGTTTGCTTGCGCAGGGCGTAGAGTTGCCGGCCCTCGGGCGAGGCCAGTCGATGGCGCATCGCTTCCAGCGGCGTCGGGTTCTCCGGGGGCGGCGGTGCTCCGGCGAAGCGGTCCTTCCAGGAGAGATGATGGTGCTCCCGAGCGGGCGCGATCAGCGGCGCGATCCCGGCCTCGGCGCAGGCCTTCACGTTGGCCTCGCTGAAGTAGCCGCTGTCCGCCAGCAGGGTCTCGGGCGCGCCCAGCGCCTCGGAGAGCCGCTCGAGCGCTTCCAGCGCCGGCTCGATGTGTTGCTTGTCGTTGGGGGCCTGGACCACATCGTTGGTGACCACCAGCAGGCTGTCGACCGCCACCGTGGCCTGGGCGTTGTAAGACTGTTCGAAGCCACCGCCGGCCACCGGCGGCTTGGGCGGACGGCCGCCCGGCTTGCGGCCCGTCTTCTCGGCCTTCTCCGCGCGCGCCTGGAGCTTCGCCTCGTACTCGGCCCGCTCCCGCTCATGGCGTTCGCGCGCCCGCGCCTCGATCGCCGCCTTGGCCTCGGCGATGCGGGCCAGACGATCCTCGCGCCGGGCCAGTTCTTCCGGTACCGACATCCCGTCCGGCACATCCGCCGCATCGGCCGCCTCCGCCAGCCTCATCAGTTCCACCACCTCGGCCTTCAACCGGGCTTCGATCTCGCAGGCGTGTTTCCACGACAAGGCACTGTGGCGGCTCGCGTTGGCATGCACCTTGGTGCCGTCCAGCGCCACCGTGCCCAGCTTCAGCAGCCCGGTTTCCCGAGCCAGCAGCAGCACCTCGACGAACAGCCCTTCGATCGAAACGAGAAAGCGCCGCCGGAAGCTGGCGATGGTGTCGTGGTCGGGATGGTCGTTGGCGGCGATGAAGCGGAAGGCCACCGAATCATAGCTCGCGCGCTCCAGCTTGCGGCTAAAAAACACTCCCGTGGCGTAGCCGTAGACCAGAAGCCCCAGCAGCACGCTCGGGTGATAGGACGCCGAGCCCGAGCCGCGATAGGCCTTCACGAACGCCGAGAGGTCCAACTGCTCGATCACCTCGACCACGAAGCGCGCCAGATGCCGCTCGGGAAGCCATTCATCCACCGACGGCGGCAGCAGAAACCCCGTCTCGCGGTCCACCGCTCGGAAGTTGCTCATCACGGCCTCCATCAATCGCGGGCGAATCAACCGATGCCATCGAATCAGATCACACCCCTCGGCTCAAGTCCGACAGGCTGCTAGGCCGCCGGCGGCCGGTTCTCGACGCCGGCGGCGCGATGGTAAACACTTGTAAAATCGGGGCGCCAGAAGTATGTTCCTTGCCTATCCGGTTATCACCCACACCCACTATATGTAGTGTGTCTCCTTGGACTGCAGGCAAGGGCCGGCGCAGGCGCATTGAGGAGGCGATCCGGCTAATTCTTGATTGTTCTGAAAACCGAACCGGAGTTTAATTCACGTCACGTACTTAACATCGGGGGACGGAACGGTGGCGACCAAGGGAAAAACGAAGAAACCCACGGCCAGACGGGAAGCTGCTGATGAAACGACATCGTCTGAGCGATTGACGGCACTAGTCGAAGAAAGCGACGCGCTGGCACGAATCGTTGCGAAGAACCCGTCCGCGCCTGTTAGTCTCCTGCGCGTTTTGAGTCGCAGCGAAGACGAAGCGACACGCAAGAACGTGATCCTCAATCCGTTTACTTCATATGACGTATTGAGCGAACTTGAAAACCAGTTCACAGAGCTATTTGTGAATAATCCGGCACTCGAATCCTACAATTCAATGAAGCTCTGATTTCCTGGAATATTCCATCGGTGTCGTTCACCTCCGATTTCAGATAAATTTCAATGAAGTGACGGTCCTTTATGCAACGTGGCGTTTTGCCAAATCCGACTCAATGATTAGGATTTCCACCACGCTAAAGTGTCGCCTAAAAGGCGCTACAATGCCGTCCGAGTCCCTGCTCGGCATCGCCGGAGATATCTCCGCTTCGACCTGCACCGAGCTTTACTCAGGAAAATGGGTGCACACTACATATAGTGGGTGTGGGTGATAACCGGATAGGCAAGGTATGTTCTACGTGATCGTTTCACAGTTGTGGCCAGATCATGACGTGTTGGCCGAGCCGTGAACAAAACCAGACCTGATTACGCACTTTACTCAGCCGGACTGATGTGGTACAAATCCTGAACATTTGGTGGTTTTTCTGGAGGTTCACAATGCCACGCAACAAGGTTCAGTTCCAGAAGGGGCTCAGCGAGCCGCGTTTTCGTGAGTTGTACGGTACCGAGCAGCAGTGTCGCGAGGCCCTTTTCCGCTGGCGCTGGCCGGAGGGGTTCTCCTGCCCCCGATGTGGCGCCACGCACCATTGCGAGATCGCCGGGCGAAAACTCTACCAATGCGCCGCCTGCCGTCATCAAGTCTCGCTGACCGCCGGCACGCTCTTCCACGCGACCAAGCTGGCGCTGACCCTGTGGTTCTCGGCGATCTATCACATGACCCAATCGAAGAAAGGGATCTCCTCCCTCGAACTCGGCCGCCGGCTCGGCGTCACCCAGACCACGGCCTGGAAGATCAAGCAGAAACTGATGCAGTCCATGCTCGAGCGCGATGCCAAATTGCCGCTCACCGGGCGGGTGGAGATGGACGATGCCTACCTCGGCGGCCGGCGTTCCGGGGCCAAGCGCGGCCGGGGCGCGCCGGGCAAGACGCCGTTCGTCGCCGCCGTCCAGACCACGGCGGAGGGCCAGCCCGTGCGCATCAAGCTGCGCCGCGTCAAGGGCTTCCGCAAGAGCGAGATCGCCAAGATGGCCAAGCGCGACCTGAGCCCTGGGGCGACCGTTTTCAGCGACGGGCTCAACTGCTTCACCGCCGTCACCACGCGGGGCTGTGCGCATCATCCGATATCCACCGGCTCCGGACCCGGGGCCGTCGCCGTGCCCGCCTTCAAATGGGTCAACACCACCCTCGGCAACCTCAAAAACACCCTGCGCGGTACCTACCATGCGATCCGACCCAAGCATGTGCCGCGCTAACTGGCGGCGTTCCAG
>CBDDBZ010000021.1:0-110537 GCA_965225945.1 Alphaproteobacteria bacterium | reverse complement strand
CCAATGGACTAGCGGGCGGCCTTATAGATCGTGGCCGATGAACCACTTTGGGAGTGCACACCGAGAACAAGGGCAAAACTTGAGATCATAAGAAACTATCTCGGCGCCTGGTTCGGCATCCTCGCTAACAGGGGCTTCCCACATGTCGTGTATGTCGATGGATTTTGTGGCCCGGGCGCGTATACGACCGGGGAGGACGGTTCACCCGTCATCGCCGCCTATCTTGCCAACGAAACGGTAATACGCAACCCAGGCTTTCGGGCGACATTGTTTTTCGTTGATTTAGATTTGGAAGGTTTGGAACATTTACGTTCGACCGCTGCCGTGAAAGAGCATCACCCCAATGTAACCATCGAGATCAAACATGGTGTGTTTGTTGAGAATATAGCCGAAATCATTGACTACCTTCGGATACATACGTCCAGCCCTACATTTAGCTTCATTGACCCGTTTGGATTCGGACATAGCCCGTTTAAAGCATTGAAACAGCTCATGCACAACGACCACAGCGAGCTATTCATAAATTTCATGTGCGGCTTCATGAATCGCTTTAAGGAGCACGAGAACGAAGAGATTACTGCAAAGATCAAGTCGATGGTTGGCGTTAACGACCTTAGACCGATCAAGAATGCAGATGATTCGACAGATGCTTTTTGTGATGCCTTCGAAAGTCGGCTTTTGACGCTCGGTCCATTCGTGAGAAAATTTATGATGCGTGATGAGACAAATGGTCGCGACAACGCATTCTTCTTTTGCGGGCGAAATGTCCGAGGTTTTGTGAAGATGAAGGAAGCAATGTGGAAGGTAGATCCCGAGCATGGAGCCTCGTTCTCGCATCACCGAGAAGCCACCAATGTTTCAGCCCAAGGGAATATTTTCGAACTGTCACCGCAGACCATAAGGCTTTCTAAATTTCTCGCGGAACGCTTTCAAGCCCAAACCGATGTGCCGGTATCCGAGATCTTTAAATGGGTTGACGAGCACACTACATTTCTTTCAAGTCGCGCGAGAGTCGAGCTTGAAGCGCTGCTGGAACGTGGACGAATTACCTATGTCGACCCCAATCCAACCGGGCGCAAGAGGGCATACCGAAACTGGCCGCCGCGTCTCCTTATAAGCTTCCGCGAATAGATGCTGCAACGATCTGGGGGTGAGGACCCCGCTCACTCCAGGAACCGCGCGCGCTCGGCCGGGCTCGGGAGACGGCAGGTGTCGCGGACGCCGAACCAGCGGTAGCGGTTGCGGGCCAAATAATCGTAGGCACGGTCTCGGAGCCGCTTGGGCAGCAGCCCCAACACGCGCACCAAATGCCAGGGGCCGCCCAAATGGCGGGCGATCGCCAGGGCCGCGTCGGCGCGGTCCAGAACGCGCCTGTCCTCGACCAGGTAGAAGGTGTCGGGGTCGTCGGCGAGCAGGCCGTGGCGGGCCGCGAGGCGGCGTCCGGCCTCCGTTTGCAGCGCGCCATAGCGCAACACGCCACGCCGATCCACCCGCAACAGCAGATCGACGCCGGCATTGCAGATGACGCAGTAGCCGTCGAACAGCACGATCGGCCGTGCCTCGCCTTCGCCCTCCGACATCCGGCGCCTCCGCTCCGCCCACGCATCGAGGCTACCACGGCCGGATCGGCCCGGCAGGAATTGCCCGAGGGTGAGGTGGACCGCGAAATCGGCAACGAATTCAATGCCCTGGTTTCGGCCCGTTCCTTGCTCTGCGTTTCCCGGACGGAAAACTCTCGGAGGCAGTGGGATGCAAACCCCCGAACACACGATCCCCGACAGCGACATCTGGCTCGCGGCTCGCGGCTCGGTGATGCTCTATGGCGTCGGCGCCCGGAGCCTCGTCGCCCGCACCATCACCGAGTACCGCCGCCAGGGCGATGTGGAGCAGGCCCAGGTCTGGAGCACCATCTCCCGCGCGGTCGAGGCCCTGTTGGCGGAGCACGATCGCCCGGCCCGGCTTCACTAGAGCAACGCCTTTTCGAACGGGGAAGGCATCGGATAGCGCCGCTCCAGAAAGGCGCGGACGGCGGCGACCACGCGCGGGTTGGGTGAAGCGTCGAAATTGTCGTTGAGCGCCAGCGTGCGCGGGGCCATCAGGCGGATCAGCGCCATGGCGAGGCGGGCCATCGCCAAACTGTTCCCGAGGCCGAAATAGAGCGTTCGGCGATAGGTCTCGGCGAGTGGTGCTGCGATGCCGACACCGATCGCCAGCAGGTAGTGGGGGTAGAGGTGTTCGGGCGCGATGTTGCCGGCGCGGCGAAAGCGGCTCTCCCGCGTCAGGCGGACCTCGTCCGGCCAGCGCGCCAGCATCTCGGTCCAGATGGCCTTGTCGATCAACAGCGGCACGTGGTTGACGACGTGGCGCGGCGCGGCCCCGAAGGCGGTGTCCAGCAGATGGTTGGCCCGGGCGAGCGAGGCGTTCCAGGGCGACGTCGTCTCGTCGTCGCGACGCGACGGATGCGCCGTCCGGCCGAGCCGGCGGCGCACCACGATCCGCCCGTCAGGCGCCAGGAAATGCGTTCTCGCCACCTCGGCGTCGAACAGCATGTCGTCCTCGACGTAGAGAAAGCGCTCCGAGAGGCCGGGGATCAGATGCAGGTGGCTCAGGATCGCGAAGGAGTTGTAGGTCGGCAGGATCGTGGAATCCATGATTTCGTCATGGTGGTGGATGCGGAGCCCCGGCGCCTCGCAATCGAGCCAATCCGGCAGCTGCGGCCGGCAGGTGAGCAGATGCACCCGGCCGGCCCACGGCACCCGGCGGGCGAGGCCGCGCAGGCTGTATTTCAGCAATTCGAGGTTGTCCCGCGTCCGGTTCGGGTTGCGGTCGTGCACCGTGCCGGCATGGCGCGCCATCTCCTCGCCATAGCCCGGGAAGCTATCGTCCACCCAGGTGTAGACGACGTCGATTCGTGCCCCCGCGCTCACCGGCCCGCCACCTTTTCCAGCAGCCGCGCCAGGCGTTCCGCCGCGCGCGGGCTGGAAAATTCCCGCCTCGCCCCGGGCGGACGCGGCGCCGTCGGATGGCGGCCCCGGGCCAGATGGCGCTCCACCCAATCCGCCATCTCCGGCACCGCGCCCGGTCGGATCCGCCGGCCCGCCTCGGTCTCGCTCAGGATCGCGTCGAGCTCCGGGTGCCTCTCGCCGATCGCCAGGATCGGCCGCTCGCCGGTGACGTAGTCGTAGAACTTGGCCTGCACCCGCTGGCGGCTGGGCGCGATCAGGGTCCCCACGTCGGCCGCGTCGATCAGTTTGCCGACGTCGCGGTAGGGCAGGTTTCCGACCGTCTCGATCATCGCGGCGAGGCCGAGTTGCTCCGCCCGCCGCTCGCTCTCGACGTCGAGCCGCTCGGTCAGCGCCAGGCGAACCGCCTCCGGCCCGTGACCGCGACGTTTCAGCTCCGCCAGCAGCGCCAGCAGCGGGTCCGGCCGGACGAAGCGGCTGAAACCGCCCAGGAACAATAGCGTGAAGACCTCGAAGGCGGGCGCCGGTGCCTCGCCTGAGCGGATCAACGCGCCATCGCCGTGGTTGCGGATGAAGCTGAAGCGTTTCGCCGCGACGTTCGGGTAATGGCGGCGGTAGTCGTCGGCCGTGGTCTCGGTGTTGAGGATCACGGCCGCCGCGCGCCGCACCACGCGGCGCTCGGCGAGACCCTCGATCGCCCGCGTCGTCGCCGGGCGGAGCGGACGGCGGAGCTCGCAGGGACCCCAGGGATCGCGGAGATCGGCGACGAGCGGCAGTCCGCTCTCCGCCGCCAGTCGCTCGCCCACCACCAGCGCCGCGACCGGATCGGCGTTGACCATGATCGCCTCGACCGGGTGCGCCGCCAGCACGCGCCGGGCGGCGCGGAGCGCATGGGGGATGGCGAACGCCGCCGCGCCGAGCGGCAGCCATTCCCGCCCGCGAAAGAGGCCCGCCGGCCTGGCGGGCGAGGGCCGGCCAGCGGCACGTGGCAGCGGCGGGGCCGCGGCCAGAATCGCCTCGGCCGCCCTCGGCCCATAATCGTGCACCACCGGGGTGTCGCCCGGCACCGCCTCGGCCAGCGCCGCGTCCACCGCCGCGCCGGGCCAGAGGTCGGCCAGCACCACCGGTTGCCAGCCCTGGTCCGGCAGATGACGGGTGAACTTCAACGCCCGGAACGCGCCGGTGCGGGCCAACGGCGGGAAGAAGGGCGAGATATAGAGGAAATACCGCACCTCGGGCTCGTCGTCGCGCGGCCCCGGCTCAACGCCCGGGAATTGTGTCCATGAAGCGACCCGCCGCCTCCAAGTGTCCCTGGGCGTCGGCGAAATCGGACTGCATGGTGCGGAAGGTGAGGTGGCTCGCCCCCATCGCTCGCCAGCCGTCGTAAAGCGCCCGCCACTCCTCCGGCCCGCCTTGATGGGCCCAGATGGTGACGTCGAGGCCCAGCGCGTTGGCCTCCCGCCCGGCCTCGCTCGCCGCCGCTCGGAACACCTTGATCACCGCCTGGGCCGCGTTGTCGGGACGAAGGCGGGGATTCAGCAGCCAGCCGTCGGCGATCCGCCCGGCGCGCGCCACCGCGACGTCGGCGAAGGCTCCGATCCAGAGCGGGATCGGCCGCTGAACCGGGAGCGGGTTGATACCGACGTCGTCGAGCCGATGATATTCGCCCTCGAAGCTGACCAACTCGTCCGACCAGAGCCGGCGTAGGACCTCGATCTGCTCCTCCATTCGCCGGTTGCGGTTGGAGAATTTTTCGCCCAGCACGTCGAACTCGATCCTGTTCCAGCCCAGCCCGACACCGAGCTCGAGGCGACCGCCGCTCAAGGTGTCGATCTCGGCGGCCTGCTTGGCCACCAGTGCGGTCTGGCGCTGCGGCAGGATCAGGATCGCGGTCTTGAAGCGAATTCGCCTCGTCGCCGCCGCAAAAAATCCCATCAGCACGAAGGGCTCGTGGAACGGGCGGTCGCGGGTGTAATAGGCCCGCCAGTCGTCGGCCACCGCCTCGCGCGCGCCCACCACGTGCTCCAGGATCGTGACATAGTCGTAGCCCATGCCCTCGATGGCCTGAATGTAGTCGCGAATTACACCGGCGTCGTTGCCGATTTCGGTGGTCGGGAAGGTATGGCCGATACGCATCGGGGCTCCTCTCGGGCGTGGCCGTGGCGCGTCGTCAGACGCTTCGGATGGTCGCGTGCGTGCCGGCGACGGTGGTGCGCTGCATCAGGCGGCGGAATTTGGCCGCATCATAGGGTGTCGCGCGGTGCAGGCAGGCGCGGTTGTCCCAGACGATGATATCGCCTTCCCCCCACCGGTGGCTGAGACAATGTTCCGGCCGCGTCGTGACCGCCAGCATCTCGGCCAGCAGTTCGCGGCCCTCCGCCTTCGGCCAGCCGACGATGTGCGAGGCGTGGGCGCCGATCAGCATCGAGCGCCGGCCGTTCGCCGGGTTGACCCTGACCAGGCGATGTCGCGTCGGCGGGGTCTCGGCCTTCATCTCGTCGGTCAGCACGTCGTGGCCGCAGAGGCCGCGGGAATAGACGATGTCGTGCTCGACCACCAGCGGCTCGATCCGCGCCCGCGTCGCCGCGTCGAGGGCGGCGTAGCCCAGGCGGGTGCTGGCCAATTCGGTGTCGCCACCTTCGGGCGGCGCCTCGCGGGCCGACAGTATCGAGCAGTAGGACGGCACCTCCTTATAGGAAGAATCGCTGTGCCACAGGGTGTTGCCGATCTGGTAGAGCATGCGGCGATCCTCGGGCGGGATGATCTCACCGCTCGCCATGTCGATGTTGGACTGTCGCGCGAAATGACTACCGGCCGCGGGATTCGACTTGAGGGTGATCTCGAGCGGTCCGAAGATCTCGGAGAAGGCGATCTGCTGGTCGTCGTCCACCGCCGGAGCGCGGAACAGCAGGACCGAGAATTCGTCGAGCGCGGCGCGGATCGCCGCCCGCGTCTCCCGCTCGATCGGCGCCAGCGGGTCGATGCCCAAAACCTCCGCCCCGAGGTTCGGCGCGAGCGGCCGTGTGTCGAGCTTCATCAATCTCTCCCTCGCCGTTCCGAGCGGTGGCCAATTGAACCAGCCTTTCGGGCCCTCGGCAACGCCGTGCTTCCACATCGGGACTCGCCATCGGATTGCGCGCGAGACGTCGAGCGGCCCATGGCCGGGCTGGACGCGGCGAAGGCGCGCGGGCGGACAGGTGGCCGGCCGGCGGCGGATGAGCGAGGCCGAAATCACGGCGGACGCATCGTCAAGACGATGGACGACGGACTGCTGCTGGATTTCCCATCGGTCGCGAACGCTACGCAATGCGCTGCCGAAGTTCAGGAAGGCATGGCGGCACGCAGCGCAGAGGAGCCGGAGGACACGCGCATCACCTTCCGCGTGGGCGTCAACCTGGGCAAAATTATCATCGTCGGTGAGGACATTCTGGGAGACGGCATGAACGTCGCCGCACGCTTGCAGGAGATCGCCGAACCCGGCGGCATCGCCATTTCACGTCGGGTCCATGAGGACGTTCGCGATCGACTGGATGCAGTGTTCGAGGATCTGTGTGTGCAGGAATCGAAGAACATTGCCCGGCCGGTGCATGTGTGGCGCTGGTCATTGCAGCAAGCCGAGCAAATCGACTCCAACACCATAGACTCGGATGATGCCGCAGCGCCACTTCCCGACAATCTCCACAATCTCGACCGACGCGCCGCCGTATTCTCGACAACGAAGCGCCAGAGTATCTGAACTGAGCCCGGGGCACGGATCCGCGGTACCCTGTCCGCTATTCGACCGCTCGGGCGCCGACGAGAAGTCCTTTGGCGCGGAGGCTTTCGATGAGCGCCCCGATCTCCGCTTGGATTCGTCTCCGATCGACCTCGGGAAAGGCGGCCTGGACGATCTCGACTATTTCGGCCTCGGTCCGAGGTTCGGCCAAGAGACGCCAGACGGCCGCCGCGGTCGGGTTCAAATGATAGATCCGGGTGCCGTCGAGCTCGGCTAGGAACTGTTCGTCGCCGACGGTCTTCTCGACCACTTCCGGGCGCCGAAGATAGCTGCTCGGCGGGAGCGGATCGGCGCCGGGCGAGGGGTCCGAGGCAGGCGGGGACGCGCGCGGCGCCTCCTCGGTGATCCCTGAGATTTCCCAGGCCATGAACCGTTGCAGCAGCAGCGCCGCCGCCGCATCGGTGGAGCTGTAGCGCAGGCGATAGTGCTGGCCCGCCACGACGGCGCCGTGGAGCTCGTCCAAGATGCGGGCAGCCCCGCGGTCGCGGGCGAAATTCTGCCAGATCACGTGACGCAGGACCTCGTCGGCGGCGAGCGGCGACAAGTCCAGGGACGCATCGTCGTCTCGCTCCAGCAGCACGAAGGCGCCGATGGGGGCGCTCTCGCCGGCCGCAGCCAATTCCTCCGCCGTCAGCGCGAGGTAGCGGTAGCGCTTGCTTTCCGGCCCGCGCCGGCGAGTGACGAAGTCTCGGGTCAGGCGATCCAGATTGTCCGGCAGGGGCAGGCGCAGACGCGGCTGGATGCCGGGCGCGATGCCGTTTACGGCCTGACCCGGCGCCGGCCGGAGAACCGGCAGAACGTCGTCGGCAAAGAGGCGCACGCCCCTGGCCGCCAGGGCCGCCGAGAGCAGGCTCTTGCCGGCCCGATAGCGGCTCGGGAAGACCACGAGCCTGCCGGAGAACTCGGCCGCCGCGCCGTGCAGGCATAGCAGCTCTGGATGCTCCTCGAGGTAGCCCCAGACGAGCTCGACGATGAGGGCGCAGACCGCGTCGACTTCGTGTTGGTATCGCTTCGATTTTTCGAGCCGGGGCGACGTCAGGTGATAGCCATACTTGCGGCCGTGGAGCTTGGTGCTTGCAGGGCCCGCGTTTTCGTTCTCGAGGAAGTGCCAGCCCGGCAGGATTCGTTCCAGGCAGGCCAGCAGGCGATCGTCCCGGGCGATCTCGACCGGGGCTGAAAGTCGATTGAAGGTCACCTTCACCGAGTCGTCGCTCACGCTGTCACGCCTCCCTCACCGCGCCATCCAGGCGTTGGTGAAAGCGGTTCCGTGCGAGCGATTTGCGTTGCCCGTCTCGAATTACAGGAGGATCGAGCCCGAGGGTCCGTTTGGTCCCGACGCCTGGCTGGGGCCGGAAGCCGTGCTGGGGGCCGACGCCGTGCTTGGAATTGAGGGCAGACTCGGACCGGATGGCCCGCTGCCGCCTAAAGCACCGGAAGCGCCAGAAGCACCGCTCGCGCCAGTACCGCCAGTACCGCCGGAGCCACCCTATCCGCCAGTACCGCCGGAGCCACCACCCGAGCTCGCACTGGCCTTGGCTTCGCTTAAGGTCAGCAGCACCGGCGCCGCATAGACCGCCGTGACGCCGAGCCCAAGCCGTGCCAAGGCTTGGCGGCGGTTCAGTTCTTCGCCGGCGCGCGGCCGCGTGTTCCGTTTCGAGGTCATGTTCTCAACCTATCATAAATGAAACGTTGCCGGATCGCCTTTCGGCCTCGCATCCGCTTACAGCCAATTTAGATCATTACGGTGTAGGCCCGTCGTCACCCATATGGGTATGGAATTTGTGGTCAGGTCTTGCATTTTGCATCGGCCTGTCGTGGGTGGCGAGGCGTTCCCGGGCGGCCTCCGCGAGGCGGCGCGGACGGCGCGTTCGGAAGTTCCGCTGACGGGCGCCGCGCCCGAAACTCTCGACGCCCTCTGCGAGCGCGATCGCGCGCAATGGTTGGCGCGGGCCTATCGCGACCATGGCTACACCATGCGCCGGATCGCCGACGAGGCGGGCCTGCACTATTCCTCCGGCAACAGGATCATCAAGGCATGGGAAGCACGAGCCAAAACAAGATGCAGGACCTCACCCCAGGCCTGACCCAGGCCTACCACCTTGCCAGCTACCGGTGCCCGGAGCGTATCTACTTCGTCGACGAAATGCCGCTCAATGCGGCCGGGAAGATCCTCCGTCACGTGTTGTTGGACAAAATATCAGGGCAGCGGTAATCACACTCGAGACGGGACGCTGGCTCGGCGGGGGGATTCCTGTAATCCGCGCGCCCGAGCTGGCTCGACAATAAAGGGAATGCATTGCTGCATGATAACGAATTGATGAGTCGATCACCGGTTTTAATTATCTTTTCGATGTCAGTGGGCCTCATACTTGGCCAGTTACCGATTGTGGCGGTTCCAGCGCTCTCCGTGGAGTTAGCGATCCTATGGGAAATGGACGCTTCGCAGATTGGATGGCTCGGCGGGATATATTTTTCGGGTTACGCCGTCGCGTTGCCTTTCCTGACCGGCGCCGCCAACCGGATGGATGGGCGCATTGTCTATGCCGTCGCGGCACTCATCAGCACGGTCGCTTCCTTTAGCGTTGCGCTATTTGCCGATGGGTTCTGGTGGGCGCTCGTTTTGCGTTTTGTGGCTGGAATTGGCTTTGCCGGCATTCATATCGTCGGAATGAAAATGCTTGCGGACCGTTTGGTCGGTGAACCGCAAACCCGTGCCAGTGCTTATTACACGGGTGCTTTTGCAGTCGGCAGCGGGTGCTCGTTCATGGTCGCTGGTCTGCTTTCGAGGTCGCTGGGGTGGGAGGCCGCATTCGTGGCGGCCGGCATCGGGTCCTTGCTGTCTCTGCCGACACTTCTTTTGATCGGTCCGCCGTTGGATGGGAACGAAACTCGGTCAGGTAGATTGTTTCCCGATTTCGGAGAGGCGCTCCGAGATGCAGAGATTGTTCGTTATGTCATCGCCTATGCTGGAAATCTCTGGGAGGTTTTCGCCATTCGTGTTTGGTTCGTTCCGTTCTTGGCTTACAATGCGGCGCTAAACGAGAATACCTCGCTGGATTGGAATCCGACTACGGTTGCTGCGCTATCTGTAGTTATCGCGGTACCGTTGAACCTCGCCATTGCGGAGCTGGGGATCTGTAGTTATCGCGGTACCGTTGAACCTCGCCATTGCGGAGCTGGGGGGCAGATGGGGTCGCAAGCCTGTCATTTTCGCGGTATCGCTTGCGTCTGTCTTGGCTTGCGGCATGCTTGGTTGGCAGGCGTCCGGACCCTATGTTTTCGTACTTGCCATGCTGTTGATTCACAGCGTTACCAGCTATGGCGATGTCGGCGCCATCGCTGGCGGCGTTGTGGCGGCTTCAACGGGAGCAACACGGGCGGCGGCTCTGGCCCTGTTTGGCATGGTCGGTTTCACATTTGGTTTTCTTGGCCCTCTTGCCGTCGGGTTGGTGGTCGACCTGGGTGGTGGCCGCGACGAGCCCGTGGCCTGGCTTTGGGCATTCGCGGTCATGGCATTGGGTTCGGTCGTTTCCGCCTTGGCGATGGCATGGAAGCCTAAATTAAAAGGATGACTTTGAAATGCGGGAGTTCCGGAGTGGGTCAACATTTTCCGTTTAGCACCTGCTAATATTTCGGCAAGTCTTGGGGGTACACCGGACGTGACCTGAGCGAAAGATGGTATATCGCGGCGGCTGTGGCTGATGATATCAGGATGATGGCAGCCCCTTCACGCATGATCGATAAATCGGGGTCGCCCTGACCTCGAACATCGAGGAAGGAGCGATGACGATGGCACATTTCGTAGGTCTGGATGTTTCGGTGAAGGAGACGGCGGTATGCGTCGTCGACGAGGTTGGCGAGGTGGTGTTGGAGCGGAAAGTACCGACCGAGCCGGACGACATCGTCACGCTGCTGACCTCGATCGGCGTGGCCTATGGCCGGATCGGGATCGAAGCCGGTCCGCTCTCGCAATGGCTGGTCAACGGTCTTGCCGCCGCCGGGCTGCCGGTTGTCTGCGTCGAGACTCGGCACATGAAAGCACTGCTCAAGGGGCAGCAGATCAACAAGAGCGACCGCAACGATGCGCGCGGCATCGCCCAGATGATGCGGGTCGGGCTGTTCAAGCCGGTGCATGTGAAGACCCTGGTTGCCCAGGAGCAGCGGATGCTGCTGACCAGCCGCAAGCTGCTCCAGAGAAAACTGCTCGACGTCGAGAACGATCTACGCGGGACGCTGCGCAACTTCGGTCTCAAGGTGGGCATGGTCAGCACCCGCGGGTACGAGGCGCGGATCCGCGAGCTGGTCGAAGACTTTCCGAAGCTGGCCGCTATTGTGGAACCGCTGCTCACCGTCCGGCGAGTGATGCGCCGGCAGTTCGCGGTCCTCCACAAAATGGTGCTCGACACGGTCCGCCATGACCCGGTCTGCCGACGGCTCGTGACGGCACCCGGCGTCGGCGTGGTCGTCGCGCTGACCTACCGGGCTACCATTGATCAGCCGCAGCGCTTCGTTCACTCCAGGGCGGTCGGCGCGCATGTCGGCCTGACGCCGAAGCGCTTCCAGTCCGGCGAGATCGACTATGATGGTCGCGTGTCCAAGTGCGGCGACAGCATGCTCCGCACGATGCTGTACGAGGCCGCGCAGTCCCTCCTCGCCCACGGCCGGAAATGGTCCTGGCTGAAGGCGTGGGGCATGCGAGTGGCCCAGCGACGTGGCATGCGCCGTGCCATCGTCGCCGTCGCGAGGCGCCTGGCCGTAGTTCTGCACCGCATGTGGGTCGACGGCACCGAGTTCCGCTGGAGCAACGGCCCTGCTGACGCCGTCAAGGCGGATTGAACCTTCGACTGTACTGACAAGGAGATCAACGAGTTCTGCTTAGGCAGAGAGATGTCCTCACGGGAACGACGGGTGGGGTGAGTTCGTAATGTCGGTAGACCCTGCCGCTGACCGGCGGCAAGGACGCGCGAAAGATTGAACCGCCTCATCCTCTGATCCCATCATGAGGTGGCCACGCGCCAACCTCGAAGAGAAGCAAGAGCCCCGTGCGGCAACATCCGCCAGTGCGGAACGACGTGAAGAAGGAATATGGCATGACGTAACCAGAAAGGGCTTGACCGAGGACGCGATAGAGAAGCCGACATTCGCCCAACCCGCGGCCGTCGCACGAGGCCATCCCCCTCTGGTACATTCCTAGTCCTGCCCCGCCTGGCCTTCTTGCTCACGCTCCTAGCGCCCTCGCCCTGGCCGACGCGCTGGTGAGCCGGCTCGCGAGCACCACGCCGCTCGACCCGAGGCGGCGCTCGCTTTGCTTCAGCCCTCGGGTGTGCCAAGGCCGAGCCCTCCGCGTAACTTCAACATATTGATTCTTATATAAAAATTGCCCTTTGACATCAACAATCACCACCTCCATCCGGGAAATCCGGGCGCATGGGATCTGGGGGTTCGAGCGGCGCGACGCAGGTTTTCCGTCGGATCCGCGAACGGAATTCCGGCGCGCCGTCGCCGGCCTCGACGGTGTTTGCCCGGGTGTCGCCGGCCCTCTCGGAGCGTGCCGCGGCGAGGCGTTTGGCGACGCGGCGGCTATTCGCCGTCGCGGACGTAGGGATACATTTCGGTCTGATCGCTCCCCGGCCGCGCGTCGTCGTACGCCTCGACCAGCTCCAGGGCGGCGGTGGCGACGCCGTGGCGGCGGCCCTCGCCGCTGGCCTCCTGGACGAAGAGCGACAGATCCTTGCGGATGATGGCGCCGCCGCCGGCGGAATCATAGCTCTCGGTGACGACGTGGCGGGGATAGATGTGCTCGGAGACGAAGTTCCGCCCGGTCGAGACGTTGATCACCTCCAGCATGGTCGCAAGATCCAGCCCCCCCTTCTCGCCGTAGGCCAGGGCCTCGGCGATCGTGGTCATGGCGGAGATCACCAGAGTGTTGTTCACCAGCTTCATCCGCTGCGCCTGGCCGGGCTCCGCTCCGATATCGAAGATGTTGGCGCCGAAGCTCTCGAAGCAGGGACGCAGGCGCCCCAGCAGCGCCGCCTCGCCCGAGAACATGACCGAGAGT
Organism: Alphaproteobacteria bacterium; assembly: GCA_965225945.1. Taxonomy (GTDB): domain Bacteria; phylum Pseudomonadota; class Alphaproteobacteria; genus JASLMY01. The sequence goes on along the minus strand of CBDDBZ010000021.1, from coordinate 97,741 downwards.
CGTCCCGCCTCGGCCCGGGGCACGCCGCCCGAGACCGGGGCGTCGGCGAAGGCGATGCCCTTTTCCCGCAATCGCTGGGCGGCGGCGAGGGCCGCGGGCGGTCCCACGGTCGAGGTGTTGACCACCACGGCATCCGCGCCGACGGCGGCCTCGGCGATCTCGGCCACCACGGTCTCGAAGGAGGCGAGGCTCGGCAGGCTGAGGTAGATCGCGCCCGAACGTCGCGCCACCTCGCCCACCGATTGGGCGAGCCCCGCGCCCTCGGGCGCCCGCTCGGCGGTGCCGGCGATGTCGTAGGCCACCATCGGGAATCCAGCGCCGGCGATCCGCCGCGCGATCGCACCGCCCATGTTGCCGAGACCGATGAAACCGATCGTCTCCGTGCTCATCGATTCACTCCTCTTCTTCACCAGGGTGCTCGCCGCCGAATGCCGTGGCGGCGGACCATGTCGTCGATCCGCGACTCGAGCTCGTCGAGCGGCATGATATACCTCGAAACCGAGACGCTGATGGTGCCGTGGCCGACCGAGCGGCGCTCCAATTGGGCGACGTTGCGGGAGAGCGCGCTGAACAATGAGATCCGGCTCTGGACGATCTCCCGCGCCGCCTCGTCGAGCTCGCTCTCGTCGACGGTGATCAGCACCAACTGGCGGACCACCACCGTCCGGGCGACGCTGATCGCGATGACCGCACGCCACGGGATCAGGCCGACGTCGGGACGGCGGCAGGTGACGCCGCGGCGGTCGATCAGCACCACCGGCTCGGGATCGAGGCCCATCCGCAGCAGGGTAACGCCGACGAAGGCAGCGATGCCGATCGCCGCCAGTTGCGTCCAGACGCCGCCGCCGAGCAGGCTCTGTCCACTCAGCAGGCCCCAGAGGCCGATGCCCACGATGGCGAGGCACGGAGCCACGAGAATCCCCACCGTCAACTTGGAATCGCGAATGGCGATCGGCTCCGGGCCGAAGCCGCGCGACTCGGATCTTTCCTCGCGCTCGCTCATGTCCGTCGGGCCAGATCGATCCGCCGACCCTCCTTGGCCGAGCGATAGCCGGCGAGCGCCACCTCCAGGTCGTGGCGCGCCTCGGCCAGGCTGGCATTGGGGGCGCTTCCGTCGCGTAGGCAATCGATCAGATGGGTCACCGCGTCGATGTTGGCCCGCTCCCACCAGTTCTCGACCCGCACCAACTCTTCCGAAGTGCCGGCGATCGTCTTGACCAGGCGGGTGACGCCGTCCCGCTCGAAGACGTGGAGCGCGCCCTCGGTGCCGAGGAACATCTTCTCCCAGGTCATCGGCCCGAGGGCGACATCGACATTGGTGCAGACGATGTTGGCAAGCGCGCCGTCGCCGTATTCGATCGTGATTGCCGCGGTATCGTCCGCCTTCTCGGGGTGTTCGGCGACCAGCCGCTTGGCCGTCGCGCTGACCGCCGTCGCGCGGCCCAGCATGAACTGCATCAGGTCGATCAGGTGGACGCCGCCGTCGATCAACATGCCGCCGCCCGCCTTCTCCCAATTGCCGCGCCAGTTGTCGGCATCGTTCTCGATGTGGCGCTGCTGGACGGAGATGAAACCGGTGGCGAGATAGACCCGGCCGATGCCGCCCGAGCGGATGATCTGCCGCGCCATGGTGTGGTGCGGACAGGTGCGCAGGTATTTCTTGACCAGCAAGCGTCCGCTCGAAGCCTCGGCCGCCTCGATCATCCGGTCGGCCTCGTCCAGATTGAGGCCGATCGGCTTCTCGCAGATCACGTGCTTGCCGGCCGCCAGCGCATCGAGCGTGATCGGACAGTGGAGGTAGTGCGGCACCGCGACGTCGACGGCCTCGATGCTCGGATCCTCCAACACCTCGCGATGATCGGCGCAGCCGCGCGCGATCCCGTACTTGGCCGCCTGGGCCTCGCGGACCGTTGGGTTCGGCTCCACCAGACAGGCGAGGTCGACATGGCGGTGGGCCGCGAGCGCCTTCAGGTGCACGTCACTGATCATGCCGCCGCCGATCATCGCCACACGCATGATACCCTCCCCCTCGCCCGGCCCCGGGGCCTCAGGCGATGAACTTCCAATAGGTGTCTTTCTTGGCGACAAGGTCGTCGCGAAACTCCCAGAGATCGCAGCCGAGGTATTCGAAGGCTGGGCCGTCCCGGGGCGTGCCGCGGACCACCCATTCGGACAGCGCCTTGGTGTCGTCGACGATCCAGTGGCGCATCTCTTCCCAGCGCATGTCCGGGATCTCATGGTAGCGCGCGCGGAGAACCTCGCCGATTTCACTCCTGCCCCGACAGCGCCGCCCCTCCGGCGCCCTCGGCCCGCGCGCCATCAGCCAAACGCAATCGTCGGTGAAGTGGGAGAGGATGGCCTCGACGTCATGGGCATTGAAGCCGTCCTGGATTTCGTCCAGCAGCGCGATCGTGAGGCGTTGGCTCATGGGCATGGCCCCGTCGTCGAGAATCGGACATCGAGCTTAGCGAATGCCGGCCCGCGCCACCACCGCCTCGGCCCTCGGAGACACCGTGCGCGCGGCGAGGGCCGGTATGAGGGTGCGGGCCGCGATCGCCTCGGCCTCGGCGAGCGGCTGCTCCGCTATCACCGTGATGAAGGCGTTGAATTCGGGATTCGGACGATCGATGACGTCGAGGCAATCGCGGGTCGTCTCGACGGAGGTTTTGGCTGACGGCATGGGCTCCCCCGGTGCTGTGCGAACGCCGATCGTTCCACGCCGCCGCGACCCGGCCTTCAACCCTCGCCCGCCTGTAGCCAGGCGATCTCGTCGCCCGGCAACAGCTCGCGCATTCGCGCGTCATAGAGGTCGAGATCCTCGGCGCGCAGGACCTCGCGCCATTGCGCGTTGGCGCCGCTGGCGAAGAACGCGTCCGTGCTGCGCCATTCGAGACGGCCGGCATCCGGCACGAACTGTTCCGCGTTGCGTTTCATGTTGTCGAAACCGGCCGCGGCCGCCAGCTCGCCCAGCAACGCCTCCCCCACGTCGAGGCCGAGGATGCGGGCGATCCGCGCCATCGCCCCCGGCAAGTCCCGCTTCATGTCGGCGTAGTGGAGGAAGTGGATCTCGTCGAGATGCGCGAAGGCCTTGAAGCCTCGATAGTGATGGACGATCCGCGCCAGGCAAAATCCCTCGGCGGCGGGGGGCGTGAACGGCGCCCGGCACCATTGGCGGAAGCCCTCGTTCACGTCCAGCGCCAGGCGGTTGTCGGTAATTCCGCTCTTCAGGTTGCCGGCGTGCGCCCGCCAGGAGAGGAAGACGTCGCGCGGATCGCGGTAGACCGTGAGATAGACGTGGCCCGCGAGGAACGGGATGCCGTCGAGCGGCGTGTGGGTCTTGATGAAGCGGCGATGGGTCTGCGCCTCCAGCATCGCCAGGGTATCCTCCAGCACCGTCAGGTTCGTGTCGATCCAGGGCGAGACGACGCCCGGCTTCACGGCCAAATCGGGCCGGCCGAAGATCAGCAGGGCGCAGATCGCCTGGATCCAGGTGGTGCCACACTTGGGCGGGGTGCAGATGAAGATGTCGTCGTCGCGGGCGACGTAGTGGTCCCAGCGTTTTCCCTCGACGAGCGGACCGTCGTAGACGTGCAGGCGTCGCGGATGCGTGGCGGACATGAACGGGGATGCTCCAACTCGGCGGCGGTTCGCACGGGTGCCACATATTGCCCTCGGCCACCGGCCGCCGCATAGTCCCGAGTATCGCCGACCGCCGGGAGCTCGCCGATGTCCGCGCCGCGAAAACTGCTCGATGATCTCGCCAAGCTCGCCACCGCCGCCGCCGGCATCGCCCAGGGCGCCGGCAAGGAGGCGGAAGGGCTTGCGCGCCAGCGCCTGGAACGCTTTCTCGACCGCATGGACCTGGTGACGCGGGAGGAGTTCCAGGTGGCGAAGGAGATGGCGCGCGAGGCCCGGCTGGAGAACGAGCGCCTGGCCGCGCGCATCGCCGAATTGGAGGCCGGCGCGCCGAAAGCGGCGGCCAAGACGCGCGCCACCAGGCGCCGCCAGAGCCCGAAGTCGAAATAGCCCGTCCGGATATTGCTCTATGGACTGGTCCCGCGCGCAACGCGCCGGGCGGCGAGATAGAGGCCGAGGCCCAGGAACGCCAGGACCCCGAGACAGGGCAGGACCAGGTCGTAGCCGCCCACGCTCCAGAGCAGCGAGGCGAGATAGGGCGCGGCGGCGGAGCCCGCCAGAAAGAGCATCGACATGGCGCCGAACTTGGCGCCGAAATGCGCCTCGCCCATGATCTCGCGGGTGATCACCGGCCGGATGATGCTGAGGGTGCCGACGGCGGCGCCGAACAGGATGACGAAGCCGACCACCAGCAGCGGCGCGCCCCCCGAGGCGAACAGCAACAGGATCGCCACGGCCATCAGGAAAAAGCTGCCGACGGCGACAGCGTGGTTGGAGAGGTGACGCCCGGCCGCCATCACGGCGATCCGGCCCGCCACCTGCATCGGCCCGATGAAGGACGCCGCCAGCACCGCGACATCCGCCCGGATCCCGCGATCGTCGAGCATCGGCAACAGATGCTGCACCGTCCCGCCATGAATGACCGCGGCGAAGGCAAAGCCGATCCCCAAAAGCCAAAATAGCGGCGAGGCGAAGATCGCCGGCCGGCGCCCCGCCGCCGCCAACGGCGCGCCACCGCCGTGCTTGCCGGCGCGTTCCACCGAGCGCGCGCCCGCCCACATCAGCGGCGCGCCGACGATGATGACGACGACCGCGAAAATTCGCACCGCGACCCGCCAGTCGTAGGCGTCCGCCAGGGCATGGGCCGCCGGGAAGCTGATCGTGCTGGCGAAACCCGCCATCAAGGTGATCTGGATGATGCTCCGCTTCGCCTCGGCCCCGCGCGCCCGGGTCAGCAGCGCGAAGCAAGGATCGTAGAGCGAGCCCCCCATCATCACGCCGAGAAGCGCCCAGACGAGATAGAACTGCCAGGCCTCCGTCACGACCGAGAGGCCGATCAAAGAGACGCCGCCGAGCAACGTGGCGCCCGCCAGCATCACGGGGCCACGGCCGGCGTCGATCAGCCGGCCCGCCAGCGGCGAGGCCAGGGCCGAGAGCAACAGCGCCACGGTTATGGCGCCGGTGAGCTCCGCCCTGGACCAGCCCAAGGCCGCCTCCCAGCGCAACAGCAATGCCGGGAAGACATAGAACATCCCGGCCCAGGCCAAGGTCTGGGCGATGCCGAGATAAAGGACGGCGCGATCCCGTATCATGGGCGGGCGTGCCCCGGCTCATTCGTCCTGGGTCAATTCGACGACGGTGCGGGCCGGCCGTAGCTCGCTGTCCCAAGGGAACAGGATCCAGGTGTCCTGGCTCACCTCGGTGACATAGGTATCGACCATCGGGCGCCCCTCGGGCTTGGCGTAGACCGTGGCATAGTGGGCGTTCGGCAGCATCCGGCGCACCACCTGCGCGGTGCCGCCCGTGTGGACCAGATCGTCGCCGATCAGCCAGCTCTCGTCGTCCGATTCGAGCGGCTTGATCATCTCCGGCGCGTCCCGGCTGGTGTCGCGATAGGAGCGGACGCAGATCGTATCGATCAGCCTGAGGTCGAGCTCGCGGGCGACGATCGCCGCCGGCACCAGACCGCCCCGGGTGATGGCGACGATGCCGGCGAATTCGCGCACGTCGGCCAGGCGCCACGAGAGCGCCTTGGCGTCGCGATGAAATTGTTCCCACGAAACGGGATAGAGTCGGGTATAGCTCATGAGGCTGGCTCCCGCTGGATGCGCGCGCCGCCCGGGGCGGGCCACCACCGAGTACACGGCCGGGAAATGCGAGGCAAGGGGAGCGAACGAGATGCGAATGAGCGATATCCCTTTCACCGTCCAGGCTTGGGACGAGGTGGCGCCGAGCGAGCATCCAGGCACCACCGGAAAGGCCATCTGGCGGACCCGCCTCTATGGCGAGATCCGGGTCCGCATGGTCGAATACACGCCCGGCTACCTGGCCGATCATTGGTGCGAGAAGGGCCATGTGCTGCTGGTGCTGGAGGGCCGTCTGGAGACCGAGCTCAGCGACGGCCGCCGCTTCACCATAGGGCCGGGGATGTCCTATCAGGTCGCCGACCGGGCGGAGGCGCATCGCTCCTCGAGCGAGATCGGGGCCAAGCTCTTCATCGTCGATTGACTAGGGAGGACAAGGAAAATGGCGGACGCGAAATATCTCTTCATCGTCTCGATGGACGTCGCGGCGGACAAGGAAGACCTCTTCAACGAGGTCTACGACACCGAACATGTGCCTTATATCTCGGCCGTGCCGGGCGTGCTGAAGGTGCGGCGCGCCAAGCAAGTGCCGCTCAAGGTGAAGATCGGCGGCGAGGTCATGGACATCGTCATCGAGGGCGAGCCGGCTTACACGGCGATCTATGAGCTCGAGAGCCCGGACGTCTTGCTCAGTGCCGCCTGGACAGCGGCCGTCGAGAAGGGGCGCTGGGCGAGCGAGGTGCGCGCCGACACCACCAACCGCCGCCATGTGCTGCGCGAGGTGATAGGCTGAGGTTCCCGGTTCGGTAGGCCGCGGGCTTAGGCCCGCGGTCCGCCCCTGCAACCCGGCGTGGGGTTCGGTATAGCTCGGTTCAAGCTGCACGCGGAAGGCGAGTGAGCCGTTCGATCATCGCCGTCGGCGCCCTCGCACCCGCTCCGCAGGCCCACCAGGTCCGCCGTTCCCCTTGACGCGCCCCGCCCGGTCTCTCGGGGCTTCGGGCCCCTACCTCACCTATCATAAGACGGTCATTTTTTTGCTCGGCACGCAAAAGTGACTGCCTTCGACGAATCTCAAAGCCCGTTTCAAAACATCAGCTTATCGCCACACGCGCCGAACCGTATAGACTCCCTTGGCGAATGGCAACCGTTCAACTTTCTGATCATAGCCATTCGTAATAAATTTTTAACCGGAGAAAAGTTAACTTAATTTTAACCAAAGTTCGATACATTTCCCCACTTGGAAACTTGAGTGATGTCATGAATCCAGCGCCGGGAAGAAATTGCGCGGAAATCACCATATACCCGCGTTTGGTGCGCATAGTGTCAGTTGAGTGATACAAACGGATTTCGGAATATGAATATGGCGGATACAAACTTGGACTACGATAAGGTATTCGAGTTCGATAGAGCGCAGTTTTCAGAGTTTGTTCATCATATTTCGCACAATTGCAAACTGACTGATGGCGGTTTTACATGGGTGTTTTTGGCCCTTCCAAAAGTGCTACGAAATTCATATTTAATATTATTTCTGATGTCTTGCGCCTACCGCAGCGGTCTATTCTTTTGGATTATGATCGGGATTTGGAGCAAAAGAGTCTGCTTCACGTTGTCAATGAAATAGACTTCACCACAATGCTGGCCTTGACTTCCAGTCATGATAAATTTATCACCCATGCACACCTCATGGCCAATCCGCACACACTGCGGATGCTGGATCTTTTTAATGTTATCCCAGTGATATGTCTTCGAGACATCTCGGACTCGTTGGTGAGTCAAAAGGAAGAATTTGGAAGACAATGGGCGCTAAACATCGACGAAATTGAAGCCCATGGCAATATCGGGTCGTTTCAAGGGCCGATTCCCTCGACGGCCGTTCGGAAGTTTTTGTCTGGCTCACTGGAATACAAATTTGATTTTGTGATCGACATTTCGGCTACCTGGTACTTTCAATATTATACATCATGGTTTTGCGCAAAGGCGCGACACGATCTCGACGTCTTCTTCGTGTCTTATGAAAATTTATTGATGGATGAATCTGCGTTGATTGTGCAGCTGATTCAGTTCCTTGGTCATGAAATACCGAAGGAGTTTGTGGAGGAAGTGATCCAAAAATTTAGAAACGCCTCGCGTTTGAAAGAAAAACTCAACGAAAATATAGGAATTTCCGGTCGAGGGTCGAAGTTATTTACTAGCACCCAATTGTTTAAGCTCCGAACTCTGGCGGAGAAATTCGACTTTGATTTAGATATGTTCGGACAAATGCAAAATCAAAGACATGCCGTAAGCGCTGCCTGATACTAGGTTGTGTACTCATAAAGTGATTCCCTTTTTGGGGCAAATGTGATTCAAGCTTCCAAACTGTGGGAGCTGGATCATGGGTGGACGTTACGATCTGACGGATTTTGAGTGGTCGGTGATTGCGCCGCTGTTGCCGAACAAGCCGCGGGGTGTGCCGCGGGTGGACGACCGGCGGGTTCTGAACGGGATTTTCTGGATCTTGCGCTCGGGTGCGCCGTGGCGCGACCTGCCGGAGCGCTACGGGCCCTACACGACCTGCTAGAACCGCTTCAACCGCTGGCGCAAGGCCGGTGTCTGGGACCGGTTGATGGACGCCATCGTCCAGGCCTATGACGGCAACGTGCAGATGATCGATAGCACGAGCGTGCGGGTGCATCAGCACGCGGCAGGGGCAAAAAAAACGCCGGAGATCGTTGCATGGGTCGTAGCCGAGGTGGATTGACGACCAAGATCCATGCCCTGGTCGATGCCCAGGGCCTGCCGTTCCGCTTCGACCTCACGCCCGGCCAGGCGCACGACAGTCAGGCCGCGCCGACGCTTTTGGAGGCGCTTCAGCCGGACTGCTTCGTGCTCGCCGACAAGGCCTACGAGAGCGATGAGATCAGGCAACTGATCGAGGATCAGGACGCTGCCGCCAACATCCCCGATCGCAGCAATCGCAAGCCGCGCCACGCCTTCAGCCCGACGCTCTAGCGCGAGCGCAACCGAGTCGAGCGCTTCTTCAACCGGCTCAAGCACTGCCGGCGCATCGCGACACGCTACGAAAAGCTCGCCGCCAACTATCTCGCCATGATCAAGCTCGCCGCCATCCGCATCTGGTTGCGAGCTAATGAGTCCACGACCTAGCCTGCGAGCGCGCGCGACGCGTCGACTTCGGCGCCGAACACCACCGTCAGGGGCCGGAGAGCGAGCGTCCCGAAGCCGTCGTGCCGCGCCGGTATCCGCGTTTCCCCCCGGGGCTGTCAACCGGCGGCGGCGCGCGTGCTAGAGTCGGTGCTCGACGGCAGCGAGGGAGCACGTCATGGGGCGGATCGGTGTGGCGTTTTCCGGCGGCCCCAACGCGAGCGAGATCATCGAATGTATCCGCCTCGCGGAATCGCTCGGCTACGATTCGGCCTGGGCTGCGGAGGGCCACGGCGGTGATCAGTTCGCGGTCCTCGCCGCCGCCGCCACGCTCACCTCGCGCATTCGCCTTGGCACCGCGATCAGCAGCGTTTTCGTTCGCACCGCGCCGACCATCGCGATGGCGACGGCCACCCTCGATCAGCTCTCGGGCGGGCGCTTCGTGCTCGGCCTCGGAAGCAGCCACAAGGTGCAGGTGGTGCCGGAACACGGCGTCGCCTACGCCAAACCGGTCACCCGGGTGCGCGAGACCATCGAGGTGGTCCGCGCGCTGCTGCGCGACGGCGAAGCACGATACTTGGGCGAGACCGTCAAAATCGAGAGTTTCGACCTTTGGTTCCAGCCGCTTCGCCGCGAAGTTCCGATCTACGCCGCCGCCGTCTTCGCCAAGATGATCGGTGTGGTGGGCGAGATCGCCGACGGCATCATCTTGACCCGGAGCAGCCTCGACACCGGCGGCACGGTGCGGGCGCAATTGGCCGAGGGCGCGGCCCGCGTCGGGCGGGATGGTTCGGGAATCGAAATCACCTCTCTCCTGCCGACCGTCGTCGCCGAGGATCGGGCCGAGGCGCTCGACATGATGCGCCCGGGCCTGGCGCTCTATGCCGGCTTCTTCCCGCGTTACAATAGGCTTTTAGCCGAGCACGGTTTCGAGGCCGAGGCGGCGGCGATCGCCGAGGCCTGGGCGCGGGGCGACCGGCGGGACGCGATCAGCGCGGTCAGCGACGAGATGGTCGCCGCCACCAGCCTCGCCGGGCGGTCGGAGGAGTGCAAGGAACGGATAGAAGCCTATCGCGCCTCCGGCATCGATCTGCCGATCATCAGCCCCTTCGCTCGGGGGCCGGGCGCCAAGGCCGTGTTCGAGGCGGCAATCCGGGCCTGCGCGCCCGGGTAGGACGCCTACGCGGCGATCCGGAGATCGGCTTGCACGGCCGGGGTCGATCTGGTGAGATGCCGGCGATTCAAGGCCGACGAGGGGCGCCACGGCATGCACGTCGAATACATCAAGGCCATCACGGAGCGCTACCGGCGACTCGGCTACCGAGCTTACGCCTGGTATCATGCCGAGGACGACGGCGTGCTGACGCCGCTTGCCAAGCCGCTGTCCGACTCGCGCCTCGGCATGCTGTCGACGGCGGGCGCCTATGCCGTTGGCCAGGTCGCTTTCTTCTATAAGGACGACACCTCGATGCGCCGCATCCCCCGGGACACCGATCCGGCCGACATGCGCTTCTCCCACATCACGGAGAACTATCTACCCGATGCCCGGCCGGATCCGAACTGCGTCTTTCCCATGACCCCGCTCGCCCGCCTGGCCGAGGAAGGCGTGATCGGGGCGCTCGCCGAGGACCATCTCTCGTGCATGGGCGGGATCTATTCGCAGCGCCGCACGCGCGACGAGCTGGTCCCGGCGATCGAGGCGGCCTTCGTCGCGCAGGCGGTGGATGTCGCCCTGCTGGTGCCGTTGTGACCGGTCTGCCACCAGACCGTGAGTCTGGTCGCGCGCCATCTGGAAGCCCGGGGCATCCCCACCCTCGCAATCGTCAGTGCCCGTGACATCATCGAGGCCGGCCGGCCGCCGCGCGCGGTCTTCGTCGATTATCCCTTGGGGCACACCACCGGCAAGCCGTTCGATCCGGCCGATCAATTGGCGCTTCTACGCGCCGCACTGGAGGCGTGGCCGAGCTTCGAGCGACCGGGCCGGATCATCGATCTCGACCGGCGCTGGGCGGAGGACGAGGGCTGGAAGGCCGACGAGATGCGGGCGGACGGGGGCGATGAACGGGCGCCGCGCGACGAGACGCCGCGCTATCAGCTCGAATCCGATCGCCTGCTGGCGGAGGCGCGCTCGGCGGCGGAGTGAGGCCCGGCGGGCGCTGTCGGATCGCGCGACGGGGGAGCGATGAGCGACAACGTTGAAATTCTGAATCTGCTCGACGCCTATGATCGGGCGGGTGACGACGATCGGCCCAGGATCGAGACCGGGATCAAGTCACGCTTCGCCGTCGATCGCGCTGTGTTGATCCTCGACATGAGCGGCTTCTCCCTCGCCACGCGGCGTCACGGCATCGTCTTCTATCTCTCGCTCATTCGCCGGATGAACCGAGTGGCCCATCCGATCATCGAAAAGCATGGCGGCAAGGTGATCAAGTTCGAGGCGGACAACGTCTTCGCGATCTTCGAGGACGCCGGGCCGGCGGTCGAGGCGGCCGTCGCCATCAATTCCGCCCTCGACATGCTCAACATCTTCACCGAGGACAAACGCGACATCTTCGTCAAGATCGGCATCGATTTTGGCGAGGTTCTGGTGCTCGAGGCGCCCGATCCGATGCGCAGCCCCGACCTCTTCGGCGAGGCGGTGAATTTCGCTTGCAAGCTGGGCGAGGATTCGGCGCAACGGGGCGAGATCCTGGTCAGCGCCAGGGCGCACGGGCGGCTCGACGCCGGCGTCCACGCGGACGCCGAGCCGGTCGAATACAAGATTTCCGGCGTCAAGCTCCAGGCCAGGCGGCTGCGCCACTGATCGGGCATCTCTGCGACGCCGCCGGGACGCCGCCGGGACGCTGCTGGGAAGCCGCCGGGAAGCCGCCGGGACGATTGACACGGGCCCGGTCGCGACTTATACCGCGCCTCCTGGACGCGCGGCGTAGCGCCGCGCCACGGGTTGGTTGTGCGCAGGCGCCTGGATCGAGAGAAACGAAGCCATGTACGCGGTCATCAAGACGGGTGGAAAACAGTATCGGGTCGAAAAGGACGCGGTATTTCGAATCGAGAAACTCGACGTCGGGGCCGGCGAGGACGTGACCTTCGATCAGGTCCTGATGGTGGGCGAGGGCGCGGACGTCAAGGTCGGAACGCCGTTGGTCGAGGGTGCCAGCGTCCAGGCCACGGTGCTGGAGCAGGCACGCGGGCCGAAGATCATCATGATCAAGAAGAGGCGCCGCAAGAATAGTCGGCGCAAGCGGGGCCATCGCCAGGATCTGACGGTGGTCCGCGTCACCGATATCCAGGCGGCGGGCTAAAGCGCCGGCGAGGGAAATCGAGGGGACCCGAGGAATGGCGCACAAGAAGGCGGGTGGCAGCTCGCGCAATGGTCGGGATTCGGCGGGCCGCCGGCTCGGCATCAAGAAGTACGGCGGCGAGGCCGTCATTCCCGGCAACATCATCGTTCGCCAGCGCGGCACCAAATGGCGCCCGGGCGAGTATGTCGGCCTCGGCAAGGACCACACGATTTTCGCCCTCGTCGAGGGCAAGGTGAAGTACAGCAAGCGGGCCGGCGATCGGACCTACGTCTCGGTGGAGCCGATGGGCTGAGGCTCCCGTGCGCGCCGACGTCGAGGGGGAATGGCGCGCCATTCCCCCATTTTCGTTTAGAGTCCGACCGTGACGGTCATCTCGAGCAAGTGCGATGAAGTTTCTCGATCTCGCCAAAATCTACGTCCGAAGCGGCCGGGGCGGGCACGGCTGCATGAGCTTCCGGCGCGAGAAGTTCATCGAGTTCGGCGGCCCCGACGGGGGTGATGGCGGGCGCGGCGGCGACGTCGTCGCCGAGGCGGTGGCGGGGCTCAACACGCTCGTCGACTTTCGCTTTATGCAGCACGCCAAGGCCCGCAATGGTCGCCCCGGCGAGGGCCGCCGGCGGACCGGCGCCGACGGCCGTCATGCCTATGTCCGCGTGCCGGTCGGCACCGAGATCCTGGACGAAAACCAGGAGTTCGTGATCGCAGACCTGACCGAGGTGGGCCAGCGCGCGGTCCTGGCCGAGGGCGGCAGGGGCGGGCGTGGCAACGCCCATTTCAAGTCCTCCACCAACCGGGCGCCCCGGCGCGTCGACGACGGCCAGCCCGAGGTTGAGCTCACGCTCTGGCTGCGGCTGAAACTGATCGCTGACGTCGGCCTGGTCGGGCTGCCGAACGCCGGCAAGTCGACGTTCCTCGCCGCCGTCAGCCGGGCCCATCCGAAGATCGCCGACTATCCCTTCACCACGCTTCATCCCAACCTGGGCGTGGTCTATCTCGACGGCGAGGAATTCGTCGTCGCCGACATCCCGGGCCTGATCGAAGGCGCGCACGAGGGCGCCGGCCTGGGCGACCGCTTTCTCGGCCATGTCGAGCGCTGCCCCGTCCTGTTGCATCTGGTCGACGGCACCGCCGAGGATGTGGAAGCGGCCTACCGAACGATCCGGGGCGAACTGGGAGCCTACGGCGAGGACCTCGCGCGGAAGCCGGAGATCATCGCCCTCAACAAGATCGACGCGCTGGATGCGGAAACCCATCGGGCGCGACGGCGTCGGCTCGCGCGGGCCTCGGGCGGCGAAGTCGAGGCGATCTCCGGCGTCGCGGGGACGGGTGTCGAGGCGCTGTTGCGCCGGCTCGCCGAGGTCGTCCGCGAGGCGCGCCGCCGGGACCAGCCGGAATTTGAGGAGGCGGCGGCGTGGCGGCCGATCTGAACCGGCTGGCGGGGGCCGGCCGCATCATCGTCAAGATCGGCTCGGCGCTGCTGGTGGATGGCGAGACCGGTCGATTGCGGGCGGACTGGCTGACCGCCTTCGCCGCCGAAATCGCGCGTCGCCGGGCCCGTGGCCAGGAGGTGCTGATCGTCTCCTCCGGCGCTATCGCGCTGGGCCGTCGCCAGCTCGGGCTCCCGCCGGGGCCGCTCCGCCTGGAGGACAGTCAGGCCGCCGCCGCCACGGGTCAGCTCGGCCTGGCGCATGCCTTCAAGGAGGCGCTGGCGAAGCACGACATCACCGTCGCGCTGGTATTGCTGACGGCGCAGGAGACGGAGACGCGGCGACGTTATCTCAACGCCCGCGACACGCTGACCGCGCTGCTGAGCCGGGGCGCGGTGGCGATCATCAACGAGAACGACACGATCACCACGGAGGCGATCCGGTTCGGCGACAACGACCGCCTGGCAGCCCGCGTCGCGGTGATGATGGGGGCCGATTGCCTGATCCTGCTCTCGGTCGTCGACGGCCTTTATACCACCGATCCCCGCCGCGATCCCGAGGCCCGAAAGATCCCGGAGATCGCCGAGATCACGCCGGAGTTGGAGGCGATGGCGCGCGCTTCCGAGCCACGTTCCGGCGAGACCAGCTTGGGGCGTGGCGGCATGGCGACCAAGCTGCAGGCGGCGCGGATTGCGATGCAGGGCGGTTGCCACATGCTGATCGCCGACGGTCGCGCGATGGACGCGCTGCGCCGCGCCGATGCGGGCGGCGGCTCCTGGTTCCTGGCCGGGGTCACGCCCACCACTCCCCGCAAGCGTTGGATCGCCGGCAGCCTCAACCCGACCGGCGGCATCGTCATCGACGCCGGCGCGGTGACGGCGCTCAGGACCGGCAAGAGCCTGCTACCGGCGGGCGTCAGCGCCGTCGAGGGCACCTTCGAGCGGGGCGATGCCGTGGTCGTCCGCGATTCCGAAGGCCGGGAGTTGGCGCGCGGCTTGATCGCCTATTCCGCCGCCGACGCGTCCCGGATCCTCGGCCATCGCAGTCACGAGATCGCCGAACTTTTGGGCTACCGGGGCCGGGACGAAATGATCCACCGCGACGATCTGGTGTTGACCTGACTGTCACGCGACCGGGGTGCATGTTAGTTTCGGGCGATCCGGCAATCGCCGGAGCCGAGGGAGAACGAGCATGAGCGTCGCCGAGCGCTTGAACGACGAGGCCCTGGCCGAGACCATGACCGCCATGGGGCGCGCCGCCCGCGCGGCGGCGGCGGAACTCGCCCAGGCCGGAAGCGAGGCTAAGAACCAGGCTCTCGTCGCCCAGGCCGAGGCGATCCGCGACGACGTCGCTGCGATCCTCGCGGCTAACGCCCAGGACATGGTGGAGGCGCGCGAACGCGGCCTCTCGGACGCGATGCTCGACCGGCTGCTCCTGAACGACGAGCGGGTCGAGGGCATGGCGCGCAGCATCGAGGCGGTGGCGACGCTCGCCGATCCGGTGGGCGAGGAGTTCGCGAGCTGGACCCGGCCGAACGGGCTTCGCATCTCGCGGGTCCGGGTGCCGCTGGGCGTCATCGCGATCATTTACGAATCCCGGCCCAACGTCACCGCCGACGCCGGCGCGCTCTGCCTCAAGTCGGGCAACGCGGCGATCCTGCGCGGCGGCTCCGAGAGCTTCGCTTCGAGCATGGCGATCCATGCCTGCCTGGTCCGGGGCCTGGTCGCCGCCGGCCTGTCGGAGGCCGCCATCCAGCGCGTGCCGAGCCGCGAGCGGGCCGCCGTCGGCATGCTGTTCGCCATGCCGGAATTTATCGACATCATCGTGCCGCGCGGCGGCAAGGGCCTGATCGAACGGGTGCAACGGGAAAGCCGGGTGCCGGTGATCGCGCATCTCGACGGCAACTGTCACGTCTATGTCGATTGTGCCGCCGACCTCGACAAAGCCCGCGCCATCGCCCTCAACGCCAAGATGCGGCGAACCGGGATCTGCGGGGCGGCGGAGACCCTGCTGGTCGATCGGGCGGTGGCCGACAGTCACCTGGCGCCGCTGGTCGGCGATCTGCTGGAGGCGGGCTGCGAGGTCCGGGGCGACGCGGCGACGGCAGGAGTGGATCCTCACGTCGTGGCGGCGAGCCCGGCCGACTGGGATAGCGAGTATCTCGACAAGATCATCGCCGTCCGCGTCGTCGACGGCGTCGACGGCGCGATTGCGCACGTGACCCGCCACGGCTCCAACCACACCGACTGCATCGTCACCGAGGACGCGGCGGCGGCCGAGAAATTTCTCGCACTGGTCGACTCAGCGATCGTATTGCACAACGCCTCCACCCAGTTCGCCGACGGCGGCGAATTTGGCATGGGCGCGGAGATCGGCATCTCCACCAATCGGCTACACGCGCGCGGGCCCGTCGGGGTGGAGCAATTGACCACCTTCAAATACGTCGTCAGGGGCGACGGCCAGATCCGACCTTGAGTCCGATGGCGGGCCTCAAGGTCGGTTTGCTGGGCGGCTCCTTCAACCCCGCCCATGCCGGGCATCGCCACATCAGCCTGATCGCCCTTCGCCGCCTAGGGCTGGATCAGGTCTGGTGGTTGGTGTCGCCAGGGAACCCGTTGAAGCCGACCGCCGGCATGGCCAGCCTCGAGCGCCGGCTCCAGGCGGCCCGGGCGCTCGCCGGCCATCCTCGAATTCGCGTCGACGATATCGAGAGCCGCCTCGCCACCCGCTATACCGTCGATACCGTCCGCGCGCTCGGCCGCTGCTTTCCCCGCCACCGCTTCGTCTGGCTGATGGGTGCCGACAACCTGGTGCAACTGCCGCGCTGGCGAGAGTGGATGCGGCTGATGACGCTGGTTCCCGTTGCGATCTTCGATCGCGCACCCTATTCTTATGACGCGCTCGCGGGACAGGCGGCGCGCCGCTTCGGAGGTTACCGTGTTCGGACGCCAAGGATGCTGATCCGGATGACGCCGCCGGCGTGGTGCTTTCTCCGCGAAAGGTTGGAGGCGAGTTCCGCCACCGCGCTACGGGAATCCAGGTCATGGATCGCTTGAACGGGCTCTCCGGACTCGAAGCCGGGGGTGGGGACGGGTCGAGCGGCCGAGAACACGGAGCCATAGGTCATAGAAACACGTGACAATCGTCCAGCCGAGGTTGGAATACTGCTGGACCTGGTCGCCGAGTCGCTGGATGCCGACAAGGCGGAAGATATCGTCATCATCGATCTCGACGGCAAGACCCCGATCGCCGATTACATGGTGGTCGCGAACGGCCGTTCGACGCGCCAGGTCGGCGCTATCGCCACGCATCTGATGGAACGGCTGAGGAACGCCGGCCATGGGCGCTGCCGGGCGGAGGGCATGGCCCGCGCCGACTGGGTACTGATCGACGCGGGCGACGTCATCGTGCACATCTTCCGTCCCGAGGTGCGCGAATTCTACAACATCGAGAAGATGTGGTCGGTGGCGCTTCCCGAGGAATTGGCCGCGGTCTAGCGACAGGCCGCCCGCGTCTTGCGCCTCGCCATCATTGCCGTCGGCCGCCTGCGGCGCGGGCCCGAGCGTCAGCTCGTCGACGACTATCTAAAACGCCTATCCTGGGAGGTGCGAGAGCACGAGATCTCGCCGGCCCGCGATCGCGCCCTCGACGCCCGCCTTCGTCGCGAGGGCGCGCAATTGCGCCAGGCCGTGCCGAGGGATGCGCTGAAGATCTTGCTGGATTCGGCGGGTCGCATCCTCTCGAGCGAGGAACTCGCCCGGCAAATCGCGACGGCGCAAGAGGCCGGCCGCCGCGACCTCGCCTTCGTCGTCGGCGGCGCCGGCGGGCTGGACCCGGCGCTCAAGGCGGAGGCGGATCTGCTACTGTCGTTCGGGCCGATGACCTGGCCGCATCTGCTCGTCCGGGCGATGCTGGCGGAACAGCTCTACCGCGCGCACGCGATCCTCACCGGCCATCCCTACCACGCCGTGGGCGAGCCGTAGGCCGACGCCAGCGACGCAGGATGTCTTCAGACCGACGTATCGCGTCCGTGGCCGGCGATGCGATCCTTGACCAGCAGCTTCTGGCGTTTCAATTCCTTGATTCGAAATTCGTTTGGATTTGGATGTTGGTTCTCCTCGGCGATTTGCCGTTCCAACTCTTGGTGTTCGGCACGCAACGACTCGACATCCCTATCCGACGTCATTCGAATCCTCCCGTCGTTCTGTCGCGGCGCCCAGTTTCGCCCATTTCGACCTCGTTTTGCGAGTCCGCCCCGCCACGCGATCGATCACTTGTGATACGCTCGATCGGTCGGTTGCTCGAAACCGATTGGAGGAGGCATGAGCGAAGGCGAGGCAATGCGGACACGCCTGCTCGAACTGCGGCAGGAACATCGCGATCTCGATGACGCCATCGCCGCGATGGTCGACAGCCGCCCTTACGATCAGTTGGGCGTGCAGCGGCTGAAGAAACGCAAGCTGATTCTGAAGGATCAGATCGCCCAGCTCGGGGATCTTCTCGAACCCGACATCATCGCCTGAATTTCGCCGCCTTGCCGGCCGCTGAATTCAGGCGCCACCACCCGGTTGACGTGGCCGATGCGATCGCCCAGCGACAGTGACTCCGTTGCCTTGGCGAGACCGACCTCGGGGGCAGCGGCAACATGCCGCCCAAGGACGAGATCAGGCCCAGGCGGACATGTTTCGAGCTTGTGTGCTCGCGCGACGAATGTCGCCTCGACGGCGTGGGGACGCGCGGTCGGATTAGGCGGGCGCGCGGGCCAGATTCGAGACGATTTCGGTTCCGGGGGTGCGGTGAAATATCGCCGGGTCGACGATGATCTTGCTCGAGCGGTCCACTCCGCCGAGGATCACGCGGGGAAGCGCCACGATCCGAGCATCGACCCAGAGCGCCAGCCCCTCCGGCAGACAGAATGGCGTAACGCCGCCGATCTCCATGCCGGTCATCTCGCGGGTTTCCTCGGCGGAGGCGAAGGAGGCCTTGCCCGCCTCCAGCCGCTTGCGGACGGTCTTGTTGACGTCGAGCCGAGTCGTCGCCAGCACGACACAGGCGGCGTAGCGTACCTCGCCGGTCTTGGAGCGGACGATGATGGTGTTGGCACTCTCCTCCGGCGCATAGCCGTAGTGGGCGCAGAAGATGGCGGTATCCGCCAGCTCGGGATCGCAGGCGATGATTTCGAAGTCGAGGCCGGACGCCTCGAGAAGCGTGCGGACGCGTGCAGCGATGTCGCCCACCGCTCTCGTCCCCGCTCAAGCGCGGGGCCGGACGCGGCCCGGCATCAGCAGGCCCCAAGGGCTCGGCATCGGCCCCACCGGCACGTCGACGAGGGCGGGACCGCCGTGGCGAAACGCATCGGCCAACGCTTCCTCCAACGCCGCCGGCGTCTCGGCGCGGTAGCCCCGGGCGCCGAAACTCTCGGCCAGCGCTACGAAATCCGGGTTGTGGAGGTCGCTGGCGATCACCCGGCCGTCATGCAGCTCGTGCTGCATCCTGAGGACGTTACCGTAAGCGGAATCGTTGAAGACCACGGCGACGACGCCGATCCCCTCCTTCACCGCGGTCGCGAGTTCCTGCACGTTGTACATGAAGCCGCCGTCGCCGTTGATCGAGAGCACCTGAACGTCGGGCCGGGCCACCTTGACGCCGAGCGCGGTGGCGAAGCCGTAGCCGAGGGTGCCCTGATAGCCGCTGGAGATGAAGCCGCGCGGCCGATGCACCGGGAAGGCCGCCTGCGAGACGTAGCCGACCTGTGTCAGGTCGCAGACCAGCACGCCGTCGGGATCGAGCGCCCGTCTGAGTGCCCCGACGAAACCCATCTGCGGACCGAGGCTGGCCTCGAGATCAGCACGCATGGCCGCCTTCATGGCGGCGATTTCCTCGCCGCGCGGGGGCCGGGCGCGATTTCGTATCGCTACCAGATCGAGCAGTGCCGCGAGCGTCGCCTTGGCATCGCTCGCCAGCGCCACCTCGGGCGTCGCGATGCGCTTCAATTCCACCGGATTGGTGTTGACGTGGATCAGCTTCAAGTCCCGATCCATGCCCCAGTTCATCCGCTGCGGCTGCAAGCGGGTGCCGACCGCCAGCACCACGTCCGCCTCGGCCCAAAGCGCGTGGCCGACCGGGCTGGTGACCGAGAGGGGATGCGCGTCGTCGAGCGCGCCCCGCCCCATGCGATTGGCCACCACCGGCGCCTGCAACATCTCGGCCAGCGCCTGGAGCTCGTCCTCCGCGCCGAAGATGCCGCCGCCAACGAAGATCATCGGGGCCGCCGCCTCGCCCAACAGGGTCGCGGCCCGATCCACCGCCTCCTTGTCGAGGGGCGCGGGGGGCAACGGTTCGTGGGCGGCGATCGGCCCGACTTCCGCCGAATCCGCGAGCAGGTCGAGCGCCATCTCCAGCGCCACCGGTCCCGGCGCGCCGCCGAGCAGGCGACGGAACGCTTCCGCCACGGCGGCCGGCGCGCTGGTCGGATGATCGATTCGGTCGGCCCACTTGGTCAGGCCGCGCAGCGTGCCCAACTGATCGGGGATCTCGTGCAGCATGCCGAGCCCCCGGCCGATGTGGGCCGAGGGGATTTGACCGGTGAGACACAGCACCCGGGCACCGGCGCTCTGGGCCGTGGCGAGCGCCGACAGCGTGTTCAACACGCCCGGTCCGGGCACCACGGCATAGGCACCGATCCCGCCGGTCGCCATCGCTTGGCCGAGCGCCATGTAGGCGGAGCCCTGCTCATGGCGGGAATTGATCACCCGGATCGCGTTGCCTTCATCGTGCAGCGCGTTGAAGAAGTGATCCAACTGGACGCCAGGGAGCGCGAACAGCGTATCGACGCCGTTCGCGATGACGGATTTCACCAGCGCTTGGCCACCAGTCAGCCGTGCCATGGCCCAATGATCCACGCCCAATGATCCACGGAGTCGGGGAATCGAATCGCAATCGCCGTGCGACTCGCGAGCTCACGTCTATCGCGTCGTACCGTTCTCGTCGCCTGTCCACCGAGCCGACGGTGGCGCGACGGCGCGGTCTCGCCATCGGGTGCATGGCCTGGAGCGAGGCCAAATCGGGGACCGCGCGCGGCCCCCGGCGGCGTCAGGAATCGTCCGATTCGCCCGGTCCGCTGCGCATGGTGTCATCCAGCTTGTCGAGCTGCCAGAGTATCGCCACCACCGCGGTTACTCCGAGGTATGTCAGGAACGCCGCTCCCCAGCTCATATCCATGCCGGGAAGCTTGACCACGATTGCCGGTAGGATACCGACCAGAATTCCCCAAAGGGGCATGTCGCCGACACGCATCTTCTTCAATCCCTTCACTCAACTTTATTGTCGTCCCCGTATTGTCGTCCCCGGCGGATCCCACAGGGCGCCCCCCGATGACCAACTCGCAGACGAAGTGTGACCTAATAGCTTGGAAATGTGAAGCTTTCTGTTCGCGACCGGCGCGGACCTGTCCGGAATGCGATCCGCCCGCGCGGAACTGCCCGGTCCCCGCTCATCCGACCGAACCCTCGATATGGATGTCCAGCAGGCTGGTCTTGCCGCTCCGCGTGGCCTCCAGGTCGAGAGAACGGGCCAGGCCGAGCTCATCGATCGGCGGAACCTCGAGCCTCATGGCGATGAACTCGTCGTTGCCGTCGAAGGCGAGCAGGCGCTGCTTGACAACCCGATAGCCACCGTTGTTGGCGATGACGTAGGCCATCGCCAGCTTCAGATGCGCCGCCGTAAAGCGTAGGCTCGCCATGTGGCGCCACCTCGGGTAAATCGCGCGAGGGAAGGAATAGTAGAGTGCAGGTCGAAGCGGCCAAGCGGGTTTGCGCCACCTCCAGCACCTGATAGACCACGAGGTAGCATCGTCGGAGTGGGGCCATGATCGAGATCGTGCAATTCGGCGCCGGCCGCATCGGCCAGATCCATGCCGCCAATCTGGCGACCGCGGATCGCGCCCGCCTTCGCCATGTCGTCGACATCGACGCCGAGGCCGCCAAACGTCTCGCGGCCCGTCACGGCGGCGAGGTGAGCGACGTCGACGTCGCGCTCTCGGACCCTGCCGTCGGCGCGGTGATCATCGCCAGCAGCACCGATACCCACGCCGAGCTGATCGAGGCCTCGGCCCGCGCCGGCAAGGCGATCTTCTGCGAGAAGCCGATCGACCTGGATCTCGCCCGCGTCGAGGGCTGCCTGGCGGTCGCCCGGGAGGCCGGCGTCCTGCTGCAGGTCGGCTTCAACCGCCGCTTCGATCCGAGCATGGCCGCACTGAAGCGGGCGATTGACGAGGGACGAATCGGCCGGGTGGAGACGGTGATCATCACCAGTCGCGACCCGGAACCGCCGCCCTTGGAATATCTGCGGCGCTCCGGCGGTCTATTCCGCGACATGACCATCCACGACTTCGACATGGCGCGCTGGTTGCTGGGGGCCGAGCCGGTGCGCCTCCACGCCACCGCCAGCCGGCTGTTCGATCCGGCGGCGGCCGAGGCGGGCGATCACGATTACCGCTGCCATCACCCTGGTCACTGAAGCCGGCCAGATCGCCGTCATCACCAACAGCCGGCGCGCGGTCTACGGCTACGACCAGCGCCTGGAAGTTCTGGGATCGAACGGCATGCTGCGCGTCGCCAACCGGACCGAGACCACGCTCGAGGTGACCGACGCCGATGGTGTCACCGGCGAACGTCCGCTCGATTTCTTTCTCCAACGCTACGCCGAGGCCTACAGGCTGGAGCTCGAACATTTCCTCGCCTGCCTCCTCGACGGGGCCGCGCCGCGCACCACCGCCGAGGACGGTCGCCGCGCTCTGCTCCTGGCCGACGCCGCCTACCGCTCGCTGGCGGAAGGACGCATGGTCGAGGTCGGAGGCTAATACCGGACGATTCGCTTCAATTCTGAAGCGCCCTAATTCCGACTCGTGATCTCCCGCGCGAGACGGGTGATGGCGGCGAGGCTCCGGTCGATGTCCGCCGCCGTCGTGGCCCAGTTGGAGACGCTGATCCGCATCGCCGCGCGATTGTGCCAGACGGTGCCGCCGCACCAGCAGGTGCCGTCGGCCTGAACCGCCTCCATCACCGCCCGGGTCCGCTCCGCGTCACCGAACGACACCATCACCTGGTTCAGCGATACCTCGTTCAAGACCTCGAAGCCGGCGGCCCGCAGGCCCGTCGCCATGCGTTCGGCGAGCCCGCAACAGCGTTCCACCAATTCCGCGAGGCCGGCGCGGCCCAGTGACTTCAGCCCCGCCCAGACCTCGAGGCTTCGCATGCGCCGGCTGCATTCGGGGGTATATTCGAAGGGATCGCGAAGCGCCTCCTCCCCCAGATAGGCGGCGCCGACCCGCATCGCGCCGCGCAACGCGTCCCGCCGCCGCACCAGCGCGATCCCGCAGTCGTAGGGCAGGTTGAGCCATTTGTGGCCGTCGATCGCCCAACTGTCCGCCGCCTCGTAGCCCTCCGCCTGGGCCGCGAGCTTCGGTGCGGCGCGGGCCCACAGGCCGAAGGCGCCGTCGACATGGACCCAGGCGCCGGCCGCCTTGGCGCGGGGGATGATCAGGGCGGCGGGATCGAGCGCGCCGCTGTTCACGTTGCCGGCCTGCAGACAGAGGATCGTCGGCCCCTCGATTCCCGGCAGCGCGTCGGCCCGCATCCGGCCCTGCTCGTCGGCCGCGACCCGCGTCACCCGCTCGGCGCCGAAGCCGACCAGACGCAGGGCCTTCAGAAGCGAGGCATGGACCTCCTCGCCGACGACGACACGGATTTCCGGTGCGCCGAAGAGGCCGTCCGCCTCCACGTCCCAGCCCTGCTCGGCCAGCACCGCGTGACGGGCGGCGGCCAGGCCGGTGAAGTTGGCCATGGTGGCGCCCGTGACCAGCGAGCCGGCGGTCCCTTCGGGAAGACGCAGGGCCTCGACCAGCCAAGCGAGCGCGATGGCCTCCAACTTGGCGCCGAGCGGCGAGCTCGCGCTCGAGAAGGCGTTCTGATCCCAGGTCGAGGCGAGCCAGTTGCCGGCGAGCGCCGCCGGCAGGGCGCCGCCGGTGACGAAGCCGAAATAGCGAGGGCCCGCGCAGGCGATGGTCGCGGGCCCGCCCAGCCGATCGATCAGATCGATCACCGCGCGCGGCGCCATGGGGTCCTCGGGCAGACCGCCGCCCAACGGGTCGAGCGCCGCCAAGGCCTCGGCCGTGGGCGCCACGGCTCGGTCTTCCAACCCCGCCAGATAGCGCGCCGCCCGCGCCGAGGTTTCCCGCAACAACTCGTCGTCGATCATGCACGCCCTCTCCACGTGTCGCGCGAATTTGCCTGGTTCCGCGATTTCTTTCTTGAACCCAATATGGGAATCTCACGTTTGGTTCATGTCGATCATCGCCAAACGGATGCTTCGGAACTTGCCGCGATTATACCATCAAATCGAGGAACCGCCCTGGGCGCGGGGACCAGGGATTTGCATTCTCTGGATCGCACATCGGCGACGGCCTAAGATCCTCCCTCGGCTGGCGGAAATACGGGACGAGGCGGACAGATGACGCGAAACGACCGAAGCCGACCATCGGCGCCGATTTCCCATCCCTCGGTCTGGACCGGGGCGGAGATGGCGCGCCATGACGATTGGCTCTATCGATTGTCGGCGGCGGAGGTGGCGGAAATCGAGGCGGTGGTGGCGCCGTTGACGACGGCGGAGGCCGACCTGATGGCCATTCGCGCCGAGGATTTTCCCTTGCCCCGCCTCGGCCCCGCCTTGCGCGAGATCCGCCGCGAGATCCTCGACGGACGCGGCTTCGCGCAGCTCCGGGGCCTGCCGGTGGCGCGGCTGGGCCGGCTCGGCGCGGCGATCGCCTTCTGGGGAATCGGCCGTCATCTCGGCCACGAGGTCGCCTCGCAGAACGCCAACGGCCACCTTCTGGGCCATATCCTCGATCTCGGCCAGAGCCGCGCCAACCCCAGCCAGCGCGGCCCCTATTCGGCCGAGACCATCCCCTATCACGTCGACTGCTGCGACATCGCCGGTCTGCTGTGCCTGGCCCCGGCCAAGGCCGGCGGAGAGAGCCTGATCGCCAGCTCCGGCGCGGTCCATAACGCGATGCTCGAACGCCGCCCGGATCTGGTCGCCGCGCTGGAGGCGCCGGTGTATCGCGATCGCCGCGACGAGATCCCGCCGGGCAAGGCGCCGTGGTACGCGATCCCCGTGTTCAACCGCCACGACGGGCTGCTGTCGACCACCATCGAGCCGACCTACATCGGCTCCGTCGCCCGCCATTTCGACGGCCGCGACCCGAACTCGGCGGCGCAGATCGAGGGCGTCGCCATGGTCGGCGAGGTGGCCGAGGCATTGCACCTCGAAATCGCCTTCGAGCCGGGCGACATGCAGTTCCTGAACAACCACGCGATCCTGCATTCGCGCCGGGGTTTCGAGGATCACGTTGCGCCGGACGGGCGGCGCCATCTGCTGCGACTCTGGCTGCTCTGCCACGACGGACGGCCGCTGCCGGCCGTCTATTACGAACGCCACGGGACGCCCGAGACCGTGCCTCGCCCCGGCGGCATCGTCGGCCCCGATACGGTCCTCCATTGTCCGTTGGAGCCCGAATGGCACCTGGGGTGAGGAATCGTCAACCCACGCGCGCGGCGACGCCCTCCTCGAGGCGGTCGCCGGAAGCGGCGGGATGCATCATTGCCTCAACGCTGGAAACACCACCTCGGTGGACACGCCCACGGGCACGCGCCAGGCGTCGAGGCTGTTGTAGTTGCCGGCGGTGGCGGCGATGACGAGATCGAGCCCCGGCGCCGCCATCAGGCGCTGGCCGCCGTTGCCGAAGGCGCCGTGCCAGGGCCTGCCGGAACGCGAGGCCCGCCCGATCCACCACTGGTAGCCATACTCGATGGTCTCGTCGGGACGCACCCGGGGCGTCAGCATCGCCTCGACCCAGGCCGCCGGCACGATCTCCCTCTCGCCCCACCGGCCCCCGGCATTCACCAGCCGGCCGATCTGCGCGAGGTCGCGCGGCCGCATCCGTAAGCCGGAGGCCGCCGCCGCCTCCAGCCGCGCCCCGAGATCGGCCTCGAAGCCCTCCTCCTCCGGCGCCACCCGCCGCCAGTCCCAGCTCATGGCGTCACTCCTTCCTTCCGTCACGGAATCGCGATGGTATACCCGAGGGAGCCGACGAACGTCCGCTCAGCCGCTTGCCGGGCTGGGCGGATGGCGGAATAATCGCCGGGAACTCATGCTAGCGTTCGGGCCGTCGAAAAGGCGGCCCTTAAGGGAGGATCAGTGGCGATGTCGGAGAACGAACTGTTTGGCGTGCCGGAGACTTGGGCCGCGCGGGCCTGGACCGACAACGAGGGCTATCTGGAGATGTATCGCCACTCGACCGAGGACCCCGAGGGCTTCTGGGCCGAGCACGCCAAGCGGATCGACTGGATCAAGCCTTACAGCCAGATCAAGGACGTCAGCTTCGAGCGCGGCGATCTCCATATCCGCTGGTTCCACGACGGCACCCTAAATGCGTCCGCCAATTGCCTCGACCGACACCTGGAGACCCGCGGCGATCAGGTGGCGATCATTTGGGAAGGCGACGAACCGGGCGAGGATTCCAAGTTCACCTACCGCGAGCTGCACGAGGCGGTCTGCCGATTCGCCAACGGCCTGAAATCGCTCGGCGCCGCGAAGGGCGACCGCATCACCATCTACATGCCGATGATCCCCGAGGCGGCGATCGCCATGCTGGCCTGCGCCCGGATCGGCGCCATCCACTCCGTCGTCTTCGGCGGCTTCTCTCCGGATTCGCTGGCCAACCGGATCCACGACTGCGAATCGAACATCGTCATCACCGCCGACGAGGGCCTGCGCGGCGGCCGGGAGGTGCCGCTCAAGGCCAATACCGACCAGGCGTTGAAAAAATGCCCGACCATCGACAGTTGCGTCGTGGTCAAACGCACCGGCGGTGACGTCGCGATGACAGACGGCCGCGACGTTTGGTACCATGAGCTGGTGGCGGCGCAATCGGCCGACTGCGCGGCGGAGGAGATGGGGGCGGAGGACCCACTCTTCATCCTCTACACCTCGGGCTCCACGGGCCAGCCCAAGGGCGTGCTGCACACCACCGGCGGCTATCTGGTTTACACCTCGATGACGCACCACTACGTCTTCGACTACCACGAAGGCGACATCTTCTGGTGCACCGCTGACGTCGGCTGGGTCACGGGGCACAGCTACATCGTCTATGGACCGCTCGCCAACGGTGCCACCACGGTGATGTTCGAGGGCGTGCCGAACTATCCCGACGCCTCGCGCCACTGGCAGGTCTGCGACAAGCACGGCGTCAACATCTACTACACCGCGCCAACCGCGATCCGCGCCCTGATGCGCGAGGGCGACGCGCCGGTGGCCAAGACCTCGCGCGCCTCGATCCGCCTGCTCGGCACCGTGGGCGAGCCGATCAATCCGGAGGCCTGGCTCTGGTACCACAACGTGGTGGGCGGCGGGCGCTGCCCGATCGTCGACACCTGGTGGCAGACCGAGACCGGCGGCATCCTGATCACGCCCTTGCCCGGCGCCACGGCGTTGAAGCCGGGCTCCGCTACCCGGCCGTTCTTCGGCGTCGAGCCGGCGATCGTCGATGACGAGGGCACGCTCCAGGAAGGGGCGAGCGCCGGCAACCTCTGCATGCTGGATTCCTGGCCTGGCCAGATGCGCAC
The DNA here is from genome assembly GCA_965225945.1 of Alphaproteobacteria bacterium. Taxonomy (GTDB): domain Bacteria; phylum Pseudomonadota; class Alphaproteobacteria; genus JASLMY01. Next base: position 70,469 of record CBDDBZ010000021.1, on the reverse strand, counting down.
GCTCTACGGCGACCACGAGCGTTTCTTCGAGACCTACTTCAGCCAGTACCCCGGCAAGTATTTCACCGGCGACGGCTGCCGGCGGGACGAGGACGGCTACTACTGGATCACCGGCCGGGTCGACGACGTGATCAACGTCTCCGGCCATCGCATGGGCACGGCCGAGGTCGAGAGCGCCCTGGTCGCGCACGAGAAGGTCGCCGAGGCCGCCGTCGTCGGCTATCCCCACGATATCAAGGGCCAGGGGATCTATGCCTACGTCACGCTGAATCTGGGCGAGGATCCGACCGACGAATTGCGCCAGGAACTGGTGCAGTGGGTCAGGAAGGAGATCGGCCCGATCGCGACGCCGGATCTGATCCAATGGGCGCCCGGCCTGCCGAAGACGCGGTCCGGCAAGATCATGCGCCGCATCCTGCGCAAGATCGCCGAGGACGACTTCTCCAACCTCGGCGACACCTCGACGCTGGCCGACCCGGCGGTGGTCGAGGACTTGGTCGGCAACCGGATGAATCGGAGTGTGTGAGGGGGCGAATTGCCACGGCTCGCCGGGGTCGCAAAAACCCGTTGATTCGCCAATTCGCGCCGCTTCGGATGGAATACTTCGACCATGGCTCCGTCCGGACCGCGCCCTTGTGATCTGGGCGCTCGCCTCTTCGAGACCGGCGATCGGTCGATTTGACCGAACCTCGATGTAATTTGTCGGAACCGCGTGAGACGGCCGCGCCCAAAGCGGCTAGCCTGGCGCCGCGAAGTTCGAAACGAGGGAAATGGTGATGTCTCGCGACGCGACCCGGACGCTGTTCCTGAATGTCGGACACTTCTTCGACCACATGATCATGCTGCTGTTCACCACCGTGGTGATCGCGCTGGAACGGGAGTTCGATGCCTCCTACGGCACGCTGCTCGCCTTCTCGACGGCGGGTTTCGTCGCCTTCGGCGGCGGCGCGATCCTGGCCGGCTGGCTCGGCGACAAGTGGAGCCGGGCGGGCATGATGGTGATCTTCTTCATCGGCATCGGCCTCGCCTCGGTGCTGACCGGCTTCGCCCGCACACCGCTCCAGATCGGCGCCGGCCTGTTGGTGATCGGCGTCTTCGCCTCGATCTATCACCCTTGCGGCATCTCGATGCTGGTCGAGGGGCGGGAGAAGGTGGGCCGCTTGCTGGGCATCAACGGCGTCTTCGGCAACATGGGCGTCGCGGCGGCGGGGCTGGTCGCCGGCGTGCTCACCGATCTGATCAGTTGGCGCGCCGCCTTCGTCGTGCCCGGCGTGATCGCGATCCTGACCGGCCTCGCCTTCCTCGTCTTCGCCAAACGGGCGGCCGAGGCGGGGCAGTTGCGCAAGTTGGAGGCGCCGCGCGGCGGCTTCGACCGCCAGACCATGATCCGGGTGTTCACCGTGATCGTCGTCGCCACCTCGCTCGGCGGCATCATCTTCAACGCCACCACCATCGCCATGCCCAAGGTGATCGACGAGCGGGTGTCGAGCTTCCTTGCCGGCACCTCCGACGTCGGCCTCTTGGTCGCGGCGATCTTCGCCGTCGCCGCCTTCAGCCAGATCCTGGTCGGCAACCTGATCGACAAATATCCGGTGAAGCCGGTGTTCCTGGTGTTGCTGGGCCTGCAAGTGCCGATGTTCCTGCTGCTGACCGGGCTCACGGAGGTGGGGATGTTCTTGGGCGGATTGATCGCGATGAGCCTGGTGTTCGGCCAGATCCCGATTCTAGACACGCTGATCGCGCGCCATTCGAGCAACGAATGGCGGGGGCGGATCTATGCCGTGAAATACGTCCTGGCCCTCGGCGTCGCGGCCAGCGCGGTGCCACTGGTGGCCTTCCTGCATGAGAGCCGGGGCGGCTTCGAGGCGGTGTTCTGGATCTTGGGCGCCTTCGCCCTGGTGATCACGGCGTTCGGTCTGGCCCTGCCCGGCGTCGCCCGCCCGGCGGCCCCGGCGGCGGCTTGAGGCAGTGGAGGTAAATCACCGCCACCCGCGACGGCCGTCACACAATCGTGATGGCGTAGAAAAGGGGTCATTCTACTTTATCGGTCGCTACGGCGGGCCTCTTCGTGGCTCGTGTCGCCAGCGCCAGCGGAGGCGGAAAAGTAGAATGACCCCTTTTTTCCGGTTTTTTTGAAGCTGATGCGATGGCGCTCGAAGAAACGCCACACCGTTCCCTTGCCAAAGCCGTGGCTCCGGCCCAGCAGCGCAAGACGGATTTCCGCCAGGGTCAGGTCCGGTGTCTCGGCGACCAGCTCCAGGAGCCAATCGTGGTGCGCCTCGATCGCATGGCTGCGGCGATCGCCCCCATCTTCTTCGGCTCGACGCTCCCCCTCGCGCGCCACAAGGTGTGGAGGTTGCTGACCGAACTCGCGGCATGTGCACCCATTTTCCTGAGTAAAGCTTCTTCGGCTCGACGCTCCGTTGCTGACCGAACTCGCGGCGACGCCGAAGCGATCGCGGACCGAGCGGAGCGAGCCGCCGGCCTCCTTGGCCTCGACGATGCGTCGGCGTAGATCAATCGACAGCGGTTTGAGCATGGCAGACTACTATGACACGAGATCTGCCAACTATTCTCCCTCATACCGCAAGATATGGGAATCCCCCCAACGGCAAAAACCGGCTCAACCAGGTCGGGGAACGCTCTAATTCGCCATGCCGCCGTTATCGATTTGACATAGTTTCCTCCATCACGTAACCTATTGTTGGCGCTGAAAACGTCACAATAGGCGGAGGCCCGCCACCGATACCGGCGGGTTTTCTATGTCCGGGGCCCGGCTGCGTATGTCCAGGGCGCGAGCCTAAAGGCAGTCGGGCACGACCTATTGCGTGTTTTCAGCCCCGGGCGCCAACTCCGCATGTTGGTGATGGTCTGAAAAGCCAAACAATAGGAACGCACGATGCCCAGCTCAAAATCCGACAAGTTACGCAATGAACACGGCTACACGATTGCCGACATTCCACTCGACGCCGATCCAGATGTCGTTCATCTGCTCGCTGATCTGACACTTGACATGTGGCTGGAAGAAGCCCGCAAAGACTACGTCCTCTTACGCCTCTCGTCGGTTCTTGCTAGCCAGGGCGATGCCGTCCTCGGCACCCAGGTTCGCGCAATCGACAGTCCCGAGATATGGTCGGAATTCCTCGACGGACTCGACCAGTGGCGAACCCGTTGCCGCGGCATCATGGCGCTCTGTGATGCCGCTGAAGCACGGCTTCTGATTGCCCTTGCGCGATTACGGCGATAGACGCCGGCGGGACATGGCAAGCGCATGAGCCGCAAGGGCGGGCTGAGCTTGGGTAAATCGTCTGACCAGGTCACATTTTCTGAACCTACCGTTTGACGATCAGACGACGGGAAGGCTTGTTGACCAGGATCGCCGGCACATGAAACGCGCTGTCGGCGTCTTATAACGAGTCAGACGTTCTTGGCATGATGTCGCCGAGCAGCGATGCGAAAGTTGGGTCCCAAGTGCGTCTCCGCGGGCTCATCGATTAGGAGTTCGTCCGATCTTTCCGGATTTGCTGGAGTTTGGTCAGCATTGAGAGCGTGCGCTCAATCCCATTCCAAAGGCTTCCCTCATACCGGTCGAATGCCTCGACATGTTTCGGATGAACGGCACACCCGTAGGCTTGTTGTCGAAGAAGCTCATGGCTTTCGAAAAGAGATTTCCGCCTCCCCCACGGGCGCATAAATTTACTTCCGATGAACTTAGCCCATCTCAGATTCAACGCGGCCAAGTCTTTGTCCGATGCGGAAGCCTCGGGCTCGCTGGAATCCTGGTTCGGATCTTCCTTGTACCGGTCCATGGATTTCCCGGTAACGAGTTCCATGCGCCTGAGCGCTTCCTCGCAGTCGATCTTATGTGCCTCTAGGAGCGTAACAATGTTGCCGGCAGAAGAGATTAACTCGGTGAGTCGGGCCACTTCACTTTCGATATCGTCATGGCTCAAGCGGAACACCTCTCTCGCCTCCTCCGACGAGAAGTCCGTGTGTTCCGAAACCAGCATCAACGCGTCGGCGCTGAAGGACGAGGGCTTTCTCGTCCGGCTGATGTCCGAATCGACACCCGCAACGACAGAGGCCATTCGGGTCTGAAGTTCGGCACCCTCGGCGACACGAAGCCGCTGTTTTCGCCAATATATGTCCGCCAAGTCCTCGACCAGCTTCTCTTCCGTAAACCCTACGGGCTGATATTCCTCGTGCAGGATATCGAGGAGGCGATCGTATTCCGCCGCGTCCTCCCAGGGCATAACCCTGGCACGACTCAGGATTCCATGCCGTGTCGCATTGAGGCGTGATCGACCTTCATCTCGGGCGCCGGCTCCCGCGCTGGGGGCTGATGCGTCGACAGGCTGCGCGGTTTTGGGTTTGGCGGCTTTCTCTTTCATGGAAGTACCTCAATCGCTGAGGTCGCGCCTCCACCGTAGCAGCCGCCGACTACGGCGAGGCGCAACCAAGGGTCCTTCCTGTGGAAAATACCATCACTACGACGACGCCATTTCAACAGCATGCTGCGCAAAAATGACCTTGACACATTACCTTGAGTTGTGCAGATCGAATCATGGGCACAGCATGTCTCCGGTCGCCCATCCACCGATTTGTTCGATACTATGGGTCATGATTCGGCCAACCCCTCTTCCGGTCGCCCATGATCGACTGGCGTGACGCCCTGGACCTGCGGATCACCGCCGCTGGCTTCAACCCCCGTGCCGTCTCACTCGCCGCGGGTCTCGGCGCCACGGCGGTGCGCGACATCCTCTCCGGCCGCTCGCAACAGCCCCGTCGCCAAACGCTCCATCGCATCGCCCAGGTTTTGGGCTGTTCCGTCGATGAGATCCTCAATCCTCCCGCCGATCTCGACCTGATCATCGATCAACAGAATCGAGAACGCTGGGGCGTCACGTCCGTTATGGCCTCTCGACCACCCGCTCGCGAAACTGCGCCCAGATTTTTTAGGAAAGCCGCTGATGGCGCCCGCAAAATCCCGGTTCTCGACCTCAAGGCCGTCGAGGCCGACCAGCCCCGGGAACATTGGTTCAAGGGAACCCTCCGCCTGCCCTACGCGGTGATAAATTCGCTCGACGTCGGCGACCCCGCCGTGCTGACCGTCCACGACGACACCATGGCCCCCACGCTGAACGCCGGCGACCTTCTCCTGATCGATCTGGCCGTGACGCGTCCCCGCCGCGACGGTCTCTACGTCCTCCACCGACCCGGCGACATCTCCATCCGGCGCCTTCAACTCGGCCCCCAGGGCGACGCCACCACAATCATCGCCGACAATCCCAAATATCCCCCCATTCCCAACACCCCCCTTTCGACACTCGACATCATCGGCCTCGTGCTCTGGCGTGGCCACGCCCTCTGATACCCAGAAGCGCCACCAATTTGGCCTGTCCCTGAAATCACTTAATCCACCTGCCTCAAGTTATTTTGCGAAATCCTATGAATCATATTGACAATTTGAACAACAATATCTATGATAACGTGATTTCATGGTAATATTATCTGAAATCGGGGATTCAAATCCCATGAAAACGAAACGAGTCTGCTGCCGTGCGTCATGCGGGGTCACGCGCTTATGGCAATCGTCAGGACGTTGCCGACCACGTCCCCAGCGGAAAAATCGGCGATGATTCGGCTCACCGCGACGTGCATGATGCGGGCGACGAACGCGCGTGGTGGAAGCGCCGACGGATCGACGCCGAGGAAACGGCTTCGCGGCTTTGGCGGGACCGTCTTTCGGCGGGAGCCAGAGACCCCTCGGCGGCATGATGATTGGTGGACAGCCGAATCGACGTTCAGAGGTCGCGAGAGACCTGCGCCCGCCCGACTCGGGTGCGCACCTTGCGGCCCATGATGTCCAGAAGCACGACCAGTCGCGCTTTTTCATCCACGCTCTCGATGATGGCCGCGATGCCGGCGAGCGCGGGCCGGCGGCGCATTTCCATGTATTCGTAAAAACTGCAAATCCGGCTAGATGGCCGAGGCGACGGCCTCGAGGCTCGCGGTCGCCAGCGGGCGCGGGAGATCGCGGCGCGTAGCGTTCGCGAGGTCATGCGCATGGACGGGGATGGCGTTCGGGCCGACTTGGCCAGGACGGGCGAGCGACTCGAGCGCGCTCGACGCCCAACGGTTCCTCGGCGAGCGCGAGGCGACCTATGGCGAAGCTGTCGCAATCCTGGACGACGATGCCCGAGAAGCCTGGCGGCGGCACGCGGAGCGCTTCGACGGCGATGGGGAAGACGTCGGCCGGTCGGCGCGACAGGGCGAGGACGCGCGCCGCGCCTCCGAGTTCGCGACCTGGCTGAGCCGGGACCTGATCGCGGAACTGACAAAGCGCAAGGTGCTGCTCGAGCACCGAGATCTCATCCGGCGCTACGCTTTCGGAAACGCCTTCGATCCCGCTCGATTGGAGCGGCTGGCGCGTTACGAGGTTTCCCTGGATCGGAAGCTGGAACGCATGCTCTCGATGCTGATCAAACTTCAGGCGATCAGACGAGATTGAACCGGCAACGGGGCGCCCCGCGCGCGGCCAGGCGATCCGAGCAAGGATGAGTTCCGCCGGGCGATGGGGCCGGTCCCCGCGCGGGGACCGGCCGGTCGTTGGTCGGCTCGCGATCAGACGCCGCCGGTGCCTTCGTCTATGTCGACGGTACCGGTGAAGTCGTTCAGCACGATCGAGAAGTCCGAAACGGCGCCGCCACTCTCGTCGGTGACCGTGATCAGGGTGTCAATCGTGCTGTCGCCTGTGCGGTCGATCGAATTGTCCTCCGTCACGACCGGATCCGTATTCACATCCGTCGTGCGATCGGGATCGAGGAAATCGAACAGGGCATCGAGATCGATGGTGTCGCCGGCCTCGTAGTCGAGGATGACGTCGTGATCGGTGAGGCCCGTCCCGTCGCCGTCGGCAAGGGCGGCGGCGTCGGAGAAGAAGACGTCGTCGCCGGTCCCACCCGAGAGCTCGTCGTCGCCGGCGCCGCCGAACAGGAAGTCGTCGCCGCCGAGGCCCGTGAGCGTGTCGTCGCCGGTGCCACCGGCGATCGCCTCGCCATCGCCGCTGCCGACGATGCTGTCGCCCGCGTCGACGTAGCTCTCGATATCGATCATCACCGCATCCGTGAGCGTGGCCGTGTCGCCATCGTTGTCGGTGGCCCCCAGCGTGAAGTTGAAGGCCAGGTCGTCGACGATGAACTCCTGGTCGAACTCCAGGTTGTTGTAGTTGATGTTCTCGGTGCCGGTCTTGTACACGACGTCGATATGGTCGAATTCCTGAGCCACGACCACCGCCGCGTCGGCCAGGCCCGTCGGGAGCGTGCCAAACACCACCTCGACCGTCGGATCGCTACCGCCGCTGGTCTTGGTGACGGGCACGTCCTCGGTGTGGGTGGAGCCGTCCGCCAGGGTCACGATGATGGTCAGCACCGCCGCGCCGGATTGCCACTTGGTGACGTCGAAGCGGACCAAGGACTGATCGTTCCGGAAGTCGAAGGTCACCACCTCGCCCTGAACCGTGTTCTGGTTCGAGGCGCCGATGCCGTGCGTTGAGGTGTTGACCCGGACGTCCTGCAGAACTCCGTTGCTGTCCGGCGCCAGCGCGTCGACCAGCACCGAGAAAATCCCGTCGGCCGGCGGATCCTCGGTCCCCGACGGCAGGTGGAGCTGATCCTTGATGCCGGGATCGACGGTGCTGAAATCGGTCGTCGTGCGAGTGGCGATCGCGTTGCTGTGGAGATCGAAATCATAGGTCCCGTCGTCGTTCACCGCCATGGTGAAGAACCGATTGACTTCGGAGAGGGCGAGATCGCCGTAGGCCTCGAGCAGCGCCGGCGTGCCGACCCCACCATCCGTCTTGGTGTAGTAGAAGGTGAAGTCGTCGCCCGCCGTCGGCGTCACGTTGACCTGGGTCACGCCGCCGACCGGAGCCAACTCCGTGAAGGCGAAGTCGGTCACAGCGTTGCCCAGCGCCACGGTCAGCAGGTCGAGCCCGTCGGCGCCGAAGTCGGCTTCGTAGGTTCCGCTGAGCGCGTTCCCCGATTCGCTCGCCAAGATGCCGTCGATGGCGGAATCGATCGACGGAATGTCGTCGACGATCGTCACGTCGAAGCTCGCCGCCGGCGTCGGGTCGCCGTCCGAGTCCGTCGCCACGAAGCCGACGCCGCTCAAGGTCAGAGTGTTCTCCGTATCGCCGCCCTCCGCCGGGTCGGGATGCTCCAGCGGCTCGTTCAGCGTCGCCACGTAGGTGTAGGTCACCTCCGTGCCGCTCGCCGAGGCCCCCGTCTGCACCGCGATCGTCAGCACCTCGCGCGTGCCCTCGCCGTCGGGCACCGTGCCGACCAGCGTCAGACCGCCATCCGGGCTCGTGAAGCTCACCGAGCCGCCGTCCAGCGTCGTCAACTGGCCGTCGAGAGCGACCGAGTCGAGAAGCCTGAGGGAGCCGTCCAAGGTCCCCGGGACATCCGCCGCGTTCTGGTAGTCGACCTTGATCGTCCCCGTCGCCGCGGTCAGCTCCGTGCTGTCCACTTCACCCGGCCGCAGCGTCGGTGTGCCGTCGAGGTTGGCGGACTGGAAGCCGTCCTCGTCGACCGTCACGTCGTCGTCCTGGGTCACCACCGGGGTCGAATCATCGCCCACCGTCACCGTCAAGCTCGCCGAGGACTGGTCGCCGTCCTGGTCTTGAATCGTGTAGTCGATCACCGCCGGGCCCTCGAAGCCGTTGGCCGGCGTGAAGGTGATGGCGCCGTTCGAGGCGAAGCTCACGGAGCCCGAACCACTGGACAGACCCGCCGAGACCAGCGTCAGCGGCGCGTCCGCGCCCGACGCGTCCGAGGTCCCGTCGGTGTTGGTGATCACGTTGTAGGTGACCTGGGTGTCCTCCGCCGTCGTCGTCGCGTCGTCCACCGCCAGCGGAATGTCGTCGACGATCGTCACGTCGAAGCTCGCCGCCGGCGTCGGGTCGCCGTCCGAGTCCGTCGCCACGAAACCGACGCCGCTCAAGGTCAAGGTGTTCTCGGTGTTCCCGCCCTCCTCGGGGTCGGGATGCTCCAGCGGCTCGTTCAGCGTCGCCACGTAGGTGTAGGTCACCTCCGTGCCGCTCGCCGAGGCCCCGGTCTGAACCTCGATCGTCAACACCTCGCGGGTGACATTCTGGCCGTCCGTCACCGAGCCGACGAGCTTCTGGTCGCCGTCAAGCGCAAAGCTGACCGAGAGACCGTCCAGCGTCGTCAGCTGGCCGTCGAGAGCCGCCGAGTCGAGAAGCTTCAGGGAGCCGTCCGGCGTCCCCGGAACATCCGCCGCGTTCAGATAGTCGACCTTGATCGTCCCCGTCGCCGTGTCGTCCTCGGTGCTGTCCACCTCGCCCGTCCGAAGCGGCGTGCCGTCCAGGTTGGCGCCCGACAAGCCGTCCTCGTCCACCGTCACGTCCTCGTCCAGGGTCACGATCGGGGTCGAATCATCGCCGACCGTCACCGTCAGCGTCGCCGAGGACCGGTCGCCGTCCTGGTCCTCGATCGTGTAGGCGATCACCGCGTCGCCCTCGAAGCCGTTCGCCGGCGTGAAGGTGACGTCGCCGTTCGAGGCGAAGCTCACGGAGCCCGAACCACTGGACAGACCCGCCGAGACCAGCGTCAGCGGCGCGTCCGCGCCCGACGCGTCCGAGGTCCCGTCGGTGTTGGTGATCACGTTGTAGGTGACCTGGGTGTCCTCCGCCGTCGTCGTCGCGTCGTCCACCGCCAGCGGAATGTCGTCGACGATCGTCACGTCGAACGAAGCCGCCGGCGTCGGGTCGCCGTCCGAGTCCGTCGCCACGAAACCGACGCCGCTCAAGGTCAAGGTGTTCTCGGTGTTCCCGCCCTCCTCGGGGTCGGGATGCTCCAGCGGCTCGTTCAGCGTCGCCACGTAGGTGTAGGTCACCTCCGTGCCGCTCGCCGAGGCCCCGGTCTGAACCTCGATCGTCAACACCTCGCGGGTGACATTCTGGCCGTCCGTCACCGAGCCGACGAGCTTCTGGTCGCCGTCAAGCGCAAAGCTGACCGAGAGACCGTCCAGCGTCGTCAGCTGGCCGTCGAGAGCCGCCGAGTCGAGAAGCTTCAGGGAGCCGTCCGGCGTCCCCGGAACATCCGCCGCGTTCAGATAGTCGACCTTGATCGTCCCCGTCGCCGTGTCGTCCTCGGTGCTGTCCACCTCGCCCGTCCGAAGCGGCGTGCCGTCCAGGTTGGCGCCCGACAAGCCGTCCTCGTCCACCGTCACGTCCTCGTCCAGGGTCACGATCGGGGTCGAATCATCGCCGACCGTCACCGTCAGCGTCGCCGAGGACCGGTCGCCGTCCTGGTCCTCGATCGTGTAGGCGATCACCGCGTCGCCCTCGAAGCCGTTCGCCGGCGTGAAGGTGACGTCGCCGTTCGAGGCGAAGCTCACGGAGCCCGAACCACTGGATAGACCCGCCGAGACCAGCGTCAGCGGCGCGTCCGCGCCCGACGCGTCCGAGGTCCCGTCGGTGTTGGTGATCACGTTGTAGGTGACCTGGGTATCCTCCGCCGTGGTCGTCGCGTCGTTCACCGCCAGCGGAATGTCGTCGACGATCGTCACGTCGAAGCTCGCCGCCGGCGTCGGGTCGCCGTCCGAGTCCGTCGCCACGAAGCCGACGCCGCTCAAGGTCAAGGTGTTCTCGGTGTTCCCGCCCTCCTCGGGGTCGGGATGCTCCAGCGGCTCGTTCAGCGTCGCCACGTAGGTGTAGGTCACCTCCGTGCCGCTCGCCGAGGCCCCCGTCTGCACCGCGATCGTCAGCACCTCGCGCGTGCCCTCGCCGTCGGGCACCGTGCCGACCAGCGTCAGACCGCCATCCGGGCTCGTGAAGCTCACCGAGCCGCCGTCCAGCGTCGTCAACTGGCCGTCGAGAGCGGGCGAGTCGAGAAGCCTCAACGAGCCGTCCAGCGTCGCCGGGACGTCGGCTTCGAAATCGACCGTGATCGTGCCCGTGCCCGTGGTCGACTCCGTGCTGTCCACTTCACCCGGCCGTAGCGGCGAGTCATCGAGGTTGGCGGTCTCGAAGCCGTCCTCGTCCACCGTCACGTCGTCCACCGCGATCACATCGGGCATCGCATCGACGGTGATGGTGAACGGCGCGCTCTCGTTGCCGCCCTCGTCCGAGGTCGCGTTGAGAAGGCCGGTGTTGAGAAGGCCGGTAATGTCGCCCGTGAAACTCGCCGGAAGCGTCAGTTGCAGCGCCGCCAGCTCGACGGCCGTGCCGCTCCAGACACCACCCACCAGCGTGCCGCCGTTCACCGACGAGCCCGCGGGCAGGCCGGTGAAGGTCACCGTCACGCTATCGACCACTTCCGAGCCGTCCTGGTCGGTCACCGTCGCCGACAGGCTCAGGTTGACCGTCACGCCCGTGTCCGACTCCGGCACGGTGACGTCGTTCGCGACCACGTCGAGGTCTTCCTCGGGCAGCACCGGAACCGTGAAGCCGACGGTCTGGTCGCCGCCCTCGTCCGTGGTCACCCTGAGACTGCCGTTGATCACGCCGCCGTCTTCGGAGGAATAGTCCGTCGGGAAGGTCAGCGCGAGCGCCGAGAGCTCGGCCTGCGTGCCGCTCCAGACCAGGCCGGTCAGCGTGCCGCCGCTCGCCGTCGTGCCGGCCGGCAACTGGTCGAAGGTCACCGTGATCGAGGTGAGGACCTCGCTGCCGTCGCCGTCCGTGATCGCCGCCGAGAGGTTCAGATCCACCGTGATCGGCTGGTCGGTCTCCTGGTCCAGGCCGGAACCGCCGATATTCTCGCTCGGCAGCACCAGAACCGGCGTCGGCGTCACCACGACCATGAAGGTCGCGGAATCCTCGCCCTGCTCGTCGGTGAAGGCCGAGACCACGTTGCCCGTGATCGTCCCGCTATAGTCCTCCGGCACGCCGAGCCGCAGCGTGGCCAGCTCGGCCGGCGAGAGGTTGCTCACCACCAGATCCTCGGTGCCGTCGGGATTGACGCTCCGCTCGACCGTCGCGATCGTCGCCCCGGCGGTGCCGAAGAACAGCACGCCGGTCCCCGCCGGCACGTCGTTGAAGGTTACCGTCGCCGTCTGCACCGTCTCCGAGCCGTCGGCGTCCGTCGCCACCGCCGCCAGGTTCAGCACCACCACGTTCAAGGTCACGCTGTTGCCGGCGCCGTCGGAGATGGTCGCCAGGTTCTGGTCTTCCGCCGTCGTCTCCGGCGCCGCCGTCACGTCGATGTCGCCCTCGACCGCGACGTCGATGGCGATCGAGCCGGGTTGCGGGTTCAGCACCGCGACCGGGCTCTCCACCACCACCGTGCCGCTGATGTCGCCCGGATCGATGACACCACCCGGGCCCGGCGTCGCGAAGTCGGCGGGGAGTTGCAGCGTCAACGCGTTGAAGTCGTCCAGGCTCGGCGCCGTCACGCTGATCGTGCCGCCCGAGGCCGTCGCCACCACATTGCCCGAGGCGTCCAAGATCACCGCGCCGTCCGGCAGATTCTCGAACGTCGCCGTCACGCTCTCCACCAGGTCCGGGCGGCCCGCGCCGCCCAGCGTCGCGCTCACCTGGAGGTCCGCGAAGGAGATCGTCAGAACATCATCCGTCTCCGTCTCCAGGAAGGTCGGGTTGCCGATGTTGACGATCAGCTCGCCCTCCAGCGCGATCTGGAAGGCCACCGCCTTCTTGGTCGACGCCTGGTTGTTGTCGAAGGTCAGCTCCTCGCCGGTGATCAAGGTCTCCGTCGCCACGCCGAAGGCGAAGACGTCGACGGTCTCGGTCGCCGACTCCGGCACCACGATTTGCAGGCCCGCGAAGCCCTCTTGCGGCACCACCCAGAACGGCGGCGAGCCGTCCTCCGGCACCACCAGTTCCGCGCCCACCGCGATCACGTCGAAGTCCGCCGCGGTGAAGTTCTGGGGCGAGGAGAAGAACAGCTGAACCGCCGTCGTCTCCGAGCCGTCGATATCGTTCGAGACGACGTCGAGGTTGACCGCGACCGTGCCGCCCGCCTCGCCCTCGACGCTCGGGATCGCGCCCGCGACGAAGCCGCCGCCGGTCCCGGTCGGGCCGACCGAGGGGACGTCCGCCACCGCGTCGATCACCACCGTGAAGGTGCCCGTCAGCGTCACCGGATTGGTCGGATTCTGCGGATCCACCACCACGGCGCTGAACGACAGCGGAATGTCGGCGTCGTTGTCCTCCGGCGGAATCAGGAAAATGTTGTTGAGCAAGCTCCCCGGCACCGTCACCGAGCCGTCGTGCGCAAGCTCGACGTCGGCGCCGCCGTCGAGCGGGCGGATGAAGATCCGCACGTCCAACGGGATGCCCTCGACCGCGAAGCTCTCGACGACCTCGTCGTCGTCGGGCACGAACTCGATCACCAACTGCGTCTTGGTCTCGTTGGCCGCATCGACCGCGCCCAGATGCTGGTTCGGCAGCGCATCCTCGAAGCCGCCGTCGAAGTCGCCGGAGATCAACCCGGTGACGCTCGACGGCAGGTCCGTCGGCAGACCCACCGGCACGACCTGGGAGAGCGCAGTCACCACCTGGAACAGACCGCCGGCCTCGTCCAGGAACTCCTCCTCCAGGTTCCCGAGGTCGAAGGGGAAGCCCGGCAAGTTGCCCAACAGATCCAGCGCGGCGTCGCCGGGGCCGATGTCGCCGCTGGCATAGGGCGAGAACGAGGCGTTGCCGCCAGTGCCGCCGCCGCCGCCGGCCGCCGCCTCGACCGCGTTGGGGTCGAAGTCCGCGATCTGGGCGATCACCAGGGGCGGGTCCATCACCGTGCCGTCCGCCAGGGTCAGCACCGGGGGCAGGCCCCCCTCTTCCTGCTGAGAGGCGATCACGAAGAAATCGGTGAAGGTGATCTCGGAGCCGCTCGGCAGCACGATCACCAGGCTGCCTTCGAACTGTGAATATTGGATGTCGCCCGAGGCGATGCCTTCGGGGAGCACGAAGTCGTCGCCCGGATCGACCGCGATCTCCTGCGATTCGTCCGTGACCTCGACCGTCTCGCCGAGATCCGCCTGGCCGACCGCCGTCACCTGGCCCTCGGCGCCGACAAGCACGGAATCGTCCACCGCCGCCAGGTTCTCCGCCATGCCCGTGGTCGTGCCCGCGCTCTCGTTCATGCCCGTGGTCTCGATGCTATCGGCCATCATGCTGCTCCCGAATATCCCCTAGCGCCCATTGGCTCTCAGGAGATTTGGATAAAATTGCCGGAATTCAAAGTGCGCAGCGTCACATTCGACATCAAAACACCCCGAAATCCTCGACAAAACCGCCAAAACGGCAAGTCACGAAACCAACTTGGTCCCGCGAACCCAAAGCTAATCCAAAATAACAACAAATAAATCACCCAAATGAGTACGAATTGGCGGTCGAGCCTGAAAGCCTCGCCGCCCGAACGGGACGCGGTTGGGAGCCGATGTCGAGGGCGGCGCGCCGGGCGGCGCGCCCGAGGGCCTCACTCGGCGGCGCTCGACGCCCGCTCGGCCTGTTCGGCGTAGGGGTTCTCCGGCATTTCGATCTCGCCGAGCCGAGGCATCACCTCTTCGGCGAAAAGACGGAGATTTTCACACGTATCCTTGAAGCCGAGCGTGCCGCCCTGGCCCATGATGATCAGATGGCCGAGGCCACCGACCTCGCGGTTGAACTGGACGATCTGCTCGAACACCTGATCGGGCGTGCCGGCGAAGAGGGTGCGGGCGTCGATGAACTCCTGCACCGAGGCGACCCTCGGATCGATCACCCGGCCATCGACGGTCGCGACCCGGGCGACACTGACGCTCGGGCCTTGGCGCATCGCCGCGACGTTGGCCGCAATGGCGTTATAACCCGGGGGATTGCGGAACGGCTCGGCGACGAGCGGCGAGGTGCGGACGTAGCCGGCGACGTCGTCGGCCCGGCGCCTGCCCTCCGCCTCGCTCACGCCGACGCCGACCAGCGCGCAATAGGCCATGCGGTCGTGCGGCGCCACCCAGCCGAGCTCCGCCGCCCGCTGGCGGTAGGCATCGAACATGGCGCCGGCGATGCCGCCGCTCAACAGCGCCGCCGCGACATGGCCGCGTTCGGCCACGGCACGACCGGTCCCGGGGCTGAGCCCGGTGATCCAGACCGGTGGATGCGGCCGTTGCCAGGGCCGAGGCCAGATATTGACCTTGCGGTAGTGGAAGTATTCGCCCTCCCAGTTGAACGGCCCGTCGTGCGTCGACATCGCCTTCAGAATCAGGTCGTGGGCCTCCCAGAAACGCTCCATGATCCGTCCGGGATTGGAATTCGCCGGCGCGATCTCGTAGGGCGCGCCCTTGACCAGCCCCATTTCCAGCCGGCCCCGGCTGATGACGTCGACCATCGCCATCTCCTCGGCGACCCTGACCGGGTCCGATCGGTTGGCGATCGGCATGCCGAGGGAAAGGAGGCGCGCCTTCTTGGTGATCCGGGCCAGGATCGAGAGCGAGACGGTGACCGCCGCGTTGAGGCAAGTCGCCGTGCTGTGATGCTCGTTCACCATGATGTTCATGCCGAGTTCGTCGCAGAGTTGATACTCGTCGTAGTGCCGGTGGAAGATGTCGGCCCCGATTTCCGGGTCGAATTCGCGACTCGGCAGGGTGACGCGGAAACTGCCCCGTTTCCGCCCGGCGTCCCAGGCCGGTGGGTAGGCCATCTCGGAAAAGTGCCAGACCTGCATGTTCGCGCTCCTTCCCTTCCCTTCCCTTCCGTCCCTACCGGCCCTCGGCGGCGAAGGCCAAGACATGGGCCGCCGTCTCCTCGGGCTGTTCGAGATGGGGAAAATGTCCCGCTTCCGCAATCGTCTCCAGCCGCGCGCCGGGTATCGCCGCGGCCCAGGCGCGGCCGTAATCGGGGGTGACGAAGCCGTCGCTCTCGCCCCAAATCAGCAGGGTCGCGACGTCGATCCGGTGCAACCAGCGCCGCAGCCCGGGATTGTGCATGTAGGGTTTCCAGCCGTAATAGGCGAAGGCCTCGCGGTCCCGCGCGATCGCGGTCAGCGTCGCCTCGTCGAGCGCCGTCAGGTCGCGCGCGGCAAACGCCGGATCGTGGAACAGCAGGCGGTCGAGCTCCGCCTTCTCGGCGCCGTGAATGTCGGCGATGTCGCGGCTCAGCCGGTCGGAGAACTTGGCCCCGAGCGTCCCGATCAACACCGCGCGGGAGAACTGCCGCCGGCTGCGGATCAGCATCTCGGCGGCGAGCCAGCCGCCGAAGCAGGCGCCGACCAGGACCGCGTCGTCGAGCCCATAGGCCTCGGCGAAGTCGAGGTAGAAATAGGCCAGATCGTCGACGCCGCGGAACTCGCGCGGCCACTCGGAGGCACCGAAACCGGGGTGGGTCGGCGCCAGGACGCGGGCCTCGCCCGCCAGCGCGTCGAGAAAGACCTCGTCGCCGCCGGGCCCGAGACCGCCGTGAAGATAGAGAAATGTCCGCCCCGCGCCGCCCGCGCGGAGATCGATCCGGACGTCCGAAACCTCAATCGAGGTCGCCTCGAGGCTCATCTCCCCTCCCGACATGGTCACCGCGTGTCGCTGCGACCATAGCATCACCTCGGGCAAAGACCAGACGCCGCGAAGTCGTGATATAGCTCGAGGCTCGCCCCGACCTCGCCGGAGTTGAAGCGCCATGGCCGGAACCGATACCTCCAGGCCGGCCGTCCTCGGCGGCCCCGCCGTCGTCCTCGTGCGCCCGCAATTGGGCGAGAATATCGGCGCGGCGGCCCGCGCGATGTTGAACTTCGGCCTCACCGAACTGCGCTTGGTGGCGCCGCGCGACGGCTGGCCGAGCGAGCAGGCGCGGGCCGCGGCGAGCCGAGCGGACCTCGTATTGGACCGGGCGACGGTCCACGCCACGACGGCTGACGCGATCGCCGATTTGAACCTGGTGCTGGCGACCACGGCGCGGGCGCGCGACATGGCGAAGCCGGTGCTGCGCCCGCGCGAGGCGGCGGCGAGGCTGCGCCACGCGCTGGCTCGGGGCGAAAAGGCCGGCATTCTGTTCGGGGCTGAGCGGGCCGGGCTCGACAACGACGACATCGCCCCGGCCGCCGCCATCGTCGAGGTGGCGACCAACCCGGCCTTCTCTTCCCTCAACCTGGCGCAGGCGGTGCTGTTGATGGGGCACGAGTGGTTCCGAGCCGACCCGGTGGCGGAAGCGCCGCCGAGCGGCGCGGCGCGGGCGAGCGCCGCCGAGTTGGAGAACTTCCACCGCCGCCTCGAGGCGGGGCTCGACGCGGGCGGCTTTCTGAAGCCACCGGAGAAGCGGCCCGCCATGACCCGCAACATCCGCAACATGTTCGCCCGCGCCGGGTTCAGCGAAGCCGAAGTGAGGACGCTCCACGGCATCGTCAGCGCGCTGCGGCGGGCCGGCCCGGCTCTGGAGCAAGAGGCCGCAAACCGACGCGACGGCGAGGTTTGACTTGTGCCCGACGGCCTTGTATTAGCGCGTTTCGGCGCGGAGCCTGCCCCGGCCGGCCCCAAGCCAAGCGAATTCAAGCGGCCCGCCCGAGGCTCGGGCGGGACCGGCGAGCGAGACGGACATGACGACGAGACGGACATGACGACGAGACGGACATGACGACGAGACGGACATGACGACGAGACGGACATGACGACGAACGGACGGACGAGACGGACATGACGACGAGACGGACATGACGACGAGACGGACATTCGAAATACAAGCTGAACCGGCGGCTCGGCGAAAATCTCTGGGGCCGGCCGAAGAGCCCGGTGAACCGGCGCGAATACGGCCCCGGCCAACACGGTCAGCGCCGGCGCAAGCCGTCCGATTACGGCATCCAGCTCTCCGCCAAACAGAAGCTCAAGGGCTACTACGGCAACATCACCGAGAAGCAATTCCGCCGGGTCTACGCGGAGGCGGTGAGGCGCCGGGGCGATACCTCGGAAAACTTGATCGGCCTCTTGGAGCGCCGCTTGGACGCCGTGGTCTATCGCATGAAGTTCGTGCCGACGGTGTTCGCCGCCCGACAGTTCGTCAACCACGGTCATGTCTCGGTGAACGGCCGCCGGGTCACCATCCCGAGTTTCCGGGTGGCCGAGGGCGACGTCGTCGAGGTACGGGAGAAATCGCGCCAGATGGTGATGCTGCTGGAGGCGATCGACAGCGCCGAGCGCGATACCCCCGACTATGTCGAGGTCGACTACCGCACCATGCGAGGCACCTTCACGCGGGTGCCGAAATTCGCCGACGTGCCCTACCCGGTCCGCATGGAGCCGAACCTGGTGATTGAGTATTATTCGCGCTGATCCACCAACGCGCCGGCAAACTCGATTTTTACCTCGCGCTCTCGGATAATTGTTCGGGAAAAAGCCCACCGAGGCGAAGCCGAGGGACTTTTTCGCGATTGACTTGTCCCGCCCCGCCACCCGTCACAAAGGCCGAATCAACTTGACACGGCAGCCTCATGTAGAGAACCAGCCGCCATAAATGGCGACTCCCCGGCCTTGTCGGCCCAGGCGAAGGACAGCTCCTGGCCTTTCTTGATCACCTCGTCGTCGAGGATGACGAAATCATTGCCCGAATTGACGAAATCGTCGCAGGCGGCGGCGTCCAGGTGACCGACGCGCTGATAGAAGTTGATCGTGGTGATCTGCGCCGCGATTTCGATCGCGACCCGGCGCCATCAGGGGAACTTGCGCCAGCCGGCTGCCATGGCATCATTTTCGTTGCAGAACCAACGTTCGCCGGCCTCGGTATTGATCGCTATGATGTTGTACCACTTGGTTCCCGGCAGGTAGTAGAAGCGCCGACCGATGGCGTCGATGTTGCCCTTGATCGGGCAGCCGGCGGGATGGCGGCCGGCGCCTCGTCGCGCGCTAGGCTTCACCGATACCCGGGGCGAGGCGGGCGCCGACGGGGCGGCGCGCGCCGGTGCCGCAGGCGGTCGTTCTCGCTTCGGCGCGGCGCTGGTCGGCGTCACGGTTTCCTCGCGCGCCGAGGCCGGCGCCGACTTGGACGCGCGGGCGGGCGCCGGGGCTGAACCCGACCTCCGCGCGATCACCGGCGCCGGAGCGGGCGGGCGGGCGGCGGTGGTCGCGGGCGGCGCCGGCGCGGCCGGGCTCTCGACGATCCGCTTGCCTTGGCGCCACTCCCAGGGCGGGACGAAGCGACCGGACCAGATGCCCTCCCGCGCCGTCTCGGCCCGGGCTTGCGCCTCGGCGTAGTCCCTCGCCGCGCCTTCGTGTGCCAGGGCCCAGCCGAGCGCCAGCATCTCCTGGCCGAGATCGCGCCGACGCAACCGGCAACGGGCGCGTATCGTGCCGGTGACCGTCTTTCCCAGCTCCTCGCACCGAACCCGCCGGCCACCGATGATGGTCCTCAGCGCCCGGGTCGCCAGCTCGCCGCAGGCATAGGATCGGCCGCTATCCCTCAGGCAGCGTTGTTCCGGCTCGGGCGCGTCGATGCCGTCGATCTCGATTTGGATCCCCTGCACCGAAATCGTGTCGCCGTCGAGCACCCGGACGCCGCCCCGGATCTCCGCCAGGGCGGCGAGGGGGAGGAGCAGGATCACGATCGCGAGCGGCCCGAATCTCATGCCCTCAGTGTAGCAGGATGCGGCGCGCTTGGCTCCGCCCGGCCAGCCCGAAAGTACCGCCTCCCGGGTATTCGGCGGGAGAGTGTGTAGCCGGGTAATTCCGCTCGGGCGGACGACGCTTCAGCCCGCCAGGCTCAGTAGGCAGTCTTCCTCGAGCGCCACCACCGGGGTGAAATCGTCGAGCGTGACGTGGGCCGGGCGGACCGAGGGCCGCGTGGTCCGGTTCGCCACCGAATTCAGCGTCAGCGACAGCATCGCCCGGCCCCAGGGCGACATGTTGGGGTTGGAGCCGTGGATGATGTTGGTGTGGGCGAAGATCGCCGAACCGGCCGGCCCCTTCGGCGCGACGATGCCGTTCGCTTCCGCGAAGCCGCCGATGTCCGCCGCCTCCAGCCGGCGCAGGGGATAGCTGGTGGTCGTCGTGTCGACCTCCGGCAGCATGAAGTACTCCCGCTGCGACCCCGGGATCAGCATCAGCGGCCCGTTGAACTCGTTCACCGCCTCGATGAAGAGCAGGACGTTGACCACGCGCGGCGCCGGCATCGCATCGTCGGCGTGATAGGTCGGAAAATCCTGGTGCCACTGCCAGACGTCGCCGGTGAAGGGCCGCTTCAGGTTCAGGATGGATTGGAAGATGTAAACCTCGTCGCCGAGGAGGTCGCGGGCGGGTCCGATCAGCTTCGGATGGCGCACCAGCCGGTCGAAGACCGCGTCGTAGAGATGCAGGTTGAGGAGCGAGCGAACGGTCTCACCGTCCTTCTCCAGTACCGTCTCGCGTCGGCGCAAGCCCAGCAGTCGAGGCAGCGCGGCGTCCACCACCGCCATCTCCGCCGCCGACAGCAAGCCTTCCATGAAGAGGAAGCCCCGTTCCTCCCAAGCCGCCCGTTCGGCCGCCTCCAGCCTCATCAGAACCTCCGCCATGCTCGCCGTCGCCTCACCGGTGCGGTGAGCATAGCAGGGAAACGACGAGGGAGGGCCGCGCGACGCCGCGCGAGCGGGCGGCCAGGCGAGACCGCGCGGGCGAATCAGGCTAGGACCCGGGCTCGGAAAAGTGACGACGGTCACTGAATTCGCCGGCGGACCCCCCAATATGATAGGTGGGAACGAGAAATGCCCGTCCGCCTCGCGGACGAAGAGGAATTGGAACGATGAGAACGACGGCCACAGCAATGACGATCTGCCTCTGCCTGGCGCTGGCCGCCTGCGGCAGCAGCACCGGCGACCGTACGGTTTCGGGCGCCGGCATCGGTGCGACCGCCGGCGCGGTCGTGGGCGCGGTCACCGGCCTTTCGGTACTGCACGGCGTGCTGATCGGCGCGGCGGCCGGCGGCCTCACCGGGGCGCTCACCAGCGAGGACACGATCAACCTGGGCGATCCGATCTGGGCCTCGGACTCCGGCGCGCCGAACAGGTCGGCGAACAAGTCGGCGGTCAGCCGGGTCCAGGCCGGTCTCGCCAAGCTCGGCTACGACCCCGGACCGATCGACGGCGTCATGGGCCGGCGTACTCGATTTGCGATCGAGGACTACCAGGACGACAACGACCTGCTGGTCGACGGCCGCGTGACGCTCAAGCTCGCGCGCCACATCGAGGGCCGGATCGAGCGCCGGAGCTGAGCGCCGGGGGCCTGGGCTTTCGTCGTTGCCGACGGTCCGAGCAAGCGCGGCGGTCCGAAGCTAGGTATTGCCTCCCCGCAACCCCAATCCGCCGGTCCCCATCGCGGACGCAGCGCCCCGTTCATCCACATCGTTCGTGGCGCCAAGCCCTTCAATCGAGCCGCAAGCCCGCCTCGCGCATCAGCGGCAGCACCCGGGCGCCGAAGAACTCCAGCTCCGGTAGGAAATCGAAGAAGTTGATCTGCACGCCGTCCAAGCCGGCTTGCCTGAGGCGCTGGAACCACTCGACGATCTGTTCCGGCGAGCCGACCAGGTGGACGTTGCCGCCGACCGCCCAGCTCGACTTCTTGTGCCGCCGCCAGGAGGCCTGATCGCCGGAACGGAAGGCGCCGACGAAGTTGTCCAGCGCCACGGGATCGGCGCCCGCCAGGATGCGGCGGTACTGCGCCTTGGCCTCGCGCTCGCTGTCGCGGCAGATGACATGGGGGTTGATGACGATCTTCACCTCGCGGCCATGGGCGCGGGCCGCTTCGCGCACCCGGGCCGTGTGCGCCGGCAGCGCCTCGAGGGCCGCCTTCGCCTCGGCGCCGGCCGGCGAGGTCACGAAGATGATGTCCGAGTGGCGGGCGGCGTAGTCGATGCCGGCGGGTGAGCTGGCGGCGCTCACCAGCACGATCCGATTGTGCACCGGCTTCGGCGCGACATAGGCCTCTTCCGTCCGCCACCAACGCCCCTCGAAGTTCAAGGGCCGGTCCTCCGACCAGAGCCGGCGCATCACCGTGGTGAATTCGTCGGCCATGGCGTAGCGCGCATCGTGCGCCACCGGGGCCAGGCCGAACATGCGAAACTCGCTCTTCTTATAGCCGGTGACCACGTTGAGGCCCCAGCGTCCGCCGCTCATGTGGTCGATCACCGCGCCGTATTTGGCCAGGTGCAGGGGATGCCAGCCATAGAGGATATGCACCGTCGCGATCAGCAGCACCCGCTTGGTCAGCGGCGCCAGACCGGCCGAGGTGATGAAGGGATCGAGCGTGTTCTCGCGGAATTTGATCTCGCCGCCGTAGCCGCCCTTGGGGAGCCATTGCGCCAGCGCGAAGACCAGATCGAAGCCCAGCTCGTCCGCGCGGCGGGCCAGGCGGGCGTTGTAGTCGAAGCTCCACTCGGTGCCACGCGGGGCCGCCGAGGGGCTCCAGGCGCCCTGCTGGTGCGGCAGGAAGAGGCCCACCATCAGGGGCTGGCGCGTCGCCCGGCGAAGTGCCTGGTGCGCCTTCTCGCCGGCGAAGGCCCGGCCACGCTTCCCTTTCGGCCTCGCTCGCGGGCTCATCGCCTCACCTCCCCTCAGCGGAGCGGCGCCACGGCCGCGCCCAGCGCGGCGGCCCGATAGCCCGCGTCGACGATCCGCATCACCCGCGCCAAATCGTCCAGATCCGCCACCGCCCGCGCGCCCGTCCGGGCCTCGGCGAGCACCCGGGCGGTGAACTCGCCATAGAGCGGATCGGTGTCGAGGTCCATGGCTATCGTCTCGGCCGTGCCCGCGTCGCCGGTGTTGTAGAGCGTCACGCCGTCCTCCCGGCTTCGGACCAAGCGGTCCTCCGCCACCAGGGTGAAGGAATACTCCCGCTTGGCCGAAGAATCGGGGAAGCCATAGCCGGTCTCGATCATCGCCGAGGTCCCGTTGGTCAGCGCCAGCGACAGCATCGCATAGTCCTCCACCGCGCGGCCGTGCAGCGCCGAGGAGAGCCGGGCGAAGACGCTCTCTGCCTCGGCCCCCAAGAGTCGAAGCGAGAAATCGATGAAATGATTGGCGAGGTTCATCAACGAGCCGCCGCCGCTCTTTTCCGGCTCCAACATCCAGGCGCTCTCGGCCCGGGGATAGCGCTCGGGCGGGCCGGCGAAGAAGCGCCAGGAGGCCGAGGTGAAGCGCGCGCCCTCGCCCCGCAGTCGGTCGGCGAGGCGGCCGAGGGGCCCGAGGCGCTGGATCAAGGGGACGGCGACATAGAGCTCGCGGGCCGCCGCCGCCCGGGCGAGGCGCGCGACCTCCGCCGCGTTCAGCCCCGCCGGCTTCTCAATCGCGAAGGGCACCCCCTTCTCGACCAAGGCCAGACCGATCGCCGCCATCTCGTCGTGCCGGCCGAAGGCGAAGGCGAGGTCGAAATCCTCTTCCGCGATCAGACGAAAGGGATCGTCGTGCGCCCGGGCGCCGTAGCGCGCGGCCTCGCGCCCGCGAGCCTCGCCCAGCCGGTCGGAGACCGCGACCACGTCCACCCCCGGCACGCTCAAGCCCGGGACGTAGAGCGGATAGTGCCAGTGCGAGACCTCGATCAACGCCACCCGCATCGCCGCCACCTCCCCGCCCGCCTCGGGCGCCATCCTATCGCCTGGAGGGCGACGGCCAAAGCGCAAGCCGGGGGGCCGGGTCGGCCAATTTAGCGGCTCATGGCTTGAGTTTGCCTCGGCTCTCCTCTAGGAACGGCCTCGTGATCGTCCGCCGCGTCCGCCGCCCGAGTGGGCGACGCGCCTGGATGGGGCGTAGCCAAGAGGTTAAGGCAGTGGGTTTTGATCCCGCGATCCCAGGTTCGAATCCTGGCGCCCCAGCCAAAACTAAACTATTGTTTTTAAAGATATTATAGGATTTGAGAGGCGTTGGGAGTCCTCCCGACGACAGCCGAGATCGTGGCGCTCGACGCATCGCCGTAACGAGCAGTAAGACGAATTGGCGCGGTCAATTCGGTGATTTCCACGCCGATGTCTCTCTCGGCCCATTTGGCGGTCGGGTCCAAGGGGGTGGTGTGGGAGCCGTGGGTGACTGGCTCGTCGAAACGACCGCCGGGAGCGTGGCTGGGACAAGCCAGATATCGCTCGCTAAGCCATCAACGCTCTTCACCAGGCCAGCGCACGGCCTTGCGATACACATGCCAGGTCGAATGTCCGAGTACCGGCAGCACGATCGCGAGGCCGACGAACAAGGGTAAGGAGCCGATCAGCAGAGTGCCGGCGACGATGAGGCCCCACGCCGCCATCGTTATGGGGCTCGCGGAAACCGCTCTTATTGATGTTTGAATCGCCATCACGGCGCCGATGTCCCGGTCCAGAAGCAGGGGAAAGGACACCACGCTCATGGTGAACACGACGACCGCGAAGAGGAAGCCGACGCCGCAGCCCACGAATATTAGTGCCCAGCCGGAGGGGGTGGTGAGGACTTGGCTGGCGAACTCCGCGATCGACACCGGCACCGCGCCGCCGAAGGTAAGCTCGTAGATGACCTGCGCCGCGCCCAGCCAAGCGAAGTAAATTGCCATCAGCATGACGGTGAGCACCCCGATTCCGCGGATAGACGCGGTTCGGAAGACGTCGAAGGCATGCAGCCAAGAGACCTCGAGACCCAGCTCGCCACGTCGGCTCAGCTCGTAGGTGCCGACCGCGACCAAGGGGCCGATCAGGGTATATCCGGCAAGCAGTGGGAAGACCAGCGGCAACACGTCGTAGCCGGCGGCAACTCTGATGGAAACGACTATGACGACGGGATAGATCACGCAAAGGAACAACAAGTGGGTTGGCGTCGCTTTAAAGTCGGCGAGGCCTTTAGCCAAAGCGTCGCCGAGGTCGGCCATGGTGATTACTCGGATGGTTGGTTGAGCGGTGATTGCATGATCATTCGCCATGGTCGTAGCTCCCGAGGTGGTCCCACATGGTTGGACGGTTTGGCGGCTTGGTTAGAGCATTATCGCCTGGGCCGCCTCGACCTCGCCCCGCCCGGTGTCGCTTGGGCGCGAACGTCCTGCGATTGGTGCGCGAGCCGGCGGCGAGGCGGCCGGCTCCACGAGCCATTCCGCCGGCGGGTGAGCTTTTTTCCGGAGCGACGGCTAACGGGCGCGCGGCTAATGGGCGCGCGAAGGTTGCCCGCGGCTCGGCGGCACCGCGGCGTGATCTGCAATTAGGGGAGCCGAGCCGGACCGAGGGCGTCGCCCGGCATTGCTTTCAGGCGGTGCCCGGCCAGGCGCACCAAGGTCTCGACGCCCATGGGGGCGTTGCGACTGATTTGCATCTCGTCTCTACCTGCAACCCCCGTGTTGGCCAATCTCGTATCGACACAGAACCCACAGAGTATGGTTCCCAAGCTGATAGCTTGTCAATATAATCCGGAATCGCTACCATCGTCGCATGCTCGGGAACTGAAGGTGGACAGTCGCGACATCGTGGAGTAGGACATGCACTTCGGGCGCACCGCGTCCGACGAGGAGCTCGTGGAGCGGCTGACGACGGCTCGGTGGACGGTGCTCGGGGACTTTGCGCGGGCCAACCGGTTTTCTCGAACGCCGTCCCCCTTCGCCGCGTTCCATGGGACGATTCGGGGCACGGCCGCTCACGGCGAGATCGTCACCGCTGCTCCCGACGTCATGGCGGACACGGACGGCGGGCGGGTCGAACCGCGTGCGATACAAGGATAGTTGAGCGATGTTCGTTGCAATCGTGCTGGTATTGGTGATCGTCGGCACCGTCATATTTCACTTTATGAGCCCCTGGTGGTGGACGCCAATCGCCTCGAACTGGGGCTACATCGACGACACGATCATCATCACCTTTTGGGTCACTGGATTTGTTTTCATCGTCGTCCTCTTGTTTATGTCCTATTGCGTGTACCGTTATCATCACACGCGCGGAAAGCGAGCGGCATACGAGCCGGAGAACACGAAGATGGAGGTGTGGCTCACCGTGGGGACCGCGGTGGGTGTCGCGGTAATGTTGACTCCCGGCTTGTTCGTGTGGGACAAATTCATCACCGTGCCGGAAGGCGCGGCGGAATTCGAGGTCGTGGGCAAGCAGTGGGAATGGACCTTCCGCTTCCCCGGGAAAGACGGTGTGTTGGGCACCTCGGATGTCCGAAACATCAGCGATGACAACCCGTTTGGGATTAATCCGAACGATGCCAACGGGCGGGACGATGTCCTGATCGAAGACAGCGAGTTACACCTACCGCTCGACCAGCCGGTCAAGGTGTTGCTCCGCTCCATAGACGTCCTGCACGACTTTTACGTACCGGAGTTCCGCGCCAAAATGGATCTGGTGCCGGGTTTGGTCACCTACTTCTGGTTCATCCCCACCAGGGTTGGGACATTCGATATACTCTGCTTCGAATTGTGTGGTACCGGCCACTATGTGATGCGTGGCTCGGTCGTGGTGGAGGAAGAAAGTTCCTTTCAGGCGTGGTTGCAAGAGCAGCCGACGTTCGCGGAACTGTTGGCTCGAGCCGGGAACGGCAAGGCGGATGGCGTGATCTCGAGTGAGAGGACGCCGGAATCCGCGGAGAGTGGATCCAGACAATGGGCGTCAAATTGATGGCGCCCGACAAATTGGAAGCGAAGAGGGTAATCTGATGGCCGAACTAGCACCCGCCGAGGCCGAATTCGTCCGCCCCGCGGAAGTGCCGGAGGTAGAACTCTACCATCCGAAAAGCTGGGTGACGAAATACGTCTTTTCTCAAGACGCAAAAGTCATTGCCATCCAGTACTCGTTCACGGCCGTCGCGATAGGCCTGGTGGCGTTGGCGTCGTCGTGGTTGATGCGGCTGCAACTGGGATTCCCGGAGGTCTTCGACTTTATCGACCCTGCCGACTACTACCAGTTCATCACCATGCACGGAATGATCATGGTGATCTATCTGCTCACGGCGCTTTTCTTGGGCGGCTTCGGCAACTATCTCATCCCCTTGATGGTCGGCGCCCGCGATATGGTTTTCCCTTATGTGAATATGGTGAGCTACTGGGTCTACCTGCTGGCCGTGCTGGTGCTGGTGGCGAGCTTCTTCGTGCCGGGCGGGCCGACCGGCGCCGGCTGGACCCTGTATCCGCCCCAGGCCATCCTCTCCGGCACGCCGGGGTCGGATGCGGGTATTGTCATGATGCTCGTCTCCTTGGCTCTCTTCATCATCGGATTCACCATGGGGGGGTTGAACTATGTGGTGACGGTGCTGCAGGCCCGGACGCGGGGAATGACGCTGATGCGCATGCCCTTGACCGTTTGGGGGATATTCATGGCCACCGTCCTGGCGTTGTTGGCCTTCCCCGCCTTGTTTGTCGGAGCCGTGATGATGACCTTCGACAAGGTCCTGGAGACCAGCTTCTTCATGCCATTCATCGTGGAGATGGGGGAGCATCTCAAATACGGTGGCGGCAGCCCAATATTGTTTCAGCACCTGTTCTGGTTTTTCGGCCATCCCGAAGTCTACATCGTCGCCCTGCCCGGCTTCGGTATCGTCTCCGAT
This sequence comes from Alphaproteobacteria bacterium, assembly GCA_965225945.1. Classification (GTDB taxonomy): domain Bacteria; phylum Pseudomonadota; class Alphaproteobacteria; genus JASLMY01. The sequence continues at coordinate 43,032 of CBDDBZ010000021.1, read as the reverse complement.
CTGATCGCTACCCATGCGAGAAGAAACATCTTCGGCTATCGGATGATGGTCTGGGCGATCGTGGTCATCGGCGCCCTCAGCTTCGTGGTGTGGGCGCACCACATGTACGTCAGTGGCATGCACCCGTGGTTCGGCTTCTTCTTCGCCACCACCACGCTCATCATCGCCGTCCCCACCGCCCTCAAGGTCTACAACTGGGTGCTGACCCTGTGGAAGGGCAATATTCACCTCACGATTCCGATGCTGTTTGCCATCGCCTTCATCATCACCTTCGTGCACGGCGGGATCACGGGCCTGCTCCTCGGCAACGTCGTCGTCGATGTTCCGCTTTCCGACACCATGTTCGTGGTTGCTCACTTTCATATGGTGATGGGTGTGGCGCCGATTATGGTCATCTTTGGGGCGATCTACCATTGGTACCCTTTGATGACCGGCAGAATGCTCAACGAAACGATGGGTAAAATTCACTTCTGGGTCAGCTTCCTCGGGGCCTATACGATCTTCCTCCCGATCCACTACCTGGGCTTCCTGGGCGTGCCGCGGCGCTATTTCGAAATGGGCGAAACCAGTTTCATCCCGCCGTCGGTCCAGCCTCTGAACGCCTTCATCACGGTGGTAGCATTGACCGTGGGCGCCACCCAGATCATGTTCATATTCAACCTGGTGTGGAGCGCATACAAAGGCAAGAAATCCGAACGCAACCCTTGGGGGGCCACGACGCTGGAGTGGCAAACAACTGAAATGCCGCCGGGACATGGCAACTTTGGCGAGACGCTACCGGTGGTCTATCGCTGGGCCTACGACTACAGCGTGCCAGGCGTAGAGCAGGACTTCGTGCCACAAAACGTGCCGCAGAATGAGGTCGTCTTCAGCGCCGAGCATGGCGACGATCCCAACGTCGCGGTCCAGCCGGCGGAATAGGGTCGAAAAATCGCTCGATCACGTGCGGCGCTTATAGGAACCTATCGGTGAATTTATTCCGTCAGCTGACTGAAAAACCATGGGAGACGCAGAGCACGGTGGTTCCCCTTCATGGTGGAGCGCTGTTTTCCCTGCCCACGGAGACGCTCGGACTGCGGGTGTTTCTCGCCGTGGCCACGGTCGTGTTTTCGCTTCTGGTGATCGTCTATGCCGATCGGATGGCGCTCGGGGATTGGCGCCCCTTGCCCGAACCGTGGCTGTTGTGGCCCAACACGGCCATGCTGGTCCTGAGTAGTATCGCGTTGCAATGGGCACGGGTTGCGGCGCGGCGCGGACGGATCGACGGCGTCAGGGTCGGGCTGCTCGTCGGCGGCGTTTTCGCCTTTATCTTCCTGGCCGGGCAGCTTTGGACGTGGCGAGAACTGGTGGCGTTGGGCTATTATGCCGCGTCGAACCCGGCCAACGCCTTCTTCTACCTGATCACCGCGCTACACGGGGTGCACCTGCTGGGCGGCCTGGTGGCCTGGGCCAGGACCAGCGACAAGGTGCGGCGCGGTCTCCAGGCGGACCAGGTGCGCTTGAGCATCGAATTATGTGCCGTTTATTGGCACTTTCTGCTCTTGGTCTGGCTGGTAATGTTTGGTTTGCTGTTGTTTACGTAAAGAGGTGGATGAGCTCGTGGCACAAACGACGGTGAGCGACACGGAACAATCCCTCACGCCGCCGGGTGGCCTGGAAGGCGTCGTCGCCGACTGGTCGTCGGACCAGCGGGCATTCAAGAATGTCCACTGGGGCAAGGCGATGATGTGGATCTTCCTGCTCAGCGACACCTTCATATTCAGCTGTTTCCTGCTCTCCTATATGACCGTCAGATCGTCGACCACGGTGGATTGGCCCTACCCCAGCGAGGTCTTCGCCCTGAGTCTCGGCGGCGAACCCATCCCACTCATTCTGATCGCCATCATGACCTTCATTTTGATCAGCAGTAGCGGGACGATGGCCATGGCCGTCAACTTCGGCTATCGACACGATCGCGTAAAAAGTGCTGTTCTGATTCTGGCGACCGCGGCCTTTGGCGCCGCATTCGTCGGAATGCAAGCCTTCGAGTGGACCAAGCTGATCGTGGATGAAGGTGTCCGTCCCTGGGGCAACCCCATGGGCGCGGCTCAGTTTGGCTCGACGTTTTTCATGATTACGGGATTCCATGGTACGCACGTGTCGATCGGCGTGATCTTCCTGATTATCATTGCTCGAAAAGTTTGGCGGGGCGACTATGACCGCAATACGCCAGGCTTTTTTACGAGCAGAAAAGGAGACTACGTGGCCGTCGAAATCATGGGTCTCTATTGGCATTTCGTCGATCTGGTTTGGGTGTTTATCTTTGCGGTATTCTACCTTTGGTAAGAGGGAAAAACATGGCACACGAAGAAGCGCAACAAGATGCCCACGTAGAAGGGCAACAACATCCGATTGGCATTTATCTCAAGATCTGGGCGTTGCTGTTTGTTTTCAGCTTATTTTCCTATCTTGTCGACTACTTTCACCTCCAGGGTTACCTGAGATGGTCTCTGATCCTCCTGTTCATGATGATCAAGGCAGGGTTGATCGTCGCCGTCTTCATGCACATGCGCTGGGAACGGCTGGCCCTGGTTTATGCCATTGCGATCCCGCCGGTGTTGGTGATGGTGTTCGTTGCCCTCATGACGATGGAATCAGACTACACCATCCTAACACGACTCACATTCTTCAAGGTGGGGGAATAGTGAGGTTGGCGCATCCGCCTGACCGCCGTGGGGCGTTACTAAGCGTTTAAATGCCGGTTCGAAACTTCGGAACTCCCACGGCCCGAGGCGACGATCCGGCGTAACGCGCAAAAAATTTCCGTCTCGATCCTCGACGACGGGGTCTTTGCATCATGGGCATGGGAGACATCGACCACGACGTCCGGAAATATTCATTCATCCAAGTGTCGAATCAACAACCATATACCGAACATGACGAGTACGCTTACGAGCAATCCCCCTATCAATCCAACCCAAAGCATTAGACCCGCCTGTTCTACTTAAGTCGTTTTCTTTTAATTCCCGTGTCGCTTTACGCTCCCGCTTATGGCACTTGATATTGTACGGCTAGAAAACACGCGCTTTCTCATGTTGCAACACCGAAAAATATGAGGCGCTGATCACGCCTTACTAAGTCATAAGAGTAAGAAGAAGTCCCCCTAATCCTAACACTAATACAACAGCCGCAATGATCCCCGCTACGGTTCCTACGTGCTTTAGTTGATAATCTTCTGCCATCACTACTGCTTCCCATTCAATTTCGGTGTTCAATCGCAAGGCCGTGGCTATTCGCGAGGTCCACCTGATTCTCGACAACCGCGGAATCGACATATCAACTGTCACGGCACTCATTCTTGGTGAAAACAGGCGTTAAAGTCAAGCCACTAGCGAGGACGACGTTCCCCTATCGGGCTTGACCCGGGAGTGTGCCCCAGGACCTGGTGTAACAGCGGCTGTCGTTGACCGGCCTTTTCCGATTTGGCTTCACGTATCGTGTTTCGGTAAGTCCCGGGCAGATTCGCCGGGTGATCCGACGGTCGGATTTCGGCACGGAGATCAGCGAGACCGAGGCCCCGCTCGATTAGTCTTGCCCGCCGGCATCGCTCATGATGCGCCGTCCGGCCCACGCCGCGAGCGCGTAGCAGCACACCGCCATCGCCATCACCCAATGGAAGCCCAGCGTCATGGCCAGGAGCTGCGCCCCCACGGCGCTGACGACCGAGGCGAAGCCGTTGACGCCCCAGGCCCAAGGCAGGAATGCGGGCTTCGATCGCCGCACGCGGGCCAACACGAGCGGGAACGGCAGCCCCATGACGAGGCCCAAGGGCGCGATGGCGAGCACCGCGGCAGCGAGCTCGAGCGCCGGCGGGAGCGCGCCGAGGCTAACGGCCAAGACAGGCAATAACGCGGTATGCAGACCGGCCATCATCGCGATCGATACCACCGCGCCGTCGAGCGCGGCGAACCGGCGTCCCAGGGACCAGGCATCGAGGCGCGGCGCCAGGCCGGCGCCGATGCCGGCCGCGACCAGAAAAGTCGCCAGGACCACGGCGACCGCATAGAGGGGATGGCCGAGAACGAGGACGAAACGCTGGATGGTGGCAATCTCGATCAGCAGGAAGGCGGCGCCAATCAAGGCGAAATAGAGCGTGAGCCGCCCTGCCCCGGCGAGACCGGCTTTGAGCTCGCGCTTGCGCTCCAGAGGCAACAGAATCAAGGCGGCGCTGAACAACACTGCCTGGGCCAGGGTCACCACCACGATCAGGTGTCCCCAGTCGAGCACCACGGCGCCGCCCGCGCGGCTGATGCGCCAGACTTCGGCCAGCCCGCGCCAGGCGAAAAAGTCGGCGGCGTAGGGCCGATCGTCGCGCGCCGGGGTCAGGTTGTAGGGATAGGTGGCGAGGAAGCGGTCCGCCAGTGCCGCGTCGCCCAGCAGCGCGGCGGCGCCGTCATGGAGCACCGGCGCGCTCAAGCGGTTGACACGGTTGGCCTCGCTCCGCCGCATGCCCGGGTAATGGGCGAGGTCGAAGCCGCGCGCGTCCGTGAAGCTCTTGAGGCGAGCGATGTCCTCGGCACCGAATTCGCCCCGCTTGACCAGCATCGTTGTCGTGCCCCAGCCGCGGATCAGCGCCAGCCGGCGGTCGGGGCGCGCGATGGCGCGCCGCGCCAGCACTGTGCGCGCGGTGGCAACCAGCTTCAGGGCATCGCGGGGCGGCAGCTTCAGGGGCCCGCTGACGACGATCAGGCCGCCCGGAGCCAACAGGTCGAGATAGCCGGCGAAGGCCTCCTCGGTGTGCAGGTAGCTTTCGCCCAGGCCGTGCCCCCTGGCGGCGGCGCCACCCGCGATCGGCGGCACGACGATCAGATCATGCTGGCGCCGATCGTGGGCGACGAAGGCGCGCGGCTCCGCCACGTGCACCGCGACCTCGGATCGCTCCAGCAGCCGGCCGGCGAAGTCGGCGCCGCTCTCGCGAAGCAGGCGCAGACGGTTCGAATCCAGCTCGACCACGTCGATGCGGCGGGCATGGTGATAGAGCGCCCGCAGGACCTCCGCGCCACCGCCCAGGCCCAGCACCAGGACGCGCGGGCGTCGAAGCAGGTGATAGCAGCCCGTTGACGAAGTCGGCACTGGACGCAAGCGGCTTGGTCTGATTCTTTGATGTTCTGATTTGACCGGAGGATTCGCCGATGGCGATGGGACAGCAGAAGGATCCTCAGGGGGACTTGATGGTGGGCTGGGCGGAGATGCCGCGCTCGCCGGGTCATGTGTTTTACGACCGCCTGCAGTCGGTGCTGATCGAGGGCGGCTTCGACGGCTTCGCCGAGGCGGTCTGCCAGCCCTATTACGCGGCCAGGATGGGGGCGCCTTCGGTGCCACCCGGGCGCTACTTCCGTATGCACCTGGTGGGCTACTTCGAGGGTATCGACTCTGAGCGTGGGCTGGAGTGGCGCTGCTCGGATTCCCTGTCGCTACGGGAGTTCCTGCTGTTGGAGATGCGGGAACGGGTGCCGGACCATTCCTGGCTGTCACGGACCCGCGCGCGCCTGCCCCATGAAGTCCACGCGGCGGTCTTCGACTGGGTTCTGGCCTTGATCGGCGAGGCGGGTCTGGTGAAGGGCGAGCGCATCGGGGTGGATGCCTCGACCATGGAGGCCAACGCGGCGCTGCGCAACATCGTGCGGCGCGACACGGGTGAAGGCTACCGGGAGATGCTGGAGCACCTGGCCCGGGAGAGCGGCATCGAGACGCCCACGGCCGAGGACTTGGCGCGTCTGGACCGCAAGCGCAAGGGCAAGAAGCTTTCCAACGAGGACTGGGTTTCGAAGAGCGATCCCGAGGCCAAGATCGCCAAGATGAAGGACGGCACGACGCATCTGGCCTACAAGCCCGAGCACGCGGTGGATCTGGACACCGGCGCGGTGGTGGCCGCCGAGCTGCACCCGGCCGACGAGGGCGACACGACGACGCTTCCCAAAACGTTGGAGACGGCCAAGGAGAACCTTGCGAGCGTTGACGCGGCGCCGACGGCAGAGGACCCGGCCGAATGTGTGACCGACAAAGGCTATCACTCACGGGCGGTCTTGAAGGCCTTGGACAACGGCCCGTGGAAGACCCGGATCGCCGAGCCCAAGCAGAAGGGCTTCGCGCGCTGGCGCGGCGACGAGGCGGCGCGGCGCGCGGTCACCAACAACCGGACCCGGCTGTTATCGGGGGTGGCCAAGGAAGCCTTCAAGCTGCGCGCCGAGATCGTCGAGCGCTCCTTCGCCCACAACCTCGATCGCGGCGGCATGCGCCGGACCTGGCTTCGGGGCCGCGAGAACGTGCACAAGCGATACCTGCTCCACGTCGCCGGCCACAACCTATCGTTGCTGATGCGCCAACTCATCGGCGCCGGCACCCCGCGCGAGGCCGTGGCGGGCGGATATGGCGGTATTTTCGTGCTGCTCACGCCCACCGGGGCCATGCTGGTCGCACTGGGGGTCTCGCAAAGCGGCCAGACGGTTTTCGCCGCCGCATTCCTCATCTGGGAGTGAGAGCCGGAAAAAGCCACTTAATCAACGGGCTGATAGGGCAGCGCCTGGGTGCCGGCATCGAGATAGGCGAGCGGCTCGAGCCGGCCGTCGAAGCGGCTGATGGCGCTCAACTCGCCGCCGTCGCCGAACAGCGCCAGCTGCTCCGGCGGCACCGCGGGCGACATCAGGCTCAGCCCCGGCGCGTGGCGCAATGGCACGACCGAGCTCTCGACGACGGTCAACTGCGCCAAGGGACCCGACAATTCCCTGACGACGCGCGCCTCCGGCCGGAGCAACATTTGGTACAGGCCCTTGTAGGGCGAGATCGGCAGCGGCGTGAAGGCCGCCGGCAAAACGGCGACGACGGCGAGCGCGACCATGGCGATGCGTCGAAGACGCCGCGCTCCCCTGGCGCCGCCGACCAGCAGCGCCGCGAGCAGCGCCAAGCCGGCGCTCGCCACCAGGGCCGCTTTCGGGGCCAAGAGGAAGAGCGCCAGGATGATCGCGACGGCCCCGGCTCCGGCGCCGAGCAGGTCATGGCGGTAGATTCGCCCGACCGGTTCGGGGAAGGCCGCCAGCGCCAGGCCGATGGCCAGGGCGGCGAAGAAGAAGGGCACGGCGAAGACGAGGTACAGCAGCGCCAGCCACAGCAGCTGCAGCGGCTCCCAAAAGATCGCCAAGGCGTTGAAAGGCAGTCGCGTCGCCACCTCGACGCCGGCGACGGCAGCGAGCGCGAAGGCGATCGCCAGGGCGGCGAAGGCGCTCTCGGCCCGGGCTCGGAGGCGGTCGGAAAACAGCGCCAGGAAGCTGCCGCTGGCGCCATAGCCCAAGAGCGCAAGGCTGATCACCATGTAGGCGAAGTGGTGCCACTGGGCGATCGCCAGGAGCCGGATCAGCAGCACCTCGTACGACAGCGCCCCAGCCGAGAGCAGCGCTACCGCCCAGAGCCGCACGTCCGCCTCAATGGCCGCCGGTCAGAGGCACGAAGCGCACCGGCAGGAGCTGGCGCGAGGTTACCCGGCCGTCCGCGTCCTTCTCGATCAGGACCAAGTACTGGAAGGAATAACCGCCGCCGCCGACGGGTATCACCATGCGGCCGCCGGGCTTCAGCTGCTGGACCAGGGGCGGCGGCACATGGCTCGCCGCCGCGGTCACCACGATGGCATCGAACGGCGCCGCCTCTTTCCAACCGTAATAGCCGTCGCCGAGCCGGGTCTCGATCCGGCCATAGCCGATCCGCTCGAGGCGCTCGCGCACCACCGTCGCCAACGCCTCGATGATCTCGATCGAGTAGACCTCGGCGCCGACCTCGGCCAGCACGGCGGCCTGATAGCCGGAGCCGGTGCCGATCTCCAGCACCACGTCGCCGGCCCGCACGCCGGCGAGATCGGTCATCAGGGCGACGATGAAGGGCTGCGAGATGGTCTGGCCGTGGCCGATCGGCAGCGGCCGGTCGTCATGGGCCCGGCCGGCCAGGCTCGCGGGCACGAACTCGTGCCGCGGCACCCGGCGCATCGCCTCCAGCACCGGCGCTTCCAGCTTGCGCCCCGGCACCGCCTCGGCGGCCTGGAAGGCGTGCCGTTCGATCACCCGCACCATCTCGCGCCGGGCCGCCTCGAAGCCATCCCGCGCTTGGCTCGCCGTGGCGGCGAGGAGCGGGACGAGGAGAACCGCCATGATCGCACGCCTTGCGATGCTCCCGGGCCTTGCCTTGGTCACGCCGATCGACCCGACGGCGGGCCCTCCCGGGGTGCGAGCCCCAGCAGGATCATATCGACGAGCTGGCGGGCGATCTCGATCGATGATCCTGGGGAGCTGGCGCATCGGAGGGTGGGTTCGGCCTTTCTCCCGGTTGGTCAGGGTCCAAGCGACCACATTCGAGAGGGCGGCGAACTCCTGCATCAGCCCAAGCTCATGGGGCTGCTTCCGTCTGTGCTCGCCGAGTGTGTATGGCTCTGTCGGGTGGGGCATTGGTTTGACGGTTTTCAGGGATATCCTGCCAAATGGCAAGAAGTGCCGCGTTCCCGTGAATAGGGCTCGAAGCGTGCTCTGTCTGAGCGGTTCGGCGTGTTAGGCCGCAATCGGACGTGGTGCGCTGGCCCTCATGGTCAAGGACGGTGATGTTTTTCTCGTAGAGCCGCGCGGCCACGCTCACGTCACATGCTCAAGTCAATGTAAGCCGGGACGGTTCGTATCTCTTGCGTCATGAACTGGCGCACGGGTGTGCCATTCTTCAGGTCATTTGCCAAGTCTGTCAACGACGGAGGCCGTAGATGTTGCGGTCGCTGGCCGGATCGGCGGGATGTGGTAGAATGAGGCCATCGTGACGAAACTGCTTGAACAAGCGATCGCGGAGATTCGCAAGCTACCGGAGCAGCGGCAGAATGAGGCCGCCGAAATTCTGCTCAGCCTGGTCACGCACGACCCCGACAGTGTCCAGTTGACAGCGGAACAACTGGCAGAGGTGGCACGTCGGCTCGAGGCGCCGGCGCGCTACGCGAGTGATGAAGAGGTAGCAGCCCTGTTCAAGAAACGCAGCGTATGAAGATACGGCTCCGGCTCGAGGCCTGCGCCGATCTCGCACACATTAATGCCCACATCGCACAAGACAATCCAGCGGCCGCAAGCGCGGTCATCGGACGCATCGAGAAGGCCGTCGAGCGCTTGAGCCTGTTTCCATCTTCCGGACGGCGCGGTGTCGTCGCAGGCACACGAGAGCTCGTTGTCCCAAGCCTGCCCTACGTCGTCGTTTACCGACAGGATGAGGCGTTCGTCGATATCATCTCGGTCGTTCATGGTGCGCAACGGCGTCCATAACGCATTCCCTCGAACCGCTTGAACGAGAAACACCCCGCCGATCGTCGAGCACGGCGCGCGCGATCGACGCCGGCTGGAGCGCTGGGCTTGGCTCCGCTCGCTCGCCATTGTCGAAACTCTCGCCATCCGCACCGAGCCGGTCCATCCCGGGCGACCGCAAGGCGAGCTAACCCGCCACCCTCTCGGCCCGCATCCGGGGCGCGCGCAAGAGGACCATCTCCAGGATCATCTTGCGCAGCATCGCTCTCGCGAACTCCGGCGGCGTGGTGCTGGACTGGAGGAAGGCGGTGGGGCCGCCGATCACCTCGCGGTTGAATTACCGGCTCAGCACCTCGATCGCCGAGCCTTGGCCCATGATCAGGCCGTTCACCGTGATGCCCTGGGCCACGGCGGCGTCGCGGTCGACCCGGGCGACCCGGCCGATGTTGGAAATGCCGTCGGCGACCACGTTGATCACCCGTTCATGCGCCTGCCAGGGCAACACGTCGAGCTGCAATCTGGCGACCTCGATGGCGAAGGCGATGTCGGTCTGGCTGCCGTGGCGGGCGACGCGCTGGCGGTCGAAATCCCGTTCCAACACGATTGCGGCGGCCTCGGCGTCGGCGGGGCCGGCGATCCGCGTCCAGGGCAGAATCACCTGGTGGCGGCCGAAGCTCGACCAGGTGACGACGGCGAGCGCGATCCGCCCCAACGGTCCGCTGGCCACGGTGTGGCGAAAGCGGCTGTGACGGAGCGTGTAGAGCAGGCCCTCGATCTGCGAGCGCGCGTCCTCGGCGTCGATCGATTCCGAGCGGTCGAGCGAGACCACGATGGCGAGATCCACCGGCGTCGCCGCCCGCGCGGGCGGGAGGAAGGCCCAGGGGAAGGCAAAGAGACAGAGCGCCACGACGGCTGGCCAGCGCGCCATTGTTTTCTCCCTTTCCGGTCTTGGGCCGGGAGCGCCGCGCGCGACGCCACCGCGCCAGCAGGATAGCGCATCGCCGGCGGGCATTGCCAAGTTACCCGGCGCCTGCGAAGAAGGAGAGGATCAGCGCCGCGTTCCCGATGTCCGCCGCTCGTCGGACCATCCACTTTCGAGCCCCGCCCAGCCGCCTGCCCCCCACGCCACCCCGCGAGGGCAAGAAATACGCCTATTTCGACACCTGGTGAGCGACGGCCATGACCCGCCTCGACATCCCCGAAGTCCGGCTCCCGGAGTATCTCTCGGGCCATGCCAGGCGGCACCCGAGGAAGCCCGCGGATCCCTTCCCGGAGGCTCGGTCTCGGAGTCCGGCTCGAAATTCCCCGAGACTGGGGAGAGGGCCGGGAATGGCGCCAAAAGGCGCCGCCGGCGATATTTTCGGTCAGTCATTCAAGCGCGAAAGTGCGCCTCGAAAACGTCGACGCCATCGGGAATTTTCGACCACTCCCGTCGCGATCGTGCGTAGACATGTCGAAATGTGAACCTATCGGAGCTGATCCAGTTCGGCTCGTCGAGCGTACCGGCGCCGATCGTTCGAATTCCGGGGACCGCCTCCAGCGTGAAGCCGACGGGCGTGCCGCATTTGGGGCAAAACTCGGTTTCGAGCCAGCGACCCGATTCATCGGAGACGTGGCGATATCGGCTCCGTGAGCCTCCCTGGAACTCGACCTGGTCCACCTCGAAGACCGCTTCCACCGCGAAGGCCGTCCCGGTTCGTCGCTGACACCAGGCGCAATGGCAGATGGTGACGCGCAGGGGATCACCAGTGATGCGGTAGCGCACGCCACCGCAGACACAGCCACCTCGATGTTTCGCCGAACCCCGCACGCTCATCGTCAGCCGCGCCCGCGATAGGGTGGGACGCCGTGGTCCGGCAGCCACAGCCCCTCGGGCGGCGGTCCGGTCTGATAGTAGACGTCGATCGGGATACCGCCCCTCGGATACCAATAGCCGGCGATGCGGAGCCATTTGGGCGCGCTCGCCTCGACGATGCGTCGGCCGATCGTCACCGTGCAGTCCTCGTGGAAGGCGCCGTGGCCGCGGAACGAGGAGAGGAAGAGCTTCAGCGATTTGCTCTCCAACAGCCGCGCCTCCGGCGCGTAATCGATGACGAGATGGGCGAAGTCGGGTTGTCCCGTGATGGGGCAGAGAGAGGTGAACTCCGGGCAAGTGAAGCGCACGAGATAGAGCACGTCGGCGCGCGGATCGGGCACCGTCTCCAGGACCGCCGCCTCGGGGCTCTCCGGGATTGCGGCGGCGCGGCCGAGTTGGGTCAATTCGAGGTCGTCGGCCGGCATGTGCCTGTCCTTCGGCTTGCTGATCGGCGCACGGAAGCTAACACGCCCCCGGATCACCTTCCAACGGGCCCCGTTCGCCTCGCCTTCCCCGGCTGGTGGACCAATGCTAAGGTCGGCCGCCGTGAAAAAGGCGGGGCGGCGGCGGACGAGGTGACGGAGACGTGTTGTTCGCGCATCACCGGTTAGGCTGGGCTCGCGCGCCGTTGCTCGGGTTCGGATCGCTTTTGGGTTTGGGCCTGCTGAGCACGACGCCGGTGCTGGCGGACTGTTCCGACCCGCCGGCGCCCAAGGTCGATTGGCGGTCCTGCACCATGCATCAGCGTGATTTCGCGGACAGCGTCTTGACCAAGGCGAAGCTGAAGGACGGCCGATTCATGCGTTCCGACTTCACCGGCGGCGACCTCGGTGGGATCGACGGCCGCCGGGCCAAATTCATCGACGCGGTCCTCGTCGGAGCGAGCTTGGAGAAGGCGCGTCTCAGTGGCGCCGACTTCACCAAGGCGGATCTTTCCAAGGCCTCGCTCAAGGGGGCGGATCTGTTTGACGCGCAGCTCCAGAACGCCGTTCTACGCGGCGCCGACCTCACCGGCGCGCGGCTCGGCCGGGCCAATCTGGCCGGCGCCGATTTTTCCGGCGCCACTTGGATCGACGGCAAGACGATCTGCGCCGAGGGCTCTCTCGGCCAATGCAAGCGCAGCCGACGGCCGGCCGGCGAAGGCTGATTTGGAGCATGATCGGATCATGCTCTAGCTTCAGCCGGCGGGCACCGGCGTCGCCGCGCCCGGCCGGATCGCGATCGCCGTGAGGATGGCCACCGCGAAGATCGCCGAGACCAGCCACAACACCATCGCCGGCTCCCCGCTATCGAGCAGGTAGCCGATAGTGACCGGCGCGAAGGCGGAGCCGACGTCGAGGCCGGAATAGACGAAACCGAAGACTCGGCCCGTCGCCCCCTTGGGCGTAGCGGAACGAACCAACAGGTCGCGCGAGGGCGTGGTGACGCCCGAGAGAAATCCCGCGCCCGCGACGGCGCCGATCAGCAGTGGCGGCGGCAGCGCGGCGGCGCCGACGAGGGCGAAGAGCAGCGCCGCGCCCGCGAGGCCGAGGGCGATCACCGCGCCGTGTCGGCGCCAACGATCGGCGATGAAGCCGCCCGCCAGCACGCCCGCCGAGGCGCCCAGCAGAAAGCCCGTGAGCACCGTCGCCCCCAGCGTCAGCGGGATAGCGTGCAAGGCCTCCAAGGTCGGCGGCAAGAAGTTCTGCACGCCGATGAGCGCCGCCGCGATCAGCACGAAATAGGCGAAGCAGAGTAGCACCGGGGGATTGAACAGCATCGCCACGCCGAGCGGCGCCGCCGGCGCCCGGCCCATGGCTCGAGCTTCCCCGCCCTCCCCCTCGTCGCGCAACATCCGGCGGTTCACGAGCAACAACGCCAGCACGGCGAAGCCGATTCCGCCGGCGCCCATGACCGCGCCGCGCCAGCCGAAGTACGCTTCCAAACCCAGCATCGTCACTGGCGCCAGCGCCCAGCCGAGGTTGCCTCCCAACGTGTGGATGCCGAAAGCGCGGCCTAAACGGGTCGGCTCGACGCAGGCGTTGAGCACGGTGAAGTCCGCGGGATGGAACACGCAGTTTCCCAACGCGGCGAGCGCGAGGGCCGGCAGCATCAGCCAGATCGAGCCGGCGAATCCGAGCGAGAATATCGCGACGGCGTAGAGCGCCAGCCCGCCGATCAGCACGCGCTTGGCACCGAGCCGGTCGACCAGGAAGCCGGCGATCGGCTGGCCGATGCCGGAGGTGACGAAGAACACCGTCATCATCGCGCCGAGCTCGGTATAGCTGACCGAAAACTCGCGCGCGATGAAGGGAAAGAGGGGCGGCAGCACCAACTGGAAGAAGTGGCTGCAGCCGTGCGCCAGCGCCACCAACGAGATCACGCGCAAATCGTCGGCCCGCTCGGGCGCCCGGCCGGTCGTCGCGATACCGCTCGCCACCACCACAATCTACCTCGACGCCGGCCCTGCACACTTCCGGGGGTTGCACCGGCTCCCGCCACCCGCGTCAGATAATCTTAACAAACTTCGATTACAAACGCCTCCATGTCGGATGTCGGAAAGACATCGAGCGTTGGCGGAGGGGTCAAGCGCGAGGCTTTGGCGACGCTCGCCTCGGGCGATCTGGCGATGAGCGCGGGCGCGCTCAGGCATGCCGCGCGCCTGCACCCGGAAGATCCGGAGATCGCCTTTCATCTCGGCACGGTGATGCTACACCTCGAGCGTCCCGAGGCTGCCGCCTTCCACCTGGAGCGCGCGCTCGCGCAGGCTCCCGGGGTAACGGCGATCCATTGCAACTTGGCGAACGCGCTGCTTCGGATGGAAGACGTCGAGAGCGCGATCGCGGTGGCGGAGCAGGGGCTGGCCAAGGCACCGGACGACCCGGCTCTCAACAACATGCTGGGGAACGCCCTGGTCGTAGTGGACCGCCGGGCGGAAGCGGCCGAGCGCTACAGTCGGGCCTGGCGGGCCGAACCGAGGATGCTTGCCGCCGCCGTCAACCTGGCCAACGTCCAGCGCGATCTGGGCGAGCGGGAGGCCGCCCGCAAGCTCTACGACACGGTTCTGGAGCGCGCGCCCGCGCATGTCGAGGCCCATGTCGGTCTGGCGATGGTGGCGCGCGACGGCGGCGACATCGAGGCCGCGATCGCGGCCTATCGCCGCGCGCTGGGGCATGCGCCCGGGCATCCCCGCGCCATGAACAATCTCGGCATCCTGCTGATGGAACGGGGCGATTGGCACGACGCGCACGAGCTCTTCCGCGACGGCGCCACTCTTTGGCGCGAAAACGCGGAGGTCCACGGCAACCTGGCGCAATGCCTGCAGGCGTTGGGTCGCCACGACGAGGCGGTGGTGGCCTTCGACGAGGCCCTGGCACTCGATCCCGAGGTGCGGCGGTTGCGGCCGTTCCTGCTGCAATCGCTCTTGCATCAGTGCGATTGGGACCGGCTGGAGTCGCTGGAGGCCCGCGTGCTGGCCGACGCGGAGGCGCGGTTGGCGAGCAACGGCGCCTGCGAATGCCCGCCGTTCGTCCTGGCCGCAACCCGCGCGACGCCGGCGCTCCGGCTCGGCGTCGCGCAAGGCTATGCCCGCCGCCTGGCGCGGCTCGCCGGCGACGGCGCGATGCCCGCGCCCCTCGTCCACGAACGCCCGACACCACGGCGCCTGCGCGTCGGCTTCATCTCGCCCGATTTCCGCCGTCACAGCTTGGCGATGTCTTTCGCCGGCCCGCTGGGTGCCTTCGATCGGCGTGACTTCGCCTGGTTCGGCTATATCGATCGCGCGCGACGACGAGGACGAATGGACGGTACGCTTCCGCCGCGACTTCCACCGCTTCCGCCGGCTGACCGATCTCAGCCCCGGCGAGGCGGCGCGGCGCATCCACGACGACCGGATCGACGTGCTGGTCGATCTCGCCGGCCACACCCGCCATTCCGCGCTGGAGATCCTCGCCTTCCGGCCGGCCCCGGTGCAGGTCCACTATCTCGGCCAAGGCGCCACCCTCGGCGCCGAGTGGATCGACTATCTGGTGACCGACCACGCCCACACGCCGAAAGCGCTCGAGCCCCATGTGGCCGAGGCCCTGGTTCGTCTGCCGACGAGCTTCATGGCCACCGAGAGACCGACGACCGGCCCGCCGATATCGCGCGCCGAAGCCGGCTTGCCCGACGACGCGGTGGTGATGGCGAACTTCAACGCCCATTCGAAGTTCCACCCCGAACTGTTCCACGTCTGGATGCGGTTGCTGCGTCGACTGCCCGGGAGCGTGCTCTGGCTCGGCGAGGGCAGCGAGCGGGCCCAGGGCAACCTCATGGCCGAGGCGGCACGCCACTTGGTCGATCCCCGGCGCCTGATCTTCGCCCGGCACCGACACCGCGACGCCCACCTGGCCCGCCTCGCGCTCGCCGACCTCGCCCTCGACACGGCGCCGCATGCGGGCGGGGTGACGACGCTGGATGCGCTGTGGGCGGGCTTGCCGGTGGTGACGCTCGCCGGCCCGGCGCAATCGTCGCGGACCGGTGTCTCGATCCTCGCCGCCATGGGCCTCGAGGAGCTGATCGCCGAGGACGCCCGAGGCTATGAGGAGATCGTCCATCGGCTGGCTTGCGTGCCGGCGTATCGGGAGCGGGTCCGAGCGCGGGTCCGCGAGGCCTGCGAGACCACGCCCTCGTTCGATCCGCCGATACTGGCGCGCCATCTGGAATGGGCGTTCCGCGAGATGGCGCGTCGATACGAGGAAGGCCGCGCGCCCGAGAACTTCGACGTCCCCCGGCTCGACGTGGCGAACGCCCTCCCGTCGGCTTCCTAGAGTCCCGATTGCGAAGTTTGCTTGATTTTTGCCCGCTGTTGCACGGTTTCGATCGTTCCGAGGCGGCGACGGGCGGGGACGCCAACACCGCCCTCGGACTCGGCCAATGCGACGCTTCCGCGCTATGATGGCCGCCGCACCGGGCCGCTAGGGAGGCAACAAAATGCTCGACGAACGGACTTCGAAGCAGAATGTGACGATGGTGACCGATCGCCTCGCGGCGTTCGTCCACGAGCTTAGCCTCGACGCGGCGCCGGAGCCGGTCGCGCGCGTCGCCAAGCATTGCATCCTCGACTGGCTGGGCGTGACCATCGCCGGCGCCGGCGAGCCGCTGGTGGCCAAGCTCCTCGACTATTGCCGGGCCGACGGCCTGGGTGGGGCGGCGAGCCTCGTCGGACTCGGGCTCCGGGGCAGCCCGTCGCAGGCAGCGCTGGTGAACGGTTCCGCCGGCCACGCCCTCGACTATGACGACGTGCTGCGCCAAGTCCGCGGCCATCCGACGGCGCCAGTGCTGCCGGCCGCCCTCGCCATCGCCGAGCGCGACCACCGCTCGGGCCTCGATCTCCTCACCGCCTTCGTCGCCGGGGTCGAGCTCGACTGCCGCATCGGCGAGCTGCTGGGCGACGGCCACTACGCCCGGGGCTGGCACGGCACCGCCACCATCGGCCATTTCGGCGCGGCGGCCGCCTGCGGACGGCTGCTCGGGCTGGACGGGCGAGCCATGGCGACAGCCATGGGTCTGGCGGGAACCCAGGCGGCTGGCCTGAAGGCCGTGTTCGGGACCATGGCGAAGCCGCTGCATGCCGGCAAGGCGGCGATGAACGGCGTGCTGGCGGCGGAACTGGCGGCCCGAGGCTTCACCTGCTCGACCGCGGTTCTGGACGATCCCCAGGGCTACCCGGCGGTCGCCACCGAGGCCCCCGATCCCGCCGCCGCGCTCGCCGACCTCGACGGCCACTTCTTCATCGTCGGCGCCCTCTTCAAGTATCACGCCGCCTGCTACGGCGCGCATGCGGGGATCGAGTGCGGCCATGCGATCCGCCGCCACCCCGCCTTCGCCGCCGACAAGGTCCAGCGGATCGACATGGTGGTGCCGCCGCCGACGCTCGCCATGTGCAACATCTGGGAGCCGGAGACCGGCCTGGAGATGAAATTCAGCCATCGCCTGACGACCGCTGCCGCGCTCGCCGGCGCCGATACCGGCGATCCGGCGCTCTACGACGTCGAAACCACCCGGCGGGCCGATCTCGTGGCGCTCCGCGACAAGGTGGCGGTCCGGGGCGAGCCCGGCCTCGCGCGCCGGGCGGCGGAGGTGACGGTGCATCTCGAGGATGGCACGGTCCTGCGCGAAGCGCGCGACATGGACCTGCCCAATCCCGATCTCGACGACCAGGGTGTCAAGCTGGAAGCCAAATTCCGGGCGCTGGCGACGCCGGTGCTGGGCCCGGCGGCGGCGCAAGAGGTGGTGGCGCTGGTGGCGGCGCTGGAACGGCTGGACGACGTCTCGATCCTCGCTGACCGCTGTCGCGCCGCCGCCTGAGCACCCGCCGGGAGCTCCCACCGGGTTCGACTTCGGGCGCGCGAGGCGATATCGTCGCCGGCACGGCCAAGCGGTTCAGGAGGGACGGGCGTTGCGCGAGAGCGAGGAACGGATGGACGACTGGACCCTACCGGTGATCGACTTGGCGCCGCTGACGAACGGTCTGGAGGGGGCCCGCGCGGTCGGCCACGAGTTGGGCGCGGCGCTGGAACGAGCCGGCTTCCTCATCATCGTCAACCACGGCGTTTGCCCCGATCTGATCCGGCGGACCTTCGACGAGGCCAGGCGCTTCCACGCCCAGCCCATGGACGCCAAGCTCGCCGTGCTGATGAACGAGCACAACAACGGCTACATGGCGATGAGCCGCTACAACGTCCGCACCTCGCGGGTGAGCGAGGAGGCGGCGCCCGACCTCAACGAATCCTTCTTCTGCAAGCGGGAGCGATCGGCCGACGATCCCCTGGTGGTGGCCGGGCGGCGCTTCGCGGGACCGAACGAGTGGCCGGCGAACCTGCCCGGCTTCCGCGAGGCGGTGCTGGAATACACCGAGGCGGTGGATCGCCTCGCGCGGCGCCTGCTGCCGGCCCTGGCCCTGGCGCTCGACCTCGCGCCCGAGAGCTTTGATGCGGCCTTTGCCGAGAGCCAGTTCTCGTTCCGCATGTCGCACTACCCAGCGGCCGAACCGGAACCGGGCCGCTATGGCATCGCGCCGCACACGGACGCGAACTTTCTCACCTTCCTGGCGCAATCCGGCGCACCCGGTCTGCAGGTGAAATCGCCCGGGGGCGCCTGGCACGACGTGCCGGACGTGGCCGATTCCTTCGTCGTCAACAGCGGCGACATGATGCATCGCTGGACCAACGGCCACTTCAAATCGACACCGCACCGCGCGCTGCCGCCGAGCGCGGGGCCGCGCTATGCCATCCCCTACTTCCTCGGGCCCCATCTCGATACCGAGATCGCTTGCCTGCCCACCTGTCAGGGCCCGGACGACCCGCCCCAATTCCCGCCGATCATCTACAGCGACTACCTGTCCTGGTGGTACGACGCCAACTACCCCCACGCCGATCAGGACGACCTTGTGGGGACCGCCGCCGCCGAATGACGGCCGGACGTGGCGCCGGCCGGCTCAGATCGCGCCGCCGGCGCCGCGGCGATAGAGGTCGAGGGAGATTTCGTCGAGTTCGGCCCGCTCGCGGCGCGCCCGCTCCGCTTCGGCGCGCTCCCGCGCGCGATCACGCGCCAACTCCAGGGTCTTGAGCTCGCCGTAAACCTCGGCCATGGCCTCGCGAGAGATCCGGAGTCGGTCCTCGGCCTCGGCGATCACGGCGTCCAGTTCGGCGCTCTTGGCCGTCGCCCAGCGGAAATAGAGGTGGACGTCGAGCCGGGTCGCGACCTCGGCGTCGCCGCCGGCCCGCTCGTCGGCGAGGCGGCCGAGCAGCAGCGCGCGTTCCGCCGCCAGGTCGTCGCGGTGGCGCGCGATTTCCGCGTGCGCGCGACGGGCCTCCTCCAACCGCCAGCGCCCGAGTCGGACCAGCGAATCATAACTCTTCACGGGCCCCCTCCTCGTCGAGCACCGGTTCCTCTTCGAGCAATCGCGCGAGCCGAACGTGACCGTCGTCGATATCGGTCGCCTCCTCGCGGAGGTCCTGGGCGAGATAATTCTCCAATGCCTCGTGCAAGCGGATCGCCTCGTCGACCTGGGGATCGCCGCCGGTCCGATAGGCGCCGATCCGGATCAATTCCGCCATGTCGTCGTAGGTGGCCATCAACCGCCTGGCCCGGGTGATGCGCGCGGTCTCCTCGGCGCCGTTGCAGCCGGGCATGGTACGCGACAGGCTGCGGAGCACGTTGACGGCGGGGAAGCGCCCCCGTTCGGCGATGGCGCGGTCGAGCACGATGTGACCGTCGAGGATGCCGCGCACCGCGTCGGCGATCGGTTCGTTGTGATCATCGCCCTCGACCAGGACGGTGAACATGCCGGTGATGGTGCCGGCGCCCGCGCCCGGCCCCGCCCGTTCCAACAGACGGGGCAGTTCGGCGAAGACCGAGGGCGTATAGCCCTTGCTGGCCGGCGGTTCGCCCAAGGCGAGTCCGATCTCGCGCTGGGCCATGGCGAAGCGGGTGACGCTGTCCATCAGGCAGAGCACGTCGAGCGCCTGGTCGCGGAAATATTCGGCGATCGAAAGCGTGAGCTGGGCCGCCTGCCGGCGCAACAGCGCCGGCTCGTCCGAGGTGGCGACGACGACGACGCTCCGGGCCAGGCCGTCGGGTCCGAGATGGTCCTGGATGAACTCCGTGACCTCGCGCCCCCGCTCGCCGATCAGGCCGATCACATTGACGTCGGCCGCCGTGTTGCGCGCCAGCATCGACAGCAGCACCGATTTGCCGACGCCGGAGCCGGCGAAGATGCCCAGGCGCTGGCCCCGGCAGCAGGTAACGAAGCTGTTGATCGCCCTGACGCCCACGTTCAGCCGTGTACCGACGCGACCCCGTAGATGGGCCGGCGGCGGCGCGCCCCGGATTGCCCGCGCGTCCACGCCGCGCGGCAGCGGCGGGCCGCCGTCGATCGGCTCGCCCAGACCGTTCACCACCCGGCCGAGCCAGCCGGGAGCGGGAAAGATCCGCGCCGCCTCCTCGCCGACGAACGCCTTGCAGCCCATGCCGAGGCCGTCGACATCGCCGATCGGCATCACCAGCACGCGATTGTCGCTAAACCCGACGACCTCGCCCGGGACCCGCCGGCCACCCCGGGCGTCGAGTTCGATTCGGGCGCCGAGCGGCAGTTCGCGATGGATGCCCGCGACTTCCACCAGAAGGCCGCGCAGGCTCGCGACCCGGCCGTAGAGGCGGCGCGTCGCCAAGCCTTCGAGATCGTCCAGGAGAGTTTTCACGCTGACCTCGTCGGATCGAGCCTTTCCGGCTCCCAGTCTCGATTCTGGCGGCGAGCGCTTAAGCATCGGTAAAGCAGACTCGACTCCGGGCACCCTCGGCGTTTACCAATTGTCAACGTCGAGGCTTTATATCCAGTTAAGCATGAGGTTGACGGAGAGCCAGCGATGCGAGTGCTGTTGATTGAGGACGATTCCGCCACCGCCAGAAGCATCGAGCTGATGCTGGAGGCCGAGAGCTTCAATGCCTACACCACCGATCTCGGCGCCGAGGGCCTCGATCTGGGAAAGCTGTACGATTACGACATCATCCTGCTCGATCTCAATCTGCCGGACATGCACGGCTACGACGTGCTGAAGAAGCTCCGGGTGGCCAAGATCGAGACGCCGATCTTGATTCTCTCCGGCATGGCCGAGTCGGACGACAAGGTCCGGGGCCTCGGCTTCGGCGCCGACGACTATCTGACCAAGCCCTTCGACCGGCGCGAGCTGGTGGCCCGCATCCACGCCATCGTGCGGCGCTCCAAGGGCCATTCGCAATCCGTGATCCGTACCGGCAAGCTGGCGATCAACCTGGACATCAAGGCGGTCGAGGTGGAAAACCAACGTCTGCACCTGACCGGCAAGGAATACGCGATGCTGGAGCTCCTTTGCCTGCGCAAGGGGACGACGCTGACCAAGGAAATGTTCCTCAACCATCTTTACCATCTTTATGGCGGCATGGACGAGCCGGAGCTGAAGATCATCGACGTCTTCATCTGCAAGCTCAGGAAGAAGCTGGCCGCGGCGACCGGCGGCGAGCACTACATCGAGACGGTCTGGGGACGCGGCTATGTGCTGCGCGATCCCCCCGCCGCCGCCGACGCCGCCTGAGCGGCGCCCACTCTTGCAACACGGGCGCGGTCCACATATGGATTGCCGCCCTTCGCTCGGTCCGCTCGCGATGATGCCTCCCGCGACGGGCGCGGAAGGCTTGGCGCTTCCGTCGGGTCGGGCGAGGCTATTGTTGCCTTGGCGGGAGACCCCTCAGGCGGCCATGCTGTAGACTCCGCGCAGTCCGGGGACCGGGTGGAGATCGTTGGAGATCCCGAGTACCGTTTCCGCCGCGCCGAGGAACAGACAACCGTCCGGCGCCAACGCGCGGCACATCTTTTCCAGCACCATCGCCTTGGTGGGGGGATCGAAATAGATCAGGACGTTGCGGCAGAAGATCACGTCGAAGGTGCCGAGGGCGCGAAAATCGTCGAGCAGATTGAACTCGCGGTATTGCACCATGGCGCGTAGCGCGCCGTCGATCTGCCAGAGCTCGCTCACCTGCTTGAAGTTCCGCATCAGCATCTGGATCGGTAGGCCCCGCTGGACCTCGAACTGGGTGTAGAGGCCGGCCTTGGCCTTCTCCAGCACCTCGTTGGAGATGTCGGTACCGACGATCTCGATCCGCCAGCCGGCGAAGCGGGTCCGCATATCCTTCAAGATCATGGCGATGGAGTAGGCTTCCTGGCCGGTCGAACAGGCCGCGCTCCATATTCTGAGGCACTTGCCGGCGTGGGTTTCGACGAGCCGGGGCAAAACTTCCTTCTCCAGGATCTCGAAGGGCCGGCCATCGCGGAAGAAGAAGGATTCGTTCGTCGTCATCGCCTCGGTGACGGCATTTACCAGGTCGGCCGGGCGGGTGGTGCGGATCGCGGCCACCAGATCCTCGAGACTCTCGAAGTCGAACCGTCGGGCCACCGGATTCAATCGGCTCTCCAGCAGATAGACCTTGTCTTCCGTGAGTGCGAGACCCGACTGCTTTTTCAGGAGCCCGGCCAACACCTCGAAATCGGTGGTTTTCATAGCCGTCTCCCGAGGGCGATCCGAGCCGCCGCGCCGGCGAGTTCGGAGAGCGGCAGAACCGCGCTGCACAGGCCGCCCGTGGCGACCGCGCCGGGCATCCCCCAGACGACGCTGGTCGCCTCGTCCTGGGCGATGATCGTGGCGCCTTTTTGCACCAAGGTCTGACCCCCGGCGAGGCCGTCGTGGCCCATTCCGGTGAGGATGATCGCCAGGACCTTGGCCCCATGGCTGGCGGCCAATCCACGAAACAGTTGATCGACGGCGGGCCGGCAAAAATTCTCCGGCGGCTCGTCGTTCAGGCGGATCACGGGTCGTCCGAAGCCGCCCTCGATGGTCATGTGATGGCCGCCCGGCGCGACGATCACGCGGCCCTTCTCGAGCGCTTGGCCGTCACGGCCCTCGCCCGACGGCCACCCGGTTCCCTTCTCGATGTGCTGGGCGAGCATCTCGGTGAAGGTCGCCGGCATGTGCTGGGTGATCAGGATCGGCAGATCGACCTTGTCGCGGAGCCCCTCGAGCAGCGCCATCAAGGCCATTGGCCCGCCGGTGGAAGAGCCGATGGCGATGACCTGGGCCGCCACCTCCGCCGGCTTGCGCAGCAGGATCGGCGACTTGCCGTAGAGTCCGCCTTCCGGGCGGGCCCGAACCTCGCGGTCGGGATCGAGGCCACGGATGGCGCGGGAGTCGCCCCGGGGTCGCATCTGGCGCGATCGCCCGAGCGCTAGGACCTTATCGACCAGTTCTCGGCGGAACCCCGCCTCGGCGTGCAACTCTTTGCGCGAAGTCGGTTTGGCGATGTAGTCGGCCGCGCCCAGGGCGAGCGCGCGCAGGCTGAGGTCGGCATTGCGTTGCGTCAGGGTGGAGGACATGACGACCTTGATCGACGGATCCACCGCGAGGATTTCGGGAAGCGCCGCCATGCCGTCCATTCGGGGCATCTCGATGTCCAGGACCACGACGTCGGGTCGCTTGGCGCGGGCCTCGGCGATCGCCTGCTCGCCGTCGACGGCCGAAGCGACGATCTCGATCGCGGCGTCCGTCTCCAGCCATCGGCGGGTCATGCCGCGGATGACGGCGGAATCATCGACGACCATCACCCTGATGGCGTCGCCGGCGCGGCGCGGCGAAGCGTCGGGGGAATTTACAGGTGTCACTAGAGCAATCCGACCTGGGTAAACTTTGTTTCGATGATGTCGCGGTCGAACGGCTTCATGATGTATTCGTTCGCGCCGGCCTCGATCGCCATCTTGATGTGGCTCAGGTCGTTTTCGGTGGTGCAGAAGACGACCACCACCCGACGGCCCGACTCGCTGTCCTCCCGTAGCGTCTTCAGGAACTCGAGCCCGTCCATGACCGGCATGTTCCAGTCGAGCAAGATGGCGTCGGGCATGTGCTCTCGGCAGGCCTCCAAGGCCGCCGCACCGTTTTCCGCCTCGACGATCTCGAATTCCAACTCCTCGAGAATGCGTCGCGCCACCATGCGGATGACTTTCGAATCGTCGACGATCAGACAGGATTTCATGGGGTTACCTCGTTTCGCACGTGCCCTGACCGTAGCGTTGGTTGCGGAGTCGGGCTCACGCCGCGCGGGCTTCGCCAAAATCCAACAAACGCTCCACGTCCAGCACCACCATCAAGCGTTGGTCGAGGCGAAAGACACCGCAAGCGACGTCACGCCAGCTCGGATCCAGCGTCGGTGGATTGTGTTCGAAGGCCTCGGAGGGGACGCTCAACACCTCTCCTACCTCGTCGATCAGCAGGCTATAGGGCTCACCCAGGTGCTCGACGACGATACCCATCGACTTTCCTCGATCCGCCGGCGGCATGCCGAGCCGGACCCGGAGGTCGATCGCGGTGACAATTCGGCCGCGCAGGTTGAGCGCGCCCGCCACCTCCGCCGACGCGAGCGGAATATCGGTGAGCGCGTGGGGACTCAATATGTCGTGCACCGAGAGCACCGGCACCCCGAAGAGCTGGCCGGAAAGAGTGGCGGTGACGAACGATTGAGCACCGTCGGGACCGCCGCTGGTGGGAGAATCGTCGCTCATGCCGCACCTCCACTGATCGCGATGGTTTGAGAAAGAGACTCGAGCAGCGCGTCACGGTCGAACTTCGCGAGGTAGTCGTTGAAGCCGACCTCGCGACCGCGTTCGAAATCTCTCGGGGTCGTATGAGAGGAAAGCGCCAGGATCGGCGTCTCCTGCCAGCGCGCGTCCCGTTTCACCTCCTCGGCGAAGAGGAAGCCGTCCATGCCCGGCATCTCGATGTCGCTGATGATGACGTCGAAGCTCTGGCCACGCTCGCGCAAGCCCAAGGCCTGATCGGCATCTTCCACCGAGGTCACCGCGTAGCCGGCGACTTGCAGCAGAGGAGTCAGCATGTTGCGGAAAAACGGGCTGTCGTCGACCAGCAATATGTGGCGTGCCTGCTCGCCGGTTCCGAAGGCTTCGTCGCCTTGCCGCTTGAACCAGTTGCCGGTCGCCTGCTCGAGATAATAGATGACGTCGAGGAGCTCGGTCGCCTTGCCGTCGATCACCGCGCTGCCGATGAAGCCCGGTCGATCGGAGCCGATCTCGACCTTCAGGCGATCCTCGACGATGTCGATGATCTCGTCGACCACCAGACCCATGCTGTGACCCTTGTCGGAGAACACGAGGATCGGCTGACGGCCGCTCGTCGAGAGTTGAAAATCGGCATCGAGCTTGACCAAGGGCATCAATTGCCCCCGATACTGGACCACCAAGCGGTCGTTGGAAGTCTCGATCGTGTCGACCTCGATCTCCTCCAAGCGGGCGACCAGGGAGAGCGGCACCGCCTTCGGTTCGCTGCTGCCGACGCGGAATACCAGGAACGACATCGTATCGTCGGCCCGCCGGCTCGCGGCCTCGACCGCGACTTCGGTATCGCTTTCGCGCACCCCCGAATCGATGGTCTCGGCGGCGATGCCGTTGGGATCGAGGATCATGATCACGGTGCCGTCGCCGAGGATGGTGTTGCCGGAGAACATCGAGATGTCGCGCAACAACGGCGCCACCGGTTTGACCACGATCTCCTCGGCATCGAAGACCTGATCTACGACGATGCCGAAGGTATAGGCGCCGACTTGCGTGACCACGACGTAGAGTTCCTCCTTCGCGTCGCCGGTCTCCTCGCCGTCGCGCGCGAGCCGCAGGCAATCGCCGAGGTAGACCAGCGGCAGCAGGCGATTGCGCAGTCTGAGCACCGGTGTCTCGTTGATCGTCTCGATCTGGTTCTCGCTGTGTCCGGAGGCCTGGACCAGTTCGATGACGGAGATCTGCGGGATGGCGAAACGCTCGCCCCGGCACTCGACGATCAGAGCCGAGACGATCGCCAGCGTCAGGGGGATCTTGATCGTCAAACTCGTGCCCTTGCCGAGTTCGGAGCGAAGGTCGATGGTGCCGCCTATCTTTTCGATGTTGGTGCGCACGACATCCATGCCGACGCCGCGCCCGGAGACGCTGGTCACCGCCTGGGCGGTGGAGAAGCCCGGCTTGAAGATGAACTGCATGACCTGCTGATCGGTCATGGATTAGCACTCGGCCGGGGTGGCCAGTTCCTTCTCGATCACCACTGCCTTCAGCTTGTCCACGTCGAGGCCGCGGCCGTCGTCGCTGATCTCGATGATGATGTGGCCGCCTTCGTGGAAGGCGTTCAGCACGATTCGTCCGGCCTCCGGCTTGCCGGCCGCCAGGCGATCGGCACGGCTCTCCAGACCGTGATCGGCCGAGTTGCGGACCATGTGGGTCAAGGGATCCTTGATCAGCTCCAAGACCTGGCGATCGAGCTCGGTATCGGAACCCAGCATCTCCAGATCGATCTTCTTGTCGAGCTCCTGGCCGAGATCGCGAATGATCCTGGGCAGCTTGGCCCAGGCGTTTCCGATCGGCTGCATTCGAGTTTTCATCACCCCTTCCTGCAGCTCGGTCGTGACGTGAGAGAGCCTTTGGAGAGGAACCTTGAACGCGCTGTCGGTTTGGGCGCGGACCATCTGCAGGAGCTGATTGCGGGTCAGCACCAGCTCGCTGACCATGGTCATCAGGTTCTCCAGGAGGTCGACGGTGACCCGGATCGATGGTTGGCGATTCCCGAATCACCGCTGGGCGTCGGGCTCTCGAGGGCCTCCGCCTTCAGCGCCTCGACGACCTCGTCGGGCGCTGCGATGCTCGGCGCCTCCGGCGCCGTGCTCTCGGGGCCCGCTGTCTCCTGGAAAACGCGCTCCAACTCCTCGAGCGACACCTCGCCCGCCTTCAACGCCCGTTCGGGGCCCGGAGCGCGGACTTCCTCGCTCTCCATTTCCGTGCTGGCCAGCTCTACCGGGGCCGGCTTCTGGGCGTCCTCGGCCATGGCATCGAGCGCCCGGATCAGCTCGCCGTCCTCGCCCTCGGGCTCGCATTCGGTGGCCTCCAGCGCGTTCAGGATATCCTTGATCCGATCGAGCGAGGCGAGGATCAGGGACACCCCCTTTGCATCGACCGCCAGCTCGCCGTCACGGATCTTTCCGAGCACGTTCTCCGAGGCATGCGCGACCGTCTCCAAGCGCGGCAAGCCGAGGAAGCCACAGGTGCCCTTGATGGTGTGCACCAAGCGGAAAATGTTGTCGATGAGACCGGGGTTTTCGGGGTTCCGTTCGAGATTGACGACCTCGTTATCGAGCGTCGAGAGGCTTTCGTTGGTCTCGGTCAGAAACTCACTGAGAAGCTCGTCCATGCTGGCCACCTGATTCGTTGCCTCGGGCGATGACGGTCGTGCCTCGGCGGGCTGTCACCTGATCGAGGGCCAATATTGTCGAGGACGCGTTAAGAACCGGTGAAGACGGGATGTTTCGATGTCTTGCGGCGAAGACCGTCGCGCGGTTTCCGGTTCGGGTCACCTATTCCCAGCGGACGGTGAATATGACCATGCCCTCGCCGGGCTCGCACGAGAGCCTGCCACCCAGGGCGACGGCCTGGCGTGCCGCCAGGCGGGCCGGGGCGACCCGGCTTTCAAGCTCGCGGGTGGGGATTTGGTCCGAGATGCCGTCCCACAACCCGTCGCCCAGTCGCGCGCCCTGGCCGACGGCGGCGAGCGCGAGCACATCCGCGCTCGGCGGCTCAACCGCCCCGCCGACGCGAATTTCGCCGCCGTTCGGCAGGCATTCGGCGGCGACCAGCAGCAGGTTCAGGAGCAACCGCCCCCGGTCTTGGGTCAGGCCGACGAGGCGTCCCGACGGCCAGTCGAGGGCGGTGCGCGCGCCTTCCAGCATGCCCGCCGCGATGGCCCGCGCCTCGCCCTCGTCCATCGGCTCGTCGCCCCATTTCAGGGCGCCGAAGGCGAGACGGAAGAAGCGCAGCCGCCGGTTGGCCTGTTGCGCGCTCGTCGCCAGCAGCGCCAGCGCCTGTTCGCGCATATCCGCGCCGTCCTCGTCCTCCAACAACTCGACGCCGTTGCCGAGCGCGCCGACGGGGCCGACCAAATCGTGACAGAGGCGGGTGCAGAGCAGGGCCGCGAGATCGAGATCTTCCATGGGCGCGGAGTTTCGAATTACCAGACAGGTGCCGTCAAGCTCCGATAGACGCCCTTCCCTGTCACCGTCGCATCGGGGGCGGAAGAGAAGCCGTGACGCCAGGGGTTCTCGCGCCCGGCGAGCTGGTCTCGCTCGCGGTGATTCGGGAGAATGAGTCCCGGGCTTGACCGGCGGGGCGACGGCGGTCCAAGAAGACGCTGAATTCCGAGCGGAGGGCGCGAGGCAGATGACCGAAGCCGACCATATGGCGGGCGCCGCCGCCCATCGCGAGTTTCATCCCGGTCAGGGCAAGGGACGCGGCGCGGCGACGCCGAAGGGCCGCCAAGTCGATCCCGGGGCGCTGGCCCAGGTGCGCGAGGTCCTGGGCGAGGCGCCGCGGCGCCTCGACCTGCTGATCGAACACCTGCATGCGATCCAAGACCGCTTCGGTCATCTGGGCGCGGCGCATCTGGCGGCGTTGGCGGCGGAGATGCGATTGGCGATGGCGGAGGTCTACGAAGTCGCGACCTTCTATCACAACTTCGACGTGGTGAGGGAGCGCGAGAGCGCGCCGCCGGCAACTACCGTTCGGGTCTGCGACAGCCTGACCTGCGCGCTGCTCGGGGCCAATTCGCTCAGGGACGAGATCGCGGCTGAACTCGGCGATTCTGCGCGGGTCACCCACGGTGCCTGCATGGGGCGCTGCGACCAGGGTCCGGTGGTCCGGATCGCTCGGCGCTTTCTCGCAAATCCCTCGCTGGCCGAGGTCCGGGCGGCGATCGACGGGCCGGCCGACGATGCGTTGGGGGACCATGTCGATTTACAGGCCTATCGCGACGCTGGTGGCTATGCCCTCCTGGCCCAGTGTCACGCGGGCGAACGGACGGCGGAAGCGATCATCGAACGCCTGGAAGACTCGGGTCTTCGCGGCCTCGGCGGCGCCGGCTTCCCCACCGGGCGAAAATGGCGTTTCGTGCGCCAGGAGCCCGGCCCCCGTCTCATGGCCGTGAACGCGGACGAGAGCGAGCCCGGAACCTTCAAGGACCGCCATTTCATGCTGAGCGACCCGCACCGCTTCTTGGAAGGCATGCTGATCGGTGCTTGGGTGGTGGAGGCGGGCGACGTCTACCTCTACCTGCGCGATGAATACCCCGACGTTCGCCGCCTGCTGGAGCGCGAGATCGCGGCGCTGGGGGAGCTCGACCTCGCGTTGCCGACGATCCACCTGCGGCGCGGCGCCGGCGCCTATATTTGCGGCGAGGAATCGGCGATGTTGGAGAGCCTCGAGGGCAAGCGTGGCCTGCCGCGCCACAAGCCGCCCTTCCCCTCGCAGGTGGGCCTGTTCGCCCGGCCGACGCTGATCAACAACGTCGAGACGCTCTACTGGGTACGCGACCTGGTGGAACGGGAGCCGGACTGGTTCAAAGCCCAAGGCAAGGAGGGCCATGTCGGACTTCGCACCTTCTCCGTCTCCGGCCGGGTCCGCCTCCCGGGCGTCAAGATCACGCCGGCCGGGATCAGCCTGACGGAATTGATCGAGACCCACTGCGGCGGCATGGCCGAGGGCCATGAGCTCAAGGCCTTCCTGCCGGGCGGTGCCTCGGGCGGCATCTTCCCGGCCGCCATGGCCGATCTGCCGCTCGACTTCGGCAGCTTCGAGCCGCATGGCGGCTTCATCGGCTCGGCCGCCATCATCGTGCTCTCGCACCAAGACGCGATCGCCGAGACGACCCGCAATCTCACCGCCTTCTTCCATGACGAGAGCTGCGGACAGTGCACGCCGTGTCGCCTCGGCACCGAAAAAGCGCTGGCGGAGATGACGAACGGCGGCTGGGACGGCGCGCTGCTGGAAGATCTGGCGGGCGTCATGGCGGAGGCGTCGATCTGCGGACTGGGTCAGGCGGCGGCGAATCCGATCCGGAGCGCCATGAAATATTTCTCGGAGGAGCTGCCATGAGCGAGGCCATCGTCTTCGAGCTCGACGGCCGCGAGGTCGGGGCGGCCCCCGGCGAGAGCATTTGGCGGGTCGCCGAGCGCGAGGGCACGGTGCTGCCGCATCTCTGCTATTCCACCGCCGCGACCTACCGGGCCGACGGCAACTGCCGCGCCTGCATGGTGGAAATCGAGGGCGAGCGGGTGCTCGCCGCTTCCTGCATCCGCGAACCCGCGCCGGGCATGAAGGTCACCACCCGAAGCCGCCGGGCGAGAAACGCGCGGGCCATGGTGATGGAACTGCTGCTGGCCGACCAACCGGCGCGAGCCGAGGCGCACGACCCCAATTCGCGGCTCTGGCGCTGGGCCGAGGCGCTCTCGGTCGCCTCGAGTCGCTTCGCCGCCCGCGACACCGTGCCCGACGCCGATCTCAGCCACCCGGCGATGGCGGTGAATTTGGACGCCTGCATCCACTGCACGCTCTGTGTCCGGGCCTGCCGGGAAGTCCAGGGGAACGACGTCATCGGTATGGCGGGGCGCGGGTCCGAGGCCCGGATCGTCTTCGATTTCGGCGACGCCATGGGGGCGAGCACCTGCGTCGCCTGCGGCGAATGCGTGCAGGCCTGCCCCACCGGCGCGCTGATGCCGGCGGGCGAGGTCGCCAAGCTGACGCCGGACCGCCGGGTCGATTCGGTTTGCCCCTATTGCGGCGTCGGCTGCCAGCTCACCTACAACGTCAAGGACGAACGCATCCTCTATGTCGACGGCCGCGAGGGGCCGGCCAACATGGGCCGGCTCTGTGTCAAGGGACGCTACGGCTTCGACTACATCCACCATTCCCACCGTCTGACCAAGCCGATGATCCGCAAGCCAGGCGTGGCCAAGGACGACGTCGAGATCGACCCCGCCAACCCTTGGACGCACTTCCGCGAGGCGAGCTGGGAGGAGGCGCTCGAGGTCGCCGCCGACGGCCTCAAGCGGGTCCGCGACGCGCGCGGCGGTGGCGCGCTCGCCGGTTTCGGCTCGGCCAAGGGCTCCAACGAGGAGGCCTATCTCTTCCAGAAGCTGGTGCGGGTCGGCTTCGCCACCAACAACGTCGACCACTGCACCCGGCTCTGCCACGCTTCATCGGTGGCGGCGCTGCTGGAGACGATCGGCTCCGGCGCGGTGACCGCCCCCTTCACCGAGGCGATGAATGCCGACGTGGTGATGGTGATCGGCGCCAACCCGACGATAAACCATCCCGTCGCCGCCACCTTCTTCAAGAACGCCGTCGCCGGCGGCACCAAGCTGATCGTCGTCGATCCCAGGGGCCAGGCGCTCAGCCACCACGCCACTTGGATGCTGCGGGAGAAGCCGGGAACCGACGTCGCGCTGTTGAATGCGATGATGCACGTCATCGTCACCGAGGGCTTGGTCGATCGGCAATACATTCAAGCCCATACCGAGAACTACGAGGCCCTGGCCCTTCACTTGGCGGCCTATGCGCCCGAGGAGATGGAGGCCGTCACCGGCGTGCCCGCGCAAGACGTCCGCGAGGCCGCCCGCGCCTTCGCCACCGCCAAGGCGGCGATGGTGTTCTGGGGCATGGGCATCTCGCAGCACATCCACGGCACCGACAATGCGCGCTGCCTGATCTCGCTCTGCCTGATGTGTGGGCAAGTCGGGCGGCCCGGCAGCGGCCTGCATCCGTTACGGGGCCAGAACAATGTCCAGGGCGCTTCCGACGCCGGCCTGATCCCGATGTTTCTCCCCGACTACCAGTCGGTCGAGGACGCCGCTATCCGCGGCCGCTTCGAGGATTTGTGGCAAGCCGAGTTGGACCCGAAGCCCGGCCTGACGGTGGTCGAGATCACCGAAGCGGTGCACGACGGCGAGATTCGCGCCATGTACATCATGGGCGAAAACCCGGCGATGTCAGACCCCAACGTGAGCCATGCCCGCGCCGCCCTGGCGATGCTGGAGCATCTGGTGGTGCAGGATCTGTTCCTGACCGAGACCGCCTGCTACGCCGACGTGGTGCTGCCCGCCTCCGCCTGGCCGGAGAAGGACGGCACCGTCACCAACACCAATCGTCAGGTGCAGATGGGCCGGAAGGCGATTGCGCTTCCCGGCGAGGCGCGCCAGGACCTTTGGATCATCCAGGAGATCGCGCGGCGCCTCGGCCTCGATTGGGCCTACGACGGTCCGGCCGAGGTGTTCGAGGAGATGCGCCGGGTGATGGCCTCGATCGAGGGGATAAGCTGGGAGCGTCTGCAAGCCGAAAGCGCGGTCACCTATCCCTGCCGCGACGCGGACGATCCGGGCCAGCCGCTGATGTTCGCCGAGGGCTTCCCGACGCCGAGCGGGCGGGGCAAGTTCGTCCCCGCCGCCATCATTCCGCCGGACGAGGAACCGGACGAGGACTACCCCCTGATACTGACCACCGGCCGGGTACTGGAGCATTGGCACACCGGCGCCATGACGCGCCGCGCCGAGGTGCTGGACAGCATCGAGCCCGGGCCGACGGCGCACTTCGCCCCCGGCGACCTCGCCCGCCTTGGCCTGGCGCCGGGCGGCCGGGTTCGTTTGGCGAGCCGGCGGGGCGCCGTGGAGCTGGCGGTTCGGGTCGATTCGGGCATACCCGCCGGCCTCGTCTTCATCCCCTTCTGCTTCGCCGAGGCGGCGGCCAACCTGTTGACCAACGCGGCGCTCGATCCCTTCGGCAAGATCCCCGAGGTCAAGTTCTGCGCCGTCCGGGCCGAACCGCTGGGCGACGCCCAAGCGGCGGAATAAGCCCCTCCCCCGCCCCGGAGGCGTGACCGAATAGTGAGAAGTGGCCTCCGCGCGGGGGTGCTACATTTGCCGCGCGACAGGCATCTGGAGTTTTGGCGATGAGAATATTATCGGCGGCGCTCGTCGCTTCGCTCCTCGCTCTCGGCGCCGGCCCCGCCGGCGCGGCGGCGGGCAAGAAGGTCACGGTCACCGGGGAGATCATCGATTCCTGGTGCTATCTGACGGAGATCATGTATCCGCTGGGCACGGCGCATCACCAGTGCGCGCTCTGGTGCGCGGTCGGCGGCGTTCCCGTCGGCATCGTCGACGCCGACGGCGTGGTGCACGTCATCCTCGAGGTCGGGGACGAGCCCGGCAACGTGGCGCCCCAGGGCGTGCTCGAGATCCAGACCCACAAGGTCACCTTCGAGGGCACCAGCATCGAGCGGGACGGCATGCGCTACCTGCTGGTGAGCAAGCTGGTCGAGGACCAAGGCATCGTCAACCAGACCCACGAAGACCGCGGCATCCAGCCGTTCGGAGACTGAGCCATGAAGCGCGCCATCATCGCGATTCTGGCCGCCGCCCTGCTGGGAAGTGGCCCGGCGCTGGCCGCCGACGAGTGGGGTATCGAGGGCGAGAAGAAAGACCGCTTCGAGGCCAAGGTGGTCGACATCCTCTGCGAGCTGACGGGCGATTGCCCCGAGGCCTGTGGCAAGGGTAGCCGTCAACTCGGCCTGCTGAAGGACGACGGCACCCTGGTGCTGGCGATCAAGAACAACTTCCCCTTCACCGGCGCCGTCCGCGATCTCCAGTCGTTCTGCGGCAAGCGGGTCTTGGCCGACGGCCTCACGATCGAGAACCGGGGCGCCAAGTTCTTCACCGTCCAGTTCGTCAAGCCGCTGCCCGACGGCAAATGGCGGCGCGCCAACCGCTGGATCAACGAGTGGGCGAAGCAAAATGGCGTCACGCCGGACAGCAAGACGGCCCAGCAGTGGTTTCGCAACGATCCCACCGTCAGGGCGATCCAGAAACGCGAGGGCGGCAAGCTCGGCATTCCCGGCCTGAAGGCGGAATAGCCGCGGCGCTTCGCGCCCGCTCTTCTCGGCTCCGGAGGCGGGCGGGCCTCGTTTGAGCCGTCCGCGCGCGTGCTATGGTCCGCCGCAATCCACGAAACGCATCCTGGAGGACCCGCCCGCCCATGTCGGACATCGTCACCTACGACAGCCAGGACCACATCGCGATCGTCACCATCAACCGGCCGGAGAAGCGCAACGCCCTGAACGCCGAGGTGGGCGAGGGCCTGAAGGCCGCCTGGCACCGCTTCAACGCCGGCGAAGACCGAGTCGCCATCCTCACCGGCGCGGGCGATTCCGCCTTCACCGCCGGCGCCGACCTCGGCTCGCCCGGCGAGCTCTGGTCCTTCATTCCCAACGTCGGGGTCGAGATCGAGAAGCCGCTGATCGCCGCGGTCAACGGCTGGTGCATCGGCGGCGGCATGGTGCTGGTGCAGTTCTGCGACCTCTGCGTGATGGCGGAGACGGCGAAGTTCAGCTATCCCGAGGCCAAGCTCGGCTTCACCGGCGGGCTGATCAGCAGCCTGGTGGCACGGATCCCGCACAAGGTGGCGATGGAGCTGCTGCTGGTCGGCGAGGAGATGACGGCGCAACGGGCCTACGAGGTCGGCTTGGTCAACAAAGTGGTGCCGGCGGACCAGTTAATGCCGGCGGCGCTGGACTATGCCGGCAAGCTCGCCGCCAACGCGCCCCTGGTGCTGGCCACGATCAAGCGCTTCACCGCCCGGGTGCTGCCCAAGGGTCCGAGCGAGGCCGCCGGCATCGCCCGGCGCCAGACCGACGCGGTGTTCGCCAGCGAGGACTGGGAGGAAGGCCGCGCCAGCTTCCACGAGAAGCGCCTGCCCGTCTTCAAGGGGCGCTGACGCGGCACCGCCTCACCAGCCGAAGCCGGCCCTGAGCACCAGCCCGATCGCGGAGCAGAGCGCGAGCGTGCGCAAGACGCCGAGCTCGAAGCGGAACAACGCTAGCGCCGCCACGAGGGCGATGGCGAAGGCCAACGGGTCCAGGCTCGCCGGCACCGGCACTTCGAGCGAGAGCGGTCCCCAGGTGAGCGGCTGCAACTCGGCGAAGACGACGCGGAGCCCGAACCAGAGCGCCAGGTTGGCGATCACGCCGACCACCGCAGCCGTGATCGCCGTCAGCGCCGCCGCCAAGGCGCGCTTTTCCCGGATCCGCTCGATCGCGGGCGCCCCCAGGAAGACGAAGGCGAAGCAGGGCGCGAAGGTGACCCAGAGCGTCAGCAGCGCCGCCACGGCGCCGCCCGCGAGCCCCGAGGGTCCCTGGGCGGCGCCATGGCCGGCGAGGAAGCCGACGAACTGCAGCACCAGGATCAGCGGCCCCGGCGTGGTCTCCGCCAAACCGAGGCCGGTCAGCATTTCGCTCGCCGAGAGCCAGCCGTAGCCCTCCACCGCCTCCTGCGCGACATAGGCCAGCACCGCATAGGCCCCGCCGAAGGTGACCACGGCCATCTTGGAGAAGAACCAGGCGACATCGGCCCAGAGCCCGCCGAAGGGCAGCAGCACGATCACCGGCGCTGCCCAGGCCGCGAGCGCGACGAGGCCGGCGCGGCGTGCGCTCCGCTCCAGTCGCTTGGCGAAGTCGGGGTCGGCCGCCATGGCGGAATCGAGGATGGCGTCGCCTACGTCCTCCGCGCCGTCGTCGCCGGCACCCGAGAACCATCTCGGCAACAGGGCGCCGATCAGCCCCGCCCCCAGCACCACGGCGGGAAAGGGAACGCCGAGCAGGAACAGCGCGACGAAGGCCGCCGCCGCCATCGCCCAAGGCACCCGGCCCCCCAGCGCCCGTGACGCGACCCGGAACAACGCCTGCACGACGATGACCAGGACCGCGCACTTCAAGCCGAAGAAGACCGCGGCGACGGCCGCCACGTCGCCCGCCACGACGAAGATGGTGGAGAGGACCCCCATAACCAGCGCGCCGGGCACGATGAACAGCATCCCGGCGATGAGCCCGCCCTTGGCCCCGTGCAGCAGCCAGCCGAGATAGGTCGCCAATTGCTGCGCTTCCGGCCCCGGCAACAGGGCGCAGAAGTTGAGCGCATGGAGAAACCGCCGGTCGCTGATCCAGCGGCGCTGCTCCACGACCTCGCGATGCAGCAGGGCGATCTGGCCGGCGGGCCCGCCGAAGGAGAGGCAGCCGATCCTGAGCCAGACCCGCGTCGCCTCGGCGATAGAGGGGAAATCGCGCCGCGCGGCGCATGCCTCGGGGTCTTCGGCGCTCTCGGTGCTCTCGGTCATCATCGGCGCCCGCCGCTCTTGGGCGGCGGCCAGCCGTGGGTCTCCTCCATCGCGTCGCGGCACCAGCGGTAGAGCGCGTCGTAGAGCCCCATGGAATGCGCGAGCTGCTCCAGATCGTCCCGATACATCCGCGAGAGGCCGAGCGAGACGGCCAACAGCCCCGCCGCCTCCGGCGCCAGATCCGGCCGGCCCGTATCGGCGCCGCGCACGATGTCGGCGAGGCGCGCCAGCGGCTCGGAGCGGAGACCGAACTCCTCCACCATCACATCGAAGGTGCAACCCTCCCCCCGGTGGCTCCAAAAGACCTCCTCGACATCGAACGGCGCGGCCTCGAAGCGCTCCGCCACCCGCTCCACCTCGCCCGGCGAGACGAAGAGGAAGACCGCTTGCGCGTCGACGAAGCGCCGGATCAGCCAGGGACAGGCGATCCGGTCGATCTTCGGGCGCAGCCGCGTGACCCAGAGCGTGCGGCCCCGCGCATCGCGCGCGGGCAGTTTCGCGGCCTCGACGGCGAGCTGGCCCGCCTCGGCCCAGGCCTCGAAGCCGCCTTCCAGCGTCTCGGCCTCGATGCCGTCATGGCGCAGCAGCGCGGCGACACCCTGGCTCAGCTTCTGGCCGCGCTGGCAGACCACGACCACTTTGCGCTCGGCGTAAGCCATCGCCCATTGGGCGACCTCGGCGTGTCGCCGGCGGGCTGAGCCGGGAATCAATCTCGGGTCCCGCGCCCAGTCGTCCTCGATGCGCACGTCGACGATTGCCGGCCCATCCGGCAGGCCGATCAGACGCGACAGTTGAAGGATGGTAATTTCGGTCGGAGACGTCATGGCGCCCTCCCTTCAGCTTCAGGGTCATAGGCGCGATTCTTGGGCTGACGCCTCACGGGGCGATCGCGAGCCCCAAGCCCATCAGATAGACGCGGGCGGCGGCGATGTCAACGCCGGCTGGGAGGTGGCCCGCGAACGGGCTAGATTACGCCCATCTATGGGGAGGGAATGCCGGTCCATGGCCGAAACCACGCGCAGGCTCGCCGCGATCGTCGCGGCCGACGTCGTCGGCTACAGCCGGCTGATGGCGGCCGACGAGACGGCGACGCTCGCCGCCATGAAGGCGCATCGCCGCGAGCTTTGGACCCCGGCGATCGAAGCCCATGGCGGCCGCGTGGTGAGTACGGCGGGCGACGGCATCCTGATCGAGTTCCAGAGCGCGGTAGCGGCGGTCGAGTGTTCCGTCACGGTGCAGCGCGGCATGGCGGAACGCAACGCCGGGCTCGACGAGGATCGCCACATGCGGCTCCGCGTCGGCGTCAATCTCGGCGAGGTGGTGGTCGAGGGGGACGACATCCACGGCGACGGGGTCAACGTCGCCGCCCGGCTGGAGGCGCTGGCGGATCCGGGCGGGATCTGTCTTTCGGGCGACGTCTATCGCCAGGTTCGCGGCAAGCTCGACGCGGTGTTCGTCGATCTCGGACGACAGTCGGTCAAGAACATCGCCGAGCCCGTGCACGTCTACGGCATCGATATCGACACCGGAGGCCAGACCTCGAGCATCGTTCAAAACCTGGATCGGGTGCGCGAACGCCCGGCCGTCGCCGTGCTGCCATTCACGAACCTGAGCGGTGATCCCGAGCAGGCGTATTTCGCCGACGGCCTGACGGAAGACATCATCACCGCGCTCCCGCTCTGGCGTTCGTTTCCGGTCGTCGCCCGCAACTCGACCTTTGCCTACAAGGGCACTGCACCCGACGTCCGCGAGGTCGGCGCGCGGCTGGGCGCGCGCTACGTGCTCGAGGGCAGCGTGCGCCGCGCCGGCAGCCGCGTCCGCGTGACGGCGCAGTTGATCGACGCCCAATCCGGACATCACGTCTGGGCGGAACGATACGACCGCGAGCTCGACGATATCTTCACGATGCAGGACGAGCTGACCCAGGGCATCGTCGCCGTGGTTGTGCCGGAACTGGAGCGCACCGAGCACAAGCGGCTGATCATGCTGCCGCCCCGCGATCTCGGGGCCTGGGATTGCGCGCTCCAAGGGCTCGCTTATCTCAAGGCTCAATTCGTGAATTGTATGCGTCACCTTGTTACGGCGGCGGCGAGGCAGGCTCGGTCATTGGCGCCGGGGGCGAGGCCGACGAGGTGGAACCAGCTCAGGTAGTTGTCCAGATAGCGGGTGGCGATGCCGCGGCGGGGACGCAGGAAGTCCTTCAACCGGCTGTGGCGGCTGTTCACCGTCTGCACATGCAGATCGCCCCGAACCCGTTCCCCCATCGAGCGGTTGAGTGCTTCGTGGCTCACCCCGAGCGCGGCGGCGCACGGTGGGTAGCTCGCGCCGCCGTCGGAGACCAGCAGGGCGTCCTTCGCGACCACCGGGTCGAGGGCAGCCGTGAGCGCCGCCGCATCGACCCTGGGCAGCACCGCGCTGACCGTCGTTCCGCTCCGGTCCGCCGCCATGAGAACCGGTACCTGCTCGCGCGAGAGGCCGCGCTTCTTCGCCTTGCCGCCCCGCCGCCGTGCCTTGCGCCCCAGCCCGCGCGCGCCCTTCCGGCTCTCCAGGACGTAGGTCTCGTCCGCTTCCACGATCCCCTTGAGCACCTCCGAATCGCTCCGCGCCGCCGCCAGAAACCGGTGACGCCAGCGGAACGCCGTGCTCACCGCCACGTCGCAGCGCGCCGCCGACGCCTTCACCGTCTCCCCCTTCGCCAGCGACGCCCCGAACGACAGCCAGCGTTCCTTGTGGTGCAAGCCCGACAGCGGCGTACCGCTCAGCGCGTTGAAGGTCCTGCCGCAGCCCTTGCACTGGTAGCGCCGCAGACCCCGCGCCATACCGCGCGAAACCGCCCCTTCGCTCGCGCAGTGCGGACAGCGCCGGGCCTCGTCCACACCAAGCTCGATCGCGGCCTTCGATGCCTCGCCCTCGCTCCGGCCCGACAGCACCGCGA
Organism: Alphaproteobacteria bacterium; assembly: GCA_965225945.1. Taxonomy (GTDB): domain Bacteria; phylum Pseudomonadota; class Alphaproteobacteria; genus JASLMY01. Next base: position 4,372 of record CBDDBZ010000021.1, on the reverse strand, counting down.
GCGCCTCGCGCCGCTGCGCGCGCGTCAGCCCGCGCGCCGCCGAAAGCCACACCTGGAAACCCTTGCCGTCCATAACCCAACCTCCTGACGTTCCAGGCACTCTATCACTAATGCATACAATTCACGAATTGAGCCTATCTCAACGCCTTCAGCGAGGAGAACAATGTCCACGCGAAGCAGATGTTCGAGCGCGCGATCGCGCGCGATCCCGACTATGCGCGCGGTCACGCCGGGCTGGCGTTCACCTATCATCGCGACATTCAGTTCGAGTACGCGGATCTCGCGGACGATACGGCGTCGAAACAGCTGGCCTCCGCCCGCCGCGCCGTTCAGCTCGACGGTGGCGACTATATCGCCCACTTCATACTGTGCGCGGCCTATCTCCGCGCGGGCGATCATGCCGCCGCGCTCGCCGAGGCGATCCGCTCGGCCGAGCTCAATCCGAGTGACGCGCACACCTACAATCTCGTCGGCTTGGCGCTCAGCCTCATGGGCCGGCCGGACGAGGCGCTGCCGCACCTGGAGAAGGCCCAGGCGTTGAGCCCCAACGATCCCCGGATGTCCTTGATGTTGGCCTATACCGCGCTCGCCCATTTCGTGGCCGAGCGTTACGACGTGGCGGCCGATTGGGCGCGCCGCGCCATTCGGGCAGAGCCGAGCCACCCCGAGCCACATATCTTCCTGACCGCCAGTCTCGGCCAACTCGGCCGGATCGAGGAGGCGCGCGCCGCCTTGGCGGCATACGCGCGGCTTCGGCCGGACCGGCATCGGTGGCGGGCGAGCTGGTTCCCCTTCGAACGGGCCCACGACGAGGCACGCTTCCTCGACGGGCTGCGCAAGGCCGGCTGGGAGGGTTGAGGCTCGCTGGGCGCGCGCTCGTGGGCGCGCTAGATTGCCCACGTAGTCGGGGAGGGAATGCCGGTCCATGGCCGAAACCACGCGCAGGCTCGCCGCGATCGTCGCGGCCGACGTCGTCGGCTACAGCCGGCTGATGGCGGCCGACGAGACGGCGACGCTCGCCTCCATGAAGGCGCATCGCCAGGAACTCTGGACCCCGGCAATCGAAGCCCATGGCGGCCGCGTGGTGAGCACGGCGGGCGACGGCATCCTGATCGAGTTCCAGAGCGCGGTGGCGGCGGTCGAGTGTTCCGTCACGGTGCACGCGGCATGGCGGAACGCAACGCCGGGCTCGACGAGGATCGCCACATGCGGCTCCGCGTCGGCGTCAATCTCGGCGAGGTGGTGGTCGAGGGAGACGACATCCACGGCCACGGGGTCAACGTGGCCGCCCGCCTGGAGGCGCTGGCGGAGCCCGGCGGCATCTCTATCTCGGACGATGTGATGCGGCAGATCCGGGGCAAGCTCCATCTCGCCTTCGCCGACGGCGGCGAGCAAATGCTGAAGAACATCGCCGAGCCGGTCCGGGTCTGGCGCTGGTCGGCGGCGGCCGTGGCGGCCGGCGACGAGCAGCCCCTCGCGCTCCCCGACAAGCCCTCGATCGCGGTGCTGCCGTTCGACAACATGTCGGCCGATCCGGAGCAGGAATTCTTCGCCGACGGCATCGCCGAGGACGTGATCACCGCGCTAAGCCGCTTCCGCTCGCTCTTCGTGATCGCCCGCAACTCCACCTTCACTTACAAGGGCCGCGCCGTCGACGTGACACAGGTGGCGAGCGAGTTGGGCGTGCGCTACGTGGTCGAGGGCAGCGTCAGGAAGGCCGGCAACCGGGTGCGCATCACCGCACAGCTCGTCGACGCGACCAATGGCAACCACATCTGGGCCGATCGTTTCGACGGCGACCTCGACGACATCTTCGAATTGCAGGACGAAATCACCGAACAGATCGTGGTCGTGGTCGCGCCGGAGGTCGAGGCGCGCGAACGCGAGCGCGCCCGGCGCAAGCCGCCCGAGAGCCTGGATGCCTGGCAGCGCGTGCAACGCGGCCTCTCGCATTTCCATCTCTTCAACGAGGCCGACCGCGCCGAGGCCATGCGCCTGTCCAGGGAAGCGATCGCGCTGGACCCGGATTTCGCGGCGGCCCATGCCCATCTCGCATATGCGCTGTGGAACTCGATTTCCTTCGGCTATGCCGTGGATGCGGCCGAGGCCGGGGCGACGGCACGAACGGCGGCCGAACAGGCGGTGTCACTCGATCCCAACGAGCCGGTTGCCCATGTGGCTCTCGGTCGCGTCCATCTGTTGGCGGGTGATGTCGATATGGCGATTGCCGACAACCGGACCGCGATCGCGATCAATCCCAACCTCGCCTGGGCGCATCACGGTCTCGGCTTCGCCTTTTTCTATGGCGCCGGCCAAGCGGAGCAAGCTCTGCCACATTTCGATACCGCGCTTCGGCTCAGCCCGCGCGATCCTTGGCGCTGGATAACACTGATGGTCAAGGGTTCGGCGCTGCGCTTTCTCGGCCGCCACGGCGAGGCCGTCGGCAATTGCCGAGCGGCCCGCCAGTTTCCCCACAAGGGTTTCTTGCCCCACATGAATTTCGCCGCGGCCTTGGCGGAAGCGGGGCAACCCAGTGAAGCGAGAGCGGCGCTCGAAGCGGCCATGCGGCTCCAGCCGGCGCTTTCGATCGGCTTTGTCCGCGATCGCTTGGTCGGCATGCACGAAATCACGCTCGAAAGCCTACTCGCGAGCCTGCGCAAGGCCGGCGTGCCGGAATAGGCGCGGCGCCACCGGCCCTCAGCCCATCGAGCGGTCCCTGAGCTGGATGCGGGCTTGGTAGATGGCGGTGTTGAGGCGCTGCATGGCCTCCTCGCTGCCGCCGCGATCGGGATGGGCGTACATCACCATGCGCCGGTAGGCGCTTTCGGCGTCGCGTAGCTTGGCGTCGAACGGCAGGCCCAGGGCCTGCCACCAACTCGCCTGGTCGTCCGTGGGTGGGGCGATCTGGAAGCCCCGAAGCGCCGCGTCGACCACCTCGGGCGAGGAAAAGCGGCGGAGCTGGCGGATCGCCTCCAGCGTCATGGCGATCGCCTGGAGGTTGTCCTCGATCCGGTCCCAGCAGTCCGAGGGCACGCAATAGGGCGTTTCCTCCCGCTCGAAATAGACGGCGGCGCCGACGTCCTCGATCGCGTCGGGGTCGTGGCCCTTGCGCGGCGTGCCGTCGAGCTTCAGCGCCACGTTGCAGGAGATCACCACCGCGCCGGCGCCGAGGCGCCGCGCCTCCCGCGTCACTTTGTGCACGGCCTGGGCGAGGGCCGTGACGAAGTCCGCCTCACGCCGGGCGCCCGGCGCGGTGCGGGCCCAGCCGGCGGGCCAGGCGAGCGGATAGCGATCGACATTGGCGAGCACGCGGCACCTCCCGGAGCGCCGATACTAGAGCATTTCAAGCGTGCTCGAACCCACCCGCCGAGGCGCGCGGGTTCGCTGGACCCGGGGCGGGGAGGCCTCTAGGGTAGCGGCCATTCCACAATGTTCGAGAGCCACGGCGACCCCATGAGCACCCCGACACCCAGAGAGATGATCGAGACCCTGATCGGGTTCGACACCACCAGCCGCGAATCCAATTTAGAGCTGATCCACTACGTTCGCGACTATCTTGGCGAGCACGGCATCGACAGCGCGCTGATCCATGACGACAGCGGTCGCAAGGCCAATCTGTTCGCGACGCTCGGGCCCGAGATCGACGGCGGCGTCGTCCTCTCCGGTCATACCGACGTCGTGCCGGTGGACGGCCAGGACTGGTCGACGCCCCCCTTCGAGATCCACGAGGGCGACGGCCGGCTCTACGGCCGGGGCACCACCGACATGAAGAGCTTCATCGCCGTGGCCTTGGCGCTGGTGCCGGATTTCCTCGCCGCCGGGCTCGAGAAGCCGCTTCACTTCGCCTTCTCCTATGACGAGGAGGTCGGCTGCCTCGGCGCTCCCGGCCTGGTGAGCCACATCGCCGGACTCACCACGCGGCCGCGCGCCGTCATCGTCGGCGAGCCGACCGACATGACCGTGGTCAACGCGCACAAGACGGTGACCGCCATCGATACCGTGGTCACGGGCTTCGAAGCCCACTCCAGCGCGCCGCAGGCGGCGGTGAGCGCGGTCGCCTACGCCGGTGAGTTCCTCAGCTTTCTGAACGCGCTCGCCCGGCGCCAGCGCGAGGCGGGGCCATTCAACGAACGCTTCGAGCCGCCCTTTACGACGATCACCGCCGGCACCATCCGGGGCGGCACGGCGCGCAATATCATCGCCAAGCAGGCCGTGATCAACTGGGACATCCGCGCGATTCCGGGCGTCGAGGTCGAGGCCCTGGTGGCCGAAGTGGACGCCGGGTTGGCGCCGCTGGTGGCCGAGATGCGGGAGATCGCGCCGGAGAGCGGGATCGAGACCCGGATCATCAACCACGTCCCGGCGCTGATGG
>CBDDBZ010000020.1:0-122367 GCA_965225945.1 Alphaproteobacteria bacterium | reverse complement strand
CGTCAACAGATTCCAAAATCTTGCCGCGCTCGGTCATGCCGGATATTCCACTTGGTATCCGGAAGTGCGTTTTTCTACAGGTAAGGATGATGTTGTCAACATTAGTCAGTTGCATGCATCCGGCATCCACCTCGGTGGCATTAGGTATGGCGGTGGCATTGAACGTCATTACACCCACAAAGTGAAGGAGCTCAAGACGCAGGTAAACCACACTATTCGTCTGAACGAAGTAAGAATATCTCCGGATGTCTTGTCCAGGCTGTCTGACGTCAGCGCCTTTGGGACGAATTGAGGTAATTGCATAACGGAGGATTTTTGGCTCATCGTAGTGACCGAAGGGAACGAAGATGAGCCAGAAATCAATGAGCAAGAACGACCCGGCGGAGAGAACGGTTCGGGAAATTCGGCGCAAGACACGCAAGCAGTATACGGCTGAGGAGAAGATCCGGATCGTGGTGTCGGGCCTGCGCGGCGAGGAGAGCATCGCCGCCTTGTGCCGCCGCGAGGGCATCGCCGAGGGTCTGGTGCGCCAGGCGAACTGGCAGAAGGTAGGGGGTGCAAGTCCCCCGGAACGAAGGAGTAACCGAACCACGTTTCTCCGCGAGCCGTGCGTTGGCTCCCGTGAGGGGGCAGGCGAAGCGTCGGTAGCGGCATGGATGGGCAGGGCTATTGAGCACCGTAAAAGCGATGGTCCGGGGTGCCGAGGCTTTCAGATCGGTCGAAGGCAATATCGCAGGCGTCGTTTTGGTGAGATGTCGGCGAGCCCCGCGGTGTCAGAGAACCCATGCACGTTCGCACGCCTTCTGTTGGGACCCTGGGAGGTCTTCAAACTGCCCCGGTTGTCGTAAAGGGGCCGCGTAGGGAATGGAGAAAACCGAAGCCTATGATGAACGGTTTGAAGAAGTCGGATGAGGCCGTACGACCTGTGAGGGCGGCGAACAAGGGAGCGCGAGCTTCTGCGGAGTCGCCGGAGGAAAGGGCCTCAACCAAGGGGAATCCGGATTGCCAAAGCACGCGCCGAACCCAGTGTCGGGCAAGCGTGCCACAGGCGGCGGCCCGGATACGGAAAGCTGCAGAGAGAAACCCGAAGGAGCGTCTCACTGCGCTCTTCCACCACATTACGCCGGACGCGCTGCACCGGGCGTTCCACGCCTTGAGGCGGGACGCTGCGGCGGGCGTCGACGGCGTCACGTGGAACAAGTACGGCGAGGGTCTGGAAGAGCGTCTGCTCGACCTGCACCGGCGCCTGCACAGAGGGGGAGCGTACCGGGCGCCGCCGGTTCGGCGGGTAGAGATACCCAAGCCGGACGGGGGGACACGACCGCTCGGGATCGCGGCGCTGGAGGACAAGATCGTCCAGAAGGCGGTTGTGGATGTGATCCTGACACCGATTTACGAGGTGGAGTTTCTTGGTTTCAGTTACGGGTTCCGACCGGGGCGGGGGCGCACGATGCGCTCGACGCCCTGGCCTTCGGGATAGAACGGCGCAAGGTCAGCTGGATAGCCGACGCGGATCTACGGGCGTACTTCGACACAATCCCGCGGGATTGGTTGATCACGTTCCTTGAGCACCGCATCGGCGACAGGCGGGTCATCCGCCTGATCCGGAAATGGCTGAACGCTGGCGTCATGGACGGTGGATCATGGACAGACGCGGGCATGGGCACGCCGCAGGGGGCAATAGTCTCCCCCGTCTTGGCGAACGTGTTCCTGCATTACGTGCTCGACTTGTGGTTCCACAAGAAATGGCGCCCGAACGTCCCGGATGGCGAAGCGATCATCGTCCGTTACGCTGACGATATCGTTGTCGGGTTCCAACACAAGCGGGATGCGGAGCGGTACCTCCGCGACGTTCGGGAGAGGCTGGCCCGGTTCGGTCTCAGCCTCCACCAGGACAAGACCCGCCTCGTGGAGTTTGGCCGGTTCGCGGATTTGAACCGGCGCCAGCGCGGGGTGGGCAAGCCGGAGACTTTCGACTTTCTGGGCCTCACGCACTATTGCACGACGACCCTGAGAGGACGCTTTCGGCTTGGTCGCAAACCGGTCGCCAAACGGGTCAACAGGACCCTGGCGCGCATCGACGAGGTGCTCCGCAAGCGCTGGCACCACGACATCTGGGAAGTTGGTAGGTGGCTGGGGCGAGTCTGCAATGGCTGGCTCAACTACTTTGCCGTCCCAGGGTCAGGCCGGTTCATCCGTGCGTTCCTCCGCAGGCTGCAACGCCGGTGGATGCGGGCGCTACGCCGCCGGTCCCAGCGAGCCCGATTTAGTTGGAAGCGACTGGAGCGCATGACCGAAATCCTGTGGCCACGCGCCTCCATCCGCCACCCATGGCCGGACCAGCGGTTTGCCGTCAAGCACCCGAGGTAGGAGCCGGATGGTTCAACGACCACGTCCGGATCTGCGCGGGGGGTGCGCAGCAATGCGCATTCCTACCGTAACTATTACAGCTGGTCGAAAGAGTTTTTGGAAGCGGCAAGAAGCGGCTCGCCGGCGACACCGGGCGCCAAGCGACCTCGGGCGAGGTTAAAGGCCTGCGCCAGGAGATTCGCGACTTGAAGGCGTTGGTCGCCGAACTTTCGCTGGAGAACCGTCTTCTCAAAAAAACATGATCGGGCATGGGGAAGACGAGGAATGAGGTATCGCGCATCCGAGAAGCTGGAGATCATCCGCCTGGTCGAACAGTCCCACCTGGGCGTCGGGTCCACTTTGGACAAGCTGGGCATTCCGAAGACCACCTTTTATCGCTGGTACGATCGCTTCCTGGCCTTTGGCGACGCCGGTCTTGAGGATCGCAACAGCAGCCCGGGCCGGGTGTGGAACCGGATCCCGGATGATGTCCGGGGGCAGATCATCGATCTTGCCCTGGAGGAGACGCAACTGTCGCCCCGGGAACTGGCCGTCAGGTTTACGGACACCAGGGGCTACTTTGTCTCGGAAGCCTCGGTTTACCGGCTTCTCAAGGCCCACGGCCTGATCACCAGCCCCGCTTTCGTGGTCATCAAGGCAGCCGATGAGTTCCGCGACAAGACCACGGCGCCGAACCAGCTGTGGCATTCACCTATCTCAAGGTCATCGGCTGGGGCTGGTTTTACCTGTCGACCATCCTGGACGACTATTCCCGCTACATCATTGCTTGGAAGCTCTGCACCAACATGACGGCGGACGATGTGACGGCAACACTGAAGTTGGCGCTAGAAGCCTCAGGCTGCAATCGCGCCAATGTCGTCCACAAGCCGAGGCTGCTCAGCGACAACGGCTCGTCCTATATCTCCGGCGATCTGGCTGAATGGCTCGAGGACCACGGTATGGATCACGTTCGGGGCGCACCGTATCACCCGCAAACCCAGGGCAAGATCGAGCGCTGGCATCAAACGCTGAAGAACCGGATCCTGCTTGAAAATTATTATCTACCCGGCGATCTCGAAAACCAGATCAGCGCCTTCGTCGATCACTACAATAACCAACGCTACCACGAGAGCATCGGCAACGTAACTCCAGCCGACGCCTACTTTGGACGCCACACCGCCATCATCGAAAAGAGAAAAAGGATCAAAACACTGACCACCCAAAACCGCCGCTTGAACCATCAACGCCAAGCGGCTTAACATCAAACAAAGATGAGCCAGATCCTCCCTTATGAAACACGCTCAACAGTCCCATTTGTTTTGATGACGGACACGGCCCAGCTCACGGCGGCCCAGCGGCGAGCATTCAGGTGGGTGTGGTGTCGGCTCATGTCCTCCTTATCCGGATTAGTTCCCTAACTGGCGGCCGGCAATTATGCGGCTAAAGACCCCACACTGAATAGTAATGCTGTGATGAAGAAGCCTGAAAGAAATAGACGCATAGAGCTACCTTTAGTAATTGCAGAAGCCATTGCAAGTGATAGAAAAACCGGAGCTAGTAGTTTCATTGCTTGCATTGATCCTAGTGAAATCATTATAACTGCCATCACTGACGTTGCATTAGCACCAAATTCCTTAATTTTTTCGACTATGTTCAAAAGGTCATCGGCATCTATTACTTTTTGAGATAGAAATATAAACGATACGGAGCCACCTAACGAACTAAGAAACCGAAAAATCCATGTACTTGCCTGCTCTGTTTGAGGGTCAAAATAGGTTTCCAAAAAACGATCCACCACTGTGGTTATCACTCGAACTATCGCTTCGCGTATTGAGGCGCTCGACCCGGGTTCTGTTGAATTTGTGGCACTTTAGTAGCCTGTTCCAAAGCCTTTTGTTCTTCAGGTTGATGTTCCGACATCACGTCTTCCTTTCGGCGGGTGAAGTCCTAGACTTGCTGGGAATTTGGTAGGAGGTGCATCCTTCGAGGTGTCGATTCCCACCCGGGCATGGCTGCGCGCCAGCCCAGCACAGGAGGCACCTCCATGACGAAGAGACTACCCGGAAGCGAGCGCACGCGTGAAGCCTTGAACGACCTGATCGAAGGGCGCGCCCGCGTGGTCGACGCGAAGAGTGAATTGGTGCGGTTGGCGACGCGGTTGATCATCGAGGAAGGCTTGGAGGCCGAGGTGCGCGACGCCCTGGGCCGGGACTATTACGAGCACGGTTCCGAGCCTGGCCGAGGTTACCGGAACGGTTCGCGCGAAGGTCATCTGAAGACGGCCGAGGGGCGGATCAGGTATGCGGCGCCGCAGGTCGCCGGGACGGACGAACCGTTCCGTTCGGATCTGCGAGCGCAGCTGAAGGGTCATTCCGAGGGCCTGGAGGATTTAGCCGTGGAGATGCTGGCGCGCGGTCTCTCGGTGCGCGACATCGAAGATGCCTTCAGGGAAGAAAGTGGGCGCTTGCTGCTGTCGCGCACGGCGGTCTCGGAGATGGGGGAGCGGCTCTGGGCGGACTACCTCGGCTTCGCCAAGCGCGACCTTAGCGAGTTCGAGATCGCCTACCTCTTCGTCGACGGCATCGCCGAGCGGCTGCGGGCCGGGCAGAGGCGAGAGCCGGTGCTGGCGGCCTGGGGCTTCACGCTCGAGGGCAAGAAGGTTCTCCTGCATCTGATGGCGGGCTCGAAGGAGGACAACGAGACCGTCTCCGCGTTCTTCCAGGACATGCGCAGCCGAGGCCTGGGCGATCCTCTCCTGATCGCCTCCGACGGCGCGCCTGGCATTATCAAGGCGATCGAGATTTGTTTTCCCAGGAGCGCGCGCCAACGCTGCCTCGCGCACCGGATGAGGAACTTGGCGGCGAAGGTGCCCGAGGATCTCTGGCCGGAGTTCAAGGCCCGCGCCCAAGCGGCCTACCAGGCCCCCTCGCGCGCCATCGCCCGCGATCTGGCCGAGGGCGTGGTGCGTGACTGGGAGCGCGAGCTGCCCTCGGCGGTGGCCTGTTTCCTGGATGATTTCGAGGCCTGCATCGCGCACCTGCGCATGCCGGTCAATCACCGCCGGGCGATCCGCACCACCAACCTGCTGGAGAGATTGTTCGGGGAGGAGCGCCGGCGCTTGAAGATTATCCCCAACGCCTTCGGCGAAAAGGCGGTACTGAAGCTCATGTTCGGTGCCATGAGCCGCGCCGCCGAGCGATGGAAAGCAGTCAAGGTCACCGTCTTCGAGCGGCGCCAGATGGACGCCGTCAGGAAGGAACTCGATCAGGAATACCAAGCCCAGCTGGAACTACCAGAACAGGCCTCGACGGAGGCAACCCCGGAGAAAATTCCCAGCAGAATCCGGACTTGACCCCAACACCGGGGGCGTCCATACATGACTGGGCGTCGATCTTTCGGATTCCATCAGGGCCAGCGGTCAGCGTACCGCAGAGAAAAGGCCGGATACATGACTGCAAGCTCTACCGCCGATTCAAATCAGTTTTCCCCTTGCAACACCGGGGGCGTCCATACATGACTGGGCGTCGATCTTTCGGATTCCATCAGGGCCAGCGGTCAGCGTACCGCAGAGAAAAGGCCGGATACATGACTGCAAGCTCTACCGCCGATTCCAATCAGTTTTCCCCTTGCAACACCGGGGGCGTCCATACATGACTGGGCGTCGATCTTTCGGATTCCATCAGGGCCAGCGGTCAGCGTACCGCAGAGAAAAGGCCGGATACATGACTGCAAGCTCTACCGCCGATTCAAATCAGTTTTCCCCTTGCAACACCGGGGGCGTCCATACATGACAATGCCCTTGCGAGGCACGATAAGCGCCGCCGCCCCCGCCCCCGCCCACAACGCCGCCAGCCCCGGTCACGCGGGACGCGCCGATGGGGCATGATGGCGGCTCGGACAGGGAGGCAGGGCCATGAAGATTGCAGCGGCGCGGGACTTCCACGACCGGGTGGCCGAGGCTGCGGCGGCCGTCTGCCCCGACATAGAATGGGCGCTGACCGACGAAAGCGGCGCATGGACCGTGGCGCCCGAAGGCTCGGACGCCATCGTCTATGCCGGCGTCGCCTATACGGAGAGCTTCGTGGACGACATGCTCTCGATAACACCGCCGAAATGGGCGCATACGGAAGACGCCGGCATAGACGGGCGCTTCTACGACGAAATGCGCGCGAAGGGCGTGCCGGTCACCCACAGCCCCGGCGCCAATGCGCCGGAAGTGGCCGAGCTCGCCTTCGCCGGGCTGATGTGGGGGGCGAAGCGCCTCAGCGAATTCCACGAGGGGCAACGCGCCCACAGATGGGACAAGCTCATGCTGCCCGGTCTGAGCGCGACGACTGTGCTCATCGTCGGGCTCGGCGGCATCGGCAGCCGCGTCGCGCACTATGCCAAGGCGTTCGGCATGACGGTCCACGGCTTAAGGCGGTCCGCCGAGCCTGTGCCGGGCGTTGACCGGCAGGGGGTGCTGGCCGACTTCGCGGCGTTCCTGCCGGATGCGGATTTCGTGGTCCTCGCCGTGCCGATCGCGGACGACACCGCCGGCATGGTGGACCGGGCGGCGCTGGCGCGCATGAAGGACACGGCGGTGCTCGTCAATGTCGGGCGCGGCGCGCTGGTCGATGTCGATGCGCTCCGCGACGCGCTTGCCTTGGGGGGGATCGCAGCGGCGTTCCTGGATGTGATGCCCGTCGAGCCCTGGCCCGCCGAGAGCAACCTCTGGGACATTCCGAACCTGTTCATCACGCCGCATAACGGGTCGCTCAGCCCGCTCTATGCCGAGCGCGTCGCGGAAATCTGGCTGGAGAACCTGAGGCGGTATCGGGACGGAGAATCCCTGCTGCACCGGGCGTTCTGAGGCCGCCGGTCCGCGCCTACCAGAAGGGCGTTTCGCTGACCGTGGACACATGCGCGGCCACGACCTTCCAGCCGAAATCGGGGAAGCGGGCCCAGGTCTGGCTCTGCCGCCCGATGAGGTCGCGCCGCGGACCTTGAACTCCAGATTGACCACGGCGTAGTCGCGCCCGAGCGTCAGGATTTCCAGCCCCCGCCGTTCTTCCTTGATGCCCGGCCCCGGCTGGCGGGCGACGCGATGCGCGTGGATCTCGGCGAAGCCGTAGCCGTTCTCGTGCAGGGCGTAGCGGATGGTGTGCGGGCTCTCCCAGAAGGTCGCGTCGAGGACCTCGACATCCTTCGTCTCGAGCGCCGCTTCGTAGGCTTCGAAGCGTGCGCGGACCTCCGCCACCACTTCCGGGATATTGGGCGTCATGTCGGTCATTCTGCACGCTCCATTGCGAGTGCCAGCGCGACGAGGCTGGTATCGGTTCCGTGGCCGCCGAGGATGGAAAGCCCGACCGGCAGGCCGTCCACGGTCGCGCCTGGCAGGTTGACCTGCGGCACGCCGGTGAGGCCGCCATTGCTCGCGAGCACGGAAATGCGAGTCCTCAGCGCCTCCTGTTCCGATATCGACAGGCCCTTCGGCGGGGCGGGGAAGGGCGTGGTCGGCAGGCAGAGCACCGTGCCCGGCGGCAACAGGTAGACGAGACGGGCCCGCGCCTCCGCCCGCATCATCGAAGCCCAGAGCCGGTCTCCTTCGGCGATGTCCGCGCCCCGGACGAGATTGCGCGCGACCGAATAGGCCATGCGCGGATTGCGCCGGTCCAGCCAGTCGCGGAATGTGAGCCAGGCCTCCCAGGGCTGCAGCACCCGCTGGGCCCTCGCCCAGGCGGAGAGGCCGGGCGGCGCCATCGTGACCTCCTTCGAGGCGCCGACGATCCGGTCGAGCCGTTCGGCCGTCGGCCGCAACGCCTCTGCGATGTCAATCGGCGTTGAACATTGACCCCCTATCGGCGTGCAATGACCCCTTTGGGGATGCACGGCGGAGGTCGTACAGGTAGTCCATAGGAGGGGCCCGCGCGCGGGCCGACGCGCCCTGTGCTCGTCAAAACCCCATCTGCCGCAGAAATCATAGCGTTTCCGGCCACTGCCGACTACCGTCGTCGGCATGCAAGCGACCATCATGATTCTCTCCACCACGCTGCGCGAGAGCTTCCTCAGCCGCGCGTCGCTACACCTGGAAAACCTCGCCCTCCGCCAGCAGGTGGCAATCCTGAAGCGGGAAAGACGACGGCCGCGGCTCCAGACGCTCGACCGCTTGTTCTGGTTCATCCTTTCCCGCCTTTGGCCGCGCTGGCGCGAGGTGCTGGTGATCGTAAGACCGGAAACCGTCATCGGCTGGCACCGCAGGGGATTTCGTGCATTCTGGACCTGGAAATCCAGGCGCGGCAAACCAGGACGGCCTCCGGTGCCCAAGGATGTCCGCGAACTCATCCGTCGAATGTGTCGGGAGAACCCCTTGTGGGGCGCTCCTCGCATCCACGGCGAACTCATGAAGCTGGGAATCGAGGCATCGGAGGCGACGGTATCGAGGTACATGGTGCGGCATCGGAAGCCACCGTCGCAGACGTGGCGGACGTTCCTCGACAACCACGTCGGCTGCCTCGTCTCGGCCGATTTCTTTGTGGTGCCGACGGCCACGTTCGCCGTTCTGTTCGTCTTCATCGTGCTACGCCACGAACGGCGGCGCATCGAGCACGTCGGTGTTACAGCACACCCGACCACGGCGTGGGTGGCGCAGCAGATCCGCGAGGTTTTTCCGTGGGACACGGCACCACGGTATATCATGCGTGATCGGGACGGGGCGTACGGTCAGGAGTTTCGGGCGCGGTTGAAGGCGATGGGCATCGAGGAGGTTGTGACGGCGCCGCGAAGCCCATGGCAAAATCCGTTCGTCGAAAGGGCAATCGGCTCGATCAGGCGAGATTGTCTGGACCACGTCATTGTTCTCAACGAGCGCCATCTCCGACAGATTCTTTGTTCCTACCTCGCCTACTACCACGGGTCTCGCACGCACTTGGCGCTCGGGAAGGATACGCCCGACGGACGGCCCGTCCAGTCGGCCGACGGCGGAAAGGTGGTTGCGTTTCCTCAAGTTGGAGGACTTCATCACCGGTACGAGCGCCTCGCGGCCTAAGGACCGACAACGGCACTGTCCCAGGAGGTGCTGCAAGAAGCGAGCGGCCCGTTTCCGCTGCGCCGACACCGTTGAGAAAAAGAACACAGCGCCAACATTCAGCTTGTGCATATCGGTCGATGCGACCGTTGCAATCTTTCCGCCGGGTCCAACGACCGACACTGTCGCCCGGGTCGTTCGTCTCGGACCCGCCCGCGCCGCGGAATAGGTTTTGAGGAACGACAGCCTGTCAGGTCTGGCGTGCCGAAGACGTCGCTGAACCAATCGTAAACAGGTTGTAGCAGGTCGATCGCTTCTGCGGTTCTGTATTGCCGTTGCCAAAGATATGAACGGATCACGAGGACAACCGCCCTCTCGGCAATGTTCAATGCAGCACCTAGAATTCCAAGTATCCAGTAGTTCAAAGGTTCGTGTGCCAATCCAAAGACTCCGAAGTGTATCGCACCCGGTTCCTTGGACACAAGTTTGTCTCATGCGGCGGGCCTGAGTGACATCGCGGTGTGCCACGCCTGACGAGCTTGAGCGGGGCTCAGGTAGCCGTTCTTCTCCACGATCCACTGGGCATTGTACTGTTCGACGAACCCGCGGACGGCGTTCCGCAGCTCCGCGATGTTGCGGTAGATGCGGCCATGGATGATCTGTTCCTTGAGCGTGCGATTGAACCTCTCGGCGACGCCGTTGGTCTGGGGCTGTTCGACGAAGGCGTAGGACGGCTGGATGCCCCAGAACTTGATCTGGTTGGTGAAGTGGTCCGACAGATACTGGGAGCCGTGATCCATCCGCAAGGCCAGCCCCCGCGCCGCACCGGCGGAGGTCGAGGCATACAGCCTCGCAAGCCCCATGGAGATCGGCTGAAGGGCGGCGAAGCGGTCGCCTCGCTTGCACACATGCCAGCCGACGCACTCGGCGTTCCAATGCTCGATGGCGGTGAATATCCAGCCCCAGCCGTCGTCCACCGTGAACACCCGAACGCCGTCCGTGCCCCACATGAGGTTGGGGGCATGGGTGATGATCTCACCGACATGGGGATTTCCGCCACGGCGGCGGCAGCGATGGGGCGAGAGCAGGTTGTTCTCGCGCATCACCCGGAGCACCCGCTTGCGGGAAACACGGATGCCACGACAGACCCGAAGCCGAGCCCAGACCTTGCGGTGTCCCTCGCCCTCCCAGGGGGATGCCTCCAGGTCGGCCTCGATGGCCACCAGCAGAGCCTCGTCCGAGATCGAGGGCTTCGGTCCCCGGCGCTTTGCTG
Source organism: Alphaproteobacteria bacterium (assembly GCA_965225945.1). Lineage (GTDB taxonomy): Bacteria > Pseudomonadota > Alphaproteobacteria > JASLMY01. The sequence continues at coordinate 111,739 of CBDDBZ010000020.1, read as the reverse complement.
GTGGGCGCTCAGCGGTGGCCTGCTGCCGGGATTTCATGGCGTAGAACGAGGAACGGGCAAAACCCCAGGCCGCACAGACCCGCTGGAGGCCGTAGGCCAAACCCGTGCCGGGAGAGGTGGCGGCACTCATCGCCGCGACCTCCGCCGCCCCAAAGGGCCGGACGTCTCCGTCTTGGCCTCCAGCAGTTCCACCTGCATGATCAACTCCCCGATCCGCTTCATGGCGATGTCCAGTTCCGCCTTTACCGGATCGCCCTTGCGTTCCTTGAGCGAGGCATCGATCCCGGCGATCGCCTTCTCACGCCACTGCTCGAGCCGGAAAATCTCCACGCCCAACTGCCGCGACAAAAGTTCCACCGGCTCGCCACGCAAAAGCCGCAGGGCAACCTCACGCTTGCGCGTCACCGTCCACCGCTGGCCAAGTCCCAGCGGGCCTGCCGGCGAAACCTGGCCCGGGGAAAACGTGGACGAGCCAAGCTCGCCCTCGTTTACCACAGGCCCATCAACAGCAACTTTGTTCTCAAAATTGTCGGTCATGTTCCGGTCCTCCTTGGACACTTCGATTAAGCCAATTCTGTGTCCAAGGAAATCGGGTCCGACTCAGATACTCAAGACGAATATCCGTCCATCTCCGATCTCTCCCGTAAAGGCGGCCTCTCGTAGAGTTTGCACGGCTTCATCCGCCAACTCGCTCGAGACCGCGAACTCGATCTTGGTCTTGGTCTTGGTCTTGGGCATGAAACCCACGTCGTATTCCGCGCCGCGATAGAACTCGCGATGCTCCTCATGAGCGCCGTAGCGTCGCGCCTCGACGACGATCAGAGACTCGACGCCATGCACCGCCAAGGCTTCGCGGATAGTCTCCAACCGGTGCGATTGAACGATCGCGATCACGTATTTCATTGCTCTACCCCGTATGCGGTGATGGCCGATATCCGATGCGCTTCTCCGCCGTCGGCCGGCTACATCTCATAGCCGCGCTCCCCGTGCAGTCGCACATCCAGCCCTTCCAACTCCACCTGTTCATCCACGCGGAGGCCGATGACGAGATCGACAACCTTCAAAATCACGAAAGTGACGATGCCGCAGTAGACGACGGTGGCGAGGACGCCATAGACCTGTAGCCAAAGCTGGCCCAGATTGCCTTCGATCACGCCCGGCGTGCCGCCAATCGCCTCCACGGCAAAGACCCCGGTGAGCACCGCGCCAACGATGCCGCCGACCCCATGCACGCCGAAGGCGTCGAGCGAGTCGTCATACTTGCCCCAACGCTTCAGCGTGACGGCACCCCAATAGCATGCCGCGCCGGCGCAGAGGCCGATGGCCAGTGCCCCCATCGGGCCGACGAAGCCCGCGGCCGGCGTGATCGCGACCAAGCCACCCACCGCGCCGGAGATGATGCCGAGACCGCTGGCCTGGCGGCGAACGAGCCATTCCACCAAGGCCCAGCTCAGCGCCGCCGCCGCCGCCGCGATCTGGGTTACCAGCAGGGCCATGCCGGCGGCGCCGTCGGAGGCGAGCGCGGAGCCGGCATTGAAGCCGAGCCATCCCACCCACAACAACGAAGCGCCGACGAAGCTCAAGACCAGACTATGCGGGGCCAGATATTCCTTGCCATAGCCCAAGCGTGGGCCGATCACGATGGCGGCCACCAAACCGGCGACGCCGGCGTTGATGTGGACCACCGTGCCACCGGCGAAGTCGAGGACGCCGGCATCGCCCAGGAAGCCGCCGCCCCAAACCCAGTGGCAGATCGGCGCGTAGACGAGGACGATCCAAAGCACGGTGAAGATCATCAAGGCCGGGAACTTCATTCGATCGGCGAAGGCTCCGCAAATCAGCGCCGGCGAGATGATTGCAAAGGTCATCTGGAACGCCACGAAGACGCTTTCGGGGATGGTTCCGCTCAAGCTGTCCACCCCCATGCCGTAAAGGAAGAGGCGATCCAGGCCGCTTGTGTAGCGTGAGGTCTGGAAATTTGGCTTCGCCCCGCGCCGGGGTATACCCCGGCGCGGGGCGATCCGTCATTTTGGTTATCCATGAAAGCGTCCAAACAAACATGGAGAACCAGTATGCGGAAAGACCAGGATAGCGCTGTCGAGGCTTTGGTGGAACAATTGATCGAAGGCGGTAGCGAGAACATGGCGACGGTCTTCGCCGGCCTTTTCAATCTCGCCATGCGGATCGAGCGGGAGAGGTTCTTGGGCGCCGGCCACTATGAGCGCACGCCCGAGCGGCGGGGATACGCCAACGGCACCAGACCCAAGAAGATCGACACCCCGGCCGGTACGGTGAGGCTCGAGGCTCCCAAGACCGCCGGTCATGAGGCGCCTTTTTACCCCCAAGCCCTGGAGCGCGGACGGCGCTCCTGCCGCGCTGTCATGCTGGCCGTGGCGGAGATGTATATCAAAGGCGTCTCCACCCGTGACGCCGAGGCGGTGATGCGCGAGTTCGGCCTGGAGAGCCTGTCGTCGAGCCAGGTCAGCCGCGCCGCCAAGCTCTTGGATGGGGAGCTGGATGCCTGGCGCAACCGGCCGCTGGGCGAGATCCGCTACCTGCTCCTCGACGCGCGCTATGAGAAAGTCCGAGAGGGTGGCGTGGTGCGCGACGCCGCCGTGCTCTCGGTGATCGGCATCGGCCCCGACCAGCGCCGCCGGGTGCTCGGTGTTTCCTGTGCGCTCTCCGAGGCCGAAGTGCACTGGCGCGCCTTCCTGGAGACCCTGGTTGCCGGTGGCATGCGCGGTGTCGCCTATATCGTTTCCGATGATCATCCAGGCCTCGGCGCCGCGCGCAAGGCCGTCCTCGGCGGCGCCGTCTGGCAGCGCTGTCAGTACCATCTGGCTCAAAACGCCATCCATCACGCCCCCAACCTCGCCATCCGAAAGGCCATCGGCAAGGAGCTGCGCCGGGTCTGGAACGCCGCCGACGGCAAGGCCGCCGAGGCCGAGCTGGGCCATCTGGTGGCGGCCTACCGCGACAGCGCCCCCAAGCTCGCCGATTGGCTGGAGACGGCGATCCCCGAGGGCCTCGCCGTCTTCGCCCTGCCCGAGCGCCACCAAAAGCGCATGCGAACCTCGAACCCCATGGAGCGATCCATCCAGCAGGAGATCAAGCGCCGCACCGTAAAGGTCAGGGTCTTTCCCAACGAGGCCTCGCTCGAACGTCTGGTCACCGCCATCCTCGTCGAAATCGACGAGAAATGGGAAACCACCGAAAAACCCTACATCACTTGGAAAGCAGAGGATGACTGATCAACGGCGTTCCGAATTTCCACACATCAGGTTGCTCAATCCGGAGGGATTCTCCTGCCCCCGATGCGGCGCCACGCGCCATTGCGAGATCGCCGGGCGAAAACTCTACCAATGCGCCGCCTGCCGTCATCAAGTCTCGCTGACCGCCGGCACGCTCTTCCACGCGACCAAGCTGGCGCTGACCCTGTGGTTCTCGGCGATCTATCACATGACCCAATCGAAGAAAGGGATCTCCTCCCTCGAACTCGGCCGGCGGCTCGGCGTCACCCAGACCACGGCCTGGAAGATCAAGCAGAAACTGATGCAGTCCATGCTCGAGCGCGATGCCAAATTGCCGCTCACCGGGCGGGTGGAGATGGACGATGCCTACCTCGGCGGCCGGCGTTCCGGGGCCAAGCGCGGCCGAGGCGCGCCGGGCAAGACGCCGTTCGTCGCCGCCGTCCAGACCACGAAGGAGGGCCAGCCCGTGCGCATCAAGCTCCGCCGCGTCAAGGGCTTCCGCAAGAGCGAGATCGCCAAGATGGCCAAGCGCGACCTGAGCCCGCTGGCGACGGTTGTCAGCGATGGGCTCGGCTGCTTCACCGCGGTCACCGCGTAAGGCTGTGCGCACCATCCGATACCCACCGGCTCCGGACCCGGGGCCGTCGCCGTGCCCGCCTTCAAATGGGTCAACACCACCCTCGGCAACCTCAAAAACACCCTGCGCGGTACCTACCATGCGATCCGACCCAAGCATGTGCCGCGCTATCTGGCGGCGTTCCAGTACCGATACAACCGCCGCTACCGGCTCGCCGACATGATCGAAGCCCTCGGCCGCGATGCCCTGCGCACGCCGCCCATGCCATATCGGCTCCTGAAGTTGGCTGAGGTTAGTGCGTAATCAGGAACAAGAATGGGTCGTCTACGCCAAGCCGCCCTTCGGCGGACCAGAGGCCGTGCTCGCCTATCTCTCCCGCTACACCCACCGTGTCGCCATCTCGAACAGCCGCCTGGTCAGCTGCGACAGCCAAGGCGTCATCTTCAAGTACAAGGACTACCGGCGCAAAGGACGCGAGCGCTACAAGACCTTGCCCCTGGCCGTGCCCGAGTTCATCCGCCGCTTCCTCCTCCATGTCCTGCCCTCGGGCTTTCACCGCATCCGCCATTACGGCCTCTTCGCCAACGGCGGTCGCACCCGCAACATCTCCCTTGCCCGCGAACTGCTTGCCATGCCGGCACCGGAGAGTGAGGCCGACGATGCCGCGAGTGACGATGATACCGAACCGCCGTCCCTCTCAGAGCCCTGCCCGCAGTGCGGCGGCCGTATGATCGTCATCGAGCGCTTCGAGGCCGGCGCCCAACCACGCGCCCCGCCCCGTGCACGGCCCCTGGCCAGGGCCACGGCAGCATGACCGACACCGCTTCGAATAACGCTATTGCCGCCGCTCACCCGCGGCCACGATCCCGCTCGCCGCAACACCATCGAGCGCGCAGGGAACCACCTGCGAGACCCGCCGGCATCGACCCGAAGTCGCCATCAAACCACCCTGCCGGTGTCGTCGCCAATCAGATCCGAGCCATCCAGCAGCGCCGGCCACCCGAGAAAGCTGGCCCGCCGCTCGCAAATCCCCATAGACCGAGCGTGCCGCACCGCCGAGCCTAGTCCTGCCCGCGGTTTCCTCCCTTAAGCGTTGTCCGACACCTGCCGATCCAGTCCGCCGGATGCAACCCCTGCGCCTCGGCAGGTGTCCGACAACGCTTAACATTAGGCTCAATTCGTGAATTGTATGCGTCACCTTGTTACGGCGGCGGCGAGGCAGGCTCGGTCATTGGCGCCGGGGGCGAGGCCGACGAGGTGGAACCAGCTCAGGTAGTTGTCCAGATAGCGGGTGGCGATGCCGCGGCGGGGACGCAGGAAGTCCTTCAACCGGCTGTGGCGGCTGTTCACCGTCTGCACATGCAGATCGCCCCGAACCCGTTCCCCCATCGAGCGGTTGAGTGCTTCGTGGCTCACCCCGAGCGCGGCGGCGCACGGTGGGTAGCTCGCGCCGCCGTCGGAGACCAGCAGGGCGTCCTTCGCGACCACCGGGTCGAGGGCAGCCGTGAGCGCCGCCGCATCGACCCTGGGCAGCACCGCGCTGACCGTCGTTCCGCTCCGGTCCGCCGCCATGAGAACCGGTACCTGCTCGCGCGAGAGGCCGCGCTTCTTCGCCTTGCCGCCCCGCCGCCGTGCCTTGCGCCCCAGCCCGCGCGCGCCCTTCCGGCTCTCCAGGACGTAGGTCTCGTCGCTTCCACGATCCCCTTGAGCACCTCCGAATCGCTCCGCGCCGCCGCCAGAAACCGGTGACGCCAGCGGAACGCCGTGCTCACCGCCACGTCGCAGCGCGCCGCCGACGCCTTCACCGTCTCCCCCTTCGCCAGCGACGCCCCGATCGACAGCCAGCGTTCCTTGTGGTGCAAGCCCGACAGCGGCGTACCGCTCAGCGCGTTGAAGGTCCTGCCGCAGCCCTTGCACTGGTAGCGCTGCAGACCCCGCGCCATACCGCGCGAAACCGCCCCTTCGCTCGCGCAGTGCGGACAGCGCCGGGCCTCGTCCACACCAAGCTCGATCGCGGCCTTCGATGCCTCGCCCTCGCTCCGGCCCGACAGCACCGCGAGCGCCTCGCGCCGATGCGCGCGCGTCAGCCCGCGCGCCGCCGAAAGCCACACCTGGAAACCCTTGCCGTCCATAACCCAACCTCCTGACGTTCCAGGCACCCTGTCACTAATGCATACAATTCGCGAATTGAGCCTAACATTAAGTCTCGGTCACGAGATGGGAGGGGCGAAGACACTTGCTTTCAAGTAGCCGAGAGGGGTCCGTGAAAAGCTCATTCGGCCGGCCGGCCTCGGCCGGACCAGAGCCGCTTCGAGGCGATGGCGGCACCCTGGCCAAGCGCGGCGAGCTTGGCCCAGACCACCTCGGGATGGCATTCGAAGGTGGTGGCGAAGCTGGCGAAGCCGCAGTCGGCGCCGGCGATGACGTTCTCGGCGCCGACCACCTGGGCGAAGCGCTCCAGCCGCTCGGCGATGGTCTCGGGATGCTCCACCAGCACGGAGCTGTGGGTGATCACGCCCGGCACCAGCGATTTGCCCTCCGGCAGGTCGACCTCGGCCCAAAGCCGCCATTCGTGCTCGTGGCGGGGGTTCGCCGCCTCGAAGGAATAGGCCCCGGCGTTGACCTTCACCATGATGTCGATGATGTCCTTCAGCTCCATGTCGTGGACCCGGGGACCCATGTTGATGGAATAGCAGGTGTGGTAGCGGATCCTCTCCTGCGGGATGCCGCGCAAGCCGTAATTCAGGGCCTCGACCCGGCGCTCCGCCCAGGCCCGGCATTCGGCGACCGAGAGCTCCGGGTGCAGCACGTAATAGGTCGCCAGCAGCGGATCGTCGATCTGCAGCAGGAAGCCGGCCTCGACGATGGCGAGATACTCCTCGCGCAAGGCCTCGACGATCGCCGCCAGATAGTCTTCCTGGCTGCCGTAATGCTCGTTCGAGTGCCAGTCCTCGATGTTGGCGGGGGAGATCGCGGGGATGAAGGCCTCTTGCCCGTCGACGCCGTCGAGCGCGCGGCGCAGCCGCGCGATGTCGGCTTGGATCGCCGCCTGGCCCTGGTAGGAAATCGGCCCGGTGCAGACCCAGCGCGTGGGACCGACGTCGCCGGCCGTTCCCGGCAGCTTGGCGGCCCATTCGTAGAACCCGGGAAAGGCCTTCACCTCGCGCGATTGGCCCCAATAGCTGCCACCGGGGACGTAGGAGGGCCCTGTATTGGGTTCGAAGCCCCGCAGTCTCTCGTTGATGTAGGGGATGAAGCCGATGCGGCCCATCTCGCCGTCGCTGACGACGTCGATCCCGCGCTCGGCCTGGAGGCGAATGGTCTCGGCCACCGCGCTCTCGACCCGGGCCTCGAAGGCGGCCTCGTCGACCGCCCGGCCGGCGAGCCTGTCGCGGATCAGCGCCACCAGATCGGCGGGCCTGGGCAGGCTGCCCACATGCGTCGTCAGAATGCGCTTCGTGCTGCGTTGCATTTCACTCTCCCCACGCCCGGCCGGGCGCGCTCGATCATGGCAGCGGGGCGCGCGAGGCGGCGAGGGCGCCCTCGGCTGCCTTTCAGCCCGCCTTCAGGCGCTTCGCCGCGTCGAGGGCGAAATAGGTCAGGACGCCGTCGGCGCCGGCCCGTTTGAAGGCCAGCAGGGCCTCCAGGATCACCCGCTCGCCGTCCAGCCAGCCGCGCTCGATGGCGCCCGTCAGCATGGCGTATTCGCCGCTCACCTGATAGGCGAAGGTCGGTACGCCGAAGCTGTCCTTCACGCGGCGGACGATGTCGAGATAGGGCATCCCCGGCTTGACCATCACCATGTCCGCCCCCTCGTCGAGGTCGAGGGCGATTTCCCGCAGCGCCTCGTCGCTGTTGGCCGGGTCCATCTGATAGCTCTTCTTGTCGGCGGTGCCGAGATTGCTGGAGGAGCCGATGGCATCGCGGAACGGGCCATAGAAGCCGGAGGCGTATTTGGCCGCGTAGCTCATGATGCGCACGTCGTCGCGGCCCGCCGCGTCCAGCGCGTCGCGGATCGCGCCGACGCGGCCGTCCATCATGTCCGAGGGGGCGATCACGTCGGCGCCCGCCGCCGCCTGCACCAGCGATTGGCGCACCAGAACCTCGATGCTCTCGTCGTTGGCGACGTAGCCGTCGACGATGACGCCGTCGTGGCCGTGGTCGGTGAAGGGGTCGAGTGCCGCGTCGCAGAGAATGCCGATCCCGGGCACCTGATCCTTGATGCGGGCGACCGTGCGGCAGACCAGGTTGTCCGCTTCGAGCGCGTAGGTGCCGCGCGCGTCCTTCAACGACTGCGGGACGTGGGGAAATATGGCGACGACGGGGATGCCGATCTCGGCCGCCTGGGCGGCCGCCTCGACGATATGGTCGATGCCGAGCCGTTCCACCCCGGGCATCGAGTCGACCGGGCTACGACTGTCGTCGCCGTCTTGCACGAAGAGCGGCCAGATCAGATCGTCGACGCCAAGGCTGTTCTCGGCCACGAGACGTCGGGTCCAGGGGTCGCGCCGGTTTCGCCGCATGCGCCGGCGCGGGTATTGACCGTGTGGCCGGGGGGCGCTCTCCCGGGTCTCGTCGACATCGGGCGCATCGCGGCGCATCCGAAAGGGGTCGGCCATCGCTCGCATCTCCTCCGGTTGGTGGTCGGCGAGAAGTTTAGGGGCGGCGGCGCGGCGAGACAATCGCCCCCTCGCGGCAGGGCAATCGCGTGAACGCGATGGCCCCGGATTTTTCTTGTTCCCTCAGACGCCGGGCGCGCCCATCCGGGCGCTTGGCTTCGCTCGCATGGGCTCGCGGGGCCTCAATGGCCCAACGAACGAAACCGCTTTCAGCGGTAGTTCGTGGTGCCGGGCGGTGAGGTCGGTGGCGTAACGGATGGGTCGATCCTGTGTTGAGGTTTGGAGTTCCGAAGCTCACGCAACACGGGAGCAGACCCATGACCGATAGTGACAAGACCATCAGCCCGCTGCGCCAGCGCATGATCGACGACATGGTGCTTCGCGGCTTCAGTGCCAACACGCAGCGCGGCTACATCAGTGCGGTGGCCGGCTTTTCCGACTTTCTCGCACGCTCTCCGGATCGGGCGGAGGCGGAGGATCTCAGGCGCTATCAAGTGCATATGCGCAAAGCAGGCGCATCGGCGACGACGATGAACGCGGCGGTCTCGGCATTGCGGTTCTTCTTCGGCGTCACGCTCGGCCGAGGCGACGCCGAGATCGGCATGACGACGGTGGCAATGCCGCGCAAGCTGCCGGTGATCCTGAGCGTCGAGGAAATGGCGCGGCTTCTCGATGCCGCCCCCGGTCCCAAATACAAGGCGGCCTTTTCGCTGGCCTATGGCGCCGGCCTGCGCGCTTCGGAGGTGGTCCATCTCAAGGTCCCGGACATCGACAGCAACCGCAAGACGCTTCGCATCGAGCAAGGTAAGGGCCGCCGAGATCGCTACGCCATGCTCTCGGATCGCGCCGCCGAGCAGCTCAGGGTCTGGTGGTTGCTTGGCCGCGCCCGCGGCGTGATGCTGCCCGGCGGTTGGCTGTTTCCAGGCCAGAACCCGGTCAACCCGTTGACCACCCGCCAGCTCCGTCGCGCCCTCGATGGCGCCAAGGCGGGGGCGGGGATCGAGAAGCGGATCTCGCTTCACACGCTGCGCCACTGCTTCGCCACCCATCTCCTCGAACAGGGCGTCGACATCCGCGTGATCCAGGTTCTACTGGGGCACAAGAAGCTGGATGTCGGTGGCGATGAAAAACCGCGCTTAGATGGTGATTTCAGCGACATCGGGCATCGTGGCGCTGTAGCTGCGTGGTTTGCAGGCGGGAGTTGGCTCGGCGCAGCGGTGGGTAAGTAGCCCGCCGCGGCGACCGCCAAGAGTCTGGCGGCGGCGGGCTGCTTATCCACCGCGGGCGGGCGTCTCGATTCCTGTTTTGGCTGGCTGGCGGCGGCGGTTCCGCGGACCTGACAAGGGGAGCCGCGGGAGTACACTCGGGCCGCTGAGAACGATGCGGCGCCGGCCCCGTTTGCTTGCTGGCAACGACCGGCACCGCACCCCCCGAGCCATGCAAGGCACGACCCATATGCGCAGTATCGTGCGGGTTTGGGCGTGGGTCCACCCCGTTCTCATCGGCTGCGCGATGAAGAACACCGCCCGCCTGTTCAACTGCGCCTCGTGCCATCAACAGGTGGTTCTCTGCCGGCACTGCGACCACGGCAACATCTACTGTTCACGGAGCTGCAGCGATCGGGTGCGCCGGCGATCGCAGCGCCATGCCGGGCAGCGCTACCAGAACAGCCGGCGGGGCCGTCACAAGCATGCTGAGCGCCAGCGGCGCTATCGCGAACGCCGGCGGCGCCGGACGCCGGTGAATCGGCGCCGCGGGCAGGAAGTGACGCATCACCCTTTGACCGCCGCGCGGCGGCGTCCTGTTGTGGTGCGGACGCCGGCAGGGCGTCCCGGAACACGGCCCTTCGGGCACGAGCGGCCCGCCAGGGTCTTCCGCTGCGATCGCTGCGGCCGGTTCTGCGGGCAGGCGGTCTATCCGGGGCTGCGCCCGACGGGAAAGGGGGTGAGATGACCATCGACAAGGAGACCCGCGCGGAGATCCTGCGCCTGTATCACGTCGAGAAGTGGACGGTCGGCACGATCACACGCCAGCTCGGCGTGCATCGCTACACCGTCGAGCGCCTCCTCACCGCGGCCGGCGAGCCCCGGGACGCGAGGTCGCCCAGGCCGTCGATGATCGATCCATACGTGCCGTTCATCGCCGAGACGCTGGCATCCTGGCCGACGCTGCCCGCCAGCCGGCTCTACCAGATGGTGCGCGAACGCGGCTATCCGGGCGGCGGCGACCACTTCCGTCATCTGCTCAGCCACTTCAGGCCCAGGCCCGTGGCCGAGGCCTATCTGCGCCTCAAGACCCTTCCCGGCGAGCAGGCCCAGGTCGACTGGGGACACTTCGGCAAGGTGACGATCGGCCGCGCGGAGCGCCGCCTGATGGGCTTCGTGATGGTTCTCAGCTACTCGCGGCGGATCTTCCTGCGCTTCTACCTCGACGCCGGGATGAGCAACTTCCTGCGCGGCCATGTCGAAGCCTTCGAGGCGTGGCAGGGCGTGCCCCGCGAGCTCTGGTACGACAACCTGAAGAGCGTCGTGCTGGAGCGCCGCGGCGCCGCCATCCGGTTCAATCCCCGGATCCTCGACCTCGCCGGCCACTACCACTTCCTGCCCAAGCCCGTCGCGGTCGCGCGCGGCAACGAGAAGGGGCGCGTGGAGCGGGCGATTCGCTATGTCCGGACCAGCTTCTTCGCCGCCCGCCGGTGGCGCGATATCGACGATCTCAACGCCCAGGCCCTGGCCTGGTGCCACGGCATCGCCGCCGACCGCCCCTGGCCCGAAGACCGCTCGATCACCGTGCGCGAGGCCTTCGAGCGGGAACGCGGCTCTCTCATCGCGCTGCCCGGCGATCCCTTCCCCGACCACGACCGGGTCGAGGTCGCCATCGGCAAGACCCCCTACGCCCGCTTCGATCTCAACGATTACAGCGTGCCGCACACCCATGTGCGGCGCACCCTCGTCGTGGTCGCGACGCTCGACGAGGTGCGCATCCTCGACGGTGTGGACGTCATCGCCAGCCATCCGCGCAGCTTCGACAAGGCGGCCCGCATCGAGAACCCCGAGCACATCGCCGAGCTGGTCAGGCGCAAGAGCCATGCCCGCCGCCTTCGCGGCCAGGACCGGCTGGTCCAGGCCGCGCCCAACAGCGAGCGCCTGCTCGCCGAGGCCGCCCAGCGCGGCGGCTATATAGGCGCCACCGTCGCCGCCCTGTTGCGCCTCCTCGACGCCTACGGCGCCGCCGAGCTCGAGGCGGCCATCGACGAGGCCCTGAAGCGGGACGTTCCCCATCCCAACGCCGTGCGCCTGAGCCTGACCCGGCGGCGCGAGCTGCGGCACCAACCCCCGCCCATCCCCGTCGAACTGCCCGGCGATCCGAGAGTGCGCGACATCACTGTCCGCGATCACGACCTCGTCGGATACGACGGGCTGGCCGGCGAACCCGAGGAGGACAGCGAGCAATGAACGATACCCTCATGGGCCGTGCCCGGGCGCTCGGCCTGCACGGCCTCGCCGCCCACTGGGGCGAGGTCGCCGGGCATGACTGGCCCGCTGCGCTGGTCGCCTGGGAAGAGGAGGAACGGCGAAGCCGCAGCCTCAAGCGCCGCCTCGGCGACGCCCGCCTCGGACAGTTCAAGCCGCTCGCCGACTTCGACTGGGCATGGCCGCGCCGCTGCGACCGCATGGCCGTCGAGGATCTCATGAGCCTCGAGTTCCTCAACGAGGCCGCCAACGTCGTCCTGGTCGGCCCAAACGGCGTCGGCAAGTCGACCATCGCCGCCAATATCGCCCACCGCGCCGTCCTCGAGGGCCACACCGTGCGCTTCGCCACCGCGGCCAGCATGCTCGGCGAGCTCGCCGCCCTCGACAGCGACACCCTGCTTCAGCGCAGGCTGCGCTTCTACGCCCGCCAGCACCTGCTGGTGATCGACGAGGTCGGATACCTGTCCTACAGCAACCGCCATGCCGATCTGCTGTTCAACATCGTCTCCAGCCGCAGCCAGCAGAACTCCACCATAATCACCACCAACCGGCCCTTCGCCGAGTGGGGTGAGGCCTTCCCCAACGCCGCCTGCCTCGTCGCCCTGGTCGACCGCCTCGTCCACAACGCCGAGATCATCGCCATCGACGCCGAGTCCTGGCGCCGCAAGGAGGCCGAGGAACGCCAGAAGCAGCGCAGCGCCGAGCGCCGCCGGCGGCGAGCCGGCAAGGCCGGCGCGCAGGACCGCGGGGAACCGCCGCCGGCGTAGCCATGGATGGTCCCCGCCTCTGGGACCGGCGGGTGCGGGCCGAGGCCCTGCGAGGCTATCCCCTCGAAGACGTCGTCCGCCGCCTCGGCTACCGCCGCGATCCCACCGATGCCGCGCGCTGGAGGCGTCCCGGATCCGTCGTCAGCATCAACGGCTTTATGTTCTACGAACATCTGCGCGGCGGGGGCGGAGCGATCGACCTGGTAATCCATGCCTGCCGGTGCACCGTGCCCGAGGCCCTCGGCTTCTTCTCGGAACTGCCGTGCCGTGACCGGTTCCCGGCCGATCGCCACCCGAAGCCGCCGTGCCCGGACCGCCACTGGCCCGCCATCCAGAGCTACCTCGTCGAGCAGCGCGGCCTCGCGGATGTGCTCGTCGCCCTGTGCCGCGACCTCGGCTTGCTCTACGCCGACCGCCACGGCAACGCCGTGTTCGTCCGCCGAAACGCGGCCGGCGAGGCTCTCGGCGCCGAGATCGTCCCTGCCGCGGCGCCACGCCGCCTCGCGCCGACCGGCGCCGCCGCGCGCGGCGGCTTCTGGATGTCGTGGGAACCCGACTGGCCGAACTCCGTCATCCTCGCCAAGAACGCAATCGACGCCCTGTCGGTCCTCTCCCTCCACCTCGTCCCGGCCGGGCGCAAGGGATGCGCCGTGGTCTCAACCGGCGGCGCCACCGCAAGCCTCCCCGAATGGATCGAGGCCTGGAACCCCGGCCGGATCTTCTGCGCCTACGACGCCACCCGCCAGGGCGATGACGCCGCGGCACGGCTCATCCGAAACGACAGCAGGGTCGTCCGCCTGCGCCCTGCCCTCGACGGCCTGGACTGGAACGACATGCTCATGCGCGACCGCGCCGGCGAACCGCTCCAGATCGATGACCGGCCCCTCGACTGAATAGCCACAGCGCGAAACAAAATCAGCCAAGCCCAAAAGCATCCCGTCAGCCAACCGCCACCGACCGCTCAAAAAGAGCACCATATAAGCGCACCCTGGAACCACCGCTAACAGTGGCCGCCGCGCCCCAGGCAAAACCTGCCGCGGCGCAGGTCCACGACTGGGGGCCGGTAGCCGAACTCGCCTACGAGACACCATCCGCCATCGGACAAGGCACGGCAAACGAACCGGAGGCCACCCATGCCGGGGTCTACGAGCCCTGGCGGGCCCGGACCGCGCGCATTCCCGGCGCCTGCGAACATCCAACACCCCTGGTGCAATCCGCCGCCATGGCGGCGGTGCCCCATCCCGTGCCGGCCTACCGCCCGATGCTGCCGGTGCGTATCGTGACGGACGAACTGCTGTCCGACGCGCAACTAGAAAGCGTCATCCTCGCCGGTCAGGCCCACGGCCACCATCTTTCCGCGCTCTATCGCATCGGCGAGAGCTGGGAGACCGTCGCGCGTGTTGCCGACAATGAAGATGACAACGGCGATGACGGCGATAGCGTCCCGGAGACCGCCAATAACGCTGACGCAACATGCACCAGTCTTGAACCGAATCCTGATGCCACCGGCGACGGCGAAGCCCTGTCCGCGCCAGTGCGTTTCCGGCGCGGCTGGATGCTGGGCGACGGCACCGGTTGCGGCAAGGGCCGCCAGGTCGCCGCCATCATTCTCGACCACTGGCTGCGCGGCCGTCGCCGGGCGCTGTGGCTGTCCGCCTCCGACAAGCTTCTAGAGGACGCCCGCCGCGACTGGGCCGCGATCGGCGGCAACGAGGCCGACATCATCCCGTTGGGCAAGTTCCGCCAGGGGGCCGATATTCCGCAAGAGGCCGGCATCCTGTTCGCCACCTATGCAACCTTGCGCTCGCCCGCCCGCCAGGGAAAGCGCTCGCGCCTCGAACAGATCGTCGGCTGGCTCGCGGACGGGACGGATCAAGACTCCCGCCATGCCTATGGCGGCGTCATCGTGTTCGACGAGGCGCACGCCATGGCCAACGCCGCCGGGTCCAAGGGATCACGCGGCGATACGGCCCCCTCGCAGCAGGGCCGCGCCGGATTGCGTTTGCAGAACGCCTTGCCCGATGCCCGTATACTCTATGTCTCCGCCACCGGGGCCACCACGGTGCCCGGCCTGGCCTATGCGCGCCGCCTCGGCCTGTGGGGCGGCGCGGATACGGGCGGCGAGACGCCCTTCGAACAACGCACCGATTTCGTGACCGCCATGGAGGCCGGCGGGGTCGCGGCGATGGAGGTTGTGGCCCGCGATCTGAAGGCGCTCGGGCTCTACCAGGCCCGTGCGCTCAGCTATGACGGGGTCGAGGTCGAGCCGCTCGAACATCCGCTCACGCCCGAACAGCGGCGCATCTACGACGCCTATGCCGGCGCCTTCAAGGTGATCCACCGCAATATGGAAGACGCTCTCAAAGCCACCGGCATCATGGAGGGCGATGCTACTCTCAACAAGAACGCCAAATCCGCCGCGCTGTCGGCTTTCGAGGGCGCGAAGCAGCGCTTCTTCGGCCATCTCCTGACCGCCATGAAATGCCCCTCCCTGATCCGGGCGATCGAGGCCGATCTCGAGGCCGGCCATGCCTGCGTGATCCAGCTGGTCTCCACCGGCGAGGCTTTGCTGGACCGGCGCATCGCCGAGATCCCCGTCTCGGAATGGAACGACATCTCCGTCGACCTGACGCCGAGGGAGGCGTGCCTGGAGTATCTGGCCCACGCCTTCCCGGTGCAATTGCAGGAACCGTTCACCGACGACGAGGGCAACCTGATGTCGCGGCCCGTGACCGACGCCGGGGGCAACCCGGTCCTGTGCCAGGAAGCCGTGGCCGCCCGCGATGCGTTGATCGAGAAGCTCGCGGCCTTGCCACCGGTGCAGGCCGCGCTCGACCAGATCCTGCACCGCTTCGGCGACGAGGCCGTCGCCGAGGTCACCGGCCGCTCGCGCCGGGTCTTGCGCATCGCCGATGCATCCGGCGAACGCCTGGCGCTGCGCAACCGCCCGGCCTCGGCCAACCTCGCCGAGTCCGCCGCCTTCATGGCGGGCGACAAACGCATCCTCGTCTTCTCCATGGCCGGCGGCACCGGGCGCAGCTATCACGCCGATCTCGGCTGCGGCAATACAGCGCGGCGTATCCATTACCTGCTGGAACCGGGCTGGCGGGCCGACCAGGCGATCCAGGGGCTGGGCCGCACCCATCGAACGCACCAGGCCTCGGCCCCCCTGTTCCGACCCGGTCACCACGGATGTGAAGGGCGAGCGCCGCTTCATCGCCACCATCGCCCGGCGTCTCGACAGCCTCGGCGCCATCACCCGGGGCCAGCGCGATTCGCAGACCGCCATGGGCGGCGGCGACGCCACCATGTTCCGGGCCAGCGACAATCTGGAAAGCCCCTACGCCAAGGTGGCGCTGCGCCAGTTCTACATCGCACTGTGGCGCGGCAACATAACGGGCTGGTCCATGGACCGCTTCGAGGAGGCCACCGGTCTGAAGCTGATTTGGGAAGGCTCCCTCAAGGAAGACCTGCCGCCGATGCCCCGGTTCCTCAATCGCCTGCTGGCCCTGCCCATCGCCGAACAGAACGAACTGTTCGCCGAGTTGGAAACCCGCATCGAGGCCAACATCGAGCAGGCCATCGAGGCCGGGACCCATGAGCAGGGCGTCGAGACCATCCGGGCCGACTCGCTCACCGTGGCCTCGCGCGAGACGGTTCACGTTCATGAAGCCTCGGGCGCCGCCACCGAGCTTGTCGAGATCGTCCGCCGCGACCGGCTCGTGCCGCTGACGGCCGGCGATGCCCTCGCCTTGCGCGACGGGCGGCCCGTCATCAACACCCGCTCGAAGCGCGCCGCCGTGGTTCTGCCCGCGCCGTCGCGGATGTTCGAGGACGGTGGAGTCGAAGCCCGGGTCCGCCTGGTCCGTCCCGCCGCCCGCGAGCCCATGGCCGCGGAGGAGCTTGCCGCCTCGAACTGGGAGGAGGCAGGCGAAGATCGTTGGCGCGCGTCGTGGGATGCGGAGATCGAGGGGCTGCCCAGCCACACCGAATCCCGCCTGTGGCTGGTCACCGGCCTGCTGCTCCCCATCTGGGACCGCCTGCCGGGCGAAAACATGCGGGTGCGCCGGCTTGCGACCGACGCCGGGGAAAGCCTGCTCGGCCGGGTTCTGACGCCCGAGCAGGCGTACGCCTTCCACGACGCCTTCGGACTGGCCTGCGGACCGCTCATGAGTTCGGCCGAGATGCACGAGGCGATCCTTACCCGCGGCGCGTCCTTCGATCTCGCCAACGGCTGGCGCCTCGCAAGGCGGCGCCTGATGGGCGCCGTGCGCGTCGAGATCGAGGGGCCGGCCGACGGCGACCTCGCCGCGCTCAAGCGCATGGGCTGCGCCACCGAGATCGTCTCGTGGCGGACCCGTGTATTCGTGCCCGAATACATCGACCTCGGCCGCATCCTCGAACGCTGGCCGCTCGCGGCTGCGAGCCCGGTGTAAACCCGCACGCTCCCGTCCGGTATCCGGCGCGGGGGCGTGCCAAACCTTGCTACCGCCCGCTACGCGCAAAAGGTTGTAGGATTCTTCACTCCACGAAGACACCCACATCCGGGAAATTGCGCCTTTGCGCCGCTCACAGGCACGAACAGTCCAATCCGCCATATGGAAGATATCGTCATGACATCTCATACGCTGCCCGACGATCCCGTCTACGCGTTTTGTCCAGCTTATGACTTCGACAACATGCCACAGCAGATCCGAATCGTGTTCGATTCGATGCCGGGCTACGTCCCCACAGCGTTGGTTGGGCTCACACTCGACGATGCTCTGAGGATCTGCGATCGCCTGAACGCCAAGCTCGGACTCGACCGGGATGCCTGGTCCGCCATCGCCGGCCGGTCCATGTCCGCCGCCCGCGATGAAACCACCCATTGAACCGGGCAGGCCGGTTTACACCCGGTAACTTGCCACCCGGCATGATGGGCCAGGAGCAGGCCACGGCAACGTTTTGAGTGAGGCCCTCCCACCCGCACGTTGCGGCACATGGAGGTCGAGGGCAGCACGGCAGGGGCGGTTCGGGGGGTGCGCGGGAGGCAATTCCGGCATCGCCGCCATTCTGTCTTGCAATCCACGGAGGAACCCGATGTTTGACACCCTCACACCACACTCCACGACCGGCGATTTCGAGACCATGGCCGGCACCCGTCCCGATCCCGGCGGGTTCCTGCAGGAAGCCCGGACCGGCGCACGCGAAGCTGCAGCTCACATGAAGGATCTGGCGGAGCGCTTCGCCGAGTTGCGGAACGCCATCATGCGTCTGCCCAACAACCCGTCCTGCGACGACCGCGCCGGGCTCCGCCACCAGCTTCTCCATCTGGAACACACCTTGATGAGCGCCAGGGGCAGCCTCGACGACGTCATCATCGCCATCATGGACGCCAACGACGCGGCCCTTTGATGAACCGCGCGGCGATTGCCGGGCAATGCCCCCGAACTCTCCGGCCTGCCTCGACCAACGTGCAAGAGAGTTTGAGGAAGGCAAAGAGAAGGGCGACGCGCCCAAGGGAAAAGAGAGTCCCCTCCGGGCGGTGTCTCAACCCCATCAACCGGAGGTGCCAGATGTTCGATTCCAGACATACCTCGACCGAGTCCAACGACACCCTTTTCAATCCCGATAGCACAAACGATGCCGATCCCGGCTTCACCGCACCGCTTCCCGATGCCGGCGCGCTGCTGGCCGCGGCCGGATTGCCGGCCCACGCGATCCGCGAGGTTCTCGGCTCCCGGACATATACCGGCGCGGACGGCTGAATAGAGGAAGAGGGGGGCTTAGAGAAGTGTGAAGGGGGAAGGAATCGAGAGAGACCGGTTCCCGTTCGCTAACCCGATGTCATAACCCGGATCATAGGAGATTGATCATGTTCGGATTGAATAACGCCCAGCTGATCGGACGCCTCGGCGCCGACGCCACCATCAGCCATCTCACCAACGGCGGCCGTGTCGCCAACGTCTCGATCGCGACCGACGAAAGCTACCTCGACAAAAACTCGGGCGATAAGGTGGACCGCACCGAATGGCACCGCATCGTCACCTTCCAGGACGGACAGTCACCCGTTGTTTTTCGTCGTTGTATATCAATGACTTAATCTCCCTATTTGTCCAACCTCGACGGAAGGTTGGACAAGATTTGTTCGGGTTTCGTGCTGAGTCTCGCCATACCTCTCGTCGTGAGCATCGACCTATTCGCCGCTGCGGTATAGCGGCTCGCCTCCTTGGCGGTCCGGTGGGCGAGGAAGGCCATCACCTCCCATTCGGTCGCACCGGCCTCAGCCAAGCGCCGGGCGCCGGCCTTCCGCAGCCCGTGCGCCGAACAGTGCGGTAAGCCGGCTTCTTCGCACCTGTCCCTGAACCAGTTGCCGAGCGGTGAGGCGCTGTAGGCCTTCGCTCTCTCCCCGTGCGCCAGCAGCATCATTTGGTCCGGCGGCAGATACGCCAGTTCCTTCGCCAACTCGGCCACGATTGGCAGGTCCACTTCCTGGCCGGTCTTCCCGCGTCGATAGAAGAGGCGAAGGCCGCGTATGCTCGCCCGGGTGAGCGTCGCCGCGTCTTGCCGGGCAGCACCCGTCCCTAGGAAAATCTCAAGCGCCAGCCGTGCCTTCGTTCCAGTCGGAAACTTGGCCCGGAATACCTCGATCTCGTCGTCAGTCCAGGTGTGATAACCCTCCGACCTCTCCTTGTGCGTATCCGCCAGCGCGGCGGGATTTTGGCCTTGGTAGCCGAATCGTTTCGCGGCGAATCGGAACAGCTGAGAGAGGTCCTTCTTGAGTCGGTTCGCCGCGGCCGGCCCGCCTTTCTTCGACATCAACGCCTCGATGTGGCGCGGCTGGATGGAAGCGTACCGGGCGCTCCCGATGGCTTCCTTGATCCAGTCCTGGCGCCAGCGTTTGTCCGCTCGCGTCCTATCCGCCAAGTTCCGAAATGCGGTGCCGGCCAGATACGCCTCGATCAGATAGCCGACGGTGCCGGGCTGTGCCCGCCGGCCCGCGGCCCGGACGCCCTCGGTCGCCTCATGGTATGCCGCGCGGAATTCCGTCGATCCAATGACGCCCGGCAAGTAGCCGTCAATCTTGCGGCCGTCGGTCGTGCGGCGCAGCCGGTACCGCAGCCGGCCGTGCCGATCCCGTACAACCGTCACGCCGGGGAATTCCTTACGGTATCGCATGCGGCACCTTTTCGATCATCGCGTCGATGTCATCGCTGGCGTCGGCGATCTCGGAAGCCTTGCCCGAGGTGATTGCGATTCGTGTCCCGTCAGGCTTCGTAATCTCAAGCCGGCCCTCCGCGATGCCCGCGTCGCGCATGGCCTTCAGGTAGCGCGTCAACTCGGATTGTCGGACGGTGGCTTTCTGATTCGCCATCAGCCGCGGCCCATCCCTCAGTTCAGCCGGCGCCTCGCCGCCCAAGTGGTCGGCGAGTCGGGATAGAGGGGCACCGGGTCATCTTCGCCCTCGACGGCCACCAACACGGCATCGTGTTCCGCGTCGTACCCGATTTCGCCGATGCCGATCCCCGGAACCAGCTCACGCAGAGCAATGAGATTCGACATCACCGCCGTTCGAACCCGCTCCCGTAGAGGTTTTTCCTGTTCGGCGGGAGACAGCCATGCCTGCCCCGCGTGCGCATCGCAAAGGCACTGCGCGCCACGCGCGACCACGTCGCCGATAGTCACCCTCTGCCCCGTGACCGCCGCCAGCTCACGCTGCAATTGCTGAATCGCCTTGAAGGTTTCGATGGGCACGGAAACCAGTCGTCTATCGTCCCGCTTGGGCATTTCGCGCTCCGTTGGTTCTGAAAGAATGGTAAACCAAAAATATTGATACGTCAACCAAGTTTTCTTGGTTCGTTCAAAAGGGGAAGGGTGCCAACCTGGCACCCCGACACCGGCGAGGGGGGGGGGGGGCGCAAAATGCAGCCCCCCCCTTCGTGTGCCGCCGGACGCGAGTGCGGCCCGGAATCGGGGGAAACCGGGCCGCACCCTAATCCGGCCGGACCGGGTGGGAAACCGGCCGGAACTCTATTCCTCGATCAAGAGCGGGCGCGCGGCCGGCCGCAGTCCGGGCAGACTTGGTCACTCGTCAAACACCAGCAGCCCGGTCGTTGCCAACGCCTGGTCCACGGCCACGCCGCCGGCAACGAGTTTCTGGAACGCTTGCGCCCGGCCGGCCAGATCGACGTTGTAGAGGTCGAAGCGGAGCGTCACCGGGACCTCGAATTTCGTCGATAGTTCATGTTCCAGCTGCCGCGCGAGCGGCTGGACGGTGCCGAGGTGCCACTGGCGAAGCGCCTCTCGTTTGCTCGTTCCGTCGCTATCGTCGAACAGCGCCGGGGAGCACCCGCACGCGGCGAGCACCCTGGCGAAGGCCGAGTCCGCGAGCTTCACCATCGCCTCGGTCGGTTGCGGCCCCAGGCGCCGTTGCTGCCAATCGGACTGCGGCGCGGCGGTTTTGCCTTCGCCCCAGCCGCTCGCGACGGTTTCGACCAACAGGGCCTTGCCCTTGGCGTCCCGGATATCCTTGCGGAGCATGGCGAGCGGGTCCTCGTCGCCATCGTCGCCGCCGTCTTGGGGAACCGGCAAGAGCTGGGCGACGGGCCCGCCCGCTTCGTCGGCAAGCGATTTCTCGGTGTTCGCGTTCAGCCGTGCTGTGTCGGCCGCCCAGCTCGACGGCGAGAGCCCGTGATAGGGCCGGGCGGTCGGCGAGCCCCATGTGACGAACACAACCGACGATTGCGGCACCCGCCATGTCGACGAGCCGGAAGGCCCGTAGGCGGTTGCCGTGCAAAGCCATGCGTCCGGGTCGGCGCCGCCCTCGAAATACCATGTTGACGCCGGCACCAGCATCATGCGCCCGCCCATGTATCGGATAACGTGAAGCGATTCGCCGACGCGAACCAAGTCGCGGCCGATCTGCGCCAGACACCGCGGCGTCACGATCCCGGCGACGTCGCCCGGACCCTCGACCATCGCCGCCGCAAAGGACCTCGACAGCAGGCCCGCCACGGCCTCGGTGGCGGCCGTGGCGCTCGCTTGCTGGGTGGTTCCAGCCGCCTGCGCCTCCACCAACCGGGATATGATCTCGGTATAGCCGCCCGTCGCCTCGCGGGTTTCCCGTTGCCATGGCCAACGCATGATTTAAGTTTCCCTTAGCGCAATTGCTCGCGTGTAGCGCGGCCAATCCTGGCTTTCCTCCACGACATACTCGATCCCCGCATAGACCAACACGTCGGCCTGCCGGTCCTCGAACGCGGCCAGGAACGGAATCGAATCATCCTCGATCAGCGCCCCGTCGCCGCCGCCCCATCGCAGCGGATCGCCGTTCCAAGCAAGCGCGGCGCCATGCCAAGCAAGCGCGTCACCTTGGCCCCGGCGGCGCGCGATCCCGCGCGGCACGAAAATCTTTAGGCGCTCTACGAGGGACACCCCGCCGACAAAATCCGAGTCCGAAAGCAACAGCGGCAAAACCCGTGCCGGGAAAATCGTTTCCACAACCGGGCCCGGCTCGAATTCGCCAAATTGATTAAAGCCGCCCGGCGCCTGGCGCCGGCGAACGACCTCGTTCGGGAAACGCCGCAAGGCAAGCCGCCGCGTCATATCGCCCCCGCCCGGCGGACCCGCCAGTAAGTCAAAAGCGCCATCGCCCCGGAGTGCCGAAGCGCCGATTGCATCGTCGGCGCGTAGAACGTCCGAACATCGCCTTCGGTCTCGCCCGTGATCGACGCGGCCGGTTGCTCCGCAAGCCAGCCGGCCGTGCGGATCACGGCTTCATTGCTGATCGCGGCCGGGGCGTCCGGCGCGTATCGGTTCACAAGCTCGGTCGCCACGACCAGCAGCCGCGTCGCCGTCGCCGAGTCGGTGCCGACAGCTTCGGCCAGCTCGGCCGCGGTGAGGGTTACAGCCACCGCGCGAGCCTCCGGCTTCGGGGCGCCTCGGCGCTCGCAAGCTCTTCGGGCGTGGCGGTAAGCACCGGCGCCGGCCAGCCCTCGCGGGCATCTGTCGCCGAAACGAGGAAGGCGCGAATCGGCATGGTCTGATAGACGCGGGTCCCGCCCTCGACCGTCGACTCGGCCGCCGCCGCGTCGATATGGGGCCGCACGATCACGCCGGCGGCTTCATGCGCGGCCAGGGTCGCAGCGCCGACGCTATCGGCCGGCAGGTCTATCTCGACCTCGCCATCGCCGTTGAGGAGAATTCGCCCGCGAAGCGTGCCGGACGATGCCGAGGCAAGGGGCATGTCGTAGCTCCCGAAACCGGCGATCACCTCGCGCTCGAATTGCCGGAATGCCGAATTGAACGCCTGTTCCATGCCCTCCTTCACCATCTTCGCGAATTTGCACTCGGCTCCGCTGCACCGGCACTCGACACTCCGGTCGGCAGGGATGCGCGCCCGCATGGTCCGGCCCGACCGCCGCCGCGCCTCGACTCGCGAGCCGCCGTAGCTCGGGGCCTTCACGATCGCGATGCCGCTCAGGATCGCATCCTCGATCACCCGAATATCGCCGTCCCGCCGCTCTTTCACGGCGCGGAATTCGACCGACAGACCGCCGACGCGGCCGGCGCGGATCTCGTCCAAGGCACGATTAGCCGCAGGGATCGGCGGCAACACGGCCGTCATTTTCAGCTCGGCGCGGCCGTTGGCCAGGGTGAGCCCGCCGCCGGGGTGCCAGGCGATGGCGCGCTCGGGATCATGATGCAGGTCGAGGTGAACCGATTCGGCCAGCCGAATCGCGCGCGGCTCAAACCGCTCCCGGTGCGAGGGAGAAACGTCGCCGTATTTCATGACGATGCCGGACAGCCGCCGGCCCTCGGCTCGAAGCTCGATCCCTGAAACGCGGCGCTCAAATTCCATCATCGATCGCCTCCGAAGGGGGCGCCGGCCGGGGGCGATGGAGGTCGGGCGCTCCCGGCCAGCTTGAGGGCGGCGGCGGGGGTACGGCGCCACCCTATTCCGTCAGGCGTCGAAGACGATCCGGGCGAAATTGGACGCGCGCGGCAAAGCGAAATCCCAAAGATATATTAGCGTCAGCGCGACTTCGCCCTTCGCCGCAGCTGAATACGGATCTCGAACCAGTTCGCCGGCTTGCCAAATCGCTGAGACGCCCGCGCCGTCGATGCCCATGCCGCGCCCGACGAAGGCCGCAAAGTCGCCGTCATCGGTTGCGGTTTCGATCTCGCCGCGCGCCG
This sequence comes from Alphaproteobacteria bacterium, assembly GCA_965225945.1. Taxonomy (GTDB): domain Bacteria; phylum Pseudomonadota; class Alphaproteobacteria; genus JASLMY01. The sequence continues at coordinate 87,877 of CBDDBZ010000020.1, read as the reverse complement.
CCCACGACAACCCGGCCATCCGCAAGAACGCGGCCAGCGTCATGTTGTCGGCGGCGCTGTTGACGATCGTGTCTTCCCACAATCGCCATGCGCCGACCGCCGCGACCACGTTGAGGTCGCCCAGCATGTTCGCATGAACGCCATCGACCAGCCCGGTGAAGGCGGCAAGGGTGCCGGGCCCAAGAACCTTGTTCGCTTGTGTGACTGAAACCTCGGTGATCGCCGCCGTGTTTAGCCCGACGATATCCGCGTCCGTGCCTGTCGCGGCCGCATCGCCAAGGAAAATTGCCCGGTCGACGCCCTCGGTCAGCGCCATTCGAAGATCGCGGGTCAACGCGCTTTCGAGTCCCGGAATTCGCGCCGCGTCCTCGATCGAGAACAGCAACCGGACGGCGTTTCTTTTTGGTTTCATTTCGGTGACGCCGACCGTCCAGGCGGCATCGGCGGCGGCATCGCTCGACCGTTGGCGCTGGGCCGCGCTGGCGCCCGCCGTGGTGACAGGGAAGCTCGCCACCCCGACCGGCACGCTTTCCATGCTGATGCCAAGCCGCATCGCGGCCGTGCCGGCGAACAGCCGATCCAACCAGCGGCGCGGCATCGTCTGGGTGTCAACGTCCGTGGTCGCGCGCTGCTCGACCGACGCGCGTTTCTCGGGCGGCGCCAGAAGCTCCAGGGGGAAGCGGTTACCGGCGATGCCGAGCGCCGCGTTGTATTCGGCCTCGGCGCCGTCCGCGCCGCGCTGTTCGACCGCCGCCGCGACGTAGCCGGTCAGCTTCACCTTGCCGCGCAGCTCGGCCCGCTCGCGGGTCTCGGCATCGCCCTCCGGCGCCCGCGCCGCAGCGCCGGCCGCGCGCTGTTCGGACTCCTCGGTCTCAACAGCGGTTCGCGCCGCACGGAGCAGCCGTTCCAAATCCGCGGTGCCCGACTCGAGCTGATCGAGTTCGGCGCGAGTCTCATCTGTCAGGCTATCGACGCGGGAAAGCTCGGCCATCCGGCCGCGCTCTTTCGATTGGCGGTCGCGAAGCTCGCGGAGACGGCGCTGGGCATCGGTCATGGGAACCCCCGGAGAAGAACAAATCGAGTACTAGTTGGGGGTGTCGAGTGTGAGAAGTCAACGAAAAACCCAGATAAGCCCCTGATATTGCTCGGTATTACGCGGCGCGGCGCAATATCGAGGATTAATCCAGCATTTCCGCTACCAGCTCGCGCCATGCGGACTCGGCAGGGGTCGGCTCGCGGCGGTTTTCCTGCCGGGTTTTCTCGATATGGCATCGTCGGCAAAGCGCCTGGCAACCGTCCGGGTCGTAGGGATTTTGCCCGGCGTCGACATGCAGCGGGACAATGTGATCGCACTCAAGTCGACCGGCCCGGCCGCACGCGCGGCAACGGTAGCCGTCGCGGCGGAAAACGGCGTGGCGGGTCGATTGCCAGCGCTTGTAACTAAGCCGTCTATGATGTTGAGAACCCTTCATTTGGTATCGAGAAAGTCACGTTTCGTAGGCTTCAGACCTAGCCACGTGATCGACTCGGCCATTGAGAATCTCTCAACGTGTTGAGCTCTCGAAAAGTGAGAGACTGGAAATAATTCATGGTGCCGAAGGAAAATCTCACTCACTTGTTCTTTTTCGTCGTAGGTCATTCGAGTGCAACGATTAGACAGCATCGAGGTTAGTTCGACTCTAAATTTCTTATGATAAGAGCTACGGATATCCTCGAATATGCGCGAATCCACCGCCGGCATTGGTGGATCAGGCAACCGCAGTTTTTAGACTTCGAGTATCTTTTTCCTTGCATCTTCGATAAACGCCGCAAGGTACTTGGTCTGTTCTTTACGGTCCGGCCACCTTATGCATTTTCTTTGGAGCGAAAAAAACAAGGCTAAAATAAGGCCGGCTGCTACACCTCCAACCACACCGGTGCAGATTGCTGTCCATAAATTATTCACGGTTGTTTCCCCTGCCAATGTGAGATGTCAGACTATCCGGTGGCAATTATAGCGTCGATCTTCTAACCGCGGATGCGGCCGACTCACGCCATCCCGGCATATCGCCACCGGCGTTTCGGCGGGGCGCGGTTCCGGATGCCAGCCGCAACCGCTAAGATCGCCGCCGCCGCCGCATCGTCGCGAGCCCGGGCCCGCCGTCCGCCTTGCGAGCCCTTCGATAGCTTCGCGTTGCCGCTCGGGTCGGAGACCGTGCGGGCCTCAGCCATCGCCGACCGGAGCAAGAGCGACGGTTGCGGCGTCACCCGCCGGTCGGCGCACGCCTTCCTGAAGCCGCGCACGTCTTCCGCCCCGTCGCGGAAGCCCATGCCCCGAAATTCGAGCGCGGCGAGCGGCACGCCGGCGGATTCCAGGGCCTCGCGCAAATCCGCCTCGCGCCATCGGTCGGCGACGATCCGAGCGGGCCGGCCGAATCGGTCGAGCGCCGCCTGTAGCAGTGCCGTCACGTCGACGGTATGCCGCCCCAGGGTGAGCAGCTCGCCGCGCCGCGCGCACTCGGCATAGAGCCCGCCGACGCCATCCCGCAAGCCCCGCTCGGCAAGGGTCGGCTCCGCAGGGAATGCCGCCAGACAGGCCAGCGCGCCCGTCTGAGGGTGATAGCAGGCCACCGCGGACTGTGCCGCGCTGGTGCCCAAATCGACGCCCCAAACCGCCGGCCCGTCCAGCTCGGCAACGCCTTCGATCGCTCGCCACAAGCCCGCGTCGAGCAGCGTGGAAACCGCCGCATCCTCGGTGCCGAGATTGAGCCGCAACGCCTCGAAACTGGCAAGCAAGGCCGGGTCCTGGCGGGCTTGTTTCGCCTCGGTGCGGATCGCCGACTCCAGATCCGGCATATGCGCGAGGGAGGGATTCGCCTTCGCCCAGGTCCGCCGCTGAAACGGGGGGTCGCTCGCCCGCGCCGCATGGCATTGCGCATAGTCGCATCCACCAACCAACAACTTTGAGAACCAGTGTTCGGCATCGGCCGGCCGGGTGCCGAGCGCCACAAAGCGCGAGTGCGGTTGCTTGCCCGCCGCCGTCCGAAGCGCCGCAACCATCCGCTCCCCCGTGCTCTCTGGCCATTGGGCCGGTTCGTCGGCCAGTACCAGCACCGGCGCCAGACCATGCGCCCGGCGCGGATCGGAGCCGATGCACCGCACCCTGGCGCCTGTCTTGCGATCCTCGATTCGGGCTTGTTGCGCTGTATTCCAAACTTTCCAGCGCGCGTGATCGTCCAGCTTCTCGCCCATGAATGCGAGAACATGCTCAAAGCCGATTCTCGCTTGCTCGAAGCTTGAAGCCACGATCACGGTCTCGCCACGCGGCACCGCGAGCGGTCCATCCAGGGTCGCCGCCGCGATCCCCGCGAGCAACGTGGTCTTGCCGTTGCCTCGGCCGATGCTCAGGGCCGCCGCCTGGATGCCCGGCGAGAAGGCGCCGCGCACAAACCGCCGTTGCCACGGCAGCACGGCGAACGCCTGTCCGGCGAGACGGCCTTGCGAGACGGTTAAGCTGGACAGGTAATCAATTAGCCGATTGTGATTGCCGCTTGTCATCCGCAGCCTGCCACGCACCGCACCACTCACCCACGTAGACGGTTGGCCAACCCGTTTGCCACTGGTTTTCATCAAGGACCACAGTCGGTGGCACGGCTCGGCAAACCCCCTCAAGGCTTTTCAATCCAGGATAGTCACCGTCAAAGAACATGCATGTTGCGCAGTCTCTTTTCATTCTTCGATCCCTTCCTTCATGGCCCGGTGTCTTCATGGAGTTCGCGACTCCCCACCCCGATCCTGCCCCTCCCACGGGCGATTTGGGCGGTGCCATAAGGGGGGGGGGTCAGCCGTCATCATCCGCCGCAGCGCGGATCGCATCCTCAAGGCGGCTTTGCAAGCCGGACAGCGGGTCCGTGCCTTTGTAGCCCCCACGGTCGATTCCCTCGAACGCCGCGCGGAGTTGACCGAGCAAGCTCGCGAGTGCGCGCGCCTCCCGTGGCGTGAGTTCCAGGATTACCTTGCGCTCCGTCATGCTCTGTGTCCTTCAGCTCGCCAGCGATCTTGGTTCAGGTAGAGCAGACGGAGGGGGAGAGCAAGGCCCCCCGAGGGGGGGAATATCTGTATTGGCTTTTGTCTCACGCCGCCGTCTATACCAGCTGGCCCGGCTGATGCCCTCCAGCACCCATGGCTCCCGGCCGGGCTCATACAAGCGCGGCCGTCCACCCTTGCGCCCTCGCGCCGCTTGCCTCGCCAACCATGACGGCTTGTGGCCTTGGCGCGCCCATCTCTCGCGGTAACGTTCGATTGACCGGGCGATGCCGGCGACCTCTGCGTCCGGCAGGGGCGGCTTGCCGTGCAACGCCGCGACCTCCGCGTTCACGGCATGCAGGGCGGGCAACACGGCGAGGCCCGCGTTCGCCTCCCGGCCGGCCCAGCGCAGGCCCGTGCGGAACAGGTCGTTGTTCCTTCCAATCCCCGTTGTCGCCACCTTCGGGCGCCGCCAGTTGAACGGCAAGATGCTCGCCAATTGATCGAGGGTGTAGGGCCTTGGCGCGCCCCACAGCACCTTGGCGTCCGGATGCGCAGGGTTCCTACCGAGCCCATTGAACGCTGGGTCCGCACCCAGCGCCGCATGATAATATTCGGCCACGTGCGACAGGTATCTCTCTGGTGCAGCCCGTGCTGCTGCGTGCTTCGCGACCGGAACGGCCAGCGCCCAGGTCACGTGCGCCCCGCGTGTCGTCTCCGCAAACCAGTTCCACGACGGCAGCTCGCTCAGGCCCAAAGCCATCGCTTGGCGGTTGTCGCAGTCGTAGGTGAGCGTTGCCCAGGTCGCGCCGGCATCGGCCATGGCGATGTACGGATAGGCCCACGCGTGCGGCGCGGGAACGCGCCTCGCCCAGAATTGCTTCCCCGGCCCGACCCGCCTGCCGACCAGCGGAGCGACGTGCGCGGCCCGCAGACCGTGCGACCGCACCGGCTCAGGCACGGAGTCGAGCGGGTGCTCAAGCTGGGCGCTCATCGCCGCGAATCGGGTTGGACAACCGGGAAAATTCCCTTTTGGAATCAATGCCCCGGTTGGGGGGGGGGGGGGGGGGGGGGGGTTGGACGACCTAAGACGTTGATTTCATTGGAGAGTTCGAGTCCAGGACGGCCTGGTGGAGATGCTGGAGAAGCACGCGAAGAAGGGCCGCCTGGTCTACGTCTCGGGCAAGCTGCAGACCCGCAAGTGGCGCAAGGACGGCGAGGACAGCGACCGGTTCTCGACCGAGATCCTCCTAGTCCCCGGCGGCAGGGTCCAGTTTCTCGACAAGCCGAACGGCGACGCCGCGCCGGCCGCCGAAACCGCCACGACGGTGGATGACAGCGAGATCCCCTTCTAAGCTGGTTTTCTTCTCCCGCATACCCCAGGGCCGGTTCCCGCCAGATTGGCGTGGGACCGGCCTTTTTTCATGCTGTGCTCTTCGAGTCCAGGAAATACATCCCATACCGAAAGCGTTGGGCGAATGCTCCGCAATCCGCATTTGGCGCCGTTATGCGGAACGCCGCAATCCCTAAATCATGATCATCCCGACCTGTCTGATTTAAACGACGACCTCATTGCCATCGGTGCGGGCACCCTCGCGACCCGGATTGTGCCCCCTATTGCCAGCACCCAGCCCGCGGTTACGGTGGAAGAGAGGCGTGGGAGTGGGAGAATAATCATCCCGTCATGATGTCTCATTGTCCCACACGTTCTCACTGCGCCAACCCCTGCGGGGTCCTCCACTCCGCTCACGCTCCGTTACGGCGATAGCGCGCAATGCCACGCCGCTGCGCGGCTAGCGCCGGTGCAATACGCGACCGTGGCTCAGTCGCTCCGCTCCCTGCGCCCGCACCACTCGCGCCCCCCCCCCCCCCGGCGCAGGCATTCCGGCCATCGTGGTGAGTCGGACCCGATTTCCTTGGACACAGAATTGGCTTAATCGAAGTGTCCAAGGAGGACCGGAACATGACCGACAATTTTGAGAACAAAGTTGCTGTTGATGGGCCTGTGGTAAACGAGGGCGAGCTTGGCTCGTCCACGTTTTCCCCGGGCCAGGTTTCGCCGGCAGGCCCGCTGGGACTTGGCCAGCGGTGGACGGTGACGCGCAAGCGTGAGGTTGCCCTGCGGCTTTTGCGTGGCGAGCCGGTGGAACTTTTGTCGCGGCAGTTGGGCGTGGAGATTTTCCGGCTCGAGCAGTGGCGTGAGAAGGCGATCGCCGGGATCGATGCCTCGCTCAAGGAACGCAAGGGCGATCCGGTAAAGGCGGAACTGGACATCGCCATGAAGCGGATCGGGGAGTTGATCATGCAGGTGGAACTGCTGGAGGCCAAGACGGAGACGTCCGGCCCTTTGGGGCGGCGGAGGTCGCGGCGATGAGTGCCGCCACCTCTCCCGGCACGGGTTTGGCCTACGGCCTCCAGCGGGTCTGTGCGGCCTGGGGTTTTGCCCGTTCCTCGTTCTACGCCATGAAATCCCGGCAGCAGGCCACCGCTGAGCGCCCACCAGCAAAGCGCCGGGGACCGAAGCCCTCGATCTCGGACGAGGCTCTGCTGGTGGCCATCGAGGCCGACCTGGAGGCATCCCCCTGGGAGGGCGAGGGACACCGCAAGGTCTGGGCTCGGCTTCGGGTCTGTCGTGGCATCCGTGTTTCCCGCAAGCGGGTGCTCCGGGTGATGCGCGAGAACAACCTGCTCTCGCCCCATCGCTGCCGCCGCCGTGGCGGAAATCCCCATGTCGGTGAGATCATCACCCATGCCCCCAACCTCATGTGGGGCACGGACGGCGTTCGGGTGTTCACGGTGGACGACGGCTGGGGCTGGATATTCACCGCCATCGAGCATTGGAACGCCGAGTGCGTCGGCTGGCATGTGTGCAAGCGAGGCGACCGCTTCGCCGCCCTTCAGCCGATCTCCATGGGGCTTGCGAGGCTGTATGCCTCGACCTCCGCCGGTGCGGCGCGGGGGCTGGCCTTGCGGATGGATCACGGCTCCCAGTATCTGTCGGACCACTTCACCAACCAGATCAAGTTCTGGGGCATCCAGCCGTCCTACGCCTTCGTCGAACAGCCCCAGACCAACGGCGTCGCCGAGAGGTTCAATCGCACGCTCAAGGAACAGATCATCCATGGCCGCATCTACCGCAACATCGCGGAGCTGCGGAACGCCGTCCGCGGGTTCGTCGAACAGTACAATGCCCAGTGGATCGTGGAGAAGAACGGCTACCTGAGCCCCGCTCAAGCTCGTCAGGCGTGGCACACCGCGATGTCACTCAGGCCCGCCGCATGAGACAAACTTGTGTCCAAGGAACCGGGTGCGATACACAAGGAAACTCCGTCCGCCTTGGCGACGACCTCCCGCGACGACCGAATCGTTACTGGTGAAGGCCGGTGAGCCGGCGAATCATAGTTTCAGACGGACCTGTCACGACACGCATTGACTCCAATCCGCTGACCGCTTGTACACGGATTGGAAATTGGCGAAATCTGGCCGACGAGAGAGGGAAAGTAAAAGAAACGTAATTACAATGGTTTACGATAATTTATGCAGCTAGAAGATACGGTGGTGCGGCACAAGTGTGTCTCAGATCGTGAATTCGTGTACCCCCTCGATCCCGGCCTGCTTCCGCAACCCCCGGTGGGCCGCCGAGGTATCTTCAAGAGGGGCGGGCGGGAGCTACGTCAGAGATGCGCCCGCAAGCGCTGGAGTTTGACTGAATTCGCTTGCGTTTCGCTTACGGGAGAAATGATAACATATAAATTATCAATTAAATCAATGGTATAAAATCATACATCACGAACCCGCCCAGATCCTCTTGCCAGAAATAAATTCGTTGGCCTGTCGCCGGGATAGGAACCGCCGTCGCGGCCTTGTCCCTCATGGTCCCCGGCTGGAGGTTGGGTTGTCGCTCGCTCGTCATCCGTACACACTCTCCCGTCAAATTTATGTCAACAGGAAAATAAGGTACCAGTGTCGCCCTATGACTGCAAGCGTCTTCTTAAAATGACAGTCAATACTTTGAAAAATATAGGGTCGAGCGCCAGCGATCCAAAAATCTCTTACGCGTCAAAGGCTTGGAAAACTGGCAATTTGAAACTGCAAATCCGTTCACACCGGTTCGAATCCGGTCCGCGCCTCCAACGACTTCCAGAACTTAGAGCGCTTCAGGTTAAAACCGAATTGCCGGGCCACCCGCTCCCCCGGCCAAGCCACCCATGGGAGCGTACCCTCGCGGTGGTTGGCTACGAGATCCACACATATCGTGCGAGGCCCCGGCCGTGACGTATGGCTCTGAATTGGTACAAGCCTCGGAGCATGACCACGGGTCCGGGCTTACCTTGGTAACCGGTCCAGCCGCCGAGCCGGGCGCGGGCGGCGAACGCCCGCCACGCCGTGTTCGAGTCGGAATTTCAGACCTCGGCGGCGGCGAGGAGGGCCATCGCCACGACCCTGACCCCGGTGGCGAGTTCGCCGGGCTTCGCGTTTTCGCTCCGATGGTGACTGACGCCGCGCTCGCAGGGCACGAAGACCATCGCCGTGGGGCAATGCTCGGCGTAGAAGGCGGCATCATGGAATGCGGGTGCGACGGTTTTGTCGACGAGCGGCGCGATCGCATCGCCCAGACCTATCAGCCTCTCGGCATCGCGATGGCGGAGATCGATCGAGAAGCGCACGCGATTGGGAACGCCATTGGCTGAATTGGGGCTGACGTCGAGGCGCCCGACGGTGAAACGCACGGCATCGTCCGGATCCCTCGCCATCTCCATCAACGTCGTCCAGAGCCGCGTTTCGTCCACCGCCCTCGCCATGGCCGCGACTTCGTCCCCCCTCGCCCGCATGACATGCACTTCGTCCGATTCTTCGAAAGGCCGCGCGTAGAGATCTTGTTTTCGGTTTCGTATTAAGTATATATTAACGATGGACCAACGATTATAAGTGGGTTGAGGCTCTTAAGGATCGCGCGGTTCGCCATGTTATCGTCAGAGGTTCGCGTGTCCATGTCCCATGCATCGGCTGGTCCGGATTCTCCCCATGGTGTCGTCAAACTCCCGAACGAGCGGCGGGCCGGTTGGCGCGTCCAGGATCATTGGAGCCGCGTCAAGGCCGAAGGCGACGATGTGCCCTCCCTCGCGGATCTCGATCTCGGGCGGAACGCCGAACTCGAGGACGTGAGCTTCCTGCTGCGTGAAGACGAAATGGTCGAGCTATCGGTGTTCGTGCTCTGTGGCGATGCCGTCCGAATGGCGTTCCCCGACAATCCGGTGGGACTCACGCTCGGCGAGGCGATACCTCGCGAAATTATCCGCAAGATCAAGCAAGCGATCCAGCACGCGCGCACCGAAAGTCGACCGGTTGCTTGCGAGGGCGATTATCGCCGCCGGAACGGGTGCGAAATTCGGTTTCGCTCGGTCTTCATGCCGGCACGCTCGACGAGATCGACGCCGGACGGCGCCGGCTACATCTTCGGCACCTTCGGTCAGCGGGATTTCTCCGCCGTGGCCACCTGAGGGCCGTGCCTTTGCACCGGGCTCGCCAGCGCTCGGCGAAGCCATGTAACCTCCCCTCCCGTGGACGACGCCGACGGGAGATGCGAGAGCCATGCGGAAACCCCCGAGCCGGACCGTACCGGCCTTGCTGAACGAACCGCTTGCCGCCGACCAGCACTGGCAAGGTCCGGAAGGCGGCTCTGCCGGCGCTTTTCGAGGCTGCCCGCTCAAGGGCCTGGTGACGCCGTGACGACGCCCCGCGAATTGGTCGAGCAATTCTATGTCGAGGTCTGGAACCGGGCCGACGAGAGGCTGGTGCGCGAGATCCTGAGTCCCGACTTCCGATTTCGCGGCTCGCTCGGCCAGACGCGGACGGGAGCGGACAGTTTCATCGACTATATGCGCGGCGTCCATCGCGCCCTTGGCCACTACCGGTGCATCATCGACGAATTGTTGGTGGAGGGAGATCGGGCGGCGGCACGGATGCACTTCACCGGCGTTCACCGCGAGGTCTTTCAAGGCGTCGCGGCCACGGGCCGCCAGGTCACCTGGGCGGGCGCGGCGTTCTTCGCCCTCGCCGAGGGGCGGATCGCCGAGCTTTGGGTCCTCGGCGACCTCGAGGACCTGCGCCGCCAGCTCGATGCATGATAAACTGCGCGCCGGGAGTCGATAAGATGACGAACAGCGGTTCCAACGTGTTGAGCGCGGAGGAAGTCGCCCGTTACCGGGACGAGGGCCTGGTGGTGCCGAGCTACCGGCTGCCCGACGCTATGCTGGCCCGCATGTGCGATATGCTCGACCGCTTCCTCGCCGAGAACCCCGACGTGCCGCGCGATCAGATGTTCACGCCGCACCTCCGCCGGGGCGTGGCGCAGGGCACCGTCGGCGACGAGGAATGGATGGACTTCGCCCGCCTCGAGCCGATCCTCGACATGGTGGCGCAATGCATCGGCCCCGACTTCCTGCTCTGGGGCACGACGATCTTCGGCAAGCCGGCGGGATCGGGCAAGACGATTCCCTGGCATCGAGACGGCGAGTTCTGGCCGATCCGCCCGCTCGCCAACACCACGGTCTGGCTCGCCCTCGACGACAGCACGCTCGAGAATGGCTGTCTGCGCTACATTCCGGGTTCCCACAGGATGGGCAGGACCGGCCGCCACGTGCCGACCGATCAGACCGAAGTGCTGCTGGAGCTGGCCCTGGACGGAAGCGAGTTCGACGAGGCCGAGGCCCGCGACCTGACGCTGGAAGCCGGCCAGATGGCGATCTTCGACGTTTACATGGTGCATGGCTCCAACGCCAACCGCTCGGGCCACCGGCGCGCCGCCTTCATCATGCGCTTCATGCCGACCACCTCGCACTACGACCACGCCTGGGGCGCCGAACTGGCCGAACGGGTAAGGCCGAGCGACATCGGCCGCCGCCCCCTCTTCCTGATGCGGGGCGTCGACCGTTCGGGCCTCAACGACTTCGACGTCGGCCACGCCGAGGCCCGCTGATGGCCGAATCGAAGGGCGCCATCGTTCCCGGCCTGATCTTCGGCCTGCTCGGCATCGGCGTCATCGTCGGCGGCATCTGGGCCAAGCTGCATCAGCTGAATATCGAGGAGAACGGCGAGCCGGGCCGGGCCTTCGTCAGCGATAAATGGGAGGACTACGACGACGAGGACGGCACCTCCTATTGGATCGCTTACGAGTTCGAGACCCGCGCCGGCCAGCGTCTCGAGGGCGAGACCTCGCTGAAGGAAGACGTCTGGCGCGACCTGGTGGCGGGGCGGAGCGACATCGGCGTGCTCTACCTGCCCGGCGACCCGAGCACCCACGCCATCGAGGGCTCGTGGGACGATCTGTTCTTCTACATCATGTGCGCGATCGGCCTCCTGTTCGCCGCCTTCGGCGGCGCCATGATCTATTCGGCGCTGAGGAAGGTCGGATGCATTCGTTCCCTCAAGTCCCCGTGAAATTCGCCTTGCGCTTTTCGACGAAGGCGGCGACGCCCTCGCGATAGTCGTTGCGGGCGGCGCAGTCGGCGAAGCATTCGGCTTCCAACTGCAATTGCGCTTCGAACTCGTTCTCCAGGCTGCGATACATCAGTTTTTTGCCCATGCCATGGACATGGGTCGGACCGGCGGCGAGACGAGCGACGAGCTTGTCGCATTCGGCGTCGAGTTCGGCCCCGGGGACGATGAAGTTGACCAGGCCCATGTCGGCCATCCGGCGGGCCGTATGGCGATCGCCCAAGAGCATCATTTCCATCGCCCGCTTGATGCCGATGGCGCGCGGCAGATGGAAGCTGGCGGAGCCGTCGGGGGTGGTGCCGATGTGGCAATAGGCCAGCGTGAAGAAGGCGTCTTCCGAGGCGATGACCAGATCGCAAGCCGCGGCGAGCGAGACGCCGGCACCGGCTGCCGCACCGGCTGCCGCACCCCTGACCTTGGCGACGATCGGCTTCGCCATCCGGCGCATCGAGAACATCATGACATGCAGGTCGTGGATACGGTGCAGGAAGTAGCTTTGCACCCCGGGCCCTTCGTGGCTCGAAAGATAGGCGTGCAGCATGGTACACGACGGCATTTACGTAGGACGTTGAAAAGGTTGTAGGATTCCCGATTCACTCCACGACGAGTCAAGAGGGAAATCATGCGAGACAACCCGATCAACGCCCTGCGTGAGACGCTACGATGCGGCTTCGCCTTTCGCAAGAGCCGTCTGGAGAGCCTTTGCGTCTTGGTCTTCGGCGTGTTCGTCGCCCGGACGGTGAACCTCTCTCACTTGGCCTGCCACTTTCCGGGGCGCGCGCGATCCAGCTCCAACTATCGGCGCCTGCAACGGTTTTTCGAGCAAGTCGATTTCGATTACGATCGCCTCGCCGAGTTCCTGGTCGCGATGATGGGGCTCCAGGCGGGGCCGTGGCGGCTGACCATGGACCGGACCAACTGGCGGCTGGGTCGCCGCGACGTCAACATCTTGATGATCGGCATCGTCAACCGCGCCATCGCCATTCCCGTGTGCTGGCGGGTGCTCGACAAGGCGGGCAATTCCAATACCAAGGAGCGGATCGCGATCCTCGAACACGTCCTCCGGCTCTTCGGGGTCGACAAGATCGCCAGCCTCCTGGCCGACCGGGAATTCATCGGCGACGCCTGGCTGGCATGGTTGCAGGAAAAGGCCATCCCCTTTCACATCCGCATCCGATCCAACATCAAGATCGCCAACACGCGTGGTCGCATGGTCAAGGCGAGGGAGCTGTTTCGCGACCTCAAACCCGGGGAAAGCCGCATCCTCTCCAACGCCAGGCGCCTCTCGGAGGCCAGAAAACCCAAGGCCAGGCCCGTCTTCGTCGCCGCGCTCCATCTCAAGACCGGCGAACTGTTGATCGTCGTGACCAACGACGCGCCCGAGGAGGCCTTGGCCATCTACGCCCAGCACTGGCAAATCGAGACCCTCTTCGCCGCCTTGAAAACCCGTGGCTTCAACCTCGAAGACACCCACATGACCGACCCGGAGCGCATCTCCAAGCTCACCGCCGTCCTTTCCATCACCTTCTGCTGGGCGCACAAAGTCGGCGATTGGCTCCACGAGGCCGAGCCGATCCGCCTCAAAACCCACAAAAGGATGGCAAAATCCATCTTCCGATACGGTTTCGAGTGGATAAGGCGACAGCTCGTCAATCCTATCGACAGGCGTCAAGCCATTGAGCTGATTCGTTTCCTCGTCCCCGGAAAACCACCAGTCCAGGTGCCCAGGCCAAAGCCAGCATGAACGAGTCGTGTACTGTGGGCGTGCAGTTTCTTGACGTCGCCGCCGGCCATGAAATGTTCGCCCGCGCCGGTCAACACGACGCAGCGGATCGAAGCGTCGAACTCGACCTGGTGGAAGGCCTCGTCCATCCCTTGGCGCATCTCCATGGACAGCGCATTTCTGGCCTCGGGCCGGTTCATGGTCAGCGTGGCGACGGCGCCGTCGAGGGTGAGTTCGAGATCGGCCACGGGTGTTCCTCCTGCGTTACGGAATACGGCGTTTGAATTCGGTCGCGATAACGGCCTATCGATGCTTTCTACACCATCACTCCCGAGGCCTCGATGATCGATCTCCACGCGGCGGCGTCGAGGCGCCGCCGCCAATCCGCAACGCCGAAGGCACCAAGGCCATGGGCAGCGCCATCACCATGGCCTGATGGCGCGGCCCGAGCGCGCCGGGCCGAGCGCGCCGGCTTGCCCGGCCCGCCCGATTTTGCTGCAATGGCGCTCGCCCGAACGACGTCGCGAGGGAGCCGACAGCGATGGAACTGATCAACCCCTGCGGGGAATTCAGCCACGAGGTGACGCCGCTGGCGGCCCGGCCGGGGCTGGCCCGGGGCATCACCATCGGTCTCGTCAACAACTCCAAGAAGAACGCCGACACGGTGGTAGAGAAGGTGGCTGAGCTGTTGGCGGCCCGCAACGGCGGGATCGAGTTCGCCCGCTTCTCCAAGGAGGCGAGCCAGCCGGCCAACTTCACCTCGGGTTTTCTCGAGCAATGCGACGTGGTGCTGGCCGCGCTCGCGGATTGAGGCTCCTGTACGTCGTGGTGTATCCATGACGCCATCAAGCTGGAGCAACGGGGCATCGCCACGGTGGTGCTCTGCACGGATGAATTCCACGCCCTCGCCAAGTCGGAGGCGGAGATCCTCGGCATGTCGGGGCTGCCGCTGGTGATCCTGCCGCACCCCATGGCCAAGCGCTCGGATGCCGAGGTCGGGAGAATCGCAGCGGCGGCGCTCGACGAGATCGTCGAATGCTGGAGCGGCGACGCGAAACGACTCCGGGCGTTCCACCAACAGCGCCAGCCCGAGGCCAAGGGCCGGCTGCGCTACCACTCCCTCTTCGAGGGCAACTTCAACGGCCCCGACGCGCCCGAGAGCTTCAACGCGCCGGAGACGCTGGACGCCATCAACGCGCTCGTGTACCGGCGCGGCTGGACCGACGGCCTGCCAGTGGTGCCGCCGACGTCGGCCCGCGTCGAGGCCATGCTCGAGGGCTGGGAGAGCGGCGAACTCCTGAGCCTGGTCGAGCCGAAGCTCGGCCGGGCGACGGTGGCCAAGGTCGCGGCGAACGCGGTGATGGCCGGCCTCGAGCCCGCGCAGTTTCCGATCGTGCTGGCGGCGACGCGGGCGCTGGGGGAGGCGCCGCTCAACCTGAAGGCGCTACAGACGACGACGCATCCCGCGACCGTGATGGTGATGGTGAACGGCCCGGCGGCGGAAAGCGCGGGCCTCAACGCCACTTACAACGCCATGGGCCAGGGCCGTCTCGCCAACGCCGCGCTCGGCCGCGCGCTTCGCTTCGTGCTCCTGAACATCGGCGGTGCGGCGCCCGGCGTGCTCGACCGCTCGACCCAGGGCTCGCCGGCCAAGTTCGCCTTCAGCTTCGCCGAGAACGAAGCCGACAATCCCTGGGGTGGCTTTCACACGACGCGCGGATACGAAGCCGGGCACAGCACGGTGACGCTCGCCGGCGTCGAGGGGCCACACAATGTCAACGACCATTTCGGCCGCAACGCCGAGGAGATCCTGTTGACCATCGCCGGCTCCATGGCGACGACGGGCTGCAACAATTGCTACCTCGGCGGCGAGATCATGCTGATCCTGGGGCCGGAGCACGCCGAGGTGATCGCCGCCGACGGTTTCTCGCGCCGCGACGTGCAGCAATTCCTGCTGGAACGCGCGATCATCCCCGGCCACCACATCTCGGAAGCCCAGGGCCGCGCCATGGCCGCCAGGGTTCCGGACCGCTTCATCGGCGAGGACTGGCGGAATGGATCTCGCATCCTCTCGGCGCCGGAGGAGTTGCAGATCGCGGTCGCCGGCGCCGCCGGCCGCCACTCCTGCCTGTTGTTCTCCTTCGGCACCACTCGGGCGGTGACCATGGCGATCACCGACCCGGCGGGCGCGCCGCTCTGAAGGCCGACGGCCGGTTCACTCGGCCGCGCGCTCGATGTTCAGGTTGCCCCAGGCGTCGACTCGAGCCCGGTCGCCGGGGGAGATCGGCACCGTGGAGTCCATCTGTTCGATCACCGCCGGCCCCGCGACCAGCTGATCGCGGACCAGGGCGTCGCGGCGATAGATCGCGGCCGTGGACCATTCGGCCCCCTCGAACATCACTTGTCGCTCGCCGCTGGGTGCGCCCGGCGCCTCGCCCCTCGGCAGCTCCGGCAGGCGCGGCTTCTCCAACCGGCCGACCGCCCTCACCCGGACGCTGACCAACTCCATCGGTTCGCCGTCCTGGGCGAAGCCGTAGGCGCGTTCGTGCGCCAGATGGAAGTCAGTGGCCAGCCGAGCGATCGTGGCGGCGCCGAAGTCCACCGCCTCGAAGGGAATGGTCAACTCGAAGTTCTGTCCGACGTAGCGCATGTCGGCGCCCCAGGAGACGGCGAGATCGCCGTCGGCCACCGTCTCGCGTCGGGCCCAGCCAGCGACTTGAGCCTCCAACTCGGCGATTCGGCCTCGCAGACCATCGACGATGCCGGCGTCGAAGCGGTTCAGGTCGAAACGGATGAAATCCGCGGCCAGGTCGGAGGCCAGCAGTCCCTCGGCGCAGAGGATGCCCGGGTTCGGCGGGACCACCACCCGCTCGATGGCGAGTTCGCGCGCGACGTCGATCGCGTGCAAGGGCCCGGCGCCGCCGAAGGCGAAGAGGGTGAAGCCGGTCGGATCAAAGCCCCGCTCGATGGAGATGGTGCGGATCGCCTTGACGATCACGGCCGAGGTGACGCGGACGATGCCGTGCGCCGTCTCCATCCGCTCGAGCCCGAGCGCCGCGGCCAGTGCATCCACCGCGGCTTCCGCGAGGTCTCGGCGGATCGCCATCCGACCGTCGAGCAGCGAATCGCCCGGCAAGCGTCCGAGCAGTACGTTGGCGTCCGTCACCGTCGCCGCCTCGCCACCCCGGCCGTAACAGGCGGGGCCCGGATCGGCGCCGGCGCTCCCCGGTCCCACCTTCAACAGGCCGTCGCGGTCGATCCAGGCGATCGAACCGCCGCCGGCGCCGACGGCGTTGACGTCGAGCGTCGGTAGCCGCAACGGGAAACCGGCGAGCCGGCGGCTCCCGACGAGCGACGGCTCGCCGCCCGAAAGCAGACTGACGTCGGTGCTGGTGCCGCCGACATCGAGGGTGATGACATCGCCAAAGCCCGCCAGGCCGGCTCGTTGGGCCGCCCCGATGACACCCGCCGCCGGGCCCGAGAGCGCCGAGCGGACCGGAAATTCCCGTGACATGCCCACCGACATCAAGCCGCCCGCGCTCTGGCTGACGGTCGGCTCGATTCCGATGCCGAGGTCGCCGACGGCCCGGGTGAAACGGTCCAGATAGGCGTCCATCACGGTCAGCAAGGCGCCGTTCAGCACCGCCGTCGAGAAGCGCTCGTACTCACGAAACTCAGGGTACACGTCGGAGGAGGCGATGATACGCGTCGTGTCGCTCATGACTTCGCGCAGGATCTCGGCCGCGCGTCGCTCGTTGGCGGGGTAGAGATGGGAATGCAGGAAGCAGACGACGACGCAGTCCGCTCCCTCCGCCCGCAGCCATTCGCCGGCCTCGCGCACTTCATCCTCGGCGAGCGGCCGGTGGACGATGCCGTCGGCGCGCATCCGCTCTCCGACCTCCAGCCGGAGCTTGCGCGGGACCAGCGGGTCGGGGAAGTCGGTGTGCATGTCGTAGACCTTCGGGCGGATCTGCCGGCCGATTTCCAGAAGGTCGCGATAGCCCCGTCCCGTCACCACCGCGACCTTGCCGACCCGGCGCTGGATAAGCGCGTTGGTGCCGACCGTGGTGCCGTGCGCCAACAGCACGACGTCCGCCGCACTTATGGCGTTCTCCGCCAGCGCGCGGGAAAGGCCCTCGACGATGGCCCGATCGGGCTCATCTGGCGTCGAGGGCGTTTTATAGAGGACGAGGCGATTCTCCTCCCCCACGGCGATGGCGATGTCGGTGAAGGTGCCGCCGACATCCACTCCGATATGCACCGCCATGCGTCGTTCCACGTTGTCTGTTGGGGGCGGCCCGATGTTTTCCGGGCGGGCGGGAATTGTCAACCCAAACGGAGCATGCACCTCAGTCCGCGAGCGCCGCGCCGGCGAGCGTCTCGCTCGTCACATAGTCGACCTTGCCGCTACCATGGAGCGGCAGTTCCGCCAGCTTCACCACGGCTCGGGGAATCGTGATCTCGGCATCGCCCATGCCCTGCATGTGGGCCTGGATATCGGCGCGCTCGGCATCGAGCTGTTCGGTCAGCAGGATGATCTGCTCCCCTCGCCTCGGGTCCGGCAGCGCGACCGCCGCGTGCCGGGTCTCGGGCCAGAGCTCCGCCGCGCGCTGCTCGACCTGGGTCAGCGAGACCATCTCGCCACCGATCTTGGCGAAGCGCTTGACCCGCCCGACAATGGTGATGAAGCCGTCGCTGTCGATCTCGACGATGTCGCCGGTGTCGTACCAGCCCTCGTGCGGCGCCTCGATACGGCCGAAGCCGCCCTCACGCAGATAGCCGAGCATCACGTTGGGGCCGGAGACGAAGAGACGGCTGCCGACCTCGATCCCCGGTACCGGTTCCAGTTCCGCCTCGATCTCGGGCAAGAGCCGACCGACCGTTCCGGCGCGGTAGTGCATCGCCGTGTTGGTGGAGATGACGGGCGAGGTCTCGGTGGCGCCATAGCCCTCGAGGATCCGCTTGCCAAACTTCTCGGCCCAGGCCCGCCGGGTTTCGGCCCGCAATTTCTCCGCGCCGGCGAAGACGTGGCGTAGATTATAAAAGTCGTAGGGGTGGGCCGCGCGCGCGTAGCCGGCGAGGAAGGTATCGGTGCCGAAGAGGATGGTGGCGTTGGTGTCGTAGAACAGCTCCGGCACGATGCGGTAATGCAGCGGCGAGGGATAGAGGAAGACCTCGACGCCCGAGAGCACCGGCAACAGCAGTCCGCTCGACAGCCCGACGGAATGAAACAGCGGCAGCGCGTTGAAGACCTTGTCCGTGGGGTTGAAATCGACGCGGGCGGAAAGCTGGTAATGGTTGGAGAGCAGGTTGCGGTGGCTGAGCACGACGCCTTTCGGCTTGCCCTCGGAGCCCGAGGTGAAGAGCACCGCGGCGGGGTCACTCGGTGTCGCGCGCTCGGAAAGGAGCCCGGCGACGAAGCGCGCCACCGGCCGGACGGCCAGGCCGAAGAGCTTGTCCAGGATGGAGATCTCGGCCCCGATGTCCTCCAGGTAGGTAACCTTCGCCTCCGCCTCCAGGCCGGCTATCACATCTTCCAGCTTGGCCAGCTCCACGAAGCGACGCGAGGTGAGCACCGTTTCGGCGCGAGCCGCGCGGCAGGCGGACCGTATGTTGTCGACGCCCGCCGTATAGTTCAGCATCGCCGGGATCCGGCCGAAGGCCTGAAACGCGAAGAAGGCCACCACGGCGCCGTTGGCGTTGGGCAACATCAGGGCGACATGATCGCCGACCTTGGACGAGCGGGCGAGCCGGCGGCCCAGCACGAGCGCGCCCAGGATCAATCGGCGGTAGCTGACGGGAATGCGCTCGACATCCTCCAGCACCGTCTTGGACCCACCATGCATCGCGCGCGCGTCGCAGAGCGCCTGGAACAGCGTCCGCTCGGTGTCGGCGGTCAGGAACATCATGCTCGCCATGATGTCGTAGAGCTGTTCGCCCAGCAGGCGTCGCCTGGCCCGCCCCTTGAGCTCCGCCGGCGCCTCCAGCGCTCGGGGCTCCAGGATGGTGAGCGTGATGCGCGGGAACCAGCGCAGCCGAAGCTTGTCGCCGAGCCGCGAGAAGGGTGTGTACTGCGCGCCCTCGATGCGGATCGGCAGAATCTTGGCGCCGGCCAGATCGGCGATCGTGCCCGGCCCTTCGTAGACCTTCATCAAAGAGCCGGTGGTCGTGATCCGCCCTTCCGGGAATATCAGACAGCGTTTCCCCGCCTTCACCGCCCCTACCAGGGTCTTCGCCGCCATCGGGTTGGTGGGATCGAGCGGCAACAGTTCGAACAGCAGGAACGCGGGCTTGGCCCACCACTTGCTCGCGACATGGCTGTTGATGGCGAAGGTCGGCGTGCGCGGCAGATAGGCGCAGAGCAAGGCGCCGTCGAGGTAGCTGGTGTGGTTGGCGACGATGACCACGCGGTTTCCGGCCGCGCGGAAATTCGCCTCGCCCCGGACCTCGACCCGGTACAGCAGCCCGAGGATCCACCTGGCCACCGCGTTCACCACCTCGCGCGGCAGCAGTTTGCAAATATAGGCGGCGACAGCTGCGTTCAGGATCGCGATATAGAGGAAGATGTCCGGTACCGAGCTGCCGAGGGCGAGCAGCACGATCGTCGCGCCGGCACCCAAAACCATGAAGAGGGCGTTCAGGATGTTGTTGGCGGCGATGTTGCGCGCCCGGTGTTCGGCGCTGCTCGCCGCTTGCAGGATGACGTAGAGCGGTACCGTATAGAAGCCGCCCGCCAGCGCCATCAGGAAGAGATCGACGAGGATCCGCACGCCCGCGAAACTCGTGATGATGTGGCCGATGCTCATCGCCGCACCACCGGCGGGGGTCGGGACGCCGGTGCTGGCCGCTACCAGATCGAGGGCGAAGACGGTCATTGCGATCGCGCCCACGGGCACGAACTTGGCGCTGATATCGCCGCGCAGTGCCCGGTTGCAGAGCACCGAGCCGACGGCGATGCCGATCGCGAAGGTCGCGAGGAAGAGCGTCACGACGTGCTCGTTGGCACCCAGCACGTCCTTGGCGTAGGTCGGCAACTCGGCGAGATAGACGGCGCCCACCAGCCAGAACCATGAAATTCCCATGATCGAGAGGAAGACCTCGCGGCGGGTCCGCGCGTGGCCGATGATGTTGCCGATTTCGGCGGGGAAGTTGGGGTTGATCGCGAGGTCGGGGATCGCCGGGCCGGCGCTCGGGATGAAGCAACTCGCGACGAAGCCCAGAACCGCAAGCCCCACCACCAGGACCGAGATGTAGAGCGTGCCCTGGGCAAGCAAGATCAGCACGCCGCCGGCGATGGTGCCGAGCAGGATGGCGATGAAGGTCGCGGCTTCGATCAGACCGTTGGCGGCGAGCAGACGCTCGCGTGCCACGTGGTCGGGCAGGATCGCGTACTTGAGCGGGCCGAAGAAGGCGGACTGCGTCCCCATCAGGAAGAGCACGCCCATCAGCATCCAGACGTCCTGGCGGAAGAGGCCGACGACCGCCAACGCCATGGCGACGATTTCGGCGAATTTGATGATGCGAATCAGCTTCGCCTTCTCGTGCTTGTCGGCGAGTTGGCCCGCGGTCGCGGAGCAGAGGAAGAACGGCAGGATGAAGATCCCGGCGGCCAACGCCACCATGATGCCGGCGTCGAGACCGAGCGCATCGGCACCCCGGAAGGTCACCAGGATGATCAGCGCGTTCTTGAACGCGTTGTCGTTGAACGCGCCGAGGAACTGCGTCACGAAGAGTGGCAGGAATCGGCGGCTTCGCAGAAGCTCGAATTGACTATCGGTCACCAGGGCACTCCGGCACGCCTAACCATCGCGCGCCACGCCGTTTCCTCGCGCGGCCTGCCCATGCCCACCTCCCTAATTCGGGTCGCGACGGTTCATCTTCAAGAGGTCCTCCTGCGCCCAGCCTTCATTGAACGGCACGGTGAAGTAGGCGAGGAAGTTCATGTGGCTGAATTTCCACACACCGCCCTGGCGCACATAGTCGTCGTCGTAGCGGCCGGCGACCATATAGGCTTCGCCCTTGTTGACGGTGCGCGCCTCCATGTAGCTGTAGCCCTTGGCCCGGTCGCCGTCGAGATCGACGACATGATTGTGGATGAACTGCTTGATGAAGGGCAGCACCTTGGGCGTCGCGGCGAAGAACTTGTGGATCGTCTCGCGCCCCTGGGCCTTGCCGATATAGTTAAAATCGAGGCTGCCGTCCTCGGTCCACATCGCCGGGATCTCGTCGTAGCGTCCCTCGTTGATCGCCTGGTGGTAGTCGTTGCGGAGACGACGGATTTGCTCGATGTCGTCGAGCTCCCCCACCTTCGCTTCCAGCGCCGCCAGCCGGGCCGCCATGTCGTCGTTCATCGCCTCACTCCATCACAGCTTCCGATGCGAGCGCCCGCGCCCGCTCTCGCCACCAGCCCGCCGCATCGCCGCGACACGGGAGGCGGGCAGTATCTCGCCGAGGCCCTGCATGGCGTGCGACTCCCCTCCTCCGGCGCGCCCGGGTTGCGAACGTCGCGCCGAGTTCGGTAAGGCTAGTGACCAGAGCCCTGGAACGGAAGCCCGCGACCATGAGCCCGCACGACGGCCAGATAGGGGAACGCGACTACGTCCACCGATATGCGACGAGGGAGCCGGACGCGACCGACGGCCAACTCGCCCTTGCCGAGCGGCGGCCACCCGACCAGGGGGCAGGCAATTCGTGACCGCCCCGCCGGCGCCACCCGAGACCCGTTGGGACATCGTGGCGCTGGCGCTCGGCGTCGGCCTGATCGCCGCCTTCCAGTTCGGCAAGGTGCCACCGGCGCTACCGGCGCTCAGGGCCGAGTTGGGTGTCTCGATGGTGACCGGCGGCTGGCTCGCCTCGCTGCTGAACCTGGTGGCTGCCGGCCTCGGCATCGCCTTCGGCCTGGCGGCGGACCGGGTCGGACCGAGATCGACATTGCTCGCCGCCTTGGGCGCGATGGCCGCCGGTGGTGCGCTCGGCGGCATCGCCCAGGGCATCGCGCCGCTGCTCGCCGCCCGCCTGCTGGAAAGCCTCGGCTTCGTCGCCGTGGTCGTCGCCGCGCCGGCGCAGATCGTCCGTGCCACTCGAGCCGACGACCGCAACCTCGCCATCGGCCTGTGGAGCGCCTATCTGCCGGCCGGCGTCTCGCTCATGCTGCTGGCGGCGCCCCTGGTCCTCGCCGCCGTCGGCTGGCGCGGCCTCTGGCTCGCCAATGCCCTCCTCGCCGCCGCCTACGCCGCCCTGTTCGTGGCGCTGACGACAAGGGCGCGATGGCCGGCGGGCGCGGTGCGCGGACCCCGACGCGACCGCGCCGCCATCCTCGCCGTCCTCCGAGTGCCGGGACCGTGGCTGCTCGGCTTCTGCTTCGCGCTCTACACCCTGCAATGGTTCGCGATCATGGCCTGGCTGCCGACCTTGTTGATCGAGCGCCTGGGCCACGGCGCCGAGTTCGCCGCCTTCGTCACGGCGATGGTGGTGATGATCAACGTCGGCGGCAATCTCGGCGGCGCCTGGCTGTTGCGGCGCGGCGTGCCGGGTTGGCGGCTGATCGCGCTCGCCGCGATCACCGCGGCCATCGCCGGAAGCGTGATCTATTCCGACGCGGTCGACGATGCGTGGAAGATCCTCGCCGCCTTCCTCTACAGCCTGATCAACGGCGTGACACCCGCCGCCGCGTTGACCGGCGCGGTGCGCCACGCGCCCAGCGCCGGCGACGTCTCGGCCAGCAACGGCGTGGTCATGCAGGCGGCCCAATGCGGCAGTCTGCTCGGACCCCCGATCCTCGCCTGGCTGGTGGGCGAGGCCGGCGACTGGCAACGCGCGAGCAGCCTTTTCATCGTGGCGAGCGCGATGTCGATCGTCCTGGCGTTGGCGATCCGTCGCTTGGAGCGGGATTGAACGAGGGATTCAGGGCCGGAGCTTGGCCCCGCACCCGCGACAGCCCCAGCCCCACTCGAGCCCGCGAAAGCCCGGCGAGGTATCGCATTCCGGGCAGCGCAGATGAGCGCGGCGGGCCCATATCGAGGTCAGCGTGGCGATGGCGATACCGCTCAACGGAAGCGAGAGCGCGACCATGACCGCGCCCACGATCCAACCACTCCAGCACCAGACGAGACAGCGGCGGTGACGGCGGTCGAACTCGGCCATGCGCGAGAGGTCGCGAAGCGTCGCCGGCGGTCGCTGCGCCATGCCGCGGTTGTGCCACTCGGCGATGGCGTCGCGCCGCCGATTCATGCCGCGCCCCAACAGACCGAGCATGGCGGCGGCGAGGATCGGCGCGACGACGAAACTCGCGAACACGATCCAGATCAAGGCTTCGGGCAAATCGTATACCTCTGGGATGACATTACGCGATGCTCAGGCCCGAGCCAAATCACCTCCGCGATGGCTAACGCGAGCGCCAGCTCGTGGCATAGCTTGTCCCGGACGCGAGCAACTGCCCCATGGGAGGAGACGATGACCGATCACGAGAGCGACTGCATCTTCTGCAAGATCGTCGCCGGCGAGATTCCCTGTTTCAAGATCCACGAGGACGATCGCGTGCTGTGCTTCATGGACATCAACCCCTTCAACGACGGCCACTGCCTGGTGATCACCAAGGCGCACGCGGAAAATCTCTACGCGGCCGACGACGCCGACCTCGCCGCCTGCATCGCCGCCGCCAAGCGGATCGCCCGGGCCATCGCGGAATGCCTCGCGCCCGACGGCATCAACCTCGTCCAGGCCAACGGAGCGGGCGCCGGACAAAGCGTCTTCCATTTCCACATCCACGTGTTCCCCCGCGCCGAGGACGATGGCGCGATGCTGAACTGGGGCATTGAAGCGGGCGACATGGACCGGATCGCGGCGCACGCCGAGACCATTCGCGCGGCGCTCGGCTGAAGCCGCGCACCCCTGCATTCGCGCCGACATCGAGGCGATCAAGCGCGCGCTGGTCGAAATGGCGCGCCGGCTGGCACGGCGCGGGGTGGGCTTTCTGCTCTTGCTGGTCCCGACGAAGGAGAGTGTGTTCCTTCCCCGTATCGCGAATCGGCAATCCCACGTCGATCTGGAACGCCAGGCGAGCACGGGACGGCGGCTGCGCGCGGAGCTCGGCCGCCACCTCGCGCCAGCCCTATTTCGGCGACGGTGACGGTCACCCCGATCCGCATGGCCATGAGCTGATCGCCGAAGCGGTGGCGAAGAGGCTTGGCAAGAATGCCTTCACGCAGTAAACCAGCCGCCGAGCCGACAACAATCGCGGAGAAGGCGTGGCGTCATGGCGTTCCTGGTCGAGTTTTGGGCGTTCATGCGGATGCGCAAGAAATATTGGCTGTTGCCCATCGTCATCATGACGCTGATCCTGGGCGGCCTGATCGTCTTCGCTGAAGGCTCCGCGGTGGCGCCGTTCATCTACACGCTCTTTTAGGCGTCAGCGGCGGATTTGGGCAAGGCCACGGTGCGATTTCCCGATCCCCTCGTGCCTGGACGCCTGGTCCGGCGTTACAAGCGCTTTCTCGCCGACGTGGAACTGGCCGACGGCGAGATCGTCACCGCCCATTGCGCCAATCCCGGCTCGATGCTGGGCCTGGTCGAGCCCGGCTCCGACGTCTGGCTATCGCCGGCGCGAAACCCGAAGCGCAAGCTGAAATACACGCTCGAGCTGATCAGCGCCGACGGCGGCTTGGTGGGCATCAATACCGCGCATCCAAACGGGATCGTCGCCGAGGCGATCGGGATCGCCCGGGTGCCGGAGCTCGCTGGCTACGCGCATCTCCGTCGAGAAGTGCGCTACGGACGGAACAGCCGGATCGATATCCTGCTGGAGGACGAGGTGCTGCCGGCCTGCTATGTCGAGGTGAAGAACGTTCACCTCAGGCGCGCGCCGGAGCTGGCGGAGTTTCCCGATTCCGTCACTTTGCGCGGCGCCAAGCATTTGGCGGAGTTGGCGGATGTCGTGGATGTCGGCGGGCGCGCGGTGATGTTCTATCTGGTGCAGCGCGCGGATTGCCGGCGCTTCGCGCTCGCCGGTGACATCGACCCCGAGTATGCCCGAAGCTTCGAGGAGGCGCGCGGCCGCGGCGTTGAGGCACTTTGCTATTCCTGTATGATGACCACGGCGGGGATCGAGCTGGCTTCCCGCCTCGATATCAACGTCTGAAGCCGAGGAACGCAGGGCATGAACTATGTCACGGCGACCGAGGCGCCGGAGCGCAATACCGGACTTATCAAGTTGCACGGCGCCGGGGAATTCGAGGCGATGCGGCGGGCCGGACGGCTCGCCGCGGAAGTCCTCGACATGCTCATCGCCCACGTCCACCCGGGCGTCACGACCGGCGAATTGGACCGGATCTGCCACGAATTCATCCTCGATCACCAGGCGATCGCGGCGCCGCTCAACTATCGCGGCTTCCCGAAGTCGATCTGCACCTCGATCAATCACGTCGTCTGTCACGGCATTCCGGGCGATCGCGTGCTGAAGAACGGCGACATCTGCAACATCGACATCACGGTCATCCTGGACGGTTGGCACGGCGATTCCAGCCGGATGTTCCTCCTCGGCGACGTCGCCCTGAAGGCCCGCAGGCTGGTCGAGACCACATACGAGGCGATGATGCTGGGAATCGGGCAAATCGAGCCCGGCGCGCGCCTCGGCGACATCGGCCACGCGATCCAGAGCTTCGCCGAGGCGCGGCGCTATTCGGTGGTCCGGGATTTCTGCGGCCACGGCCTCGGCCGGGTCTTTCACGACGCGCCGAACGTCCTGCATTACGGCGAGGCCGGCAGCGGCATCACGCTCAAGGAGGGGATGTTCTTCACCGTCGAGCCGATGATCAACCTGGGCAAATGGCAGGTGAAGATATTGAGCGACGGCTGGACCGCCGTGACCAAGGACCGTTCGCTCTCGGCACAGTTCGAGCACAGCGTCGGCGTCACCGCCGACGGTGTTGAGATCTTCACCACCTCGCCCGCCGGAAAGCACCAGCCTCCGTTCGAGTGAGCCCGCGCCATGGCCGAGAAACCCCACTATCACGGTCATCGCCGGCGGTTGCGAGAGCGCTTCCTCGCCGCCGATCCGGACGCCTTGCCGGACTACGAACTGCTGGAGCTGCTGCTCTTCGGCGCCAATCCCAGGGGCGACGTGAAGCCGCTGGCCAAGCGTCTATTGACGGAGTTCGGAGATTTCGCTGCCGTGGTCAGCGCGCCGCCCAGGCAACTTCGTCGCGTCGCCGGCATCGGCGAGGGCGCGGTGGCGATCCTGAAGGCGGTCGACGCCGGCGCCCGTCGGCTGGCGCGGGGACGCCTCAGGGAGCGACCCACCCTCAGTTCCTGGACCGCGCTGCAGGACTATCTGCAGATCGCCATGGGCCATGAACGCACCGAGAGCTTCCGCGTCCTCTTCCTTGATCGCCGCAATTACCTGATCGCCGACGAGGAGCAGCAGCGCGGCACCGTCGATCACACGCCGGTCTATCCCCGAGAGGTGGTGAAGCGGGCCCTCGAGCTCGGCGCCACCGCGATCATCCTGGTACACAACCACCCCTCGGGCGATCCGACGCCGAGCCGCGCCGATATCGACATGACCAAGCTGGTGGTCGAGGCGCGAAGGCGATGGACATCGCGGTGCACGACCACGTGATCGTCGGCCACGGCCAGCACGCGAGCTTGAAGGCGCTCGGCCTGATTTCGTGAGTTCCGACTCGAAAGCCCCCGAAGCCGCCCCGCGCCTCGCAGTGGCGGGTCCGAAATTCCTCCGGCATTTGACCGATAATTCGGATTGGGGCGGAGGTGGCGGATTCGGTCACTCGTAGCCAAGAGCGGGCGTCCGCCGAAAACGGATGGCCAGCTTCGACAGCCCGAATGCATGTGAACATTGTTGCCGCCCACAGTACACGACTCGTTCATGCTGGCTTTGGCCTGGGCACCTGGACTGGTGGTTTTCCGGGGACGAGGAAACGAATCAGCTCAATGGCTTGACGCCTGTCGATAGGATTGACGAGCTGTCGCCTTATCCACTCGAAACCGTATCGGAAGATGGATTTTGCCATCCTTTTGTGGGTTTTGAGGCGGATCGGCTCGGCCTCGTGGAGCCAATCGCCGACTTTGTGCGCCCAGCAGAAGGTGATGGAAAGGACGGCGGTGAGCTTGGAGATGCGCTCCGGGTCGGTCATGTGGGTGTCTTCGAGGTTGAAGCCACGGGTTTTCAAGGCGGCGAAGAGGGTCTCGATTTGCCAGCGCTGGGCGTAGATGGCCAAGGCCTCCTCGGGCGCGTCGTTGGTCACGACGATCAACAGTTCGCCGGTCTTGAGATGGAGCGCGGCGACGAAGACGGGCCTGGCCTTGGGTTTTCTGGCCTCCGAGAGGCGCCTGGCGTTGGAGAGGATGCGGCTTTCCCCGGGTTTGAGGTCGCGAAACAGCTCCCTCGCCTTGACCATGCGACCACGCGTGTTGGCGATCTTGATGTTGGATCGGATGCGGATGTGAAAGGGGATGGCCTTTTCCTGCAACCATGCCAGCCAGGCGTCGCCGATGAATTCCCGGTCGGCCAGGAGGCTGGCGATCTTGTCGACCCCGAAGAGCCGGAGGACGTGTTCGAGGATCGCGATCCGCTCCTTGGTATTGGAATTGCCCGCCTTGTCGAGCACCCGCCAGCACACGGGAATGGCGATGGCGCGGTTGACGATGCCGATCATCAAGATGTTGACGTCGCGGCGACCCAGCCGCCAGTTGGTCCGGTCCATGGTCAGCCGCCACGGCCCCGCCTGGAGCCCCATCATCGCGACCAGGAACTCGGCGAGGCGATCGTAATCGAAATCGACTTGCTCGAAAAACCGTTGCAGGCGCCGATAGTTGGAGCTGGATCGCGCGCGCCCCGGAAAATGGCAGGCCAAGTGAGAGAGGTTCACCGTCCGGGCGACGAACACGCCGAAGACCAAGACGCAAAGGCTCTCCAGACGGCTCTTGCGAAAGGCGAAGCCGCATCGTAGCGTCTCACGCAGGGCGTTGATCGGGTTGTCTCGCATGATTTCCCTCTTGACTCGTCGTGGAGTGAATCGGGAATCCTACAACCTTTTCAACGTCCTACGTAAATGCCGTCGTGTACCATGGTTGCCGCCATAAACGCCAACTCAGATGCAAATATACTCGCCTCACCCCAGAACCCGAAAATCCTTGTGCGAGATGATTCGGAAATTGTCGGTGATGGTGTCGCGCCACGTCGTCCACTCTCGTGGCAGTCGTCGGCGGAAGAAATCGTCGATGGCTTCGGTGAAGAGGGCGAAGCTGGCGTAGAAGCTGTTGTGGGTCACCTCGCGATGCATGACGCCCCATAATCGCTCGATGGCGTTGAGGTGGGGAGCGTAGGACGGTTGGAAGATGAGCTTGATGCGGCAACCCGGTCTCTCCAGCCATTGTCGGACCAGGCGGGCGTGGTGATAGCGGGCATTGTCGGCGAAGACATAGATCCGCGACTTGCCGGGATTGGTGGCCTCCAGCATCTCGAACAGCGCGATCGTCGAGGCGGCGTTGATCCTCTCGGCCTGGACCAAGGGGCAGTGGAAGTTTTCCAGGTTGAGCGCGCCGTGGAGATTGATGCGCTGGCGCCCCGAGGTCCGGCGTAACGCCACTTTGTCGCCCTTCTTGACCCAGCCATGGACTGGGCGGGACTGGAATTCCGGGTGCACCGCATCGGCGAAGTAGACCACCTCGTCGGCGGCCAAGCCGTTGAGCAACTTATCATAGGCCTCGATAAAGGCGGCCTGCTCGGCCTCATCGGCCTGAGCCGGCAGGCTTTTCGGGCGCTTGTATTCGAAGCCCAGGCGATGCATCACCTTGATGCAGCCCGAATGGCTGTAGATCACTCCGTAGGTCGCCTTGATATGGGCCGCCACCTCGCCGGTATCGCGGTAAAGCCGTTGGCTCAGATGGGCCGAAAGCTCCGCCTCTTGCTCCCGGCTCAGATGGCCCGACCGGCCATGCCAGTCGAACAGCGTCATTTCATCCAGGCCGCCCGCACGGTAGCGCTTCAGCCACGTCCGCACCGTGTCGTCGTCGAGGTAGAGCACCTTCGCCACCTCGACGCAGCTCAAGCCGTCATCCAAGAGCAGAACGGCGTTCGCGCGGCGCGCCACCCCGTGGGTCTCGCTCGGATGCCCCATCACCGCCTCCAGGGCCGCGCGTTCCTCGATGCTCAGAAATCCACCGCGAATCATGACCGCGAGAAGAATCGATCCGCAGCCGGATTGCCAGAACTTTTTCGGGTCTGCGGGGAGTCGGGGTATACCTGACAAGAATGATACGATTTTTGTAACTGCCCAGGTACATGGTGGCCTTTTAGGCGGCGTGGAGACGCTCGATCAGGGTTTCGGGATTTTCCATGAGCGCCTGGATGATGTTCCAGCCCTGTTTTCTAGCGGTCGAGATGAAGCCGCGGACGGTGGCAAAATCTTCGGCGCCTTTCTGGCTGCGGAAGCCGCCGGAGATTTTCTGCTTGACCTTCATCATGCGCCCGTCCTGCTCGGCCTGATTGTTGGTGAACGGCACGGCGAAATTGATGAGGAAGCGCAGCGCGTCTTCCTTGTGTGTCTGAAGGCGCCGGAGAAGGTTGTGCCCGGTGCGGCGCGGCTTGCTTCCCCGGCGCTTGGCCTTGCTCGATTTGGGCGCAAGAGGAGGTTGTGCCTCGTGAAAGGCGATGCCCTCGGCCGTGATCGCGTCGTAACACCCTCGGAAGCGCTCGACGAGGCCTGGTTTCAGCGCCACGCCCCGCTCCCGGGCGAGATTTACCGCGTGGCAGGCGCGGCGCAATAGTCTCTGCATCTTGCGTGCCCAGCCCTCCTTCTCGATCTCGATCAGGGCTTGCAACTCGCGCAGGTGATGGGCGTTGCACAGCGCGTGCCGTACGCCCTCCATCGTAAAGTACGGCTTCCAGTGGTCATGGACGACGATGCCGCCGACTCCGCCGAGCAGGCTGCCGCGTCGCTCCGAGACCCGATAGAAGGTCAACCGCGCGGTCGAGGCGACGTGCAACCATTGGGTCCGCCCGGCGATCCGCAAGCCGGTCTCGTCCATGTGCTTGACCGGCGCCGATTTCACCAGTTCGCGGATCACATCGACGACGCCTTGGACGGACTCGGCGCTGTTCCCGCCCCTCCGCGCGAGGCTCGCCGGAGACAGTTCCGCCCCGAACAGATCCTTCATCAATTCAGCCAGGCGGTCCTCGGGCAGGAGTTGGTAGTGCGACAGGTAGACCACCATGGCTCCGATCCGAGCGCCGTATTGAACCGGGCCGGTGATGGCGACGGGAAAAGAAGCCCGAGTGTACGTGCCGCAATGCCCGCAACGGCAGCGATGCGCCCGATGCTCCGTGACCACCAGGGGCCGGGGCTCGGGTAGATCGAAAACCTGGCGGGCCCCATGGCCGGTAGCCATATCCGGCGTCAATCCCGAACCACACCACTGGCACGTCTCGGGATAATGGTCGACGGTGGCGTCGGGATCGGCGACTTGGCGCAGGGTCTCGCCCTTGTGGCCCTTTTGCCCGCCCGGCTTGCGGGCCGATTTCTTACGGAGGCTCCTGGTGCGCTTCTTTTTACCCGCCGGTGGCTTGTTCAATCCATCGCTCGACGGTGGCTTGCCGCTGTTCAGGCCAAGCCGGCGCTCGAGTTCACCAAGCCGGAGTTCGAACTCGGCGAGCCGCGACCCTTGGGCCAGCACCACATCGATCAGCTCGTCTTTCGACAAAAAGACAAGAACATCCCTATCCATCGAATCCTTAGAATCGATCAACCACCCTCTGTCAAACGAAATCTAGGCCGTCAGCGCCCCAAACCCACAAAATCTGCCCCCAGAGACCCAATCCGCAGCCTCATCGAAATCAGCTACCTGGGCAGTTACCGATTTTTAGGTATTTGGAGGGTGGGACATGGCTGAAAAATTCGATGCAATCATCATCGGCACCGGCCAAGCGGGGCCGTCGCTGGCGCAACGGATGACCCGAGAGGGCATGAAGGTGGCGATCATCGAACGGAAGCTATTTGGCGGCACCTGCGTCAACGTCGGCTGTATCCCGACCAAGACTTTGGTCGCAAGCGCGCGGGCCGCGCACATGGCGCGGCGCGGCGGCGATTTCGGCGTCACCATCGAGGGGCGGATCAAGGTCGATATGAAGCAGGTCAAGGCACGCAAGGACGGCATCGTCAAACAATCCAACGAAGGGGTCACGAATTGGCTCGAGAACATGGAGAACCTGACCGTGTACGAGGGCCATGGCCGCCTCGAGAGCGCCAACTCGGTCCGCGTCGACGGCGAGGTGCTGGAGGCCGCGCGGATCATCCTCAACGTCGGCGCGCGTGCGCGAATTCCCGACATGCCGGGCGTGAACGCCGTCGACTACCTGACCAACTCGAGCATGATGGAGGTCGACTTCCTGCCCGAGCATCTGGTGATCATCGGCGGGAGCTACATCGGGCTGGAGTTCGCCCAGATGTACCGCCGCTTTGGCAGCCGCGTCACCGTCGTGGAGATGGGCGACCGGCTGATCGCGCGCGACGACGAGGATGTCTCCCAGGCGGTGAAGGAGATCATGGAGAACGAAGGCGTCGAGGTGCGCCTCGGCGCGGAGTGCGTGAGCCTGGAGAATCGCGGCGACCAGGTGGCGATAACCGCGAGCTGCGATCCAGGCCCCGAAGAGGTCGTCGGCTCGCACCTGCTGCTGGCGGTCGGCCGCCGCCCCAACACCGACGATCTCGGGCTCGACAAGGCCGGCGTCGAGACCGACGGGCGCGGCTTCATCGTTGTCGACGATCAGCTTGGCACCAACGTTACCGGCATCTGGGCGATCGGCGACGCGAACGGGCGGGCGGCGTTCACCCACACCTCGTACAATGATTACGAAATTCTCGCCGCCAACATGTTCGACGACGATCCCCGCCGGGTCAGCGACCGGATCACCAACTACGGGCTCTTCATCGACCCGCCTCTCGGCCGCGCCGGGATGACCGAGCGCGAGGTCCGGGAGTCGGGCCGCAAGGCATTGATCGGCAAGATGATGATGGCGCGCGTCGGACGCGCGCGGGAGCGCGGCGAGACACAGGGCTTCATGAAGGTCTTGATCGACGCCGAAAGCAAGAGGATCCTCGGGGCGGCGATCCTCGGGATCGGCGGCGACGAGGTCATCCATTCCCTACTCGACGTGATGTACGCCGACGCGCCCTACACCGTGATCCAGCGCGCCGTGCATATCCACCCCACCGTCACCGAGTTGATCCCGACGATGCTGGGGGATCTGAAGCCCCTCGAATAGCCTAAAAATCGAACCGTGAGGCGCCCGTGCGAGCAATGATTGGATTGAACGTTTTTGGACAAGCGGAGTGATCGGATATGTCGAACGGGACGTCACCATTTCACCGAGGCGAGAAAACGATCCAGGCCCGGCTCGGAATACAAGACAGGATGGAGGCGTTGGGGAGTCGGGTCATTCGCGACCACATGCCGGAACAGCATCAGGCGTTTTTTGCGCGGCTTCCACTCTTGGTGGTCGGTTCGGTGGACGCCTGTGGTCGGCCGTGGGCATCGGTCCTTGCGGGGAACCCTGGCTTCGTCCGTGCGATCGATCCCCGGACGCTCGTGGTCACGGCGCGGCCGATCTACGGCGATCCGTTGGCCAAGGCGCTGGTCGAGGGTGCCGAGATCGGGGTTCTCGGGCTTGAATTCGATACCCGCCGGCGAAATCGGGCGAACGGAAAGATCGCGCACGCATGCGAAGAAGCGTTCGAAATCCGGGTGGCGCAGAGTTTTGGCAACTGCCCGAAATACATCCAATCTCGTCAATACCAGTTCACAGACGACATCATGGACATCGGCGATAAGAGGGTGGTGAATCGCGGTTCCGCGCTAACGAAAGACGAAGCGGCCCTCATCGCCCGCTCCGACACCCTGTTCATCGCCAGCCAATTCTCCGAGGATAGCGAGGACTGGAGCCACGGGGTCGACGTATCGCACCGTGGCGGTCGGCCCGGATTCGTCATCGTGGCCCATGAAAGTTTGCTTCTGTTCCCCGATTACGCCGGCAACTGCATGTTCAACACGCTGGGCAACATCGAGGTCGATCCGAGATGCGGCCTCCTGTTCATCGATTTTGACACCGGAGATTGCCTTCAGCTCACAGGGGAAGCCGCGATCCTCTGGGAGCCCGAGCATGTTTGCAGGTTCCCCGGCGCCAAGCGGGTGGTATCGTTCCAGCTCGAGGACGTCATCCACATCGAGGTGGCCTTGCCCTTGACGTGGCGGTTCCAGGACTATTCCCCCGTCTTCGACGCGTTCGAATCAGTGGATTGCGAGACCCCGGGGACCGAGGCGCACGCGCCGATGTCGCTTCTGTCCGTCAACATATCCATGCCGAGGGATATCGAACACGAGAACAAAGCCGTGACGACGGGCATCTTCAAGGCGCCCGTCGACGGCCGGATCATGCTGCGGCGACTCAACTTGGAAGGGGACGGGCAGGCGGATCTTTGGGGCCATGGGGGTGCCTTCCGCGCGGTCTACGCCTATCCGTTCGAGAACTACGCCTATTGGGAGCACGAACTCGGGCGTGGCGATTTCACCCTCGGGCAGTTCGGTGAGAATTTCACCGTCGAAGGCATGCTCGACGATGAGATTTGTATCGGCGATGTGTTCCGCATCGGCGACGCACTTGTCGAAGTGAGCCAGCCCCGCATCCCCTGCTACAAGCTCGCGATCAAAATGGGAAGCGATGGGTTTCAGAATCGGTTCCTTAAAAGCGGCAGGGTCGGGTTCTATCTCCGCGTCCTCGAAGAGGGTGAGGTTGGAGCCGGCGACGCCATCGAACTTGTCAGGAGAGATCCACGCCGCTTGACGGTGAGCAAAGTCAGCAATCTTCTGTTCTTCGACAAGGACGATCTGGAGGCCACCAGGCAAGCGCTACAAATTCCGGCGCTCTCGCACGGCTGGAAGGGCTCGTTTCAGGAGAGACTCGCCAAGGCGGAGAGATCGATCCGGGGTCGACAGGGAATCCGGAATTTCATCGTCGAGCGCAAGGAGCCGGAAAGCGAGACCATCACCTCCTTCTATTTGTTGCCGGAGGATGGCGTGGCCCTGCCCGATTTCCGACCCGGCCAGTTCCTCACATTCGAACTCGACATTCCGGGCCACGAAAAGCCGGTGATCCGCACGTACTCTCTCTCCGAGTGTGCCAATCCCGAATATTATCGCGTCAGCATAAAGCGCGAGCCCGCCCCTCGGGAAAAACCCGACTTGCCACCTGGGCTATCGTCCAATTATTTCCATGACCGGGTAGAGGTCGGCACAAAGCTGCGTGTCGGTGCACCGCGTGGCAAATTCCATCTCCACCAGGAGAGCGAACGGGCGATCGTCCTGCTGAGCGGTGGCGTCGGCCTGACCCCGATGATCGCCATGATGAACGCGATCGTTCGGAGCCGCTCCGGGCAACCGGTATGGTTTATTCATGGCGTGCGCAATGGCCGCGAGCACGCCATGGGCCAGCATGTTCGAAGGATCGCCGAAGAGAATAACAACATTTGCGCTCATATCCGCTATAGCGACCCCGACCCGGACGACGTCGAAGGCCGCGACTATGACAGTCCGGGGCGCGTCGATATCGGGCTGTTGAAACAATTGCTTCCGTTCGATGATTACGACTTCTATCTGTGTGGGCCGCCGCCTTTCATGAAGACACTCTATTGTGGCTTGCTGTCTCTGAGTGTCTCCGAGGCGCGAATCCATTACGAGTTCTTCGGTCCGGGCTCGATCCTGCAAGACGACACCGAACCCGCCCGTCAAGGAGAGATGCCGCCAGCCGAGGCGGAACTCGTCGGCGGGATCCAAGTTGCCTTCGCGCGTACGGGCCTGACCGTCGGCTGGGACCCGACGTGCGACAGCATCCTGGAGTTGGCCGAGAGGCAGGGCCTGAACCCCGACTACAGCTGCCGGTCGGGCATCTGCAACACCTGCATCTCCGAATTAACCGAGGGCGAGGTCGAATATTTCGAAGAGCCTCTGGACGAGCCTGGCCCGGGCCATATTCTGATCTGTTGCGCGAGACCAAAAACCAGCCTCGTGATCGAGATATGAAGGCGCTCGGCCTGATTTCGTGAGTTCCGGGCGGCCCCGCGCCGTCAGCCGTGGACGCCTTCGAACAGGCCCCGGCAACAACTCTCGGCGATGGTGTCGATGCTAGTGGCGCCACCGTCCTGGTACCACTCTATCGTCCAATTGAGCCCGCCCAGGAGAAACAGGCGCATCAGCCGCAGGTCGACCCCGCCATGTATCTCACCGGCCTCTTGCGCCGCCCGCAGCAAGACGCGCCAGTCCTGTTCGTATTCGCGCCGCTCCTCGCGGTGGCGGGTCCGAATTTCCTCCGGAATTTGACCGAATATCCGGATATTGGCGGAGGTGTAGGCGCCTTGCGCCAGCAAGGTCGAGAGATGCGCCCGGGCGGCGGCGAAGATCCGGTCCCGGTGGCTGGCCTCGGCGGGCAGGCCTGCGAGGGCGTCCGAGAGAGCCTGGCGCAGACGCACGATGCCGATCGCCAGCACCGCCTCCAGGATGTGCTCCTTGGAGGCGAAGTGATAGTAGATGCTGCCGGCGCGGAGCCCGGCGACCTCGGCGATATCCTGCAGCCGAGTCGCGACATAGCCCTTGTCGCGAAACGTCTTGGCCGCCGCATCCAGAATGCGTTGGCGGCTGACCTCCGACTTGGTGGCTTCGGCGCGGGCGGCGTCGGGCATGGAAACTCCGTGGAACACGGCCAATTGGAACTGGGAATTCCAACGATCGTTAGTTAGAATTCGAGGATGGTGCGCACCCTAACAGAAAACGGCGAGAGCGTGGCCATGACCCATGGCGACACGGCGGAATCGAAGGAAGGTTTCACCGCCCTCGGCGAGAAGCGGGCGGCCGACTTTCGCCGCCACATGTCATGAGGCAAAATCGCCATCGCCAGGTGGCCGGACCGGGTCGGACAACGTCCTAGTTCCTCCGGCCCAACGACAAGGGAACGCCACTATGGATTTCGCCTTCAGCGAGGAACAGGAGGCCATCCGCGAGACGGCCCGGCGCTTCGCCGCCGACCGCCTGGCGCCGACCTACAAGGCGCGCGAGGGGGCGGGTGTGATCGGCAAGGATCTGACCCGCGAGATGGGCGGGCTCGGCCTCGTCGGCGCCGACGTGCCGGAGGAATTCGGCGGCCTCGGACTCGATACCACCACGACCGGCATCATCGCCGAGGAGATCGGCCGCGCCGACCATTCGGTCTGTTACGTGGTGCTGAACGGCTCGCTCTTGGGCTCGATGATCGCGCGCCACGCCTCGCCGGGGCTGGCCCGGGAGATCCTGGAGCCGATGTGCAAGGGCGAGAGCGTGTTGGCCCTCGGCCTGACCGAGCCGCGCGGCGGCTCGGACGCCGCCGGGCTGATCCTGAAGGCGCGACGCGAGGGCAACCGCTTCGTGCTGAACGGGGAGAAGACCTCGATCTCGCTCGCCAACCAGGCCGACGAGATCGTCGTGCTGGCGCGAACCGGCGCGGTCGAGGAGCGGGCGCGCGGCGTCACCGCCTTCGTCGTGCCGATGGACGCGCCCGGCATCAGCGTCACCACCTTCGACGACCTCGGCACCCGCGCGGTCGGCCGCAGCTCGGTCTTCTTCGACGATGTCGAGGTCCCGCCCGAGAGGATGATCGGCGATGAGGGCGAGGGCTTTCGCCAGATCATGAACGGCTTCGACTACAGCCGCGCGATCATCGGCCTGCAGTGCCTGGCGCCGGCCTTCGCCTCGCTGGAGGAGACCTGGCAATACATCACCGAGCGGGAAGCCTTCGGCATGCCGATCGCCAAGTTCCAGGGCGTGACGGAACCGCTGGCGGAGGCGGAGACGCAGATGACGGCGGCCCGCCTGCTGTGCTACCAGACGCTCTGGCTGCGCGACCGGGACATGGCGCACACCTCGCAGGCGGCGATGTGCAAATGGTGGTGTCCGCAACTGGCCTTTCAGGTCATTCACCGCTGCCTGCTGACCCACGGCCATTACGGCTACAGCACCGATCTGCCGCACGAACAGCGTCTGCGCGACGTGATGGGGCTTCAAATCGGCGATGGAACGGAGCAAATTCAGAAAATGATCATCGCCCGCGAGAAGATCGGGCGGGTGGCCGTCCCTTACGCTTGAGGATCCGAAGATGCGACGAGAGGTTCAGATCACCCAGGCTCGCCGGCTTTGCGACTATCTGGACAACCGCACCACGGCGATGGCCGACGAGGTCTATCGCAACCCCGTCGCGGGCTATACCTGCCCCTCGCGCCTCGCGCGCGAGCGGAAGGCCTTCTTTCGCGAGGGCCCGCTCTTCATGGGGCTCGGTTGCGAGTTTCCGGAGCCCGGCGGCTACCGGGCCGAGATCGTCGACGGGGTGCCGATCCTGATCGTGCGCGACGACGAGGGCCGGCTCGCCGCCTTCCTCAACGTCTGCCGCCACCGTGGCGCCATGCTGCTGGAGGGCCGGGGCGAGTGCGGCAAATCGTTCTCTTGCCCCTACCACGGCTGGAGCTACGACCGCTCGGGCCGCCTGGTGGCGATCCCGCACCTCGAGGGCTTCGACCAGATCGACCAGGCGACGTATGGCCTGACTCCGCTGCCGCTGGTGGAGAAGGACGGCATGGTCTGGGTGGTGGCGACGCCCGGCGCCGAGATCGACATCGAGGGCCATCTGACCTCGCCCCTGGAGGAGGAGCTTCGCGCCTACGACCTGGCCAGCTACCATCACTTCGAGACCCGTGTGCTGGAGCAGGAGATGAACTGGAAGCTGGTGGTCGACACCTTCCTCGAGACCTACCACCTGAACGTGCTGCACAAGGACACGCTGACCGGCATCATCCGCTCCAACGTCGCCACCTTCGACGGCTACGGCCGCAACTTGCGCGGCATCTACGTGCGCCCAAGCTTCGACGAAATGCGCCAGCGCCCGGAAGCGGATTGGGATCTGATCCACCACACCGCGATCGTCTACGTGCTGTTCCCCAACACCGTGTTCCTGGTGCAGGGCGACCATCTGGAGACCTGGCGGGTGGAGCCGATGGGCGGCCCCGACGCGAGCCGGATGTACATTTCACTCTATACGCCCGAGCCGACGTCCACCGACAGCGCTCGGCGTCACTGGGACAACAACATGAACTTGCTGATGGAAGTGGTTCAGAACGAGGACTTCCCCCTCGGCGAGGGCATTCAGCGGAGCTTCCACACCGAGGCACAACCGCACGTCGTCTTCGGCCGCAACGAGCCCGCGCTCGGCTTCTACCACCGCTCGATCCAGGAGGCGCTCGACGAAGCGGCGTAGTCGATCCGAGCCTGCCGCCCAGGCCCTGGCGCAATCGCCGCGCAAGCGACGCCGAGACGAGTCTGGCGATCCCGGCTTCTCCCCCGAACGGCGGCCGCTCGAGCAGCTGGAAGGCACGGGACGCGCGGCGCTCAATGCCCTTCGCGCGCGCGCAGGTCGGCGCGGAGCGCCGCCTCGCCCTCGCCGCCGAGGCGCGTCGCGAGGAAGCCGATGATCAGCCCCACCAACGCACCCTCCAGGACGAACCAGAACGGTGACGTCCAAGCGCTCTCCACGCCAAACATGGAGACGAGGATCGCCTCCATCTTCTCGTAAGTGAAGAAGACGAGCACGAAGTTCATCCACGCCCCCAGCCCCGGCGCGCGCAGCCACCAGGGCATGGGAAAATTCAGCAACGGATGGCGCGTATAGACGCCCATCACGCCGATGATGGCGCCGACGGTCGTGTACCACAGCAACACGCCCCACCGGATCAGCCAATCGGCTTCGGGCCAGAACAGGGGCAGCATGAGAAAGCCGGCGAGGCCGATGACGGCCCCGACGATCTTGCCCACGACGATTCGTGTCATCAGGGATGGTTTCGAGAACATCATGATGCTTCCTTTCGCTCGGCTCCTAGGCGGCATCGCCCTTGCGCGCTTCGATCTCCAAGTCGCGCATGGGAAACTTTTGCATTTTCCCCCTCACCGTCATCGGACACTCTCGGGCGAACCTGACGAAGGATTTTTTAACCGGGAACTATCGACCAGGCTCGGAGATCCGAAGCCGCTGGACTAGAGCACGATCCGACCATATGGAAGCGTTCGATGGCGGCAAATCGGCCTCTGGGGCAGGCGCGCCGGGCGCGGCCTGCCCTTACTTGACGAGCCCCTGGCGCCGCGCCTTGTCGAGCTTGCGTTTGGCCGCCGCCATCTCGGCCGCGCTCATCTTGCCGATCAGCCGTTGTCGGTCGGTCAGCGTCGATACGCCTCGGGCCTCGGCGCGGCTGTACCAGTAGAACGCGTCCACCGGGTCGACGGCGACGCCTCGTCCGGCCTCGAGCAGGCCGCCGAGCTTCTTCATCGCCTTCCCGTGTCCCCCCTTGGCGGCGCGCCAGTACCACTCGATCGCCTCCACGTAGTCGATCGGGGTGCCTTGTCCCAGTTCATGGCGCCGTCCGGCCTGGTAGCCCGCCACGGCGCTGCCGGCCCGGGCCGCGACCTGGTACCAGTGGAGCGCCCGGCCCGGGTCCTTCGCCAGGCCCCTGCCCTGGTCGTACATCCGGGCGAGTTTCAATCCGGCGCTCCAATGGCCGAGCTCGGCGGCGCGGCCATACCACGCCGCGCCCACCTCCGGCGCCTTCTCCAGGCCGCCCTTTCCGTGGATATAGGCATCGCCCAGGCCCATCATGGCCAGCTTGCTGCCGCCTTTGATCGCCTCGAGATAGAGCGCGACCGCGCCCTCGGGATCGGCGGCGAGGCCCAGACCCCGCATCATCGCGCTCGCCAGCCTCTCCTTTCCGAGGGCATGATCGGCCTCGGCCGCCTTGCGGTACCACTCGACCGCCGCTTCCTCGTTCTCGGGCACGCCCCGGCCCGCCGCATACGCCCGTCCGAGCTCGTAATAGGCGGCGGCAACGCCCTGCGCGGCGGATTTCCGCAGCCAAAGGACGCCATCCTTCGGCGCCTTCTCGAAGCCCAGACCATGCATCATCATGCGGCCCAGTCGGTATTGCGCGAGTTTGTGACCAGCACCCGCCGCCTTTTCGTACCAAACCTTGGCCCGTCCGGGATGCTTGGAAACCCCGGCGCCGGTTTCCCAGGACCGGCCCACCATGTATTGCGACGTCAAATGCCCCCGGTTGGCCGCGCGCTCGAACCAGACGTAGGATTTTTTCCGGTCGCGTTGCACGCCGCGCCCCCGCCAGTACATCGTCGCCAGGTTGAATTGCGAGCGCACATGGCCGGCCGCGGCCGACGTCTTCCAGTCGCGAACGGCGCTCTCGTAGTCCTTTCTGCCGTATGCCGCCTTGCCGGATTGGTAGCCCGGAGGCGCGCTCGCGGCCACCAGGAGCGGTAGCGCCAGCAAAAGAAAAGCGATACGAATCAATCCCGTCGTCACGCCATCCCCCGAATTCGAGGTCACCGTTCGCGGCCTCGAAGCCTACCACGTCGACAAGACCCCGCCAGCGTGAACCTCGCCGTAAACCTCCCCGGGGGGGGTCTTGTCCGCAATCGCCGAATTCTCCGCTTGACATGGCGGCGGGTATGGCACATTTATTCAGCACCAATTTAGTCCGATATCCGGAAGGGCGGGCGAGAATGGTTCGATTGAACAAGATGACCGACTATGGGGTCGTGGTGCTGGCGCAGCTCGCGCGGCGCCGCGACCAGGTCTTGACGGCGACGGAAATCGCCAAATTGTCGGGAGTTCCCGGGCCCACGGTGGCCAAGCTGTTGAAGCAGTTGAGCGGCGCCGGACTGGTCGCGTCGCGGCGTGGCGCCGGGGGCGGCTACGCGCTGGCGAGGTCCTCGCGGGAGATCAGCGTGGCGAGCGTGATAGACGCGTTGGAGGGGCCGATCACGCTCGCGGCGTGCGTCGAGGGCTCGCTCGAGCACTGCGGCATCGAGGCCATATGCCCCATGGGCGGCAACTGGAACCCGGTCAACCAGGTGATCCGTCGGGCCTTGGAAGAGGTGTCGCTGGAGGAGATGGCGGCACCGGTGATCCCCACATCGAGGCAGGCCGGGCTCGGCCCCCGGCCGCACTGAGCGGCGCGCCGCGCAACCTATTCGGGAGACGACGACGGACATGAACGCCTCGCTCGACAACGCCGACTCGGTGGAGAGCCTCGTCAACGAGAGTTACCAATACGGCTTCGTCACCGACATCGAAGCCGATGCCGCGCCGCCGGGCCTCGACGAGGACACCGTCCGCTTCATCTCCGCCAAGAAGCAAGAGCCGGAATGGCTGCTCGAGTGGCGGCTCAAGGCCTTTCGCCACTGGCTGGGGATGGAAGAGCCAGAATGGGCCAAGGTGAAATATCCGCCGATCGACTTCCAGGCTGCCTGTTACTATTCGGCGCCGAAGACCAGCGCCGATGGGCCGAAGAGCCTGGACGAGGTCGATCCGGAATTGCTCCGGACCTACGAGAAGCTCGGCATCCCGCTGCATGAACAACAGATGCTCGCCGGCGTCGCCGTCGACGCGGTGTTCGACAGCGTCTCCGTCGCCACCACCTTCAAGAAGAAGCTGTCAGAGGCGGGGGTCATCTTCTGCCCGATCTCGGAGGCGGTGCGCGAGCACCCGGAGCTGGTCCGCGAATACCTCGGCTCCGTCGTGCCCTATTCCGACAACTTCTACGCCACGCTGAACAGCGCCGTGTTCACCGACGGCTCCTTCGTCTACGTGCCCGAGGGGGTGCGCTGCCCGATGGAGCTCTCGACTTATTTCCGCATCAACGCGGCCAATACCGGCCAGTTCGAGCGCACGCTGATCATCGCCGCCCCCGGCTCCTATGTGAGCTATCTCGAGGGTTGCACCGCGCCGATGCGCGATGAGAACCAGCTTCACGCCGCCGTGGTCGAGCTGGTCGCGCACGAAGACGCGGTGATCAAGTATTCCACGGTGCAAAACTGGTATCCGGGCGACGCGAACGGTGTCGGCGGGATTTACAACTTCGTCACCAAGCGCGGCATCTGCGAGGGCGCCAACGCCAAAATCTCCTGGACCCAGGTGGAGACCGGCTCGGCCATCACCTGGAAGTATCCGAGCTGCATCCTGAAGGGCGACAACTCGGTCGGCGAGTTCTATTCCGTGGCCATCACCAACAATTACCAGCAGGCCGACACCGGCACCAAGATGATCCACCTCGGGCGGGGCACCCGCTCGACCATCCTCTCCAAGGGGATCTCGGCCGGCCATGGCCAGAACACGTACCGCGGCCTCGTGCGCATCCAACCCAAGGCGCATGGCGCGCGCAACTACACGCAGTGCGATTCGATGCTGATCAGCCAGGATTGCGGCGCCCACACCGTGCCCTATATCGAGTGTCGGAATCATTCCGCCCAGGTCGAGCACGAGGCGACGACGGCGCGGATCAGCGAGGATCAGCTGTTCTATTGCCGCCAGCGCGGGCTGACGGACGAGCAAGCCGTGACGCTGATCGTCAACGGTTTCTGCCGCGATGTGTTGAAGGAATTGCCGATGGAATTCGCCGTGGAGGCGCAGAAGCTGCTCGGCATCACCCTGGAGGGCGCGGTCGGCTGAGGCCGGCCCGCGCGAAGGAGAACGTCGAGACATGTTGCGTATCGAGAACTTGCACGTCGCGGTCGGCGACAAGGCGGTGCTGAAGGGGATCGATCTCGGGATCGATCCGGGAGAGGTGCACGCTCTCATGGGTCCCAACGGCTCGGGCAAGAGCACGCTCGCTTACGTGCTGGCGGGCCGCGAGGGCTACGAGGTGACGGAGGGCCGGGTCACCTTCGAGGGTTCCGATCTCCTGGATCGCGCGCCGGAGGACCGCGCGGCCGACGGCCTGTTCCTCGCCTTTCAGTACCCCGTCGA
The DNA here is from genome assembly GCA_965225945.1 of Alphaproteobacteria bacterium. Lineage (GTDB taxonomy): Bacteria > Pseudomonadota > Alphaproteobacteria > JASLMY01. Next base: position 44,768 of record CBDDBZ010000020.1, on the reverse strand, counting down.
GCTGCCGGGCGTGGCCAACATGACCTTCCTCAAGGAAGCGGTGAACGCGATCCGCGGCCGGCGGGGTGAATCGCCGCTCGACGCCATGCAGTTCCTGAAGCACGTCCGGGCCAAGACCAAGCAGCTCGCCATCACCGACGAAATGCTGCGCCGCGCCGTCAACGTCGGCTTCTCCGGTGGCGAGAAGAAGCGCAACGAGGTGCTGCAGATGGCGGTCCTGGAGCCCAAGCTCTCGGTGCTGGACGAGACCGACAGCGGGCTCGATATCGACGCGCTGGGAATCGTCGCGGAAGGCGTGAACGCGCTCCGCGCGCCCGATCGCTCGATGCTGGTGATCACGCATTACCAGCGGCTGTTGAACCACATCGTGCCGGACCGGGTGCACGTGCTGGTAAATGGCCGCATCGTCGAGAGCGGCGGGTGCGAGCTGGCCGAGAAGCTGGAGGCGGAAGGTTATGCCGCCTACGGCGTGGGCGAGGCGGCCTGATGGTGCGGGCGCAGCGGCAAATCCGGGCCGCGACGGCGCTGGCGCCGAGCCTCCCCTGGCTCGGCGAAGGCGAGGGCGCGTGGGTGGCCGACCTACGCCGCGCGGCCCGAGAGCGTCTGGCGCGCGAGGGCATGCCGAGGCCGAAGGCCGAGACCTGGCGTCATACCAATCTCAACACGCTGCTGAAGCTGGAGCCGACGCCCGAGCGGCCAAATTCGGCGCCGGTGCTCGACCGGGCACCGACACTGTTGGCTCGCGAAGCGGTCGCGGCGCGTCTGGTCTTCGTCAACGGCCGGCTCAATGCCGCGCTCTCGAGTTTCGCCGGCCTGCCGGAGGGGGCGGCGCTCGGCACGCTCACCGAGGCGCTGGCCAAGCCGGCGCCGATCGCGGCACTCGATCACGAGGATGCGACGCGCCCGTTCCTCGACCTGAACACGGCGATGATGAGCGACGGCTTCGTCCTTCGCCTGGCGCCGGGCGTGGTCGTCGAGAAGCCGATCGAGTGCGTTCACGTGGCGATCGCCGACGGCGAGACCAAGGCCCATCATCTCCGCCATCTGATCGCGCTGGGGGAAGGCAGTGCCGCCAGCCTGGTCGAGCACCGGGTCGATCTCGGCGGCGGCGCGCGACTGGTGAACGAGGCTTGCGAAATCGATCTCGGCCCGCGCGCCCGGCTGAGCTTCCACCGTCTCGCCGAAACGGCGCCCGACTGCCACCGGATCCATCAGACCTTCGCCCGCCTGGGCGAGGGCGCCCGGCTCGACGGTTTCATCGTGCTGCTGGGCGGCGGGCTCTCGCGCGAGGAGATGATCGCGGAGCTCGACGGCGAGGCGGCGGACTGCCGGCTCGGCGGGATCTACCTGCTGCGCGAGCGCCAGCAGGGCGACATCATCACCGAGGTGACGCACGGGGCCGAGAAGACGACCAGCGCGCAGGTCTTCAAGGGCGTGCTGGACGACCGGGCCAAGGCGGTCTTCCAGGGCCGCGTCACCGTGGCGCCGGGCGCCCAGGGGGCCGACGGGCGCCAGCTCAACAAGACGCTGCTGCTTTCCGACCGGGCCGAGATCGACACCAAGCCGGAGCTGGAGATCTTCGCCGACGACGTGAAGTGCGCCCACGGCGCCACCACCGGCGCGCTGGACGAGGATGCGCTGTTCTACCTCCGGACCCGGGGTATCGGGCTCGAAGCAGCACGGCGGATCCTGGTCGAGGCTTTCCTGGTCGACGCCCTGGCGGAGGTCGAGGACGCGGGATTGCGAGAAATCCTGGCGGCGCGGATCGCCGAATTCTCGGCGCGGGCCCAGGGGGAGGACGCGACATGAACGACGTGGCGGGCGCCCCTCGCCCCGAAAGCGGACACAATTCCGCTCTCGGCTTCGACGTCGAGCGGGTCCGGCGCGACTTCCCGGTGCTCGCCCGCGAGGTCTACGGCCGACCGCTGGTTTACCTGGATTCAGGCGCCAGCGCGCAAAAGCCGCGCGTCGTGATCGACACCATGCGCCAGGTGATGGAGGAGGAATACTCGAACATCCATCGCGGCCTTCACTATCTGAGCCAGATCTCGACCCAACGCTACGACGCGGTGCGCGGCAAGGTCGCGCGCTTCATGAACGCCGCCTGCGAGGAAGAGATCGTCTTCACCCACGGCGCCACCGAGGCGATCAACCTGGTGGCGCAGAGTTATGGGCGAAACTTCTTCCGGGAAGGCGACGAGATCATTCTCTCGGTGATGGAGCATCACTCCAACATCGTGCCTTGGCAGCTCTTGCGCGATCAGATCGGCGTCGTCGTGAAGGTGGCGCCGATGGACGACGACGGTAATTTCCTGCTCGACGAATTCGCCGCCCTGATCGGCCCGCGCACGCGCCTCGTCGCCGTCGCCCACGTCTCCAACGTGCTCGGTACCGTGCTGCCGGTGAAGGAGATCGCCCGCCTGGCACACCAACACGGCGTGCCGGTCCTGCTCGACGGCTGTCAGGGCATCAACCACATGGCCGTCGACGTCCAGGACCTGGACTGCGACTTCTACGCCTTCGCGCCGCACAAGCTCTATGGGCCTGGCGGCGTCGGCGTGCTCTACGGCAAGTATGAGCTGCTGGAGAAGATGCCGCCCTACCAGGGGGGCGGCAGCATGATCAGCCATGTTAGCTTCGAGGAGACGACCTATCTGGCGCCGCCGCTCCGCTTCGAGGCCGGCACCGTGGCGATTCCCGAGACGATCGCCCTCGGCGCCGCGATCGACTATGTCGACGGGCTCGGCATGGCGAACATCGCGGCACACGAGGCGGACCTCTTGGGCCATGCCCACCGGCGTTTGGCCGAGGTGCCGGGGTTCACCATGTATGGCAGGGCGCGCGAGAAGTCGGCGATCGTCTCCTTCACGCTGGAAGGCGTGCACGCGCACGACGTCGGCACCATCGTCGATAGGGCCGGCGTCGCGGTCCGGGTCGGCCATCACTGCGCCCAGCCGCTGATGGATCGGCTCGGCGTGGCGGCGACGGCGCGGGCCTCCTTCGGCCTTTACAACACCAAGGCCGAGGTCGAGGTGCTGGCCGAGGCGCTAGAGAGCGTAAAGGAGATCTTCGGCTGATGTTCGAAGACCTGCGCGAGCTTTACCAGGAGGTGATCCTCGACCACGGGCGCAACCCGCGCAATCACCGTGAGCCCGAGGACGCGAGCCATTCCGCGCACGGCGACAATCCGATCTGTGGCGACCGCATCACCGTCCACCTGAAGCTCGACGGGAATTGGCGGATCGAGGACGCGGCCTTCATCGGCCGGGGCTGCGCCATCAGCCAGGCCTCGGCCTCGATGATGACCGAGATCGTCCGGGGCAAGACGGTCGAGGAAGCCCGACGCCTCTTCGAAAGCTTTCACGAAATGTGCACCCGCGACGATTACGATCCCGCCGCGCATCCGGAGGCCGACCAGGAAGCGATGGAGCGGCTGCAAGTCATGGGCGGGGTGCACGAGTTTCCCATGCGGGTCAAGTGCGCGACGCTCGCCTGGCACACGATGAACGCGGCCGTCGAGGGCGGCGGCACGGTGACGACCGAGTAGAGGCTTCACGAGGGACCGAACAGGCCATGATGCAAGACGATGCTTTGATGTTCGAGGGCTTCGAGGGCGTGCCGGAGCTGGACGCCGACGGCGTCGCCCGCGCCGTCGGGCCGCTGATCGCGGGCGGCGATGTCGCCTCGCTCGAGGCCGTGATCGATGCGGCCAAGACTGTCTATGACCCGGAGATTCCGGTGAACATCTATGAGCTGGGACTGGTCTACGAGCTCGACATCGATGCGAGCGGCAAGGTGGTGGTGTCGATGACGTTGACGGCGCCGGGCTGCCCGGTCGCCGGCGTGCTGCCGGGCAAGCTCGCCCAGACCCTCGCCGACGTGGACGGCGTCGGCGAGGTCGAGGTTCGGCTCACCTGGGATCCGACCTGGGACATGTCGATGATGTCCGAGGCGGCCCGGGTCGAGCTGAACATGTTCTGAGTCGGCTGTGACCATGGAGGAGTGCCAAGAATGAACCTCGGACCGGTGTTGCGGGTGACCGACGCGGCCTCCCGTCGCGTCAAGCAATTGGTCGAGCGCGGCGAGGACAAGGTGGTCGGGCTTCGCGTCGGTGTTCGTACCGGCGGTTGCTCGGGCCTGATGTACCAGGTCGAATACGCCCAGGAGCAGAAGCCCTTCGAGGAGACCATCGAGACCGGCGGGGTCAAGGTCTTCGTCGATCCGACGGCGCTGATGTATCTGATCGGCGCCGAGATGGACTATCGCGAGAGCAAGTTCGAGAGCGGCTTCGTCTTCACCAACCCCAACGAGACCGACCGCTGCGGCTGCGGCGAAAGCTTCACGATCGAGCAGGATTGAGCTTCGCCGATCCCGTCGATCGACGCGCCGGTCCCTCGCCCCGCGTGCTTGCGTCGGGTGGAGGCACTCCTTAGTTTGCGCCGCGCCATAGCCATTCGCGCCACTCGAGGATCGAACCATGACGCAGCCGACCGGCGGCGCCCGCCTCGCGGTGGATATCGGCGGGACCTTCACCGATCTCGCGCTGGAAGTCGGCGGCGAGATACACGCCTCCAAGGTCCTGACCACGCAGAACGCGCCCGAGGAGGGCGTGTTACAGGGCGTCGCCGAGCTGCTGCCGAGCGCCGGCGTGGAGCCGAGCGCCGTCTCCCTCGTCATCCACGGCACCACGCTCGCCACCAACGCGATCATCGAGCGTAAGGGCGCCAAGACCGCGCTGGTGGTCACGCGCGGCTTCCGCGACGCGGTGGAGATGGCCTACGAGAACCGCTTCGAGCAGTACGACATCAACGTCGAGAAGCCGGTGCCCCTGGTGCCGCGCTACCTCAGGCTGCCGGTCACCGAGCGGCTGGACGCCGACGGCGGCGTGTTGCTGGCACTCGACGAGGCCTCGGTCGAGGCGCTGGTGCCGGAGCTCGAGCACCACGGAATCGAGAGCCTGGGAATCGGCCTGATCCACAGCTACGCCAACGCGAAACACGAGATTCGCGTGGCCGAGATCCTGCGCTCAGGCCTACCCGATCTCTGGATCTCGCTTTCCTCGGAGGTCTGCCCCGAGATCCGCGAATACGAGCGCCATTCGACCGTCTCCGCCAACGCCTATGTGCAGCCGCTGATGGCGCGCTACCTGCGCAATTTGGAGGCCGGACTGAAGCAGAGCGGGTTCGGCGGCCCGCTCTTCTTGATGATGTCGGGCGGCGGGCTCGCCACGGTGGATACCGCCGTCCACGCGCCCATCCGCCTGGTCGAGAGCGGCCCCGCCGGCGGCGCCATCCTGGCCAGCCACGTGGCGCGCGAATGCGGCCTCGACGCCGTGCTGTCCTACGACATGGGCGGGACCACGGCAAAGATTTGCTTGATCGACGACGGCCAACCGCAGAGCTCGCGCACCTTCGAGGTCGACCGGATGTACCGCTTCACCAAGGGGAGCGGCCTACCGCTCCGCATTCCCGTCATCGAGATGGTGGAGATCGGCGCCGGCGGCGGCTCGATCGCCCGGGTCGACGCCATGCGCCGCATCACCGTCGGGCCGGAGAGCGCGGGCGCCGAGCCCGGCCCCGCCTGCTACGACCGGGGCGGCACGCAACCGACCGTCACCGATGCCGACGTCGTATTGGGCCGGATCGACCCCGCCTCCTTCGCCGGCGGCACGGTCACGCTGGCGCCCGCCAAGTCCGAGGCCGCGCTTGCCGGAACGGTGGGCGAGGCGCTCGACATCGAGCTCTCGCTCGCCGCCTTCGGGGTCGGTGAGGTGGTCGACGAAAACATGGCCAACGCCGCCCGGGTGCACGCGGTGGAGCGCGGCAAGGACCTGACCAGCCGCGCCATGGTGGCCTTCGGTGGGGCGGCGCCGCTGCACGCCACGCGCCTCGCCGAGAAGCTCGGGATCGACACCATCGTGGTCCCGACCGGGGCCGGCGTCGGCTCGGCAATCGGCTTCCTGCGCGCGCCCGTGGCCTACGAAGTCGTGCGCAGCCGCTATACCCGTTTCGCCGCCTTCGAGCGCGACCCCATCAACGCGCTCTTGGCCGAAATGCAGGCCGAGGCGCGCGAGGTCGTCCGCCTCGGCGCGCCCGGGGCGGAGCTGGCCGAGACCCGCATCGCCTACATGCGCTACATCGGGCAGGGCCACGAAATCGACGTCACCGTGCCCAATCGCGTGCTCACCGAGGCCGACGTCGAGGCCCTCAAGGCGGCCTTCGATGCCCGCTACGAGGAACTTTACGGCCGCGTCATCCCGAACCTCGACGTCGAGGTGCTGACCTGGGCCGTCACCGTGTCGACGCCGGCGGCCCCGACGGTCGAATTGGACATGCCTGCCGAGGCGGCGCCGCCGGAGGCCGCCTCGACACGCCGAGTGTTCGATCCCGCGCGCACCGAGTATGTCGAGGTGCCCTTCTACCGACGCGAGGCGCTCGGCCCCGGGATGCGGATCCCGGGCCCGGCGATGATCGTCGAGCATCAGACCACCACCATCGTCGGCCCCGGCTTCGATGCGCGGCTCGACGCGATGGGCTACATTCGCCTCGAACGCCGGGCCTGACCCGGAACAGTGGGAAAACCAGACGATGATCGAGAATTCCGCCCTCTCCGACCTGCACATGCAGATCATGTGGAACCGTCTGATCGCCGTGGTCGAGGAGCAAGCGCAAACCCTAATTCGGACCGCCTTCTCCAACACGGTGCGCGAGGCCGGCGATCTCTCCGCCGGCGTCTTCGATCTCGGTGGCCGCATGCTGGCCCAGGCGGTGACCGGCACGCCGGGCCACGTCAACGCCATGGCGGCCTCGGTCAATTTCTTCCTCGAGAAGTATCCGGCCACCGAGATGAGCCCCGGCAATTGCTACATCACCAACGATCCCTGGAAAGGGACCGGCCATCTGCACGACCTCACCGTGGTGACGCCGACCTTCAAGGACGCCCGCATGGTGGCGCTCTTCGCCTGCACCAGCCATGTCGTGGACGTGGGCGGCCTCGGCTTCGGGCCGGACGGCCGGCAAGTCTTCGAGGAGGGACTCTACATCCCGATCATGCCCCTCGCCAAGCAAGGGGTGATGAACGAAACCCTGCTGGAGATGGTGCGCTGGAACGTGCGCGAGCCGGTGCAGGTCGAGGGCGACATCTACTCCCTCGTCGCCTGCAACGATATCGGCGCCCGCCGCCTGGTCGAGATGATGGTGGAGTTCGAGCTCGAGAGCATCGACGATTTGGGCACGCACATCATCGAGAACTCGCGCCGCGCCATGCTGGAGGAGATCCGCAAGCTCCCCTCCGGGACCTACGAATACCGGATGCGGATCGACGGCTACAACGACGAGATCGATCTGGTGGCCACCATGACCATCGCCGAGGACGGCATCGACATCGACTTCACCGGCACCTCGGGCATCTCGGAATACGGCATCAACGTGCCGGTCACCTATACCGAAGCCTATGCCTCCTTCGGCGTGCGCTGCGTGGTCGGCTCGACGATCCCGAACAACTCCGGCTCGCTCGGCCCGGTCCGGGTGACGGCGCCGGAAGGTTCGCTGCTGAACGCGCCCTTCCCCTGCGCCGTCGCCGCGCGCCACGCCGTCGGCCAGATGCTGCCCGACGTGATGCTCGGCTGCCTGCACCAGGCGGTCGCCGGCATCGCGCCTGCGGAGGGCACCTCGTGCCTCTGGAACCCGGTGCTTTACGGCGGCCACGGCGTCGCCGGCAAGGTCGAGGGCGAGGCGAGCACCTTCACCGTGACGCTGTTCCACAACGGCGGTACCGGCGCGCGGCCCGGGAAGGACGGCCTTTCGGCGACCGCCTTCCCCTCCGGCGTCCGCAACACGCCGGTGGAGATCAACGAGGCGATCTCGCCGATCGTCGTCTGGGAGAAGGAATATCGGACCGATTCCGGCGGCGCCGGCGAACATCGCGGCGGACTCGGCCAGGTGATGCGGATCACCAACAAGGAAGACGCGGCCTTCGTCATGTCCTCCATGTTCGATCGCGTGGGCCATCCGGCGCGCGGTCGCAACGGCGGCGGCGATGGTATGGCCGGCCGCGTCTACGCCACCGCGCCCGAGGGCGAGGAGATCGAAATGCGGGCCAAGGGCCGCCAGCGCGTCGCCCAAGGTCACGAACTGACACTGGCGATGCCGGGCGGCGGCGGCTACGGCGATCCCATGGCGCGAGATGCGAAAAAGGTGGCACTCGACGTCCGCGACGGCCTGGTGAGCCCAGAAGCCGCGGCGCGGGACTACGGCGTGATCCTGACCGCCACCGGCGCCGTCGATGCCGAGGCCACGGCACGCGCGCGAGGCGCCTGAAGCGCCTCCCAGCTCAACAGAGCCGTTCGGCCAAGCTCGACATATCGAGGTATATAGCCTCGGCGCCTTCCGCGCGCAGCATCTCACCATGGCCCGGCGCGCAGTGGCCACCGCCAGCGAATCCGAGCACCCGCATGCCGGCGGCGCGACCTGCCCGGACCCCGGCGACGCTGTCCTCGACCACCAGGCAATCGAGCGGCCGCGCGCCCATCCGCGCCGCCGCCAACAGAAACAGGTCCGGCGCCGGCTTGCCGTGCTCGACCATGCGCCCGTTGAAGATGGCGCTCGCCAGGCGGTCGTACAGCCCGACCAGCCCGAGCGCCTTGGCGAGCCAATCGGGATCGGAGCTGGAGGCGACGCAAGCCGGCGTCACCAGGCGGTCGAGCAGCGCGTGCGTGCCGGGAAGCGCCCTGAGCTCGGTATCGAAGCAGGCCTGGATCTCGTCCTTGATCTCGTGCCCGTGCTGGTCGGGAATGGCGATGCCGGTCTCGTCGGTAATGATTTGGTACATGTCGCACGTGCGGACGCCGGTGAAACGGCGGGCCACCTCCGCCACCGACATCTCGATGCCGAGGCGCGCGAAGCCCCGCGCCTCGACGCGGCAGGCGATGATCTCGCTATCGATCAAGACGCCGTCACAATCGAAGATGACGAGTGTCGCGCCGCTCATCAGGTCGCCATCGAGTCCGTATCCGCCCGGGGGCGATCATCCTCCAGCATTGCGAAACTCGACCAACCGGCGCGCCAAGTAAAGCGGAATGTGACTCCACGACCGCCGTCGCCCGGCTTCGGGCCCAGGCCCAGGCGTGTCCTCGTCCAGTCGCCCGTCCAAGCCCTCGCGCAGCATGTTCACCAACGACTCGCCTCGCCCTAGCCGCAATTCGAGATTTCGCGAGGCGACATCGGCGGAATTGTTCGGATCCTCGTTGGCTTGGCGAAGCGCGCCGACCTCGGTCAAGGCGACATGCGCCCGCTCGAGGCGGCCCCGCGCGTCGAGCGCGGCCGTGGCCGAGAGCAGGACGTCGATGATCGCGCCGCCCTTGGCGACGAGCTCGAGCGAGACCTCTCGACACTCACCGGTCTCGAGGAAACGCGGGCGGATTTCCTCCGCCACCTAGCGTCGCGAGCGTTCGGTCAGGAACATCGTCGCGGGCTGTCCGACCACATCCTCGCGGCGGCGGCCCATCACCTCCAGCCATCGATCCGACACCGTCAACAAACGACCTTCGCGATCGACGGTGTGTAGCATCGCGGGACTGCGCTCGAAGAGCGCCCCCTGGCGGGCCTCGCCCGCCATCGCCACGTTGTGCACTGTCGTGTCCGACATCGCTCCCACTTCCTCGGCGTCGCACATGCCTCGGCCCGCAAACTATCCCCAACGATGGTTAACGAAACGTGAAAGCACCGGGCGGGAGGAGGTGGGCGATGGGCGCCCAGGGCACACGGAATCTTTATCTCGCGGCCGCCCTTCCGCTGAAATTATTCAATCCGTTCTCGGCAAGCATTCCATATCGCGGCGAAGCTCGTCGACGACGTCCCTCACCCGCTGCCCGAGCGGCGCGTATTGGACCTCGAATTCCTCGACCAGCCGGCTGTTGTCGACGAGATAATTGCCGGATTTCTCTCGCCCGCCGGTCTCGGCGTCGAAGCGAATGTCCGCATCCGGCACGACCTCTCGCACCAGTCCCGCCAATTCGCCGATGCTGACGGTCGTGCCGCCGGAGTTGTAGGTCGCGTGTTTCGGCTTGTCGCTCAGGACCACGCGGGCGAAAACCTCGGCTATGTCTTCCACGTGAATGACGCAGCGCATGGCGTCGGCGTGGGGAAAGGTTACCGTCTTGCCGCGCGCCGGCTCGCACATGCAGTCGACATGATCGATCGAGCCGAACTTCTTGTCCGGACCGGTGACGTTGGCGGGCCGAACGGCGGTAATCGTCATGTCGTACTTGCGGCGGTAATCATGCGCCTGCCATTCGTTGTAGATCTTGTTGACGGCATATTGGCTATTCCCGTGGCGGGGATCGTCCTCGTTCACCGGGCGCTCGCCGAAATTCTTCTGCAGGCCGCTGACGGCGAGGGAACTGGCGAATACCGTATGTTTCACGCCCGTCAGCCTGGCCGCCTCGAAACAGTTGTCCATGCCGAGGATATCGAGCTTGAAGGCTTTCCGTGGCGCCAGGTCCCCGATGAAATAGGAGAGGTTGATCACGCGATCCGCCTTTGCCTCGAGCATGGCCTCGACGACGTCGTCGAAGCAGGTGACGTCGCCCTTGCGGATCGCCACCGCGTCCGAAAGCTCGGCGAAGGCGCTCGTCGCCCGGCCCGCGTCGATATCCATGGCCGTCACCCGCTCGCCGCGTGCGGCCAGGCGCGGCACCAAGCGGCGGCCGATGAAGCCGGCCGCGCCAATCACCAGTATCGACATGCCTCTTCCTCCCTCGCCGTCGCTGCACCGAGGCGAATTTCACATTTCGCCGAGAACGCTAGCACTATCGGTCAGCGGGGAGAACGGACGGGTCCGGGGGCCCTGGGCAAGTTGAAAGCCGGGTCACTGTACAACCCGCCCACGACGCGACCAAACCGGAGGCGCGGCGGCCCGCAAGCCCGGGACGGGTCCCGGCGAGCGCCTACGGCTCCAGCTCGGTATCCCAGTAAAGATAGTCGCGCCAACTCTCATGCAGGAAGTTGGGCGGGAAGGCGCGGCCGCGCTCGTTCAATTCGAACACCGTCGGCCGGTACGGCATCGTCCTCGGGTGCAGGCCGCACTTGCGCGGCGTTCGCCCACCCTTGCGCAGGTTGCAGGCGGCGCAGGCGGTCGTGACGTTGCCCCAGGTCGTGCGGCCACCCTGACTGCGCGGCACCACGTGGTCGAAGGTCAGGTCGCCCCGCCGGCCGCAATACTGACACTCGAAGCGGTCGCGCAGGAACAGGTTGAAGCGCGTGAAGGCCGGGAATTTGGCCGGCTTGACATAGCCCTTGAGGGCCACGACGCTCGGCAGCCGCATCTCGAGGCTGGGCGAGCGCACGACGCGGTCGTATTCCGAGATCACGTTCACGCGATCCAGAAACACCGCCTTCACCACTTCCTGCCAGTGCCAGAGGGAAAGCGGGAAGTAACTCAAGGGCCGATAATCCGCGTTCAACACCAGCGCGGGACTTGCCTCCGCCAACATAACTGCCTTTCGCCTCTACCTCATCCGTTCGCCGCGCCCGTCCCAAAGTGGCCGCGCGCGCCGACAACATAGGCCGGCGAATCACGACTTACAATATAGCGACAAAATGACGCGCGTCCCGCACCAGATCTATTGCCGGCGCGGCGCGGTCCCGAAAGCCCGCCCGAGGGCGGCGAGCCCCGCCTAGAAGCGCTGCAACAGGCGGTCGATGTATTGCCGCTCGAGGGAGGGGCGCCGGCGCTCGCCGGCGCGGCGGCGGAGCTCGTCCAGGATCTGACGGGTGCGCTGCAGGTCGGCCTTCTCGGGAATGCGGACGGTGCTGGTGTCCATCCCGCCCTGGGCCGAGGGACGGCCGAGCGGATCCTCCTCGCCGCCGCCGAACACGGTCTGATCACCCTGGCCGCGACCGAGCTGGCGGGCGAGTTCCTGCGCCAGGCCCCGCATGCCCTCGGCCATCTGATCGATGGCCCGGCCCTGCGACTCGCTGGCGGCGCCGGCCTGCCCCTCGCCGAGCGCTTCGCGGGCATCGCGCATGGCCCGCTCGGCCCGGCCGAGGGCGCCCGGAATCTCGCCCAGCCCCTCGCCGAGGCGACGCATGATCTCGCCGAGGCGGCGGCGCAGCGCCTCCTGCCCCTCGGCCATCTCGGAGAGGGTGGGCTCGCCGCTGCGCCCCGGCATCTGCCGGCCGCGCGCGCCCCGCTGGCTCCGTTGGCCCGCTCTGGGCATCCGGCCACCCTCGGGCGAGCGGCGGAAGGTCTGATCGAGCAGCCGCTGCTGCTCGCCCATGAGCTTGCCGAGATCGCGAATAGCCTGGTCGGTGCCGCGCAACTCCGGCGGCATCGCCATCATCCGCCCGGTCTGCAGGTTCTCCAGCATCTGCTGCAACTGGCCGAGCAGCTCGCGCGCCGCGTCTCGCGCGCCGAGCTTGGCCAGCTCCCGCGCCCGCTCCAGCATGCGCTGGAGTTCCTCGCCCTCCATGACCTGGGCCTCGGGATCGTAAGGCACCGGCTCGACGCCCTGTTCCGCCATCCGTTTCGCTTGCTCCGCCAAGGCTTGCAGATAGCGCTGCATGGCCGCCTGGAGCTGGTCCATCAGGCGATCCAGCTCGGCGTCCGTGGCATCGCGCGCGAGCGCGTCCATCAAGGCCTGCTGCAGCTCGCGCAGTTCCCGCTCGGCGAGGGAAAGCCGGCCGTCCTCCACCCTGAGCGCCAGATCCCAGAGCAACTTCGTGACCTCGGAGACCGCATCCGGCGCCTTCTCGAAGCGCAGCCGGGACGAGGCGAGGCGGAGCCCCATGAAGACGACGATGTCGTCCTGGTAGGATTCAGGAGAGATGGCGATGGCGCCGAGCGCGAGCGCGACGAGGCCGCGTTTCATCGGATCCTGGAAGAGCTTCTTGCGCTGCTCGACGATGGCGCGGGCGACGGCGTGGTCGAAGCGTCGCTCGGGCAGGATCATCTCGTGCGCCTCGCCCCGGCCCTCCTGCCCCTGGCTGTCGAGCACCACCGGCACGAGGCGGACCGGCCGACCGGCCCAGGGATGCGGCGCCAGATCGTGGAAACTCCGCTCCCGCGCATGCTTGCTCCCCGGCGTGGAGAGCGGCAGCGGGCGCGTCTCGGGCGCCGTCGTCTCGCCCTCTGCGACGAGCTGGATTTCCAGCCGGGCCTCGCCGAGGCCGTAATCGTCGCGCGCCTCGACATCGATCCGCAGGCTCGCCCGGGGCGTCGCGCCCGGCGGGGTGGCGAAGGCGATTTCCGGCGCGGCGTCGGGAATGGTCTCGACGTCCCAGGCGGCGATCACTCGGCCGCCCTGACGGATCGCCAGCTTGCGCGCGTCCTTCAGCGCATGCTTCAGCTCGTGGTTGAGCGCATCGAGGGCGCGAAACGGCACCACCGCCTCGTCGACCATCAGCTCGACCGCGCCGGCGCCACCATAGACCCGCGCCAATAGATCGCTGCCGGTGGGAACGCGCCGGACCCCGCCCTCTTCCTCGGTCAAGCGAAACGGCGGCGCGCCGGTATAGGCGGGCGGATTGATCCAGGCCTCGATTTCCGCCACAACTGCCGCCGGTCGGGCAAAACTCGGCACAAACGCGCGGGCCAGCCGCGAGAGGCCGTCGCCGAATCCGACCGAGAGCCCGACGACGAGCAGCAGAAAGACCACGGCGCGCCAGCCGACGACGTCGTCGTCGGCCACCCCCGGTCGGGGCACGCCGACGCGGATTCGCCCCAAGCCCGCCAGCGTCCTATCCAGATGCGCCCGCCAGAGGGCGCGGGCGGCGAAATCGCCGCCGCCGGCCGCCAGCTTGTCCTCGAGCGTCGTCAAGGGCCGATGCGCGAGCCCGCTCGCCCGCTCCAATCGCCTCTTCGAAGCGTGGAGATTCGGCCAGCCGAGCCTCGGCGGCACATGCCGGAGCGTCTGGCCGAGCGCGAGGGCGAAGATCACGAGCAGGGCCACGTGCGCCCAACCGCCGAGCGCGCTGGGCACCTCCATCAGCGCCAGCGCGACAAACACCGCGAGCACCGCCGCCGCCGGCCAGAGCGGCGGCCAGCTCCGCTCCCAGAGCAGCACCAGCCAGGCGAGCCTGCGGCAGCGTTCGAGATAGCTCTTCAGGTCCTTCACGCGGCACCCCGCTCGGCGCCGCTCGCCGGCGCGAGCCAGGGCGGCAGGCGATCCTCCTCCCAGAGCGCTTCCAGCCGCTGGCGCGGCCGGACCAGCGCGAAGTCGTCGCCCCGCACAAGCACTTCCGGCGCCATCGGCCGGGAGTTGTAGTTCGATGCCATGACCCGAGCATACGCGCCGGCACTCCGGAACGCGATCAAATCGTCGGGAGCGAGCGGCGGCGCCTCGCGCGCCACGGCCAGGACATCGCCGGTCTCGCAGATCGGACCGACGAAGTCGGCCGGACCCGTCGGGGCATCGGGTCCCGGCTCGCAAACCACCACGACGTCGTGCCAGGCATCGTAGAGCGTCGGTCGAATGAGATCGTTCATCGCCGCATCGAGGATCACGAAGCGCTTGGTGTCATCCTTGACGTAGATCACGCGGGCGAGCAGCAGGCCGGCGTTGCCAACCAGCGAACGGCCCGGCTCGAGGACCAGGGAGAGGCCGAGATCGCCTACCGTCTCCCGCGCCACCCGGGCAAATTCGCGCGGGCTCGGCGGGCTCTCGCCCGCATAGTCGATGCCGAGCCCGCCCCCCAGATCGAGACGGCGCAAGCCCACCCCCTCGGCGCGGAGCCGGCGCGCCAGCTCCGCCATGCGCGTGAAGGCGGCACGAAAGGGCTCGAGGCTGGTCAACTGCGAGCCGATGTGGACGGCGATACCCTCCGCGGCGATCCCCGGCAGCGCGCCGGCCAGGCGATAGACCTCCGCCGCCCGCTCCCACGGGATGCCGAACTTGTCCTGCCTGCGCCCGGTGGAGATCTTGTCGTGGGTCGCGGCGTCGACGTCCGGGTTGACGCGAAGCGCCACCGGCGCGGTTACGCCACGCGACGTGGCAAGCTCGCTCAAGGCGCGAAGTTCGCCATCGCTCTCGACGTTGAACTGCATGATCCCGGCATCGAGCCCCGCAGCCATTTCCGCCCGCGTCTTGCCGACCCCGGCGAAGACGATGCGATTCCCCGGCACGCCCGCCGCCAGGGCCTGCGCCAACTCACCGCCCGAGACCACGTCGGCGCCGGCGCCCAGGCCTGAGAAAGTACGGATCACCGCGAGATTTGAATTGGCCTTCAGGGCATAGCAGATGGTCGCGTCCAGGCCCTCCAAGGCGTCCCGGTAGTCGAGATAGGCACGTTCCATCGCGGCGCTGGAATAGACGTAGGCGGGCGTGCCCACCGCGGCCGCGATCCGCGCCACGGCCACGTCCTCGACGAACAGCTCGCCGCCTCGATGACGGAACACGCTCATCCCTCGCCCTCCTCGCCAAGCTTGGCCTTCCAGCGGGCGGCCTCGGCCCGGACGTTGGCCGGCGCGGTGCCGCCAAAGCTGGTGCGGCTGGCCACGGAATCGGCCACGCGCAGCACCTCCCTCACCTCCGCCGTCAGCTTCGGCTCGATCTCCCGCAGCGCCTCCAACGGCAACTGGGCGAGATCGACGCCGCGCTCGTCCGCCAGGCGGACGATCCGTCCGGTGGCGTGATGGGCTTGGCGGAATGGCAGGCCGAGGGCGCGGACCATCCAATCGGCGAGATCGGTCGCGGTGGCGTGTCCGGCGCCGGCGGCCGCGGCCATCGCGCTCTCGTCTACGGACATGTCGAGGATCATGCCGGCCATCGCCGGCACCGTCAGGGCCAGGGTGTCGCGGGTTTCGAACACCGGCTCCTTGTCCTCCTGCATGTCCTTGGAATAGGCAAGCGCCAGGCCCTTCATCATCACCAGGAGGGCGTTCAGGTCGCCGATCACGCGGCCGGTCTTGCCGCGCACCAGCTCGGCCGCGTCCGGATTGCGCTTCTGCGGCATGATCGAGGAGCCGGTGGTGAACGCATCGGAGAGCTGGATGAACGCAAACGGCGCCGAGGACCAGATCACCAGCTCCTCCGCCAGGCGCGAGAGATGGACCGAGAGGATCGCCGCCAGCGCCAGGTATTCCATCGCGAAGTCGCGGGCGGAAACGGAATCGAGCGAATTCGCCGTCGGCCGGTCGAAGCCGAGCTCACGGGCCGTCGCCACCCGATCGATCGGGAACGAGGTGCCGGCCAGCGCCGCCGCGCCCAGCGGGCATTCGTTCAACCGCGCCCGGCAGTCGCGTCCCCGCGCCCGGTCGCGGGAGAACATCTCGACATAGGCCAGGAGATGATGGCCGAGCGTCACCGGCTGCGCCGACTGCAGGTGGGTGAAGCCTGGCATGAGGATCCCGGCCCCCGCCTCGGCGCGGGCGACGAGTGCGGCGAGCAGCGCCCCCAGGTCGCGGTCGAGCTCGTCGAGCGCACGGCGGACCCAGAGGCGGAAATCCGTCGCCACCTGGTCGTTGCGCGAACGGGCGGTGTGCAGGCGGCCCGCGGCCGGGCCGATCAGCTCCGCCAGACGCGCCTCCACGTGCATGTGGATGTCCTCGCGGGCGGCGGAGAACTCGAACACGCCGGCCTCGATTTCCGCCTCGACGCAATCGAGGCCCTTCAATATCGCGTGACCATCCGCCACATCGATGATCCCTTGCGCGACCAACATGTTACAATGCGCCCGGCTGCCCGCGAGGTCTTGTTTGTAGAGGCGCTTGTCGAAGTCGATGGAGGCGTTGATCCGCTCCATGACGTCGGCCCAGCCGGCGGCGAGGCGGCCGCCCCAGAGGCGGTCGTCCCCGGGGCGATCGGAGTCGTTCGCCGCCATGGTCTCGCCAGTATCATCGGTCCGGGTGTCCTCGGCCATCGAAGGCACTCCACTGAGTTCGAGATTGCGTTCGAGCTAGATTGGGAAGGAATGATGGTGATTTTTCGACGCGCGCGCATCCTGCTTTCGCTGCTGGCGGGCCTCATGCTCGCCCCCGGCCTCGCCGTCGCCGCATCGCTCCAGAACCTCGCCACCGGCGCGATGGCCAACATTACCGTGTCCGAGGCGCCCAGGCCAGCGCCCGAGGTCCACTTCGTCGACGCCGAGGGCGGCCGCGTCAGCCTCGCCGGCTTCGAAGGCAAGGTGGTGTTGTTGAACTTCTGGGCCACCTGGTGCGCGCCCTGCCGCCGCGAGATGCCGGACCTGGCCGAACTGCAGCGGGAATTCGGCCCCGACGGCTTCGTCGTCGTCGCGGTCTCGGGCGACCGCCAGGGCCCTTCGGTGATCCAACCGTTCTACGACCGGAACGGCGTCACTGGCCTCGCCATCTACAACGACCGCACCATGCGCACCCAGCGCGCCTTCCGGGTCTACGGGCTGCCGACGACGGTGCTGCTGGACCGCCGGGGCCACGAGCTCGCCCGCCTGTTGGGCCCCGCCGAATGGGCGAGCCCGGAGGCCAAGGCGCTGATTCGCCACGTCGTCGACACGACGACGGCGCTCGAGCGTTAGCCGGCAGAACAACCGATCACGGCGCGGCGCGAAGCGCGGCGCGAAGCGCGGCGCGCACCATCGGCGCGAGGCCGTCGACGATGCGGGCGACGCCGGCGGCGTTGGGGTGCAGTCCGTCGTCGAGATTGAGCTCCGCCCGAAACGCCACGCCTTCCAACAGGAAGGGATAGAGCGGGACGCCGTATCGGGCCGCGAGCTCGGGGTAGATGGCGTCGAACGCCCGCGCGTAGTCGGTGCCGAGATTGAGCGGCGCCCGCATGCCGGCCAACAGCACGGGAATGCCCCGCTCGGCGAGGCGGGCCAGCATGGCTTCGAGATTGCCCCGGGCGGTCGCCGGAGCGATCCCGCGCAGCATGTCGTTGGCGCCGAGCGCCAGGATCACCAGGTCCACTCGGCTGGGCAGCGCCCAGTCGAGCCGAGCCCGCCCGCCCGCCGTCGTGTCGCCCGAGACGCCCGCGTTCACCACCCCGACCTCGAGGCCACCGGCCCTGAGCCGGCGCTCCAGCACCGCCGGCAGCGTGTCGGCCGGCGCCAGGCCGAAGCCCGCCGTCAGGCTGTCGCCGATCGCCACCACCACGCGATCCGCCGCCGCGGGCGCCGAGATTAGGACCAGGGCCACAGCCAGAATCACCGCCAAGATCCCTGGGGCATTGAAAACCCCAGGCCGAATGAGATATGCCGGCCAGGCCGATACCGGGCTCGATGAGCGGGGGCGCTGAGACATGATCCACCTCGACGACGTTCGTCTGACGCTTCCGAGCGAAGCGGGGCCGGTCGACATCCTGCGTGGCGTCGACCTCGAAGTCACCCCCGGAGAAAGTCTGGGCCTGGTCGGACCCTCGGGCTCGGGCAAGTCGACCCTGATGGCGGTGATCGCGGGGCTTGAGCGCCCGAGCGCCGGCGCGGTCCGGGTGGCCGGCCAGGATCTCGAGCGCATGAGCGAGGATGGCCTCGCCCTCTTCCGCCGCGAGAACGTCGGCATCCTGTTCCAAGCCTTCCATCTGGTGGGAACCATGAGCGCGCTGGAGAACGTCGCCATCCCGCTGGAACTGGCGGGCGTTCACGACGCCTTCGAGCAGGCCGAGGCGGGCCTCGCCGAAGTCGGCCTCGGGCACCGTCTGCAGCACTATCCCTCGCAGCTTTCGGGCGGCGAACAACAGCGGGTCGGTCTCGCCCGGGCGCTTGTCCGACGACCACGGCTGCTGCTGGCGGACGAGCCGACCGGCAACCTCGACGCCAAGACCGGCGGTGACGTCGTGGAGCTGATGTTCCGACTGCGGGCTACGCACGGCAGCACGCTGGTGCTGATCACCCACAATCCCAATCTGGCGGATCGCTGCGATCGCATCGTCGAGATGCGGGACGGTCGGCTCGCGCGCGACGAGCCGGCCCGAAGCGCCGCCGCCCGAAGCGCCGCCGACTGAGCGATGGCACCGGTTTGGCATCGACGGCTGCCGCTGGCGCTTCGCCTGGCGCTCCGGGAGTTGCGCGGCGGCCTTTCCGGCTTCCGTGTCTTCCTCGCCTGTCTCGCCGTGGGCGTCGCCTCGGTCGCCGCCGTGGGCTCGCTCTCCCGCGCGTTGGTGAGCGGCCTCGACGCCGATGCGCACCGGCTCCTGGGCGGCGATGTCGAGCTGCGCCTGACCCACCGGACGGCCAGCGACGAGGAATACGCCCGGCTGCGAGCGGCGGGCAGGTTGAGCCTGGTGGTCGAAATGCGCGCCATGGCTCGGAACGCCGATAAGCGCACCCTGGTCGAGCTCAAGGGCGTCGACGACGCCTATCCGCTACACGGCCGGATGCGGCTCGCGCCGGAGGGCGCGTTGGCGGCGGCGCTCGCGAAGCGTGACGGCCTCTGGGGCGCGGTGGCGGAAAGCGGCCTCGCCAACCGGCTCGGCCTCGCGCTCGGCGACGAGGTCCGGATCGGCCGGCAGACCTATCGGCTCGCGGCACTGGTCGCCCACGAGCCGGATCGCGGCGCCGACGCCTTCGTCCTCGGACCGAGGCTGATGGTCGCGGGCGACAGCCTCGCCGGCACCGGCCTGATCCGGGAAGGCAGCCTGATCCGCTACAAGTATCGCCTCGACCTGTCGGCGGGTACCGATATCGCCGGCTGGACAGCCGAGATCGAGGCGGCCTTCCCCAAGGCGGGCTGGCGGGTCCGCGACATCCGCAACGGCGCGCCCGGGATCCGCCGCTTCGTCGAGCGAATGCGGTCGTTCCTGACCCTGGTCGGGCTTTCGGCCCTGCTGATCGGCGGCCTCGGCATCGCCGGCGCGGTGGCGAGCCACCTCGGGGGTAGGGCGCGGACCATCGCGATTCTGAAATGCCTGGGAGCGCCCGACGCCGTCGTTTTCCGAATCTATCTCTGGCAGGTGGCGATTCTCGCGCTCCTCGGCATCGCCATCGGGCTCGCCGTCGGCGCCCTCGCGCCCATGGCCGTCGCGAGCGCGATCGCCGCCTATCTGCCGTTCGAGGCCAAGCTCGGGGTCTATCCGCGCCCGTTGCTGATCGCCGCCGTCTACGGCCTGGCGACGGCGCTGGTCTTCGCCCTCAGGCCACTGCTGGCTACGCGCGAGGTCTCGGCGGCAGTCCTGATCCGCAACGCCGACGCGCCCAGAAGCGGGCGACCGAGGCTCCGCGACTTGGCTCTGGTCGGGCTCGCCTTCGCCACGCTCGCCGCGCTCGCCGTCGGCACCCAGAACGAGTGGCGTTTCGCCCTCTGGTTCGTGCTCGGTGCGGCGGCGGCGCTCGCCGTCTTCTTCCTCGCCGCCAAGGGCGTCGTCTGGCTCGGTCGCCGCCTGCCCCGAATCCGCCGACCCGGATTGCGCCTCGCGCTCGCCAACCTACATCGGCCGGGCGCACCGACGGTGAACGTGGTGCTCTCGCTCGGCCTGGGGCTCACCGTAATGGTCACCGTCGGCCTGCTGGAGGGGAACCTCACGCGCCAGGTGAGCGAGCGGCTGCCGGAGGAGGCGCCGGCCTTCTTCTTCATTGATATCCAGCCCGACCAGATCGCACCCTTCCTGGCAACGGCGCGCGGCGTCGAGGGCGTCGGCCGGGTGGAGAGCGTGCCCGCGATCCGGGGCCGGATCACCAAGCTCGCCGGCCGCCCGGTCGGGGAGGTGGCGGTCGCGCCCAGCGCCGAATGGGTGATCCACCACGACCGGGGGTTGACCTATGCCGCCGAACCGCCGCCGGAGGCGGAAATCATCGACGGCGCGTGGTGGCCAGCGGGTTACGCGGGGCCACCCCTCGTCTCCGTCAGCGCCGAGGAGGCGGCGGGCCTCGGCCTCGCCGTCGGCGACACGCTGACCGTCAACATCCTGGGCCGTGAGGTGACGGCCAAGGTCGCCAACCTTCGCCGCGTCAACTGGGCTACCTTCTCGATGAACTTCGTTCTGGTCTTCGCGCCGGGACTGCTGGAGCGGGCGCCGCACAGCTTCATCGCCACCGCCGAGGCCCCGCGAAGCGCCGAGGCCGCGCTGGAGGGGGCGGTGATCGACGCCTTCCCCAACATTTCGGCGATACGGGTCCGCGAAGCGCTGGAGGCGGTGCGCAAGATCCTTGACAACATCGCCGTCGCGGTCGGCGCCACGGCGACGGTGACGCTGCTGGCGGGGGTTCTGGTGCTGGCGGGCGCGCTCGCCGCCGGGCACCGCCGGCGGGTCTACGACGCGGTCGTACTGAAGGTGCTGGGGGCGAGGCGGCGGGAGATCGTCGCCGCCTATCTGATGGAGTATCTTATTTTGGGCGTCATCGCCGCCCTGATCGCCGCCGTGGTCGGCGCCGCCGCCGCCTGGCTGATCGTCACCGAGATCATGCGGGCGGGCTGGATCTGGCTGCCGGGAACGTTATTTTCGACCCTCGCCATCGCCGTGACCGTGCCCCTCGCCCTCGGCCTCTGGGGCACTTGGCGCGCGCTGTCGGTGAAACCCGCGCCGCTGCTGAGGAACGAATGAGGCTCCGGCACGTCGGCCAACGAGGACCCTCAGCGACTAAACGATGCCGCCGGCGGGTGACCGCGATCTCGAGCCTGGCGCGAGACGCCCGGGTATTCACGACAAGATGCCTCTCGTCCCTACGCGTTCGATCGAATATATTTGCGAACAGCGATCACGTTTTTTCAAAACGAAGCGCAATTACTCACGGGCTCGTGTTCTGCCCGGATCGGTTCGCCACGTTCAACTCCAGTCCGTGAGGCAAGCACGCAGCGCTAGTGGGCTGAAATGACGGGTGCGCGGTGAGCGTACATCGAGAACAATTCGGAATGGGGACTTAAAATGAAACAGGTCTTGGGTTACGCGTCGGGGGCAATCTTGATCGCGCTGGTGATGACGAGCGCGGGCATCGCGAGCGCGGATTCGGTTGTCGGCAGCGGCAAATTCAGGGGTGCGAGCAATCATGCCACGACCGGCGATGTATCGATCGTCAAGTCGGCGAGCGGCGCTTCCCTCATCGTTCTCGGCGAGAACTTCAGGTTCGACGGCGCCCCCGATCCTCGCGTGGGTCTCGGCACGAACGGTCGATACGACAAGGGTTCCGACGCCGGCGAACTCGGGAGCGGCAAAGGCTCGCAGAGCTACGCCGTTCCGGGAAACGTCGACGTTTCCAAATACAACGAAGTCTACATCTGGTGCCGGAAATTCAATGTTCCGCTGGGCGTGGCGACGCTGAAATAGGCCCACCTATCGGAAAGGCCGGCACGACATTGGCGAGATCCCTATCGGGTCGTGCCTGGTTCCGCGATCGAGGCCGCGCGGGCGAGCTGAATCCGGCAGGCCGAATCCTTGAAATCCGAACGCTTTGGTTCAATATTAGGAACAATCTGGACGCTTGCGAGCAACCGAGGGAATCTTCGACATGGCACTTGATCCGAGACAGGCGAACATGGGCCTCGGGACCCGCGCGGGAACACTAGCGGTCGACGCCGGGCTCCGCGCCTACATGCTCAAGGTTTACAACTACATGGGGGTCGGCCTGCTGCTGACCGCGGCTGTCGCCTTCTACGTTTCCACCTCGGAAACGCTGATCAATCTGATCTACGGCACGATGCTCCACTGGGTGGTGATCTTCGCGCCGCTGGGCATCGTCTTTTTCCTGAGCGCGCGGGTCCACAAGATGAGCGCGGGCGCCGCCCAGCTCACCTTCTGGATTTTTTCGGCGCTGATGGGCGCCTCGATCTCCTGGATCTTCCTCGCTTACACCGGAGAGAGCGTCTTCCGGGTCTTCATCTACACGGCGGCGGGCTTCGGCGGTCTCAGCCTCGTCGGCTACACGACGAAGAAGGATCTGGGCCCGATCGGCGCATTCTGCATCATGGGGCTGTTCGGCCTCATCGTCGCGATGATCGTCAACATCTTCGTCGCCTCCTCCGCCATGGCCTGGATCATCTCGGTGATCGGCGTGCTGGTCTTCGCCGGCCTCACGGCCTGGGACACCCAGAAGATCAAGGAGAACTACCACGCCGGCGACGGCGAGGCGGTGATGACCAAGAAGGCCATCATGGGCGCGCTCCGGCTCTATCTCGACTTCCTCAATATGTTCATGTTCCTGCTGCACATCTTCGGCAACCGCAACTAGGAACAGGGGAATATCCGATCGCGAACGCCCGGTGGTCCGCCACCGGGCGCATTTCGTTTTCGGCCTCTGCTAAGCTCTCCCCCCGGTTCCCAGTAGAGGAGAGCCGCCATGCGCGTGGTCATGGCGATGATGAAGCACGAGACCAACACCTTCTCGCCGGTGCCGACGCCCTGGGCCCGCTTCGAGCAGTGGGGCGCCTACCGGGGGCCTGAGGTGGTGGAGGTCTTTGAGAAGACCAATATGACGCTCGGCGCCTACATCAAGCTGGCGCGCGCCGCCGGGGCCGAGATCGTCAGCCCGATCGCCGCCGAGGCGATGCCGTCGGGACCCGTCGCAGCGGAGGCCTACGAGCTGATGAGCGAAGCGATCCTGGAGGCGGTCGCCGGCGGCTGCGACGCGATCATGCTCGACCTCCACGGCGCCATGGTGGCGGAGAACACCGACGACGGCGAGGGCACCCTGCTGGAGCGGATCCGCGAAATCGCGCCCCGAACACCGATCTGCGTCACCTGCGATCTACACTGCAATCTGACCGAGAAGATGATCGGTAATTGCGATGCGCTGATCGGCTACAAGACCTATCCGCACGTCGACATGTTCGAGGTCGCGAGTCGGGTGGGCGAGATCCTGCTGGCCACACTACGTGGCGAGGTGCACCCGGTGATGGCCTGGGGCCAGACGCCGTTGCTTTCCCAGACGCTCCGCCAGGGCACCGACGACGAGCCGTTCCGCTCCCTGATCGCCGCCGCGCGGGCGGCGGAAGACTCGGGCGAGGTGCTGGGGGCTACAGTCTTCGGCGGCTTCGCGCTCGCCGACATCGCCGATTCCGGCGCTTCCGCCCTCGCAATCGCCGATGGCGACGTGGCCAAGGCCGAGGCCGCGCGAAATTCCTTGCTGGAGATGATCTGGCAGGCGCGCGACCAGCACCTCTACCGACACCGGCCCCTCGCCGAGGCGGTGGCGGAGGCGAAAGCGCTGGAGGACGGACCGATCCTATTGTTGGACCACGCCGACAACGTCGGCTCCGGCGGCACCCAGGACGTGATGGGGGTGCTGGGAGAGGTGATCCGCCAGGGGCTGGAGGGTGTCGCGGTCGGCGCGATTTGGGATCCCACCGCGGTTCGAAGCATGGCCGAGGCCGGCATCGGCGCGACCGTGACCTTGCAACTCGGCGGGCGCACCGACATGCCCTCGATCGGTCTTCGGGGCCGGCCGCTCGCCGTCACCGGCAAGGTCAAGACCTTGAGCGACGGGGAATGGACGGTGCGGGGGCCGATGTACCACGGGCTCGAGGTCTTCCTCGGGCCGACGGCGGTGCTGGATACCGGCAAGGTCGAGATTGTCGTGATCTCCCGCCATCACGAGCCGTGGGACCTCGGCATCTTCACCTCGGTCGGGATCGACCCGCGCCACAAGCGCTACCTCTTGCTGAAGTCACGGATCCACTACCGCGCCGGCTTCGGGCCGATCGCGCGCCACACCTTCACCCTCGACGGCGAAGGGGTTACGACCTCCGACAACCGACTGCTCGACTACACCAAGGTTCGCCGGCCGATCTACCCGCTCGACCGAGCAAACGAGCCCTGATCGCGAGTGCTGTTGCCGCGCGGCGGAATAGCGCGACGCCGGAAACGAAATACGAGGACAGGGGATGAAACTCGAGGGCATCAGAGTACTGGATCTGTCGATGTTCCTGCCCGGGCCGCTGCTGACACAGATGCTGGGCGATCACGGCGCCGACGTCATCAAGCTGGAGCCGTTGGGCGTGGGCGAGCCGAACCGCGTGATCGGGGCGACGCGCGACGGCGTCACGGTGTTCTTCGCCAACACCCACCGGGGCAAGCGGAGCCTCGCGCTCGACCTCAAGACCGAGCAAGGCCATGCCGCCTTCCTGAAGCTCGCGGCCGAGGTCGATGTCGTCGTCGAGGCCTTCCGCCCGGGCGTCGCCAAACGTCTCGGCATCGACTATGAGAGCGTCCGCGCGGTCAATCCCGCCGTCGTCTACGCCTCGATCTCGGCCTTCGGCCAGTACGGTCCCTATGTCGAGCGACCGGCGCACGACGCCGCGACCGAGGCCTATGCCGGCATCCTGAGCGTCAACCTCGGCCAGGACGATAAGCCGTGGCTGCCGGCGATCGCCAACGCCGACATGCTGTCCTCGATGCTCACGCTGTCGGGCGTGATGATGGCCCTCTACCGTCGCCAGCGGACCGGCGAGGGCGATTTTCTCGACGTGGCGATGATGGATTCCCTGCTCGCCTGCATGCCGAACAACCTGGGCCCGCCGATGGCGGAGAAGCGCCAGCCCAACCCGAAGGACGAGCGTTCCTGGGGCGGCAACGCGATGTACCGGCTCTACGAGACCAGCGACGGGAAATGGATCGTGCTCGGCGGCGCCGAGATCAAGTTCGCCACCAACCTGTTGACCAGGCTCGGCCGGACGGACTTGATCGAGCTCTGCAAGCTGCCGCCCGGGCCGGGCCAGTATCCGGTGCGCGATTTCTTCATCGAGACGTTCCGGACCAAGACCCAGGCCGAATGGATCGACTGGTTCGATGGGCTAGACGTCTGCTTCGCCCCGGTCCGCGGCTTGCGCGAAGGTCTGGACGATCCGCAGACCCGCGCCCGCGAGATGGTGCTGGAGGACGCGCGCGGCTGGGAGCACATCGGCATCCCGATCAAGTTCCTGAACGAGCCCGGCCGGGTCGACTTCGCGCTCCCCGAACACGGCCAGCACACCCGGGAGATTCTGGCGGACCTCGGCTACGACGCGGGCGAGATCGAGCGGATGAAACAGGCCGGCGTGTTCTGAGGCCGGCGGAGCGGGCTTCCCTCGCGTCTCGACGATGCATTCGGCGATGCCGATCGGGCCGAGGACGGGCCCGAGGGATGGACGCTTGCTCCACCGCATCAGCGTCAAGGGCCGTCCGCCGGTCCTCGGTCGACGCGACGATGGTCGCCGATTCCTCCGCCCGGCTCCGCCTCCGCGAACCTGGCGTCGCTCAGTTGATCGCGCTCAGACCGCCGTTGGCGAGACGGCGGCGGTAGCTCGACATGAAAGCCTCCAGATCGCCGATGCCGGCGATGGCGCTGGCGAGCTGGCGGAACTCCGTCGCGTTCGGATTGGCGGTGTGGGTCAGCATGCGGAAGGTCTCGGCGTGCTCCCCCTCCGCCATCGCCGCGCCGAAACGTTTGGTCAGGTCGCCGAGCCCGGTCCGGTCCTGGCTCATGTAGAGGGCCACGGCGAGTTTGACGACGTTGGCCCGCGCGACCGCGTCGAGCGGGCCCTCGGGCGCCGGCTGGCCGCGCACGAGCTGGCGCATCATGCCGGCGACCTCGGGCCAATTCTGGGCCCGCCAGGCGATCTCCGCCCTAAGCATCGCGGCCTGGTCGCCGCGATCGTCCCGGAGCGTCGCCAGCGCGTCGGCCGTCCGATTGAGATCGGCCAGCGCGCGCGCCTCCAGCAGCCGCCGTTCGGCCGCCAGGCCGCCCGGAAGCCCCGCTGCCCCGGTTTGCCGCAGCGCCTCCAAGGCCTCGCGAGGGCGGCGATCGAAGAGGTAGATCAGCGCCAACCGGGTCGCCACCTGGGCCCGCTTGCGCCCCTTCAGACGATGCGCCACCTGCGCCTCCAACAGCCGCGCGGCACGATCCAGCAGGTCGACGCCGACAAGCCGGTCGGCGAGTCGGCGGATCATCTCGTCGCCCTTCGCGCCCACCGGCGTCAGCTCCTGATAGTCGTAATAGAGCGCCAGCGCGCGGACCGGCTGAAGCGCATCGGCCTTGCCGTCGTGGAACAGCTCGGCAAAGACCTCGCTCATTCGCCGGGCGATCTGCTTGGCCTCGGAGCGCTCGGAGAAGTTGATGACGATCCGGCGCATCAGCGCGAGCCCGCCGGCGTAGTTATCGGCCGCCAGCCGAAGATCCACCAGCTTCTCCAAAAGCGCCATCTCGTGGGAGTCGCCGCGCCAGACATACGCCAGCCGGGAAAGGTGATTATGGGCTTCCTGGTCGGTGATCTGGCCGAGTATGCGCTTGACGTCGACGGTCGCGATCTCGGCCCTGAGCCTTGGACGGCGCTCGCCACTGGCGATCGCCGTCTGAAAATGCTGTAGGGCGAGGTCGGGCTCGTCCTCCAACATTTTGGCCCGCCCCCGTAGGTATTCGAGCCCCGCCGCCTGGCGTGGCGACAACGCCACGCCCTCGAGCAGGTATTCGGCGGTCCTGAAGTTTTCGACATCCTCCATCCCGATCGCCACCTCGCCCCATTCCAGCAAGAGGCGCGCCCGCCAGTCGTCGGATAGCAGTGTCATTATCGCCGCCCCCTGGCCGAACGTCTGGTTCGCCTGCTCGGTGCGGCCCTGGGCGGCATGCAGCGCGGCGCGCCAAACCAGGGCGTCGGGATAGCGTGAAAGGTCGGCCTGCATCAGGTCTTCCTCGGCCGCGCCATGGTGGCGCATCAGCATGTTGGAAACGCCCCGGATCGCGCGGAAGGTCGGATCGACGGAAGCGGCCTCGTCGTCCCGCTCGATCATGGCGAGGAGTGCCAGCGTCTCAGGCACCATACCGTTGGCGAAGTGGAATCGGGCGAGTTCCCAGCGCGCCGCGTTGCGGCCCGCCTTGGGCGCGCGTGCCACCGCCAGGCGCAGTTGCCGTCGGCTATCGTTGAAGTTCCGGCCCGGCCCGACGCGCCAATCCGCGACCCGTAGCAGCGGTTCCTTCAACTCGCCCGGCAGCGTGCCGCCACGCCGGCCCGCGCGTCCGCCCGCCTTGTCCGAGAGCGCCAGGCCGCCGGCCTTGGTGACCGAGACCCCGTTCCTGAGCGAAGTGACGACGATCTCATCGGACTTGGACAGCACCGCGACGCCCTGGATCGAGCGCAGCACGGTGAACTCGGCGAAGTCGCGTTCCCTGGGCACACCATGGTCGGAGGGCAGAATCGGCACCGCGTGGATCAGCTCGCCGGTGTCGGGATCGTGGACCCGCACCTTGCCCCCGGTGTCGATCACCGGCAGGAAGAACCTGGCTCCCCCTTCCGACTGCTCCTGCCGGACGGCGGTGATCGGCCGTGCCGGCATCTGCCGCTCGACCGCCGCCCGCAAGCGCCAGACGGCACGCTCCCGGCTCATACGTGGATGCAGTCCGGCGCGCAGGCGGAGCCGTAGGATGGTGGCGCTGGAAAAATGTAGCTGATCGATCGCCTCCAGCGCGCCGCCCTGGCCGCCGAGGCCCAACAGCTCGGCCCTATTGTGCTTGTCGAAGACGATCCAGAGCTTGCCCCGACGCTCGAAGGCGACCGCCGCCACCGGCGTCGGCCACTCGAAGCTCATCTCCAGCCCCTCGTCCGACTCGACGAGACGAATTCGCAGGCCGTCGGCGTTGCCCGTGGCGACGTCGCCGGGATCGGCGAGGCGCGCCGTCTCCGCCGGCGGCTCCGACATCCGCGCGTCCCCGCTGTCGGTCTCGGCGTCGGTGTCGACGTCGGCGTTGGTGTCGGCGCTGGCCGCCGTCGCCGTATTCTCCAGTGCGGATGATTTCGCGGCCTCGCCGGATGTCGCCGCGGTCGTGGTCGCGGCCCCTTCCGTCGTCGTCCCGGACGCGGTCGTCCGGGCCGCCTGATCGAGGCGTCGCGGACGGCCGGACGGCGTGCTCTTCCGCCGCGGTTTCGGCGCAGCAAGGATCGAGACCATGACCCGCGCCTCGCCGAGCTCGTCGACGATCCGGTCGCGTTGCCGATAGAGCTCCTTCAGATGCTCATCGTCGTCGCGCGACGCGGTTTTTGCCGGCGCCGGATTCGTGCGCCTCGTCGCCGTCGTCTCCCGCTTGGGCGCGCCCGCCTTCCGATCGACGACCGGCGAAGACGCGGGCGGCGTGGCGTCGGCCTGAGCCAGCTCCCCTCACGGCTCCTGGGCCGGACGCCGGTTCTCGGACCATGCGGGCTTCGGCGTCGGGATTGGCGCCAACGTCTTCCGCGCCGGCTCGATCTTCGTCGGCCCCTCGGGCGTCGCCGGGACGGCCTTCTGCTCCGCCGCCGCCTGGGTCGGGGTCTCCGACTCCATATCGGCCGACTCCGTATCGGCCGGCGTTGTCGGCGCGGGCGCGGTGCGCAAGAGATCGACGACGATCCGCCGTTCCTCGACGTGGAAATGTCGCGCGGCGGCGGGGCGCGCGAGTTCGATTTCGACCACCGTTTCGCCGCCCGCGATTCGGGCACTGAAGCTTCGCACCAGCGGCAGGCCGGTCCGCTCGAGCGCGGAGGCATCGATCCGCGCCGGCGCGGCGAAACGCGCCTCGATCCGCGTTCCAGCCTGACGCAGCCGATAGTCGACCCGGCGCGGCCAATCGAACACCAGGCGTTCGAAGTCGGCATGCTCGCCGACCCGGACACGGACCGTCGTCGTCGCCGGCTTCGGCGCCTTCATCGTCAGCTTCGTCGTCGGCTTCGGTGCCGTCGTTGCCGGAGCCGGGGACGCATCGGCGGCGTCCTTCGAGGCGGCGCGCAGGTCGTAGACGACCGAATTACCCGATCGGAAGGTCGCGGTCCGGACCGGCCGTACGAGCGCGAGGCGGACGCCGCGCCCATCCGCCGTCGCGTGGGCGCCGCTCACATAGTCGCCGAGTCGCCCGACGACCTGGTCGTAGCGGGCCTCGATGGGTCGCTCGAATTGAATGGTGAGCGCCGCGCCGTCGATATTCGACTCGTACGCGACCTGGGCCGGCCAATCGAAGACGATCCGCCCGAAACCCGCGTGCAGGCCGGCGCGAACCGACACCGGCTCGGCGCCCGCCGGAAGCGACCAGAAGAGCGCAAGGGCCAACCATCCCGCCAGATACCCGAGACATTTCCGGTCTAAGAGCACGATCCGACCATATGGAAGCGTTTGATGGCGGCAAATCGACCTCTGGGGCAGGCGCGCTGCGCCGCGCGATGCGGGGCATCGGGCAAGCGGCGCAACACACCCCAGAGGCCGATTTGCCCCACCGAAGGCCGGGTTCTGTTGGACCGTGGCCGCGTTGCGCTCAGCTACCGATGTCCCACATCGCCGTCGCAAGCGCGCCTTGCCACGGCCCAAAACAATCCCGGTCCAACGTTCCCATATGGTCGGATCATGCTCTAGGGCAAGGCGCCGGGTCGATCGATCTTGAAATGCTCTAACCATCGCCATCCAACTCCATCGGCGCTTCCTTCAGGACGACCAAATCCACCCGCGCGCCCAATCGCAGTCGGCGGCGCTCGTCCAGCTTCGGCGAAAGCTCGTAAAAGCGCGCGGCGCCGAGTCCCACGGCACGCAGACGCGCGACGTGGCCGTCGCTCGAAATCACGTCGGCGATCTCGACGGCGCGGGCGAGCGACAGGCTCCAAACACCCGCTTCGTCGTCCAGGCCCACGCCCTCGGGCACGGCATGCCCCTCGATCTCGACCTGATTGCCGACGAACCGCAAGGCCTCCGCCAACAGCATCGCCGCACGGCGCGCCTCGGGCTTCAAGGCGGCGCGCGAGGGCTCGAACATCAGATCGCCCGGCAGCGACAGCACCAGGCGATCATCGAGACGCTGCATGACCGCGTCACTCAGCAGCACATCGGCCCGAAGCCTCTCCGCCAGCACCGCCTCGAGGTAGCCGAGCTCGACCGCGCCGACGCGATCCACCCGCTCGACCTGGCTCTCCCGCACCAAGCGGACCTCGCGCCATTCGTCGCGCGGACTCATCCGGTCGGTCATCGCCTCCACCAGCGATTCCCAGGCGTCGAGCCGCACCTGCGACATCGAGAAGAGCAGGACGAAAAACGTCAGCATCAGCGCCAGGAGATCGGCGAAGGTCACCAGCCAGGCATCGCGCGCGGCTTGGTCGATCTTCGTGTCGGAAGCGGACTCGAAATTCACGGCGCGGCGCCCTCGAAGGATACCGCCGCGTCCTCGACCGCGCGATCGAAGAAGGTGAGGCGGGCCTGGCCCATCGGCGCCGCGTGCAGGCCGACGCGGATCGAGACGCCGGGAACGCCCAGGCCACGCAGGCGCTCGGCGAAGGCCGCCAGACGGGCGATCAGGAAGCCTCGCTCGGCCCGGCGCTGGCGGGCCAAGTCGTCGCCGGCGCCGAGCAGCAACTCGACCTCGAGTCGGCGGCCGGGATCGTTTCGGGTCAGATTGTCGGCCATCGCGTTCATCAGGGGATGGGTGCGGGAATGGAGCTCGGCGCGGGTCCAGCGAAAGAGGTAGCTAGCGGGCACCCGGGCCTCCAGGACCGAGCCGGGGCGATCGAGATTCTCAGTCTCGATGGGGATGGTGCGCTCGAATATACCTTCCACCGCCTCGCGGAATGTGCCGCCGCTCTTGAAGACCCCCGCACGGGTGCCGGCAGCCGTCAAATCGCTCGGCGTCGTGGCGCCGGAGCGAAACGTCGCGGCGACGCTGCCGACGGCCATCTCGACTTTCAATTGCTCGACGCTGGAAAGCGCGTTCAACAAGATGAAGAAGCCGAACATCAGCAGGAAGATCGAGAGGAAGACGATGACGTTGGGGTCACGCCGCCACGCCGGTCCGCACGGGTTGTGATTGATCATGGCCGCCTAGTCGAAACTCGCCAGGATCGCGTCGATGTCGTCCTGGTCGTTGGTCCCCGCCGGCAGGGACGGACCGGTGAGCAGAGCGTCGTCCTCCATCTCGTCGCGGGCAACCGGGACCGCCACCCGGGCGGTGCCCGTGCTCCAACCGGCGAGGAAGGTGAGCTTGTTCTCGATGGTGTGGAGCAGGGTCACGACCTTGGCGATCCGCTGACCGGTGATATCCTGGAAGTTGGAAGCTTCGTAGATTTGCGTCGCGAGTCCGCGCATGATCTCGGCTCGTTCTTCCTCGCCGGTCTCCTCCGCCATCGTCGCTAGGGCCTCGGCCACGTCGAGGAAGGTCTCGGTGGACTCGGCCGTGGCCATCACCACGGCGTCGAGCTCGTCCAAGGCGGGCCTGATCTGCTCGGCGCGAATTCGATCCGGCTGGATCGCCGCGATCTCCACCCGGGCGGCGCGGATGTATTTGACCAGTTCGGCCCGTTCGTCATGCAGCTTAAGATCGGCGAGGGAGATGTCGCCCTCGATGGAGGTCATCAGGCAATGCACGATGTCGGCGACATCATCGAGCGCCACGCTGTCTCCGGCGGTGTCGCGAATTTCCTCCACGTTAGCCAAGAACCGGTCACTGGCACCCGCAACGTTCATCGCTCACTCCCCGATGCCCGGTCGCGTCGCGACGTCGGAACGAGCGCCGGATACGACGAGCGGAGCCTAGACGAGAACGGTTAAGGGGGCGTAAAGGCAGCGTATTCGGGGCCAGGCGACGCCGGGGCGCCGTACCCGCGCCTCGGAGTTCGACTCGAAAGTCCCCGACGCGCGGCTCTCAGCTCAAGTCCGCCTTTGCCTTGGTCGCCATCAGGGCCTCGTGCAGATCGGCGCTCGAACGCTCCTTATCGAAGACGAGGGCGAGGTCGACCACGGTCTCCGCCGCTTCCTTGGAAAGCGATCCGGCGTCCTTTCCCGCCATCGTCTTCAGCTGGCGCTGAAATCTGTTCATTTCTCGGCTATGCAAGTCTTCGTCGACCAACAAGGCCGAGGCGAACCGCGATAGTGCTCGTCGCTCGGTGATGCTCCTCCAGTACAGGCGCACGAAATACAGCAGGTAAATGACCGCCATGACGTAAACGAAGTTCTCCAAGTCTCGACCCCCGCTTCCCCCCGATCGCCGCGCGCGCCTCTCGTCCGGGCCGTGCGGTAAATGTTCGGCCGCGTGAGGCGCGCTACTGAACGGGCGCATGATGTCCACTCCGGGCCCTCGTCGCAAGACCGATTCGCGCGCGCAGACGCCTCGGGCCGGCATCCGGGACCAAGCGGCCATCGCCGTAACTCGCCAGCACGTATTGAACGATCGCGCCGGGCTCGAAGACCGTGACCTCGACGTCGCCAAGCGTCGGCACGCGGCCCATGGGGTGGATCTTCAGATCGTCGGGCTCACGATCGGGTGGCGCCGGCGGCGGCCGGCATCGAGGAAACTGACCATGCGCCCGGCCTCTTCGTCCCACAGCGTCAGGCGGACGGCACGCAAACTCTCCGGCAGTGTCAGCCTTCCGACCAGCTTCAACTCCGGCACGGCCTCCAGACATTCCTGAAGCCGGTAGTTCGGCACCTTACTGCAGAGATGGTGAACATGATGCAGCCCGATGCTCGCCGTGAGCCACTGCAACATCCGGGGCAAGCGGTAGTAGGAGCTGCCATGCAGCGCCGCCTTCGCCTGCTCCCACTCCCCGTCGCGCCACCAGCGACCGTTGTCGAACTGATGCTGCACGAAGAAGAGCCACACTCCCATCGAAGACGCGAGCAGGACGACCGGAAGCTGCAGCTTCAACAACGTGAGCGGGCCGATGGCCACGGCCATTGCGATCATGACGGCGACGATCGCCACGTTCGTCAGCATCAGGCTAGCCCAGAGCCCGGACTTCAGGACCGGCAGTTCCCGGGGCCAGCGGTGTTTGATCACGAAATGATAGATCGGGCCGAGGCCGAACAGGATCAGAGGATGACGATAGAGGCGGTAGGCCGAGCGGCGCCAGCGACCGAGCATCGCGTACTCCGCGACCGTCAGGGTGGTGATATCGCCGATACCGCGACGCGCTAGGTTGCCCGAGGTCGCGTGATGGACCGCGTGGACGCGTCGCCAATAGTCGTAGGGCGTCAGTGTCAGCACGCTGATCACGCGGCCCACCAAGTCGTTGGCCCGACGCGTAGTGAAGTACGAGCCGTGGCCGCAGTCATGCTGGATAATGAAAAGTCGTACCATCAAACCAGCCGCCGGCGGTGCCAGCAGTAACGAAAGCACGTAAGCTTGGTCGGCGGCGAGCCACATGATCGACCACAACGCGGCAAAGGCACCGCAAGTGATCGCCAACTGCAAAATCGAGCGGCGATTGCTCGGGATCGCATGCGCCTTGAGACGAACCGCCAGAGCCCTGGGATCAAGCCCTGTCGCGTGCACTTCGTCGAATCGTGCCCTTGCGGCACGGTCGGAGGTCGTGGCTGTCAATATGTCTGATCCCCGGAGATTGCGTTGGTATGATCCCGCGCCACCACTGTCGGGCGCGGGGTATGGAGCATCGCCGCCTCGGTGGCGGGTCTCAGGTGGACTTCGGTTTCGTGCGTGCCCTTGACGCCATGCCAGTCGCCTCGACATCAGCGGCATCGCGCGCGAGTCGCAGCGCGCGAAGTTGCGCCGTCTTTGCCGCGGCCGCCCGGCGCGCGGCCTCCAGTTCGTTCTTCGACGTCTTGTCAGCCTCGTCCGACTTTTTGAACATGTCCGCCGCCCTTTGTCGCGTGTCCTTGCTCACCTCGAATCACCGCCATGAAGTAAACGAAATTTTTCCAAGTCTCGATCTCCGCTTCCCCCCAAATCGCCGCGCGCGCGTGGTCCGCACCGCGACACGTGCTCGGCCGCGCGAGCCACGGCTCCAGACGGGCGCATGATGTCCACTCCGGGCCGTCGTCGCAAGGCCGTAATACGCAGCGAGGCGTCTCGGGCCGTGTAGGTGACGCGCCAAGTTGACCGCTTTATGTAGCGCATCAATTGACCGCTGTTGATGTTGTTGGCCCTGTGGGGCTGTGGTCAAGTCGAAGACTTGACCACAGCCCCACAGGGCGCGCGATCGGTTTGGCGTCGCGGTCATTCACGCCGCCTCGATCTGGTTTTCGGTTTCCTCCGGCGGCGGGAATCGAACACCGGACGGGCCTACACTCAGCGACCGTCGTCGCATCGATGGAGGAGGAGCCACGCCATGCCCCTGGTGGCGATCTACAGTGATCTGCACCTGGAATTCGAGGCTTGGACGCCACCGATCCTGAACGTCGATCTGGTGATCCTGGCCGGCGACATCCAAACCGGCGTCCAGGGCATCGCCTGGGCCAAGCGCGCGTTCACGGCGCCCGTCGTCTACGTGCCGGGAAACCACGAGTTTTATGGACACGACATTGACGATTTGCCCGGGGCAATGCGCCGGGCGGCGCGGGACGGCCATGTCCACCTGTTGGACGGCACGCGGGCGGAGATCGCGCGTCTGACGGTGGCGGGCGTCACGCTCTGGACCGACTACGACGACCGGAGGCCCGAGATAATGGACTTGGCCCGCCGGGCGATGGCGGACTACGTTCTGATCGCGAACGGGCGCGCCGGACGACGGGCCGCGCCGGCGGACTTTCTCGCGCGCCACGTTGCCGCGCGGGCCTGGCTCCGGGCGCTGCCGCCGACCGACATCGTGGTGACCCACCACGCCCCGAGCTATCGCTCTGTCGCCGCCCGCTTCGAGGGCCATCCGCTGAACGGCGCCTTCGCCTCGCGCCTGGATGGTCTGGTGGAGGAATTGTGCCCCGGCTTTGGGTCCACGGCCACATGCACGATGCCTGCGACTACCGCATCGGCGAGACCAGCGTAATCTGCGACCCGCGCGGCTATCCGGGGGAATGGGGCGACTTCGACGCGGCCCTGGTGATCGATATCGAGGTGGAAGCCGGACCGGCGGGTTGAGGCGCGATGTGGGCGGCGACATCGAGGCTCAGGTCGCCCAGGCGCGCGCCAATGCCGGGCGCGCGTTCAGCCGATCGATATAGGCGGTGACATTCGGCTTGTCCGACACATCGGCGCCCAGGCGGGAGGCCACGATGCAGGCGTGCCCGGTCATGATGTCGGCGCCGCCGAAGGCCCCGGCCAGATATTCGCGCCCTTCGAGGCCACCCTCGACCGCGCCCAGCATCCGTGACAGCAACCTCAACGCACGATCGGCGTTGACCTGATTGCGCCGCTCCTCCGGCAGCAGGATGGTCTCGACCACGATGGTGTTGACCGGCGGCATGATCATGCCTTCCGCATAGTGCAGCCATTGCAGATAGCTGGCGAAGTCGGGCGAGCCGGCATCCGGGACCAAGCGGCCTTCGCCGTATTTCGCCAGCACGTATTGCAGAATTGCGCCGGACTCGAAGATCGTGAGCTCGCCGTCGCAAAGTGTCGGCACGCGGCCCATGGGGTGGATCTTCAGATAATCGGGCGCGCGCATCTCGGGATCGCCCAGCTTGAAGCTCTCGAGCTCGTAGGGCAGGCCGAGTTCCTCGAACAACCAGACGATGCGAACCGCGCGTGTATTCGGAGCATGGTAGATTTTCATGATGCTCGCGCCCGACCGATCCCTCTTGCGTGGCCCGCGAGTACTTCAATGCCGGGTGGCGGTCAACAGGGGCCGATCGCGCGCGCCGAACGGCGGCCGGGTTTCGCCTCGGGGCTTCCCGGCCTTGCGCCGATCACGCTCAGTCGCCGCTGGATCAGGCGTTCGATGTCGCGCAGGTAACCGCGCACCTCGGGATCGCAGAAGGAGAATGCCACGCCAGCGGCTCCGGCCCGCGCCATTCGACCGATGCGGTGGACGTAGCTTTCGGGCTCGTTGGGATGCTCGTAGTTGATGATGTGGATGACGTTGTCGATGTCGATGCCCCGGGCGGCGATGTCGGTCGCCACCAAGACGCGGGCGCGCCCGCCGCGAAACCGTTCGAGGGCGCGCCGGCGAGTGCCCTGGGACTTGTTGCCGTGGATCGCCTCGGCGGCGACGCCGCATTTATCGAGCTGCCCGGCGCCGCGCGCAAAGCCATTGCAAAAGTGTCGGGTTTTTTATCGAGGCGCGCAGACGGCTCGCCAGCGCGCGTTGAACTAGCGGATACCCATCTTCCCCGGCGAGCCGTTGATCGTCGCCAAGGTGTCGCTGATCTCCGGGCGGTCCTCGGTGTAGCGATACGGGATCGGCTCAGTCACGAGGCACAGAGCGTCGAGCGTGGACATTGTCCGGGTCGTCTCGCAGGCTGTTAGAGCCGCGATCGGTCAAGTCCGGATTCTGCTGGGAATTTTCTCCGGGGTTGCCTCCGTCGAGGCCTGTTCTGGTAGTTCCAGCTGGGCTTGGTATTCCTGATCGAGTTCCTTCCTGACGGCGTCCATCTGGCGCCGCTCGAAGACGGTGACCTTGACTGCTTTCCATCGCTCGGCGGCGCGGCTCATGGCACCGAACATGAGCTTCAGTACCGCCTTTTCGCCGAAGGCGTTGGGGATGATCTTCAAGCGCCGGCGCTCCTCCCCGAACAATCTCTCCAGCAGGTTGGTGGTGCGGATCGCCCGGCGGTGATTGACCGGCATGCGCAGGTGCGCGATGCAGGCCTCGAAATCATCCAGGAAACAGGCCACCGCCGAGGGCAGCTCGCGCTCCCAGTCACGCACCACGCCCTCGGCCAGATCGCGGGCGATGGCGCGCGAGGGGGCCTGGTAGGCCGCTTGGGCGCGGGCCTTGAACTCCGGCCAGAGATCCTCGGGCACCTTCGCCGCCAAGTTCCTCATCCGGTGCGCGAGGCAGCGTTGGCGCGCGCTCCTGGGAAAACAAATCTCGATCGCCTTGATAATGCCAGGCGCGCCGTCGGAGGCGATCAGGAGAGGATCGCCCAGGCCTCGGCTGCGCATGTCCTGGAAGAACGCGGAGACGGTCTCGTTGTCCTCCTTCGAGCCCGCCATCAGATGCAGGAGAACCTTCTTGCCCTCGAGCGTGAAGCCCCAGGCCGCCAGCACCGGCTCTCGCCTCTGCCCGGCCCGCAGCCGCTCGGCGATGCCGTCGACGAAGAGGTAGGCGATCTCGAACTCGCTAAGGTCGCGCTTGGCGAAGCCGAGGTAGTCCGCCCAGAGCCGCTCCCCCATCTCCGAGACCGCCGTGCGCGACAGCAGCAAGCGCCCACTTTCTTCCCTGAAGGCATCTTCGATGTCGCGCACCGAGAGACCGCGCGCCAGCATCTCCACGGCTAAATCCTCCAGGCCCTCGGAATGACCCTTCAGCTGCGCTCGCAGATCCGAACGGAACGGTTCGTCCGTCCCGGCGACCTGCGGCGCCGCATACCTGATCCGCCCCTCGGCCGTCTTCAGATGACCTTCGCGCGAACCGTTCCGGTAACCTCGGCCAGGCTCGGAACCGTGCTCGTAATAGTCCCGGCCCAGGGCGTCGCGCACCTCGGCCTCCAAGCCTTCCTCGATGATTAACCGCGTCGCCAACCGCACCAATTCACTCTTCGCGTCGACCACGCGGGCGCGCCCTTCGATCAGGTCGTTCAAGGCTTCACGCGTGCGCTCGCTTCCGGGTAGTCTCTTCGTCATGGAGGTGCCTCCTGTGCTGGGCTGGCGCGCAGCCATGCCCGGGTGGGAATCGACACCTCGAAGGATGCACCTCCTACCAAATTCCCAGCAAGTCTAGGACTTCACCGCCGCGATCGATATCAACGCCTGTAGCGGCGCGGACCAGATCGAGCGTTTTGCCCTGAATCTCGGCGCGCTCAGTCATCCGTCCGGCTTTTCGCAACTGGTGGCCACGATACACCTCCGCGAGTTTGCCGATGATGGCGAGAAACAGCGCGACGGCCTTGCCCCAGCCGATCACCGGCCACTCATGAGGTAGGCGACGGCCACGAAGCCGATGGCGGTCACGGCTCTATCGGCAAGGGTCCGAGACGGCGGTGGCTCAGAACACTAGTCGGGCGAGCCCGATCAGCGTGTTCCGGGCGTCCCGAAGCATATGCGCGCAGCGAACGTGGACGGCTTCGGGCAAGCCGGCTTGGACGCCGCGACGGATATTTCTGGCCTTCTGGAACGTCGTGAACGCTCCCTTGATATCGGTAAATCCTTGCTTCCGGGGGATGTCCCGGGCTCTGTTGAAAAGCTGAAGTAGGCGTCGTCCGCCTGGAGCCGCTAGGCTCTGGGTGCTGATTCCATCAAGGAGAACGACGCCATGACCAAGACTACACGCAACGACCGTTCCTCGGAACCATCCTGTCGGCTCTTGCCATCGATGCCGGAGGCCTTCGACGATCTGCGCATGAGCGTCGATCGCTTCTGCCTTTTGGCGGGCCTCGAGTCTTTGAACGAGATGATGTCGGCGGACGCGGAAGCCTTGTGCGGTTCGCGCCACGCCCGCTCGGGCGAGCGCAAGGGCCATCGATGGGGCACGACCCGGAGCGAGATCGCCTACCACGGCGGCAAAGTGAAGGTCGAGCGCCCTCGGGTGCGGGACTTCGCGGGTCGGGAGATGAGCCTGCCGAGTTGGGAGCTGC
The DNA here is from genome assembly GCA_965225945.1 of Alphaproteobacteria bacterium. GTDB lineage: Bacteria > Pseudomonadota > Alphaproteobacteria > JASLMY01. The sequence goes on along the minus strand of CBDDBZ010000020.1, from coordinate 5,551 downwards.
TGTCGGAACCCGAACTCTTGCAAGCCTGGGCGATGAATCTGATGGTGATCAACGTCTCGACCCGCAAGTATGCCCGCGCGGTGCGCCTGCCGGACGATGCGGGCGGCGATCTGCCGGCGGCATCGGGTGACGCAACCTCGAAGTCGGCGGTCTCGCGCCGTTTCGTGGCGTTGACGCGAAGCAAGCTGAAGGCCTGGCTGGCGAGCCCGCTCGACGATCTCGATCTCGTGGTGCTCCAGATCGACGGGCTCCATGTCGGCGATCACCTGATGGTGGCGGCGATCGGCATCGACACCGGCGGCGCGAAGCACGTGCTGGGCCTGGCCGAGGGCGCGACGGAGAACGCGGCCACGGTGCAAGCCATGCTCGACAACCTGATCGAGCGCGGTCTCGATCCCGAACGGCCTCGGCTCTACATCGTCGACGGCGCCAAGGCGCTCTCGAAGGCGATCCGGCGGACCTTCGGGCGGGCGGCGGCCCTCCAGCGCTGCCAGGTGCACAAGGGGCGCAACATCACGGACCGGCTGGACGAGAGCCTCCATGCCGGCGTCAGGAAGGTCTTGCGGCAGGCCTGGCAGCAGGACGACGCGGCCAAGGCCGAACGGCTCTTGCGCAACCTCGCCCGCCGTCTGGAGCATGACGCACCCGGCGTCTCGGGCTCGATCCTGGAGGGCCTGGACGAGATCCTGACGGTGATCCGGCTCGGCCTCCCGCCGCAACTTCGACGCTCGCTGGCTTGCACCAACGCCATCGAGAACGCGATCGGCACCGTCCGGACGGTGCAGCGGAACGTCAAGCGCTGGCGCAACGCCGAGATGGCGCTGCGTTGGACCGCCGCCGGCCTCTTGGAGGCGCAAAAGACCTTCCGCCGCCTCAAGGCCTACCGCCAGCTCCCCGTCCTTGACGCCGCCCTGCGGGAGGCGGTGAGAAAGGCCGGAGCAAAGTCCGTCATTGAAGACATCGAGGTGGCCGCGTAGCCTCTCGATCAGACGATGCCTATCTCGCACTTTTCAACATTGGGCGGGACATCGCCCCTCCCAATCGCCGACAATGGTAGCACAATCGGCATCCGAACGCGATTCCAACCCCGAGCTGTCCGATAGCATTACGGTGACAGTGCACTTAATCTCAGGTCGTGGAACCGAGGTCAATTAAGTGCACTGTCACCGTAATGCCCACCGTAATGCCAAGTGCACTGTCACCGTAATGCCAGCCACGCCGCGTCGTCCGCGTCGCCCATGTGCTTCAGGCCCGAGTACTGGTGAATCGCCGCCGGGTTGGCCAAGTGAACCTCGAGGCCGGCGTCCATCAGACCGTCGACCAGCCAGTACCAGTTGTAGGTCGACTCCACCACTACCCCCGAAAGCGCCTCCTGGTACGGCGCCAGGGCAGCGACGATCAGCCCGAGCTCGTTACGCAGCCGCTTCTTGAAGACAATCTTGTCGGCCTCGTCGATCACCACCACGACGCTGTTGGTGGAGTGCAAATCAATCCCGCAGTAGTATCTCATCTCGGTCTCCTCTTCCGGTTCTGGTTGAGCTCTCGCAAACTTCACCAGTGTACCGGTCGAGGAGACCGGCCTAGATGATTATCAAGTCTTGCATTTTGTGAGTCGGACCCGATTTCCTTGGACACAGAATTGGCTTAATCGAAGTGTCCAAGGAGGACCGGAACATGACCGACAATTTTGAGAACAAAGTTGCTGTTGATGGGCCTGTGGTAAACGAGGGCGAGCTTGGCTCGTCCACGTTTTCCCCGGGCCAGGTTTCGCCGGCAGGCCCGCTGGGACTTGGCCAGCGGTGGACGGTGACGCGCAAGCGTGAGGTTGCCCTGCGGCTTTTGCGTGGCGAGCCGGTGGAACTTTTGTCGCGGCAGTTGGGCGTGGAGATTTTCCGGCTCGAGCAGTGGCGTGAGAAGGCGATCGCCGGATCGATGCCTCGCTCAAGGAACGCAAGGGCGATCCGGTAAAGGCGGAACTGGACATCGCCATGAAGCGGATCGGGGAGTTGATCATGCAGGTGGAACTGCTGGAGGCCAAGACGGAGACGTCCGGCCCTTTGGGGCGGCGGAGGTCGCGGCGATGAGTGCCGCCACCTCTCCCGGCACGGGTTTGGCCTACGGCCTCCAGCGGGTCTGTGCGGCCTGGGGTTTTGCCCGTTCCTCGTTCCTTGCCTATCCGGTTATCACCCACACCCACTATATGTAGTGTGTCTCCTTGGACTGCAGGCAAGGGCCGGCGCAGGCGCATTGAGGAGGCGATCCGGCTAATTCTTGATTGTTCTGAAAACCGAACCGGAGTTTAATTCACGTCACGTACTTAACATCGGGGGACGGAACGGTGGCGACCAAGGGAAAAACGAAGAAACCCACGGCCAGACGGGAAGCTGCTGATGAAACGACATCGTCTGAGCGATTGACGGCACTAGTCGAAGAAAGCGACGCGCTGGCACGAATCGTTGCGAAGAACCCGTCCGCGCCTGTTAGTCTCCTGCGCGTTTTGAGTCGCAGCGAAGACGAAGCGACACGCAAGAACGTGATCCTCAATCCGTTTACTTCATATGACGTATTGAGCGAACTTGAAAACCAGTTCACAGAGCTATTTGTGAATAATCCGGCACTCGAATCCTACAATTCAATGAAGCTCTGATTTCCTGGAATATTCCATCGGTGTCGTTCACCTCCGATTTCAGATAAATTTCAATGAAGTGACGGTCCTTTATGCAACGTGGCGTTTTGCCAAATCCGACTCAATGATTAGGATTTCCCACCACGCTAAAGTGTCGCCTAAAGGCGCTACAATGCCGTCCGAGTCCCTGCTCGGCATCGCCGGAGATATCTCCGCTTCGACCTGCACCGAGCTTTACTCAGGAAAATGGGTGCACACTACATATAGTGGGTGTGGGTGATAACCGGATAGGCAAGCCTCGTTCTACGCCATGAAATCCCGGCAGCAGGCCACCGCTGAGCGCCCACCAGCAAAGCGCCGGGGACCGAAGCCCTCGATCTCGGACGAGGCTCTGCTGGTGGCCATCGAGGCCGACCTGGAGGCATCCCCCTGGGAGGGCGAGGGACACCGCAAGGTCTGGGCTCGGCTTCGGGTCTGTCGTGGCATCCGTGTTTCCCGCAAGCGGGTGCTCCGGGTGATGCGCGAGAACAACCTGCTCTCGCCCCATCGCTGCCGCCGCCGTGGCGGAAATCCCCATGTCGGTGAGATCATCACCCATGCCCCCAACCTCATGTGGGGCACGGACGGCGTTCGGGTGTTCACGGTGGACGACGGCTGGGGCTGGATATTCACCGCCATCGAGCATTGGAACGCCGAGTGCGTCGGCTGGCATGTGTGCAAGCGAGGCGACCGCTTCGCCGCCCTTCAGCCGATCTCCATGGGGCTTGCGAGGCTGTATGCCTCGACCTCCGCCGGTGCGGCGCGGGGGCTGGCCTTGCGGATGGATCACGGCTCCCAGTATCTGTCGGACCACTTCACCAACCAGATCAAGTTCTGGGGCATCCAGCCGTCCTACGCCTTCGTCGAACAGCCCCAGACCAACGGCGTCGCCGAGAGGTTCAATCGCACGCTCAAGGAACAGATCATCCATGGCCGCATCTACCGCAACATCGCGGAGCTGCGGAACGCCGTCCGCGGGTTCGTCGAACAGTACAATGCCCAGTGGATCGTGGAGAAGAACGGCTACCTGAGCCCCGCTCAAGCTCGTCAGGCGTGGCACACCGCGATGTCACTCAGGCCCGCCGCATGAGACAAACTTGTGTCCAAGGAACCGGGTGCGATACAAAGTCTTGCATTTTGCATAGCGGTCAAACGGCACCCATCTCCGCTGACCCATAGTGCGCGCATCTCGTGCGCGAGAGAATCGATCATTCATTAATAGTACTGCAAATACGGTATATTGTATATAAATTAGCAAAACCGGAGAATTTGCAGAACGAAATCCCACCGGCCGCACGCGGCTCAAGAAAGTTGCTTGATTTCAATGCTTTGATCAATGCGTTCATATTCTGAATTCAAGATGTACTGCTGGCGTATCGTCGTTTTGGCCCGCGAAGGGCCCGGATCGGCGTCACCTTGTGATGTCGCGGGGCTCGAATGGCGCGCCGGTTCGCCGAAATCCGGGCTGAATCGGGCGATCGTCCATCGGGACGGCGAGGTGATGCCCGCGCGCCATGCCCCGGGCGCGAGGCCCATGCGCCAGTCGCCAAGTGACGCAAATCTAGCAAATCGGTGACGCGGAATTGGAAGATTTGCCGCGCGGCAGCACTAGACTCGTGGTCGCGGCGACGTGAGATGACGAGGTTTGGGATGTATTCCAGGGACGAGAGGACCAAGCCTTGAATCAAAACGTGATCCTGACATGCGCGGTCACCGGCGCGGGCGACACCGTGGGCAAGCATCCCGCGATCCCCGTGACCCCGGCCGAGATCTCGGGTGCGGTGTTGGAGGCGGCGGATGCCGGCGCCACCATCGCTCATATCCACGTCCCGCGATCCCGAGACCGGCAAGGGCGCCCGCGACGTCGCGCTCTACGCCGAAGTGGTCGAGACGGTGCGGGCCAGCGGCAGGGACATCATCATCAATCTCACCTCCGGCATGGGCGGCGATCTGGTGGTCGACGACGACGACCCCGCGACCCCGGCGGAGGGCAGCGACCTGGTCGACGCGATGACCCGGCTCGCCCATGTCGAGGCGCTGCGCCCCGACATCTGCACGCTCGACTGCGGCTCGATGAACTTCGGCGACGGCGCCGACGTGGTGATCCAGACGCCGAACATCCTGCGCGCCATGGCCAAGCGGGTGCGGGAGCTCGGCGTCAAGCCGGAGCTCGAGGTGTTCGACACCGGGCAGCTCTGGTTCGCCAAGCAGATGTACGAGGAAGGGCTGATCGACGCCCCGCCGCTGTTTCAGATCTGTCTCGGCATCCCCTGGGGCGCGCCGGCCGACACGGCGACGATGAAGCACATGGCGGAGCAATTGCCCCCCGAGGCGATCTGGGCCGGCTTCGGGATCAGCCGGATGGAGATGGGGATGGTGGCGCAGGCGGTGCTGCTGGGGGGGCACGCCCGGGTCGGCCTGGAGGATAACCTCTATCTCGAGCGCGGCGTCTTCGCCTCGAACGGCCAGTTGGTCGAGAAGGCGGTGGGCATCATCGAGCAGATCGGGGCCCGCGTGGTGAGCCCGGAGGAAGGGCGAGGGATCTTACAGCTCGGCCGAAACGAGCCCGCCTGAGCCGGCGGGCGCCACGCGTTTCACCGGGCCTCGCCAGGGAAGCGGCCGGAGGAGCGAGCCATGGGCTCCCGAGAGATCGAGTTCGAGACGCCGGACTTCGACGTCTATCCCGTGTCCCACGCGATCGAGAGTATCGCCGTCACCTCCGAGGCGGTCGACATCGTCTGGTCCGACGGCCACCGGAGTGGCTTCCACCACCTCTGGCTGCGCGACAATTGCCCCTGTCCCGATTGCATCCATCCGGTGACCCGGGAGCAGCGCTTCGAGATCCTCTCGGTGCCGGAGGACCTGGCGCCCGACGTCGCCACCCTC
>CBDDBZ010000019.1:0-77593 GCA_965225945.1 Alphaproteobacteria bacterium | reverse complement strand
CGCGTGGACAGCTGCGGCGGACTGCATCGCCATCGCGCGGCCTGACGGCGACCGGCGCAACCTGTCATGCGCGATGGCACTAGCTATTATTGCTGCCGCGCATGTGCCGCGCCCGCAGGCCATTACGCTCTTTGAGGAGTGGTTGGAGGCGTGGCGCTCCAGCGGTGGAGGCGAAATCGTCTTCGACCCGGGCTCGTGGATCGATGATCTCTTTATCGCTGCCGCACGCGCTCATGCTTTTGGTGCCCTGGACGCACTGCTGGACGAGCATGGCGACAGCTTGGTCGATGCTACAGAGGGGGTCTTTTTTCATCGCGAAGATGGAGAGAACCTCGCCGACATCGCCCTGACGGAGGGACGCGCCGAAGCCTGTGAAGCCGTGGCCGGCCTGTTGCCGCGCATCGCGGCCTTTATGCGGAGGCTCCCCTCAGAGAAGCGCGACGAGACATGGCTGCCCGACATGATCTCCGGATTTGCCGGTGCCTGCCGCGATCCCGGCACATTGCGTGACGTGGCGGCGCTGCTTACCGATGATCTCGCGCCGCAGGCGGAGGACAGCCAGGCGTTGCTGCGCGCCTTGGCGGACGTCGACGAAGCCGATGACGCGGAAGCCGCGCTGGCCCGGATGGATCCGGATAGGGCGACGCTGATCCGTCGCCTGCGCGATCTCCCCGACCCGAAACCAATCCCCCCGAAGCGCAAGGCCAAACGCAATCGCAAGATGCCGTCCGACTGACTGAAAGGCACGCCACCCCGCGCGGCGAGGCGGAGCCGTCCTCAATAAAACACCAGCGCGCGCATCTCGATGCTTTCGCGCGGCGCGGCACCCGCCTTGGTGGTCGGATCGTCGAAGCCGGTGTGTGCGGTGAAACGGGTGCCCGCCGAGGCGTCGGTATCGAAGACCTTGAAGACGATCGCCTCGTTCCGCGTCATCTCCGGGAAATAATACCAGCGGTGCGCCGCGTTATGGGTGATGTGATAGGTCTCGGCCGTCCGGTCGCGGTAGCGCCGCTCGTTGCGCACGAAACCGACTTCCGGAATGCTCCGCCCGTCGCACAGCGCCAGCGGCTCCGATTCCACCCTCGCCGCCGTGGTGCGCCACGTCTGAATGATGCCGAAGCGCCGCTGGAGCAAGCGCTCCGCCTCCTCGGCCGGTAGCACCTCGCGGACCCGCTTGGGCGCCGAGCGCTCGGTGTAGTCGTTGTGGACGGAGCGGACCGTTGGGCGGATCCAGCGATCGGCGTGACGGGACGGGTCGGCCGTCCGCGCGGTGTGATCGAACACCACGACGCGGGCGCAGCCGCTAATCCGTTGGATCAAATCCTCGGTCTCCGGGTAATAGACGCGGAGGACCTCGTCTTCGTCGAAGAAATCCTTCACCGCCGTCTCGTGCGCCACCAGGCGGAAGCCCTGGCGGGCGAGGCTGAACGGTTCCGCCGCGTCGGCGAGGCGGCCGTTGGCGATCCGCATGCGCCTGGGCTCGTAGTCCGGGATGCTGTCGGCATGCGCCATCTCCGGCCAATCGACGTGGCGGATCGAGGGCCGGCCGTCGCCGACCACGTAGTGCAAGTCGGCCTCGACAAATTCCGGTAGCGGTTGTGCCCGCGCCGCGTCGCTCATGATGTCTGCCCCGTGTCGTTGGCTCGGGCGCATCCTCGGGGAAATCCGGCGAATTGTCGAGCAACCGAGGCCTTACCCGTCCAGGCGATAGACCCGGGCGGCGCTATCGTGGAACAGCCAGGCCTTCTCTCCGGCCGAGCAGCCGGCGGCGATCCGCTTGAAGGCGTTCCACAAGACGCCATGACCGCAAGTCGTCTTGTCGACGGGGAAATTGCTTTCGAAGAGGCAGCGCTGGACCCCGAAATGCTCGATGCAATGGTCGTAGAAGACCCGGGTGGTGGCGGCCAGCTCCGCGCTTCCCGGCGGCCGCGCCCGCTTGTGCCAGCCGAAGCCGTTGGCCTTCATGTTGATGCCGCCCAATTTGGCGACGACGTTGGGACAGCCGGCCAGCTCGGCGATATCGCGCTTCCATCGCGGCAGATATTCCTCGCGTTTTCCCGCGTAGGGGCCGACTCCGAGCGGCCCGCCGAAATGGTCGAGGATTATGCTGGTCCCGGGAAAGGCGCGCGCGAGGTCGGTCAATTCCGGGATCTGCGGGTGGTAGCACCAGCCCTCGAAGCTCAGGTCGAGGGGCGTCAGCCGGGCGAAGCCGGCGCGGAACCCAGCGTCGGCGTAGAGCCCCTGGTTCGGGCTGGTATGGGAATTGCGGATTTCGGGGCTCGCGTCCCAGGCGGCGGCGTGCCGGATGCCGCGGAACCGCCCAGCCCCGGCGGCGATATGGGCCTCCAGCACCTCGGCGACCGAAGCGCCGAGCGTGAGATCGGCCAGGCCGACGATGCCGGCCGCGATCCGGCATCGCCCATAGAGGCCGGAGGCGCTCATGGCCGCGATACCGTTTACGAACTCGGTCTCGCCGACCGGCCGCATCGCCTCGGGTCCCGAGCCGCGGTACATCGAGCCGCACTCGATGAACACGGTCGAGACGATATTGTGGCCGCTCGCCAAGTCCGCCAGCAACTCGTCCAGCAGATAGCGGTTCGGAACTCGCGCGGGGCGGGACGGCGTCGGCGGCTCATGATCGAAGTCCCAGAGGTGGTGGTGGGGATCGCAGATCGGCAGCTCCGGCTCCAGCGCCTCTTCGCGCGTCAAGGCCAGCCAATCATGGTCGAGCGCCATGGCCTCCCCTCCCCGCGCATCTCGCGCGGCGGACTTTACGAAGTTCGCCTCGCCCACGCCACTTCGTGCGACAATGCCTAACGAACCATCGACGATGAGGAGAGCAACCCGATGTCGGACATGGCGAACTGTGTTCTCGTCGTTACCGCCGAGATCGATCCGGCCCAGGAAGAAGCCTGGAACGCGTGGTACGACGAGGTCCATCTGCCCGCCGCGTTGGCCTGCCCCGGGGTGATCCGGGGCGCGCGATACCTTTGCGCCCGCGACGCCGGCTTGATGGACCATGGCCAGGCCGGCGGCGACGACGCCCGGGTCTACGTCACGCTCTACGAGTTCAATTCGCCCGAGGCGATGGACACGCCGGAATTTCAGGCGATGCGCGGCTGGTACCAGTTCGCCGACCACATCAAGGCCCGCTCGCAAGTCTTCCTGCGTCGCTGACGGCGACGGTGACCCGCAGAATGGATAAACCTCTGGACGGTCAATCCGCGCTGGTCACCGGGGCGGCGCGCGGCATCGGGCGGGCCATCGCCCAGCGCCTGACGGCCGACGGCGCGTCGGTCATGCTGGCCGACATCGACGATGACGCGGCGGCCCGGGCGGCGCGGGAGATCGGCGGCGCGACCAGTCATCGACGCGTCGACGTCACGGACCGCGCCTCGGTCGAGGCGGCGGTCGACGCCGTTGTCGCGGCCCAAGGCCGGCTCGACGTCCTGATCGCCAACGCCGGTATCATGGATCGCGCACCCTTCCTGGAAATGACGGACGATTTCTGGTGGCGGGTGCTATCGGTGAACCTGCATGGCGCCTTTCTCTGCGGCCAGCTCGCCGCCCGCCAAATGGCGACCCAGGGCGGCGGGCGAATCGTCTTTACCGCATCGAACTCCGGTATCTTCGGCGGCCGTGGGCGCGCCGCCTATGGCGCCAGCAAGGCCGGCATCGTCAACCTGACGCAGACCATGGCGATCGAACTGGCCGAGCACGGCATCCGAGTCAACGCGGTGGCGCCGGGGCCGACCAAGACCCGCGATGATCAGCCGGAGGAACCTTGGCCCAGCGTCAAGGCACGAATGCCGCTCGGCCGCTTCGGCCGGCCGGAAGAGATCGCCGCTGTCGCCGCCTTCCTCGCCTCGGAGGAGAGTAGTTTCGTCACCGGCCACGTCTATGCCGCCGACGGCGGTTACACCACCGCCGGCATCATGGAGGGTTGAGCCGCCGGATCAGTCCGCAAAGCGGACGGAGACGCGGCCGAGGACGCCGAAGTCCGCCACCACCTCCGCGCCCGGCCCGACGGGGAGCGGCTGCAAACAGGTACCGGTGGTCACCACCTGGCCGGCGGCCAGCGTCAGGCCGAGGCCCGAGAGTTCGTTCACGAGCCAGGCCAGCGCCACGCGCGGATCGCCCAGGACGTCGGCGCCCGAACCTTCCCGCCGAGCGCCGCCGACGACCTCGCCGACGACGGGATGCGCGGCGAGATCGATCGCCCGCCAATCCGCCGCGCTCGCCGGGCCGAGCACGAAATCATGCGCGCAGGCGTCGTCGGCGATGAGCTGCGCGGCGCCGACGACGGCGAAGTCCTCGAAGCGGGAGTCCGGCACCTCGATCGCCGGATGGACGGAAGCGACGGCGGCCAGCACCTCCGCGACCTCGTAGGCCTCGGCGCGGGGCGCCAGATCACGGGCCATGCGGAAAGCGAATTCCGGCTCCGCCACGGCCATGTGATTGCCGCCGAGGGAAAGCGTGGCGCCGCTCTTCCCCGCGCGGGCCGCCGGCAAGCGGCCGGCCAAGGGCCCGTCGACGCCGATATGGGTCTGGCCCTGGGCGCTGGTCGCGGCGATCTTCCAACCGAGAAGCGGCCCGCGTTCGCGCTCCAGATACGCCTGGATGGCATAGCCCTCGGCCCGCGTCCCCGGCCGGAGCTCCGCCGGCAGTTCGGCGATCCGCTCGCCTCGATCCCAGAGGCCGAGAAGGAGTTCGGAGGCCCGCAGCGCCTCGTCCGCCATGAAACCCCTGCCCCTCACTCGGCCAGATGGCGGCGCAGGAAAGCCGCGATGGGATCGTGCGAGGCGTTGGTGCTTCTGACGGCCTGGTCGATATAGAGCACCTCGATCTCACCGCCCGCGTTCCGGTAGCTGGCGGCGAAGCGTTCGGGCTCGTTGGCCGGAATCGGGCTTTCGGGGTCGCGGTAGTCGTGGACCGGGTCCGGCCGACCCTGCACCCAGAGCGCGGGCGGCGTCGCCACCGCCTCGCCCCGCTCCAGCGCCAGCATCGGATTGCCCTCCGCCATCGCCGCCTCGTCGCCCCAGTATCGGTCGTGGCGTTCGGGGATGTTGGCGACCCAGGCCGGCGGATCGTCGTATCCGCGCAAGCGTAGCGCGTGGCGATAGCGCGACAGCGGATTGATCACCGGCCACACCATGGCGACGCAACGGACGGCGGCGTCGAGCGCCGGACCGCCGGAAAGCGGCAGTGCCGTATAGCGCGCATCGTCCGGCCGCATCGCCGCCAGCATCGCCAAATGCCCGCCGCTCGACTGGCCGACGAGACCGATCCGCCCCCGATCGATCCCGAGCTCGCCGGCTCGGGCTTTCAGCCAGCGAACGGCAAAATTGATATCGACCATCGAGGCAATATGACCATCCTCGCCGTCGCGAAAATCGACCGCGGCGGCGGCGATGCCGGCGCTGGCGAGCACCTCGTCCCGATCGGCGCAGCCGCTCCTGTCGCCGGCGGTCCAGGCACCGCCATGGAGGTCGATGACGACCGGATGCGGCCCCGCGCCGGTGGGCCGACGGAGCGTCATCGACAACGCCCGTTCGCCGTGGCGCAAATACTCGATCTCCAGGGTGGCGATATCCTCGGTCTCGATCGACATCTCGCTCCTCCCCCTGGCCGGCCGCGGCGTGGCCAAACCGAAAAACCTACTTCTACTTCTACTTCTCCACCTCGCCGCCGGCGTCGACCCAGCCCTGGAAACCGCCGAGGTTGCGGACCTTCTCGTAGCCGAGGTCGATGAGCGCCTTGCCGCCCAAGGCCGAGCGGCCGCCGGAGGCGCAGTAGAGGATCACGGTCTTGTCCTTGGCAAAGGCCGCGTCGTGGTAGGGCGTGGTTTCGTCGGCGCGAAATTCCAGCATCCCGCGCGAGGCGTGCACGGCGCCCTTGACCTTGCCGGTGGCGGCGACTTCGCCGTCGTCGCGGACGTCGACGATCAGAACATCCGCGCGTCCCATCAGCGACTTGACCTCGTCCGGGCTGATGTCCGGCACGACGGCCTTCGCCTCGGCCACCCGTTCCATGATCGATTTCGCCATCGCTCCCTCCCAGTGTGTTCCCTGTGTCGCCAAACTATATCAGCAAGAAAAATCCGGCGAAACGCGGTTCTCCATCAAGCACCCGACCCGAGCGATTTTGCACCCGCGACCGCGAAACCTATACTTCGCGGGAGCTAACCGAGGGAGGGAACATCGGATGTCGAGCGCCATACGAGACCATGCAGGCGAAACCGGGGGCCGCCTGGTCCCCGCCTACCAGCTCCTGGCGGAGGATCTCCGCGACCTCGGCGTCGAGGTGGTGTTCGGCCTGATGAGCGACGACACCGCCGTCTTCGCCGTTACGCTGGACGCCATCGGCATCGCCTTCCACGGCGCCCGGCACGAAAACGTCGCGGTCGCCATGGCCGACGGTTACGCCGCCGCCACCGGGCGGATCGGCGTCGTGCTGATCGGCCGGGGCCCGGCCACCGCCAACGGACTGCATGGCGCGGTCTACGCCAGCCGCGCCGGCAACCGGGTGCTGATCATGTATGGCGAGGCGCCGGTGCCGAGCGGCGCGATCAACACCATCGGCCCCGACTACAAGGGCTTCAACGCGGTCGGCGTGCTGAACGCGGCCGGGCTCAAGACCTTCCTCGCCACCAGCGCCGAAGCCGCGCGGGCGACGCTGGCCGACGCGATGGCCGCGGTCGCCAAGGGGGGCGCCGCGGCCCTGTTGCTGCCGACGACGGTGCAACTTTCCGAGACCGTGGTGGCGGAGGACGCGGGCTCGCCGGCGCGCGACCTCGCGCCGCTGGCGCCCAGGCCGGGCCGGCCACAGGCGATCGAGGCCACCGTCGCCCTGCTCGCGCGAAGCCGCCGGCCGCTCATCATCGGCGGTCTGGGGGCGTATCGGGCCGGCGCCAAGGAAACGCTGGAGCAACTGGCGGGTCGCGTCGGCGGCCTCCTCGTCACCACCGCGCGGGGCAAGGAGATGTTCCGGGGCAACCCTTATAACCTCGGCATCATCGGCTCGTTCTCCCATTCCGCCGGCAGGCGCCTGATCGAGCAGGCGGACTGCGTGCTGGCGTTCGGCGCCGGGCTCAACTTCCTCACCACCAGCTTCGGTGAATCGCTGCCCGACGCGCCGCTGGTGCAGATCGACCGCAACCGCGCCGCCATCAACCAATGGACCACCGCCGACCTCGCAATCGTCGGCGATGCCAAGCTGGTGGCGGAACAACTGCTGGAGGCGCTGCCGGAGCGCGAGGCCGACGAAAAACCCTTCCATGTGGAGGAGACGCGCCGATTTCTCGCCGACTTCGATATCGCCAAAGACTTCCAGCCCGCCAACACCGCCCGCACGATGGATCCCCGCTCGGTCGGCGTCGAGCTCGACAAGCTGCTGCCGGCCGAGCGAAACCTGGTCTTCGACGCCGGCAACTTCCTCGGCGTCGTGCCCTATCTCACCGTGCCCGGACCCGATCATTTCAAGTTCACCAACGACTTCGCCTCGATCGGCATCGGTTTCGGCGCGGCGCTCGGCTTCGCCAAGGGCCGGCCCGACGAGACCACGGTGCTGGTGATCGGCGACGGCGGCCTGCTGATGACGCTCGGCGAATTGGAGACGGTGGTCCGCGAGGACCTGCCCCTCGTCATCGTGGTGATGAACGACTGCGCTTACGGCGCCGAAGTGCATTTTCTCAAGATGTGGCAGCTTCCGATCGCCAAGTCGGTGTTCCCGGACGTCGACTATGCGCCGATCGCGGAAGGCTTCGGCTTCCAGGGGGCTACGGTTCGCACGCTGGACGAACTCAGGGCGCTGGCGCCGCTGTTGGCGGCACCAGACGGGCCGATCCTGCTCGACTGCAAGCTCAACGCCGATGTCGCCGCTCCCTTCATGGCCGAGTTCCACGCCCACGAATCCAAGCAAGACTGAGCGAGCGAGTGCTGGAGGCTACGTTCTAAGCGGTTTGCGTCAACGGGGCGCGGGCGGTAGAATCGAACATCGATTAGAATCCAACAGAGAGGACGGCGATGTCACTCTCCATCCGCCAAGTGGGACCCTGCTTCGCCGGCGAAGTCACGGGCATCGACCTCGCCGAGCCGCTGGCGCCCGAGGACGCGGCGTCGATCCACGCGGGCATGGACGAATTCGCCGTCCTGGTGTTCCGTGATCAACCGCTGAACGACCGACAGCATCTCGCCTTCACGCGCGTCCTCGGCGAAATCGAGCACGCCATCGGCAGCAGTTTGCGCAAGCCAGAGGAGCAACGCCTGCCGACGACCTTCGCCGACGTCTCCAATCTCGACCAGAACGACGAGCCTCTCGCGCTCGCGGATCGGCGCCGTCTCTTCGCCATCGGCAACCGGCTGTGGCATTCCGACAGCTCCTTCAAGCCGACGCCGGCGAAGTATTCGCTGCTGCATGCCCTCAGCGTCCCCTCCAAGGGCGGCAACACCGAGTTCGCGGACATGCGGGCGGCCCATGACGCGCTGGAGCCCGAGACCAAGCGGGAAGTCGAGGGGCTGATCTGCGAGCACTCGCAGATCTATTCCCGCGCGCTGCTGGGCTTCGTCGACTTCACCGAGGAAGAACTCGAGCGCTTCGCCCCGGTGCGCCAGAGCCTGGTCCGCAGCCACCCGGTGACGGGGCGGACGTCGCTCTATCTCTCCTCCCACGCCGGCGCCATCCTCGGCTGGCCGGTGCCCGAAGCGCGCGCCTTCCTGCGCGATCTGATCGAGCACGCAACGCAACGCCAATTCGTCCACGCACACGAGTGGCGGGTGGGCGATCTGGTGATCTGGGACAACCGGCAGACCATGCATCGCGCGCGGCCCTTCCCGGCCGAGGAGCCCCGCGACATGCGGCGCACGACGCTGGCCGGCGACGGCCCGACCGCGACCCAGGCCGCTTGATCGCCGCCGATCCACCGCTTCGCTTGCACCCCCGCCAACGCCGAAGAAAGGCGCACGAGCTGATGAAATTCGGAATTCTCTTCACCTCGCATCCCGATCCGAAATCGGAGCCCTATCCCCATCAGGCGATTCACGCCCGGGTGACGCGCGAAATCCTGGAGGCCGAGCGGCTGGGCTTCGACGGCGTGTGGATCGCCGAACACCATTTCTCCAACAGCTACGGGGTCCTGCCCGATCCCTTCAGCTATCTGTCCTATATCGCCGCCAAGACCAGCCGCATCAAGCTCGGCGCGGCGGTGATGGTGGTGCCGCTGCACCATCCCATGCGGATTGTCGAGAATGCCGCCTTCGTCGACATCCTGAGCGAGGGACGCTTCCAACTCGGTCTCGGCTCGGGCTACCGGCCCTACGAATTCGCGGGGCTGGGAATCGACTACGAGGCGAGGCGGGAAATCCAGGAAGAGGCGGTTGCGCTGATCCTGCGAGGCTTCCACGAAAAGCGCGTCACGGCGGAGGGTAAATATTTCAATTTCAAGATGGACGAGGGCTACGAGATCTTTCCCCAACCGGTGCAGCGCCCGCATCCGCCCTTCTACATGGCCGCCGGCACCGAGCGCTCGAGGGCCAACGCGGCGCGGAACGGCTTCGGGCTGATGCTGTCCTCGCTACCCTCGGTCGAGACCATCGCCGATCACGTCGCGTTCTACCGCCGGCACATGGGAGAGGCGCCGGCGCCGCTCAACCAAAATCCGGCGTTCGGACAGGCCGATGTCGTGCGCATGGTCTACGTCGCGGCCACCGACGCGAAGGCGCGGGAGGAAAGCGAGGCCGGCATCACCCACCATATGCGGACCTTCCTGTCGGGTGGCAAAACCGGCGGCTATCTGGGCGACGTGACGGAGAAAACGGGCGAGGATCAGTTCTCTTACGACCATCTGGTGGAGACGACGATTCTGCACGGCTCTCCGGACACCGTGATCGCTCGGATCGAGGCATTCCGCGCCGTCGGCATCACCTCGATCATGTTGCACTACCCGCCTTACTACGGGCCCGAGCAGACGCTCGACATGCTTCGGCTCTTCGCCGAGGAGGTGATGCCGCAGGTTCGCGACGAGACGGCGCCGCGCGACGCGGTCGCCTGAACGGCGCCATGCGATTGGGTATCGTCGTAATTCCGACCCCGGTGGCCGGCGGGCCGTCGACGGCGGCGCGGGCGCGCGAGATCGCCCGGCGGGCCGAGACGCTCGGCTTCGCCGGCCTCTGGGCGACCGATGCGCTCGGGCGCGGTTTTCCCACCGTCGATCCCCTCCAGCTCCTGGCCACGCTCGCCGGCGAGACCTCCACGATCGAGCTGGGCACTTGCGTCCTGCAACTGCCCTTGCGCCACCCGGTCGAGCTGGCGCACCGGGTCGCCTCGCTCGACCTGCTCTCGGATCGCCGCCTGCGTCTCGGGATCGGCGCGGGTTCGACGGAGGCCGATTTCCTGGCGCTCGACGCCGACTACGCCGGCCGCTTCCGCGCGCTCCCCCAAAGCCTCGAGACGATGCGTCGGACCTGGCGCGGCGAGCCGGTTTACGGCCCGGCGCTGGCCCCCTGGTGCGGCGGCGAGGACGGGCCGCCGATCCTGCTCGGTGCCTGGCGCAACCGACGCTGGATCGACATGGCAGCCCGGGACTGCCGGGGCTGGATCGCCTCCGGCATCTTTACCACCTGGGAGGATCTGGCGACCGGCCTCGCCATCTTCCGGGCAGCCGGTGGCGAGCGGGCGGTGCTGGCCAACATCTTCACCGACTTCCGCGCGACACCGGTGACGACGCCACTGATCGAGCGCACCCGGATCAACCTCGTCTGCACCCCGGCAATGGCGGGTGAGCGATTGAAGCGACTGGAGGGGCTGGGCCTCGACGATGCCCTGCTGGTCTGTCCCTTCGACCGGCCGGAGCAACTGGAGCAGGCGCGCGAGCTGCTGCCGGCTTGACGCGCTCCGCTTCCGCCGAGATCCATCATGCCCTGGGCGCTCGTCCTCGCCGCCGCCCTCGTCCGACGGCCTTGAGCTCGCAGGGGAAATGCCGCAGGCTCGGTGATGGGTGCGCGTCGCCGACCGTCCGGCATCTCGCCCCGCCGAGATGCGTCGATGTCACGACACACAGGGCTGGTTGATCGATCATCGTCCGTCTGATCCACGCACTGCCCTATTTGATACTCTTCGCGATCCTGCTTGTGCGCGTCTGGGATCCGGCCTACGCCCAGCACGCACGCAATCTCGTCTTCGATACCTATCAGCGGCTGATGCCGCGCGCCTGCGACTCGGAGATCCCGGTCAGGATCGTCGATGTCGATGGCGAATCTCGGGCACGATTTGGCCCCGCGCCGTGGCCCCGGGCGCGCCTCGCCCGACTAATCGATCGCTTGGCGGAGGCCGGGGCCGCCGCCATCGTCTTGGACGACGTTCTTTCGGAACCGGATCCGACCTCGCCGGAACAGGCGTTGAAAGCCTTGCCGGACACGGAAGAGGTGCGTGCGCTCGGGCCGATGTTGGCGGGGATTGCGACATACGACTCGGTATTCGCCGCCGCGATGGTGAACGCACCGGTCGTCACCGGTTTCCTGCTGACGCAAGGGAGCGAAGCCGGGTTGGACGACGGACGTCGAAGCGCCGAGCCACGCCGCCCGGTCGAGCGCGCCGCCTTCTCCTATGCCGGCGACGATCCGCGCTTCTTCCTTCCCCACTATCGCAACGCCATCGTCAATCTGGCGGACATAGGCGCGGCGAGCGCAAGCAACGGCGCGCTCAACGCGATCTACGAATACGACCGCGTGGAGCGGAAGATGCCGTTGGTCCTGCAGCTCAATGGCTAGTTGTATCCGACCTTGGTGGCGGAGACGCTTCGCGTCGCGCAGGGTGCCAAGACCTATCTCCTGAGGATATCGGGTTCGAGCCGCGCGGAGGCCTTCGGCGGAAAAAGTGGCGTGGAGGTGGTCCGTATCGGCCGTTTCCAGGTGCCCACCGACGTGCATGGTCGCATATGGGGCCGTTTCACCAAGCACGAGGCGAGCCGTTTCATTCCGGCCTGGCGGGTGCTGGCGGAAGATTTCGACGGCGCGCAAATCACCGGCAAGATCGTCTTCGTCAGGAGCGGCGCGGCGGGCCTTCACGGTTACGGCTCGACCCCGCTCGAGCACTCGGTTCCCAAGGTCGAAATTCGAGCGCAGATCGTCGAACCTTGCCTATCCGGTTATCACCCACACCCACTATATGTAGTGTGCACCCATTTTCCTGAGTAAAGCTCGGTGCAGGTCGAAGCGGAGATATCTCCGGCGATGCCGAGCAGGGACTCGGACGGCATTGTAGCGCCTTTTAGGCGACACTTTAGCGTGGTGGAAATCCTAATCATTGAGTCGGATTTGGCAAAACGCCACGTTGCATAAAGGACCGTCACTTCATTGAAATTTATCTGAAATCGGAGGTGAACGACACCGATGGAATATTCCAGGAAATCAGAGCTTCATTGAATTGTAGGATTCGAGTGCCGGATTATTCACAAATAGCTCTGTGAACTGGTTTTCAAGTTCGCTCAATACGTCATATGAAGTAAACGGATTGAGGATCACGTTCTTGCGTGTCGCTTCGTCTTCGCTGCGACTCAAAACGCGCAGGAGACTAACAGGCGCGGACGGGTTCTTCGCAACGATTCGTGCCAGCGCGTCGCTTTCTTCGACTAGTGCCGTCAATCGCTCAGACGATGTCGTTTCATCAGCAGCTTCCCGTCTGGCCGTGGGTTTCTTCGTTTTTCCCTTGGTCGCCACCGTTCCGTCCCCCGATGTTAAGTACGTGACGTGAATTAAACTCCGGTTCGGTTTTCAGAACAATCAAGAATTAGCCGGATCGCCTCCTCAATGCGCCTGCGCCGGCCCTTGCCTGCAGTCCAAGGAGACACACTACATATAGTGGGTGTGGGTGATAACCGGATAGGCAAGCGTCGAACAAATCATCGCGGGCGATTATCTGCTCCGCCCCGGCTTCGCCAACGTGGTGGAGCTGGTCTATATGTTGGTGCTGGGCCTGCTCCGGCGATGTCCCGCCCAATGTTGAAAAGTGCGAGATAGGCATCGTCTGATCGAGAGGCTACGCGGCCACCTCGATGTCTTCAATGACGGACTTTGCTCCGGCCTTTCTCACCGCCTCCCGCAGGGCGGCGTCAAGGACGGGGAGCTGGCGGTAGGCCTTGAGGCGGCGGAAGGTCTTTTGCGCCTCCAAGAGGCCGGCGGCGGTCCAACGCAGCGCCATCTCGGCGTTGCGCCAGCGCTTGACGTTCCGCTGCACCGTCCGGACGGTGCCGATCGCGTTCTCGATGGCGTTGGTGCAAGCCAGCGAGTGTCGAAGTTGCGGCGGGAGGCCGAGCCGGATCACCGTCAGGATCTCGTCCAGGCCCTCCAGGATCGAGCCCGAGACGCCGGGTGCGTCATGCTCCAGACGGCGGGCGAGGTTGCGCAAGAGCCGTTCGGCCTTGGCCGCGTCGTCCTGCTGCCAGGCCTGCCGCAAGACCTTCCTGACGCCGGCATGGAGGCTCTCGTCCAGCCGGTCCGTGATGTTGCGCCCCTTGTGCACCTGGCAGCGCTGGAGGGCCGCCGCCCGCCCGAAGGTCCGCCGGATCGCCTTCGAGAGCGCCTTGGCGCCGTCGACGATGTAGAGCCGAGGCCGTTCGGGATCGAGACCGCGCTCGATCAGGTTGTCGAGCATGGCTTGCACCGTGGCCGCGTTCTCCGTCGCGCCCTCGGCCAGGCCCAGCACGTGCTTCGCGCCGCCGGTGTCGATGCCGATCGCCGCCACCATCAGGTGATCGCCGACATGGAGCCCGTCGATCTGGAGCACCACGAGATCGAGATCGTCGAGCGGGCTCGCCAGCCAGGCCTTCAGCTTGCTTCGCGTCAACGCCACGAAACGGCGCGAGACCGCCGACTTCGAGGTTGCGTCACCCGATGCCGCCGGCAGATCGCCGCCCGCATCGTCCGGCAGGCGCACCGCGCGGGCATACTTGCGGGTCGAGACGTTGATCACCATCAGATTCATCGCCCAGGCTTGCAAGAGTTCGGGTTCCGACAGCAGCTCCCAACTCGGCAGGCTCATCTCCCGACCCGCGAAGTCCCGCACCCGAGGGCGCTCGACCTTCACTTTGCCGCCGTGGTAGGCGATCTCGCTCCGGGTCGTGCCCCATCGATGGCCCTTGCGCTCGCCCGAGCGGGCGTGGCGCGAACCGCACAAGGCTTCCGCGTCCGCCGACATCATCTCGTTCAAAGACTCGAGGCCCGCCAAAAGGCAGAAGCGATCGACGCTCATGCGCAGATCGTCGAAGGCCTCCGGCATCGATGGCAAGAGCCGACAGGATGGTTCCGAGGAACGGTCGTTGCGTGTAGTCTTGGTCATGGCGTCGTTCTCCTTGATGGAATCAGCACCCAGAGCCTAGCGGCTCCAGGCGGACGACGCCTACTTCAGCTTTTCAACAGAGCCCGGGACATCCCCCCTGCTCCTGATCGTGTTGTTACGGCGCTTCGGCGCTTACGCGGGTCTGGCGATCGCCGCCATCGGCACGGCCTTTGTCGTGGCCGGCTCGTGGCTCGCCTTCGTGCATTACCAATGGATGTTCGAACCTTGCCTATCCGGTTATCACCCACACCCACTATATGTAGTGTGTCTCCTTGGACTGCAGGCAAGGGCCGGCGCAGGCGCATTGAGGAGGCGATCCGGCTAATTCTTGATTGTTCTGAAAACCGAACCGGAGTTTAATTCACGTCACGTACTTAACATCGGGGGACGGAACGGTGGCGACCAAGGGAAAAACGAAGAAACCCACGGCCAGACGGGAAGCTGCTGATGAAACGACATCGTCTGAGCGATTGACGGCACTAGTCGAAGAAAGCGACGCGCTGGCACGAATCGTTGCGAAGAACCCGTCCGCGCCTGTTAGTCTCCTGCGCGTTTTGAGTCGCAGCGAAGACGAAGCGACACGCAAGAACGTGATCCTCAATCCGTTTACTTCATATGACGTATTGAGCGAACTTGAAAACCAGTTCACAGAGCTATTTGTGAATAATCCGGCACTCGAATCCTACAATTCAATGAAGCTCTGATTTCCTGGAATATTCCATCGGTGTCGTTCACCTCCGATTTCAGATAAATTTCAATGAAGTGACGGTCCTTTATGCAACGTGGCGTTTTGCCAAATCCGACTCAATGATTAGGATTTCCACCACGCTAAAGTGTCGCCTAAAAGGCGCTACAATGCCGTCCGAGTCCCTGCTCGGCATCGCCGGAGATATCTCCGCTTCGACCTGCACCGAGCTTTACTCAGGAAAATGGGTGCACACTACATATAGTGGGTGTGGGTGATAACCGGATAGGCAAGGCCTGACCTTCGGCCTCCACACCCGGGTCGACCGCCGGGTGCAGCGGGTGGTCGAGCGGATCCAGGCCGGCAACCTCTACGTCAATCGCAACCAAATCGGCGCCGTCGTCGGCTCGCAACCGTTCGGCGGGCGGGGCAACTCCGGCACCGGGCCGAAGGCGGGCGGGCCCAACTATCTGCCGCGCTTTCGCCGCCGCCCGGATTGCCGGCCCGGGATCGCCCTGGTGCTCGGAACGCTGTCGGAGGCGGCGACGCTCGGGCACGAGATGGCGCGTCTCGCCCTGCTGCAACCGGACTGGGCCCGGCGGGGGGATCGACCGGCTCTGCTCCGGGCGTTGCTGGGCAGCCCCATGGCGGAACCCTCGGCCGCGCTGGAGGCCGCCCAGGCCCTGCTCGATGCGCCCGCCGAGCTCCCCGGTCCGACCGGAGAGAGCAACCGGATTTCGCTACGGCCGCGTGGCGTGTTTCTGGTCCTGGGCGACGATGCCGCGATGGTGGGGGCGCTGGCGCTGGCCAACGCGGTGCTGATGATCGATCCCCCGGGGCCGCTCGCCAGCCGTCTCGGGGAGGCCGGCTTGCCCGTGGTCGCGCGCGCCGGTCCGCTCGACCCCGCCGACCTGGTCGCGCTGCCGCACCTGGCCGGTCTCGTCGCGCGCGGCGAGGCGGGGCCCTTGACGGCGCTGCGCCGCGCGCTGGCGGCGCGCGAGGGCGGAATCGTCGCGCTGGAGACGGGCGGCGATCTCCGCCCCTTCGTCCACGAGCAGGTGCTCTGCATCGACACCACGGCGGCCGGCGGCAACGCCACCCTGCTAGCGCAAGCGGACGACTAGCGGGGCGGCTACCCGGCGGCGGCGTGGAGGATCCCCATCACGTCCTCGGGACCGGCGATCTTCCTCGGGTTCGAATAGGTCCAGGAATCGTTCATCGTGTTGCGCGCGATGAGCTCGAAGTCGTGCCGCCCGACACCGACCTCGGCCAGGCTCCGCAGCAAGCCCAGGCCGGCGAAGCGGTCGCCCAGCGCGGCGCGGATCCGGTCGACCTCGTCGGTTTCGCGGGCGAGCGTGGCGCCGCCCGGCCGAAGATCACGCGCTCCATCCGGGTGAAGAGCGCTCCATCCGGGTGAAGACGATGCGTCCCTCGGGCACGATATCCCTCCTTGTGAGCGTGATCCGCCGGCGCGGAATCGACCGGCCACCCGCTTCCCCGGCCAACCCGGCGGGGCATGGTAGCTTCGGGACGAGGGCGAGGGATATGTCCATTGGTGGTTTCCCGGTTCGCGTCGCGCTGGCCTCGACGCGCCGCCGAGTCGGTCCCCGCGCCCGGAAATTAGGTCGAAGTCGCCGCCCAGCCCCAGGCCCAACCGGCCGGACCGCCTGGCGCGCGACGGCGAATTTCACGATTCCATGGCCGGCATGTGATGGCCATCACAGCATTCAGCGAATAGATGGCCTAAGATTCGATCCTTGCCTATCCGGTTAACGCCCATGACCGCTACATGTAGGGTGCCGCCACTCTCCCGAGTAAAGCTCGGCATAGGTTGGAGCAGAGGTGTCGCCCGCGATGCCGAGCAATGAGCGGAAGGCGTTGAACGGGTACCCGAGTTCCAGCGACTTTTCCCCGATGATGCGGCCTGCGCCGCCTACCTGGAGAAAGCCCGCTGGGGAGACGGCTTTGCCTGCCCGCACTGCGGCACGGCGGGAGAGCCGTTCCACTTTGAAAACCGCCCTGGCGTCCTGCGCTGCCGCAAGTGCCGCCAGAACACCGGGCTGACGGTGGGAACAGTGATGGAGCGTAGCCACACTCCGCTGAACGTCTGGTTCTGGGCCGCTTATCTGGTCGCCAGTCAGACGCCCGGCATGTCCGCCGTGCAGTTTCAGCGGCAACTTGGTCTTTCGCGCTACGAGACGGCCTTTCAAATTCTCCACAAGCTCCGCTCGGGCATGGTGCGGCCCAACCAAGACAGGATCGGTGGACAGCCCAAGAACCATGTTGAGGTGGACGAAACCTGGGTTGGCGGGCGAACGCGTGGGGAAGGCCGTGGTGTTCACCACAAGGTTCTCGTCTCCTGTGCCATCGAGGTGCGTCATCGAAAGCCGGGCACCAAGCTCGACAACCGGAAAGACGGACGCTATGCCGGACGCGTTCGGCTCGCCGTCGTGCTCGACCGTAGCGCCGAGTCGCTCTGTGGGTTCGTCGAGAGCACCGTCGCGCCGGGATCGCTGATCGTTACTGACGATTGGAGCGGCTATGCTGGCCTCGGTAAGCGCGGCTATGAGCACTTCGCTGTTGCCGAGTGTGGTGATCCAGAGGTTGCCGAGCAATACCTGCCGATCATCCATCTGGTTTTCGCCAACCTGAAGACGTGGCTGATCGGTATCCACCACGGCGTTAGCCACCAGCACCTACAAGCCTACCTCAACGAGTTCACCTTCCGCTTCAACAGGCGGTTCTACCCGTTCAACGCCTTCCGCTCATTGCTCGGCATCGCGGGCGACACCTCTGCTCCAACCTATGCCGAGCTTTACTCGGGAGAGTGGCGGCACCCTACATGTAGCGGTCATGGGCGTTAACCGGATAGGCAAGATTCGATCTTACATGAAATCTTCATTCCTTGCCTATCCGGTTATCACCCACACCCACTATATGTAGTGTGCACCCATTTTCCTGAGTAAAGCTCGGTGCAGGTCGAAGCGGAGATATCTCCGGCGATGCCGAGCAGGGACTCGGACGGCATTGTAGCGCCTTTTAGGCGACACTTTAGCGTGGTGGAAATCCTAATCATTGAGTCGGATTTGGCAAAACGCCACGTTGCATAAAGGACCGTCACTTCATTGAAATTTATCTGAAATCGGAGGTGAACGACACCGATGGAATATTCCAGGAAATCAGAGCTTCATTGAATTGTAGGATTCGAGTGCCGGATTATTCACAAATAGCTCTGTGAACTGGTTTTCAAGTTCGCTCAATACGTCATATGAAGTAAACGGATTGAGGATCACGTTCTTGCGTGTCGCTTCGTCTTCGCTGCGACTCAAAACGCGCAGGAGACTAACAGGCGCGGACGGGTTCTTCGCAACGATTCGTGCCAGCGCGTCGCTTTCTTCGACTAGTGCCGTCAATCGCTCAGACGATGTCGTTTCATCAGCAGCTTCCCGTCTGGCCGTGGGTTTCTTCGTTTTTCCCTTGGTCGCCACCGTTCCGTCCCCCGATGTTAAGTACGTGACGTGAATTAAACTCCGGTTCGGTTTTCAGAACAATCAAGAATTAGCCGGATCGCCTCCTCAATGCGCCTGCGCCGGCCCTTGCCTGCAGTCCAAGGAGACACACTACATATAGTGGGTGTGGGTGATAACCGGATAGGCAAGGTTCGATCCGATCGCGCCGGTGGTCATGATCTTCTTCGTCTTCACCAGCGCGCAGGGCACGTCCTATGCCGGCGAGGAAACGGCGCGCCTGCGCGCCGACGAGGCCAATCGAGCCAAGTCCGAGTTCCTGGCCATGATGAGTCACGAGGTCCGCACGCCGATGAACGGCGTACTGGGCATGGCTCAGCTCCTGCAAGACATGAAGCTCGACAAGGAGAGCAGCGAATGTGTCGAGGTGATCGTCACTTCCGGCCGTGCGTTGCTGCGGGTCGTCGACGATCTCCTCGACATGGCGCGCCTGGACGCGGAGGGTCTGGAGTTGGAACGGATCCCCTTCGAGGTCGCAAGTGTCGTCGCCGACGCGGTGCGCCTCTTGGAACCGCGCGCCCTGGAAGGTGGGCTGGTGTTGACCGGCGAAATCGCGCCGGAGGTGCCGGACGTGCTCTCGGGCGATCCGTATCGTCTCCGCCAAGTGGTCCTCAATCTGCTCAGCAATGCGATCAAGTTCACCGACCAGGGCTCGGTCCGCGTCGAGGTCGGACTCGCCGACTCGGACGATAAGACCGCGCTGCTGGAATTCGCCGTCGTCGATACCGGCAAGGGGATTGCCGAGGACGCACAGGCCAAGCTGTTCTCTGCCTACAGTCAGGAATCCCTCGACGTCGCGCGCCAATTTGGCGGGACCGGCCTGGGCCTGTCGATCTGCCGCCACCTGGTCGCCATGATGGGCGGCGAGATCGCGCTGGAGAGCAAGCTGGGCACGGGCAGCACGTTCCGTTTCACCGCCCGCTTCCCCATTAGCTCCGCCGACGATCTCGCCGAAGCCTCCGAGAGCTCGCGATCCGGCTTTCCCCGCTTCGCGCCGTCGTCCGAGCCGAAGCGGCCGCTGTCGATCCTGCACGTGGAGGACAACGCGACCAATCGACGGGTCGTCAACCAAATGTTGCTTCGCGCCGGCCACCAGGTGGTCGAAGCCGAGAACGGAGTCGAGGCGCTCGAGGCGACCCGGGCGGGACGCTTCGACATCATCCTGATGGATCGGCACATGCCGATCATGGACGGTCTGGAAGCGACGGGACGGATCCGTCGGATGGGCCCGCCGTGGTCCGATCTTCCGATCGTCGGGATAACGGCGAGCGTGATCGAGGCCGAGCTCGAGACTTGCCTCCAGGCGGGCATGGATGTCGTGTTGACCAAGCCGGTCAGGGCCGACGGGTTGCTGGACACGCTCGCGCGACTGACCGACGACCGTCCGAGAGCACCGCTGGATTACGACGGCGCGACCGCGCTCGTCGTCGACGACGACGAAGCCAATCGAATCCTCGCGCGAAAGCAGCTCGAAAAGCTCGGCATCGCCTGCCGCCTCGCCGAGAACGGGGAAGTTGCGTTGGAGATGGCGCGGGCCGGAGGCATCGATGTCGTTCTGGTCGATATCACCATGCCCAAAATGGATGGCTTG
Organism: Alphaproteobacteria bacterium; assembly: GCA_965225945.1. GTDB lineage: Bacteria > Pseudomonadota > Alphaproteobacteria > JASLMY01. The sequence goes on along the minus strand of CBDDBZ010000019.1, from coordinate 57,459 downwards.
ACCTTCCTGGAACGCCTCAGGTCGTGGGAAGCGGGGTCGGAACGCCGGACGCCGGTAATCGCGATGACCGGGCACGTCCAACTAGACGACCGGCAGCACTATCTGGACGCGGGTATGGACGACTACCTGGGCAAGCCCATCGATATCGCCGTGCTGTCGAGCGCGCTCGAACGCTGGATACCGGCAACGATGAAGTCCGGATACGACACGATCTCGATCGTGGCCGGCGGCGAGGGCGATGACGACGTCGTGCTCGACACCTCCCGCATCGCGGAACTGTTCGGCGCCTTGGACGACGAGGCCAAGGAAATGCTGGCGCTCTATGGAAGCACGGCGGCGGAGGCGTTGGCGCGATATCGGACGGCGCGGGCCGACGGCGACATCGAGCTCGCCGCCGATGCCGCCCATAGCCTCGCTGGATCGTCGAGAAATGCAGGCGCGGGTGAGTTCGGCGCCCTCTTCGGCCGGATCGAGACGGCGCTCAAGGCCGGCGAAACCGATCTCTCGGCCGACGAAGCCTCGATCGAGGGGGCCTGGACGCGATTGCAATCCGCGTTGGGGGAGCTAGCAAACGACTGAGCGAAACCGCGCGCGGAGGCGCGCCGGAATCGCCGTGCGGCCGGCTTTTGACAGAGCATGGACCCGACCGCTAAACAAACGGCCAACGCTAAGCATGAGGCGCCGTCCGGCGCCGGAGCCAAGATGGGAGGAAGAACATGGCTAAGGTCACTGGCGCCACGTTGATGGCACGGAGCCTCAAACAACAGGGCGTCGACTACATGTTCGGGGTCGTCGGCTTTCCCGTGACGCCCATCGCGGTCGCGGCGCAAGAGTTCGGCATCACCTATATCGGCATGCGGAACGAACAGGCGGCCTCCTATGCCGCCCAAGCCGCGGGTTACATGACCGGCCGGCCGGGCGTCTGCCTCACCGTCTCCGGCCCGGGCGTCGTGCATGGCCTCGCCGGCCTCGCCAACGCGCAGCAGAATTTCTGGCCGATGTTGATGATCGGTGGCGCCTCGGCGACCTATCAGAACGCCATGAGCGCCTTCCAGGAGGAGCGGCAGGTGCAGATCGCCTCGCCCTTCTGCAAGTTCGCCCACGCGGTCGAGCACACCCATCGCATCCCCTTCTACGTCGAAATGGCGGTCCGCCAGTCGATCTTCGGGCGGCCCGGCGCTTGTTATCTCGACATGCCGGACGACATCATCGGGGCCGAGGTCGAGGAAGACGATGCGCCCCCGGTGGCGACGGTCGGCGAACCGCCCCGCACGCAGGCCATGCAGGAAGACGTCGAGGCGGCGCTCGACGCCTTGGAGTCGGCGAAACGGCCGTTGGTCATCGTCGGCAAGGGCATGGCCTGGTCCCGCGCGGAGGATGAGGTGCGCGCCTTCATCGAGCGGACCCGCCTCCCCTTCCTCGCCTCGCCACTCGGCAAGGGCGTCCTGGACGACGACCATCCGCTCTCGGTGGGCGCGGCCCGGAGCCATGCGCTCAGGGAAGCGGACGTCGTCTTTCTGATGGGCGCGCGGCTCAACTGGATCATGCACTTCGGTCGCCCGCCGCGCTTCGACAAGGACGTTCGCGTCATCCAGCTCGACATCTCGCCCGAGGCGATCGGCAACAACGTGCCGGCCGCGGTGGCCCTGGTCGGCGACGGCAAGGCGATCGTCGGACAGCTCAACCGCTCGCTGGAGGGCCGGCAGTGGTTCTATCCCGACGACACCCCCTGGCACGCCGCGATGGCCGAGAAGGCGGCCGCCAACGCCGAGGCGATCCGGGCGATGACGGAGGACGATTCCGCGCCCACCAACTACTACCGCGCCTTGCGCGATATTCGCGAATGGGCCGGCGAGGACTCGGTGATCGTCGGCGAGGGCGCCAACACCATGGATATCGGCCGGACCCAGTTGCCGAACAAGCAACCGCGCCTCAGGCTCGATGCCGGCAGCTATGGCACCATGGGGGTCGGCATGGGCTTCGCCATCGCGGCCGCGGTCGTGCACCCCGAGCGGGCGATCATCTCCGTCTCCGGTGATAGCGCGATCGGCTTTTCCGGCATGGAGATGGAGACCGTCTGCCGCTACAAGCTGCCGGTGAAGATCGTCGTGCTGAATAACGGCGGGATCGGGCGGGGCATCGAGGCTTATCCCAGCGAGGGCCAGATCCCGCCCCACGTCGTCGGCATCGGCGCCCGCTACGACAAGATGATGGAGGCCTTCGGCGGCTTCGGTGCCTATATCGAGGATCCGAAGGACCTGCGCGGCATGCTGGACGAGGCGATGGCCTTCGACGGCCCGGCGCTGGTCAATGTCCGCCTGCACCACGCGGCCGGCCGCAAGCCACAGCAGTTCGGCTGGCACACGAGCTGAGAAGAGCTGGGAGCGGTGGCGGGCGGTCGCGCGCCTTTTCGGCGAGCCGGACGTCTACCCCTTCCTCGCCGGCCTGCCGGAGGTGATAGCCGAGGACATCAACCCCCCTTCGATCCGCCCGATGAAAGTCTTGTCGGCTCGCCGAGGACATACGGCCGAATACGACGATTTCGTGGTTTTGCGGCTTCCGTCCTGTCAATCGGCGTTGAACATTGACCCCCTATCGGCGTGCAATGTTGACCCCTTTGGGGATGCACGGCGGAGGTCGTACAGGTAGTCCATAGGAGGGGCCCGCGCGCGGGCCGACGCGCCCACCACGCGGCTGGCGGCGGACCGCGCGTGGGAGGTTCCTGTGGGCCCACCTGGGCGACCGGGCGGCAGGTGGATCGGTTGCCTTTAGGACCGATTCTTGAAGCGCCAGGAGTCGTTTCCGGTCTCGATGATCTCGCAGTGGTGCGTCAGACGATCGAGGAGCGCGGTGGTCATCTTGGCGTCGCCGAAGACGGACGGCCATTCGCCGAAGGTCAGGTTGGTGGTGACGATGATCGAGGTGCGCTCGTAGAGCCGGCTGACGAGGTGGAACAGCAGCTGGCCTCCGGTTTGGGCGAAGGGCAGGTAGCCGAGCTCGTCGAGGATGACGAGGTCGCGCCGGGCCAGCTGATCGGCGAGCCGGCCCTGGCGGCCGGCGCGGGCTTCGGCCTCGAGCCGGTTGACCAGGTCGACGACGTTGAAGAAGCGGCCCCGGGCGCCATCGCGGATGCAGGCCCGCGCGATGGCGACGGCGAGATGGCTCTTGCCGGTGCCGGTGCCGCCGATCAGCACGGCGTTGCGCTGGTTGGCCAGGAAGCCGCCGACCGCCAACTCGCGGACCAGCGGCTCGTTGACCGGGGTGTCGGTGAAGTCGAAGTCGGCCAGCTCCTTGGCCAGCGGCAGCTTGGCGCCACTCATCTGGTACTTGATGGATCGCGCCTGCTTGTCGGCGATCTCGGCCTTCAACAGCTCGCCGATGATTCGCTGCATCGGATGCTGGCGCTTGAGGCCGTCGGCGAGCACCTCGTCGAACGCGTCGCGCATGCCGGCGAGCTTGAGTGCGGCCATCATCTCCAGGACCTCATGGCGCTCCATGGCCGACCCCCCTCAAGCGGTCGTAGCGGGTGCAATCGGCCACCGGCTCAAAGCGAAGACGCAGGTTCGCGGGCGTCGGGATCGGCGCCGTCTCGGACGGCTGGCGCCGACGATTGAGGATGTTGAGCACGACGTCGGCGCTGCACACGCCGCCAGCGAGCGCCTCGGCACAGGCGGCCTCCACCGCCGCCAGCCCATCCGCCAGCACGGCGGTGAGGATCTCGACCATCTGCCTGTCGCCGTCGTCGTGGCCGGCGAGCCGGACGCGCACGCGACCCAGGGCGCCGGGCAGCGCCCAGTCCTTGAACGGCGCGCCGTTACGAAGCGCACCGGGCTTCCTCGCCAGCACGGGCACGTAGTGCCACGGGTCATAGACGGTCTGGTCGCGGCCGAAGCGCCGGGCATGCTCGGCGACGATCTCGCCGTCCTGGCGGATGACGATGCGATCGGCGTAGGCATGGACCTCGACCGGACGGCCGACGGCGCGCGCCGCCACGCTGTACTTGTTGCTGTCGAAGCGCACCAGGCAGGTCTTCGACACCGACGCCGGGACCGCGTGGAAGCCGTCGAACGGCCCGCGATAGCCGACCAGGGACGGACGCTCGTCCTCGAACACCTGCCAGACAGTCCTGTCCTTGAACACCGGGTGGGGATGACGCCGGGCGTAGGCGACGCACTGGTCCAAGAGCCAGGCGTTGAGCTCGTCGTAGGTCTTGAAGCGCAGCCGCGGGGTGAAGAACCGACCGCGGATGATCCCGACCTGGTTCTCGACCTGCCCCTTCTCCCATCCCGCTCCCGGCGTGCATGCTGTCGGTTCGACCAGGTAGTGGCCACACATCTGCACGAAGCGCCGGTTGAACGCGCGCTCCTTGCCGATGAGGACGGTCTGCACCGCCGTCTTCATGTTGTCGTAGATGCCTCGCCGGCAGGCACCCTGGAACAGCCGGAATGCCGCTAATGCCGCTTGTGTAGCGTGAGGTCTGGAAATTTGGCTTCGCCCCGCGCCGGGGTATACCCCGGCGCGGGGCGATCCGTCATTTTGGTTATCCATGAAAGCGTCCAAACAAACATGGAGAACCAGTATGCGGAAAGACCAGGATAGCGCTGTCGAGGCTTTGGTGGAACAATTGATCGAAGGCGGTAGCGAGAACATGGCGACGGTCTTCGCCGGCCTTTTCAATCTCGCCATGCGGATCGAGCGGGAGAGGTTCTTGGGCGCCGGCCACTATGAGCGCACGCCCGAGCGGCGGGGATACGCCAACGGCACCAGACCCAAGAAGATCGACACCCCGGCCGGTACGGTGAGGCTCGAGGTTCCCAAGACCGCCGGTCATGAGGCGCCTTTTTACCCCCAAGCCCTGGAGCGCGGACGGCGCTCCTGCCGCGGAACGTACCCCCAAGCCCTGGAGCGCGGACGGCGCTCCTGCCGCGCTGTCATGCTGGCCGTGGCGGAGATGTATATCAAAGGCGTCTCCACCCGTGACGCCGAGGCGGTGATGCGCGAGTTCGGCCTGGAGAGCCTGTCGTCGAGCCAGGTCAGCCGCGCCGCCAAGCTCTTGGATGGGGAGCTGGATGCCTGGCGCAACCGGCCGCTGGGCGAGATCCGCTACCTGCTCCTCGACGCGCGCTATGAGAAAGTCCGAGAGGGTGGCGTGGTGCGCGACGCCGCCGTGCTCTCGGTGATCGGCATCGGCCCCGACCAGCGCCGCCGGGTGCTCGGTGTTTCCTGTGCGCTCTCCGAGGCCGAAGTGCACTGGCGCGCCTTCCTGGAGACCCTGGTTGCCGGTGGCATGCGCGGTGTCGCCTATATCGTTTCCGATGATCATCCAGGCCTCGGCGCCGCGCGCAAGGCCGTCCTCGGCGGCGCCGTCTGGCAGCGCTGTCAGTACCATCTGGCTCAAAACGCCATCCATCACGCCCCCAACCTCGCCATCCGAAAGGCCATCGGCAAGGAGCTGCGCCGGGTCTGGAACGCCGCCGACGGCAAGGCCGCCGAGGCCGAGCTGGGCCATCTGGTGGCGGCCTACCGCGACAGCGCCCCCAAGCTCGCCGATTGGCTGGAGACGGCGATCCCCGAGGGCCTCGCCGTCTTCGCCCTGCCCGAGCGCCACCAAAAGCGCATGCGAACCTCGAACCCCATGGAGCGATCCATCCAGCAGGAGATCAAGCGCCGCACCGTAAAGGTCAGGGTCTTTCCCAACGAGGCCTCGCTCGAACGTCTGGTCACCGCCATCCTCGTCGAAATCGACGAGAAATGGGAAACCACCGAAAAACCCTACATCACTTGGAAAGCAGAGGATGACTGATCAACGGCGTTCCGAATTTCCACACATCAGGTTGCTCAATCCGAACTCGAAACAGCCATTCAGGAATACCTCGAGCACCACAATGCCGATCCAAAACCCTTCGTATGGACCGCTTCCGCCACCGCCATACTCGAAAAAGTCGCTCATGGGCGACAGGCGTTAGAGTCGGTACACTAGGGACTTTGCCGGACGCACGGAAAATGGAACAATTCGGCCCGAGAGCGAGGGATCCAACAGGGGAGAGGGATGATGTCGAGAGTCCATGTCATCGCGGTGATCACGGCGAAGCCCGGCAAGCGCGACGAGATCCTGGCGGCTTTCAAGGCCAACGTGGCGGCCGTCCACGCCGAGGACGGCTGCATCGAATATGATGCCACGGTCGACGCCGAGGGTGTCGGCGGCTTCCAGACCAAATTTGGCGCGGAGAGTTTTGTCGTGGTCGAGAAATGGGCGAGCCTGGAAGCCTTGAAGGCCCATGCCACGTCCCCCCACATGGCCGCCTACGCCGCCAAGACCAAGGACATGATCGAAGCCCGCGTGATCCACGTGATGTCCGACGCCTAGTCGGACGGGCGAGGATCGAAACCGAGGAGGCGGAGCGAAACATGGCCGGATTGAACATCGAGGCGCTGCACGAGGACTTCGCCGCGCGCGTCACCGGCATCGATCTCCGCCGGCCGCTCGACTCGGCGGCCGTCGAGGAGATCCGGCAAGCGATCGACGAATATTCCTTGCTCTGCTTTCCCGACCAGCCCTTCGACGACGAGCGCCAGCTCGCCTTCACCTGCTTGCTCGGCGAGCCGGAGGCCAACCACGTCGTCCTCGGCCAGGAAGGGCGGATCGAATACTTCGGCACCATCGGCAACGTGCAGGCCGACGGCACGGCAATCGGAAACGATCACAAGAAGACGATCTTCCTCACCGGCAACAATATGTGGCATTCGGACTCCTCGTTCCGCGAGGTCCCCGCGTTGGTCTCGATCACCTGTGCCCATGAGGTGCCCGAGGAAGGCGGACAAACGCTCTTCGTCAGCCAGCGCGCGGCCTACGACCGGCTATCGGGCGACGAGAAGGCCGCGATCGACCCGTTGATCTCGATCCACGACTACGTCTACTCGCGCGCCAAGGTGGCGCCCGACGCGGTCACGCCCTCGCACGCCCGATCGCTGCCACCCGTGCGGCAAAAACTGGTGCGCCAGAACCCCAGATCGGGGCGCAAGAATTATTATATCGGCTCCCATGCCAAGACGATCGAGGGCTGGGGAGAGGCGGAGAGCCGGGAGCTGATCGACGATCTCCAGGCCCGCGCCACGGCCGACGCGCACGTCTATTCGCACGCCTGGCGGCCGGGCGACCTGGTGATCTGGGACAACCGCTGTCTCTTGCACCGAGGCGCCGGCTACGACGCCGACCGCTACCGCCGCCATATGCGCCAGACCCGCGTCCAGGGCGCCGGTCGCACGCTCGACGAATAGCCGGGAAGGCTCAAGCGCAGGTGAAGCCGGCGTAGTCGTCGGCGACGACCTCGGCGCATTTCTGCAGATAGGCCGGGAAGCCGCCGATATAGGGCATGAACACCCGGGGCTTGCCGGCGACGTTGGCGCCGACGTACCAGGAACTACAGGTCGAGCGGAGGTTTCCGTCCGCGATCTCGTTGACGTGGGCGACCCATTCGTCCTCCGCCTCGCGCGTCGGCACGATCGAAGCGTGACCCCGCTCGCGGAGCCAGCCGAGACAATCGCTCACCCATTCCACATGTTGCTCGATCGAGGGCAGCATGTTGGTCAACACCGAGGGGCTGCCGGGCCCGGTAATCATGAAGAGATTGGGAAAGCCGGCGGTGGCCAATCCGAGATAGGCGCGCGGGCCGCCATGCCACTTCTCGGCCAGCCGTTCAGCCCCGACGCCCTGAATGTCGATTCGGCTCAGGGCCCCGGTCATGGCATCGAAGCCGGTCGCGAAGACGATGGCATCGAGGGGGTATTCCTGCCCCCGGGCCCGGATGCCGGCCGGGGTCAGACGTTCGATCGGCACGCCCGCGACGTCGATCAGCGTGACGTTCGCCCGGTTGTAGGTCTTCCAGTAGTCCGTATCGACACACAGTCGCTTGCAGCCGATGACGTTGTCGGGACAAAGCAATTCGGCGACCCCGGGGTCGTCGACGAGCTCGCGGATCTCGGAGCGCACGAATTCGGCGGCGAGATCGTTCGCCCGAGGATCGAACAGAAGATCGCCGAAGGCGCCCATGAAGGTGACGCCGCCATAGTCCCAACGCGATCTGAACTCGCTGTGTCGCTCCTCCTCCGTGGCCTCGACGGCCGAGCCCGTGTTGAATACGAAGTCGAGGCCGGGGGCGGTTTGCTTCGCCCGCGCGCGGATGCCGGCGTAATCCGCCTTCACCGCCAGAATCGTCGCCGGGTCGAGCGGCGCGTTGTGGGCGGGCACGGTGTAGTTCGGGGTTCGTTGAAAGACGTAGAGGTGTTCGGCTTCCTCGGCGATCAGCGGAATCGCCTGGATGGCGGAGGAACCGGTGCCGATGATGCCGACCCGCTTGGAGGTGAAGTCGACGCCCTCGTGCGGCCAATGCCCGGTGTGGTAGCGCTCGCCCCGATAGCTGTCGATGCCCTCGAACGCCGGCGTGTTGGAGGCCGAGAGACAGCCGGTGGCCATGACGCAGAAGCGGGCGCCGAATTGCTCGCCCGCCTCGGTCTCGATCCGCCACCGCGCGGCCTGGTGGTCGAACCGGGCGACGACGACGCGGGTGTCGAATTGGATGTCTCGTCGCAGGTCGAAGCGATCGGCGACATGGTTGGCATAGCTCAGAATCTCCGGCTGGGGCGAATATTTCTCCGACCAGTCCCATTCCTGCTGCAGCTCATCGGAGAACTGGTAGGAATACTGCACGCTCTCGACGTCGCAGCGCGCGCCCGGATAGCGATTCCAATACCAGGTCCCGCCGACGCCGCCGCCCGCTTCCAGCACCCGCGTCCGGAACCCCATCCCGCGCAGGCGGTGCAGCAGGTACATGCCGGCGAAGCCGGCCCCGACCACGATGACATCGAACTCGCCGTCCCGCGCCTTACCGTTGCCGTTCGCTCGCGTCGCCGCCTCGCTCATCACGGTCCCCACTCGATGTTCACCATGCACTCGCGCTCCCCTCGCCGCTGCCACCGCTCCGAGGCGGCTATTCCTTCTTCTCGTCGGCGGGCGCGACGGTGGAGGATTCCGCTGGCACCGGCTCGGTGACGCCCATCCATTCGAGCGCCATCCACGCGGCGTGGTACTCCATCAGCGTCGTCGCCCGCATCGAGACCACTTTCTCGAAGAGGAATTGCGCCGCCTCCAATTCGCCCCGACTCAGGTAGTAGACGCCCACCGAGTAACGGGTCTGGGCCAAGAGCTTCGCCGGCCCGCCGGCGAACTGCGTCTCGCCGATCCTGAGCACCGCTGCTGGCACGTCCTTGTCGAGGAACAGTTCCAACAACGGCCCGGGCCAGTTCAACATTTGCTCGGCATTGACGCGTTTGGCGATATCGGGACCGACGTCGAGGGCGACATAGGTGTTGTAGATCGTCTGCCACAGGAGCGTTTCCATGTCGCCAGGCGCCAGATCCAGAGCCTGGGTGAAGTCGAAGCTCGCCTCCGGCATCTTTTTGGCAAGGAAATATATCAGTCCGCGGTTGCGGTAGGCGACGTTGGATTTCGGATCGATGCCGATCGCCGCGTCGAAGGAGATGCCGATCGCCGCGTCGAAGGAAAGGAAGGCATTCTCCAGATCGCCCCAAGCCAACATGATGATGCCCCGGTCGTTGTAGAACCGCCAGTCAGCCGAGCCGAGGCGGATCGCCTCTTCCAGGTCGGCCAGCGCCTCCGTGTGCCGTCCCAGTTGGAGTTTGAGCCGCCCCCGCTCGCCATGCGAGGGGGCGAACTCCGGTTTCAAGGCGATGGCGGCGTCAAAATCCCGGAGCGCCGCCTCGCTCCGCCGCTTCGCCACCAGTCCGACGCCCCGACCGTAGTGTGCCTCGGCATAATCGGGTTTTATGCGCAAGGCCGTGGTGAAGTCGCCGATGGCGCCGTCGAAGTGCTTCAGCATGAGGAAGGTGTGGCCCCGGTTCTGGTACACCACGGCCAGGGCTTCGCCCCCGAGCTCCCGGGACCTGATGATATTCGTGTAATAGCCGACGGCTTGATCATGCTCGCCGGCCCGGACCGCGCGCTTGGCCCGCTCGAAATCCGCCCGGGCATCGGCGAGCACGGGAGCCGCCGACAGCGACAGAAGCGCACGGGAGCCGCCGACAGCGACAGAAGCGGGAGCCGCCGACAGCGACAGAAGAAAGCCGAGGGCGACGAGGAGGGCGCGCATCGGTCGAGTTCCTCCCCCCCCTCATGGCCGCGTGTCGAGGACCGCGCGGGCGATCCGTTCGTCCCAGGGATCGCGGGCCTCCGGCGCGTATACCGAAAGCGTGTCGGCTAATACCAATCGGCCTTGAGGGAGACTCACTTTGAGGATTCCCATGGTGGATGATTTCTGACTCAATTCCGGTGATTCGGAGTTGAGGAGGTTCACCATGGGAGCGGCGATCGGGTTACGAGAGGATTTCGATGCGGCGGAGCTGCGTCGCTTGGCGAAGCTTTCCAAGGATGCCGGCCAGAGCCGCCGGCTCTTGGCTCTCGCGGTGATCTATGACGGTGGGCGGCGGACGGATGCGGCACGGACCGGCCACGTGGGGCTTCAGGTGATCCGAGATTGGGTGTTGCATTTCAACGCCGAGGGCCCGGACGGCTTGATCGATCGCAAGGCGCCCGGTGCGGTGGCGAAGCTCGACGATGCACAACGCCAGGCGCTGGGGGCACGCGTCGATGCGGGGCCGAACCCGGCGGTCGACGGCGTGGTGCGCTGGCGGCTGAAGGATCTGGCGGGCTGGATCCGGGATATGTTCGCGATCTCGCTCGACGAGACCACGGTGAGCCGGGAATTGAAGGCGACGGGCTTCACGAAGATGACGGCGCGTCCGCGCCACCATGCCCAGGAGGAGGGCGTCATCGAGGATTTTAAAAAAAATTCCCCGAGCTGGTGGCGCAAGCTCGCCGGCGCCTGCCCGACGGCACCGAGATAGAAATCTGGTGGCAGGACGAAGCCCGTGTCGGCCAGAAGAACAAGATCACTCGGCGCTGGGCGCGGCGCGGAACCCGGCCCCGCGCACCGCATGACCAGCGCACCAAATCAGCCTATATCTTCGGCGCCATCTGTCCCGAACGCGGCGTCGGCGCCGCCCTCGTGCTCCCCCACTGCGACACCCAGGCCATGCAGCTGCATCTGGAGGAGATCTCCTCCCGGGTAGGCGCGCGCGCGCATGCCCTCCTGCTCCTCGATCAGGCGGGTTGGCACACCACGGACAAGCTGAAGATCCCCGCCAACGTTACCCTCCTGCCCCTGCCACCACGCTCGCCGGAGCTCAATCCGACCGAAAACATCTGGCAGTTCATGCGCGACAACTGGCTGTCCAACTTGGTCTTCCAATCCGACGAGCAGATCATCACCTCCTGCTGCGAAGCCTGGAACAAGCTCATCGATCAACCATGGAACATCACGTCCATCGGGCGGCGTAAATGGGCGCATGAGTTCTGATTAATGCCGATTGGTATAACACCAGCGAGCGAGTGTGCGGTCTGGTTCATCGTCATCCTTTGGCGTCGGTCCAGAGCATCGAATTATGCCAGAGGCGCCGGCCAAGGGAAAATGTGCACGACCGCGCAGGGGGCGTTTGCTGTAAGCTCGCTATCGGCCGTCGTGCCCGCGCGATTTCGGGCGCCGAGCGGAGAGCGATCCGATCAGCGGAGGTAGCACCATGACCAGCGTGCGACGCAAGCCCGGCGATCATGCCTTCGAGGCGATCCACGAGAACGACATGGACTGGGAAACGCTGCGCTTTCCGGGCCAGCTCTCGAAGATGCTGTTCCACCCGCGCGAGGCGCGGCCGACGGAGCCCAACGCCGGTCTCATTCGCTACGAGCCGGGGGCGCACCACCCGATGCACCGGCACGATTTCGCCCAGGTCTGGTACATCCTGGACGGCGAGTTCACCATCGGCGGCGAGCCCTTCGGCCCCGGCACGATGATCTTCCATCCCGATCCCCACTACGAGAAGGAGCTGGCGACGGAGACGGGCGGCACGATGCTGTTCGTGCAGTATCCGGGCCCGACGACCGGCGGCCGGCCGATCTACGAGGATCGCTTCAACCTCGCCGAGCGACGGCCGCTTTCGCAGGAGCGGTTGGATGTCTGAGACCGAGCGCCCGAGCGAGACCGAGGCCCGCGCCACCCATCACGCGCCGATCGTCCGCCGGCCGGCGGATCACCCGGGCGAGACGGGGCGCTTCGGCAACGTCACGCGGATGGTCTTCCACCCGACGGCCGAGCATCCGAGCGAGCCGAATGCCGGCATTATCACCTATCGACCCGGCGCCGGCTTTCCCCGCCACATGCACGACTTCGCGCAGCTCTGGTACGTGCTGGAAGGCGAGTGCCGCTTCGGCACCCGCACGCTCGGGGCCGGCGACATGGTCTACATGGAAGATCCGCATTACGAGCCCGAGATGTACACCGAGACCGGCTGCACGATCGTCTTCATGCAATACCCCGGCCCCAGCACGGGCGCCCGCCCGATCTATGAGGGCCGCTTCGACGGCGAGGCGGCGTCGAATTCGGCGGCGCCGGACCTGCGGCGTTGAGATATCCCGCGCGAGGTACTGGAGATCGAACGACGAGTGGGCGAAATGCCTCCTCCCTCGGAAGGGGACGCGGAGGCCGCGCGATTGGTGTGAAGCTCGCGGGCACGGCCGAATGGAAGCGCGGCACCGAGCCGTGGCCGACCCGGCGGCCAGGCGAGAGCTTCGTCCACGCATCGAACCAACCGCACGCCATGAGGTCCCTTGACGAGCCATTGCTCGCCATCTGTGCATCGACCGGCAACCTGGGCCAATGGACCAAGTGGGTGGCGAATGTTGACGAGGTGGCGGCGCCGAAACCTTGGAATGAGCGGCCCTACCACGTCGTGGCTCTGGCGGGTTTCGCGAGAGACACGGGACGTTCGTCGATGGGGAGGTGAAGCAGGGCGGAGATCGCGCCGAGGGCGATGCAGGTCCACCAGACGACCTCGTAGCCGCCGGTCGCGTCGTAGAGTCGGCCGCCGAGCCAGACGCCGAGAAAGGCGCCGACCTGATGTGCGAAAAACACGCCGCCGAAGAGCGTCGCCATGTAGCGGGGCCCGAAGATCTGGGCCACGAGCGCGCCGGTCAACGGCACCGTGCCGAGCCAGAGCAAGCCCATGGAGCCCGCGAAGAGATAGGCCGAAGTGGCACTCGGCGGAATCAGGAGAAAGGCGACGAGGACAACGCTCCGGGCGGCATAGAGCACGCTCAACACCGATTTCTTGGCAAAACGCTGGCCGAGCGCGCCGCAGGCGAGCGTGCCGAATATATTGCAGAGGCCGATCAGCGCCACTGCCCGCACCGCCTCCGTCGCCGTCAGCCCCTGATCGCCCAGGTAGGCCGGGAGATGGGTGATGATGAAGGTGATTTGAAAGCCGCAGACCGAGAAACCGATCGTCAGCAGCAAGTAGCCTCCGTGGCCGAGCGCGACGCCGATGGCACGACCGGGGCTCGCCCGCCCGGCCGCGGGCTCGGCGGGCCGGCCGGCGCAACCGAGGGCGAAAATGCCCATCATGGCGACGATCCCGGCCAGGACCGTGAGCCCGCCGGCCCAGCCGTGGGCGCCGATAAGCTCATGGCCGATCGGCACCATGACGAATTGCCCGACGGATCCGCAGGCGCTTACAAGGCCGAGTGCCATGCTTCGCTTCTCCGCCGGGACGACTCGAGCGACCGCACCCAGCACGACGGCGAAGCTGGTGCCCGAGAGTCCGAGCCCCACCAAGACTCCGGCGCTGAAATAGAACGCCCCTTCGCCCCCGGTCAGAGCCATCAGATAAACACCGGCGACGTAGAACAACGTACCAGCGATGATGATCCTGCTCGCGCCGATGCGGTCGGAGAAATAGCCGAGAACCGGCTGCGAGAGACCCCAGACGAGGTTCTGGATCGCAATCGCCAGCGCGAAAGTCTCGCGTCCCCAACCGAGGTCGAGGCTCATCGGCACCAAGAAGAGGCCGAAAGACTGGCGCGAGCCGATCGAGAGCAAGAGGACCAGGCCACCGGCGATCAACGCCACGACGGGCGTCGGCCAGGTCGACGCCGTCCTCATGATCGCTCGAGCCCTATTCCACCGTCACGGATTTGGCCAAATTGCGCGGCTGATCCACGTCCGTGCCTTTGACCACGGCGACGTGGTAGGCGAGCAGTTGCACCGGCACGGCATAGAGAATTGGCGCCACGACGGGATCGACGGCCGGCAACTCGATCGTCGCCCAGGCCGCCTCTCCGACCTCGGCGATTCCCGCGGCGTCACTCAACAACACGACCCGGCCACCCCGGGCCGCCACCTCCTGGACGTTGCCGATCGTCTTCTCGAGCAAGGCGTCCGGCGGCGCCACGATGACCACCGGCACGTCCTCGTCGATCAGCGCGATCGGTCCGTGCTTCATCTCGCCGGCGGCATAGCCCTCGGCGTGGATATAGGAGATTTCCTTGAGCTTGAGCGCGCCTTCCATGGCGATCGGGTAGTTGGTGCCGCGCCCGAGATAGAGCACGTCGCGGGCCCGGCTCAGCTCTTGCGCCAAGGCCCGCAACGCCGCGTCGTCGGCCAGGAACTCGGCGACCCGCGCCGGCACTTCGCTCACCGCGTGGACCAACTCCGCCTCGCGCTCCGCCGTGAGCGCGCCGCGCGCCCGGCCCATGGCGAGGGCGAGACACAGCAGCGTCGTCAACTGCGTGGTGAAGGCCTTGGTCGAGGCGACGCCGATCTCCGGTCCGGCGTGGGTCACCAGCACGGCGTCGCTCTCGCGCGCCATGGAGCTGTGCGGCACGTTGACGATGCTCAGGATCGGCTGGCCGGATCGCCGGACCAGGCGCAGCGCCTCCAGCGTGTCCATCGTCTCGCCGGACTGCGAGACGAAGAGCGACACGCCGCCGGCCGCCAGCGGCGGCTCGCGATAGCGGAATTCCGACGCGATGTCGACGTCGACGGGAATTCTCGCCAGGCCCTCGAACCAATATCGCGCCACCAGGCAGGCGTAATAGGAGGTACCGCAAGCCACCAGGTTCACCCGTTCGACCTCGTCGAGCACGATTGAGAGATCGGGGAGCGAAATCCGTCGCTCGGCGGTGTTGACGAAGGATTGCAGCGTATCGCCGATCACCGTCGGCTGCTCATGGATCTCCTTCAGCATGTAATGGCGATGATTGCCCTTGCCGGAAAGACCGGACGCCTCGTTCATGACCTTCGTATCGCGCCCCACCTCGCCACCGGCGCTATCGTGGAACCGCGCGCCGTCGCGGCGCAGCACGACCCAGTCGCCGTCCTCCAGATAGCTGACCCGGCGGGTGAGCGGGGCCAGCGACAGCGCGTCGGAGCCGAGATACATCTCGCCCTCGCCGTGGCCCACCACCAGCGGGCTGCCGCGCCGCGCACCGATCATCAGGTCGTGGTGGCCGTTGAAGATGACGGCGAGGGCGAACGCCCCCTCCAGCCGCGAAAAAGCCTCGCCGGCGGCCGCCACCGGGTCCAGCCCATCGTCCAGGTTCGCCGAGATCAAGTGCGCCACGACCTCGGTGTCGGTCTCGGAAGCGAAGTTGCTGCCCCGGGCGATCAGCGCCTCGCGAATCTCGCGGAAGTTCTCGATGATGCCGTTGTGGACGATGGCGACGCGATCGGTGGCATGGGGGTGGGCGTTGATCTCGTTCGGCGCGCCATGGGTGGCCCAGCGTGTATGGCCGATGCCGACGTCGCCCGCCAGCGGCGCTTCGGCCAGCCGATCCGCCAGGCAATCGAGCTTGCCTTTGGCCCGCCGCCGTTCGATGCGACCGTTGACGAGCGTGGCGATGCCCGCGGAATCATAACCACGATACTCCAAACGTCGAAGTCCCTCGAGGATAGACGCCGATACGTCGCCCGAACCGAGTATTCCGATAATGCCGCACATTGCATCGTTTCCGTTGCTTTCAGGACTTGTCGCCGAGCGCGCGCTTGCCCGTTTTGCCGCGCGCCTCCTCGGCCTTTCTCCCGCGCCGGCGAGTGGCGTAGTCGGGTATCGTGGTTCCCTTGGCCCGGGTCAACACCAAGTCGTTCTCGGCGACATCCTTGGCGACCACGCTGCCGGCCCCGATGATGGCGCCGGCGCCGACGCGAACCGGGGCCACCAACGCCGTATTGGAGCCGATGAAGGCGCCCTCGCCGATATCGGTGAAGTTCTTACCATAACCGTCGAAATTGCAGGTGATCGTGCCCGCCCCCACATTGGCCCCGGCCCCGACACGGGCATCGCCGATATAGCTGAGGTGGTTGACCTTGGCGCCGGCCTCGATCTGCGCCTTCTTCACCTCGACGAAATTGCCGATGCGGGCGCCCTCCCCGATCTCCGTCTCCGGCCGCAATCGGGCGAAGGGGCCGATCGAGGCGCCGTTCTCGATGCGACAGCCCTCCAGATGACTGAAGGCGCGGATGCGCACGTCGTCGCCGACCTCGACGCCGGGACCGAAATAGACGTTGGGCTCGATCACCACGTCGCGGCCGAGGCGCGTGTCGTGGCAGAGGTGGACGGAGTCGGGATCCTCCAGTGTCGCGCCCGCCGCCATCGCCCGGGCACGGAGGCGGCGTTGCACGATCGCCTCCGCCGCCGCCAGGTCCGCCCGCGAGTTGATCCCCATCACCTCGTCCTCGTCGGCGACGACGACGGCCACCGTCCGCCGCCGCGCCCGCGCCGCGCCGACCACGTCGGTGAGATAAAATTCGCCCTTGGCGTTGTCGTCGTCGATGGCGTCGAGTAGATCCGGCAGGATTCGGCCGTCGATCAGCATCAAGCCGGAGTTGCAAAGGCCGACCTCGCGCTCGCCCGCGTCGGCCTCGCCATATTCGACGATGCCCTCGAGCGCGCCGTCGGGATCGAGGATGAGACGGCCGTATTCTGCCGGGTCCGCCGGCTCGAAGCCGAGCACGACGACGGCGGGATCGCTCGCCCCATGACGGGCCCGACGCATCCGCTCGATGGTTTCGGGCTCGACCAGCGGCGTGTCGGCAAAGAGCACCAAAACGTCGCCGGCAAAGCCCTCGAGCCGGTCGCGCGCCGCCATCACCGCATCAGCGGTGCCGCGCGGGCGTTCCTGCACGACGACCGTCGCCGCCGGCGCCGCCCGTGCCAGGACCTCGTGATTCTCCGGCGAGGCCACGAGGATGGTCCCGGAGGGACCCGCCGCCTTCAAGGTGGAGAGCAGGTGATGCAGTATCGACACGCCCGCGAGCTCATGCAGCGGCTTCGCGTGCGCCGACTTCATGCGCGTCCCCCGGCCGGCCGCCAAAACGATGGCGCGCCAATCATTCATCGGCTAACTCTTTGTCCGACAATATCTATCGACGATTCTCGGCGGACCATGCCACAGTCGACGGCGGGGCGCAAAATCCTTTCCCGCGACAAGCCGTGAGTCGGACCCGATTTCCTTGGACACAGAATTGGTTTAATCGAAGTGTCCAAGGAGGACCGGAACATGACCGACAATTTTGAGAACAAAGTTGCTGTTGATGGGCCTGTGGTAAACGAGGGCGAGCTTGGCTCGTCCACGTTTTCCCCGGGCCAGGTTTCGCCGGCAGGCCCGCTGGGACTTGGCCAGCGGTGGACGGTGACGCGCAAGCGTGAGGTTGCCCTGCGGCTTTTGCGTGGCGAGCCGGTGGAACTTTTGTCGCGGCAGTTGGGCGTGGAGATTTTCCGGCTCGAGCAGTGGCGTGAGAAGGCGATCGCCGGGATCGATGCCTCGCTCAAGGAACGCAAGGGCGATCCGGTAAAGGCGGAACTGGACATCGCCATGAAGCGGATCGGGGAGTTGATCATGCAGGTGGAACTGCTGGAGGCCAAGACGGAGACGTCCGGCCCTTTGGGGCGGCGGAGGTCGCGGCGATGAGTGCCGCCACCTCTCCCGGCACGGGTTTGGCCTACGGCCTCCAGCGGGTCTGTGCGGCCTGGGGTTTTGCCCGTTCCTCGTTCTACGCCATGAAATCCCGGCAGCAGGCCACCGCTGAGCGCCCACCAGCAAAGCGCCGGGGACCGAAGCCCTCGATCTCGGACGAGGCTCTGCTGGTGGCCATCGAGGCCGACCTGGAGGCATCCCCCTGGGAGGGCGAGGGACACCGCAAGGTCTGGGCTCGGCTTCGGGTCTGTCGTGGCATCCGTGTTTCCCGCAAGCGGGTGCTCCGGGTGATGCGCGAGAACAACCTGCTCTCGCCCCATCGCTGCCGCCGCCGTGGCGGAAATCCCCATGTCGGTGAGATCATCACCCATGCCCCCAACCTCATGTGGGGCACGGACGGCGTTCGGGTGTTCACGGTGGACGACGGCTGGGGCTGGATATTCACCGCCATCGAGCATTGGAACGCCGAGTGCGTCGGCTGGCATGTGTGCAAGCGAGGCGACCGCTTCGCCGCCCTTCAGCCGATCTCCATGGGGCTTGCGAGGCTGTATGCCTCGACCTCCGCCGGTGCGGCGCGGGGGCTGGCCTTGCGGATGGATCACGGCTCCCAGTATCTGTCGGACCACTTCACCAACCAGATCAAGTTCTGGGGCATCCAGCCGTCCTACGCCTTCGTCGAACAGCCCCAGACCAACGGCGTCGCCGAGAGGTTCAATCGCACGCTCAAGGAACAGATCATCCATGGCCGCATCTACCGCAACATCGCGGAGCTGCGGAACGCCGTCCGCGGGTTCGTCGAACAGTACAATGCCCAGTGGATCGTGGAGAAGAACGGCTACCTGAGCCCCGCTCAAGCTCGTCAGGCGTGGCACACCGCGATGTCACTCAGGCCCGCCGCATGAGACAAACTTGTGTCCAAGGAACCGGGTGCGATACACTCGGGCGTGCGCTCATAGTGGCCGGCGCCCAAGAACCTCTCCCGCTCGATCCGCATGGCGAGATTGAAAAGGCCGGCGAAGACCGGCGCCATGTTCTCGCTACCGCCTTCGATCAATTGTTCCACCAAAGCCTCGACAGCGCTATCCTGGTCTTTCCGCATACTGGTTCTCCATGTTTGTTTGGACGCTTTCATGGATAACCAAAATGACGGATCGCCCCGCGCCGGGGTATACCCCGGCGCGGGGCGAAGCCAAATTTCCAGACCTCACGCTACACAAGCCGTTATCATCGATGCCCAACAAGCAGGGGCGCTGCCAGTACGGAACGCCAATATCGTTCAGAGGGCACATGCCCTCAATCGTGGCCTACGGCGGGTCGGAATCATCGGCTTGGTCGATGAAGCGACCGGGTATCAGAAAATCCGAGCACTCCGCGCACTCGCGACGATCCTTGAAAACTTCATCGCAAAGGAACTCCAACCCTGGACCAGGACATTCCCCTACGAGTTCTACGATCAGATATTCAGGCTCAAGGGATGGCCTGGACCGGACGGCGTGAAGCGTCCATCCGTTATCGGCCACTACACCAACGACTTCGTTTATGCTCGGCTCGCCCCTGGCGTGCTTGCTGAACTGCGACGCAAAAACCCGAAGCTGCCAGCCGGATACCGAAAGAGTCGGCACCATCAATGGTTCACTCCCGACTTTGGCGACCTAAGGCTCAAGGAGCACTTGGCAGGCGTCATGGCGCTGATGCGCGCGGCGCCGAACTGGACTTCCTTCTACCGTAGCCTGCAACGCGCGTACCCGAAGATGCGTGAACAGATTCCCCTAGCGCTGGGAGACGATGAGTGAGCGACTCTGTCGGACAGGAAAGCGGCCATGAGCACCGTTAAGAAGCTCTTTGTATGGGGTTGCCATGCTGTCGTCGGCAGCTTCATGGGAGTTGGCGGTGCTCTGGTTCTTGGAATGGACGATCCAGGGCGTGTGATAGGAGCCATGATTGTCGGCAGCTTCGTCTGGTGCTGCTGGATCGATTTACGGAGACGCCGACGTGGCTGATAATTTCTTGGGGTGCCTTTTCTGGATAATTGTTCTGCTTGTCGTCGCGTTGCTGATCGTTGAATTCTGGATCGGAGTGGATCTCATAGCTTTCCTTGTTGGCAATCCCGTAGGGGATACCAAGGAATGGTTAGGGGACATGCGGGAAGGTGTCGAAGATGCGGTCAAAGATAAGGCCCGCCGCATAAAGGACGCCTACGAGAATCGATGAAAGGCCGACCTTAAACTAGGAAATTCCGTTTTACGAATACCGCGCCGATGGCGCGATCGGGCGCGCGCGACGCCGCCAGGATGGAACCTGGGCGGCGTCTCCCAAGTATTTTGCCGGCCGGTATTCGTTGGACGGTAACGTCATGACGTCAAAGGTCGAGATGGTCGATGACCAGGGTTATCTCGAAGTGAAGCAAAATCTCCGTATCGACGGTGACGGGCGATTGATCCGCGTCGATGTATCACGGGTCTTGGTGAACCGCCGCGATGGCACCCGCGAGAACGAAGAGCTTCGCGATCAAGTGTTGGCGCGTTGCCCGGATAGCGAGGTCGCCAATGCCGATGTCCAGGTCGAGGCTTCCCTCGCGGCCCTGCACCAACGCATCGCGGCGGATCGCGCCTTCGCCGTGGCCCACCCGGACGCAGCCGCCATCCGTGACGAATTGCTCATCCAGATGCGTCAGATTGATCAATTGCGTATCGGCGAATTGCCGATCCGCTTCGCCAATCCCCATCACCTGCCCCTGGAGGCCGCCGGTGACGGCTTTCGTCTGACCATTCCGGATATGTCGTTGATCCTTGGCGGCGACCGGTTGGTGATAGGGACGGTGGCGAGCGAGTTTTCGCTGCTGAGCGCACACAGATTGACCGTGCGCTCGAGGATCCCCGAAAAGATCACTCTGCTCACCGAAAACGGGCAACCGAGCATCGAGGTTGTGATCGGCAGCCGGAAATTTGCCGGAACGTGGGACCGCAGGTTACAGATTTTCACCGCCCTAGACGGGGAATTCATCCGGGTCAAGGGCATGGCCGACGGCGCGCCCATGTTCGAGGTCGATCGCGTGGGCCTCAAAACGCGGAGCAAGGACACCGACCCCGACCATATCGATATCGACAGCCAGGCAGAGTTCACCGGGGTGAATGTCGGGGGCGTGTTCAACCTGGCCCGCTTTAGCGTGACCTCCGCCGTCGGTGCCATGGACATCGCGACCTTCGCGGCATTGCGCAAGCTGGCTCAGGACAAGGACTTCATGGCGCAACTCATGGGCATCGAGAATATGGAGTTGGCGGAAGTCCAGGCATTGTTCGGCGCCCGCTTGAAACCGTTGGCCCGTCCGTTCGACACTGCCACGGTGACCCTCAAGGCCGAAGGGATGAAGGCCGCGAGTGATCTCATGGTGGCTGGGCCGGCGGCTGGTGGTGGCATCGGCGGAATCGAATTCGCCATGACCGTGGCCGACGTCGACAAAAATCAGGCGCGGCTGGCCTTCACATTCGGTGTTTCCGGCATTCACGTACCGGAGGGCCAGCTACCGCCACCGGTTCAGCAATTGTTACCCGAACGCGCCGGTTTCACCCTTTCCCTGGAACGCGCGCCCTTCACCGAGCTGTGGGGCGTGCTGATCGACTACCTGACCAAGAGCCCCCGCGATGAAGACATCGCCGCGGCAATCGGTGGGCTGCGGGCGGTCTATCCCCTGATGCGGAACAAATCGGCGCTGGCCTTGCGGGGGTTTGCCATCGAAGGACCGGTGGCCGGTGTCACCGCCGATGGCGAGGCGCGGATCGACCCCGCCGCGCCGCTACTGGTCGCCGGCGACGCCACTGTCGTCGTGCGCAACCTGGATGAGGTGATCAACGTCGCCGAGCAAATGGGCGCGCCTCCGGGTTTCATGGCCGTGACCGCGCTGCTGACGGCACTTGGCGAACCCACGGGGGACCAGGGGAGCTACCGCTACCGGATCGCGGCCCAGCCGGACGGCAAGATCATGATCAACGAGCGTTCGCTCGATCCGTTGCTGGAAGCCATGGGGGTCCGATAATCCATGAAACGGAATTCGACGCCTCACCAATCTCGGTTCACCCATCTGCGCCATGCTCTGCTCGGCGGCCTCGTCGTCCTGGCGCTTAGTCTGCTGGCGCGGGCGGAGGTTGCCAAGCATGCGGTCGACATCGTGCCGACGGAACCGGGCACATCCGACCAAATCGAACCGAAGAGCGTCGCGGTCGTGAGCGACGGCACGCATTTGACCTTGGTATTCGACGCCGGCCAGGATATCCGCGACCGGGGCGCTTCGCGGGAACGCGAACGAATCCGACAAGCCGTGTTCTCGCTTGAACGGATCGCCCGATAGTCTTTTAAACTGTGTGACGCTGCCTAACGGCCGACCGGAGAGAGGGAAGCCATGTCCTACGAACTGATATCGGGCGACAACCACATCGACCTGACCTACTGCCCGCCTGAGTTGTGGTCGGACGCGGCGCCAGCGAAGTGGAAGGCGACGGCGCCGCGCTGCGAGGAGCGCGAAGACGGGCTGCACTGGATCGTCGACGGACAGGACAAAGGTATGTGGAACGGTGTCGGGCCCGGCTTTCTGAAGTACCAGAAGGGGTCTTTCGGCCACATCGACGAGATGAAAGAGGCCGGCTTCGAATGGGACTACCAGCGCGGCGCCAGGCCACGGCCCACCACGCCTGAGCTTCGGATCGCCGACCTCGATCGCGACGGGCTCGATGCCGAGATCGTCTACGGCTGCCTGATGATCAACGAAATGATCGACGAGGGCGAGATGCGTTCATGGGCCGACCAAGTCTACAATGACTGGGTCGCCGACTTCGCCGGCCGAGCGGACGCCAGCCGGGTTTTCCCGCTCGCTATCGTGCCGAACCATGATCCGAAGGCCGCGGCGGCCGAGGTGCGGCGCTGTGCCAAGCTCGGCCTGCGGGGCGGCGATCTCGCTTTCAAGCGCATGTCGCTGCCGCTCTGGCACCACGACTGGGATGCGCTGTGGGAGGCGGCGGCGGAATGCCGATTCCCGATCTCCTTCCATTCGACCGGCTTCAAGGCGCTGCGCGCGCCCGATACGCCGGAGATGGAGAAGGAATACTTCACCGAGTACCGGCTGGTGCGCTCGGCGCTTTTCCAACTCGACACCATGGAGGTGCTGGTCTCGCTGCTGGCCTCCGGCGCCTGCGAGAGGTACCCGGACTTCAACTTCGTGCTCGGCGAGTCCGGCGTCACTTGGCTGCCCTACGTGTTCGACCGGCTCGATACCGAGTACCACGACCGGGCGCGCAGCCTCGGCTTCAAGATGAAGCCGAGCGACTACTTCCGCCGCCAGGGCTACGTCACTTACCAGCAGGACAAGTTCTTGGAGCCGATCGTGCCGCTGATCGGCGAGGACAACATCATCTGGGGTGCCGACTATCCGCATCCAGACTGCCTGTGGCCGGAATCGAAAAAGATCCTGGACCGCAACCTTTCGGGCTTGCCGCCCTCTGTCCGGCGCAAGATCACGCGCGACAACGTGGCAGGTTTGTACGGCTTGAACTGACTGCGAACGCCCACAAAACACAAGGTCCGCCGCGCTTGCTCGCTCGTCCGGCCCCTCTGGCATGGCCGCCTCCGCGCTCCGGACGGTCGGGAAAACCCATCGGCCGATCGCGCCGGCGCCTATTGCGCCAGGCCCGCCAGCAGCAGCAGGGCGACGATGTTGGTGATCTTGATCATTGGGTTCACCGCCGGGCCGGCGGTGTCCTTGTAGGGATCGCCGACCGTGTCGCCGGTCACCGCCGCCATGTGCGCTTCCGAGCCCTTGCCTCCGTGATGGCCGTCCTCGATATACTTCTTGGCGTTGTCCCAGGCACCGCCGCCCGCCGTCATCGAGATCGCGACGAAGAGCCCGGTGACGATCACGCCCAGCAGCATCGCGCCGAGCGTGGCGAAGGCCTGGGCCTGACCGGCGATCAGGTTGATCGCGAAATAGACCACCACCGGCGCCAGCACCGGCAGCAGCGAGGGTAGGATCATCTCCTTGATCGCGGCCCGGGTCAGCAGGTCGACGGCGCGGCCATAGTCGGGCTTGCCCGTCCCCTCCATGATCCCCGGAATTTCTCGGAACTGACGGCGGACCTCCTCCACCACGGATCCGGCGGCCCGCCCGACCGCGGTCATGCCCATGGCGGCGAAGAGGAACGGCAGCATGCCGCCCAAGAACAGGCCGACGACGACGAAGGGGTTGGAGAGCGAGAAGTCGATCGTGAGATCGGAGAAGTAGAGCTTCAGGTCCTCGGTATAGGCCCCGAACAGCACCAGCGCCGCCAGGCCGGCGGAGCCGATGGCGTAGCCCTTGGTCACCGCCTTGGTGGTGTTGCCGACGGCGTCCAGCGCGTCCGTGGTGGCGCGCACGTCGCCCTCCAGATCCGCCATCTCGGCGATGCCGCCGGCATTGTCGGTGACCGGCCCGTAGGCGTCGAGCGCCACCACCATGCCGGCGAGCGCCAGCATCGCCGAGGCCGCGATGGCGATCCCCAGCAGGCCCGCCAGCAGATTGGCGCAGATGATGCCGGCGCAGATGATCAGTGCCGGGATCGCCGTCGCTTCCAGGCTGACCGCCAGGCCCTGGATGACGTTGGTTCCGTGGCCGGTGGTCGAGGCCTTGGCGATCGACTGCACCGGCCGATACTCGGTGCCGGTGTAATATTCGGTCGCCCAGATGATCAGGCCCGTCACCACCAGGCCGACGAGGCCGCAATAGTACAGGTGGCGGGCCGGGAATTCGGCGCCGCCGGCCTGCAACATGGTGGAGAAGCCGATAATCCATTCCGTCACCGGCCAAAGCGCGATGGCCGACAGCACGGCGGCCACGATGAAGCCCTTGTAGAGCGCGCCCATGATGCTTTGCGAGGCGCCGAGCTTGACGAAGAAGGTGCCGATCACGCTGGTGATGATGCAGGTGCCGCCGATCACCAGCGGATAGAGCATCATCTTGGTCTGCAGGGTGGGATCGGAGACGAAGAAGATCGAGGCCAGCACCATGGTGGCGACCACGGTCACCGCATAGGTCTCGAACAGGTCGGCCGCCATGCCGGCGCAGTCGCCGACGTTGTCGCCCACGTTGTCGGCGATGACGGCGGGATTGCGCGGGTCGTCCTCGGGAATGCCGGCCTCGACCTTGCCGACCAGGTCGGCGCCGACGTCGGCGCCCTTGGTGAAGATGCCGCCGCCGAGACGGGCGAAGATCGAGATCAGCGAGCCGCCGAAGCCGAGCCCGACCAGAGCGTCGACGATCTCGCGCCCGCTGGCGTCGATGCCGAGCAGCACGGCGTAATAGACGCTGACCGAGAGCAGCGCCAGGCCGGCGACCAGCATGCCGGTGACCGCGCCCGCCCGGAAGGCGAGCTCGAGACCCCGGCCAAGGCCGTGGCGCGCGGCCTCGGTCGTGCGCAGGTTGGCGCGCACCGAGACATGCATGCCGACATAGCCGGTCGCGCCCGACAAAAGCGCGCCGATGAGGAAGCCCACCGCCGCGTGCCAGCCGATGGCCGGGAACAGGATGGCGAAGATCACCACGCCAACGATGGCGATCGCCTGATACTGGCGTTTCAGATAGGCCTCGGCGCCCTCCTGGATGGCGGCCGCGATCTCCCGCATCCGATCGGTTCCGGTATCGTTGGCCATCACCCATTTGGCGGCCCACGCGCCGTAGCCGATGGCGACGAGGCCGCAGACGATGGCGAAGATCAATCCGGCGGGCATGACGATATCCTTTGTTTTCGATTTCCCTCGATCGGCTCGAGGTGGCCCTGGTGGGGCGAACGCCATTGCTTCGGGGAACGCGATTCGGCGCGCGACGCGGCGGCGGAACGAGCGTCGCCGCGTCGGGCGCGGAACATGCCAAAAGCCCCCGCCAATTGCAACGCCGACGTCGCCGCCCGGGGGAGACTGCCCAACGACCGTGGCCGGGACGCCGCAAATACGGGATCTCCGTCTGTTTTCAATACCCTAACAGGTATATGCCGAGAAGTCGGGCGAGCACGACGGAACACTTGGGCAGGCGAATCACCGACGTGACAGGCGAAGGTCGCACTCTACGAGGCCGACGATTTGTCGCCGACCACCGGCGATTTCGTCGATTTCCCCGCCCGAGGAGTTGTGGGCGCTTGGCGCCTCTCCTCAGCATATGGTATGAACGAACGGCGGGACCCGGTCGGCACGAGGGCCCGGCGAAACGTCCGATTCGGGGACCATCGCATGACCTTGAATGCCACCGCCAAGCTTTCGGATCGGGTCTCCGGCCGCTTCGCCGAACCCTTGGAGCGCGTCGATCCGGAAGTCGCGGCGGTGATCGCGGCCGAATATGGCCGCCAGGATCGCCAGATCGAGTTGATCGCGTCGGAAAACATTGCCAGCCGCGCGGTGCTGGAGGCCATGGGCTCGCTGCTCACCAACAAATACGCCGAGGGTTACCCAGGCCGGCGCTACTACGGTGGCTGCGAGCATGTCGACGTCGTCGAACGCCTGGCGATCGAGAGGGCCTGTCGTCTGTTCGATTGCGCCTTCGCCAATGTGCAGCCCCATTCGGGCGCCCAGGCGAACCAGACGGTCTTCCTGGCGCTGCTGCGCCCGGGTGACCGGTTTATGGGGATGGCTCTCTCGGCCGGTGGACACCTGACCCACGGCGCCAAGGTCAACCTTTCGGGCAAGTGGTTCGAGCCGGTGGCCTACGGCGTTCGCCCGGAAGACGGCCAGATCGACTACGAGCAAATGGCGCGCCTCGCAAGTGCGCATCGCCCGCGCCTCATCATCGCCGGCGGCTCTGCCTATCCGCGTGAAATCGACTTCGCCCGCTGCCGCGAGATCGCCAACTCGGTCGATGCCTACCTGATGGTCGACATGGCGCATTTCGCCGGCTTGGTCGCCGGCGGCGTGCATCCGAGCCCGCTGCCGCACGCCCATGTCGTCACCTCCACCACGCACAAGACACTGCGCGGCCCCCGCGGTGGATTGGTCCTCGCCAACGACGCGGAGATCGGCCGCAGAATCGACTCGGCGCTCTTCCCGGGCTTGCAGGGCGGGCCGCTGATGCACGTGATCGCCGCCAAGGCGGTCGCCTTCGCCGAGGCGCTGGAGCCGTCCTTCGCCGGCTACGCGGCCGCCGTCGTCGCTAACGCCCGGGCGCTCGCGGCGAGGCTGCTGGCCCGTGGCTACGACGTCGTGTCGGGCGGCACCGACACCCACTTGCTGCTGGTCGATCTGCGCCGCCAGGGCCTGAAGGGCAACGCGGCCGAGGTGGCGCTGGAACGCGCCGGCATCACCTGCAACAAGAACGGCGTCCCGTTCGATCCGGAGAAGCCGACCATCACCTCGGGCGTCCGCCTCGGCAGCTCCGCCGGCACGACGCGCGGCTTCACGGCTGATGACTTCGAGGGGATCGCAGTCTGGATCGCCGAGGTCTTGGACGCGCTCCGCGACGGGCGGGAGAACGAACGGATCGAGGCCGTCCGCCGCGAGGTCGAGGCGCTTTGTGCGCGCCACCCGATCTATCCGGCGCGCACGGATTGAGGCCGCGTCGTCCGCGATAATTGGTCGATCGTGAATAAAGTCCCCAGGCTTCGCGTCGGGGTACTTTTTCCCGGATTGATTCGACCAAATCCGCCCTCGAGGCGGTTCGGCAGGCGGATTTGCGAGCTTCTGGGCAACGTCTTCCCTGAAGCTCGCAAATCGACAAAGACAAGAAAATGCGGCGCCGGGCCGCCCCGGGCCGCATTTTCGCAGTTTCGCAATTCCGAGAATGTGGGAAAGTACACGTGACGCGAAGCGAAGGACTTCTTCACAGGGGACTTATTGGAGGAGAGTAGAGATGCGCTGTCCGTTCTGCGGCCATGGCGACACGCAGGTCAAGGATTCGCGGCCCGCCGAAGAGAACGCCGCGATCCGGCGCCGCCGCGCCTGTCCCGAATGCGCCTCGCGCTTCACCACCTTCGAACGCGTCCAGCTCCGCGAGCTGGCGGTGCTGAAGTCCGGCGGCCAGCGCGTCCCCTTCGATCGCGACAAGCTCCTGCGCTCGATCTTGATCGCCACCCGTCGCCGGCCGGTGGAGCCGGAACGGATCGACCGCGTGGTGAACGGCATCCAGCGTCGCCTGGAGAGCACCGGCGAGAGCGAGGTTTCATCGGCCCGGATCGGCGAAATGGTCATGGACGCGCTCGCCGGCCTCGATCAGGTGGCCTATGTCCGCTTCGCCTCGGTTTATCGTAACTTCCGCGAGGCCAAGGATTTCGAGGATTTCCTCGAGGGGCTCGGCGCCGACGAGCGTGACGTACAAGAGCCGGATGGCAACGCCTGAACGCGACGATGTGTCGCTGATGCGCCACGCGCTGGCGCTGGCGGACCGCGGACTGGGGAACGTCTGGCCCAACCCGGCGGTCGGCTGTGTGTTGACGGGGGACGGGCGCCTGGTCGGGCGAGGCTGGACGCAACCGGGTGGCCGCCCCCATGCCGAACTCGAAGCGTTGGCCCGCGCCGGCGCCTCTGCCCGAGGGGCGAGTGCCCATGTGACGTTGGAGCCCTGCAACCATCATGGCCAGACACCACCTTGCGCCGAGGCGCTGATCGAGGCCGGTGTCGCGCGCGTAGTGGTCGCCACGGAGGATCCGGACCCGCGCGTGCATGGTGGCGGTATCCGACGCTTGCGCGAGGCCGGCATCGAGGTCGAGGTCGGCGTGCTGGAGGCGGAGGCGCGCGAGCTCAACGCCGGCTTTATCATGGCGCGCGAAAGGGGCCGGCCGTTCGTCACCCTGAAGCTGGCGACGACGCTCGACGGGCGGATGGCGAGCCGGACCGGCGCCAGCCGATGGATCACCGGCGAGGCCGCGCGGGCGCATGCGCATTTGATGCGGGCGCGCCACGACGCGATTCTGATCGGCTCCGGCACGGCGCTTGCCGATGATCCCGCGCTCACCTGTCGCCTGCCGGGCCTGGAACGACGCTCGCCCGTCCGCGTCGTGGTCGATGGCGCGTGCCGCCTGCCGGCTGACAGCCAGCTCGCCCGGACCGCGGGCGAAACCTCGACCTGGGTCCTGACGCGGGGCGGCGGCGGCGATGCGCGCGCGGCGCTCGCCTCGCGCGGCGTCGAGCTCATCGAGGTA
The DNA here is from genome assembly GCA_965225945.1 of Alphaproteobacteria bacterium. Lineage (GTDB taxonomy): Bacteria > Pseudomonadota > Alphaproteobacteria > JASLMY01. The sequence goes on along the minus strand of CBDDBZ010000019.1, from coordinate 28,440 downwards.
GCCGGCGATGGCGCTGGCCACGTCGATCTCGAAGCCGCGCTCCGCGCCCTCGGCTTGCGCGGGATCACGCGCGCGATGGTGGAAGGGGGACGCGGTCTCGCCACGGCGTTACTGCGCGCCAAACTGGTCGATCGCATCGAATGGTTCCGGGCCCCCTCGCTGATCGGCGAGGATGGGCTGGCCGCGCTCGGCGAGCTGGGGGTCGAGAGCATGGCGGACGTCGGCGCTTGGGCGCGGCGCGGCGCGCTGCGGCTCGGCGACGATCTACTGGAATCCTTCGCGCCGACGACATAATAAAGGGACATGTTCACAGGCATTGTCACCGACGTCGGTCGGATCAAGGATATCACCCCGGGTGGCGACACCCGATTCCGGATCGAGACCGCATACGATACCGCCGGCATCGAGATCGGCGCCTCCATCTCTTGTGATGGCGCCTGCCTTACGGTGGTGGCGCTCGGCGAGGACTGGTTCGACGTCACGGCCTCGGCCGAGACGCTTTCCAAGACCAAGCTCGGTGGGTGGCGGCCCGGCGACCGCGCCAACCTGGAGCGGGCGCTCAAGGTCGGCGACGAGTTGGGCGGTCACATCGTCTCGGGCCATATCGACGGCGTCGCGGAAATCGTCGAGTGTCGGGCGGAGGGGGATTCGCTCCGCTACCTCTTCGAGGTGCCGGCGGCGCTCGCCCGCTTCATCGCGCCCAAGGGCTCGGTCTGCTTGGACGGTGTATCGTTGACGGTGAACGAGGTCGAGAGCACCCGCTTCGGGGTCAACGTCATTCCCCACACGCGGCAGGTCACGACCTTCGAAGGGCTCGCCGTCGGCGACCACGTCAACCTGGAAATCGACGTTCTCGCGCGCTACGTGGCACGTTTGGTGGAGGTGCCAGATGACTGAGCATGAGAACCTGTCGAGTGTCGAGGAGATCGTGGAGGATGCTCGCAAGGGCCGGATGTTCATCCTGGTCGACGACCAGGACCGGGAGAACGAGGGCGATCTCGTCATTCCGGCGGAGATGGCCGATGCGCAGGCGGTCAACTTCATGGCCATGCACGGGCGCGGCCTGATTTGCCTGGCGATGACCGAGGACCGAATTCGGGGGCTCGGTCTCGACCTGATGAGCCGGCGCAACGAGGCCCGCCACGCCACCGCGTTCACCACCTCGATCGAGGCGCGCCATGGCATCACCACCGGCATCTCCGCCGCCGATCGCGCCCGCACCGTCGAGGTCGCCATCGATCCCGAGAGCGGCCCAGCCGAGATCGCGACGCCGGGCCACGTCTTCCCCTTGCTGGCGCGGGAGGGGGGCGTGCTGGTCCGTGCCGGGCACACCGAGGCGGCGGTCGACATCGCGCGTCTCGCCGGACTGGCGCCGGCCGGCGTGATCTGCGAGATCATGAACGACGACGGCACCATGGCGCGGATGCCCGATCTGGTGAAATTCGCCCAGTTCCACGGGATCAAGATCGGCGCCATCGCCGACCTGATCCAATACCGCCGGGCGACGGAGACCTATGTCGTGCGCGAGGTGGAGGCGGAGCTCGACAGCATCCACGGCGGCCCGTTCCGCCTAATCGTCTACGTCAACACGGTCGCCTATTCGGAACACGTGGCCCTGGTGAAGGGCGACGTCGCGGCGCCGGGACCGGTGCCGGTGCGGATGCACGCGCTCGACGTGCTGAGCGACGTGCTGGGTGACAAGGCGGGGAAGGCGGGGCTGCTGCAAGCGGCGATGCGGATGTTGAGCGAGGAGGAGCGCGGCGTCGTCGTGCTGATCCGCGAGGCGCTGCCGACCGCGGTCTCGGAAAGGGTTCGGCGCAAGGTGGGCCAGCCGGTCGACACCCAGGTGAGGCTCCGCGACTACGGTATCGGGGCGCAGATTCTCTCCGATCTCGGCGTCAAGGAGCTGGAACTCCTGACCAACACCAATTACGACATCCGGGGCCTCGACGGCTACGGCCTGAGGGTCGTCGGCAGCCGCAAGATCCCGATCGACGAGAGCTGAGGGAGGCCGGCAATGGACGACACCCTTCACGTGCTGATCGTCGAGGCGCGGTTCTACGAGGATATCGCGGACGAGTTGGTCAAGGGCGCGATCGCCGAACTGGAGGGCGCGGGCGCCACCCACGAGCGAGTGTCGGTGCCGGGCGCTTTCGAGCTCCCGGCGGCGATCCGCTTCGCCATCAAGGGCATGCATCTGGTGGGCGCGCGCCGGCGCTACGATGCCTATATCGCCCTCGGCTGCGTCATTCGGGGCGAGACCACGCATTACGACTATATCTGCGGCCAGAGCGCCCGAGCGCTGATGGATCTCTCGCTGCAATACACCATCGCGCTCGGCTACGGCATCCTCACCACCGAGACCCGCGAGCAGGCCTGGCAGCGGGCCCGGGTCGACGGCAGGAACAAGGGCGCGGTTGCCGCGCGGGCGGCGCTCCGCATGATCGACCTCAAGCGCCATTTCGGTTTCCACCCCCGATGACGGAGGGCCGGGAGACCTCGCCCGGCCCGCGCCACGCCGCGCGTCTCGCCGCCGTGCAGGCGCTCTATCAGATCGAGCTCGCGGCCACCGAGGCCGAGGGCACGATCCTGGAGTTCCTGCGTCACCGCCAGGGCGCGACGCTCGAATGCGAGACCACGCTCCAAATGGACGGTGACTTCTTTGCCGACTTGGTGCGGGGCGCCTGTCGCCGGCGGGCGGAGGTCGACGAGCGGATCGCCGGCGCGCTCAGCCCCTCGTGGCGGCTGGAGCGACTGGAATCGGTGCTCCGCGCGATACTGCGCTGTGGCGTCTACGAGCTGCTGCTGCGCCCGGACGTGCCGGTCCGCGCGACCATCAACGAATATGTCGAGGCGACCCACGCCTATTTCTCGGGCGAGGAGCCGAAGTTCGCCAACGCGGTGTTGGACCGCATCGCCCGGACCCTGAGGCGGGAGGAGTTCGAACCGGACCCCCGGAACGGCGGGCGATGAGGGCGGGCGAGTTCGAGCTGATCCATCGCCACTTCGCCCCCCTGGCGACGGCGCCGGGGGCGCTCGCCCTGTTGGACGACGCCGCGCTGATCGAGGCCGAGACGGGCGAGGAGATCGTGGTCACGGTCGACGCCATGGTCCAGGGCGTGCATTTCCTCCACGACGATCCGCCGGACCTGGTGGCGCGGAAGCTGCTCAGGGTCAATCTCTCGGACCTCGCGGGCATGGGCGCCAGGCCCTTCGGGTATCTCTTGACCACGGCTTGGTCGGGGGCGGTGGACGAGGCTTGGGTCGCCGAATTCGCCCGCGGGCTGGCGATCGATCAGGCGGAGTTCGGCCTTTCGCTGCTGGGCGGCGACACGGTCTCGACCCCGGGGCCGGTGAGCTTCACGGCGACGCTTCTGGGCCGGGTGGCGGCGGGCCGGGCGCTTCGCCGCGACGGCGCGCGGCCGGGCGAGCGGCTGTACCTCACCGGTAGCCTCGGCGATGGCGCCTTGGGATTGAAGGCGGCGCGGGGAGAATTGGACGGCCTGCTCGTGCCCGAGGACCGGGAGGCCTTGGCGGGGCGCTACCGGCTGCCCGAACCTCGGATCGCGCTGGGCCTGGGCCTGGTCGGCCTCGCCAGCGCGGCGATGGACGTCTCCGACGGGTTGATTCAGGACGCGGGTCACATGGCGCGAGCGTCCGGCGTCCGCCTGGTGGTGGAGCGGGGGCGGCTGCCGCTCTCGGCCCCGGCCGCGCGCGCGGTGGCGGCGGATCCGGCGCTCTGGGATGGGGTGATGGGCGGCGGGGACGATTACGAGTTGCTGGTGTCGGCCCCTGCCGGCGAGGCGGTGGATGCGGCCTTCACCGAAATCGGGAGGGTCGAAGCGGGAGAGGGGGTGGTCGCGCTGGACGAGGCCGGCCGGCCGCTCGAAATCCGGCGGGCGGGGTGGCGCCATTTCCGGGACGGCGAGCGCGAGCCCGCGTAAACCTTCTGGTAACGGCATTCATGGCAGGGTCGTGAATGACGGGACGCACCGCCGTCGCATCGGAGCCGAGGCCCGTGAACAAGAGGCTACTGATCCTGGCCGTGTCGGGACTGCTGCTGTTCGGCGGCGGTGGGGCCGGCGCGCTCTTCGCTCTCGGTATCGTCGGCGGCAGCGACGGTGGCGACGACGAGGCCAAGGCCGAGGTCGAGGCCGAGGCCAAGGTCGAGGTCGAGGTCGAGGCCAAGGTCGAGCCCGAGCCCGAGGCCGAGCCCGAACCGGTGCAAGCCGCCACCTATATCGAACTGAAGCCGCTCGCCGCCCCGGTGATTCAGGGCAACCGGGTGCTCTTCAACGTGCTGTTGACGCTTTCGATCGAGATCTCGGATCAGACCGAGAAGGAGACGGTGGCACGTTTCATGCCGCGCCTGCGCGACGCCATGCTGCGCGAGTTGCACCAAATCCCCATCAAGCGCCTGGACGACAACTCCCGCTTCGACTTGGCGGAGGTCAAGGGCCGCATGCTGAAGATCGTCCGGGACACCACTCGCAACAAAGCGGTGCGGGACGTCCTGGTGATCGCGGCGTTCAGGATCAATTAGGCGGACGGTCCTTCAGCCGTCGGCCGGCGCTCGGCACAGGCTCCGAATCCAGCCGTAATAGGCCACGACTTTTTGCTTGGTCTGATCGTTGTCGGTGAACAGCACCACGGCATGGACCTTGTCGTCGGGTGGGCGGCCGAAGGCCGTTTCGAAATCGCGCCGGATGTCGCGGCGCTCGATTTTCCAGGTTCGAGCGCGCCCCATCCCGCTTTCGAGAACGATGCTCCGCACCACGCCCGGGAGGTAGGGACTGTCGACGATTCGGCCTTTCGGCGTCGCCTCGTTTGTCCAGACGTAGCGCACCGTCGGCACGGGGTCCGGGTTGGAAAGGAACCCCGGATCCCCGAACAACAGCATGATCGAAGCCGCGACGTCTTCGCGCTCCTTGACCTCGAGATCCGCTTGCGCCTGCATCGCGTCGACCCGCCAGGACCATTCCAGATGCGGACATTCCTCCGGATCGATCTCGACCCGTCGGAGCAGGCCCGAGGCCGAGTTTCGCCCCTCGGCGCGCAGCACCAAGGTCCCGTCCATGGCGACGATTCCGTAGGACGTGCTGCCCCGCAGCGGCAGGTGGCGCCAACCGTCCATGATCGCGGTGCCGACGTTCAAGACGTCGGTCGTTTCGGTTTTGCTCGGCGTTGGCGGGCGCGACCCGCTCGGTTTCGGCTCGATCGGCGTGCATGCGGAGAGAAGCGAGACGAGGAGGATCGCGACGATCCGTGCCGCGCCGTCGGGCCAAGGGAATCGAATCCGCTTCAGGGACACCGCAATTTCGCTTTCAACGAGGCGAGACCATATTTTTTCGTCGGAAGGTCATCGAGTGGCGTGAAACCAATGGACATCGGTCTCGATCGCCCCGCTCCTCCTCTGGGTCACTCGCCAGGGTATCATGCACTGGTGTCCTGATCGATAAATTGATATGATTATATCTCTATTTGTTTTCAGGAGGCGCGATTGATGGCGAGAGTGGCGGTGACGATCTCTTTGAGCGATGACGAGCGCGCCGAATTGGAGGCGCTGTCTCGTCGTCGCAAGACGTCGCAGGGGCTTGCGCGGCGGGCTCGGATCGTCTTGGCGGCGGCGGAAGGGTTGGAGAACAAGGAGATCGCCGTTCGTCTCGAGGCGAGCGCGGACACCGTGGGCAAGTGGCGTCGCCGCTATGCGGCGGAGGGCCTCGACGGTCTGTACGACGAACCCCGCCCCGGCGCGCCGCGTCAAATCGGCGATGACGCCATCGCGGAAGCGGTCCGGCTGACGCTGGAAGAGACGCCGCCGGACGCGACCCATTGGAGCCTTCGCTCGATGGCGCGGGCGAGCGGCAACGCGCCCTCGACCATTCATCGCATTTGGCGGGCCTTCGGCTTGCAGCCGCATCGCTCGGAGACCTTCAAGCTGTCGAGCGATCCCTTCTTCGTGGAGAAGGTCCGCGACATCGTCGGTCTGTATTTGGCGCCGCCGGATCGTGCCCTGGTTCTCTGTGTCGACGAAAAGAGCCAGATCCAGGCCTTGGACCGTTCCCAGCCCCTCTTGCCGATGCGCCCCGGGCAGGCGGAGCGGCGCAGCCACGACTACAAGCGCCACGGCACGACCTCTCTCTTCGCGGCCCTCGACATCGCCACGGGAGAGATCATCGGCAAATGTTTCCCGCGCCATCGGGCCCGAGAGTTCCGCAAATTCCTCGACCTCGTCGAGGCGAACGTCCCTGCTGATCTCGACATCCACATCGTCATGGACAACTACGGGACCCACAAGACCAAGGCGATCCGCGACTGGTTCGCCAAACGGCCGCGCTGGCAGGCCCATTTCACACCCACCAGCGCCTCCTGGCTGAACCTTACCTATCCGGTTATCACCCACACCCACTATATGTAGTGTGCACCCATTTTCCTGAGTAAAGCTCGGTGCAGGTCGAAGCGGAGATATCTCCGGCGATGCCGAGCAGGGACTCGGACGGCATTGTAGCGCCTTTTAGGCGACACTTTAGCGTGGTGGAAATCCTAATCATTGAGTCGGATTTGGCAAAACGCCACGTTGCATAAAGGACCGTCACTTCATTGAAATTTATCTGAAATCGGAGGTGAACGACACCGATGGAATATTCCAGGAAATCAGAGCTTCATTGAATTGTAGGATTCGAGTGCCGGATTATTCACAAATAGCTCTGTGAACTGGTTTTCAAGTTCGCTCAATACGTCATATGAAGTAAACGGATTGAGGATCACGTTCTTGCGTGTCGCTTCGTCTTCGCTGCGACTCAAAACGCGCAGGAGACTAACAGGCGCGGACGGGTTCTTCGCAACGATTCGTGCCAGCGCGTCGCTTTCTTCGACTAGTGCCGTCAATCGCTCAGACGATGTCGTTTCATCAGCAGCTTCCCGTCTGGCCGTGGGTTTCTTCGTTTTTCCCTTGGTCGCCACCGTTCCGTCCCCCGATGTTAAATACGTGACGTGAATTAAACTCCGGTTCGGTTTTCAGAACAATCAAGAATTAGCCGGATCGCCTCCTCAATGCGCCTGCGCCGGCCCTTGCCTGCAGTCCAAGGAGACACACTACATATAGTGGGTGTGTGATAACCGGATAGGCAAGGGCTGAACCAGGTCGAGCGCTGGTTCGGGCTGCTGACCGACAAGCAGATCAGGCGCGGCGTCCATCGCTCCACCAAGGAGTTGGAGCGCACCATCCTCGACTACATCGACACGACAAACCAGAACCCCGAACCCTTCAAATGGACCAAATCCGCCGATGACATCCTCGGCGCCATCCAGCGCTTCTGCCTCCGAACAATCGAAATCGCTGAACAGCAGGCGAAAATCATGCGAACTTCGGAATCGGGACACTAGGCCGGTGGAATGGAGACTTCGAAGCCCGGACGGGGCTCGCCGCAAGCTCGGATTCGACAAGAAGATTTCGTCTCAGGCGCCTGATAAGTAGACGAAAATGGTGGGCGCGGCTGGACTCGAACCAGCGACCTCTACGATGTGAGCGTAGCGCTCTAACCACCTGAGCTACGCGCCCCGATCGGCCCGACGGGCGATGGCCGGCTCCCGCTATAGGAGCGGCGGCCGGGGCTGTCAAGCGAGCGCCGAGAGCGCCGCCGGCAGCTCGTCGAAGCCGTCGATCACCATGTCGGCGCCGAGCTCGCCGGGCGGTGTCGCGGTGTAGCCGAACGATACCACGATCACCGGCAGACCGGCGTTGCGGGCGGCTTGGACGTCGTTCCCGGAATCGCCCACCATCACCGCGCGCGTGGGCGCGACGTCGATTCGCTTCAAGCTCTCCAACAGGTGCGCCGGATCCGGCTTGCGCACGGGCAGGCTGTCGCCCCCCATCAGGACGTCGAAATGGCGGGCGAGATCGAGTTCCGCCAACAGCTTTTCGGTGAGCGCGATCGGCTTGTTGGTGCAGACCCCGAGGCGGGCGCCGCCGGCCCGGAGCGCCTGGAGCTGGGCCTCGACGTCGGGGAAGGGGTGGCTCGCGTCGGCGACGTGATGGGAATAATGCTCGAGCAAGATATCGAACCATTCGGCGAAGGTCTTCTCGTCCGCGGCTCGGCCCGCTGCCTGGATGCCCTTGGCGAGGAGCGCGCGGGCGCCGTCGCCGATCATGTGGCGGACCTCGTCGAGCGCGACCGGCGGCAGGCCGACGTGAACCAGCGTGTGGTTCAGCGCCGCCGTCAAATCCGGTGCCGTCTCCACCAGGGTGCCGTCGAGATCGAAGAGGACCGCATCGAACCGCCGCCGCCACTCCATGTCTCACCCCGTTTCGCGCGTGCGATGCCGAAACTCACGCTCGATATCATACTCGGGCGGCGGGCGCGGCCAATCCGCCACGTCGTCCGCCGGGCCGAACCTCGGAAGCGTCGCGCCATGGCGCCGGGCCGACACGGCTTGTCGCGGGTGTATCGCACCCGGTTCCTTGGACACAAGTTTGTCTCATGCGGCGGGCCTGAGTGACATCGCGGTGTGCCACGCCTGACGAGCTTGAGCGGGGCTCAGGTAGCCGTTCTTCTCCACGATCCACTGGGCATTGTACTGTTCGACGAACCCGCGGACGGCGTTCCGCAGCTCCGCGATGTTGCGGTAGATGCGGCCATGGATGATCTGTTCCTTGAGCGTGCGATTGAACCTCTCGGCGACGCCGTTGGTCTGGGGCTGTTCGACGAAGGCGTAGGACGGCTGGATGCCCCAGAACTTGATCTGGTTGGTGAAGTGGTCCGACAGATACTGGGAGCCGTGATCCATCCGCAAGGCCAGCCCCCGCGCCGCACCGGCGGAGGTCGAGGCATACAGCCTCGCAAGCCCCATGGAGATCGGCTGAAGGGCGGCGAAGCGGTCGCCTCGCTTGCACACATGCCAGCCGACGCACTCGGCGTTCCAATGCTCGATGGCGGTGAATATCCAGCCCCAGCCGTCGTCCACCGTGAACACCCGAACGCCGTCCGTGCCCCACATGAGGTTGGGGGCATGGGTGATGATCTCACCGACATGGGGATTTCCGCCACGGCGGCGGCAGCGATGGGGCGAGAGCAGGTTGTTCTCGCGCATCACCCGGAGCACCCGCTTGCGGGAAACACGGATGCCACGACAGACCCGAAGCCGAGCCCAGACCTTGCGGTGTCCCTCGCCCTCCCAGGGGGATGCCTCCAGGTCGGCCTCGATGGCCACCAGCAGAGCCTCGTCCGAGATCGAGGGCTTCGGTCCCCGGCGCTTTGCTGGTGGGCGCTCAGCGGTGGCCTGCTGCCGGGATTTCATGGCGTAGAACGAGGAACGGGCAAAACCCCAGGCCGCACAGACCCGCTGGAGGCCGTAGGCCAAACCCGTGCCGGGAGAGGTGGCGGCACTCATCGCCGCGACCTCCGCCGCCCCAAAGGGCCGGACGTCTCCGTCTTGGCCTCCAGCAGTTCCACCTGCATGATCAACTCCCCGATCCGCTTCATGGCGATGTCCAGTTCCGCCTTTACCGGATCGCCCTTGCGTTCCTTGAGCGAGGCATCGATCCCGGCGATCGCCTTCTCACGCCACTGCTCGAGCCGGAAAATCTCCACGCCCAACTGCCGCGACAAAAGTTCCACCGGCTCGCCACGCAAAAGCCGCAGGGCAACCTCACGCTTGCGCGTCACCGTCCACCGCTGGCCAAGTCCCAGCGGGCCTGCCGGCGAAACCTGGCCCGGGGAAAACGTGGACGAGCCAAGCTCGCCCTCGTTTACCACAGGCCCATCAACAGCAACTTTGTTTTCAAAATTGTCGGTCATGTTCCGGTCCTCCTTGGACACTTCGATTAAGCCAATTCTGTGTCCAAGGAAATCGGGTCCGACTCACCGGCAGATCGCCGCCCGCATCGTCCGGCAGGCGCACCGCGCGGGCATACTTGCGGGTCGAGACGTTGATCACCATCAGATTCATCGCCCAGGCTTGCAAGAGTTCGGGTTCCGACAGCAGCTCCCAACTCGGCAGGCTCATCTCCCGACCCGCGAAGTCCCGCACCCGAGGGCGCTCGACCTTCACTTTGCCGCCGTGGTAGGCGATCTCGCTCCGGGTCGTGCCCCATCGATGGCCCTTGCGCTCGCCCGAGCGGGCGTGGCGCGAACCGCACAAGGCTTCCGCGTCCGCCGACATCATCTCGTTCAAAGACTCGAGGCCCGCCAAAAGGCAGAAGCGATCGACGCTCATGCGCAGATCGTCGAAGGCCTCCGGCATCGATGGCAAGAGCCGACAGGATGGTTCCGAGGAACGGTCGTTGCGTGTAGTCTTGGTCATGGCGTCGTTCTCCTTGATGGAATCAGCACCCAGAGCCTAGCGGCTCCAGGCGGACGACGCCTACTTCAGCTTTTCAACAGAGCCCGGGACATCCCCCCGCCGTCTTCATGTTGTCGTAGATGCCTCGCCGGCAGGCACCCTGGAACAGCCGGAATGCCCGGTCGTGGGCGTCGAACACCATCTCCTGGCTCTCGCGCGGATAAGCGCGGACGAAGAACATTCGGCTGTGGCACAGCCGGACGTGCGCGACCTTGACCTTGGTCGTCACCCCCGCCAGCACCACGTACTCGTGGCTCCAGTCGAACTGATAGGCCTCGCCCGGCGAGAACACCAACGGCACATAGGTCTGCGCCGTCGATGCCGAACGGCGCCACCGCCACGCCTTGGCGTAGCGCCGCACCGCGTCGTAGCCGCCGCCATAGCCCAGACCCTCGAGGGCTTCGGAGATCCGTAGCAGCGTCAGCCGCTCCCGCTTCGACTTGGTCTCGTTGGCCTCCAGCATCCGCTCCAGCTCGGCCGTCCACGGCCCCAGCTTCGGCATCGGCTGGACCCGCCGGTCGTAGGTGAACGCCGTCGCCTGCGAACGGATCACCTTGCGCACCGTGTTGCCCGAGACCTTCACGTCCCGCACGATCTCCTTGATCGGCTTCCCCTTGACGAAATACTCCCGCCGGATCCGCGCTATCGTCTCCACGACCAACATCCCCCACCACCTCGTCCGCCCAAAAACGAGGTGACTTGGACTAGCCAGGCTCAGGGGGTCAAATTTGGACGCCGATCACCCCTCAGCAGGGGTCAACTTTGCACGCCGTTCCACATCACGGCCGGAGGATTACCCTCAGATACGGCCGCCACAAGAATGGCGAGCCGGGGGCCGAAATTATCGTCGAGCCGAACGAGGCCGGCGCAATGTTCCCCGAACGCCTGGAGCAGGCGCGCGAAGCCGAAGGTTGGCGCGAAATCTACGGCAAGCTCGACGAGCAAGAGGCGGAAGCCGGTCGTATGCGGGCCGAAGCCGAGCGCCTGATGGCGGCCGCCGATACGCTGGACCGCGAGATGGCCATCGAACGGAGGGCGGTTGACCGGGCGCTGGCGGAAGAGATCCACCGTGAGCACGGCCGCGCTTACAGATCGGAAGTGAGCATGGTGCTGTGGCTTCATCACGAGGCCGATCTCAAGGCATTGGACGGCATGGGTATGGCGGACAGGATCGAATACCTGACGCGGGGTGATCTGGACGCGGGTGTAGCCTTTGGCATCAACGGCTCCGCCGGCCTCGGAGAGATGATCGACGGCAACGTCCGCCCCCGATCGGGCCTGGTTCCGATCCCTGGCGGGAGTGGTGAGGCAACGCGCCGTCACGTCCGGGGGTGAGGGAGCCGCCGTTCAAGCCGAGGGATGACGAGCCCGGGCGCCCTCGACGCGCTGGTGGTGCGCGAGGCGGCGTGAGGTTGGCAAATTTTCGGTCTATCGAGAGGGAGTAGCCCTCTGCTTAAAGGGATTCGCCTGCAAGCGAGCGCACGTATTCGAGCGCCTTCCGCGCCGGAAGATAGTCCGGCTCATGGGACAGTGCACGCTCGAAGGCGCGTTCGACTTTCTCGATCAGCCCTTGTCTCAACAAGACCCGACCCATGTTGAAGTGCGGGGAACTGGTAGCAGCAATAGCGCTTGGCCCGGATCGCCTTCTCGAACCAAGGGATGGCCTCCTCCGCCCGCCCCAGAGTGATCAGATAGGCGCCGATATCGTTATAGGGATTGCCGTAATCGGGATCGATCGCTATGGCTTTCCTGCATTCCTCTATGGCTTCTTCGGTCTGACCCTGATGGCTCAGCGACCAGCCGAGGTAGGTATGTCCTTCCTCGGTCGGGCTGGCGTCGATCGACAGGCGGAAATGGCGCGCCGCAGCCTCGTACTGCCCCTGCAAGTGGAGAACGTATCCCTTTTGCCAGTAAAGGAAGGCGGCGCCCATTTTCGTGCTCTCGTCGGGACTGTCCCGGGGCGCGGCGTGGCCCATCGTGACCCCCATGAGGATCGCGATGGCAAGTAGGATGCTTGTCCGATACGGTCGACGCACGAGTCTCTGTTCCAGTCTCGCTAACGACACTCGGCAGTTTACCGCACACTGCCACCCGAGGTCACCGCCATTGCCCTCCGGCCCCTGGTCATGTGGCGGCGGTGGATGTTGGTCGAGAGGATGTAGGCCACGGGATCGGGGCCGCGGCGGGGGTCAAGGCCGGCTGGCTCGTCAGGGTGATCGACCGACAGTATAAAATCATCGACGTCGCGGTCGAGGGTGTTAGCATGGCCGCAACGCAGAGGGCGGAGTTCACGACGGTCATCCGGAACCATGGCATGGACGGCTTGGTACAGGCGCTTCGCATGCGCACCCAAACCCATACCGCCAAGGCGTCCTGAAGCCGCCGTGCCGTCGAAGAGAAACTTCTAGTGTTCCAATCCTAACAAAAGTTTCCCAAAGGGCTTGCGTTCTGCGATTCTGGGGGAATGACGAAGACATTGGCATGCATCTGGCTGTCTCCCGCGGAGCGGGCGACGCTGGAAGGGTTGGTTTCTGGGCGGAACACGCCGCAGAAGCTGGTTTGGCGGGCACGGATCGTGTTGCTGTCGGCTGACGGGATCGGCACGATGACGATCGTCCGGTTGGTCGGCAAAAGTAAGGTGACGGTGTGGCGCTGGCAGGAGCGCTACCTTGCCAAAGGCATCGCCGGACTGCGCCGCGATGCGACGCGACCGGGACGCAAGCCGCCGCTGAGCGCCGAGGTGATCGAGCGGGTTGTGCATAAGACCTTGCACGAGACGCCGGAGGCGGCGACGCATTGGAGCATCCGCAAGATGGCCCGTGCCGTCGGCCTCAGCTACACCAGCGTGCAGCGGATCTGGAAGGCGCACGGCCTCAAGCCGCACCTGGTGAAGACCTTCAAGCTGTCGAATGACGAGCACTTCGTCGAGAAGGTGCGCGATATCGTCGGTCTCTATCTCGATCCGCCGGACAAGGCGCTGGTTCTCTCGGTCGACGAGAAGAGCCAGATCCAGGCGCTCGACCGCACACAGCCGGCTTGCCGATCAAGAAGGGCCGAGCCGGCACCATGACGCATGACTACAAGCGCCACGGCACGACGACATTGTTCGCCGCGCTCGACGTCGCCACCGGCAAGGTCATCGGCCACTGCATGAAGCGGCACCGCCATCAGGAATGGCTGAAATTCCTGCGCCGTATCGACGCCGAGACGCCCAAGAAGCTCGACCTGCATCTGATCGCCGACAACTACGCCACCCACAAGCATCCCAAGGTCAAGGCGTGGTTGGCAAAACATCCTCGCTTCCATATGCACTTCACTCCGACATCCGCCTCCTGGCTCAGCCAGGTCGAACGCTTCTTCGGCCTGATCACCAGCGATCAAATCCGTTGCGGCGTGTTCAAGAGCGTCGCCGAACTCGAAACAGCCATTCAGGAATACCTCGAGCACCACAATGCCGATCCAAAACCCTTCGTATGGACCGCTTCCGCCACCGCCATACTCGAAAAAGTCGCTCGTGGGCGACAGGCGTTAGAGTCGGTACACTAGGTGGTATACGAGCGCATCGATCGCAGGCCATCATCGGGCTGCCGAGCTGAATACGAACGAAGGAGGCGGGAACGAATGAAGCCTGGTCGCGCGAAAGCAGCCGAACCTTCAGTAGACGATTTCTTATCGGATTCGATCTGCATTTCTCTCGTGCTAAGCGACGGTCTTACGTCGGAGGACGTCTGGCGAATTGTTCATTCAGCTCGAACATCCATGCGCGTCGTTTCCGGCGCTCGGGAAACATAACCGAACGACGCAAGAGTCGCAGAAGACCGTACTGTTCCATGAGGCGGGTTTGTCGCTATTTCGGCAGTCTGTTGGCGGCCTATCTGACGCGGCCCTCCGGTTCGCCGAGCCTCAATCCGCCCGGCGATCCGGAACGGCTGCGGGCCGCTCTTCGCCCATCCGATGCTCTGCTCGTGGACGGCATAGCGCGATTCAGCACGGCGATCATATATCTGACGCAATCGACCTGGTCCCATGTTGCGATATATGTCGGCGGCGTGCTCGGTCGAGTTGAAGATGGCGAGACGTTGTGCCGACAGTCGTCGATTTGTACCATCGGAAAGGCCTTGGGATCGGCGCTGACATCGCTGGTGAAGCGAAAGCTGAGCACGTTGGCCATGCCGGTACTGGCGATACCGAAACCGCGCACCGACAGCTGGCTCTGGAACAGGCGGGCTATTTGCTCACTGGTCTCGGAGGCGTCGGGCTTGCGGATGCGAACCGGCGCGCCCCGGGTGATTTCGCCGTAGCCCGTGGCATCGAGCGCACGCAAAAAGCCGGCGCCGACCTGCGCGCCCTTTCCGAGCACTCGGCGGCCCAGGCTATGGTTTGCCAACTGTGGGAGGCCTTACTGATTGCTCGTAAGCGCCGTCCGGATACTCAGTAACACCAGGAAAGGCCCTGTGACGCCCGTGGCGATCAGGATCCCTACGACGGCACCAACGGTTGGAAGCCCCGGTGAGCGCACCGCTGCCTGAGTTACGCCTTGCGCACGCCGATAGCAGTGTAGCCGCCGTCGATGAAAAGCACTTGGCCGTTGACGTATGAAGCCTGCTCGCCGGCGAGGAAACACGCGCCGTCCGCAATGTCGGGGACAGCGCCGAGGCGACCAGCGGGGATGAGCTCCAGATAGGCCGCCCGCCCTTCGTCGCTGAGTGCCGCTTCGGAAAGCGGAGTCGATATCGGCCCTGGGCCAATGGCGTTGGCAGTGATGCCTAGCGGCGCCAGCTCCAGCGCCATTTGGCGGGTGAGACCAATGACAGCGGCCTTCGAGGTCCCGTAGGCGGTTCGCCCGAAGGCGGCGCGCTCACCGGCGATGGAGGCGATATTGATGATCCGTCCATACCCGCGCTTGACCATCTCGCGTGCCGCGCTCTGACCGCAATGGAGCACGCCCTCGACATTAAGCGTCATAATCGCGCGGAACTCTTCCGGTGTCGTCTCAAGGAACGGCGTCAACCTGGCAGTACCTGCGCTGCTGACCATGATGTCGAGTTGTCCGTACGCTTTGATGCTGGCGGCGACGAGCTGTTCGACCTGGGCCGGATCTGTGACATCGACCGGGACTGCAATTGCCTGACCGCCATCTTGGACGATGCGATCGACCGTCGCCTTGGCCGTTTCTTCGACGATATCGGCGCAGACCACCCGTGCGCCTTCTTCGGCGAAGCGTTGCGCAATGCCGCGGCCAATCCCGCTCCCCGCGCCCGTGACGACGGCGACCCGATTCTCTAACCGCATCTCTTCCCTCCCTCAGCATCGAGCAATGCGCATACCGAACCGCAGCTGAAACCAAGTCCCTGGCTTGGGGCGAGGGGCACAACGTCGGTGTTGGACCCGAGCAAGCAAAGCAGCTGGGCTACGAGGTTTGCAATCGCGGGGGCGGAGCCGATGACACCACATTCGCACATTTCGTGGCCCGGCATTCCCCACTTGCCCCTCGGGCTTGGTCATCAGCGTAGCTATCGGGCACCTCGATCACAACGCCAATCCTGGCAAGAAGCCCTGATGGAACGCTTGGACCTGGGGCACCTCTGAACGTTACCCGGCGATTCCGGACCTGCATCCGATGGACGTCAATTGCTGGGGGCATAGGTCGCCGTCGAGCGGACATGGCCTCCAGGCTCACTTAGCCGGAGGCTGTTGAAAAAGTCGGTCAAGCGCCCGCTCGGTGGCGTTCGGCGAAAGAAAAGAATCGGGGGAGGGCCTGATCTGGTGCCATCTTTCGTCGGGGTTGGCCGGCGCGAATCAATCTTTCGAGCGCGAGGACCCAAAATACTTTTTCAACAGCCTCAGCCAATACTTTCCATTCGACACTTCTAATGTATCGGTGTGCCTCGACCATCTGAGGTCGCTATTCCTGTGTCTGTTCAGCTTCGCTAGACTTCGCCCATGTCCGAGGGTACGCAGCGCAGGCTAGCGGCGATCGTCTCCGCCGACGTGGTCGGTTACACGGTGCTCCGTGGTCGCGGGAGGGTCGTGGTGGAGCCGGCCGTCTGAACCATCAGGGTGCCGGATGGGCGGACAGATTGAGCCAGCGAATCAGGTGGGATCCCGGGTACGTCGGGAATTGGGGGTGAACTCTCCGTCGCCAGGCCGTGCCATCCACGCCCGGGTATAGCCATGAGGCGACGCGCATAGATTTCTTCGCTGGCTGTTCGCTAAAATCGGCGCTTGCGGAGGATATGGCCGATACTCAGTTCGGTGACAAAGCTGCGTCGCGTCTGGTCTGGCGGATTGCCTCTCGGCGAGGCGTTTTGGACCTATGCTGTCGTCGGAGGACTTGCCGTCAATCTCATCACGAGCTTGCTGTTCTTGATTCTGGTTTTAGCGGATTGGCTACTTGCTGCCCTTGTCGTGGGCTATGGCTTGTCCGTGCCGTACAACGTCGTCGCGCTCGTGGGGGTATGGCGGGCTGCGGAGCGCCACGAGGGCGAACCTGCCCTAGCGGAGTCGGCCCGCATCGTCACGCTCATCGGAATGATCCTCCTGACCGTGACCTAATAGCAATCGGCGCCCATCTTCGTCGGCCGCATCTTCCATGGGGTCCGGATGCGCGCCCCGCGCGCGCCTACCTCATCATCGGATCGCCGCTCCAGACCACGTCTTAGCGGCGCTGAGCCGACGCATTCCACCGGCTGTACCGCCTCGCGGACGGCTGGATCTACCTCGCCGCCGACGCGCTGGATCAGCAGGCGGCACTCAGGCACTGGCTCGGGCTGGCAGATCTGGAGTCCGCCGGCACCGGGCACCCGGCCGTGTCACCGCACGGTGCGATGGCGAACGCCTTCCAGGGCAGGCGCCTGGCCGACACAATCGCGGGCTTAAAAGCCACCGGCGTACCGGCAACGGAAGCCCAGGCGGGCGATAGCGAACTGTTCCTCGACGATCCGCATTCGCTGGAGAACCGAATGGTGGCGACGCGCCAACATCCGAAAGTGGGCAAGATGCGGACGGCATGGAACTACGTCCAGTTCGCCGATACGGCGTCGACGGCCGGGCGCCCGACCCCGCTGCTGGGTGAACATACCCGGGACGTTCTGGCCGAAGCGGGCCTCTCTCCGGACGAGATAGACCGGCTGTTCGCCGACGGTGCCGCGGTTGCCGAAACCGCGGAACTGTGCACCTTTGGGCCGGCCTTCCCAAAGGCGACGACCTGTGAAAACACTGGAGTCGAAAGGAGTCCCTCGATGACCG
The DNA here is from genome assembly GCA_965225945.1 of Alphaproteobacteria bacterium. GTDB lineage: Bacteria > Pseudomonadota > Alphaproteobacteria > JASLMY01. The sequence goes on along the minus strand of CBDDBZ010000019.1, from coordinate 10,851 downwards.
AGTCGGTAACCCTGGAGATCTTCACGGACTACGTTTGACCGTGGTGCTACCTCAGCACCGGGCGTGTTGAGAAACTGAAAGAGACGTTCGACATCGAGGTGAAGTGGGTTCATTTCCCGCTGCACCCCGAGACGCCGGCCGAAGGGCAGTCGCTGGAGCAACTCTTCGCCGGCCGCGGTGTCGACATCGATGCCATGTATCAGCGCATGAAAGGCTTGATGGACGCCGAAGGGCTTCCCTATGGCCAGCGGACACACACATACAACAGCCGTCTGGCGCAGGAACTCGGCGTTTGGGCGGATTCGCAGAAGGGCGGCGACGCCCTGCATGACGCACTTTACCGGGCCTATTTCGTGGAGGTGCGAAACATCGGCGACATCGAGGTCCTGGTCGATATCGTCCAGAGCGTCGGCCTGGACGCCCAGGAGGCCCGCAATGCGCTCGAGGAGCGGCGTTACAGCGAAGCGGTCGATGCCGACTGGAACCGCTCGCGCGCCATCGGTGTCACCGGTGTCCCGACATTCGCCGCCGGCAGTCATAGCGTGGTCGGCGCGCAGCCTTACGAGGTTCTGGAGCAGCTGCTCGAGAAAGTCGGCGCGAGCAAGCGCGGTTAGGCGCCCGTCTCGCCGCCGCGATATCGGAGTCGGGCAGGGTTGGCCGCCGTTTCCGAAATCATGCCGGCGATTTCCTCGGACGTCGGCGCGTCGCCGACGGAACCGGCTGGGAATGTTCGAAGCCGGGGGCGAACGGGGATCTCGGTGGCCGAGGTGGCGGAGCGGGTAGGCGTGTCGTCGAACACGCTCTACCGCCATCTGCCGGGCAGGCGTGCGGCGGTGGGGTGAGCTTACGCGGCACGGCGAGGGCCACCCATGTCTTCTATCGGGGGTCATGGTACACGACGGCATTTACGTAGAACGTTGAAAGGGTTGTAGGATTCCCGATTCACTCCACGACGAGTCAAGAGGGAAATCATGCGAGACAACCCGATCAACGCCCTGCGTGAGACGCTACGATGCGGCTTCGCCTTTCGCAAGAGCCGTCTGAGAGCCTTTGCGTCTTGGTCTTCGGCGTGTTCGTCGCCCGGACGGTGAACCTCTCTCACTTGGCCTGCCACTTTCCGGGGCGCGCGCGATCCAGCTCCAACTATCGGCGCCTGCAACGGTTTTTCGAGCAAGTCGATTTCGATTACGATCGCCTCGCCGAGTTCCTGGTCGCGATGATGGGGCTCCAGGCGGGGCCGTGGCGGCTGACCATGGACCGGACCAACTGGCGGCTGGGTCGCCGCGACGTCAACATCCTTGATGATCGGCATCGTCAACCGCGCCATCGCCATTCCCGTGTGCTGGCGGGTGCTCGACAAGGCGGGCAATTCCAATACCAAGGAGAGGATCGCGATCCTCGAACACGTCCTCCGGCTCTTCGGGGTCGACAAGATCGCCAGCCTCCTGGCCGACCGGGAATTCATCGGCGACGCCTGGCTGGCATGGTTGCAGGAAAAGGCCATCCCCTTTCACATCCGCATCCGATCCAACATCAAGATCGCCAACACGCGTGGTCGCATGGTCAAGGCGAGGGAGCTGTTTCGCGACCTCAAACCCGGGGAAAGCCGCATCCTCTCCAACGCCAGGCGCCTCTCGGAGGCCAGAAAACCCAAGGCCAGGCCCGTCTTCGTCGCCGCGCTCCATCTCAAGACCGGCGAACTGTTGATCGTCGTGACCAACGACGCGCCCGAGGAGGCCTTGGCCATCTACGCCCAGCGCTGGCAAATCGAGACCCTCTTCGCCGCCTTGAAAACCCGTGGCTTCAACCTCGAAGACACCCACATGACCGACCCGGAGCGCATCTCCAAGCTCACCGCCGTCCTTTCCATCACCTTCTGCTGGGCGCACAAAGTCGGCGATTGGCTCCACGAGGCCGAGCCGATCCGCCTCAAAACCACAAAAGGATGGCAAAATCCATCTTCCGATACGGTTTCGAGTGGATAAGGCGACAGCTCGTCAATCCTATCGACAGGCGTCAAGCCATTGAGCTGATTCGTTTCCTCGTCCCCGGAAAACCACCAGTCCAGGTGCCCAGGCCAAAGCAGCATGAACGAGTCGTGTACTGTGATCGGGGGTATAGTCTCCGTCGGGGCCGCGGTGGCCGATTCGGTCATTGATAGACCCTATGTCCGTTGAGGTTTCGACGCCGGGACCAGGTGTCCGCCTCAGCATGTAGTTTCGAGGGTTGCACGCGTTTACGTGCCTACCCTCATACATGGGAGACGGACATGACGGACGATATCACCTTTGTTGGCTTGGATGTTTCGAAGGAGACGATTTCGGTCGGGATCGCGCCGGGTGATCCGCGAGAGGCGGTTCATTATTTCGGCACCATCGTGTACCGACCGACGGCGCTCTATTCGCTCTGCAAGAAGCTGTCGCGGGACGGCGCGCGTCTTCACTTCTGCTATGAGGCTGGCCCGTTCGGCTATTCCCTGCAGATTGAGCAACCTGATGTGTGGAAATTCGGAACGCGTTGATCAGTCATCCTCTGCTTTCCAAGTGATGTAGGGTTTTCGGTGGTTTCCCATTTCTCGTCGATTTCGACGAGGATGGCGGTGACCAGGCGTTCGAGCGAGGCCTCGTTGGGAAAGACCCTGACCTTTACGGTGCGGCGCTTGATCTCCTGCTGGATGGATCGCTCCATGGGGTTCGAGGTTCGCATGCGCTTTTGGTGGCGCCGGGCAGGGCGAAGACGGCGAGGCCCTCGGGGATCGCCGTCTCCAGCCAATCGGCGAGCTTGGGGGCGCTGTCGCGGTAGGCCGCCACCAGATGGCCCAGCTCGGCCTCGGCGGCCTTGCCGTCGGCGGCATTCCAGACCCGGCGCAGCTCCTTGCCGATGGCCTTTCGGATGGCGAGGTTGGGGGCGTGATGGATGGCGTTTTGAGCCAGATGGTACTGACAGCGCTGCCAGACGGCGCCGCCGAGGACGGCCTTGCGCGCGGCGCCGAGGCCTGGATGATCATCGGAAACGATATAGGCGACACCGCGCATGCCACGGGCAACCAGGGTCTCCAGGAAGGCGCGCCAGTGCACTTCGGCCTCGGAGAGCGCACAGGAAACACCGAGCACCCGGCGGCGCTGGTCGGGGCCGATGCCGATCACCGAGAGCACGGCGGCGTCGCGCACCACGCCACCCTCTCGGACTTTCTCATAGCGCGCGTCGAGGGAGCAGGTAGCGGATCTCGCCCAGCGGCCGGTTGCGCCAGGCATCCAGCTCCCCATCCAAGAGCTTGGCGGCGCGGCTGACCTGGCTCGACGACAGGCTCTCCAGGCCGAACTCGCGCATCACCGCCTCGGCGTCACGGGTGGAGACGCCTTTGATATACATCTCCGCCACGGCCAGCATGACAGCGCGGCAGGAGCGCCGTCCGCGCTCCAGGGCTTGGGGGTAAAAAGGCGCCTCATGACCGGCGGTCTTGGGAACCTCGAGCCTCACCGTACCGGCCGGGGTGTCGATCTTCTTGGGTCTGGTGCCGTTGGCGTATCCCCGCCGCTCGGGCGTGCGCTCATAGTGGCCGGCGCCCAAGAACCTCTCCCGCTCGATCCGCATGGCGAGATTGAAAAGGCCGGCGAAGACCGTCGCCATGTTCTCGCTACCGCCTTCGATCAATTGTTCCACCAAAGCCTCGACAGCGCTATCCTGGTCTTTCCGCATACTGGTTCTCCATGTTTGTTTGGACGCTTTCATGGATAACCAAAATGACGGATCGCCCCGCGCCGGGGTATACCCCGGCGCGGGGGCGAAGCCAAATTTCCAGACCTCACGCTACACAAGCCTCCTTTGCCGATGAGGACGGTCTGCACCGCCGTCTTCATGTTGTCGTAGATGCCTCGCCGGCAGGCACCCTGGAACAGCCGGAATGCCCGGTCGTGGGCGTCGAACACCATCTCCTGGCTCTCGCGCGGATAAGCGCGGACGAAGAACATTCGGCTGTGGCACAGCCGGACGTGCGCGACCTTGACCTTGGTCGTCACCCCCGCCAGCACCACGTACTCGTGGCTCCAGTCGAACTGATAGGCCTCGCCCGGCGAGAACACCAACGGCACATAGGTCTGCGCCGTCGATGCCGAACGGCGCCACCGCCACGCCTTGGCGTAGCGCCGCACCGCGTCGTAGCCGCCGCCATAGCCCAGACCCTCGAGGGCTTCGGAGATCCGTAGCAGCGTCAGCCGCTCCCGCTTCGACTTGGTCTCGTTGGCCTCCAGCATCCGCTCCAGCTCGGCCGTCCACGGCCCCAGCTTCGGCATCGGCTGGACCCGCCGGTCGTAGGTGAACGCCGTCGCCTGCGAACGGATCACCTTGCGCACCGTGTTGCCCGAGACCTTCACGTCCCGCACGATCTCCTTGATCGGCTTCCCTTGACGAAATACTCCCGCCGGATCCGCGCTATCGTCTCCACGACCAACATCCCCCACCACCTCGTCCGCCCAAAAACGAGGTGACTTGGACTAGCCAGGCTCAGGGGGTCAAATTTGGACGCCGATCACCCCTCAACAGGGGTCAACTTTGCACGCCGTTCCACACCCAGAAGGAGATGCCCTGTTTGGCGCAGGTCTTCATGAGGCCGAGGAAGGCGTCGCGGGCCTCGCGGCCGGCCTCGGATCGGGTGCCGCCGGAGATCTTGCGGCGGGTCACCTGGCAGCGGATGTCGTTCTCCGAGCCGTTGGTGTTGAGCGGCACCTCGGGGCGCTCGAGCACCAGCAGCAACTCTTCCTTGTTGCCATGGAGCCGGGCGAGCAGGCGATCGAGGGTGGCGAAGCCGGTGCGCCTGGTGAAGATATCGTCGAAGCGCCGGCGAAGCTCGCGTCTTCGTCGCCGGCGCGGGTCTTCGCGGTAGGCCTTGAGGTCCGCGTAGAGCCACCAGATCCGGGTCCGGATCCGTTCTTTCGCTTGCGCCTGCGCCTGAGTGAAACAATCCAGCTTATGGACCAAGCGCTCGGCGTGGACCCAGCAGAGCGCGTGATGGCCGACGTTGAACTGGCCGGCGTCGTCGCTGAGGATGACGCTGTCTTTGAGCAGGCCGTGGTCAGTAAGGGAGCCCCAGAGCGCGCCCTCGGTGGCGATCTTGACCGGATCGGGCTGGACCTCGAGGTCCGTGATCCCCAAGGCCTTCAGGTGGCTCATCCAGATCCTCTCGTCGGCAAAGCGGCGCACCCGGGCCGTTTCCAAACGGGCGACGAGGGGGCCGGCGAGACGGCGTTCGCGCATGTAGGCCAAGGCCGCGTCATTGACCAGGTAGTCTTCGTGACCGGCCCGCAGCAGTTCCAGGAAGTTCCGCCGGCTCTTGGAAAAGCCGGTGGCGAACCAGGCGAAATGGTCGTTGCCGATCTGCGTGCACACGCCGTTGCGCGCCCCGATGGCGGGCGCCGGTGTCGTCCACGCTGACCCAGGCCGCGGTCTCCAGGCCGGCGCGCAGAACCGCGCCCGCCTCGCCGGTGAAGCACGCCTGGTCCTCGTTCAGGAGCCGCATCACCTGGCGCTTGGAGATCGCCACCCCGATATCGCTGAGCAAGGCCACCAGACGCGCCACCGTGGTCTGGCCCTGGTGGTAGAGGTCCACCACGAAGCGGCGCAACTCCGACCCGAAGTGGCCCTTCACCCCCGCTGGCAAGGCCGCTATCACCGTCTCTCCCGACGGCGTCACCCAGCGTTGCCGGTGGTAGCGCAGGGTATATGGGCGCACCAAGAGATCTTGGACCACGTAGGGCTCGGTGCCCTTGAAGCGCGAGCCCGGCGGAACCTCGGCCACAAGGATGCGCTCCTCGTCGATACGCAGCCGCGCGTTCTTCTTGCCCCGGCGGGCCTGTTGGCGCCGTTCCTTGGGTCTTGCGTCGTTCGGCCGCCTTCTTCTCCATGCCGCTCGGCTTGATCTTGGGCCGCCCCTTGAGCCCTTTCAGCCGCGCGATCTCCTCGCGCAAGGCCGCGTTCTCCACTCGCAGACGCGCGACCTCCTCCAATTGCCGGAGCACCAACCGCTTGAGGTCGTCCAGGCTCAGGGCCTCAATATCCGGGAGCGATTCGGCCATGGGGATGTCCCGGGCTCTGTTGAAAAGCTGAAGTAGGCGTCGTCCGCCTGGAGCCGCTAGGCTCTGGGTGCTGATTCCATCAAGGAGAACGACGCCATGACCAAGACTACACGCAACGACCGTTCCTCGGAACCATCCTGTCGGCTCTTGCCATCGATGCCGGAGGCCTTCGACGATCTGCGCATGAGCGTCGATCGCTTCTGCCTTTTGGCGGGCCTCGAGTCTTTGAACGAGATGATGTCGGCGGACGCGGAAGCCTTGTGCGGTTCGCGCCACGCCCGCTCGGGCGAGCGCAAGGGCCATCGATGGGGCACGACCCGGAGCGAGATCGCCTACCACGGCGGCAAAGTGAAGGTCGAGCGCCCTCGGGTGCGGGACTTCGCGGGTCGGGAGATGAGCCTGCCGAGTTGGGAGCTGCTGTCGGAACCCGAACTCTTGCAAGCCTGGGCGATGAATCTGATGGTGATCAACGTCTCGACCCGCAAGTATGCCCGCGCGGTGCGCCTGCCGGACGATGCGGGCGGCGATCTGCCGGCGGCATCGGGTGACGCAACCTCGAAGTCGGCGGTCTCGCGCCGTTTCGTGGCGTTGACGCGAAGCAAGCTGAAGGCCTGGCTGGCGAGCCCGCTCGACGATCTCGATCTCGTGGTGCTCCAGATCGACGGGCTCCATGTCGGCGATCACCTGATGGTGGCGGCGATCGGCATCGACACCGGCGGCGCGAAGCACGTGCTGGACCTGGCCGAGGGCGCGACGGAGAACGCGGCCACGGTGCAAGCCATGCTCGACACCTGATCGAGCGCGGTCTCGATCCCGAACGGCCTCGGCTCTACATCGTCGACGGCGCCAAGGCGCTCTCGAAGGCGATCCGGCGGACCTTCGGGCGGGCGGCGGCCCTCCAGCGCTGCCAGGTGCACAAGGGGCGCAACATCACGGACCGGCTGGACGAGAGCCTCCATGCCGGCGTCAGGAAGGTCTTGCGGCAGGCCTGGCAGCAGGACGACGCGGCCAAGGCCGAACGGCTCTTGCGCAACCTCGCCCGCCGTCTGGAGCATGACGCACCCGGCGTCTCGGGCTCGATCCTGGAGGGCCTGGACGAGATCCTGACGGTGATCCGGCTCGGCCTCCCGCCGCAACTTCGACGCTCGCTGGCTTGCACCAACGCCATCGAGAACGCGATCGGCACCGTCCGGACGGTGCAGCGGAACGTCAAGCGCTGGCGCAACGCCGAGATGGCGCTGCGTTGGACCGCCGCCGGCCTCTTGGAGGCGCAAAAGACCTTCCGCCGCCTCAAGGCCTACCGCCAGCTCCCCGTCCTTGACGCCGCCCTGCGGGAGGCGGTGAGAAAGGCCGGAGCAAAGTCCGTCATTGAAGACATCGAGGTGGCCGCGTAGCCTCTCGATCAGACGATGCCTATCTCGCACTTTTCAACATTGGGCGGGACATCGCCTTCGGCCATCGCCCCATTGATTCATACTTCGAGTCCGCTGAGAATCCCCCCGGCTCAAAAAATGCCCGGGGTTTTGCCCCTCTTACCATATCTGTGGATAACTCTATGTTTTGAAAGGGGTTTTGTGAATTCACGATAACCACCGTTTTGATCGCCTACCGAAACGAGAAATCCAGATAACGACAGTTCCGCGAACTGAATTATTCGTCGCTACCTTGGACGAGCATCATATCCATCTGGGAGCCCTTGCCTCAATTTGATGAAGGGCTGGTACTCGATGTCGCTATGCCAGGCACGGGCGGCCTCCATATTAGGAAATTCGATAATATTGATGGCCGTGATATCTGGCTGCGTGCCTTCCAACATCTCCCACGGCGAGTCTCTTGCGCGCGCAAGGTAGCGTCCCCCATGCTTCGCGATCAATGCCGCCACGGGATCCTTGTAGTCTTCTATCCACGATCGGTCATGCATCTTAAAGAGACCAACTGCATAATGCGACCATGATACCCTCCACCTCTGTGCCGGATCAGATCCTATGTCCAGCCGCACCTCGATGGCAAAACCATCCTCGGTCCAGATCAATGACCAATCTCGAAGATGGTCAAGTCCGGATTCTGCTGGGAATTTTCTCCGGGGTTGCCTCCGTCGAGGCCTGTTCTGGTAGTTCCAGCTGGGCTTGGTATTCCTGATCGAGTTCCTTCCTGACGGCGTCCATCTGGCGCCGCTCGAAGACGGTGACCTTGACTGCTTTCCATCGCTCGGCGGCGCGGCTCATGGCACCGAACATGAGCTTCAGTACCGCCTTTTCGCCGAAGGCGTTGGGGATGATCTTCAAGCGCCGGCGCTCCTCCCCGAACAATCTCTCCAGCAGGTTGGTGGTGCGGATCGCCCGGCGGTGATTGACCGGCATGCGCAGGTGCGCGATGCAGGCCTCGAAATCATCCAGGAAACAGGCCACCGCCGAGGGCAGCTCGCGCTCCCAGTCACGCACCACGCCCTCGGCCAGATCGCGGGCGATGGCGCGCGAGGGGGCCTGGTAGGCCGCTTGGGCGCGGGCCTTGAACTCCGGCCAGAGATCCTCGGGCACCTTCGCCGCCAAGTTCCTCATCCGGTGCGCGAGGCAGCGTTGGCGCGCGCTCCTGGGAAAACAAATGGGGATTATGAATGCTACTTGACGCCCTGCGGGGAAATCCGCATGATGGACGGATGTTTGGAACCGAGGCATCCCTCCCCATTTACGGTCAAAGAGGTGGGGGCGGTCGTGAGGCGCTTCTTATTAATGCTCCGCCTGCATCGGTGTCCGTGTTTCGATCGCACTCTCTTTTGGACGTTCTCATGGAAACTAGCGGATATATTTCGAGTTCTCGAAAGTTCTGACGTCTCTCCTGACGGATTTACGCATAATCACTACTTGGCAAAACGAGACGTGGAACGCATCACAGGAACGTTTAACATTGACTGTCCTGAAATAGACGCCGACACGGTAAGGATTTGGCTTCACTATATGGCGCTGCTGATTGATTCATGTAAAGACGGCAATCTGAAGGTGGCGAGGAATATTATGAGAGATCCCAATCTGAGATTCAGATCAGATGACTAGACCCAACTTCGCCAGCGGCCCAGAGCACGGGCAACAAGACGATGGCCGAATGGAGGGCCGCACAATGACCCGAGGCGTCCCTGTTCTCGACCCGGCGGTGCACCTGAAGGGTGCGACCCCGGAGAAACTGGCGAAGGCGCTCTTTCGCCGAACCGAGCCGCTACCGCCCCGCGTTGGAAAGCCCGTTGCTGGCGACGAGGTCGCGGTAGAGAAGGTTTCGACCGACGAGCCGGGCAACAGTGTCCCGCATTTGGGCAAGAGTGCCTGAGTCGCGGATGTTGTGCTTGCCAGCGAACTCCTGGACGTAACGGTCAAGAGGCTTCGGACTGATCTTGTGGAAGGTTCCTTTGTGGGCGCGCTTGAGCATGCTCCAGAAGCTTTCAATACCGTTTGGTATGCGCCATGCCGTCAACGTACTCGCCAACGCTGTGTTTGACGGTTTCGTGGTCGAAAGTCAGCCCCTTATAGGAGCCATGATCGTCCGTGTAGACCTTGGCATCGGACGCGGCGTGATCCGCGACGAACCCCTGCAATGTCTGGCCATCTGTGTCGTCAACGACACGGGCCGTCACTTTGTTGCTGTCGCGGTCTTTCATACCAACAACGGCGGTCTTGCCAACTGCACCACGTCCGGTGCCCGCCAACTCTTTGCGCTTGGCCTTGCTCATGTTCTTGCGCTTGCCGCCAAAGTAAGTTTCGTCTACCTCGACCGGGCCGTCGAAAGGTTCGCCGTTCTCGCCCGCCCACGCTTCACGGATACGGTGCAACATGAACCAAGCTGTAGGCTGGGATACGCCGATATCGCGGGACAGTTTCATGCTGGCGACGCTTTTAAGGCTGGTAAGGCACAAGTAGATGGCGATGGCCCACTTGCGAAGCGGGGACGTTGGAGCGGGCAATCGGCGTTCCGGTGCGGACGCTGAAATACGACCGGCAGTCAGAGCACCAATAGGGCATCGGTTTGGCGTTCGGGACTTCGCGCGTCCGAACGCTCCCGCACTTGCCGCAATGCCGCTCGCCGTCACGCCAGATAACGGACTCGAACCATGCCGTCGCGGCAGCCTCATCCGGGAACATGTCCATGAGCTGGACCAGCGTAACGCCTTCGCGATGGGCTTTGCCTGGGGCTTTCTGCGTCATGTCCGTGTCTCCCTTCCAACACCTTGGAATATAGGGAGTCAGTCAGCTAATGTCAAGTAGTCTTTATAATCCCCCTTCGAACTCGCTAAGGTCGCGCTTGGCGAAGCCGAGGTAGTCCGCCCAGAGCCGCTCCCCCATCTCCGAGACCGCCGTGCGCGACAGCAGCAAGCGCCCACTTTCTTCCCTGAAGGCATCTTCGATGTCGCGCACCGAGAGACCGCGCGCCAGCATCTCCACGGCTAAATCCTCCAGGCCCTCGGAATGACCCTTCAGCTGCGCTCGCAGATCCGAACGGAACGGTTCGTCCGTCCCGGCGACCTGCGGCGCCGCATACCTGATCCGCCCCTCGGCCGTCTTCAGATGACCTTCGCGCGAACCGTTCCGGTAACCTCGGCCAGGCTCGGAACCGTGCTCGTAATAGTCCCGGCCCAGGGCGTCGCGCACCTCGGCCTCCAAGCCTTCCTCGATGATCAACCGCGTCGCCAACCGCACCAATTCACTCTTCGCGTCGACCACGCGGGCGCGCCCTTCGATCAGGTCGTTCAAGGCTTCACGCGTGCGCTCGCTTCCGGGTAGTCTCTTCGCCATGG
>CBDDBZ010000018.1:0-87206 GCA_965225945.1 Alphaproteobacteria bacterium | reverse complement strand
CTTCGGCTTGTCTGGTCGCAAGCGTTCGACAGCCTGGCGACGGCCCACGAAGTCACGTTCATCGGCTATTCGTTCCCCACGACGGACATGGCCGCGCGGACGTTGTTCTCCGAAGCGCTGAAGGACTTCCCGCGAGAGGACATCAATGTCGTCAATCTGAGCCGGGAAGATTCAGAGGCCGAAACTACGCGCAGACGCTACCGATCGGTGCTCGGCGATATTCCAGACGAACAGTTTCATTTCGACGGCGCTCTGGAGTGGATAAGGGGTCGGTCGTCATAGCTCGGCCGCGGCCGGGCTGGAAGGGGCCGGCAATGACGTTCCCTACAGGATATCGGCGCTCGTCGGAGGCGTGGCTGGGGGTGCTCTCGTGGAGCGTGATCGGCGGCTGAGTCGCGGAACGTGGCGAGGGTGAGAACCCATCTCATGGGCGCGACGGGCACGCCCGTCAACGTCAGCCACAACGCCACTTGCCGCCGGCTCTCCCGTGCCCCGATGAACCGGCCCATCATCGCCATGCGAGGCTCGCGCCCGCTATGTTCCCGTGTGGATGGGTGAGCCCCACGAGCGATAACCACCGAAAGCACACCATGGGTTCCGTTGCCGACAAAATCGCGAAGAAGATTATCCCGTCCGGCGGGTCGAAGGTCGTCGATCTGGCGAGCTGGCGGGAGGGCAGGAAGATGGCTCTCGAAGCCGGTTTCGGTGACGACGGCCTGGCCCTCGGCAAGTTCGCGGGCCATGACCCGTGCCACGCCCTGTACGTTGTGGGGCAGAACGTCGCCTCTCTCATCGGTGGAACTCGGCCGCCGTCTCGGGGTCAAGCAGCCGACGGCCTGGGCCGTGAAGCACAAGATCATGGCGGTGATGGCGCGGCGCGAGGGGGAGACGGCGCTTACGGGGCGGGTCGAGATGGACGACGCCTATCTCGGCGGGGTGCGCTCCGGCGGCAAGCGGGGCCGCGGCGCGGCGGGCAAGACACCCTTCGTGGCGGCGGTCTCGACCAGTCCCGAGGGGCGCCCGCGCAAGCTGAAGCTGACGCCGGTCAAGGGCTTCCGCAAGCGCGAGATCGCGCGCGGCGCCAAGCACGGGCTGGCCCCCGGAGCGGCGGTTGTGACGGACGGCCTGGGCTGCTGGAGCGCACTCGACGAAGCCGCCTGCAGCCATCGGGCGATCCGCACCGGGTCGGGCCGACAGGCGGCCCGCATGGCATCGTTCAAATGGGTGAACACGACGCTCGGCAACATCAAGAGCGCGATCACCGGGACTTATCGCAAGCTCGGCCCCGACCATGCCGGACGCTATCTCGCCAGCTTCGCCTGGCGCTACAACCGGCGCTATCAACTCCAGACAATGATCCCGCGTTTCGTCCATAGCGCCGCACGAACCCAGCCCATGCCCTATCGCCTCCTTATCGCCGGATGACTTTCAGGGATAAGCAGGAAGGGCTATCGTTACGAAATTCCGTCATAAAGAGCTTCCCGGCAGTCGATCTAGATCGTCCGCGATGGCGGAGTTTGGGAACAATTCTGTGGTTGCCGGTTTCCTTTCGAAAATCTCCCTGACCCTCCTGTGCGCGATCTCAAGCCTTTCACATTGGTCGATTTTCGTTTCCCAGGGCATCAGCATGAAGAAGTTCTACCTCCTCATCGAAATCGATTCATAGCTCAGGGAGCTGTTCTTCGAGCAGTTCGTAGTCCGTAACGACATCCAGCATCTGGCGCGCATCTCCTCCGAATTGCAACGAACCGAGGCTCTCAGTCACAAGCCCCGACCGCAATCGCAGCCGAGGCGCCGGGATGCCGGTGAAGTCTGCGAGGGCCTTAGGGTTGGCCTCGAAAAAAGACATGCGGTCGAGATGCTTCTGCAGGGGCGTGCGCTTCCCCCCGACGGTCCCGGCAGCGTATTCCGCCAGACGCTCTCCGATCTCGCCCAGGGTGCTGTCGAACCGCAGACTCTTGCACTCGACCACCATGGTACACGACGGCATTTACGTAGGACGTTGAAAAGGTTGTAGGATTCCCGATTCACTCCACGACGAGTCAAGAGGGAAATCATGCGAGACAACCCGATCAACGCCCTGCGTGAGACGCTACGATGCGGCTTCGCCTTTCGCAAGAGCCGTCTGGAGAGCCTTTGCGTCTTGGTCTTCGGCGTGTTCGTCGCCCGGACGGTGAACCTCTCTCACTTGGCCTGCCACTTTCCGGGGCGCGCGCGATCCAGCTCCAACTATCGGCGCCTGCAACGGTTTTTCGAGCAAGTCGATTTCGATTACGATCGCCTCGCCGAGTTCCTGGTCGCGATGATGGGGCTCCAGGCGGGGCCGTGGCGGCTGACCATGGACCGGACCAACTGGCGGCTGGGTCGCCGCGACGTCAACATCTTGATGATCGGCATCGTCAACCGCGCCATCGCCATTCCCGTGTGCTGGCGGGTGCTCGACAAGGCGGGCAATTCCAATACCAAGGAGCGGATCGCGATCCTCGAACACGTCCTCCGGCTCTTCGGGGTCGACAAGATCGCCAGCCTCCTGGCCGACCGGGAATTCATCGGCGACGCCTGGCTGGCATGGTTGCAGGAAAAGGCCATCCCCTTTCACATCCGCATCCGATCCAACATCAAGATCGCCAACACGCGTGGTCGCATGGTCAAGGCGAGGGAGCTGTTTCGCGACCTCAAACCCGGGGAAAGCCGCATCCTCTCCAACGCCAGGCGCCTCTCGGAGGCCAGAAAACCCAAGGCCAGGCCCGTCTTCGTCGCCGCGCTCCATCTCAAGACCGGCGAACTGTTGATCGTCGTGACCAACGACGCGCCCGAGGAGGCCTTGGCCATACTACGCCCAGCGCTGGCAAATCGAGACCCTCTTCGCCGCCTTGAAAACCCGTGGCTTCAACCTCGAAGACACCCACATGACCGACCCGGAGCGCATCTCCAAGCTCACCGCCGTCCTTTCCATCACCTTCTGCTGGGCGCACAAAGTCGGCGATTGGCTCCACGAGGCCGAGCCGATCCGCCTCAAAACCCACAAAAGGATGGCAAAATCCATCTTCCGATACGGTTTCGAGTGGATAAGGCGACAGCTCGTCAATCCTATCGACAGGCGTCAAGCCATTGAGCTGATTCGTTTCCTCGTCCCCGGAAAACCACCAGTCCAGGTGCCCAGGCCAAAGCCAGCATGAACGAGTCGTGTACTGTGCTCGACCACATAGACTACACCGCTCGACGGGCGCCAGCACAGGACATCGACGTCTCCAAGCGAATCGGCGCCTCCGAACCGCGTGAGGCCCAACTCCCTCGCCGTCATCCAACCCAGTTCGGCGAGCCGCTTCTCCACTTTCCGGGCAAATTCATGCCCGTGCCTGTCTGCGGCCCCGCCAACGAAAGCGATCATCTCAGGACTGTCGAAGAGGGTTTCGGGACGTCCACCGACTTCCGCCATCCCCAGATAGCCTAGCGTATCGGCAAGTATGGAGGGAGCCAAGATGACAGCTGGGTCGTCCTCCCGGGACAATTGGATGAGAGGCCGCCTCAGTACCGACAGGCGCCTGTTGAACCGCCAAGGATACCAGTCCCTCGCTTCCGCGTTCGCCGGCGGGGTCTCATTCCACCGGTCCCTGGGGCAAAGGACGAGCGCCTCGAACGTCCGGTCCGCATCCGCCGCGCCAACGTCCAGCAACCGCCACACGACTTCGCTTCTCCGCAGCTTCAGACAGGCCACACCAGTGTCCACAGCCTCCATCGCCGCTCGATGGACAAACTCCCCATACTGTTCCGGCGTGAGGCCGAACTCAGCGGCGAACGCCTGCTGGAATCCCGGCCCTGGTAATTCTTCATCATCGCCGCGTTGCTCCGCCGCGTCGCGGAATTTCCGCCGCCAACGTTCGCCTATCATCGGGGATGACACCTGCAGGGCCGACGCATCGAATTCGAAGGAGCCGTTCGGGCGCATGACTGGTGGCCGAGCCACGAGGCGGTAACGCAGCGCATCGCTCTGGTTGGCGCATTCCACAAGCGTCCAGACCTCCGCGATCAGGAAGTCCAGATCCCTGTCCGTACAAACTGCCCCGCCGCCGCAGGGCGACGCGCACAGCGCCATCTCCGCAATGACCCGGGAAGCGTGGCCGGCAATGTCGCGTCGGGCGACGCGCTCGGTCGAGGCGTCCATCACCTGCTCCGCATCGTAGACTGCTAGCCGCGGCGCCATCGCGAGCAGCCAGTCCCTGTGCTCCTTACGGGCGGAGATATAGTTCAGGAGCGCTCGCTCGACGGTGCTCTCGCGGGAGAGTGCTGCAAGCCGCTTTTCCACGCGCTTCCACACCGCATCGACCGCCGCATTGAGGAGCTTGCCGGCTCGCGAGGACGGGATGGGACCCGGTTCACCCTCGTATCCCGCGAGCCTCGCCAGGTCCAGCCGGCTCCAGGCCAGGTCCTCCGGCATCGGCAGGCGCAACTCCGGGAGCGTGGCAACATCATAGACTACGTCGCCAGGTGTCCTGCTGGTTCTCATCTTGAGAAAACGGTCGTCATCGGACCCCGCCACGGTTCGCACCCAATCCTCCATAGCCGATTCCGGAAGGGGGTAGCTGCCGCACAACGCCTCCAAGCCTCGCGCCATCGCGGCGATTATCAGGCGGTCACCGAGATTGCCCGGCATCAGGAAACTCTGCAGGTAACGAGGGCCGCAGCCGATCACGATTCCTCCGTCTTCCAATACGACAGCAGGCGCCTCCACCGTTTGCTCCAGGTCACCCCAGCTCTGGCTGAAAGTCCCGATGTCCGGGAACCGGAACCGGAACGAGACTGGACCGGGAGGCAGCATGGGATACCGCTCCTCGAATGCAGGAACCAGGCGGGCCAGCCAGCTGAGAACCGCCTTCAGGACATTGAATACGATGGCGCGAGGCCACCGTTCTTCCGGGATCCCGTCACTGGCGTGGACCCACCATGACCGCGAGGCAGATTCGACGCAGGCCAACACCTCCCCGTGGGCGAGGTGTGCAGGGCTGAAGTATTCCTCCCGGCCCTGGATTTCGTCGAAACGGCCGCCCGCCGGCTGACGCTGGACGCCGACCCATGACTCGCCATCGGGGGCTCTTGCGGCGTGACGGTCCAGGGCGGTTCGCACTTCGTGGCGCATCGGCAACATGAGGTCGCTGTGCAGATACACCGCCCCCGCGCTCATGTTCTCCGGCGCGAGTTCGAAGCCAACCCGGTATGCGAAGGCAACCAGGTTGGGGAACCCGCGCAGGTTTGGGAAGAGAATGCCCCTTGCCTTCAGTTCGTCGACCTGCTGGAGCAGCTTCCAGGCCCGCAGTGCGGTGAAATCCGACATGCTTCCCAGGAGCATGAAGTCAGACGCGGATACGCACAGCCGATGCCAGCCGAGCGGAAAGTCTGGAAGGTCTTCCAAAGTCGGCGAGAACCGCCGCCCCACGCCGCCATGCACGAGAACCGTCAGGCCTCTCCGGTAGTCCTGTCTGCCCGCAAGGGCCGACGCCCGCTCCCGGATCCGCTTGCAGACCGGCTCCTCAAGCGGACGGAAGCTGGCGAGCCCCGCCTCGGCGGCAGCCTCGAAATCATCCGGGACGAAGACCAGATGGACATATCCGCTTTTGTCGAACGTCCCGATGAACTCCCGCATGCCGTCGTCGGGGTCCGGCTCTGGCATCTCGATGTATCCGACGCCCCAGCCCAGCCGCCCCAACAGGAACGCTTCCGAAAACTGCGCCAAGTGCCATGTCGATTGGAATGGCCGTAGGTCTCCTGCCGCCGCAGCCTGCTCAATCGCGAAACGCCTGACAGCTGCACCAATCGCGGTCGGGAGAGCGACTGTCGTGCACCCCTTGAGCCGCACCAGGGGGCGACGTTCCAGCGCTGAGTGACCCATCGTCTGTCCGGCGAGCGAGCCCGCATGCTCGTTTTGAATGACGAAGGGGCAAAGGGCCCCCGGCCCGACCCCTATCGCGGCCAGGTCCTCGTCGCTGAAGACGACATGACGACTCGATTCCTTCACCGCTGAATCGCGGAGGACGATCTTTTCCCCCGGCGTACTTTCCGTGCGGATGTAACGCTCCGCCCCGGCCCGTTCGGCCAAGGCCTCGCTCACGCGCAGCAAAGCCATGATGTGTCCTAGGGCCTCCCGCACCCAAGGACGCTCTTCTCCGATCCTGAGCAGCGTCTCGGTGCAGGCTCTCACATATGCTGCGTTGTTTTCCCAGCGCCCCTGGAACAACCGTGCGTTCCCGAAACTAGCCTCCACATTCGAGACAAAGACATCCTCAACCGGGATCTCTAGCTTCGCGATCGGGTCCTCGTCGATCTCGGTCAGCCACTCGCGCAATTGCCGCAGGTTCCCCTTCTTCCTGCCCCGGCATGCCAGCACGGCCAGATGGAGTAGCGCTTCGATCCGGGCCGTCGCCGTGTGGTTCTCGGGCCGGGTCAGCAGTCCTGCCAGAAGCGCGGCTACCGCGGGGAAGTTGAATTTCCGAAGGCGCCTAACCAATCGGGCCTGACGCGCCGCCATGCCTCGGACGTCGCGCACCTCGGCGCCCGCAGCGTCCGCAGACAGCACCCTGAAGGCTTCGCCCCACGGGTCCAACGGTTCGCTTTCGTTCAGGACGTCAACGATCGTGTCTAGGTCAACAATGAGCCCCGAGGCGGCGTTGGGCGCGGCACCGGCCAGAGCCGAAGCGAAGCTCTCCTTCGGCTCATCGACTATTCTGCCGGCGGTCTCAAGGTCCCCCATGCCGCGCGCAGTTTCGGCCATGGAGTTCCGCAAGCCGTCGAGCGATTCGTCCGGCATGCTGGCGATCCACTCGGCCAAATCGGTGTCGGGCGGGGCCAAGAAGACGGGCGCGCCGACAGCGAACAGCGCGGCCTGCATGGCGAAGTCGCCCACCTTTTCTGGGGCGTCCGGCGCCAAGACTGCGAGGGCGTCCGCAACTGCGGCGACGAGAAGCTGATGCGCTTCGACGGCAGCATCGGGGTCGATCCCGGCATCGTCCACTTTCGAGTCCAGTTCCCTTGCCGCCCGGCGGACGCACGGATCCTTGGATGCAGCGATCGCGGCCTGCCGCTCGGCGTGAGTGAAAGACTGCAAAGCATTATTGAGTGTCATCGTCGACGCGTTCCTGTCCAGTCTTGAAGCAACTCCCCGCGGGCCGTTCCGCTTCAATGAGGTCCCCGGGCCGGACTACCAGATATAACGCCCGGGGCGAACCACGGGCGCCTTTCGTGCCGGAGCGGGCGGACCGCGGCGCGGTATTTTCATCGAGTGCTTGAAATTTCCTATCGCCTACGGAAACGCCGGAAGCCTATTTACCCGGATTCGGCCAAGAGCCTAATCGACGGCACTCGCCCAACCCGTAGCCAGTTCACCGGCTTCGACTTCACCGGCGTCCTCAAAAACGCCGGCGTGCGCATCTCCATGGACGGTCGCGGCCGCTGCATGGACAACATCTTCATCGAGCGGCTGTGGCGGTCGCTGAAATACGAGGCGGTCTACCTGCACGAGCCGACCGACGGCTTCGCGGCCGAACGGGTCATCGGCGAGTGGATCGACTTCTACAACACCGAGCTGCCCCATTCGTCCCTCGGCGGTCAAACGCCGGCGGAAGCCTACGGCGCCGGGCAGCCCGTGGATATGATGGATAAGCCTCACGGCTTACCCACATCCCCACAGGCTCAACAACAGCAGCAGGATGTGATAAACACGATTTTGGCAGCATGATCAGAAACCGGAATACACCTTAACTGCGCTGCCAAGCTGTCCAACAATGTGGGACCAGCTCAGTAGGTGCAATTGTAAAATGAGGCCATGTTATCTATTATGGCTCTTATGAGAAAGATTGCCGCCAGGGACGCCAAGAACCGCTTCGGCTACTTGCTCGATGCCGCGCAGAGTGCGCCGGTGCCCGTGACCAAGAATGGCAGGGCGGGGTCGGCGTGATGATGTCTATGCAACACTATGAGCGGCTTCGCGGCGCCGCCTGGGAGCGTCTGACAATGACGATGGACGCCTTGGGTGAGGAAGCTTCCGCGAACGGCTTGACGGAGGCCGGGCTGGAGACGCTTCTGGCGGATGAAAGCTGAGCGCGTTGTTCTTGACACCAATGTCCTGATCAGCGCAGTGCTTCGCCTGGACGGGCCGCCCCGAACGGTTGTGGATGCGGTGCGGTCGGCGAACGGTGTGCTGCTGTTTTCCGACGAGACGTTCGAGGAGCTTCGAAGCCGTTTCCATCGCCCGAAGTTCGACCGATACGTTGGCCGGGAAGTCAGAGCGGTTTATCTGGCTCAACTCGAAGCGGTCTCGGAATGGGTTTCGATCGCTGGCGCGAAGCTCGGATGTCGCGATCCGGATGATGACAGCTGCTCGAGACGGCGCTGATGGGAGAAGCGGATTGTCTAGTTACGGGCGATCGGGACCTCCTGGAGATGTCTCCGTTTAACGATATTCCGATTTTGACACCGGCGGGTTTCTTGGATTTTCGGATCTGGGGATAAAGGCCATTCCGATCTGTGGGGTCTCGGATGCTGCGCTATTCCGCGGCATCGAGGTCTCGGTCGATGCTGTCTCCGATGCGCGCGGCGGATGCCTTGACGGTGTCACGGGCAAGATGGGCGTACCGAGCGGTCGTCTGGACCTGCGTGTGTCCGAGCAATTTGCCGATCATCGGCAAGCCCTCGCCGAGCGCCAGCGCGCGGGAAGCGAACGAATGTCGGAGGTCGTGAATGCGCACGTCGTCGAGTCCGGCGCGTCCACGGATGCGCCGCCAAGGGTGC
This sequence comes from Alphaproteobacteria bacterium, assembly GCA_965225945.1. Classification (GTDB taxonomy): domain Bacteria; phylum Pseudomonadota; class Alphaproteobacteria; genus JASLMY01. The sequence goes on along the minus strand of CBDDBZ010000018.1, from coordinate 78,425 downwards.
TGCAGGTCGGTGAGGTGCCAGCCCGGCTTGCGGCCCGCGATCACCCACGGGTTGTCCTCATCACGAGGCAGGGAGGTCAGCAACCGAACGGCGGAGGGCGCCAGCGGAACCGCCCGCCCGCCCGTCTTGGTGTCCGGGAGCCGAAGCTCGCCCGCATCGAGGTCGACATGCTCCCAGCGCAGCTTCTGGATCTCCGACAGCCGGCAGCCGGTCAGCATCAGGAGACGGATCGCGGCTACCGCCGAGCGGGTCTCCGAGCCGTCCGCCAGAATCTCGTCGAGAACCCGGCCGAGCCGGGTGAATTCCTCCGCGTTCAAGAACCGCTCGCGCTTCTCCTCCTTGTAGCGCTTGACGTGCAGGCAGGGGTTCGAGCCGTCCGGGCGCAGGCCCCACAACTCGGCCAAGTTGAACATCTTTGAAAGCACCCCGAGGGTCCGGTTGGCCTGATAGGGAGTCTCCCGCATGCCATGGTGCAGTTCGGCGATGTCGCTCCGCTGGATCTCCGTCACCTTGCGGGTTCCGATCCTGGGGTCGATGAAGAACTTCACCGAACGCTGGTACTCGTAGGCCGTGCTCGGCTTGCAATGAACCGGGACGTACTCTTCCAAAAACCGCCTGCCGAGCACCTTCATCGTTGCCGCCTTGCGGCCCTTGTCCCGGAGGGCGGCCGGATCCTTACCGCCCTTGGCCTCCGAGATAAGCGCCATGGCACGCCGCCGTGCGGTCTCCGGCGTCACCGCCCCATGGCGGCCCAGGGTCATGCGGCGCAGCCGCCCGTTGGCGCGAAACTGGACGACGTAATACTTGCGCCCCGAGGCGCGGACACGCAGGCCGAAACCGGGGAGATCATCGTCCCAATAGAACTTGTCCGATCCGTCGCCGGTGATCCTGTCGACGGTTCGCTTGGTGATCTTGATCTGAGCGGGCATGGCGGATCCCCGGTGTGTCCGGCAATGGGAAGCACCATATCATACTGGGAATCGCATGGGAATCATCAGGATTACAAACTCTGCGCATCCGTGCGCACGGTTGTCATGGTAATCGGCTCTTGCACCGTCCACAAACGCCTTGTAAAATAGGCAATTATCACACCTCAGCGCATCCCTGCGCGCGCATGACTGCAATTGTCGGCTTAACTCTTACGCAAACTCATAGGCTCAATTCGTGAATTGTATGCATTAGTGATAGAGTGCCTGGAACGTCATGTTAGCGGTGGTTCCAGGGTGCGCTTATATGGTGCTCTTTTTGAGCGGTCGGTGGCGGTTGGCTGACGGGATGCTTTTGGGCTTGGCTGATTTTGTTTCGCGCTGTGGCTATTCAGTCGAGGGGCCGGTCATCGATCTGGAGCGGTTCGCCGGCGCGGTCGCGCATGAGCATGTCGTTCCAGTCCAGGCCGTCGAGGGCAGGGCGCAGGCGGACGACCCTGCTGTCGTTTCGGATGAGCCGTGCCGCGGCGTCATCGCCCTGGCGGGTGGCGTCGTAGGCGCAGAAGATCCGGCCGGGGTTCCAGGCCTCGATCCATTCGGGGAGGCTTGCGGTGGCGCCGCCGGTTGAGACCACGGCGCATCCCTTGCGCCCGGCCGGGACGAGGTGGAGGGAGAGGACCGACAGGGCGTCGATTGCGTTCTTGGCGAGGATGACGGAGTTCGGCCAGTCGGGTTCCCACGACATCCAGAAGCCGCCGCGCGCGGCGGCGCCGGTCGGCGCGAGGCGGCGTGGCGCCGCGGCAGGGACGATCTCGGCGCCGAGAGCCTCGCCGGCCGCGTTTCGGCGGACGAACACGGCGTTGCCGTGGCGGTCGGCGTAGAGCAAGCCGAGGTCGCGGCACAGGGCGACGAGCACATCCGCGAGGCCGCGCTGCTCGACGAGGTAGCTCTGGATGGCGGGCCAGTGGCGGTCCGGGCACGGCGGCTTCGGGTGGCGATCGGCCGGGAACCGGTCACGGCACGGCAGTTCCGAGAAGAAGCCGAGGGCCTCGGGCACGGTGCACCGGCAGGCATGGATTACCAGGTCGATCGCTCCGCCCCCGCCGCGCAGATGTTCGTAGAACATAAAGCCGTTGATGCTGACGACGGATCCGGGACGCCTCCAGCGCGCGGCATCGGTGGGATCGCGGCGGTAGCCGAGGCGGCGGACGACGTCTTCGAGGGGATAGCCTCGCAGGGCCTCGGCCCGCACCCGCCGGTCCCAGAGGCGGGGACCATCCATGGCTACGCCGGCGGCGGTTCCCCGCGGTCCTGCGCGCCGGCCTTGCCGGCTCGCCGCCGGCGGCGCTCGGCGCTGCGCTGCTTCTGGCGTTCCTCGGCCTCCTTGCGGCGCCAGGACTCGGCGTCGATGGCGATGATCTCGGCGTTGTGGACGAGGCGGTCGACCAGGGCGACGAGGCAGGCGGCGTTGGGGAAGGCCTCACCCCACTCGGCGAAGGGCCGGTTGGTGGTGATTATGGTGGAGTTCTGCTGGCTGCGGCTGGAGACGATGTTGAACAGCAGATCGGCATGGCGGTTGCTGTAGGACAGGTATCCGACCTCGTCGATCACCAGCAGGTGCTGGCGGGCGTAGAAGCGCAGCCTGCGCTGAAGCAGGGTGTCGCTGTCGAGGGCGGCGAGCTCGCCGAGCATGCTGGCCGCGGTGGCGAAGCGCACGGTGTGGCCCTCGAGGACGGCGCGGTGGGCGATATTGGCGGCGATGGTCGACTTGCCGACGCCGTTTGGGCCGACCAGGACGACGTTGGCGGCCTCGTTGAGGAACTCGAGGCTCATGAGATCCTCGACGGCCATGCGGTCGCAGCGGCGCGGCCATGCCCAGTCGAAGTCGGCGAGCGGCTTGAACTGTCCGAGGCGGGCGTCGCCGAGGCGGCGCTTGAGGCTGCGGCTTCGCCGTTCCTCCTCTTCCCAGGCGACCAGCGCAGCGGGCCAGTCATGCCCGGCGACCTCGCCCCAGTGGGCGGCGAGGCCGTGCAGGCCGAGCGCCCGGGCACGGCCCATGAGGGTATCGTTCATTGCTCGCTGTCCTCCTCGGGTTCGCCGGCCAGCCCGTCGTATCCGACGAGGTCGTGATCGCGGACAGTGATGTCGCGCACTCTCGGATCGCCGGGCAGTTCGACGGGGATGGGCGGGGGTTGGTGCCGCAGCTCGCGCCGCCGGGTCAGGCTCAGGCGCACGGCGTTGGGATGGGGAACGTCCCGCTTCAGGGCCTCGTCGATGGCCGCCTCGAGCTCGGCGGCGCCGTAGGCGTCGAGGAGGCGCAACAGGGCGGCGACGGTGGCGCCTATATAGCCGCCGCGCTGGGCGGCCTCGGCGAGCAGGCGCTCGCTGTTGGGCGCGGCCTGGACCAGCCGGTCCTGGCCGCGAAGGCGGCGGGCATGGCTCTTGCGCCTGACCAGCTCGGCGATGTGCTCGGGGTTCTCGATGCGGGCCGCCTTGTCGAAGCTGCGCGGATGGCTGGCGATGACGTCCACACCGTCGAGGATGCGCACCTCGTCGAGCGTCGCGACCACGACGAGGGTGCGCCGCACATGGGTGTGCGGCACGCTGTAATCGTTGAGATCGAAGCGGGCGTAGGGGGTCTTGCCGATGGCGACCTCGACCCGGTCGTGGTCGGGGAAGGGATCGCCGGGCAGCGCGATGAGAGAGCCGCGTTCCCGCTCGAAGGCCTCGCGCACGGTGATCGAGCGGTCTTCGGGCCAGGGGCGGTCGGCGGCGATGCCGTGGCACCAGGCCAGGGCCTGGGCGTTGAGATCGTCGATATCGCGCCACCGGCGGGCGGCGAAGAAGCTGGTCCGGACATAGCGAATCGCCCGCTCCACGCGCCCCTTCTCGTTGCCGCGCGCGACCGCGACGGGCTTGGGCAGGAAGTGGTAGTGGCCGGCGAGGTCGAGGATCCGGGGATTGAACCGGATGGCGGCGCCGCGGCGCTCCAGCACGACGCTCTTCAGGTTGTCGTACCAGAGCTCGCGGGGCACGCCCTGCCACGCCTCGAAGGCTTCGACATGGCCGCGCAGGAAGTTGCTCATCCCGGCGTCGAGGTAGAAGCGCAGGAAGATCCGCCGCGAGTAGCTGAGAACCATCACGAAGCCCATCAGGCGGCGCTCCGCGCGGCCGATCGTCACCTTGCCGAAGTGTCCCCAGTCGACCTGGGCCTGCTCGCCGGGAAGGGTCTTGAGGCGCAGATAGGCCTCGGCCACGGGCCTGGGCCTGAAGTGGCTGAGCAGATGACGGAAGTGGTCGCCGCCGCCCGGATAGCCGCGTTCGCGCACCATCTGGTAGAGCCGGCTGGCGGGCAGCGTCGGCCAGGATGCCAGCGTCTCGGCGATGAACGGCACGTATGGATCGATCATCGACGGCCTGGGCGACCTCGCGTCCCGGGGCTCGCCGGCCGCGGTGAGGAGGCGCTCGACGGTGTAGCGATGCACGCCGAGCTGGCGTGTGATCGTGCCGACCGTCCACTTCTCGACGTGATACAGGCGCAGGATCTCCGCGCGGGTCTCCTTGTCGATGGTCATCTCACCCCCTTTCCCGTCGGGCGCAGCCCCGGATAGACCGCCTGCCCGCAGAACCGGCCGCAGCGATCGCAGCGGAAGACCCTGGCGGGCCGCTCGTGCCCGAAGGGCCGTGTTCCGGGACGCCCTGCCGGCGTCCGCACCACAACAGGACGCCGCCGCGCGGCGGTCAAAGGGTGATGCGTCACTTCCTGCCCGCGGCGCCGATTCACCGGCGTCCGGCGCCGCCGGCGTTCGCGATAGCGCCGCTGGCGCTCAGCATGCTTGTGACGGCCCCGCCGGCTGTTCTGGTAGCGCTGCCCGGCATGGCGCTGCGATCGCCGGCGCACCCGATCGCTGCAGCTCCGTGAACAGTAGATGTTGCCGTGGTCGCAGTGCCGGCAGAGAACCACCTGTTGATGGCACGAGGCGCAGTTGAACAGGCGGGCGGTGTTCTTCATCGCGCAGCCGATGAGAACGGGGTGGACCCACGCCCAAACCCGCACGATACTGCGCATATGGGTCGTGCCTTGCATGGCTCGGGGGGTGCGGTGCCGGTCGTTGCCAGCAAGCAAACGGGGCCGGCGCCGCATCGTTCTCAGCGGCCCGAGTGTACTCCCGCGGCTCCCCTTGTCAGGTCCGCGGAACCGCCGCCGCCAGCCAGCCAAAACAGGAATCGAGACGCCCGCCCGCGGTGGATAAGCAGCCCGCCGCCGCCAGACTCTTGGCGGTCGCTGCGGCGGGCTACTTACCCACCGCTGCGCCGAGCCAACTCCCGCCTGCAAACCACGCAGCTACAGCGCCACGATGCCCGATGTCGCTGAAATCACCATCTAAGCGCGGTTTTTCATCGCCACCGACAAACGTCAGGAGGTTGGGTTATGGACGGCAAGGGTTTCCAGGTGTGGCTTTCGGCGGCGCGCGGGCTGACGCGCGCGCAGCGGCGCGAGGCGCTCGCGGTGCTGTCGGGCCGGAGCGAGGGCGAGGCATCGAAGGCCGCGATCGAGCTTGGTGTGGACGAGGCCCGGCGCTGTCCGCACTGCGCGAGCGAAGGGGCGGTTTCGCGCGGTATGGCGCGGGGTCTGCGGCGCTACCAGTGCAAGGGCTGCGGCAGGACCTTCAACGCGCTGAGCGGTACGCCGCTGTCGGGCTTGCACCACAAGGAACGCTGGCTGTCGTTCGGGGCGTCGCTGGCGAAGGGGGAGACGGTGAAGGCCTCGGCGGCGCGCTGCGACGTGGCGGTGAGCACGGCGTTCCGCTGGCGTCACCGGTTTCTGGCGGCGGCGCGGAGCGATTCGGAGGTGCTCAAGGGGATCGTGGAAGCGGACGAGACCTACGTCCTGGAGAGCCGGAAGGGCGCGCGCGGGCTGGGGCGCAAGGCACGGCGGCGGGGCGGCAAGGCGAAGAAGCGCGGCCTCTCGCGCGAGCAGGTACCGGTTCTCATGGCGGCGGACCGGAGCGGAACGACGGTCAGCGCGGTGCTGCCCAGGGTCGATGCGGCGGCGCTCACGGCTGCCCTCGACCCGGTGGTCGCGAAGGACGCCCTGCTGGTCTCCGACGGCGGCGCGAGCTACCCACCGTGCGCCGCCGCGCTCGGGGTGAGCCACGAAGCACTCAACCGCTCGATGGGGGAACGGGTTCGGGGCGATCTGCATGTGCAGACGGTGAACAGCCGCCACAGCCGGTTGAAGGACTTCCTGCGTCCCCGCCGCGGCATCGCCACCCGCTATCTGGACAACTACCTGAGCTGGTTCCACCTCGTCGGCCTCGCCCCCGGCGCCAATGACCGAGCCTGCCTCGCCGCCGCCGTAACAAGGTGACGCATACAATTCACGAATTGAGCCAACTCATAACCTGAATGTCGTTGGTTCAAATCCAACCCCCGCAACCAAATAATCCCCGCTATTCCAATAGGATGGCGGGGATTTTCTTTTGTGGCAAAGAACCCTGTTTGTAACTACCCAGGTCTGATTGGCCCGAGCGTTTGTATGTGAGGGATCGTGGGGGTCCGGGCTGGTAGCGGTGCCGGTGTTCTCAGAGGCGCAGTTGGGGGATTAGTTGCATCGGATCGGGATGCGCCAGGGTCTGGAGGACGTTCCAGCCTTGCTTTCGGGCGGTGGCGATGACGGCACGCATTCTGGCGAAGTTGTAGGCACCCCTCTCGGAGCGGAAGCCACCGGAGATCTTCTGGCGCAGCTTGGCCATTCGGAGGTCACGTTCGGCCTCATTGTTCGTAAACGGCGTGCGCGGGTCGGTGAGGAATCGCAGGCATCCCTCCTTGTGCTTGCGGAGGCGGAGCGCGAGGTTATGACCGCTGCGGCGTTTCTTTCGTCCGCGCTTGCCGGTCCGGAGCGGCGGCTGCGCCTCGTGGAAGGCGATGGCGTGGTCGAGGATGCGGGCCCAGGCCCGCGAGATCCGGGCCACCAGGGAGGCGGGCACGTCGCGGCCGTTCTCACGGGAGAAGCGGGTAGCCCTGTGTGCGCGCTCAAGGAGGCGGTGCATGCTCTTTGCCCAGTCTTCCTTCTCGATGTCGATCAGGGCCTGGAGTTCGCGCAGGTGATGGGCGTTGCAGGCGCCGTGGCGCACGCCCTTGAGGGTGAAGTAGGCGGCGTAATCGTCATGGATGAGGATGCCTTCGAGGTCCTTTTCGACATCGCCGCGTCCCGCGCCGATGCGCAGGACGGTCAGGAATGGGGTGCACAGCACGTGGAGCCAGCGGGTACGGGCGGCGATCCGCAGGCCGGTTTCGTCGAGGTGCTTGACCGGGACCGCTGTGCGGATCACGTCTGCGACATGGGCGAGGAAGGGCTCGAAGCGCCTGGCGATTCGCCGGCCCATGGCGGTGATCGTGGCTGTGGAGATGGACACTGCGAAGAGGTCGCTCATGAGTTCGGCCAAGCGCTTCTCGGGAACGAACTGGGCGTACAGCAGGTAGCTCACCCAGGCGGTGATGCGTGGCCCGTACTGGACCGGGGCGGTCACGCCGTCCGGGAAGACGGCTCCTGTCACGGTGGCGCAGGCGCCGCAGAGGCAGCGATGGGCGCGGTGTTCGGTGACCTCCAGGGGGCGTGGCTCGGGCACATCGAAGACCTGTCGACAGACGGGCGCGCGGTGACGGTCGGCGTCCGACAGCGGTGCGCCGCAGCCCGAACAGGCGGAGGGGTCATGATCCACAACATGGTCCGGGCTCTCGGTCCGCGCCAGCGTCGTTCCCTTGTGGCCCGGCTGGCCGCCGCTTGGCCTGCCGGACTTGCCGCGCTGGCTTCGGGTGCGCCTCTGGGTTCCGCTCTTCTTGCGCAGGCCGTCGCTGGCGGGCGGCTTGCTGCTGGTGGTGCTGTCAAGCGCCGCGCTCCGCTCGAGCTCGGCGATGCGGTCCCGCAGGGTCGCGTTCTCCCGCTCGAGCGCGGCATTCTCCCGGACGAGCGCCGTGGCCAGGCGCAACAGCCCCTGGCCCCATTCCCGGAAGGCCTTGACGACTGTGATTGCGAAGGATGAGGGGTCAAGAAGATCTTGCAGGCACGCGAAGGCCTCGTCATGGGCGGCGAGGTCCTCGTGCCAGCGCGACAGCGTCACGGGTCCTCGGCATCGACGGCCATCATGGCGGCCAGCACCGCGAGGCGTTCGCCCGCCGGCAAGGCCTTGTAACGCCGGCCCCAGTTGGCCGCCTTACGCTTGATGCGCTGGCGGTCGGTGAAGTTCCGGCCTGCGTAGCTCGCCCAATGCACCCGGTCGGGCGCGAAGTTGAACCACACGACCTCGGTCCGCACCTGGGCCTGGGTCGTCACCTGCAGCGCCAGACTGCGCCAGCCCGCCAGCATCTCGTCATAGAGCGCCGAGGGATGGCCCGAGACCATCACCTGGCAGGGCAGATCCTTGAGCAGGTCCAGGAGCGCGACATGGTCGACCTCCTCGTAGTCGAAGCGATAGCGCCGTGCCGAACGGCGGGTCGCGTGCAGATAGGGGGGATCGCTGTAGACCAGCTCCGGGCCCAGAAACGGGAACGAGGCCAAAAAGGCATGGGCACAGCCATGCACCAACTCGACCGGGTAGTCACAGGCAAAGGCCTCGAGCGCCTGCGCATCGCGGTCGATGCCGATCGAGCGCACGCCCGTTGGCTTGCGCTTCATCAGCGCACCGCCCCCCAGGTGGCTCTCGATGTAAACGCTGTGCGGCGGCATCAGCGCAATCAGCGCCTGGCACAGACCGCTCGTCGCCTTCGACCCAAAATATTCCACGCGCCGCTCCCGTCACACGAGAGCGCAACCCATAGACGCCCGATTCTATGGAGTCAAGAGACGATCAACGACGCGGCGGCGGAAACCCGGCCCCGGCGACCACCTACATCATCCTCTCGCGGTCAAGAGCGGGGTACCTGGGTAGCTCACCACCCATCAATTTCTCCAGACTTCCCAGAGGGGCGGGAGGGGGATGAGTCGCTGGAGGCAGGTCTGGATGCGGCGGATGCCACGTTTGAACAGCGATGTCAGGCTGCGTAGCAGGTTGCGGGGTCGCTTTTCCGGCGGTTTTTTTCGCCCGGGGTGGCCTTGTTGACCACGTCCCACATGCCGACGGACACGGCCCAGAACAGCGCCAGCGCCATGACCAGGATAAGGCGACCCAAGCGGTCGGTGCGTTGGATGTGGCTGTCCTCAATACCGAAGCCTCGGGTTTTGAAGTCGGAGAACATGGGTTCAATGCCCCACCGGAGCCCGTAATCGAAGGCCCGATGTTTGGTGGGGGCTTCGGACAGCGCGATGATCCAGGGCTCCGGGTGGCCCGCCTCGTGCACCATGGCGACGTTGGTGGCGACCCGCTTCTCGGTGAGGTCGATGCCGGTGAGCATGTGCTCGCCCCGGGCGAAACACTCGGCCAGGGTGGTCTCCCCACCGTCCTCGAACACCAACAGGTGCTGCTTGAGCCGCAAGCGCCAGTCCCAGCCCTGGTCCCGGCACCAGGCGATCAAGGCGGGCGAACCGTAGAAACGGTCGCCCATCAGCACAGGCTTGGCGCTGGCGGGCAGCAACGCCACGACCGCCTCCAATGCCGCGCGCTGCTCGCCAAAGCCGATCGCCCCTCGGGTCTCCTTGATCCGCCATGACAGCGGCAACGCCCGCCCGGCGATCCGCACCGCCACCATCACCGCCTGATGGCGGGCCGTCAACTGGGTCTGGTCCATGATCAGGACAATTTGTTGCCCGCCTGCCCCGACCCGCGCCAGAACGTCGCGTCCGTAAGGCGCCATCACCGCGTCAACCTCGATCAAGTCGTTGCCCAAAAGCCGGCTGATCCACTGATAGCGCATGTCCAGCCGTTCTGCCGCGCGCGGCAGGGACGCCGCCAAGTCCATCAGGTTCGCGCTCCGAACGTCCAGCATCGTCGCCACCAAAAGCGACAGTCCCTCGCGCTGTTTCTTGTTCTGCCCGGCAAGACGCCCCAGCATGTCCTCACCGATCGTCCCCGACAGCATCTCGATACCAACCATCCGTCGAACTCCGCCTGTGAAAAGGGCGGATTCCTTGAATCACATCAAGATTCTACAAGGCAAGCAAAATCTGATGGATGGTAAGACCTGGGTAGTTACCCCTGTTTTGCCCAGGTACCGTATAGGCACCGTTTTGTTTCCAAGTTGTGCGCAGCACTGCGCAGGGTGAAAGGTAAAGGTTCGGTTGGACCGGTATGGGGGTATGGGGGATGGGGGTAAGCGTTCCGACGACCTTTCAATTACCCACATCTTGGGGTTTATCAGGGTGTTGCCCCAATTTGTTGCATTATTGGAGTAGAACGTGATTCCTTGTCGGGTGCGCATTCCGAGGCAAAGCGGCCACTGATTCCGATTTAATCCGGCCACCGCGGGCTGCACCGGGTCGCTGTCCGTGACGACAAGGGCAAGCTCGGTTCCACCCAGGTTGAACTCTCCTACCGCCGCATGACCATCCGGCCGCCGATCGCCAAGCAGAAGCGCTACCCGGTGCTCGTACTCACGGTGCTGCATGCCCGAGAGCCGGAGGAGCCGATCGGACGCCCGCGTATCGACTGGAAGCTGATCACCGACCTGCTGTGGAACGGCGTGCAAAGTTGACCCCTGTTGAGGGGTGATCGGCGTCCAAATTTGACCCCCTGAGCCTGGCTAGTCCAAGTCACCTCGTTTTTGGGCGGACGAGGTGGTGGGGGATGTTGGTCGTGGAGACGATAGCGCGGATCCGGCGGGAGTATTTCGTCAAGGGGAAGCCGATCAAGGAGATCGTGCGGGACGTGAAGGTCTCGGGCAACACGGTGCGCAAGGTGATCCGTTCGCAGGCGACGGCGTTCACCTACGACCGGCGGGTCCAGCCGATGCCGAAGCTGGGGCCGTGGACGGCCGAGCTGGAGCGGATGCTGGAGGCCAACGAGACCAAGTCGAAGCGGGAGCGGCTGACGCTGCTACGGATCTCCGAAGCCCTCGAGGGTCTGGGCTATGGCGGCGGCTACGACGCGGTGCGGCGCTACGCCAAGGCGTGGCGGTGGCGCCGTTCGGCATCGACGGCGCAGACCTATGTGCCGTTGGTGTTCTCGCCGGGCGAGGCCTATCAGTTCGACTGGAGCCACGAGTACGTGGTGCTGGCGGGGGTGACGACCAAGGTCAAGGTCGCGCACGTCCGGCTGTGCCACAGCCGAATGTTCTTCGTCCGCGCTTATCCGCGCGAGAGCCAGGAGATGGTGTTCGACGCCCACGACCGGGCATTCCGGCTGTTCCAGGGTGCCTGCCGGCGAGGCATCTACGACAACATGAAGACGGCGGTGCAGACCGTCCTCATCGGCAAGGAGCGCGCGTTCAACCGGCGCTTCGTGCAGATGTGTGGCCACTACCTGGTCGAACCGACAGCATGCACGCCGGGAGCGGGATGGGAGAAGGGGCAGGTCGAGAACCAGGTCGGGATCATCCGCGGTCGGTTCTTCACCCCGCGGCTGCGCTTCAAGACCTACGACGAGCTCAACGCCTGGCTCTTGGACCAGTGCGTCGCCTACGCCCGGCGTCATCCCCACCCGGTGTTCAAGGACAGGACTGTCTGGCAGGTGTTCGAGGACGAGCGTCCGTCCCTGGTCGGCTATCGCGGGCCGTTCGACGGCTTCCACGCGGTCCCGGCGTCGGTGTCGAAGACCTGCCTGGTGCGCTTCGACAGCAACAAGTACAGCGTGGCGGCGCGCGCCGTCGGCCGTCCGGTCGAGGTCCATGCCTACGCCGATCGCATCGTCATCCGCCAGGACGGCGAGATCGTCGCCGAGCATGCCCGGCGCTTCGGCCGCGACCAGACCGTCTATGACCCGTGGCACTACGTGCCCGTGCTGGCGAGGAAGCCCGGTGCGCTTCGTAACGGCGCGCCGTTCAAGGACTGGGCGCTGCCCGGCGCCCTGGGTCGCGTGCGCGTCCGGCTCGCCGGCCACGACGACGGCGACAGGCAGATGGTCGAGATCCTCACCGCCGTGCTGGCGGATGGGCTGGCGGCGGTGGAGGCCGCCTGTGCCGAGGCGCTCGCTGGCGGCGTGTGCAGCGCCGACGTCGTGCTCAACATCCTCAATCGTCGGCGCCAGCCGTCCGAGACGGCGCCGATCCCGACGCCCGCGAACCTGCGTCTTCGCTTTGAGCCGGTGGCCGATTGCACCCGCTACGACCGCTTGAGGGGGGTCGGCCATGGAGCGCCATGAGGTCCTGGAGATGATGGCCGCACTCAAGCTCGCCGGCATGCGCGACGCGTTCGACGAGGTGCTCGCCGACGGCCTCAAGCGCCAGCATCCGATGCAGCGAATCATCGGCGAGCTGTTGAAGGCCGAGATCGCCGACAAGCAGGCGCGATCCATCAAGTACCAGATGAGTGGCGCCAAGCTGCCGCTGGCCAAGGAGCTGGCCGACTTCGACTTCACCGACACCCCGGTCAACGAGCCGCTGGTCCGCGAGTTGGCGGTCGGCGGCTTCCTGGCCAACCAGCGCAACGCCGTGCTGATCGGCGGCACCGGCACCGGCAAGAGCCATCTCGCCGTCGCCATCGCGCGGGCCTGCATCCGCGATGGCGCCCGGGGCCGCTTCTTCAACGTCGTCGACCTGGTCAACCGGCTCGAGGCCGAAGCCCGCGCCGGCCGCCAGGGCCGGCTCGCCGATCAGCTGGCCCGGCGCGACCTCGTCATCCTCGACGAGCTCGGCTACCTGCCCTTCGCCCAAACCGGAGGCCAGCTGCTGTTCCACCTCGTCAGCCGGCTCTACGAGCGCACCTCGATCATCGTCACCACCAACCTGACCTTCGGCGAATGGCCGTCCGTCTTCGGCGACGCCAAGATGACCACCGCGCTCCTCGATCGTCTGACGCACCACTGCGAGATCATCGAGACCGGAAACGACTCCTGGCGCTTCAAGAATCGGTCCTAAAGGCAACCGATCCACCTGCCGCCCGGTCGCCCAGGTGGGCCCACAGGAACCTCCCACGCGCGGTCCGCCGCCAGCCGCGTGGTGGGCGCGTCGGCCCGCGCGCGGGCCCCTCCTATGGACTACCTGTACGACCTCCGCCGTGCATCCCCAAAGGGGTCAACATTGCACGCCGATAGGGGGTCAATGTTCAACGCCGATTGACAAGTGGCATCGTCGAGCGGCGCGAGGCGTATTCGCCAGAGTTCCTGAAGATGCTGGAATACGGCCGCGACGTCGCAGCACCTCGATTGGCGCGGGCGGCGATGATGGTTCGGGGCCTCGCGGGAGCCTTCGATCGGCTGCTGGAGACGGTCGACGTGGTGGCGGCGCCGACGGCGGCGCAGACGGCGTTCCCGTTCGGCGATTCCGTGCCGGTCAATCAGGCCGACCTGACCGCGCTCGCCAATTTCTCGGGGGCGCCCTCGATCAGCCTGCCGATGGGGCTCTCCTCGGCGGGCCTGCCGATGGCGCTGCAACTGACGGCGGCGCGCGGCCACGACCGACGCCTGCTCGAAATCGCCGCCACCGTGGAGGCGGTGCTGCCGTCGATCGGATTGCCCGGTTGATTGGCGCGTGAACTCACCACTCCCTAAGCGGGATTCCGCTTGGCGCGCCGTTCAGCAGCGCCCATCATCAACCTCGACAATCGTCCAAGCCGTACGACTATGTCCAGCTAATGATGCCATGGTTTTTGACGATCGAAAGAACCTTCCTCGTATCCTGTTCGCAGAACACGATCAAATTTTTGCATGTATGGCGCGTGCTTGGAACCAGTATTCCATCAGCACCGAGAAAGAAGCATGCTTCCGCGATCGCCTGGGAGGATGGGTATTCGTCGTCTTTATCGGCGTAAGATGCCCTTCCATATCCACTCGTATCCATACCGGTGGCTTGTAGGGAGGCGAGGTTGGGCAGATCGATCACGCGATCAAGTTCGACTTCAAGCTCATAGAGCTCGTATTGGAGCTTTGATGGAGGAATCGGTTGGCCCATGAAAAGGTGAAAGCGCCGCTCTTCAACGGCGCCCTCGCGGGTTTCGGATGTATAGAGAACATCAAAGGTCCGATCGTCCCACCTTCCTCCGGACCGCCAGCAATCCGTCGGCGTGCGTCCCGCGCCGACAGACCGCCAGACTCGATTTCGATACGGTTCTTGTTTTAGCCGCTCTATCGCGTCGAGCAGTGCATTGTCTCTGATCCGTGGGGACATGTTTAGAGATAGGCGTCCGAATCAAGGCGATCCAATATATTCAGCACTTCCTCAGACCGATCTTCATGGATCAAGTCGATGGCGCGTTCCCCGTTCAGTTGAGGATGGCGCGCATAGAGCCAAGCACGGATTTCATCGGCTGTGTAGTAGTCGCTCAGTCGCATAACGATATAGTGCAGATCGGATAGGATGAGTTGCGTCCTTGGATGCGGTTTCTTTTGACCATTGGTCCAGCGCGACACCGTCGCTTTTGATACGTCGGTAAAATTCGCAATGTCGATACCTTTCAGCCCACCGACCTTCCGCAGAAGGGTGATGAATTGCACGACAGGGGATGTTGCTACGTTACTCATAAGGGCCTCAAACCCGATTTGATCACTTTCTCCCTCCTTCTCACAATTGCCGGCGGCGCGTCACCTCGCGGCTCTTCCGCACATTTCGTATCTAGGATGACCTCTCCGCCGCTCTCTTGAACAGCGGCAATGACCTCTCTCTGAAAGCGGGCCTTCGAAGCATCGACGATCAAGGTCGAGACCGGAAGACGCCCTTCCGAGTAAAGAACTTTTGTGTTGCACATTTATAGGTATCTGAAACAAAAACGTCAACATCGAATGCTCGCGATCGAATTTCGTCCGAATTTTTGGTGGTTTTATTTAATTGCCAAATGTTAATTCGCTAATGGCGCGGCTGCGGCGATACGAGAACCGACTCCGCTGGCGTCACCGGTCGATTGCGCAAATTCCCAATGTCGCCTTGTAGAACCGACCAGGTAGCGCGAGAGGTCGCTGCTAAATACGAGAACCGACTCTCGATTGCGCAAATTCCCAATGTCGCCTTGTAGAACCGACCAGGTAGCGCGAGAGGTCGGGCGACTTCTCATGCGTCTAGGTGTGGAGCCCGCCCCGAGTTCCGCGCCGACGTCATCGCCCCGCTTCGCTCGCGATGACGGGGAGGTGGCGACGGCGAGGTGACCCTCAGCGGTAGGTGAAGTCGGCCTTGCGCTTGGTCAGGAAGGCGTCTCGGCCTTCGTAGTAATCCTCGCCCTCGAAGCCGCTCATGATCATGGCGTTCAGCTCGGCCGTGGACTCGTCGGCGCCGGCGGTGATCGACTTCACCACCTCGTTGATGGTGCGGATCGAGAATTGCGAGAGCCGGCAGAGCTGCTCGGCGAAGGCGAAGGTCTCGGCCTCCACCTCTTGCGGCCCGAAGATGCGGGTGGCGAGGCCGACGGCGAGCGCCTCCTCCGCGTGGATCACCTTGGCGCCCAAGAGCATCTCCTTGGTCTTGGCCGGGCCGACCAGGTCGTGCAGGCGCTTGGTCTCCTCGAAGGAATAGGCGATGCCGAGCTTGGCCGGAGGGATGCAGAAGCGCGACGTGGTATCCGCGTAGCGCAGGTCGCAGCAGAGCGCGAGCGCGCAGCCGCCGCCGAAGCAGATGCCGCGCACCAGCGCGATCGTCGGCTTCTCCATCGTCGCGACGGCCTCGTAAGCCTCGTGGATGGTGTCGTTGTAGGCCTTGCGGGTCGCCGCCGTCGCGTGCACCTTGGGAAATTCGGCGATGTCGGCGCCGGCGGAGAAGGCGCGTTCGTCGACGCCGCGCAGGATCATCACCTTGAGCTCGGGGTCACTGGCCACTTCCCTCGCGTGGCGCGCGATGCCGGACCAGACCTCCTGGTCGAGCGCGTTCAGCTTGGCGGGTCGGTTGAGAACGACCACGCCGATCTCGCCGTGCCGCTCGAGATACGTCGATGCCTGGTTCATAGCCCTCTCCCCTGGTCTCGGCCGCCGCCGGGACGCCTCGGCCCGCCGGCTCCTTGCTAGCGGAACGAGGGCGAATGTCAATGCCATCGAACGAGGCTTCGATTTTCCCGGGGCGGCTCGATGCGGATGCCGGCGGGCGGTATGATCGGTCTCGGGAGCCGTTTGGAGAGGAGTGTCAAGGTGGCGAGTGTTCAGGATTTGATGCGCGACGCGATGGCCGTCGTGCCGCGCGTCCGGCCGGACGAGGCACGGGCGCGCATGGCCGGCGAGGACGCGCTGCTGGTCGACGTGCGCGAGGCGCACGAGATCGCCCTGACCGGCAAGGCCCAGGGCGCGCTCGCCGTGCCGCTGGGGGAGCTCATGGCCCGCGCCGACCCGGAGAGCGGCGAATACGATCCGGCCTTTCGCAAGGATCGGACGATCATCCTCTACTGCGCCGTCGGCGCGCGCTCGGCGCTGGGGGCTAAGTTCCTGCTCGACCTGGGCTACGCGACGGCGCTCAATCTCGGCGCCTTCGACGACTGGCTCGCCGCCGGCCTGGAGACCGAGAGCGGCTGAGCCGGGGCGGCGGGCGAAGCGTATGATTTCGGATCTGGCACGCATCGGTGGAAGTGCCGCCTCCCACGTAAATCTGCTGAAGCTCTGCGTCGGCGTCGACAGCGTCGACCAACTGGCCGGCTTCCAGGAACGGCGGCTGGCGGCGAGGCGGCGGCGCGGCGGGCCGGCGGAGCACTATCACCGCACCCGCAACCCGCCACGCCGCGCCGGCGAGGTCGTCGCCGGGGGCTCGCTCTATTGGATCATCAAGGGCTATGTCCGGGTCCGTCAGAAAATCATCCGGATCGACCTGCTGGACCCGCCGGTGGAGACCAAACGCTGCGCCCTGGTCCTGGCGCCGGAGCTGATTCGCACCGAGCTGCAGGCCCGCCGACCGCATCAGGGCTGGCGCTATCTCGATCCGAAAGACACGCCCCGCGACCTGCGCGCCGGCGGCACGGCGGACGACCTGCCGCCCGAGCTCGCGGCCGAACTCCGCGAACTCGGGTTGCTCTAGCGTTCAACTGACGAGACGCAGCTTCTTCTCGCGCGCCCGGCCGCGGGCGGCGGCGATCTTGGCCTCGGCGAGGCCGTCGGCGACCAGATTGGTCGCTGCGTCCGCCCGTTGGGCGGCACGAAACACCTCGGTCGCGGTCTCGCCGATTCTGGCGGCATGGGCGAAGGCGGCCTCGGCGTCGTAGTTCGGACCCTCGTAGTTGATGTTGATGATGCCGCCGGCGTTGATCACGTAGTCGGGGGCATAAAGAATGCCGCGCGCGCGAAGCACCTCGCCGTGCTCGTCGCGGGCCAACTGGTTGTTGGCGGCACCGGCGACGATGCGCACGTCGAGGCGCGCGATGGTCTCGTCGTTCAGGACCGCGCCCAAGGCACAGGGCGCGAAGACGTCGGCGTGGACATCGTAAATCGCCTCCGGCGCCACCGCCGTGACGCCATGGTTCGCGACCATGTCGGCGACCCGCGCTTCGTCGATATCGGCGACGACGATCTTGGCGCCCGCTTCGGCGAGGAAGCGGACCAGGTATTGGCCCACGTGACCCAGGCCCTGGACGCTGACGATTCTGTCGGCGAGGTCGTCGCTGCCCAGGCGATGGGCGAGGCCTGCGCGAATGCCGTGGAAGACGCCCCAGGCGGTGACCGGCGAGGGATCGCCGCTGCCGCCGTCCGCGTAGCCGGCGGCATGGCGCGTGCGGCGGCGGATCACCGCCAGGTCGGCCGTCGAGATGCCGACGTCTTCCGCCGTGATGTAGCGCCCGGCGAGCGCGTCGACGAAATCGCCGAAGCGTGCCAGCAGGGCCTCGGACTTGTCACGGCGGGAATCGCCGATGATGACCGCCTTGCCGCCGCCATAAGGCAGGCCCGCCATCGCCGCCTTGTAGGTCATGCCGCGCGAGAGCCTGAGCGCATCCTCCAATGCCGCCGCATCGTCCGCGTAGTCCCACATCCGCAAGCCGCCGAGGGCGGGCCCGAGCGTGGTGTCGTGAATGGCGATGATGGCCTTGAGGCCCACTTCGGCGTCGGCGCGGAAGACCACTTGTTCATGCTCGCGGAAACTCGGAGCGGAAAAGACCGACATGGCGAATGACTCCTTGGTCGTGGCCGCTTCTTTCCATAATCTGGCCCGAGGTGGTAAATATTCAATTGACGAATCAAGGGGTTGGAAAATTCGCAGCATCGTTGCGCCGAACCCGGCGCGGGGCAACGGAAGGCCTCCGTCGCGATCGTTCCCGACATAAAATTTCGTGACCTACGGTGCGATGTCGCCCCGTGGCGCGCATGGATCTAGCCAAGCCGCTTCCGCCACGTCGCGCACCTTCGGTTAATCGGCGCCGGATCGAGGCAGATCGGCCACGACGTGGGTCTCGCCGACCATCGCCTTCGGCCCGACCCAGCCGTGCAGGACCTTGCGCTCGTCGTTCCAAATTCGCACCGAAAGGTCGAAATCGTCCGGTCTCCGGTCCAGCACCAGGGTCGGCGCCCCCTGATCGGGGTACCGTTGGCCAGTTGTCTCGGCCTGGGTGGGGTCGCCCGTGTCCAGGGCGCGCGAGGCTCGAAGACCGTTGGACCGGCCCCATCCGGGCACCCTTGACAGCCCCTTGGACCCGGGCAAAGTGATGACCATGGGATGAAGGGCGTGTCGGGAGCGATGGTGGAAAATAGACCAGAGTTCGATTTCAGCCTCCTGCTCTGGCCCGATCCTCCGGCCCCGCTCTGGGCCGCGATGAGCGGCCGGCGCGTCATGAGTTTCCTCGCCGCGTCGAGGCTCGAGGGCGGTCCCACGCGGGTGTCGTCGAGGTTGCGCCTGGCGGAGCTCGCGGGCATCCCCGTGGTGACCCACGCCCGGATCCTTCTCGAAGCCCTCTCGCAAGGCGACGGCGCCAAGCTGACCGCGACGGGCAACCTGTCCCGGCGCTTCGTCGCGGAAATGTTGGATCGCTTCGATTGGCCGGGATATCCGAAAGAAGACGTTCTCTACATGAACAAGGTCGTCAACGAGACCGACTTCACGGTGCTGCATTATCTCCGCGTGCTGATGGGGGAGGCGGGCCTGACCCGGAGGCGGAAGGGCCACATGAAGCCGAGCCGTCGCGGCCGCGACCTGCTGGCCGACGCCGCCGCCGGGGAACTGATGCACCGGCTGTTCACCACCAACTTCGACGTCTACAACACCGGATATCTCGATTTCATCGTGATCGAAGAGTGGCCGCAAGAGCAGATCGGTCTGGTCCTGTTTCTCCTCTCCGAGGCCGCCGGCGAATGGGCAACGGCGGACGAACTGATGCGCAAGACCTCGATCCCGACGCGGGCGGTCCTGTCGACGCCGCCGAGTCTGCCAGGGTTCGTCTTCGCCAGACGGGTGCTCGAATACCTCGTTTGGTTCGGTCTCCTGGAACGACGCCCGGAACACCGCCGCTCGGGGATCGGCGTCGAGACGATGTATCGCAAGACGGCGCTCTATGACAGGTTCCTCGGCTTCGAGCTGGACCCCGAGAATCGATGGGGCCGAATGCACTGAACCGTCGGCGGCTCGACGGGGCGGCCGGGCGCGATCACCGTTGCCGGAACGACATGTTTCATGCCTCGATCAGACGTAGGCATGGGGGGCCGGCTTCCACTTGTCCCAAAGCTCCGGGTCATGGCAGATCACCAGATCACCGGCGTGGAACTCCGCCAGCACCTTCAGCCGCTGGATCGAGGCGATGGCGTGTTCCGGCGTATGCGTGTTGCCGGGCGGAATCGCCGGGTCGAGATTGGCCGGGCACATCATGGCGTCGCCCATCAAGATAATCGCCCGCTCGGACGGCAGCATGATCAGCAGGGACTGATGCCCTGGCGTATGGCCGGGCGTGGTGATCGCGGCGATGCCCGGCTTGACGATTTCGTCTCCCGCCAGCAGCCGGGTCTCGGCGCCGAGGTCGAAGAGCTTCGGCGTATAGGCGCGCTCGACGAAGCCGTCCGGCTGGCGGGCGAAGCGGTATTCCTTCTCCTGCACCAGGAAGCGGGCGTGGGGAAAGAGGTAATTGGCGCCCGAGTGGTCCCAGTGGAAATGACTGTTGATGACGATCTTCACGTCCTCGGGCGTGGCACCGACGGCCTGGAGCCGGTTCCGGATATCGTCCTCCGCCGTGTAGCTGCAAACGATGCCGGCCTGATACGCCGGCAGGAAATCACCGTCCTCCAGCAACGCCGGCGGCAGGCCGGTATCGAACAGGATGTGTTCGCCGTCGGACATTTCGATGAAGGCCGCGATCACCGGGCAATCCACCTTCCGGCCCGGAAACCGCCGGTAGGTCAGGATCGATTGATCCAGCCTCAGCATGCCGAGCGGCAGCAAGGATACCGATTTGACCTCGGTGGCGATCATGAGCACCCCTCCCGCGTTCGTCCCCCGGTCAAGAAGCCCCTCGCTTCGCTCGGATTACTTCTTCATAGGGAACCGATTGCCTCATTCCTCCGGCAGCCCCGACGCGCGCAGGGCCTCGACGAAACGTTCCATGACCTCCGGGCTCCCGAAATAGGGGTGTCCTCGAAACTTGGCGCAGGTTGTCGCCGGCGCATGCGCCAAAAGATCGTCGACGGCCCCCCGAGCCTCTTCCCCTCGGCCGAGCACACCCGCCGCGGCGGCCAAGAGGGCAAACGTCATCACTCGCGGATTCGGCCTGAGACTAGCCCGTCGTACTTCTTCGAACGCGTCCCCGTATCGCTCGAGATGAAACAGCACGAAGGCCCGATAGGTCAGCATGCCGGTGAGCCAAATGTCGCGCGGAGAGAGCCGCATCGCATGGTCGAATTGCGCAAGCGCGTCCCCGGCCTTGCCGGCGGAACACAACACCGAGCCGAGCGAATGACGCGACATGGCGTCATTGGGATTGAGCGCGACCGCTTCCTCCGCCTTCGATAGGGCAATGTCGTGGTGGCCGAGCATGGCATGCACCCGTGCGTCGGACCAAAGGCAGGTCGAATCCTGTGAGTCCAGCGCCGTTCCCCGGCGCGCCTTTTCTCGCGCCTGGGCCACCATCTCTTCACGATCATCCGCTTCGAAATGCGCGATATACTGGGTGCGCGCGAAGGCCGCCATGGCAAAGGCCGGCGCGAAGCTCGGGTCCAGCGCGTTCACCCTGTCGAATTGTTCGATCGCGGATCTGTATCCTTGCGCGCTCGAGGAATGGAAGTCCGCGAGACCCCGCTGATAGAAATCCCAGGCATCGAGGCTTTCCGGCGGCTTGCGTTCGGCGCGCCGACGTTCCACGTCACCGATTTGCGGCGCGATCGCACCGACGATCGCCTCGGTGACGTCATCTTGAACCGCGAACACGTCGTCCAGCCCCCGGTCGTATCGTTCGGCCCAAATGTGGTTGCCCGTCTCGGCGTCGATCAACTGTGCCGTTATCCGGATTCGCCGGCCGCCCCGGCGCACGCTCCCCTCCAAGATGTAGCGAACGCCCAAGTCGCGGGAGACCTCTCGGACATCGGGCGACTGGCCCTTGTAGGCAAAGCTCGAATTTCGGGCGATCACGAAGAGCGAACGGAACCGGGAAAGGGTCGTGATGATGTCTTCCGTCATGCCGTCGGCGAAGAACTCTTGCGCCGGATCGCCGCTCATGTTGACGAACGGCAGCACGGCGATCGAGGGCTTGTCGGGGAGCGAGGGCGCTTCGTCCATGCCCTTGGCGGCTCGCGCCTCATGATCCGTGCGCCAATGCCAGATCCGTACCGGCCGCGCGATGTTCTTCAGCGTCCGTTCTCCCGCATCCACGAAGACGGCATCCGACTTGCCGGCGAGATGTTCATGAACCGAGCCCGATATGCAGATGCCGCCCGCTTCCGCGAGGGCTTCCAGTCGCGCCGCGATATTGACGCCGTCGCCGAAGAGGTCGCCGTCCTGCTCCATGACGTCGCCGATGTTGATGCCGACACGGAACTCGATGCGGCGTTTCCCCGGAACGTCGATATTGCGCGTGGCCATGGTGGCTTGCACGTCCATGGCGCAACGCAACGCCTCGACCACGCTCGGAAACTCGATCAGTAGGCTGTCGCCGGCGGTGTTTGCGATCCGGCCCCGATATTCCGCGATTTTGGGGTCGATGAGTTCGCCACGGTGTGCACGGAGAGCCGCGAGGGTCGCCTCGTCATCCTCGGCCATCAGGCGCGAGTAACCGGCGACGTCCGCCGCGACGATCGTCGTCAGCCTGCGCGTGACTTCACCGTGCGTCATGCGCGTCTCCCCGACCCAGCGACAATCACGGGTGAAAGATTAGCCGAGTAAGGCGATCGGCTCTAGCGGCCGACTGATTGAAGCGTACTCAGCCCCGCGCGAGGGTACCGGAAAGGGCTGCTTCGTAGAGTTCGACATAGGCCGCCGCGTCGACCGACCGGGGGTTCAGTCCGGTCAGGGGATCGGCCTCGGCCAAGGGCGCGATGAGTTCGGCGCCCTCTTTGGGCACTCCTATTTCTGTCATTTCACGGGAAATCGCGATCTCCTCGCGCCCGCGCGGCTCATCTCGTTCTCTCCTCGGATCGATCCCAATTCGGCCCGCACAATCGCGGGCGCCAACCGCGGACAAGGGCGAAGATCGTCCCCCCGCGAGGCTGGACCGGGTCGGGGCGGCGTGATAGCGTCGCCGCGCCTTCGATGGGGTCAAGTCGAAATGCGAAACGGATTTCTGCCCGAATTCGTCAATTTTCTCTGGCGACACAGCTGAGCGCCGGCGCGGGGCCCGGCCGTTGGCCCCGAGGATCCATACATTCGTGATTGACGACATGCGGTTCCCGGCGCCGATCGGCGCGAGCGGAACCATCGAGGGACGAAACCCATGCAGACGATCTTCACCAGCCGCTCCGGCGTCGTCGTCAGCCGCGCCGAGACGGCGCTCGATTATGACCGCGGACTCGACGACCTGATCCGGCGCCTCGATAGCGCGCGCGGCGCCTATTTCTCCTCCGGGGTCGAGGACCCCGATCGCTACTCCCGCTGGGACTTCGGCTTCGAGGACCCACCGTTGGTGTTGACCGCCCAGGGCGATTCTATTTTGCTCCGGGCCTTGAACGAACGTGGCGTCCGGCTGCTGGAGATTCTGGCGCCGGTGCTGACGGAGGGTCCGGAGACCGTGGTGCGGCGGCGCGACGAGCGCTTCCTCGCCCTCGACGTCTGCCTCGCCGATGACGTCTTCGCGGAGGAGGAGCGGAGCCGCCAGCCCTCCGTCTTCACCCCGGCGCGGCGCTTGATCGAGGATTTCGCCGGCTTCGGCGATCCCTTCCTCGGCCTCTACGGCGCCTTCGGCTACGACCTGATCTTCCAGTTCGAGCGCCTGGCGCTGAGCCAACCGAGGCCCGAGGGCGCGAACGACCTCCAGCTCTATCTCCCCGACCGGCTGCATCTGATCGACCGGCGAAAGGAGGTGGCCCGGCGGCTCGATTTCGAATTCGCGCGCGACGGCACTACCACCGTGGGCGCAGAGCGCGCGCCCTTCGAGGCGGTGTCGCCGCCGGCCCGGCCCCGCGCCAGCCCGCCCGGCGAGATCGAAGCCGACCATGCGCCCGAGGACTATATGGAGAAGGTGGAAATCGCGCGGGCCCACATGCACGCGGGCGACATCTTCGAGGTCGTGTTCTCCGAGAAGTTCCGGGTCGGCTACGACGGCCCCCCCTCGGAGCTCTATTACCTGATGCGGCGCGACAACCCGAGCCCGTATGAATTCTTCATCCAGTTGGGCGACGAGCAACTGGTCGGCGCGAGCCCGGAGATGTTCGTCCGCGTCGAGGGCGACCGCGTGGAATCGAGCCCGATCTCGGGCACCGTGCGCCGCGGCGAGAACGCGATGGAGGACGCCGAGCGCGTCCTCGCCCTCTACAACTCCGAGAAGGACGAGGTCGAGCTCACCATGTGCACCGACGTCGACCGCAACGACAAGTCGCGGATTTGTCGGCCGGGCACCATCAAGCTCCTGGCGCGCCGCATGATCGAGCGCTATGCCGGCCTCTTCCACACCGTCGACCATGTCGAGGGCCGGCTTCGCGAGGGCTTCGGCGGGCTCGATGCCTTTCTCTCCCACATGTGGTTGGTGACGCTGACAGGCGCGCCGAAGACCATGGCGGTGCGCCTGATCGAGCGGCACGAAGCCTCGGCCCGGGGCTGGTACGGGGGCGCGGTGGGCGCGCTGCTGCTGAACGGCGACGTCAATACCGGCATCACCATTCGCACCGTGCACCTGAAGGGGGGGCAGGCCGACTACCGGGCCGGCGCGACGCTGGTCTACGATTCGATCCCCGCCGAGGAAGAGCGCGAATGCCGGATCAAGTGCACCGCCTTCTTCAGCGCACTCGAGCGGCTCTCTGGCGCCAACGAAGCCCCGGCCCTGCCCCCGCGGCCCCGTGCCTTCGCCGGCCGCCGGGTGGTGATGATCGACAACGAGGATTCCTTCGTCCACACGCTCGCCGACTATTTCCGCCAGACCGGGGCGGAGGTCACGACCTACCGCGCGGGCGTGGCGCTCGACCGCCTGCTGGCGGCCCGGCCCGACTTGGTGGTGCATTCACCGGGGCCCGGCCGGCCGGCCGACTTCGGCGTGCCCGCCCGGGTGCGCGAGTTGGTCGAGGCCGGCGTGCCGCAATTCGGCGTCTGCCTCGGCCTCCAGGGAATGGTCGAGGCCTTCGGCGGCGGCCTCGAGGTGCTGGAGGTGCCACGCCATGGCAAGATCTGGGAAATCCTGCACGAGGGCGATCCGTTGTTCGACGGCGTCGCCTCGCCCAGCCGCTTCGGCGCCTATCATTCCCTGGTCGCGGTGGTCTCGGAGCTGCCGGAAGCCCTGCGGGTGATCGCGCGCAACGAGACCGGGCTGGTGATGGCGCTTCGCCACCGCGAGCTGCCGCTCGCCGCCGTGCAGTTCCACCCCGAATCGATCCTCTCGATGGAGGCCGAGGTCGGCCACAAGATCATCGAGAACGCGATGCGGAGCCTGACCGGCGAGAGCGAAGCCGCCCGCCCGGTGGCGGAATAGTTCCCTACGCGGCGAGGACGCGTCGTTGGGCCGAGAGGCGGGCGTCTTCGTCGAGCTTGCGGCCGACGAGGCCAGCGAGTTCGCCCGCGTCCACGTCGCCCAGGTCGGCGGCGCGGGTGAACCAGACCCAGGCCTCGGCGTAGTCCGGCTCGATGCCCTCGCCGAGGGCGAGCATGGTGCCGAGGGCTACCTGCGCCTCGCACAGGTCGGCGCGGGCGGCCGCGCGGTACCAGCGCAGCGCGCGTTGCGGCGAGTGGGAGACGTCGACGGCGTCCTCGTAGTGCCCCGCGAGGCGGAATTGCGCTTGCGCGTCACCCGCTTCGGCGCGTTGCGTCAAAGTGTCGATGTCGCTCTCCGCCTCGCGCGGTTGGGCACGCGACGCCACCGCTTCAATTAGGGCATGGGACATGCCGTTGCTCCCCGTATCGTCGATTCGAAGGGTCTTCCAGTTCCCCTCATGTGGGCGCGATTTGCGCCGACTCGTGTGAGCCTCGTCACACCGGACAGAGCGTTTCAAGATTGGTCGAGGCCGCCCGCTCCCGCGGCCCGGCGATTCGCTTCGAACACGAAGCGCCCTAAGCTAGTGGATAGAATCAGTTCAGATTGCGGCGGAGGTCGCCGATGGCGCCGTCGACGAGGGCGCCGGCGCGCTCCTCGTTCAATTCCTCGACGATCACCCGGCGGGCGGCGGCGATCGCCGCCTCGATGGCGACGTCGCGGATCTCCTGCCTGGCCTGGACCTCGGCGAGGGCAATTTTCTCCACCGCGAGGGCCTCGCGGCGGGTCAGCATCTCCTCCAGCCGTGCCTCGGCCTGCTCACGCTCGCGCTGGGCCTCGACGCGGGCGTGTTCGACCATCGCCTCGGCCTCCTTGACCGCGTCGCGCTGCTTGCGCTCGTAGCTCGCGAGCAGCGCCTGGGCCTCTTCGCGAAGCCGCTGGGCCTCGTCCAACCGCTCGCGGATCTGCTCGCTGCGCTGGTCGAGGCCGGCGATCAGCATCTTGTGAACCTTGAGGTAGATCATCAGGCCGACGAACACGACGAAGCAGAAGCCGACCCAGAAGGTGGCATCGAATTCCATCAGCGCCCCTCCCCCATCGCCTGGTCGACCGCGGCGCGTGCGGTCTCCTCCGCGACCTGGACGCCGATCAGCCGTTCGACCGCACCTCGGGCGAGATCGCTGGCGGCGACGCGGATCTCGTCGAGAGCCTGAGTCTTCGCCGCCTCGATCCGCGCCTGGGCTTCGTTGCCCTGGCGGCGCAGCCGTTCGCCCAGCTCTTCGCCGCGCCGCTCGGCCTCGGCCGCGCTCGCCGCCTGGGCCTCGGCGATGACCGCCTGGGCTCTCGCCCTGGTCTCGGCCAGCGCCGCCTCGTACTCGGCCATCACCTGTTCGGCGCGGCGTTTGTGCTCGCCCGCCTTGTCGAGGTCGCCCTCGACGCGGCTCTGCCGCTGCTCGAGGATGTCGGCGACGCGCGGCAGAGCCAGTCTCGCCATCAGGAAATAGAGCACCGCAAAGGCGACCGCCAACCAGAAGATCTGTGGCAAGAAGTTCTCGATCCAGAACTGTGGCATGGCGCTATCCCTCGGGTCCCGACGTGGCCCGCTTCACCCGGTGCCAGACCTAGAACACGAACAAGATGATGAGCGCGACGACCAGGGCGAACAGCGCGATCGCCTCGGTCAAGGCGAAGCCCAGGATCACCCGGCCGAAGACCTGCTGGGCGGCGCCGGGGTTGCGCATGGCGCCGGCGACGTAGTTGCCGAAAATCAGGCCGATGCCGATACCGGCGCCGCCCATGGCGATGGCGGCGAGGCCGGCTCCGATAAGCTTGCCCAAGATCGTGGCGGCTTCAACATCCATGGTTTCGTTCCTTTGTTCCCTCGATTGACGGTTCGGCGCGCGCCCTCGTGGTTGCGATCCGCCGGGCTCAGTGCTCCAGGTGAATGGCGTCGTTCAGGTACAGGCAGGTCAGGATGGTGAAGACGTAAGCCTGCAGGAAGGCGATCGCGAACTCGAGGCCGATCAGCGCGGTTATCAGCGCCAGCGGCAGCACGCCGAAGATGCCCATCTTGACGACGAAGCCGCCGAACACCTTCAACATGGTATGGCCGGCGGTCATGTTGGCGAAGAGGCGTACCGAATGGCTCACCGGGCGCATGAAGTAGGACAGCACCTCGATCGGCACCACCAGCACCAGCATCGCCACCGGCACCCCCTTGGGCACGAAGAAGGTGAAGAAGTGCAGCCCGTGGCGTGATAACGCGATCGCCGAGACCAGCACGAAGACCATGATGGCGAGCGCCCCGGTGACCGCGATGTGGCTCGTCACCGTGTAGGAATAAGGCAGCATGCCCAGGAGGTTCAGCACGACGATGAAACTGAAGACCGAGAAGACGAAGGGGAAATAGCGCCGCCCCTCGGAGCCCACGATCTCCTTCACCATGTCGGCGATGAACTCGTACCAGATCTCGCTCAGGCACTGCCAGCGCCCCGGTACCAGGGCCCGCCGGCTGGTCGTCAGCATCAAGAAGACGGCGATGAAGACGACCGACACCAACATGAAGACGGCGGCCTTGGAAAAGGCGAAATCCAGCCCGGCGATTTGCCACTCGCCGAACTTGCCGATGACGAACTGATGCATCGGACTATCGTGGTTGATTTGCCGCTCAACCGCCACCTTGGCCCCCCGCCTTGGTCTCGTCGCTCCCGCCGGCGCTGCTCCCCTCGGCATCGCCCGATCGCGTGGTCTCGCCCAAGGCCCGCTCCGCCGCCAAGGCGTCCATGCGGTTCATCGTCTTGACCGCCTTTGCAATGCCGGCGCCCGCCCCCAGGAAGAGGAACACCAACATCAACCAAGGCGTGGTCCCGAACCACTGGTCGAACACCCACCCCAGAAAGGTCGAGAGAAAGAGCGCGACCACGATCTCGATCGAGATCCGCCACGCCATTCTCACCTCGCTCGGCGGTGGCGCCTCGTCCTTGCGATCTTCCGTCTCCAGACCCGCGTCGCGGCGCGCCTGATTTATCCGGGCACCCAGCGCATCGAGCGAGCGGTTGTCGCCTGGATCCGTCATTCGCGGCCCCGAGGCCAGCTATCGATGGGAATACCGACGTTATGAGCGACGCCACCCCACGACGCGCAAGCGGCCGGAGAACAATCCGACCGACGCCGAAGGCGCGCGCAAGATAGGAAAAGGCCCCCGCACTGTCAAGCCTCGATCCGAGACCCCTCGGCACACGGCAAGTCATTGATCGAAAGAGGATTTCCGCATTTCGGCGAGGCCTTATCCGGTGGCCCTGAGACGCTCCGCGCGGACCAGGTCGACGGAGACCAATTGCGAGACGCCGCGCTCCGCCATGGTCACTCCATAGAGCCGGTCGACCCGCGCCATGGTCAATATGTGATGGGTGATGATGAGGAAGCGGGTGCCGGTGACGCGGGCGATCTCCTCCACCAGGGTGCAGAATCGATCGACGTTGGCCTCGTCGAGCGGCGCGTCGACCTCGTCCAGGACGCAGATCGGCGCCGGATTGGTCAGGAACACTGCGAACAGGAGGGCCGTCGCGGTCAACGCCTGCTCGCCGCCCGACAGCAGCGAGAGCCGCTGCAGGCGCTTGCCGGGCGGGCGCGCCATGATCTCCAGACCGGCTTCCAGCGGATCCTCCGATTCGGTCAGCGCCAGATGCGCCTTGCCGCCGCCGAAGAGGCGGACGAAGAGATCCTGAAAATGCTTGTCGACCTGATGAAAGGCCGCCAACAGCCGGTCCCGGCCCTCGCGGTTGAGGCTGGAGATCCCTTGCCTGAGCCGCTGGATCGCGGCCTCCAGATCGGCCCGTTCCCTGGTCATGGTGTCGAGCTGTTCGCCGAGCTCGTGGGCCTCCTGTTCGGCGCGGAGGTTGACGGGACCCATCCCTTCCCGCTCGCGGAGCAACCGCTCGAGGCGCCTCGCCGCCTCCTCGAGCGGCGGTAATTCCTCGCCCCTTCCCACCTCGCCCGCGCCGAGCGCGTCCTCGGGCTCGCAGTCCAGGACCTCGCGGATACGGCGGCCAACCTCCTCGCGGCGCTCGGCCGCGGCTTCGAGATTGGCTTCCAGCCGCGCCCGGGTCTCGCGTGCCTCGGACGCGGCCACTTCCGCCGCGCGGAGCGTCGCGTCGGCCTCGGCGAGCTCGCTCTCGCGCCGGGCGACGGCATCGGCCGCGTGGCCGCGCGCCGTCTCGGCCTTGGCGATTTCTTCCAGCAAGTCAGCCCGACGCGCGTTGATCTCCTCTGGCCGCCGTCTGGCGGTCTCGAGCGCGTTCGCCGCTTCTTCGCGGCGTCGGCACAGGATCTCGCTCTGGCGGCGCGCGTCGTCCACCCGGTGGCGCCATCCAGCGCGCTCCGCCTCGATCGCCACCCCACGATCGGCGCGGACCTGGATCTCGCGGCGCAGCACGGCCTCGCCGTTGCGTGCCTCGGCGAGAGCGGCGCGAAGGCCGGAGACGGTGGCGCGCAACTCGGTCAAGCACTCGCGCGCCTCGTCGAGTGGCGCCAGCGCGGCCAAGCTGTCGTGTGCCTCGTCCCGCGCCGTCTCGCATTCGTCGATGTCGAGGCGGAGCGCGGCCAGCGTTTCGTCGAGGGCGAGGCGGCGCGACCGGGTGGCGGCGATCCGACGCTCGGCCGCCTCCCACGCCTCGCGGGCGCGATCACGTGCCTGGCCCTGGGCCCGATCGCCGGCTCGCGCGGCCTCGAAGCCCTCTCGCGCGGCCGTCGCTGTCCCTCGCGCCGCCTCGTGTTCCTCACCGGCGGCGCTCATCGCACGCTCCGCCAGGCCACGCTGCTCGCGAAGCTCCGCCAGGCGATTGCGTTGGGCGAGCCGTTGGGCCGCGGCCGTTTCCGCGCCGTCGGTGATGGTGAAGCCGTCCCATCGCCAGAGTTTGCCGTCCCGGCTGACCAGACGCTGACCTTGCGCCAAGAGACCGCTCAAGGCGTCGCCCTTGCCGGCATCGACCAAGCCCACTTGCGCCAGGCGCCGGGCGAGCGCGGCAGGTGCGCCGACGAAGCGGGCGAGTGGTGCTGCGCCCGCCGGCAACGCCGGCGGGGCGTCGCGGTCCTCCAAGACCCGCCAGTGGACCGGCGCGCCAACGTCGGCCGGCGCGTCGAGATCGTCGCCGAGCGCCGCGCCGAGCGCGGTTTCATAGCCGGGCTTGACCTCGACGGCATCGACCAGCGGCGCCCAGAGATCCGTGTCCTTGCCTTCCAACAGGCGGGCCAAGGCCGTCTCCTCGCCGGAGAGTTGGGCCACTCGGCTTTCCGCGACCCGCAGCCGATCGCGCACCTCGCCGAGACAGGCGTCGGCGACGTCACGGGCCCGATCCGCTGCCTCCAGCGCCGTGCTCGACTCCCCGCATCGCGCGTCTTCGGCCTGGAATAGCTCCGAGGCCTCGCGCACCGCATCGTCCTCGGCGAGGCCGGCGTCGAGCGTCGCCACCTCCGCCGCGGCCTCGCGGTGGCGCTGGATCAGGCGTTCGAGTCGTCGTTCCGCGTCCTGGCCGCGGGCCGCCGAGGCGTCGCGCCGCGCGGCCTCGCGGGCGACCTCTTCGGTCAGGCGATCGAGCTCGTTCTCCTCGTTGGCCACCGATCGCGCGCGCTCGGCGATTCGGCCCTCCGCCCGGGAGAGCGCGACGGCCTCGCCCTCGCGGGCGACCTGGATATTCGCGGTCTCGCTTTCGAGACGCAGGATCGCGGCCTCGGCCTGCTCGCGGATCGTGCCTTCGCGCTCGAGGTCGGTGGCGATCTGGGCGAGCCGCGCGTCGAGTTGACGGGCCTCCTCGCGGACCCGCTCGTCCTCGCCGTCGAGCCCGTCCCTGGCAGCGCCGAGGCGATGCAACCCGGCGCCCGCCGCCGCTTCCTCGCGGCGAAGCTCGGGCAGGCTGGCGGCGACCGCTTCCCGGCTCGTCGCCGCCGCCGCGACCTGGCCTTCGAGCCGGCCGACGAGCGCGGTGACCGCCCTCGACTCCTCGGCGAGTCGGGCCTCCTCGGCGGAGCTGTCCCGGTGGCGGAGATGGAGCTGGATCGCCTCGAGCCGGCGGATCAGTCCGCCCAGCTTGCGATAGCGATTGGCCTGCCGCGCCTGACGCTTGATCGCCTGCAACTGGCCTTCCAGCGCCTGCATGATGTCTTCCAGCCGCTCCAGGTTGTTGGCGGCGCCGCGCAGCCGGAGTTCCGCCTCGTGGCGGCGCGAGTGCAAGCCGGTGATGCCCGCCGCCTCTTCCAGGAGCGCGCGGCGATCGGTCGGTCGGGCTTCGATCAACGCGCCGACGCGGCCTTGGCTCACCAAGGCCGGCGAGTGCGCGCCGGTCGCCAGATCGGCGAACAGGAGTTGCACGTCGCGGGCCCTGACTTCCTGGCCGTTGACCCGGTAGGTGGAGCCGCTCTCGCGTTCGATCCGGCGACTTATCTGCAGCTCGTCGGAATCGTTGAAGGGAGCAGGCGCCGTGCGTTCGGCGTTGTCGATCGTCAGCAGCACTTCCGCCACGTTGCGTGACGGACGGGCCTGGGTGCCGCTGAAGATGACGTCGTCCATGGCCCCGCCCCGGACCTGCTTGGCCGAGGTCTCGCCCATCACCCAGCGCAACGCCTCCATCAGGTTCGATTTGCCGCAGCCGTTGGGACCGACGACGCCGGTCAGACCCGGCTCGATGACGACCTCGGTGCCGTCGACGAAGGACTTGAAACCTACGAGCCGCAACCTGGTGAACTGCACCGACCAAACGTCCCCTTAGCGGTTTCGCGCCCTATTTCAAGTAAGGCGCGAAAATTATGTCGAAATTCTCGATCGTGCGACCGCCGGCGATGATCTGGCCGTTGACGACGAAACTCGGGGTCGAGGAGATCTTGTGCTTGGTCTCGCCGGTCATTCGGTTCTCCAGCACCACCTTGGTGATCGCTTCGTCGTTCATGCAGGCATCGAAGCTTTCCTGGTCGATGCCGGCCAGCCGGCCGATGCGGGCCAGCGCTCCCTCCGGATCCTTGGACCGCGCCCAGTTCTGTTGCTGCTTGAACAGCACCTCCAACATCGGGAAGAAGCCGTCCGCGCCGGCGCAGCGCGCCAGCTTCGAGGCGAAGAAGGCCAGGCGGTCGAGCGGGTACTCGCGGAAGACCAGGCGCACCTTGCCGGTGTCGATGTATTTGGTCTTCAGCGCCTCGAAGGTATCGGCGTGAAAGACGGCGCAATGCGGGCAGGTCATCGAGGCGTATTCGATCATCGTGATCGGCGCGTCCTCGGCGCCGATCGACATCTCGCCGAGGCCGGCCCGGTTGGCGCCCGCGAGCGCCGGCACGGCCGCCAGGCAGAACGCCAGGGCCAACAGTCGGACCGGCACCAGGCGCCGTGAAATCACACAGAGTTGGGTCATTGCTCCTCCAACCCACTAGATGTGGGAAAACTATAGATCCGTGATCGGGGCGTCACAAGCGCCCGCGTGCGTCGTGCGCCCTGAACCGTGTCCACCCGCGCCGGTCGTCGCGGCGGGAGCGGGCTATTGCGGGAATATGGACCGATGGGGCGCGGCTCGCCAGCTTCGATGGTTCACGTTTCGCGGCGCTTCATGACGTTGCGGCCGAGCCGGCGAAGCGCCTCGCGGAGCTCCGAATCGGCAATATCCTCCAACCGCCGGTCGAGCGCCGCCTCGCCTTCGGGATCGAGCGGACCCACCGGCGCTCGGTAGGTGCGAACGGGTGCCGGCGGCAGCGGCCGTTGCTGCAGGCTCACCCGCTCGACGGCGCGGTAGCCGTGGAAAGCGTTGATCCGCTCGATCAGGATCGGCGCCAAATGCTGGACCTCGGGCGCCGCCGCCGGCTCGACCAGAAGATGCAGCACGCCGCCGCGGCGCTCGCCCCGGGGGAAGGCGATTCGCGACGGCCGGCACTGGCGGGCCAGAGTCTCGCCGACGATCTCGCGCCAACGCAGTACCACGTCGACCTCGCCAAAACCCCGCTTGGCCAGGCCCCGTTGGGCGACCCGGCGGAGCATTCGCCCGGCGGGACGCAGCGGGCCTCTTGTCGAGCGTTTGGCCATGGCGACATCCTGACGCATGGCGCGGGCGGAACCAACGGCGAGAACGATTGCTTCGGCGGGGCGGCAGCGGATGGCGGCGGCGCTGCTCGCCTGGTACGACCGAAACCGCCGCGAGTTGCCGTGGCGGGCCGCCCCCGGCGCGCGGGCGGATCCCTATCACGTCTGGCTTTCCGAGATCATGCTGCAGCAGACCACCGTGGCGACCATCGGCCCCTATTTTCGTGCCTTCCTCGCGCGATGGCCGACGCTGGAGGCATTGGCCGAGGCACCGCTCGACGACGTGCTGCATGCCTGGCAGGGGCTCGGCTACTACGCGCGGGCGCGAAATCTGCACGCTTGCGCGGGCGCGGTGGTGCTGCGTCACGGGGGGCGTTTTCCGGACGACGAAGACGGCCTCAGGGCGCTTCCCGGGATCGGGCCCTACACGGCGGCGGCGGTCGCCGCGATCGCCTTCGATCGCCCGGCGACACCGCTCGACGGCAATTTCGAGCGGGTGATCGCCCGCCTCTTCGCGGTGGAAACGCCGCTCCCCGACGCGAAACCGGAGCTCGCGGGGCTGGCACGGGAATTGACCCCGAAGGCCCGGCCGGGCGACCACGCCCAGGCGATGATGGACTTGGGGGCCATGGTCTGCCGGCCGCGCGCGCCGCTTTGTGGCCGATGTCCGCTCAGCGAGCAGTGTCGGGCGCGGGCGCTCGGGGTCGCGGCGGACTTGCCGCGTCGACGCCCGAAAAAGCCGCGGCCCCGGCGCCATGGCGTCGTCTTCTGGCTGGCCCGCGCCGACCACGCGGTGCTGCTTCGCCGCCGGCCGGAGAAAGGGCTCCTCGGCGGCATGATGGAGCTGCCCTCGACGACCTGGCGCGAATCGCCCTGGAGACTGGAGGAGGCGTTGCGGGAGGCACCCTTCACCGCCGAGTGGCGGCGGCTCCCGGGTGCCGTCGAGCACGGCTTCACCCATTTTCGCCTGCGGCTGGAACTGGTCGCGGCGACGATCCCGGGGGAGGGCCCGCCGGGCACCTGGTGTCGGATCGAGGACCTCGGCGGCCAGGCGCTGCCGACACTCTCCAAGAAGGTGATCCGTCACGCCCTCGACGCCGTGCCGGGACCGTTGTTTCGAGATTTCGACGAGGATTGATCGCCAAATCGTGCCTTGTCTTCGCCTCGAACCCAGTTCACAGTCGTTCCTCGTGGAGGCGATGATCGGGAGACAATGCCATGCCGAGGGCAAGGGGCATCGTCGCGCTCGTCGCGACCGCCGCCATCCTGGCCGCCTGTGAGAGCACCGGTGGCGTCATTTCATACGTCGATGTCGAGACCACCTACGTGCCGGGAAACGTCGGCTATGCGACCCATGACGGCAAGCTCGCCGCCGTGGTGCACGGCAGCCCCTTCGGGCGCGCCGATGCCGGCACGGCGGAGGCGATCGCCCGGGGCCTGGAGCTTCCGGGCTGGTTCCCGCCGGCGACGCTCACGACCGCGCCGACCGGCGTCGGCGGTGACAGGGCCGCGTTCCGAGTGGTGATGGTGTTCAATCCGGATACGCCGCACCTGGGCGGCAAGGGCGCCTGCGGCGATCTCTCCGCCGTGCCGCTACGTGCCCCCGGGCCGGTGATGCGGGTGGCGATGGCGTTCTGCAACGACGCCAAGCCGGAAGCCGAGGTGATGCTGGAGGCGCCGAGCGGGGCCGGGCCCGACGATCCGGCCTTCCGGGCCCGGCTGAACCAGGCGCTGGCGGTAATGCTGCCGCACGAAAATCCGTCCCGGCGCGATTCCAACGCGCCGTTCCGGCGTAGACGGTAGCCCGCTACTGCAATTCGGCGCGGACGCGTTGGCGCAGCGCGTCGATCGGAAACAACTGGCCTTTTCGCTCGACGCACCAGAACGTCCAGCCGTTGCAGGCGCTCAAGCCCTGGACCTGGGCGCCCACTTGGTGGATGGAGCCGCGCGCGTCCCGGGCGACCAGCGTGCCGTCGGCGCGCACTCGGGCGGCATGGCGGCGGGTCGGCCCGTAGAGCGTCTCCCCCGCCGAGACGAGGCCGCGCTCCAACAGCCAGCCGAAGGGGATGCGTGGTAGCGCGCGCTTCGAGGGCGTGGTCTCGATCACCGCCTCGTCCAATGGCGCCACGGCGGCGATTCGGCCGACCGCTAGCTCGACGTAGCGCCGCTCGCGCTCGATGCCGACGAAGTGGCGGCCGAGGCGCTTGGCGGCGGCGCCCGTGGTGCCGCTGCCGAAGAAGGGGTCGAGCACCACATCGCCCGGCTTGGAGGCGGCGAGCAAGACCCGGTGTAATAGCGCCAGCGGCTTCTGCGTCGGGTGCGCCTTGCGGCCGTCGACCTTCAACCGCTCTGCCCCGGAACAGATCGGCAGCAGCCAGTCGGAGCGCATTTGCACCTCGTCATTCAGCGCCTTCATCGCCTCGTAGTTGAAAGTGTAGTCGCGGCGCGAGGGCTCCCGGCTGCACCAGATCAGCGTCTCGTGCGCGTTGGTGAAGCGCCGGCCGCGAAAATTCGGCATCGGGTTGGTCTTGCGCCAGACCACGTCGTTCAGGATCCAAAAGCCCATGTCCTGCAGCGTGGCGCCGATTCGGAAGATGTTGTGGTAGCTGCCGATGACCCAGAGCGTGGCGTTCGGCTTCATCACGCGCCGCGCCGCCTCCAGCCAGGCGCGGGTGAAGCGGTCGTAGGCGGCGAAGTCGTCGAAGTGGTCCCAATTGTCGTCGACGGCGTCGACCACGCTGTCGTTGGGACGGCGCAATTCGCCCGTGAGTTGGAGGTTGTAGGGTGGGTCGGCGAAGACGAGATCGACCGATTCCGCCGGCAGCCGGCCCATCTCCTCGACGCAATCGCCGAGGAAGACCCTGTCCAGATATGTCTGCTCGCGCTTCATCACGGGGCAGCATGGTGGAGCTGATTCGCCAGGTCAATCTATCGTGAGGTCAGAGGGTTATGGCTGAGTCTGAAAGTTACAAATCGGCAACGGCTCGGACCGGCGCGAAGCTTCGCCGATGCTGCGGCGTCGCTCCGAGGCGGGCGAGCGCCGCCAGGTGCGCCGCCGTGCCGTAGCCGGCGTTCCGCTCCCACCCATAGCCCGGATAGGCCACCGCCAGCGCCCGCATCAGGCTATCCCTGGCCACCTTGGCGACGATCGAGGCGGCGGCGATTTGGGCGCACCGCGCGTCGCCCTTGACGATCGCGCGGGCCGGACAAGGGAGTTCCGGCAACCGGTTGCCGTCGACCAGCGCCGCGTCCGGGGGGAGGGCAAGCGCCGCCACCGCGCGTGACATCGCCAACATCGTCGCGGCGAGGATGTTCAGCCGATCGATCTCCGCCACGCTCGCCAGCGCGATCGCGACCTCGGACGTCGCGCGGATTTCGCGGTCCAGACGGAACCGGGATGCGGGGGAGAGTTTCTTGGAATCCCGGAGCCCGGCCGGCGGCCTCTCCGGCAGGATCACCGCCGCCGCCACCACCGGTCCGGCCAACGGCCCGCGTCCCACCTCGTCGACGCCCGCGACGCGGCGAGCTTCGGCGAATGGATCAGGGGCGAGGGGATCAGGCATCCCGGCCTGGCGGCTAGTGGATAGAATCCAACATATGGTACCCCTACGATCCCATATCCTGGCTTCTCGGCAGGAGGGCGCCCGTCGGCGATGCCGGCACATCGTCAAGGGTGCCCGACGCCCCGAGAAGCCAGGATATGGGACCCGAAGGGCGGCTTCCCGAGCCCGCCGGACGCGTTGACCGGCGCTTGTGATGCACCAGCATCACGGCGCACCGGGCGCCTTTCCGGACGAACTCGGGAAACCGTCGTAGGGGTACCATATGTTGGATTCTATCCACTAGTCCCGCGGCACCTCCTCGGCCTCCGGCGTCGGCTCCAGCGGCAGGTCCCGCTCGAAGGAGACGTCGCGGCTCGGATCTTCCGGCGTCTCCTCGCCTTGGCCCTGGCGCAGACGTTGATAGGCCTCGACGCCCTGTTCGCCCAGGCGAAGGGTCGCGCGCATCGCCTCGTTGCAGCCGACCAGCGCGCCGCGCGAGGCGACGGCGAGCGCCCGCGTCTCGGGCGCGTAGACTAGCCCCAAGAGCTGCCGGACGCCGCTGATCCCGGTCCAGGTGAGCTCGCTGAGGCGCCTGGCGGTCATCAGCCAGAGCGGGCTGGTCATCAGGCTGAGGGCGATTACCGCGATGATCAGCCGCTGGTCGTCGGTGCCGATGACGCCCACGGCGGCACCC
Source organism: Alphaproteobacteria bacterium (assembly GCA_965225945.1). Taxonomy (GTDB): domain Bacteria; phylum Pseudomonadota; class Alphaproteobacteria; genus JASLMY01. The sequence continues at coordinate 41,200 of CBDDBZ010000018.1, read as the reverse complement.
GCCGCCAGCAACACGAAGGAGAACTCGCCGATTTGGCCGATCACCACGCCGGCGAGCCAGGCTCGCGCCCACGGCTCGCCCAGGAGCCTGAGGATGGTGACGTTCATCGCCGTCTTGAATAGCGTGACCACGACCAGTAGCGCCACGACTTGGCCGATGTTCTCCCAGATGAAGCCGAGATCGAGCAGGATGCCGATCGAGAGGAAGAACACCATCAGCAACACGCCCTGGATCGGCAGCGTGGCGGAGAGCACCGTGGTGCGGCTGTGGCTGTTGCCGATCCACAGGCCGGCGAGAAAGGCGCCGTAGGCCGGCGATAGGCCGAACAGTGCCGAGAGCAGAGCCGCGCAGAAGCAGAAGGTGAGGGCGACCAGGGCCACCAACTCGACATTCTCGCCGATCGCCTCGACGAACGGCATGGAAACCCGCTCGCGCCGCGTCAGATAGGCGATCATCAGGGCCAGCAGGCCCACCGCCAGCAGCACCTTGCCGATCGCCGCCTTGGGCAGGCCCGCTTCGCCCGCCATGCCGTCGACCAGCAGCAGCATCGGGACCACCGCCAGATCCTGCGCGATCAGCACGCCGACGGCGACGCGGCCGACGTCGGTGCGCAATTCGTCGATCTCCTCGAGGATCTTGAAGGCGACGGCGGTGCTGGAGAGCGCGACGACGAAGCCGAGCAGAACCGCGAGTGGCATCGGCCAACCGAAGGCGGTGCCCAGCAGCAGCATCACGCCCACCGCCAGCAGGATCTGCGCCGCGCTGGCGAGCAGGGCGACCCGAAGCACCCGGCGGAAGGCGCGGAGCGACAGCTCCATCCCGATGGTGAAGAGCAGCAGCAGGACCCCGAGCTCGGCCAGGGTGGCGATCGCCTCGCGGTTCTCGATCAGGCCCAGCGCCGAGGGCCCGAAGACCGCGCCGGCGAGGATATAGCCGACGATCGGCGGCTGGCGCAGCCGTCTCAGAGCCAAGCCGCAGAGCAAGGCGGCGGCGACCACGATAGTGATGTCGAGAAGCGCTTCCCGCTCCATGCCGCGCCGTCTCCCTCGCGAGGCGCCTCGATATCGCGCCGCGGCGACAATCTGTGCCGAGAATCAGAACAGCGTCAATTGATCGCCCGGCCGGATCGGCGGCCGGAAGCGCTCGACGTCCAGTTCCACCTCGCCGCCGTCGAGCCCCAGCCGCTTTCGGGCCAGCTGGAAACGCCGGGCGATCAACCGCGCGTAGGGCCCGGTGCCGCTCATCCTGAGGGAGAAGCGCGCATCGTAGTCGCGCCCGCCCCGCATCTCGCGCAGCAGCCGCATGACCTTGCCGGCTCGGTCCGGGAAGTGCGCCTCCAGCCACTCCCGCCAGAGCTCCTTGATCTCCAGCGGTAGGCGCAGCAGCACGTAAGAGGCGCCGTCGGCGCCGGCCCAGGCGGCGTTTTGCAGGATCTCCTCGATCTCCATGTCGTTGATCGCCGGAATGATCGGCGCCACCATCACAGCCGTCGGAATGCCCGCCTCGCTGAGCCGGCGAATCGCCGCCAGGCGGCGCCCTGGCGTCGCCGCCCTGGGCTCCATCTTCCGCGCCAAGCCCCGGTCGAGAGTGGTGAGCGAAAGCGCGACCTTGACCAGCCGCCGCTCCGCCATGGCGCCCAAGATATCGAGGTCGCGGACGATCGTATGGCTCTTGGTGACGATCGACACCGGATGGTCGTGGCGCGAGAGCACCTCCAGGATCGAGCGGGTGATCTCCATCCGTTGTTCCAGCGGCTGATAGGGATCGGTGTTGGTCCCCATGGCGATCGGCCGGCAGTCGTAGCCGGGCCACGCCAGTTCCGCTTCCAGCAGTTTCGCCGCGTCCGGCTTGGCGAAGAGGCGGGTTTCGAAATCCACGCCGGGCGAGAGGCCGAGCCAGGCATGGGTTGGCCGGGCGTAGCAATAGATGCAGCCGTGCTCGCAGCCGCGATAGGGATTGATCGAGCGGTCGAAACCGATGTCGGGCGAATCGTTGCGGGCGATGATCGTGCGCGAGGCATCGATCGTCACCTCGGTGCGCCGCGGCGTCGCGGCCCGTTCGGCGCTGCCCCAGCCGTCGTCGGCCAGAAAGCGCTCCTGCGTTTCATGGCGGCCGCTGGCATTGCTGAGGGCGCCGCGCCCCTTGCGCGCGTCCGCCGGCAGTTTGGTCGTCTCGTTCCACATGACGACAGGATAAACTCGTGATGTGAACAAAACAAGAACAATCGAAACCGACGGCGACCTCGGATCGGCTGGCCGGCTTGCGCTATCCTAGCGCCGATGCCGAGCGTGATCATCCCGACACTGAACGCCGAGGCGACGCTCGCCCGGACCCTCGACGCGCTGGCGCCGGCGCGGCTCGACGGCTTCGTCGAGGAGGTGATCGTGGTCGACGGCGGCTCGGGCGACGAAACGGCGCGGGTCGCCCGCCAGGCGGGCGCCGTGGTGATCGAGAGCCCACCGGGCCGGGGCCGGCAGCTCGCCCGAGGGGCGGCGGCCGCGCGGACGGCCTGGCTCTTGTTCCTCCATGCCGACAGCCGACCGGGTCCGGGCTGGCGGGCGGCGGCGGCGGCCCACATGGCCTCACCCGATCGCGCCGGCGTTTTCCACCTCCGCTTCGACGATTCCCGCCCGGCGGCCCGACGGTTGGAGCGTATCGTCGCCTGGCGGACCCGCGTGCTCGGGCTTCCCTATGGCGATCAGGGGTTATTGATCTCCCGCGACTTGCATGATTCCGTCGGCGGCTTTCGCCCCCTGGTGTTGATGGAGGACGTGGCGATGGCCAGGGCGATCGGCCGCCGTCGGATCGATCTGTTGGCGGCGGAGATGGTCACCTCGCCGACGCGCTACCGTCGGGGCTATCTCGGCCGCAGCGCGCGCAACCTGGTCTGCCTCGGGCTCTATTTCGCCGGCGTGCCACCGAGCTATCTCAGGCGGCTCTACGGATGAGGCGGCGGCCCCTGGTCGTGGTCTTCGTCAAGGCGCCGCGATTGGGCGCGGTGAAGACCCGGCTGGCGCGCGACATCGGCCAGACGGCGGCCCGGCGCTTCTACCGGGAGACGACGGCGGCGGTGCTGGCGCGGCTGGCCCGCGAGCGACGTTGGGACCTCGTCTTGGCCGTGACGCCCGATCGCTTCGCGCGGCGCGGCCGCTGGTGGCCCGCCGCTCTCGCGCGCGAGGCACAGGGCTCGGGCGATCTAGGTCTTCGCATGGCCCGCGCGCTCCGGCGCCATCCGCCGCGGCCTTGCGTCGTCGTCGGCTCCGACATTCCCGATCTCGGACCCGCCCATCTCAGGCCCGCGTTCAGCGCGCTGGCGGCGAGCGACCTGGTGCTGGGACCGGCGGCGGACGGCGGCTATTGGTTGGTCGGCGCGCGCAATCCGGCGCTCCTCGCACGATTGTTCCGGGGCGTCCGTTGGTCGAGCTCGCATACCCTGGCCGACACCCTCGCTAACCTGCCGGCGGGACGCCGTCGCGCCCTGTTGGAGACGCTGGAAGACGTCGATAGCGCCGCCGACCTCCGTCGTGTTATTCGGCGGCGTCGCTCTCGTGTTCCCTGAGGCGCGGCAGGAGCTCGGCGAAGTTGCACGGCTTGTGGCGGATGTCGAGCTGGTCGCGCAGGATGTTGTCCCAGGCATCCTTGCAGGCACTGGGCGAGCCGGGCAGCGCGAAGAGGTAGGTGCCCTTCGCGACGCCGGCCGTCGCCCGCGACTGCACGCTCGAGGTGCCGATGATCTGGTAGCTGATCATCCGGAACAACTCCCCGAAGCCCGGGATCTCCTTCTCGTAAACGTCGTGGAAGGCCTCGGGCGTCACATCGCGGCCGGTGACCCCGGTGCCGCCGGTGGCGATCACCACCTCGATGCCCGGATCGGCGATCCAGGCGCGCAGTTGCTCGCCGATCGCGTCGCGCTCGTCGCGCACGATGCGGCGGTCGGCGAGTTCGTGGCCGGCGCCCTCGAGCCGTTCCACCAGCAGTGCGCCCGAGCGATCGTCGGCCTCGCTCCGGCTATCGGAGACGGTCATCACCGCGAGTTTGACCGGGCGGAAGTCGATGCTCTCGTCGATGCCCACCCTCTCGTCACCTCTTCCGCCGGCTTTCGGCGAGCGCCATGCTCTTGCCGTCGAGCGCCGTGTAATACGGCCAGTATCCCGTCGCCAAGGCGTCCAGCGAGGGCAAATCCTGGCCCATGCGATCGCGATAGATCCAGAAGTTCGTCAGGATTCGCTTGACGAAAATCCGCGTCTCGTGCCACGGCACGCTCTCGATCAGCAGCAACGGATCCTCGCCGTGATCGATCTCGCGGAACCATCTCCGCGCGTTCCGGGGGCCGCCGTTGTAGGCTATCGCCAGCAGCACCAGGTTGCCGCGGATCGCCTTGTTGCCCAGCAGATGGGCGAGGTAGCGCTGGCCGAGCTGGATGTTGTAGGTGGGCTCCAGCAGGCGACGCTTGAGCTTGCCATTGAGCCGCCGGTCACCGGCGATGAAGCTCGCCGTCCGCGGCATCAGTTGCATCAGACCACGGGCGCCGGCCGGGCTCGTGGCGCTGGCGCGGAAGTTCGATTCCCGCCGGATGAAGGCGTTGACGAGCGCCCGGTCGATTTCGTAGCCGCCCTTGGGCGTCCACGGCGCCATCGGGTAGAGCGCGGCGTCGTGAATCACGCCACGGACCAGCCGATGGCGTTGCGCCAAGCGTAGCTGTGTCTCCGCCATCCCCAGTCGATGGGTGAGCGCGAAGAGCACCGGACTCAGCCGACTCGGCGCCGTCGCCAGTAGAGCGCGGACCTCGCGGTCGGCCAGATCGTGCCGCTCGATCTCGCAGAAGGCGACGATCCGGCGCACCGCCGGAATCGCCAACAGGCGGCGCAGGTACGCGTCGGACAAGGGCGGCGGAGTCCAGTCGAAGTGGGACTCCGAATCCAGCAGTCGACGGGCGATCAGGCCATAGAAAGTCCGAGGGTAGCGAGCCGCGACGCTCAGATAGGGGATCACCTCGCTCGGCCGGCGGTCCACCAGATGGGCCCGCGAGGCCCAATAGGCGCCCGCCGCGACCATGGCGGGCGGCGCGGTCTTGGAGCGGGCGAGGGCGCCGAAGTGATGGCGGGCCGCCTCCAGTTCGCCGCGCCGCCAGGCCGCGAGTCCGGCGAACCAGTCGGCGCCGTGCACCAGGCGGCGAGAGCGTTCGGCGGCGGCGCGGGCGATCTCGAGGGCGCGTCCGAACTTGCCGTTGAAATAGTAGCTCCGGGCGATGGCGGCGGCGATCGCGTCGTACGACGCGGGTTGCAGCGGTTGGCGGACTTGCTCCGCGCGAAGGCGCTTCCAGGCCCGGGTCGGCCGGTCGTGCCCGAGATCTTCGGCGGTCTGGCGCTCGAGCCTGTGCGCCCGGCCACGCCACGCGAGTCGGGGGACCGTCCGCGCCAGCGCCGCGCGCGGGACCTCGGTGCCCAGGGGGATCTCCGCCGTCGTCGGTCGCTTGGGCCGCCCAGCCCCCTTGGGCCGGCGCTTCATGGCCAGTCGGTAAATCCGATCGGCGCCGGGGTGATCGTGATGGCGATCGAGCCAGCGCTTCAGCTCCTTGAAACGGGAGCGGTAGGCCGTCGGGTGCATGTAACGCTCGAAGAGGAAGTGGCCCATCAGCACCGGATTGTCGAGCCGGCCGGCCACCTTGTCCGCCGCCCGCCAGCGGGCGTCGCGCTGTAGCTCGGTGATCTGTCGATAGCGACCAACGTCGTCGTCCGAGAGCACGCGCGGAACCTCGACGCCGCCGAAGCCGCCGACGCCCAGCCGTTCCTGGTCCGCCGAACTGGCCAGGCCGGTGACCGGCGCCAGGAGCGCGAACAGCAGCACCAGCCCCAGCCGCCGACCGACCCGGGCCCGGCACTCGGCGCGCCCCTCCCGGCCGTCGATCGAACCCGAGCTTGCCTGTCTAATAGCCACCAGCGAGCCCCCCGATACGCCTCCCATCCGTCAGCTAAATATAATCAATTATCAACAAATTTTCAATAAATGACAGGCTCTCACTGGGTTATATTGTGGCTCGACGAATCTTTGGTACGAGATATGGTTCACGAAAGATCGTCGAGGCGGGCGCGAACGGCGAGGAGGTCGGACCAAGAGTCCCGTTTCAGGGCCGGTTGGCGCAGTAGGAAGGCGGGGTGGTAGGTCGGCATCGCCGGGATCGCGCCGCCCGCTCCCTGGTATTCGAACCAACGGCCCCGGAGCCGGGTAATGCCTTCGCGCCGCTCCAGCAAGGTCGCCGCCGAGGTGCCGCCCAGGAAGACCAGCAGCTTCGGCGCCTTCAGCTCGATATGGCGCCGGATGAACGGCAGGCACATGGTGCTCTCCGCCGGTGTCGGCTTGCGGTTGCCGGGCGGGCGCCAGGGCAGGATGTTGGTGATGTAGGCGGCGGACCGGTCGAGCCCGATCGAGGCCAGCATGCGGTCGAGCAGGCGGCCGCTGACCCCGACGAAGGGGAGGCCCTGGCGGTCCTCGTCGGCCCCTGGCGCCTCGCCGATCAGCATTACCGGTGCGTCGGCGGCGCCGTCGGCGAAGACCAGGTTGGCGGCGGTGTGCTTCAGCGGACAGTCGTCGAAGGCGGCGAGCGCGGCGCGCAATTCCTCGAGGTCGCGGGCGGCGGCGGCGAGCGCGCGGGCACCGGCCTCGGCCGCCTCGGGGTTCTCCATCGCCAAGTCCGGCGCCGGCCGCGCGCGGCGCGGCGACGTCGTCGCTCGACCCGCGCTCGGCGTGGGCACGCTCGGCATTGGCCGCGCGGCCCGGGCCGAGGCCTGGAATCGGTCGACCGGCGCCTCGCCGATGGTCTCGTCGACGCCGGCGTCGGCGTGCCAGCGGAGGATTTCGAGGGCGCGCGCGCGATCGCTCATGGGCCCGACGTTAGCACCACCCGGCGCGCCGCCGCCAGCCGCCTCGGGCCTGGGCACCCATCGGCGGCGTTGACCGGGCATCGTGCCGCGCGGCATAAGAGCGGGCGCGCGCGGGCGCGGCAGTCGAGCCCTCTCGGGAGCGAGACGGATGGATCGAGAGTCGATGTCCTACGACGTCGTGATCGTCGGTGGCGGACCGGCGGGTCTCGGCGCGGCGATACGACTGAAGCAGCTCTGCCGGGAACGTGGGGTCGACCTCGACGTCTGCATCCTGGAAAAGGGCTCTGAGATCGGCGCCCACATCCTCTCCGGCGCGGTCCTCGATCCCCGCGCGCTGGAAGAACTGTTTCCAAATTGGCGAGATCTGGAGACACCCCTCAAAACTCCGGTGACCGCCGAGCACTTCAAATTTCTCACCGCCACCAGCGCGATCAAATTTCCCACCTCCCTGCTGCCGAAAGTGATGCGGAATCACGGGAACTACGTCATCAGCTTAGGCAACCTCTGCCGCTGGCTCGCCGAGCAGGCGGAAGCGATGGGGGTGGAGATCTACCCGGGCTTCGCCGCCGCCGAGGTGCTCTACCACGGGGACGGCCGGGTCAAGGGCGTGGCTACCGGCGATATGGGAATCGGCCGCGACGGCGAGCAAAAGGACACCTTCACCCCGGGAATCGAGATGCACGCGAAATACACCTTCCTGGCCGAGGGCTGTCGCGGCTCCCTCACCAAGGGCCTGGAGGGGCGCTTCGAGCTGCGCGCGGGCGCGCAGCATCAGAGCTACGGCATCGGCATCAAGGAGCTCTGGGAGATCCCGGCGGAGAACCACCACCCCGGCCTGATCATGCACACCGCCGGCTGGCCGATGGACATGGCGACCTACGGTGGCTCCTTCATCTATCATCTCGAGGACAATCAGGTGTCGGTCGGCTTCGTCGTCAGCCTCGACTACGAGAACCCCCATCTCTCGCCCTTCGACGAGTTCCAGCGCTTCAAGACCCACCCCGAGATCAGCAAGCACCTGGCGGGCGGCAGCCGGATCGCCTACGGTGCCCGGGCGCTCAACGAGGGAGGACTACAGTCGCTGCCGAAGCTGATCTTCCCCGGCGGCGTGCTGATCGGCTGCTCCGCCGGCTTTCTCAACGTGCCGAAGATCAAGGGCTCGCACAACGCGATGAAGACCGGGATGCTGGCCGCCGAGGCCGCCTTCGAGGCCTTGGCCGGCGCGGGCGACGAGATGGGCCCGGCCGAGCTTTCCGCCTATCCCGAGATGGTCGAGGCCTCGTGGGTTCATTCGGAACTTTGGGCGGCGCGGAACTTCCGCCCGGCTTTCGCCAAATGGGGCCTCATCGGCGCGACGCTCTATAACGCTATCGATCAGCATCTGGGCGGCAATCTGCCCTGGACGTTGCGCCACGGCCAGCCGGACCACCGCCACATCGGCCGCAAGGAGGCATATCGGCCGATCGACTATCCCAAGCCGGACGGCGTGCTGAGCTTCGACATACCCTCCTCGGTCTTTCTTTCCAACACCAATCACGAGGAGGATCAGCCGGTCCACCTGACGCTGGCGGACGACGCGGTGCCGATCGAGGTCAATCTCGCGCTCTACGACGCGCCCGAACAACGCTTTTGTCCGGCCGGCGTCTACGAGATACTGCGCGACGACGGCTCCGAGCCGCGCCTGCAGATCAACGCTCAGAACTGCGTCCACTGCAAGACTTGCGACATCAAGGATCCGACGCAAAACATAAACTGGGTGGTGCCGGAAGGTGGCGGTGGGCCAAACTATCCCAATATGTGACGGTGGCAACGAGACCAGGGTCTGGATCATGGGCCGAACACCGAACGCCTCGCCGAACCGGCGATCGCCAAAGGCCGCCCGCGCGCTTCGCGCGATGGCGATGGCCCTGACCTTGACGGCGAGCCTGTCCGGCTGCGCCGGCAATCTGGGCGCCGGTTCCTTCGCCGACGAGGGGGAGCCGGTCGATTCCGCCCTCGGCCACTATTTGGCCGCGCGCCACGCTCGGGTCGCGCGCGACACCGACGCCGCGGCGCATTTCTACGAGTTGGCTCTGAACGAGGATCCGGAGAACCACCAGCTCATTCGGCGGACCTTCCTGGTCTCGCTTTCCAAGGGCGACCATGCGCGGGCCTTCAAGCTCGCCGAACAGTTGGTGGACGACGGCCGCGGCGCCGGACTGGCCCGCCTGGTGCTGGCCACCCGCGACGCCAGGGCCGATTGCTACGTCGAGGCCGAGAAGTTCTTGATCGATCAGCGCGCCAAGGGCTTCGCGGCCCTACTCAGGCCGTTAATGCTGGCCTGGATGAAGGTCGGCCTGGGTGACATCGCGGCGGCGGAGCAGGCGCTGAAACCGTTGGAGCGGCGAGACAGCTTCCGGTCCTTCCGCGACTACCACCTGGCCTTGATGCGCGACGTCGCCGGCGATGCCGAGGGCGCGGCAGACGTGCTGGCCCAAGTCGACGAGGAGCAGGGCCTCACCTCCTCGGCCACCTTGGCGCGCGGTGCAATCCTCGCCAAGCTCGGCGATTCCGCGGGCGCGCGCAAGGTCTTCGAGGATTTCCTCGAAAGGATCCCGAACCACCCGCCGATTCGCCGTGCTCTCGCGATGCTCGACGACGGCGACCGACCGCGGTCGACGGCGACGACGGTGCGCGAGGGATTGGCCGAGGCCTTCTTCGGCGCCGCGACCGCGCTCGCGCAGGATCGGGGCCGCGACGCGGCCCGGATGTACGCGAACCTGGCGCTCTTCCTCCGGCCCGGCTTCGACGACGCGCGGATCTTGCTGGGCGAAATACTGGAGACCGATCGCCGTTGGGAAGAGGCGATCGAGGCCTTCGCCGTGATCGAGCCCGGCTCGCCCTACTATCGCGATTCCCGCCTCCGCATCGCGTTCAATCTCGAGCGGCTGGATCGACTCGACGAGGCGGTCGCGGCCCTGCAGGCCATCGTGGCCGACGACGCCCGGGACAATTCCGCCGTCATCGCGCTCGCCGACCTGCTGAGGGCGCGCGAGCGTTATGTCGACGCGGCCAAGGCTTACGATCTCGCGCTCATCGGATTGGAGCATCCGGAGAAACGCCACTGGTCTCTCTTCTACGCGCGCGGTATCGCGCTCGAACGGACCAAGAAGTGGGCGCGCGCGGAGGCCGATTTCCTCAAGGCGCTCGAACTCAGCCCCGATCATCCCTTGGTGCTGAATTATCTCGGCTATTCCTGGGTCGAGCAGGGCCTCCACCTCGACCGGGCGCAGGAGATGATCGAGAAGGCGGTTTCCCAGCGACCGAACGACGGCTATATCGTCGACAGCCTCGGCTGGGTGCTCTATCGGCGAGGCAAATACGGCGACGCGGTCAAGCATCTGGAACGGGCGGCCGAGCTCAGGCCGAACGACCCGGTGATCAACGACCATCTGGGCGACGCCTATTGGCGTGTCGGTCGCCGGCTGGAGGCGCGATTCCAGTGGAGCCACGCGCTCGCGTTGAAGCCCGAGGAAGACCAAGTCACGATAATCCGGAACAAGCTCGAGCGCGGCCTGAGGCGGGCCGAGGCCGGAAACGACGGCTGACGTCGTGACGGTCGCCAGACGGCTCGCGCGGGCCAAGCTGAACTTGTTTCTCCATGTGCTCGGCCGAAGGCCGGACGGCTATCACGAATTGGACAGCCTGATCGTCTTTACCGACCTCGCCGATCGGGTCGAGGCGCATTCGTCGCCGACGCTTACGCTGTCGCGCTCCGGACCTTTCGCCCGGCGGCTCGCCGCCAGCCTCGCGCGGGACGAGGACGACCTGATGCTGCGCGCCGCCGGCGCGCTCGACGGTGCACGTCGGGCGGCGCTGAAAGTGGAGAAGAACCTGCCGCCGAGCGCGGGCCTCGGCGGCGGTTCGTCGGATGCGGCGGCGACGCTTCGGGCGCTCGATACGCTTTGGAACTTGAACCTCGGCGAGGCGGCGCTGGCCCGCCTCGCCATCGCCTTGGGCGCGGACGTGCCGGCCTGCCTGGCCCAGCCCGAGGCGGTGCGCATCGGCGGCGTCGGCGAGCGGTTGGCGCGCTTGCGCGGGCTTCCGCCGGTCGCCGTGCTGGTGGTCAATCCCGGCGTCGGACTGGCCACGGCCGAGGTGTTCCGCGCAGCCGACGGCGCATGGTCGAGACCGGCGCCCGAGTCGCCCGGGTTCGCCACCGCGCGGGACCTGGCGGAATGGCTGCGTCCGCTCGGCAACGATCTGGAGGTGCCGGCGATCCGCTTGGCGCCGGTCGTGGACGAGGTATTGTCGCGACTGCGCACGGCGCCGGACGTTCTGCTGGCGCGGATGAGCGGCAGCGGCGCCACCTGTTTCGCGCTCTTCGAAACCTCAGGCAGCGCCCGGGCGGCGCGAGACCGGCTGGCCGCCGAGCGTCCTGGGTGGTGGTGCGTCGCGACGGCGCTGGCGACGACGAGCGCGGGGGAGGCCGCGCCATGACCGGCGCCGGGCCCGAGGCTCGGTGGCGGCTCGCCATCCCGGCGGCGCTCGCTGCCGTGCAGATTCTCGCCGGCTGCGTGCCGAACCTGGTCGACGAGAACGAGTTGTCGATCGTCGGTGACCCGCTCGAGGCCGAGAGCGACATCGCGCGCACCTTCGACAACGCCGTCGTCCTGCTGCCGGGCCTCGCCGGTGGCGCGCCGATAGCCACGCGCATGAACGCGCCGGAACTCCGCGACCGCCTGGCCCTGGGCCCGAAGCTCAGCTACCCGACCGTCGTCTACATGCACGGCTGCAACGGCATCGGCTCGGTGAAGGTGCTGCGCGCGTTGGCGGCGCGCGGCTTCGCCGTGATCGCGCCGGACAGTTTCGCGCGCCGCTATCGGCCGTTGCAATGCAGCGTCTGGCGACAGAGCGGGGGGCGGAACGTATTCGTCTACGACTTCCGCCAGACCGAGATCTCCTATGCGCTGCATCGGATCAAAACGCTGCCCTGGGTCGATCGCCGTCGCCTCTTCCTTTACGGCACCTCGGAAGGCGGCGTGGCGACGGCGATCTACCGGGGCTACGCCTTCCGTGCCCGCGTCGTGACTCAGTGGACCTGTCATGGCTCGCCCCTCGTCAGCGGCCTGATGGCGCAGCCGAACGAACCGGTCTTGGCGATCGTGCGGGGCGACGATCCCTGGTACACCGCCCAGCGCACGCCCGGCCAGGCGGGGGACTGCGGCGCCTTCATCGGCAATCGGCCCCGCTCGCGCTCGGTCGTCTTGCGGGGTGGCTCCGGGCACGACGTCTACGGCAATCGCCGCACCATCCCGATGATCGTGGATTTCCTCGTCCGCGAGGCGGCCGCGAAGGAAGCGCGGGGCTGATGGCAACCGACCCGGCGGGCGGTCAGGGTGAATGCCCCTCCGCCTCGATCCGGGCGAGCGTCGCGTCGAGGGCGGGACGCCAATCGGGCGCTCGAAGCCCGAAGACGGCGACGATGCGATCGCCCCCCAGCACCACGCGGCCGGGCCGTCGCGCCCGCGTCGGCCACGCCTCGCTACCAATCGCCGACACCCGAACCTCCGGCCGATCGGCCAGTATCGCGCGGGCGAAGCCATGCCAACTCACCGCCGGGCGGCCGCTGAAGTGATAGACGCCCCAGTCTTCGAAGCCCTGGCCCCGAACCACCTCCGCGATGGCCAGCGCCGCCCGGGCGATATCGTCGGCCGCCGTCGGCCCGCCGAACTGGTCGGCGACCACCGAAATCTCCCGTCGACCTTGGTCGGCCAGGCGGCGCATCGTCAGGACGAAATTCCTCCCCCTGGGCGCGAACACCCACGCCGTGCGCAGTACGACATGGCGCCGCGTGGCATCGCGCACCGCGCGTTCGCCCGCGAGCTTGCTTCGTCCATAGGTGTTGAGCGGTCTCGGCGCGTCGCTCTCATGGTAGTCCGAGCCCTTCTCTCCATCGAAGACGAAATCGGTGGAAAGCTGGACCAGCGCCGCGCCGACGCGATCCGCCGCCGCCGCCAGATGGGCGGGGCCGTCGCGATTGACTGCCTCGGCGAGCGCCGGTTCGTCCTCGGCGCGGTCGACGTCGGTATAGGCGGCGCAATTGACGATCACCTCGGGCCGCTCCCCCCCCACCACGCGGTCGACCCGGGCCGCATCGGTGACATCGAGCTCGGCCCTGGTCAGCGCCAGGCAGGGTGCCATGGCGGCGAGCGCGCCGCCGACCTGACCGCCGGCGCCGGTGACGAGCAGCCTCAACTCGCGAGCTCCGCCGAGGCCATGCCGAGGCGGGCGCCGTCGTAGCGGGCGCGGGCACGCCGGCACCAATCCTCGTTCTCGAGGTACCAGGTAACCGTCCGCCGCAGGCCGTCCTCCATGTCGACGCGGGCCCGCCAACCCGTTTCGCGCTCCAGCTTGGACGGATCGACGGCATAGCGGCGATCGTGGCCGGGCCGGTCGGCGACGAACTCGATCAGCCGGCCGTGCGGGCGATGGGTCGAGTTCGGCAGCATCTCGTCCAGGATCTCGGTCAGGCGCCGGATCAGATCGACGTTGTGCCATTCCCGGCGCGCGCCGATCAGGTAGCGCTCGCCGACGCGTCCCCGCGCCAGGACCCGGATCAGGGCGCTGGCGTGATCCTCGACGTGGATCCAGTCCCGCACCTGTCGGCCGTCGCCATAGAGCGGCAGCGGGCGGCCCTCGCGGGCGTTCAGGATCATCAGCGGCAGCAACTTCTCCGGAAACTGCCGGGGCCCGAGGTTGTTGCCGGAGTGGGTCGCGAGCGTGGGCAGACCGTGGGTGTGGTGGAAGGCCTGGACCAGATGGTCGCCGGCGGCCTTGCTGGCGGCATAGGGCGAGCGCGGCCGGAACGGGCTCTCTTCGTCGAAGGCGCCTTCCTCGCCCAGGGCGCCGAAGACCTCGTCCGTGGAGACCTGAAGAAAGCGAAACGCCGCCCGATCGGCTTTGCCGAGGCCTCGCCAATGGCGCGTCGTCGCGTCCAGCAGCGCGCCGAGGCCGAGCACGTTGGTTTCCACGAATGGGCGGGCGGAATCGATCGATCTGTCGACATGGGTTTCCGCTGCCAGGTTCACCACCGCGTCCGGCGCGTGTTCGCCGAAGAGCCTCTCCAGCAGATCCGCATCACCGATGTCGCCCGGTTGAAAGACATGGCCCGGCGCTTCCATGACCGCGTCCAGATTGTCGAGGCTGCCCGCGTAAGTCAGCTTGTCGAGGCTGATCACCTCGGCCTCGGCACGAAGCGCCGCGCGAACGAAGGCCGAGCCGACGAAGCCGGCGCCGCCGGTGACCAGCCACCTCATGGCGAGGCGTCCAGGTCGCGCAGCCGGGGCCAGTGGCGATCGCGATCGGACATGATCAGGTCGGCGCTGTCGTAGGCCCATTCGATGTCGAGGTCGGGATCGTCGAAGGCGATGCCGCCCTCGAGTTCGGGCGCGTAGGGCGCCGTCAACTTGTAGAGCACCAAGGTGTCGTCGCCGAGGGTGCAATAGCCGTGGGCGAAGCCGGGCGGCACCCAGATCGAATCGCCTTCGCGGGCCGATAGAGTGATGGAGACATGCCGGCCCCGGGTCGGTGAGTCGGCTCTCAGATCGACGGCCACGTCCTGGATCGCCCCGCTCAAGACGGCGACGAGCTTGCCCTGCGCCATTGGCGAACGCTGAAAGTGAAGCCCCCTGAGAGTCGCCGCCTTGTCGCTGTGGGCGAGGTTGTCCTGTTGGAAAGTGTGATCGAGCCCGGCCCCGGCGAAGCTCGCGTGGGCCCAGAGCTCCGAGAGCCAGCCACGCGAATCGCCATGCCGTGCGGGGCGCAGCAGTTTTACGTCCGCTATGTCGGTGCTTCCCAGGTCGACCATGGTTTCCGCCCCCAAACGGTTGAATTCTAGCCGGCGGGCGGCGCTTGTGACAGCATCGCGTGGCGATTCGTTCCCGTTGCGATTGTGCCGATTTGGGACGGGTGATAACATTGTCCCATCATGTCGCACGACATTCTGCTGATCGGCGAGGCTCCGAGCAACATCCTGACGGCGCTCCACGGTCAGGGCTGTGCCTTGAGCGCGGTCGCGGACCTGGAGGCGGCGGGCGAGCTGCTCGAGGCGGGTGCCACGCCTGATCTCGTGCTGCTGGCCTGTGGCGGCGATTCGGCCGGCCAGATCGACAGCATCGAGGCGCTCCGCGCCATGCGGCCGGAATTGCCCGTCGTCGCCCTCTCGAGCGATCGAGACGACCAGGCGATCGCCGCGCTCGCCGAGGCTGGCGCCGCCGACGTCGTCGAGCTTCCGGCGAGCGCCGGGCGGGTCGGCATCGCCGTCGCCAACGCGGCGCGCCTGAACGCGCTCACGGGGCAGGTTTCGCGCCTTGCGCGGCGCGGCGAAGGCGAGACGATCTTTCGCGATCTCGTCGGCGACAGTCCGGCCATGCGCCGGGTCGGCGACCTCGCCGGCCGCGCCGCCGCCTCCAACATCGCGGTGCTGATCGAGGGCGAGAGCGGTGTCGGCAAGGAGATAGTGGCGCGCTCGATCCAGGGCTCGAGCGAGCGGGCGGGCAAACCCTTCGTCGCCGTCAACTGCGGGGCGATTCCTGAAAACCTGGTGGAAAGCATCCTCTTCGGCCACGAGAAGGGATCCTTCACCGGGGCGAGCAATCGCCATGTCGGAAAGTTCCAGGAAGCCGATGGCGGCACCCTGTTCCTGGACGAGATCGGCGAGTTGCGCCCCGACATCCAGGTCAAACTGCTTCGCGCCCTGCAGGAATCGGAGATCGACCTGGTGGGCGGCAAGCAGCCGGTGAAGATCGACGTGCGCTTGATTTCGGCCACCAATCGGGATCTCGCCGAGCGGGTGCGGGAGGGTGCGTTCCGAGAGGACCTCTATTACCGCCTCAACGTCTTCCCGATCGACGTGCCGCCGTTGCGCGAGCGTCGAGAAGATATTCCAGCCCTGGTCGATCACTTCGTTTCGACCTTCGCCGCCTCGGAGCGCAAGGATATCGACGACATCGCGCCGGAAGCGATGGCGCGACTCGTGAGCTATGACTGGCCCGGCAACGTCCGCCAGTTGGAGAACATGATCTACCGCGCGGTGGTGCTGGCGGACGGTCTCAGGGTGGAGCTGGCGGATTTGCTGCAACTGCCGGCGGCCCAGAACGCGGCGCCGATCGCGATTCCACCGCTGGTCGATGAACCGCTCGCGACCGCCGAGATCGCGGCGCCCGACCGGGCTGCGACCGACGCCGGCGCTTCCCTCGCGATCCGCGTCCTGGACGAGGCTGGCGAATTGCGCCCGCTCGACGACATCGAGGCGGAGCTGATCCGTTTGGCGATTCAGCGCCATCGCGGCCACATGTCGGAAGTCGCGCGCCGTCTCGGGATCGGCCGTTCCACCCTGTACCGCAAGATCCGCGAGTACGGCATCGAGTCCCGAGGCTTCGGTTCCGGCCATACGCGCGAGGCGTGACTTGCACTTCCGCACGCTATGTCCCACCTTTTCACCGTCGCCTCTAGCGCTCGCCTAATAGGAGGTGTCCCATGACGCTCGCCGCCGTGACGCTCGACGATAAATACGCGTTGGAGCGAGGACGGGTCTATCTCACCGGCATTCAGGCGCTGATCCGCCTGCCGATCATGCAGCGCCAACGCGACCTCGCCCGGGGTCTGAACACCGCCGGCTACATCTCCGGCTATCGCGGCTCGCCCCTTGCCGCCTACGACCTCAATCTCTGGCGGGCAAGCAAATTCCTCGACGCCAACCACATCACCTTCAATCCCGGCGTCAACGAGGAGCTGGCGGCGACGGCGGTCTGGGGCACGCAGCAGCTCGGCTTCGGTCCCAAAGCCAAATACGACGGCGTGTTCGCCATCTGGTACGGCAAGGGGCCGGGGGTCGATCGCTGCGGCGACGTCTTCCGCCACGCCAACGTCTCCGGCACCGCGCCCTTGGGCGGCGTGTTGGCGCTTATTGGCGACGATCACAACGCCGTCTCCTCGACGGTGCCGCATCAAAGCGAGCATCTGATGGCGAGCTACATGATGCCCGTGCTGTCGCCGGCCAGCGTGCAGGACTATCTCGACTACGGCCTCCTCGGCTGGGAGATGTCGCGCTATTCCGGTTGCTGGGTCGGCTTGAAGGCGGTGACAGAACTGGTCGAGAGTTCGGCCTCCGTCACCGTCGATCCCGAAGCCATGGCGATCCACCACCCCGACGACTTCGAGATGCCGGAGGGCGGGCTCAACATCCGCTGGCCGGACGACCGCTGGTCGCAAGAGGTCCGCCTACAGCGCCACAAGGTCTATGCGGCGCTGGCGCTGGCGCGGGCGAACAAAATCGACCGGGTGGTGATCGACAGCCCGAGGGCGCGGCTCGGCATCGTCGGCTCGGGAAAGGCTTATCTCGACGTTCGCCAAGCGCTCGACGATCTCGGCCTCGACGAGGCGACGGCGGCGGAACTCGGCCTGCGGGTCTACAAGGTCGGCATGCCCTGGCCGCTGGAGCGCGACGGGATTCGCGCCTTCGCCGAGGGACTGGCGGAAGTCGTCGTCATCGAGGAGAAGCGGGCGGTCATCGAGAACCAGTTGAAGGAGCAACTCTACAACTGGCGGCCCGACGTCCGCCCCCGGGTGGTCGGCAAATTCGACGAGGAAGGCGAATGGCTGTTGCCGGCGCAGGGCGAGCTGTCGCCGGCGCTGGTCGCCCGTGTCATCGTGGCTCGAATTCGGGGTCTCGGGATCGAGCCGACGCCGGCAATGGCGGAGCGGATCGCCGAACTCGACGCCAAGGAGGGCCGGCGGGGGGCCAAGGCGCCGATCGAGCGGATGCCCTATTTCTGCTCCGGCTGTCCGCACAATACCTCCACCAAGGTACCCGACGGCAGCCGCGCGATCGCCGGTATCGGCTGCCATTTCATGGCGATCTGGATGGACCGCGACACCACCTTTTATTCCCAGATGGGCGGCGAGGGAGTGCAATGGCTGGGGCAGGAACCGTTCACCGACGAGGACCACATCTTCGCCAACCTGGGCGACGGCACCTATTACCACTCCGGCATCATGGCGGTCCGCGCGGCGGTGGCGGCGGAGTCCACCATCACCTTCAAGATCCTGTTCAACGACGCCGCCGCGATGACCGGCGGCCAGCCCTTCGACGGCCCGCTCTCGCCTTGGCGAATCAGCCAACAGGTCCATCACGAAGGCGTCGATCGGATCGTCGTGGTCTCGGACGAGCCGGACAAATATCCCAGAGGAACCGATTGGGCGCCCGGCGTCGCCATCCACCATCGCGACGACATGGACCAGGTCCAGCGGGAGCTTCGCGACACCCCCGGAGTCAGCGTGCTGATCTATGATCAGACCTGCGCGGCGGAGAAGCGGCGACGGCGCAAGCGCGGGACCTTGCCCGATCCCGACCGGCGGGTCTTCATCAACGACCTGGTCTGCGAGGGTTGCGGCGATTGCTCCGTCGTCTCCAACTGCGTCTCGGTGGAACCGTTGGAGACCGAATGGGGCCGCAAGCGCTGGATCAACCAGTCGTCCTGCAACAAGGACTTCTCCTGCGTGAAGGGCTTCTGCCCTAGCTTCGTCACGGTCCATGGCGGCACGCCCCGCAAGGCGCGGCCGACGGGTTTGGAAGCGCTGGACGAGGCCATTCGGGGCCTGCCCGAGGCCGAGGTCGCGGCGATCGAGCGACCGCACGACATGCTGGTGACCGGGATCGGCGGCACCGGCGTCGTCACCCTCGGCGCGCTGGTGGGCATGGCCGCGCATATCGAGGGCAAGGGCGTCACGGTGCTGGACTTCACCGGCCTCGCGCAGAAGAACGGCGCCGTCCTCTCTCACATCCGGGTCGGCGGGAGGCCGGAGGATCTGCACGCCCCTCGGGTCGCCGACGGGCGGCTGGACCTGCTGCTCGGCTGCGACATGGTGGTGGCGGCGAGCGAGGAAGCGATCGCCAAGGTGCAGACCGGCGCGACCCACGCGATCGTCAACGAGCATCTGACGCCGACCGCGGGATTCACGCTCGATCCCGAGATCGATTTCCAGTCCCGGCGGCTGCGCGAGGTCATTCGCGAGGCCGCCGGCGACAACCGGACCGAGTTCGTCGAGGCGACCGAGATGGCGACGGCGCTGGCGGGCGACGCCATCGCCACCAACATCTTCATGCTGGGCTACGCGGCGCAGCGCGGCTTGCTGCCGGTCTCGATCGAGGCCTTGGAGACGGCGATCGAGCTCAACGCGGTGGCGGTCGCGGCCAACAAGCGGAACTTGGCGCTGGGCCGGCTCGCGGCGCACGACCTGGACGCGGTCCAGCAGGTCGCGCGGACGGCCACGGTGACACCGGCGCCCCGGGCCGAGACGCTGGAGGAGATCGTCGAGCGTCGCGTCGTGTTCTTGACCGACTATCAGGACCAGGCCCTTGGCGAACGCTATCGTGCCCGCGTCGGCGTCTTGGCGGCGATCGAGCGGGAGCGGGCGCCGGGCCGCGCGGGTTTGGCGGAAGCGGTCGCGCGCAATCTCTTCAAGCTCATGGCCTACAAGGACGAGTACGAGGTCGCCCGGCTGTTTACCTCCGGCGACTTCGAGACCAAGCTGCGGCGTCAGTTCGAGGGCGCGTTCAAGCTCACCTTCCATCTGGCGCCGCCGCTGATCTCGCGGCGTGATCCCCTCACCGGCGTCTTGCGCAAGCGCGAGTGGGGCGGCTGGATCATGCCGGTGTTCCGACTGCTGGCCGGCTTGAAGCATCTCCGGGGCACGCGCTTGGACATTTTCGGCTATACGGCGGAGCGGCGGATGGAGCGGCGCTTGATCGTGGAGTATGAAATGGTGCTGGAGGAGCTCGCGCGCGGGCTCGACGGCGACAACCATGCACTGGCGGTCGAGCTTGCGGAACTGCCCGATCAGATCCGGGGTTACGGCCACGTCAAGGCGGGCAAGGTCCAGGCGGCGAAAGCGCGGGAGGCGGAATTGCTCGCCGCCTGGCGCGACCCGAGCCCGCGGCGCGACGCGGCGGAGTAAAAGTTCAGGGCGGGGGAAACACCATGTCGGAAGGGAAAAGCTGCCTGGTGGTCGGCGTCGGGCCGGGCTTGGGCGCGGCGATCGGCCGCAGATTCGCAAGCGCCGGTTACGCGGTGGCGCTCGCCGCCAGAACGCCGGGCAAGGTCGATTCGCACATCGGCGAAATCGAGGCCGCCGGCGGTACCGCCCGGGGCTATGCCTGCGACGGAACCGACGAAGCCAGCGTCGTCGCCCTGGTCGAGCGGGTGGAGGCCGAACTGGGGCCGCTCACCGTGGCCGTTTACAACGCCAGCGGGCGGGTCCGGAAGGGTGTCGCCGAGATCGGCAACGACGAGTTCATCGAGGCCTGGATGCGCTGCTGCCACGGCGGCTTCCTGCTGGGGCGGGAGGCGACGCGACGGATGAAGCCGAGGGGCGAGGGCACCATCCTCTTCACCGGCGCCACCGCGAGCGTGAAGAGCTATGCCGGCTCGAGCGGCTTCGCGGTCGGCAAATATGGGCTTCGCGCGCTCGCCGAATCCATGGCCCGTGAGCTGGCGCCGGAGGGGATCCACGTCGCCCACTTCATCATCGACGGCGGCATCGGCCGGGACGGGGCTGATTCCCGGCTCGATCCCGACGCGATCGCCGAGACTTACTACCAGACCCACGCCCAGCATCGCAGCGCCTGGACCTGGGAGGTCGAGCTCAGGCCCTGGGTCGAGCGCTACTGAGCCCGGAGCCGGCGCTGTGAGCGGGGCCGATTTTCTCGTCATCGGCGGTGGTATTGTCGGCGCGGCGATCGCCCATGGCCTGGGGCGGCTGGGCCACGCGGTCACCATGGTGGACGGGGCCGACGACGCCTTTCGCGCCTCTCGCGCCAACTTCGGCCTGGTCTGGGTGCAGAGCAAGGGGCCCGGCAAGCCCGATTATGCCGCCTGGTCGCGTCGCTCCGCCGCGCTCTACGAGGAATTTAGCGCCGAGCTCGAGGAGGAGACCGGCGTCGACTGTGCCTATCACCGCCCGGGCGGCGTCACCTTGGCGTTGAACGAGGCGGAGCTGGAGGAACAGGTCGCCCAGCTCGCGCGAATTCGCGACGAGGCGCCGGAGGGCGCGTTCGACTTCGAGGTGGTGGAGCGGACCCGCCTCGACAACATGCTCCCCGGTCTCGGGCCCGAGGTCGTGGGCGGGACTTACAGCGCGCACGACGGCGAGACCAACTCGCTTCTGCTGCTGCACGCATTGCACGCGGCGCACCTGAAGCATGGCGGTCGCTACGTCGCCGGTGCCCATGTGGTCGAGATCGAGGCGACGCCCGCCGGCACCTACCGCGTCGTGACCGAGGACGGCGGCGCGCACCTGGCCGATCGGGTCGTCCTCGCCGCCGGTCTCGGCACCCGGGACCTCGCGGCCATGGTCGGGCTCGAGGTGCCGGTCCGCCCGGTGCAAGGTCAGGTGATCGTCACCGAACGGGTCGACCCGCTGCTGGCGCTGCCGACCCTCAACGTCAAGCAGACAGCCGAGGGAACCTTCATGCTGGGCGCCAGCCAAGCCGAGGTCGGCTTCGACATCGCCACCGATGCCGCCGTCTTGAAGCAAATCGCCGCCCGCAATGTCCGGGCCTTTCCGTTCCTCGCCGCGCTTCGCGTGGTGCGGACCTGGGCCGGGCTTCGGGTGATGACGCCGGACGGCTTCCCGATCTACGACGAATCCCCCCAACACCCGGGGATCTACGTCGCGACCGGCCATAGTGGCGTCACCACGGCGGCCGCACACGCCCTCCTCTTGGCCAAATACTTCTCCGAGGGCCGCCTCGGCGACGAGATCCGGGGGTTTTCCTCGGCCAGGTTCGATGTTCAGGCGACGGGCTGAACCGAAAGGCGCCGTCACCGTCCACCTGGACGACACAGCCGTCCGGGCGGCGGCGGGGGACAGTGTCGCGGCGGTGCTGTTGGCGGCGGGGGGCGAGTATCGCCGCCATGGCGTCGACGGCTCCGGCCGGGCGCCCTTCTGCATGATCGGCAACTGTTTCGAATGCCTGGTGGAGATCGACGGCGTCGCCAATCGTCAGGGCTGCCTGGTCCCGGTTCGCGACGGCATGCGCCTCCGCCGGATGCGCGGCAAGCCGGTGGCGGCCAGATGAGCGGGATCGTCGATCTCGCCATCGTCGGCGCCGGGCCCGCCGGCATGGCGGCGGCGGTGGAGGCGGCCCGCCTGGGCCTGGAGCCGGTGGTGCTGGACCCACAGGCGGCGCCCGGCGGGCAGATCTACCGCAATATCGAGGGCGTTCAGCGCGACCGGCCGGGCGATCTCTCGGTCCTGGGCGCGGATTACGCGGCCGGCCTGCCGCTGGTCGAGGCCTTCCGGGCGAGTGGCGTCGACTATCGCCCGCTCACCTCCGTGTTCGAGGTCGGGACCGGCGCGCTCGGCATCGTGTGCGACGGCGTCGCCACGCGGCTGCGGGCCCGGGAGATCATCCTCGCTACGGGTGCGATGGAGCGGCCGGTGCCGATCCCCGGCTGGACCCTTCCCGGCGTCATGTCGGCGGGGGCGGCGCAAACCCTGCTCAAGGCCTCCGACATGGTGCCGGAAGGCCGCGTGATCCTGGCGGGCGGCGGGCCGCTGCTGATATTGCTCGCTCTCCAGCTCGTCGAGGCCGGGGTCGATCTCCGCGCCATCCTGCGCACCAGCCCGAGGCGCAACCTGTGGCGGGCGCTTCCCGCCGCGTGTCGCCTGATCGGCAACCCGGACATCGCCAAGGGCTTGGGGTGGATTCGCGCGCTCAAGCGGGCCGGCATCGCCTTCGTCGAGCAGGTGACGGAGCTCCGCGCAGAAGGCGAGGATCGGCTGCGGGCCGTCGGCTATCGCCGGGGCGGCCGCGAGGGGCGGAGGGAGGCCGAGGTGTTGCTGCTGCACGAAGGGATCGCGCCGAACCTGCAGCTCAGTCGGGCGGCGGGTGCCGAGCACGCGGTGGACCCGGAACTCGGCTATGCGATCGCGGCCCGCGACGTTTGGCTCCGAACGTCCGTGCCCGGCATCGCTGTCGCCGGCGACGCGGCCCAGATATTCGGCGCCAAGGCGGCGCCGGCGCTGGGCCGGTGGGCGGCGCTCGGCGCGGGCTTGCGCCTCTCCAAGACCAGCGAGGCGGCGGCGCGGGACGGGCGGGAAGCGGCGCGGCGCGAGATCGCCCGGGCAGCCAAGCCGCAGGCCTTTCTCGACCGGCTCTATCGTTCCCCCGATTGGATCCTGACGCCGGCTGACGACGCCACGATCGTTTGCCGCTGCGAGGTGCTGACGGCCGGCGAGATCCGCCGCGTCCTCGCCCTCGGCGTGCCGGGCCCCAATCAGTTGAAGGCCTTTCTTCGCGCCGGCATGGGGCCGTGCCAGGCGCGGATGTGCGGGCCCACGATCGCGCGCATGATCGCCGCGCGGGAGGGGCGCGAGTGGCGAGAAGGCGATTATTTCCGCCTCCGCCCGCCGGTGACGCCGCTCACCGTCGGCGAGCTGGCGGCGATGGAGGGTCTCGACGATTAGGGCGGCGGGTCCATGAACTGATCTCCATGATCCAGGGTTACGCGCATGGAGATTGGCTTCGGTTCTCTTCGGCGAGGCGTTTGTTCCCCGAGGCGCGGCGGGCTTCGATGATGGCGTTGGCGATCGCGTAGGCCCGCGCCGCCGCCCGACCCCGGGCCGAGGCGCGGGCCCAGCGCCGAAGCTCATCCGCCGTCATATCATCCCGTATCTTGCGTGCAACCATCTCGATCCCACTACATATTGTGTCTGGGTGAGAGAATCACAAAATCCGCTTCGAGGGAATCCCCCAAGAATCACATCATGGGGTCAGCGGTATAAGGGCGTTTTTGCGAAACGGATTCGGCCGCGCGATGCGGGGCATCGGGCAAGCGGCCGGGCGCACCCCAGAGGCCGATTTGCCGCCATCAAACGTTTCCATAGGGTCGGATCATGCTCTGAGCTCGAGGCCGCACGCTATACCTGGAACTTGCGCCGCTGGCCGTTGGCGGCGATGCGGCCCGCCGTGGGCGCCGCGAAGTGGGCGGCGAGGATGGTCGTGTCGGTCTCGGCGTGGCGCTCGACGAAGGCCTCCCGCGTCGCCCGCGACAGCGCCGGATCGACGCAGAACCGGCTGTTCCATTCCGGGTAGGCGCACTGCACGGGGTGATGCATCAGGTCGCCGCTGAAGACCGCGCGCCGCCCGCCGCCGGCGAGGTTCAGGCAGACGTGTCCCGGCGTGTGGCCGGGGGAGGGCTCGATCGAGAGTTGATCGTCGATTGCGTGGTCGCCCTCGACGAAGTCGACCCGGCCCGCCTCCACCACCGGCAGCACGCTGTCGGCGAAACAATCGTCGACGGCGCCGGAGCGGCCGGCCGCGCCCACCTCGCCAGCCGCCTCGGCTTCCCAGTGCGAGTACTCGGCCTTGGAGAAGATGTAGCGCGCGTTGGGGAAGGTCGGCACCCAGCGGCCGTCGACGAGGCGGGTGTTCCAGCCCACGTGGTCGACGTGGAGGTGGGTGCAGAGCACGAAGTCCACCGCTTCCGGCGCCACGCCCATGGCAGCGAGGTCGTCGAGCCAAGGCGTTTGCAGGCGGTGCCAGGGCTTGGTCGAGGGCCGCTCCTTGTCGTTGCCGATGCAGGTGTCGACCAGGATGGTGTGATGCGGCGTGCGGACGACGTAAGTGTGGAGGCTCATCAGGAAGCGCCCGGTCTCGGGGTGATGGAAATGCGGCAGCAGCCAGTCCATCTCGGCGGCCAGCGCCGCTTCGTCGCTGCCGGGCAGGATGAAGGCGGGGAAGAAGCTCGGCCCCTCCGCCTCCACCAGCCGTTCCACCGTGGTATCGCCGAAGATGAGCGTCTTCATGGCGCTCGCCTCCTCAACAGACGACGATTCTGGGCGCGGCCCGGCCGACGCCGGCGCCGAGCTTGCCCGCCACGGCCTCGGCGATGGCCATGTAGGCGCGGGCCTCGGCGCCGTCGGGCCGGGTCGCGACGATCGGCGTGCCGGCATCCGAGGTCTCGCGGATCGCGAGCTGCAGCGCCACCTCGCCGAGGAAGTCCATGCCGAGTTCCTCGGCCGTGGCACGGGCGCCACCGTGGCCGAAGATCTCCGTTCGCTCGCCACAATGGGGGCAGGCGAAGTAGCTCATGTTCTCGACCAGCCCCAATACCGGGACATCGACCTTGCGAAACATATTGAGGCCCTTGCGGGCGTCGATCAGGGCGATGTCCTGCGGCGTCGAGACGATCACCGCGCCGGCCAGCGGCACCCGCTGCGCCATGGTGAGCTGGGCATCGCCGGTGCCCGGCGGCATGTCCACCACCATGATGTCGAGCGGGCCCCAGGCGACGTCGCGCATCAATTGCTCGAGCGCGCCCATCACCATCGGCCCGCGCCAGATCATCGGCGTGTCTTCCTCCACCAAAAAGCCGATCGACATGCAGGCGATGCCGTGCGCCCGCATCGGCTGGAGAATGCGGCCGTCGGTCGAGGGACGACCGGAGAGGCCGAGCATGCGGGGGATCGAGGGGCCGTAGATGTCGGCGTCCAGCAGGCCGACGCGATGGCCCAGGCGCGCGAGGCCGCAGGCGATGTTGACGGCCGTCGTCGACTTGCCGACGCCGCCCTTGCCCGAGGCGACCGCGACGATGGCGCCGACCTCCGGCAGCATCGCGGCCCCCGCCGGCGCTTGCCCGGCGGGCGGCGGCGGGGCCGCTCTGGGCGGTTGCGGGGCGCTCGGCCGGTGTGCGGTCAGCGCCGCCGTCACCGAGACCACCCCCGCCACGGCGGCGACCGCCGCTTCCGCGGCCCGGCGCACCGGTTCCATCGCCTCGGCCTCGGCGGGATCGATCTCGAGCGAAAATCCGACGTTGCCGTCGCGCACCACCACCCCGGTGACCATGCCCAGCGAGACCAGGTCGCCGTCGCGCGTCGGGTGTCGGATCGAGCTCAGGGTCCGAAGGACATCTCGTTCCTCGACTTGTGCCATGGCGCGGGTCTTTCCATAATGAGGGAGCGGTCCGACGGCGCGTCGGCCGAGGGTTCGGGCGACGGGCGGGCGCGAGTTCCCTTGCGTGGACTCGACATTGCGTGGACTCTGCGCTTGTCATATAACGCACGCGGGCCTGAGGCGCAAAGCGGGTGGCGCGCGCGGCTGCTTTTCCCGAAGACGATACTGAGAGAGGATCGATTCGATGCCTTGGAATGATCAAGGAGGCGGCGGTGGCGGACAGGGCCCGTGGGGAACCGGTTCCGGTGGCGGCGGTCCGCAGCCGCCGAACCTGGAGGAGTTGCTCCGGCGTGGCCAAGACAAGCTGCGGGGCGGGCTTCCCGGCCGCTTGGGCGGCGGTATCGGCCTGCTCGTGGTGCTCGTCATTTTGCTGTCCGTCTGGGCGTTCTCGGGCGTCTACCGGGTGGGCCCGGACGAGCAGGGCGTGGAGTTGATGTTCGGGAAGTATTACAAGACCACGCTACCCGGCCTGCACTATCACTGGCCGTCGCCGATCCAGAACGTGCTGACGCCGAAGGTGACGCGTGAAAACCAAGTCAACATCGGCTTCATCGACACCTCGGCCGCCGGGCGCACCAGTGCCAAGCGCGACGTGCCGGTGGAAAGTCTGATGCTGACCGGCGACGAGAACATCGTCGATATCGATTTCGCCGTGTTCTGGCGGATCAAGGATGCCGGGCTTTACCTGTTCCGCATCCGCAACCCCGACGACACCGTCAAGGCGGTGGCCGAGAGCGCCATGCGCGAAGTGGTGGGCCGCAGCAAGTTCGACGACGTGGTAGCCGAGAATCGCGCCACCGTCGAGGCCGATGCGCGCAAAATCGTGCAGGATACCCTCGACGACTACGAGTCCGGCATCGAGGTGATCCGCGTCAAGATGGAGAAGGCGGATCCGCCCGACGCGGTGATCGCCGCCTACCGCGATGTCCAGGCCGCGCGCGCCGACATGGAGCGGATGCAAAACGAGGCGCAGTCCTACGCCAACGACGTGGTCCCGAGGGCACGGGGCGAGGCCGAGATGATCCGGCTGGAGGCCGAGGGCTACAAGGAGCAGATCGTCGCCGAGGCCGAGGGTGAGAGCGCCCGATTCATCTCCATCTACAATGAATACGTCCTCGCCAAGGACGTCACCCGCCAGCGCATGTATCTCGAGACCATGGAGGAAGTGCTCGCCGGCATGAACAAGGTGTTGATCGATAGCGAGGGCGGGCAAAGTGGCGTGATCCCCTATCTGCCGTTGCCGGAGATCCAGAAACGCGCGAAGGGCGAGGGAGGGAGTCAGTGATGCTCAAGCTCATCGGCGCCGCGCTGTTGATCGTCCTGGGCATCGTCGGCTACGGCTCGCTGTTCACGGTGACCATGACGGAACAGGCCATCGTCCTGATGTTCGGCGACCCGCGCCGAGAGATTACCGAACCGGGGCTGCAATTCAAGATCCCGCTGGTCGAGAACGTGATCTTCATCGAGCGTCGGATCCTCGATTTCGACGCGCCGAAGGAGGAGGTGATCGCCTCCGACAAGAAGCGGATCGTGGTCGACGCCTACTCGCGTTACAAGATCGTGAATCCGCTGCGCTTTTACACCACCGTCAGAGACGAGAACGGGGCCCGCACCCGGCTCGCCACCATCATCAACTCGACGCTTCGCCAGGTGATCGCCACCGTCGAGCTGCAGATCGTGTTGTCGGGCGAGCGGCGCGAGCTGATGCGCCGAATCACCGACTTGGTGAACACGGAGGCGGCCAAGTTCGGCATCGAGATCGTCGACGTCAGGATCAAGCGGGCCGACCTGCCGGAAGAGAACTCCAACGCGATCTACCGTCGGATGAACGCCGAGCGTGAGCGGGAAGCGAAAGAGTTCCGGGCCCGGGGCGCGGAGGAAAGCCAGAAGATCAAGGCCGACGCCGACCGGCAGAAGGTGGTGCTGGTGGCGGAGGGGCAGCGCGCGGCGCAGATCCTGCGCGGCGACGGCGACGCCACGCGGAACCGGATCTATGCCGAGGCCTATCAGAAGGACCCGGAGTTCTTCCGCTTCTACCGCTCGCTCCAGGCCTATCGCAAAGCGATGAACGACGACGACACCACCCTCGTACTCAGGCCGGACAGCGACTTCTTCCGCTACTTCGGCGATCTCAAAGGTGGTGCCGACTAGGCGCGGCCTCGCTCCGCCGGCCCGCGCGAGCAGGTCTCGATGCGCGACTTTTTGACCGCGTTCGCGCTGGTTCTGGTGATCGAGGGCGCGCTTTACGCGCTGTTTCCCGAGACTATGAAGCGGGCGATGATGTTCGCCCTCGCCCAGCCGCTGGAGGTTTTGCGGATCGGCGGCGCGGTCGCCGTCGGGATCGGCGTGCTGGTGGTCTGGCTGATTCGCGCGAGCGCCGACTGAGCGGGCTAGTTGGCGCGAAGCAAGCGCCGGGCCAGCGCCCAGCGATGTACTTCCGAGGGGCCGTCGTAGATCCGGAAGGCGCGGATGTCCTTGTAGATCTTCTGCACCACCGTTTCGCCGGTGATCCCGGTACCGCCCAGCACCTGGACCGAGCGGTCGACGACGCGGCCCAGCGCCTCCGAGCAAAGCACCTTGGCCATGGAGCTCTCGGTCCCGCCCCGCTCGCCCTTGTCCAGCACCCAGGCCGCGTGCCAGATCGCCAGGCGCGAGACGTGGAGGTCCATCTGGTTGTCGGCGAGCTGGAAGCCGACGCCCTCGTGCTCGCCGATCGGCTTGCCGAAGGCATGGCGCTCGCGGGCGTAATCAATGGCGACGTCGTGGCAGCGCCGGGCCTGGCCCAGCCAGCGCATGCAATGGGTGAGGCGGGCCGGCGCCAGGCGCACCTGGGCGTAGCGGAAGCCCTGGCCGAGCTCGCCCAGGACGCATTCCTTCGGCACCCGGACGTCGTTGTAGTCGACGATCGAATGGCCGCCGGTGAGGTTGCTGTCCATGGTCTCCAGCACGCGAACCACCTCGCAGCCGGGGGCATCGGCGTCGAACAGGAACATGGTGGCCCCGAGATCGCGCCCCCGGGCGTCGAGGGTCTTGGCCATGACGATCTGGAAGGCGGCGCCGACGATCCCGGTGATCAGCCACTTGCGCCCGTTGATGACGTAGTCATCGCCGTCCTGCCTGGCGGTGGTCTGGAGCATCGAGGGGTCGGAGCCGGCGCCCCCCGGCTCGGTCATCGAAAAGGCCGAGCGGACCTCGCCGGCGACGAGCGGGCGGAGATAACGCTCCTTCTGATCCGCGTCGGCGACGATCTCCAGCAGGTGCATGTTGGCCTCGTCGGGCGCCGAGATGTTGAGCGCGTGCAGGCCGAGGGTGGAATAGCCGGCCTCCTCGAAGACCACCGCCTTGCCGATATGACCGAGGCCGAGGCCGCCGAAATCGACCCCGCAATGCGGGCTCAACAGGCCCGCCGCGCGACCCTTGGCCACCAGCTCCGCCCTCAGATCGTCGTCGGGGCCATGCGCGCCCTCGCGGGGATCGCCCTCCATGGGCATAATCTCCTCGGCGATGAAGCGCTGTGTCCGCTCGCGCAATCGCGCCAACTCGGGCGGCGGTTCGAAGTCGATCATCGGCGGGCTCTCCTCGACAACAGGGGCCATTTGATAGCACTCGCCGGCCCGGTGGCGAAAGCGAGCGGGGTTCACTTTCGCCGCCGGGCCGGCCGTGCTAAGCGGAGGGCGTGGGGGCGCCTGCGCCGCCGCGCGCCGCAACGAGGGAACGAGGCCCGTGACGAGGCCGTCTGGCGCCAGGACACGAGCGCGGAACTTCGCCGGCCGGCGGAGTTCCCTTGCCATCCTCCTCGCCGCTATCTTGCCGCTCACCTTCCCGCTCCACGCGGCGGAAGAGGTCAGGATCGGCGTCGTCTATCCGCTGAGCGGCGCGTCGGCCGCCTCGGGCGCCGCCGCGCTGGCCGCCGTCGAGGCCGCCCGGGACGTCGTCAACGGCGCGCATTACGGCAACCTCCCGCTCGCCCGCAACGCCGGCCTCGAGGGTCTCGGCAACGCCAAGGTCCGCCTCGTCGTCGCCGATCACGGCGGCGAGCCGGCGCGGGGCCGCCGCGAGGTGGAGCGCCTGATCCGGGAGGAGGGCGTGGTTGCCCTCCTCGGCGCCTATCATTCGAGCGTCACGGCGGCGGCTAGCGCGGCGGCGGAACGCCACGGCATTCCCTTCCTCACCGGCGAATCCTCGGCCCCGAACCTGACCCGCCGGGGCCTGCGCTGGTTCTTCCGCACCGGACCGCATGACGGCCACTATTCCAAGGTGATGTTCGATTTCCTCGCCGACTTCGCGGAAAGGCGGGGCGAAACGCCGGGCGCCGTGGCGATCGTGCACGAGGATTCCGCCTTCGGCATCGAGAGCGCTCGGGTCCAGGCGGAGCTCGCCAAGTCCAAGAATATCGCCGTCGCGGCCAAGCTCGCCTATCGGGCCGAGACCGAGACGCTGCTAGCGCAGTTGGCGACGGTCATGGGGAGCGGCGCCGAGGTCTTGCTGCCGACCGCCTATTCCGAGGATGCGCTGTTGATGATGCGCACGCTCGACGAGCTCGGTTTCGAGCCCGACATCGTGCTGGCGCAGAACGGCGGGTTCATGGACCCGGTGGTGCTCGATGCGTTGGGACCGCTGGCCGAGGGGATCATCTCCCGCGCGCCCTTCGCCCTCGACATGGCCGAGCGCATTCCGCTGATCGCGGAGGTCGATACGCACTATCGCCGACGCTCGGGCGGCAAGCCGATCCACGATCCGCCGATCCGCAGCTTCGTCGGCGCCCTCGTGCTGATGATGGCGATCGAGCGGGCGGGCGAGACGACGCCGGCGGCGCTCCGCCGCGCCCTCCGCGAGACCTTCATTCCCGGCGACAAGGTGGCGATGCCGTGGCGCCATGTCCGCTTCGACCCGAGCGGCCAGAACGACGGCGTCTCGGCGATCCTGGTGCAATACCAGGGTGGGCGCTACCACACCGTCTATCCCTTCGAGATGGCGACGCGAGAGGTTGTCTTTCCCTATCCGGCGGGCGGCAAGCGCTGAGAGTCCGACTCTGATGTCCCCGAGGCCGGCCCTCTGCCGCTCCGCCACGCGGCGGAGCGGGCCAAATTCGGCCCATCAGACCACGCCATAGGCCAGCATGGCGTCGGCGACCTTGACGAAACCGGCGATGTTGGCGCCCCGGACATAGTCGATATGGGTGCCCTCTCCGGTGTCGCCGTATTCGACGCAGCGGTCGTGAATGCCGGCCATGATCTCCACCAGCAGGGCTTGCAGCTCGTCTTCCTTCCACGACATCCGGGCCGCGTTCTGGCTCATCTCCAGCCCCGACACCGCGACCCCGCCGGCGTTCGCCGCCTTGCCCGGCGCGAACAGGATTCGCGCCGCCTTGAAATGGTGGACGGCGTCGAGATCGCTCGGCATGTTGGCGCCCTCGGCAACCCCGATGCAGCCGTTCTCGACCAGCCTGGTGGCATCCTCGCCGGCGAGCTCGTTCTGCGTCGCGCAGGGCAACGCGAGATCGCAAGGTACGCCCCAAGGCCGCGCGCCTTCGTGAAACGACGCGCCCTTGAAGGCGTCCACGTATTCGGCGATGCGTCCCCGGCGCTTGCCCTTGAGTTGCTTGATCCAGGCGAGCTTCTCCGCATCGATGCCTTCGGCGTCGTGGATGAAGCCGCCCGCGTCCGAGAGCGTCACCACCTTGCCACCCAACTGGTCGATCTTTTCGGCCGCGTGGACGGCGACATTGCCCGAACCGGAGATCACGCAGGCCTTGCCCTCGATGTCGTCGTCACCCCGCCGCAGCATGTTTTGCAGAAAATAGACCGCGCCATAGCCGGTCGCCTCGGTCCGCACCAGGCTGCCGCCGAATTCCAGTCCCTTGCCCGTCAGCACGCCGGTGAACTGGTTGGTGATGCGCTTGTATTGACCGAACCTTGCCTATCCGGTTATCACCCACACCCACTATATGTAGTGTGTCTCCTTGGACTGCAGGCAAGGGCCGGCGCAGGCGCATTGAGGAGGCGATCCGGCTAATTCTTGATTGTTCGTAACTGCCCAGGTACATGGTGGCCTTTTAGGCGGCGTGGAGACGCTCGATCAGGGTTTCGGGATTTTCCATGAGCGCCTGGATGATGTTCCAGCCCTGTTTTCTGGCGGTCGAGATGAAGCCGCGGACGGTGGCAAAGTCTTCGGCGCCTTTCTGGCTGCGGAAGCCGCCGGAGATTTTCTGCTTGACCTTCATCATGCGCCCGTCCTGCTCGGCCTGATTGTTGGTGAACGGCACGGCGAAATTGATGAGGAAGCGCAGCGCGTCTTCCTTGTGTGTCTGAAGGCGCCGGAGAAGGTTGTGCCCGGTGCGGCGCGGCTTGCTTCCCCGGCGCTTGGCCTTGCTCGATCTGGGCGCAAGAGGAGGTTGTGCCTCGTGAAAGGCGATGCCCTCGGCCGTGATCGCGTCGTAACACCCTCGGAAGCGCTCGACGAGGCCTGGTTTCAGCGCCACGCCCCGCTCCCGGGCGAGATTTACCGCGTGGCAGGCGCGGCGCAATAGTCTCTACATCTTGCGTGCCCAGCCCTCCTTCTCGATCTCGATCAGGGCTTGCAACTCGCGCAGGTGATGGGCGTTGCACAGCGCGTGCCGTACGCCCTCCATCGTAAAGTACGGCTTCCAGTGGTCATGGACGACGATGCCGCCGACTCCGCCGAGCAGGCTGCCGCGTCGCTCCGAGACCCGATAGAAGGTCAACCGCGCGGTCGAGGCGACGTGCAACCATTGGGTCCGCCCGGCGATCCGCAAGCCGGTCTCGTCCATGTGCTTGACCGGCGCCGATTTCACCAGTTCGCGGATCACATCGACGACGCCTTGGACGGACTCGGCGCTGTTCCCGCCCCTCCGCGCGAGGCTCGCCGGAGACAGTTCCGCCCCGAACAGATCCTTCATCAATTCAGCCAGGCGGTCCTCGGGCAGGAGTTGGTAGTGCGACAGGTAGACCACCATGGCTCCGATCCGAGCGCCGTATTGAACCGGGCCGGTGATGGCGACGGGAAAAGAAGCCCGAGTGTACGTGCCGCAATGCCCGCAACGGCAGCGATGCGCCCGATGCTCCGTGACCACCAGGGGCCGGGGCTCGGGTAGATCGAAAACCTGGCGGGCCCCATGGCCGGTAGCCATATCCGGCGTCAATCCCGAACCACACCACTGGCACGTCTCGGGATAATGGTCGACGGTGGCGTCGGGATCGGCGACTTGGCGCAGGGTCTCGCCCTTGTGGCCCTTTTGCCCGCCCGGCTTGCGGGCCGATTTCTTACGGAGGCTCCTGGTGCGCTTCTTTTTACCCGCCGGTGGCTTGTTCAATCCATCGCTCGACGGTGGCTTGCCGCTGTTCGTGCTGTTCAGGCCAAGCCGGCGCTCGAGTTCACCAAGCCGGAGTTCGAACTCGGCGAGCCGCGACCCTTGGGCCAGCACCACATCGATCAGCTCGTCTTTCGACAAAAAGACAAGAACATCCCTATCCATCGAATCCTTAGAATCGACCAACCACCCTATGTCAAACGAAATCTAGGCCGTCAGCGCCCCAAACCCACAAAATCTGCCCCCAGAGACCCAATCCGCAGCCTCATCGAAATCAGCTACCTGGGCAGTTACGATTGTTCTGAAAACCGAACCGGAGTTTAATTCACGTCACGTACTTAACATCGGGGGACGGAACGGTGGCGACCAAGGGAAAAACGAAGAAACCCACGGCCAGACGGGAAGCTGCTGATGAAACGACATCGTCTGAGCGATTGACGGCACTAGTCGAAGAAAGCGACGCGCTGGCACGAATCGTTGCGAAGAACCCGTCCGCGCCTGTTAGTCTCCTGCGCGTTTTGAGTCGCAGCGAAGACGAAGCGACACGCAAGAACGTGATCCTCAATCCGTTTACTTCATAGACGTATTGAGGGAACTTGAAAACCAGTTCACAGAGCTATTTGTGAATAATCCGGCACTCGAATCCTACAATTCAATGAAGCTCTGATTTCCTGGAATATTCCATAGGTGTCGTTCACCTCCGATTTCAGATAAATTTCAATGAAGTGACGGTCCTTTATGCAACGTGGCGTTTTGCCAAATCCGACTCAATGATTAGGATTTCCACCACGCTAAAGTGTCGCCTAAAAGGCGCTACAATGCCGTCCGAGTCCCTGCTCGGCATCGCCGGAGATATCTCCGCTTCGACCTGCACCGAGCTTTACTCAGTGGGTGCACACTACATATAGTGGGTGTGGGTGATAACCGGATAGGCAAGGACCGAACATGTAGCCGATCTCGCGCGCGCCGACCCCGATGTCGCCCGCCGGCACGTCCACGTCGGCGCCGACATGGCGATAGAGTTCGGTCATGAAGGACTGGCAGAACCGCATCACCTCATGCTCGGACTTTCCCCTCGGGTTGAAGTTGGCGCCACCCTTGCCGCCGCCCATCGGCAGGCCCGTGAGGCTGTTTTTGAAGGTCTGCTCGAAGGCGAGGAACTTCAGCACGCTTTCGTTGACGTTTGCGTGGAAGCGGATGCCGCCCTTGTAGGGGCCGATCGCATTGTTGTTCTGGACCCGCCAGCCGCGCTGCACGCGGATATTGTGGTTGTCGTCCTCCCAGCAGACGCGAAAGCTCACGACCCGGTCGGGTTCGGCGATGCGGCGGAGAATTTGATACTCGTGATATTCGACCTTGTCCTGAATGTAGTCGAAAACGTTCTCGGCGACTTCCCGCACCGCCTGGACGAATTCCGGTTGGCCCGGATTGCGCCGTTCCACACCCGCGATGAACTGCTCGAGGTCGACATGGTCCGATAGGCTCATCGTCGCTCTTCCCTTCGATGTTGCTCGGCGGCCAGCGAACGGCCACCGGTCGCGCACATCACGGTAATCACCCTGACGCTCGACGGCAACGTCATGCTCGGCGGAGAGGGGACCGAGGCAGGCGCGACTCGCTAGGCCCCCATTCCGTGGAGGCCCGCGTCAGCCGGCCGCCGCCGTGGTGCCCGGCGCGTGGCGTTCGACATGATAGGGCTGGCGCGACAGGCCGACGCAAAACCGCCCCACCACGGCTTCGAGCTTGTCCACCAGAGCCTTGGAATCGGCATTGGCCGCGCGCAGCCGTTCGGCCGCCGCCTGGGCGTCGCGGGCGAGTTTG
This sequence comes from Alphaproteobacteria bacterium, assembly GCA_965225945.1. GTDB lineage: Bacteria > Pseudomonadota > Alphaproteobacteria > JASLMY01. Next base: position 6,168 of record CBDDBZ010000018.1, on the reverse strand, counting down.
TTCTCGTCGATGGTGAGCATCCGGCGCCCCTCCATCACCATGCGCCCGCCGATCATCACGGCTTCGACCCCGGTGCCGTCCTCGGCGTGGACGATCTGGTTCGTCGGGTCGTTCAGCGGCACGTAGTTCATGGCGGACAGATCCAGGAACACGATATCGGCCTTGTATCCGGGGCGGATCTGGCCGATTTCGTCGTGGAAACCGAGCGCCCGCGCGCTGCCCGCCGTCGCCATGGCGAGGACGTCCTCGGTTGCGAGCCAACGTTCGTAATCCGGATCTTGCAGCCGAGAGACGAAGGAGGCCATGCGCATCGCCTCGAACATGTTTTGGTTGTCCGAGCACGACGCGCCATCGGTGCCGATGCCGACGTCGAGGTCGAATTCGCGCATGCGCCGAACCGCCGCGAGGCCGTTGCCGAGTCGTGCGTTGCTGCCCGGATTGTGCGCGACCGAAGCGCCATGGTCCGCGAGCCGGCGCATGTCGTCCTCGTCGAGCCATACCGCGTGCGCGGCGGTGAAGCTGGGGCCGAGAATGTCGAGATCGTCCAAATAGGCGCACAGCGTCTTGCCGTAGAGCTTCACGCCGGTGATCGCCTGGGCCTTGCTTTCCAGCAGATGGGTATGGAACCCGACCCCGTGCTCGCGGGCCAAATCGCGCGCCCGAATGAGAAAATCCTCCCCGCAGTGGTGCGGAATGGTCGGTGCCAGCGCCGGGCGGATCCGCTCCCGGTCGAAGCGCCAATCCCGGAGAACGGCGGCGCAGGCATCGAGCGTCGCGTGCCCTGGCGCGAGCCGAAACGCGTCGACTTGCTTGCGCAAGCCTTCGGGCAGCGCATCGCGGAGCCCGGGGATGGCTTGGTAGAACGTGCGCTCCGCGATCATGGGTGCCAGCACCGCGCGCATGCCGGCGTCCGAATAGGCGCGCGCCATCGCCTCCAGGCCCTCCGGGCTCGGCAGCGGAAACTCGTAGGTCAGGTCGTAAGCGGCGGTACAGCCCTTGCGGATCATTTCGACCGCGCCGATCAGGGTGGAGATGTATTTGTCCTCGAGCGCGCGATTGCCGTTGACCCAGGGGCCGGCGTTGAGCAGCAGCTCCAGCGTCCAGCGATCGCCCATGCCCTTGCCCAGATTGCCGTGGCCGTGGGTGTGCGCGTTCACCAGCCCCGGCATCATCAGCTTGTCCGTGGCATCGAAGGGAACCGCCGAGGCCGGCGCGGCCATGCCGGCGGGCCCGATCTCGCGCAAGCTGTCGCCCTCGACCAGGATATCGGCGAGTGGGGCCTGGTGCGTCTCGATGTCGAGCAGCCGGCCGCCGCGAATGATCGTCGTCATGGTGTCGCCTCCGCTTGCCATCAAAATTATCTATTTGCCAGCGTTGCCATCATAGTGTACATGTTGCCATCACGGTGGTCGATGGTTCATGTCGGGAGTCGGCGATGGCGAGTTTGAGCATACGGAAACTGGACGAGGAAACCATCAGGCGGCTCAAGCGCCAGGCGGCCGCGCATGGCGTTTCCATGGAAGAGGAAGCCCGCCGGATTTTGAGAATGGGGGTAGAGAGCCGTGAGGGCTTGGGTGACTTGGCGGTCCGCATCTTTGGGCCGAGCTATGGCAAGACGGCGTTCGAACCGCCCGTTCGGGAGCATGGCGACCCCCTCAAATTCTCATGATCGTGCTGGATACCAATATCGTCTCGGAATTCATGGGAAGCCCACCGGCGCCGGCGGTGCGCGCATGGCTCAACGGGCAAGACGCGACGACGCTCCATGTCACGGCGGTGACGGTTGCCGAGATCAAGCTCGGCCTCCGTACGATGCCGGCTGGCAAGCGGCGGCGGCTCCTTGACGAGCAGTTCGAACGCTTCCACGCTCAGGCGTTCCCGTCTCGCGTGCTTCCGTTCGACGAGGACGCGGCCGATGCCTATGCGGAGATCCGCGCGCGGCGTTCGAGAGCTGGCCGGCCGGTCACGCCGCTCGACGCGCAGATCGCGGCGATCGCCCGGTCTGGCGGCATGGCGGTCGCGACGCGCAACGTCAAGGATTTCGAAGACTGTGGCGTCGCGTTGATCAACCCGTTCGAATTCCGAACCGAGTCGTGAGGTGCCCGCCTATCCGCGCTTGTCATGGAACGGAATTATTTGGTTTGAGACGGCGGCGGAGCTTCAAGGGCTATCGTCTTCAACCGCCCCGATCTCGGGAAAGCCGAGGGCGAAGCAGAAGGCGAAGGCGGCCTGCCAGAGCGGAAACAGCACCAAGCCCGAGTCGACCAGATCGATTGCCACCAGCAGCGCGCCGCTCGCCCCGCCGACCAGAATGGTCGCCAAGCAGAGTCTGGGGCGACGGAAGAACGGGAACAGCACGGCGATGGAGAGGACGAGGAGCGCGGCGCCGACAATTCCCGCCACGACGCCGGTGACCAGGCCCTGCCAGGAGAGGAAGTCGCCGCCATCGCTCAGCCGCCCGAAGATCTCGATCGCCGCCCGCTCGGCCGCCCACCAGGAGAGCACGGTGAGAACGGCAAGCGCGAGGGCCCTGAACGGGCCGGCCAGGCCCAGGTGGAACAAGTAGACGGCGACGACGACACCGAAGCTGACGCCGACAGAGAGCTCGCGCCAGAGCGGCTCGACCTGGTAGACGAAGGAACACCCGACGCCCGAGGCAAACCCCAGCGCCGCCATGACCACGACGCGGCGATCCCTAAAGGCGGTGGCGAGGTTCATCGGGGCATCCCTCCTTTCGTCCCTCCGAGACTTAGAGCATGACCCGGAGATGAAGACCATTCTCGGTTTCCTGTCGATCGGCGTTTTGTTTGTCGTCGTCATGGCGGCCGTACTCCTGTTTACTCCCCTTGGTGAGCGGCCGCTCACCGCTCTCTTCACGATCGGTGATGTCGAGAGTATCGACTTTATAGAGTTGAGGCTCACGGACAAACCGAACCAGTTCCTAATGTGTCCGCCTGATTTTTGCGGCGCCGATCCGCACGCCGACAGCCCGGTGCTCGACGTCTCCATCGAGCGGCTCAGCGAACGTTGGCGCGAAGTCGTTGCCATCCAGCCGCGTGTCGAACTCTTGTCGGAAAACGAGGAAGGCCAGCAGTTCGACTACGTTCAGCGTTCAGTGCGCTTCCGCTTTCCCGATCTCGTTACGGTGCGGTTAATCTCCGTTTCATCTTCACAATCCACGCTCGCCATTTACAGCCGCTCGGTTTACGGGAAGAGCGACTTCAACGTCAATCTCGAGCGGATCGACGGCTGGCTCAAAACGCTCCGCGAGGGACTGTGAACCGGCGAGATTTCAGGAGCATAATCGCCGGACGCCCCGGTGTTGCGAGGCGAGAGCCATGAGCGATTGCGAGCCGCGCGCCGCCGTCCGTGCCGCACTTTATGCCGGCGAGAGGCAAACGCTCGACGGCCTGGTGGCGACGGCGGGATTGGACCCGGCGGCACGGGCGGCGATCTCGGCCGAGGCGGAGGACTTGGTCACCGCGGTCCGGGCGCGCGGCACGCCGAGCCTGATGCAGGCCTTCCTTGGCGAATACGGCCTCGACAGCTTGGAGGGCGTGGCCCTGATGTGCTTGGCCGAGGCGCTCTTGAGGGTGCCGGACGCCGAGACCATCGACGCGCTGATCAGCGACAAGATCGTCCCCGCCGACTGGGGTCGCCATCTCGGGCGCTCCAGCTCCTCGCTGGTCAACGCCTCGACCTGGGCCTTGCTGTTGACCGGCCGCGTCCTCGGCGAGGACGACGACGAGGATCTGGCGGAGCTCCTGCGCGACGCCATGCGCCGGCTGGGGGAGCCGGTGATCCGCGCCGCCGTCGGCCAGGCGATGCGCGAGATGGGGCGTCGCTTCGTCCTCGGCCGCTCGATCGAGGAGGCGGCGACGCGGGCGGGCGAGCGCGAGGGCGAAGGCTACCGCCATTCCTACGACATGCTGGGCGAGGCGGCCCGCACCGAGGCCGATGCCAAGCGCTATCACCTGGCCTACAGCCACGCGATCTCCGAGCTGGCCAGCCACTGCCGCGCGGGCGACGTCCGCGACAACCCCGGCATCTCGGTCAAGCTCTCGGCCCTGCATCCCCGCTTTGAGCAAGCCCAGCGCGACCGCGTGCTGGCGGAGCTGGTGCCGCGCGCCCTCTCGCTGGCCGTGCTGGCCAAGAGCGCCGACATGGGCTTCAACATCGACGCCGAGGAGGCCGACCGCCTCGACCTCTCGCTCGACGTGATCGAGGCCTTGGCGGGCGATCCCGCGCTCGCCGGTTGGCACGGTTTCGGCGTCGTGGTGCAGGCCTACGGTCCCCGCGCCGCCCCGCTGTTGGACTGGCTGGGCGCGCTGGCCGCGCGGCACCGCCGCCGGCTGATGGTCCGCCTGGTCAAGGGCGCTTACTGGGACACGGAGATCAAGCGGGCGCAAGTCTTGGGGTTGGCGGGTTTTCAGGTCTTCACGGCCAAGGCGGCAACCGACGTTTCCTACATCGCCTGCGCCGCCAAGCTACTGGCGATGTCGGACCGGCTCTATCCGCAGTTCGCCACCCACAACGCGCATAGCGCGGCCGCCGTGCTGCACCTGGCGGGGGGAGCCGAGGATTTCGAGTTCCAGCGCCTGCACGGCATGGGCGAGGCGCTGCACGAGGAGTTGATGGCGCGCCATGGCCGGCGTTGTCGGATCTACGCCCCAGTCGGCACGCACGAGGACCTGCTGGCCTATCTCGTGCGCCGCCTGCTGGAGAACGGGGCCAACAGCTCCTTCGTCAACCAGATCGTCGACCCCTCCGTCTCGCCCCGGAGCATCGCCCGCGACCCCTTCCAGGTGCTGGAGGCGGCGCGCGCACGGCCGGCCAACCCCGCGATCCGCCGGCCCTCGGCCCTGTTCCAACCGCATCGCGAGAACGCCCGGGGCTGGGATCTCGCCGATCCGACGACACTCTCGGAGCTCGACGCCGAACGCGCGCCCTTCGCCGAGTTCCGCTGGCGGGCGGCGCCGGTGATCGACGGTGTCGCGGTAGAACACGGGCGGGCGCGCGAGGCGGTCAATCCGGCCCGACCCGAGGATGTCGTCGGAATCGTCCACGAGGCGAGCCCGGCCGACGTCGCCCGCGCCTTCGAGGTGGTGGAGGCCGCCGGTCCGGACTGGGGGCTGAGCCCACCGGACGAGCGCGCGGCGGTGCTGCGGCGGATCGCCGAGGCTTACGAGGAAGCGGCGGCGGAATTTATGGCGCTGGCCGCCCGGGAGGCGGGAAAGACCCTTCCCGACGCCGTCGGCGAGGTCCGCGAGGCGGTCGACTTCTGCCGGTTTTATGCCCGGGAGGCGGAGCGGCTGGCGGTGCGAGAGCCGGCGGCCCCCCTCGGCACCGTGGTTTGTATCTCGCCCTGGAACTTCCCGCTCGCGATCTTCACCGGACAGATCGCGGCGGCGCTCGCCGCCGGCAACGCGGTGCTGGCCAAGCCGGCGGAGCAGACGCCGCTGATCGCCGCCCGCGCCGTCCGCCTGATGCACGAGGCGGGGGTGCCGCCGGGCGCGCTGCAACTCCTCCCGGGCGACGGCGCGCGGATCGGCGGGGCGCTGAGCGCGGAACCCCGGACGGCGGGGATCGCCTTCACCGGCTCGTCCGAGACGGCGGCGCGGATCCACCGCGCGCTCGCCCGCCATGGCCGGCCCGAGGCGCCGCTGATCGCCGAGACCGGTGGCCTAAACGCGATGATCGTCGACTCGACCGCGCTCCCCGAACAGGCGGTGCGCGACATCGTGACCTCGGCCTTCCAGAGCGCCGGCCAGCGCTGCTCCGCGCTGCGCATGCTCTATCTGCAACGCGATGTCGAGGACACCTTCCTGGAGATGTTGCTCGGCGCCATGGCGGAGCTGCGCCTGGGCGATCCCTGGGACCTCGGAACCGATCTCGGCCCGCTGATCGACGGCGGCGCGCGGGACGATATCCAGGCGCACTGCCGCCGCCTGGAAGCCGAGGGCCGGCTGCTCGGCAAGCTCGACGTGCCGCGCGGCCTCGACGGCTTCTATGTGCCGCAGGCGATCTTTCGTCTCGACGGAATTGGCGAATTGGAGCGCGAGGTGTTCGGCCCCGTGCTTCACCTCGCCCGCTTCGAGGCCGACCAGTTGGACGCGGTGGTCGACGCGGTCAACGCCACCGGCCATGGCCTGACCCTTGCCTATCCGG
>CBDDBZ010000017.1:0-31120 GCA_965225945.1 Alphaproteobacteria bacterium | reverse complement strand
TCCTTGGCCAGGCGATCGATCTCCTCCCGCTCGATGGCCAGCGCCCGCTCGTCCTTGTCGATGCCGTGGCGGGAAAACACCCGGACCTCGACCACCGTGCCGGAAACGCCCGGCGGCAGCTTCAGCGAGGTGTCACGCACATCGGAGGCCTTCTCGCCGAAGATCGCCCGCAAGAGCTTCTCTTCCGGCGTCATCGGGCTCTCGCCCTTGGGCGTGATCTTGCCGACCAGGATTTCGCTGGAATTGACCTCCGCGCCGATGTAGACGATGCCGGCCTCGTCGAGGTTCTTCAACGCCTCCTCGCCGACGTTCGGAATGTCGCGGGTGATCTCCTCCGGGCCGAGCTTGGTGTCGCGGGCCATCACCTCGAATTCCTCGATGTGGATCGAGGTGAAGATGTCGTCGCGCACGATCCGCTCGGAGATCAGGATCGAATCCTCGAAGTTGTAGCCCATCCACGGCATGAAGGCGCAGAGCACGTTGCGCCCGAGCGCCAGTTCGCCGAGTTCGGTCGAGGGGCCGTCGGCGATGATGTCGTCGGCCTGCACCTGATCGCCCACCTTCACCAGCGGCCGCTGGTTGATGCAGGTGTTCTGGTTCGAGCGCTGGAACTTCAACAGGTTGTAAATGTCGACGCCGCTCTCCGAGAGATCGGTCTCGTCGCTGGCGCGCACGACGATGCGGGTGCCGTCGATCTGATCGACCACGCCGGAACGCCGCGCAATGATGGCGACGCCCGAATCCCGCGCCACCACGTCCTCCATGCCGGTGCCGACGAGCGGCGCCTGGGCCTGGATCAGCGGCACCGCCTGGCGCTGCATGTTGGAGCCCATGAGCGCGCGGTTGGCGTCGTCGTTCTCCAGGAAGGGGATCAGCGCCGCGGCGACCGAGACGAGCTGCTTCGGCGAGACGTCGACATAGTCGATCTGCGCCGGCTGCGTCATCACGAAGTCGCCCTTGGCTCGACAGCTCACCAGGTCGTTGATGAAGCGGCCGCGCTTGTCGATCTCGGCGTTGGCCTGGGCGATCGTGTAGCGCCCCTCGTCCATGGCGGTGAGGTATTCCACCTTTGCGCTGACCCGTCCGTTCTCGACCTTGCGATAAGGCGTCTCGATGAAGCCGTAGCGATTGACCCGGGCGTAGGTGGCCAGCGAGTTGATCAAGCCGATGTTCGGCCCCTCCGGCGTCTCGATCGGGCAAATCCGGCCATAATGCGTCGGGTGCACGTCACGCACCTCGAAGCCCGCCCGCTCCCGCGTCAGGCCGCCCGGCCCGAGCGCCGAGAGCCGCCGCTTGTGGGTGATCTCGGAAAGCGGGTTGGTCTGGTCCATGAACTGGCTGAGCTGGGAGGAGCCGAAGAACTCCCTGACCGCCGCCGCCGCCGGCTTGGCGTTGATCAGGTCGTGCGGCATCATCGAATCGATCTCGACCTGGCTCATCCGCTCGCGGATCGCCCGCTCCATGCGCAACAGGCCGATGCGGTACTGGTTCTCCATCAGCTCGCCGACGGAGCGGACCCGTCGGTTGCCGAGGTGGTCGATATCGTCGATCTCGCCGCGGCCGTCCTTCAGCTCGACCAGGCTCTTGACCACGGCCAGAATGTCCTCCGGGCGAAGCACGCGGAGCGTGTCCTCGGTCTCGAAGCCGAGCCGCGCATTGAGTTTCACCCGGCCGACCGCCGAGAGGTCGTAGCGATCGGAATCGAAGAAGAGACCCTTGAACAGGTTCTCCGCCGTCTCCGGCGTCGGCGGCTCGCCCGGCCGCATGACCCGGTAGATCTCGATCAAGGCCTGCTCGCGGCTGGAGCTGCGGTCGGCCGCCAAGGTGTTGCGGATATAGGCGCCGACGGTGATGTGGTCGATGTCCAGCGTCGGGAGCGTCTTGATCTTGTTCTCGCGCAGCGCCGCCAACAGCTCAGGCCCCACCTCGTCGCCGGCCTCGCCGATCACGATGCCGCTCGTGCCGTCGATCAGGTCCTCCGCGAGATATCGGCCATACACCGCCTCGTCCTGGACCAGCAGCTCGCGCAGCCCCTCGCCGTGGAGCTTGCGCGCAAGCCTGGGCGACACCTTGGTGCCGGCCTCGATCGCGACCTTGCCGGTCTTGGCGTTCACCAGATCCGTGCCCGGACGCACCCCCCTCAGACGCTCGGGGTCGAATGCGATGCGCCAGCCGTCGCGCTTGGCGTCGTAGGCGTAGTTGACCTTTTTGTAGAAGAAGTCGAGCAGTTGCTCCGGAGTCAGACCGAGGCCCAACAACAGGGTCGTCACCGGCAGCTTACGCCGCCGGTCGATGCGGACGTGGACGATGTCCTTGGCGTCGAACTCGAAGTCGAGCCAGGAGCCGCGATAGGGGATGACCCGGGCGGCGAACAGGAACTTGCCCGAGGAATGGGTCTTGCCCTTGTCGTGATCGAAGAAAACCCCCGGCGAGCGGTGCATCTGGCTGACGATCACGCGCTCGGTGCCGTTGACGATGAAGGTGCCGTTGCGGGTCATCAACGGCATATCGCCCATGTAGACGTCCTGCTCCTTGATATCGAGCACGGACTTCGCCTGGGTTTCGGGATCGACCTCGAAGACGATCAGGCGCAAGGTTACCTTGAGCGGCGCGGCATAGGTCATGCCGCGCTGCTGGCACTCCTCGACGTCGTACTTCGGCGTCTCCAGCTCGAACTTGACGTAGTGCAACTCCGCCGTCTCGGAAAAGTCCTTGATCGGAAAGACGCCGCGGAAGACCCCGTTCAGGCCATCGTCGCCCCTATCGCCGGGCGCCGTGTCCATCTGCAGGAACTGCTGGTAAGAACTCTTCTGCACCTCGATGAGGTTGGGCATCGAGGTGACCTCGGGAATCCGCCCGAAGTTCTTGCGAATACGCTTTCGACCCGTGAAGGAAAGAGTCATGCCTTCTCCTCTTTACGCCCGCCGGACGCGGGTCGATACTTCGCGCGGTGCCTAGGTCCTCCGATGGCTCGCCCGTGGCGACGAGCACGACAGGACGGGCGCCCTAAAACGCTGTGCGTTTGGCGGACGCGAACGCCGACCGGTCGCATTAGCGACCGGTCGGCGCAAGACCTGCTACAAGGATTCCAGTTTTCAATCAATCGACCCGCGGCGATTGGCCGGGAATATATGCGATTCGGCCGGATCAATTCAAGCGTTCCGTGCAGCTAGCCGACGAATGCGCTCGTGGCGTCGCGCGGGCGGGTCCGAGGAACCGCCCGCGCGACCGCTAAAATCCGGCTATTTCACCTCCACGGTGGCGCCGGCCCCCTCGAGTTGCTCCTTGAGCTTGTCGGCCTCGTCCTTATTGACGGCCTCCTTGACCGCCTTCGGCGCCGACTCGACCAGATCCTTCGCCTCCTTGAGGCCGAGGCCGGTGATGACCCGCACCTCCTTGATGACGTTGATCTTCTTTTCGCCGAAAGACGCCAGAATGACGTCGAATTCGGTCTGCTCCTCGGCTTCCTCGGCCTCGGCGGCCATGCCCGGCATCATCGCCATCGCCATCGGCGCCGCCGCCGAGACGCCCCACTTCTCCTCGAGCAGCTTGGCGAGTTCCGCCGCCTCGAGAACCGTCAAGCCGGAAAGCTGTTCCGCGATCTGTTCCAGATCCGCCATATCGTCACACTCCTTCGTTGCATCGGATCGACGCGCTGGCGCGCGTGGATGTCGTTTCGAGATTTTCGTTCAGGCCGCCTGATCGGCGTCCGACTGATCGCCATGCACCGCCAGCACGCGGGCCAATTGACCGGCCGGCGCCTGCAGCACGCCCACGACCTTGCCGGCCGGTGCCTGCATGAGCCCGATCAACAGGCCGCGCAGTTCGTCCAACGACGGCAGCGCCGCCAGGGCCCTGACGGCGGCGAGGTCCAGCCGCCGCTCTCCCATGCCGCCACCCAGCACCACCAAGGCATTGTTGGTCCTGGCGAACTCGACGGCGACCTTGGCCGGCGCCACGGGATCGTCGGAAAAGGCGATCGCCGTCGGCCCGACGAAGAGCTCGTCGAGCGCCTCGTAGGGCGTGCCCTTGAGGGCGAGCTTGGTCAGTCGGTTCTTGATGACGCGAAAGGTCGCGCCGGCCTCGCCCATGCGGCGGCGCAGATCGCTGATCCGCGCCACGTCGAGACCGTTGTAGTGCGTGACCACCACCGTCGAGCTCCCGTTCAGGATCTCGTGCATCTCGGCCACGAACGCCTCCTTTTGCGTTCTATCCACCGTTGCCTCCTCACGCCTGGTCGCAACGGCGAGCGCCGCCGCGACACGGTTGCAATCGAGGTTCCGGCCCGAGGCCCAAACCCGTTCTCGCCTGTCCAGGGGAATGAGGCCGACATCTGCTCGCCCGTTCGGGCAACGCCGCCTGTCAACTCGTTCCACCCGTCTCATGCCGGCGCCTTTCGGCCTTAGGTCGCCCGCGCGACACCCGCAATCTCGGACAGGTGGGAAGCGGAATTCACCGCTTCCCGGCTCCGCGCCGGCCGAGCGGCCGGCACGAAAACTTTCGAATACGCGCCGGCCCCTCAGCCGCCCAGCACGCTCTGCGTATCCACCCTGACGCCCGGCCCCATGGTCGAGCTGACGGCGATCCGCTGGAAATAGGTTCCCTTGGCGCCGGACGGCTTGGCCCGCAGCAGGGCGACGACCAGGGCCATGACATTCTCCTTGATCTTGTCGTCCTCGAAGCTCGCCTTGCCGACGCCGGCGTGGATGATGCCCGCCTTCTCGACCCGGAACTCCACCTGGCCGCCCTTGGCCGCCCGCACCGCCTCGCCGACGTCCATGGTGACGGTGCCGAGCTTCGGGTTGGGCATCAGGCCGCGCGGTCCGAGGACGCGACCCAGCCGACCGACCACGCTCATCATGTCGGGCGTGGCGATGCAGCGGTCGAAATCCATCTCTCCGCCCTGGATCTTCTCCGCCAGGTCCTCGGCGCCGACGATGTCCGCGCCGGCCTCGCGCGCCTCGTCCGCCTTGCCCTCCTTGGCGAAGACGGCGACCCGAATGGACTTGCCAGTGCCGTTCGGGAGCTGCACCGTGCCGCGCAGGTTCTGGTCGGCGTGGCGCGGATCGAGGCCGAGGTTGATCGCGAGCTCCAAGGTCTCGTCGAACTTCGCCGAACAGCACTGCTTCACCATCTTGATGGCCTCGTCCAGATCGTAGAGGCGGTGGCGATCGATCCCCTCGCGGCCCTCCTTCAGGCGCTTGCCGGTCTTACTCATCGCCCTACCTCCTCACCTCGATGCCCATGGAACGGGCCGAGCCGGCGATCATCTCCGCCGCCGCGTCGATGTCGTTGGCGTTCAGGTCCACCATCTTCAACTTTGCGATCTCGCGCACCTGATCGATGGTGACGCTGCCGACCATCTCGCGCCCCGCCGTCTCGGAGCCCTTCTCCAGCCCCGCGGCCTTGCGTAGGAAATAAGAGGCGGGCGGCGTCCGGGTGACGATACTGAAGCTCTTGTCGGCATAGACCGTGATCGTCACCGGCGTCGGCACGCCCTGTTCCGCGTTCTGGGTCTCGGCGTTGAACGCCTTGCAGAACTCCATGATGTTGACGCCGCGCTGGCCGAGCGCGGGGCCCACGGGCGGCGAGGGGTTGGCCTGCCCCGCCGCTATTTGCAGCTTGATGTAGCTGCTGATCTTCTTCGCCATTCACGCGTCCCCTCATCGAACTGCCGCCGCGGCCGGATATCGCTCCCCGGGCGGCCCTGGGATGGCGTGGTCGCGGCCCTGGCCAGGCCTCCCACGCGCTTTCCGCTCAGGTCTTCTCGACCTGGGCATATTCCAACTCGACCGGCGTCGCCCGGCCGAAAATCGAGACCGCGACCTTGAGCCGCTCCCGCTCCTCGTCCACCTCCTCGACTTCTCCGTTGAAGGAGGTGAACGGACCGTCGCAGACGCGGACCTGCTCGCCGATCTCGAAGGTGATCGAGGGCTTGGGCCGCTCGATCCCCTCCTGTACCTGCTGCACGATCCGCGCCGCTTCGGCCTCGCTGATCGGCGAGGGCCGATTGCCGGTGCCGAGGAAGCCGGTCACCTTGGGCGTGTTCTTGATCAGGTGATAGGCCTCGTCGGTCATATCCATATTCACCAGGACGTAGCCCGGGAAGAACTTGCGCTCGGCGCTCACCTTCTGGCCGCGGCGCACCCTCAGGACCTCTTCCGTCGGCACCATGACCTCGAGGATCTCCTCTTCCAGGCCCAGCGTCTGGACCTGCTCGCGGATCGAGGCTTGGACCTTCTTTTCGAAGCCAGAATAGACGTGCGCGATGTACCACCTGGCCGTCATGGCCCTAGCCCCCGAGATTGAGAAGCAACCGAACGATATTCGACAGAGCGAGATCGACCAGCAGGAAGAAGATCGCCGCGAGCGTCACCATGATGAAGACCATCACCGTGGTGATGCCGGTCTCCTTGCGGCTCGGCCAGGTGACCTTGGAGGTCTCCTGACGCACCTGGCGGACGAATTCGGCCGGTGAGATCTTCGCCATGCTCTCGGATTCCTTCCGCTCGCCGCGCCCTAGCCCGCTTCGGGCTTGAAGCGCTTCGCCGGGCCGGCGGGTTCGAACGAGCTCGAGACACCCTGGACCCGCCGCGCACCGCCATAGCCGTTGGCAGGAGTGGAGGGGCTCGAACCCCCAACCCCCGGTTTTGGAGACCGGTGCTCTACCAATTGAGCTACACTCCTATGTTCTCGTCGCTTTTACTGTTTACTCGGCGATCTGGGCGACGACGCCGGCGCCGACCGTGCGGCCGCCCTCGCGGATCGCGAAGCGAAGCCCCTCGTCCATCGCGATCGGCGCGATCAGCTCCACCGTCATCGACACATTGTCGCCCGGCATCACCATCTCCGTGCCTTCCGGCAACTCGACGATCCCCGTCACGTCGGTCGTGCGGAAGTAGAATTGAGGCCGGTAGTTGCCGAAGAACGGGGTGTGGCGACCGCCCTCCTCCTTGGTCAGAATATAGGCCTCCGCCGTGAACCTCGTGTGCGGCGTGATCGAGCCCGGCTTGGCCAGAACCTGACCCCGCTCGACCTCCGTGCGGGCCACGCCGCGCAACAGACAACCGACGTTGTCACCCGCCTCGCCCTGGTCCAGCAGCTTGCGGAACATCTCGACACCCGTCACCACCGTCTTCGAGGTCTCCTTGATCCCCACGATCTCGACCTCGTCGCCGACGTTCACGATCCCCCGCTCGATCCGCCCCGTCACCACCGTGCCACGGCCCGAAATCGAGAACACGTCCTCGATCGGCATCAGGAAGGGAAGGTCGACCGCGCGCTCCGGCTGCGGCACATAGGTGTCGACCGCGCCCATCAGCGCGATGATCGAATCACGGCCCTGGCTCGCCTCGCCGTCCTCCAGCGCCAGCAGCGCCGAGCCCCGAACCACGGGAATGTCGTCGCCCGGGAAGTCGTAGCTCGACAGCAGCTCGCGCACCTCCAACTCGACCAGCTCCAGAATCTCCTCGTCGTCCACCATGTCCACCTTGTTCAGGTAGACCACCAGCGCCGGAACCCCCACCTGGCGGGCCAGCAATATATGCTCCCGGGTCTGCGGCATCGGACCGTCCGCCGCCGAGACCACCAAAATCGCCCCGTCCATCTGCGCCGCGCCGGTGATCATGTTCTTCACATAGTCCGCGTGACCGGGACAGTCCACGTGCGCGTAATGCCGCGCCTCGGTCTCATATTCAACGTGCGCCGTCGAAATCGTGATCCCCCGCGCCTTCTCCTCCGGCGCCTTGTCGATCTCCTCGTAGCTGGTGAACGAGGCCCCGCCGCTCTCCGCCAAAATCTTCGTGATCGCCGCCGTCAGCGTCGTCTTGCCGTGATCGACATGACCGATCGTGCCGACGTTGCAGTGCGGCTTCGTACGCTCGAATTTCGCCTTCGCCATCGCTCGCTGACCTTCTCGCTCGCCAACCTTCTCGTTGGCTGCCCCGCACCGCCGTGATCCGGTGCTCGCCCCGGTCTCGGAGGCCCCAGCCCGGCCTCGTCCCCGGCCTCGTCGCCGGCCTCGTCGCCGGCCTCGTCATGGAGCGGGTGATGGGGATCGAACCCACGTAACCAGCTTGGAAGGCTGGGACTCTACCACTGAGCTACACCCGCGAAACGTCTCTCGCTACCCCTCTCCGCCCGATCTTCGCCGCACGTCCCGTGCCGTTGCCCGCGCCGTTGGTGGAGGGAGTTGGATTCGAACCAACGTAGGCGTAGCCAACGGGTTTACAGCCCGTCCCCTTTAACCACTCGGGCACCCCTCCGGAAAGTACGGCACGCGGCGCCGAGGCCAGGCGGCGCCGACGCGGCGACGTGGGGTTATGGCTTTTGCCGTCAATTGTCAATATTTGTGCGCGAGCCAACCCGTGCAAGGGCCAAAACATGGCGAAGACACGAAGATCTCGGACGGCCGAGGCTGCCGGCCGCGCCGCCGCCTATTGGCTACATGGCACCCATGCGGTCAGGGCGGCGCTCGCCAACCCCGCGCGGCGCGCCGATCGCCTGTTGGCGACCCGGCAAGCTGCGGCGCGGCTCGCCGACGACGCGCCGCCGCTGGCGCAGACGCCCGCGCCCGAAATCGTGCCCCGCGAGGAGATCGAGCGCCACCTGCCGCCCGACACCACGCATCAGGGCTTGGCGCTCCACGTGGCGCCCTTGGCCGAGGTGGCGCTCGGGGAGTTGGCGAGGCTCCGGGACGAGGCTGCCCGTGTCCTGGTGCTCGACCGGGTCGCGGATCCACGCAACGTCGGCGCCGTGGTGAGGGCGGCGGCCGCCTTCGACGTCGCCTGCGTTGTGCTGCCACGGCGCCATTCTCCGCCCGAGGGCGGGGCGCTGGCCAAGGCCGCCTCGGGCGCGCTGGAGTGGGTGCCGCTGGTCCGTGTCGCCAATCTCGCCCGCACCCTCGACGCCTTGGCGATGCTCCAATTCTGGCGCCTCGGCCTCGACGCCGAGGCCGGAACGCCACTTTCCGAGGCAGTGCCTTCGGGCCGCCTCGCCCTGGTGCTGGGGGCGGAGGGAAGCGGGCTTCGCCGGCTCACCGCCGAGCGCTGCGACGCGCTGGCCCGGATCGAGCTCGCAGCCCCGATGGCGAGCCTCAACGTCTCCCAAGCCGCGGCGATCGCCCTGCACGCGACGCGGCCCGGCCGGCCCGGCGCCTGAGCGGCTGGCCAGCGGGACTGCGAGCAGGCAAGATCACGAGCACTGGCGACAATCTTGGGAGGCGGCGGGGCGATGGGGGACGTACTCGGCTGGCGGGCCAAGATCGGCGTAGCACTACCTTCCACCAACACCATCCTGCAGCCGGATTTCGAGGCCATGCGCCCCGACGGCGTCACCAATCACGTCGGCCGCATCATGGTGCCCAACGCGAAGATCGACAGCGACGAGGACTTCAAGCGGCTGATGGGAATGATCGAGGTGGAAATTTACGCCGCCGTCGATCGGATCATGACCGCCGCGCCCGACTGCGTGGTGATCGGCATTTCCTCCTTCATCTTCTGGGAGGGGCTGGAAGCCTCGGAAGCGCGACGGAGCGCCCTGGAGAAGCACGCCGGCGTGCCGGTCACCGGCGGCTCCTTCGCGCTGGTCGAGGCCTTGCGTGCCCACGGTGCGCGACGCGTGGCCGTGCTCTCGCCCTATCCCCAAATCGCCGACGATCAGGTCAGCCGCTTTTTGGGCGATTGCGGCTTCGAGGTGCGCCGCTTCGTCGGCCTCCGCTGCGCCACGCCGCTCGCCATCGCCGAGCTGGACGAGGACCGGCTTCGTGCCGCACTTCGGGAGCTGGACGGCGACGACGTCGACGCCCTGGTGCAGGCCGGCACCAACCTCTCCATGGTCCGCC
This sequence comes from Alphaproteobacteria bacterium, assembly GCA_965225945.1. Lineage (GTDB taxonomy): Bacteria > Pseudomonadota > Alphaproteobacteria > JASLMY01. Next base: position 21,279 of record CBDDBZ010000017.1, on the reverse strand, counting down.
TCGCCGCCGAGGCCGAGCGCTGGCTCGCCAAGCCGGTGATCGCGATCAACACGGCGACCTACTGGCACGTGCTGCGCGGGCTCGCAATCCGGGATCGGATCGAGGGCTTCGGCACCCTGCTCGAGGATCATTGAATGACTCCGCCCGGAGGCCGTCCGATGCCAATCCCCTCGCGGCGCCATGTTGCCGTCGAGGGTCCATATGGCTACTCTGACGCCTCTGACGCCGGATCCGGCGCTTGTCGGGGCAATGTCGGTTCGGCTGCGAGATGTTTCGGAATGGGGGTTTGATGTGTTTTTGAAAACGCTCGGTAGCTAGCCGCGGCCCATGGCCTATTTCTCGCAACAGCTGATCAACGGTCTCACCCTGGGCGGTATCTACGGCCTGATCGCGATCGGCTATACGATGGTGTACGGCATCATCGGCATGATCAATTTCGCCCACGGCGAGATTTACATGATCGGCGCCTTCATCTCGATCATCTGCTTCATCATCCTCGGCTTGGCGGGCGTGACCTGGCTGCCCTTGGCCCTGATCGTCGTGCTGCTGGTGACGATGGCGTTCACCGCCGTCTACGGCTGGACCCTCGAGCGGGTGGCCTATCGCCCGCTGCGCGGCTCGCCACGGCTGGCGCCGCTGATCTCGGCGATAGGCATGTCGATCTTTCTGCAAAACTACGTGCAGGTTCTCCAGGGCGCGCGGATCAAGCCGCTGGCGCCGGTCTTCTCGGGCGGCTTCACCCTTTACGAGCAGGCCGGCGGCTTCACCGTTCGGCTGGGCTATATCCAGCTGGTCATCGTCGCCACGACCTTGGTGCTGATGGCCGCCTTCGGCTACTTGATCGCGCGCACCTCGTTGGGGCGATCCCAGCGCGCCTGTCAGCAAGACCGGGACATGGCGGCACTTCTCGGTATCCACGTCGACCACACGATCGCCATGACCTTCATCATCGGCGCCGCGCTGGCCGCGGTCGCCGGCATGATGGTGGTCGTCTATTACGGCGTGATCAATTTCTACATCGGCTTCCTCGCCGGCCTCAAGGCCTTCACGGCGGCGGTTCTGGGCGGCATCGGCTCGCTGCCGGGAGCGATGCTCGGAGGCTTCATCCTGGGCGTGGTCGAGGTTATGTGGGCCGCCTATTTCACCGCCGAATACAAGGACTTGGCGGCCTATTCGATCCTGATCCTGGTGCTGGTGTTCCGGCCCTCCGGGCTGCTCGGCGCGCCCGAGGTCGAAAAGGTGTGACGCCTTGGCGGTCGAGTCCAGTGCCGCGCCGCGCGCCGTAAACCTCCCCTCGCTGCTGAAGGAATCGGTGCTGGCGGCCCTGGTCACCTTGGCGCTGGCGGTGCCTCTGGTCGGCTTCCAGACCGTCGATCGGGGCGGTGTGCTCGCCATCAACACGCGCTTCGAGTGGGTGGCGATCGCCGTCGTCGTGGTCTTTGCCGGCCGCTTCTTGCTCGCGTTCAGGCGCGCGAAGACGGTGCGCGCGCGGGAAGGGCCGGGCGCTTTCGCCCGCTTCAACGCCAGAATTCACCCCTACATCCCCTGGGTCGCGGCGGCGGCCGTGATGTTCGCCTTCGTCCTGCCCTTCACGCCGTTCTCCAACCGCTACGTGGTCGACGTGGCGACGGCGGTGCTGATTTACGTGATGCTCGGATGGGGACTGAACATCGTGGTGGGGCTGGCCGGTCTGCTCGATCTCGGCTACGTGGCGTTCTACGCCATCGGGGCCTATAGCTACGCCTTGCTGGCGGTCACCTTCGACTGGTCGTTCTGGGTGTGCCTGCCTCTGGCCGGCGTGCTCGCGGGGCTCGCCGGGGTCCTCCTCGGGCTTCCGGTACTGCGCTTGCGGGGCGACTACCTCGCCATCGTCACCCTCGGCTTCGGCGAGATGATCCGCATCATTCTGATCAACTGGTACCCCGTCACGCGCGGGCCCGATGGCATCACCAGCATTCCCCGGCCCTCCTTCTTCGGGCTTCCCTTCACGCGCAAGCCGGGGGAGGGAGTCACGGCCTTCCACGAATACTTCGGCCTTGAGTTCGCCGGTCAGCACCGGGTTATCTTCCTCTACTTTCTCATCCTGATCCTGGCGCTGGTGACCAACTACTTCACCCTGCGCATCCGCAAGCTCCCCATCGGGCGCGCCTGGGAGGCGCTGCGCGAGGACGAGATCGCCTGCCGTTCGCTGGGCATCAACCCCACCAACACCAAGCTCACCGCCTTCGGCATCGGCGCCATGTTCGGCGGTTTCGCGGGCGCGTTCTTCGCCACGCGTCAGGGCTTCATCAGCCCGGAAAGCTTCACCTTCATCGAATCGGCGACGGTCGTGGCGATCGTCGTGCTGGGTGGCATGGGAAGCCAGGTCGGGGTCGCCATCGCGGCCGCCGTGCTCATCCTGCTGCCCGAGTTGGGCCGTGAGTTCGCCGAGTTCCGCATGTTGTTGTTCGGCGCCGCCATGGTATTGATCATGATCTGGCGACCACGGGGGCTGTTGTCCCACCGCGTGCCGACCATCTTGCTGAACCAGAAGGGGCGGCGGGGGTCGCCGCCATGAGCGAGGGCACGAGCCATCGCTCCACCGACTTGCGAGCGCTGCTGACGGTCGAGCACCTGACCATGCGGTTCGGCGGGTTAATAGCGGTCGAGGATCTATCGTTCGTCGCCCATGACGGCCTGATCACGGCGATCATCGGGCCCAACGGCGCCGGCAAGACCACCGTGTTCAACTGTCTCACCGGCTTCTACAGTCCCACCGTCGGGCGCCTGACGCTGCATCTGGACGGCGACGATTTGCTGCTCGAGCAGATGGAGGGATTCCGTATCGCGCAGGCCGGCGTCGCGCGCACGTTTCAGAACATCCGGCTGTTCCCGCACATGTCGGTGCTCGAGAATTTGATCGCGGCGCAGCACAATGCCCTGATGCGGGCCTCGGGCTATACCTTCGCGGGGCTCTTCGGGCTGGCTGGCTATCGCGATGCCGAGCGCGAGGCGATCGAGTTCGCCCGGGGTTGGCTCGAGCGCATCGGCCTGGTCGAGCAGGCCGATATCGACGCGGGCAATCTGCCCTACGGCGCCCAGCGGCGGCTGGAGATCGCCCGCGCCATGTGCACCAAGCCCGTGCTGTTGTGCCTGGACGAGCCGGCCGCGGGGCTCAACCTGCGCGAAAGCGCCGAGCTGAACGAGCTGTTGCTGTCGATCCGCGACGCCGAGCGCATCGGGATCCTGCTCGTCGAGCACGACATGAACGTGGTCATGGCTATCTCCGATCGCATCGTCGTGCTCGATTATGGCCGCAAGATCGCCGACGACCGGCCCGAGAAAATTCGTGACGACCCGGCCGTGATCCGCGCCTATCTCGGCGAGGAGGAGAGCGAGGCGGTGCCGGCTGGTCCCATGAGCGGCGGCGCCCATGGTGGGGAGGCCCGCTAGTGCTCACCGTCAGCGGCGTCCATGCCCATTACGGCCGCATCGCCGCGCTCCGGGGCGTCGATCTCGAGGTCAAGGAGGGCGAGATCGTCACCTTGATCGGCGCCAACGGCGCCGGCAAGACGACCTTGCTGATGACGGTCTGCGGCAACCCCAGGGCCAGCGCCGGCCGCATTCGGTTGAACGGCGAGGATATCACCGAGCGTGCCACCTACGACATCATTCGCCTCGGCATCGCCCAGGCTCCGGAGGGCCGGCGCATATTTCCGCGCATGAGCGTGCTCGAGAACCTACAGATCGGGGCGACCATCGCCGAAGACGTGCATTTCGACGAAGATGTGGAGCGCGTCTTCACCCTCTTCCCGGTGCTCGAGGAACGGCGCCATCAACGCGGCGGCACGCTCTCGGGCGGCGAGCAGCAGATGCTGGCGATCGCGCGGGCGCTGATGAGCCGGCCGCGATTGCTGCTGCTGGACGAGCCGTCGCTCGGGCTGGCGCCGATGCTGGTCAAGCAGATCTTTTCGGTGATCAAGGAGATCAACGAGCGCGAACGCGTCACCGTGCTGCTGGTCGAGCAGAACGCCCATCACGCCTTGCGCCTGGCGCACCGCGCCTATGTCATGGCCAACGGCCAAATCGTGATCTCGGGAACCGGCGCCGAGTTGCTCGCCGACGAACAGGTGCGGGCCGCCTATCTCGAAGGCGGTCGTGGCACCGCAGAGACGTGAGGATCGATTGCAAGCCATCCTGGGGACCAGCCAGGCGGTATTCATCACGGTGACCGTCGTCATCATGGGCGCCGCCGCCTTCATGACCGGGCAGGCGGTAGCGAGGACATGGCGGCCGGTAGGGCAAGTGGTGTTCTATGCTGTGCTGATCGGGCTCACCGATCGCTTTCTGACCTGGGCACTGTTCGAGGGCGAGCTGCTGTCCGCCACCGGCTTCATGATCGACACCGCGGTGCTGATGGCGATCTCGCTCTCCGCCTACCGCATCACTCGGGTCGCCAAGATCCTCGCCCAGTACCCCTGGCTGTACGAGCGCGCCGGATTGTGGAGCTACCGCGAAAAGCGCTCGCCGGGGTAGACCTCGCCAGGGCTCGGCGGGCGCCCACGAGGCCCGGGCCCGGCGCCAAGAGCTTGCCCGAATTGTCGCGGGTGCTAAAGTGTCGCCAGTAGTAAGATCAATTGAGTGATGGTCGGCGGTACCGGATTGGTGGCATGCGCCGGCCGACACCGAGCCCACAACGTGGTTCATCAGGGAGGAAAAGATGAATTACCCGAAACTAACCCTATACGCCGCCGCCGCGGCTCTGGCTCTCGGCGCAACGGCCGTCAAGGCCGAGATCGTCATTGCCACCGCCGGTCCGATGACCGGGCCGTATGCCTCGTTCGGCGAGCAGATGAAGCGCGGCGCCATACAAGCCGTGGCCGACCTCAATGCCGCGGGCGGCGTTCTCGGTCAGCAGCTGAAGCTCGAAATCGGCGACGATGCCTGCGACCCCAAACAGGCCGTCGCGGTGGCCAACCGGATGGTCAACAAGGGCATCAAACTGATGGCCGGGCACTTCTGCTCCGGCTCGTCCATACCGGCCTCCGAGGTCTATGCCGAAGAGGGGATCCTGCAGATCTCGCCGGCCTCGACCAACCCGCAGTTGACCGAGCGAGGACTCGACAACGTTTTCCGCACCTGCGGGCGCGACGACCAGCAGGGCATCGTCGCCGGCAACTTCATCGCCGACAGCTTTGCCGGCAAGCGGATCGCCGTGGTCCACGACAAGCAGACCTACTCCAAGGGCCTCGCCGACGAGACCAAGAAGCAGCTCAACAAGCGCGGCGTCAAGGAGGCGCTGTACGACACCGTGACCGCCGGCGAGCAGGACTACTCGGCGCTGGTGACCAAGCTGAAGAAGAACAATATCGACGTGCTCTATTACGGCGGCTACCACACCGAGGCCGGGCTCATCGTGCGCCAGATGCGCGACCAGGGTCTGGACGCGCTGCTCATGTCGGGCGACGCGCTGGTGACCCAGGAGTATTGGGGCATCACCGGCAAAATGGGCGAGGGCACGCTGATGACCTTCAGCCCCGACCCGCGCAAGAACCCGGATGCCGCCCCGGTGGTGGCGAAGTTCCGCAAGGCGGGCTTCGAGCCGGAGGGCTATACGCTCTATACCTACGGCACCATCCAGGCCTGGGCGCAAGCGGTGACGAAGGCCGGCACGACCGACACCGACGCGGTCATCAAGGTCTTGAAGGCCGGCAAGTTCAACACCGTGCTCGGCGAGTTCGGCTTCGACGCCAAGGGTGACGTGACCGCGCCCGGCTACGTGATGTACGAGTGGAAGAACGGCAACTACGACTACTACAAGGCCATGTAGAGCTGGCCCGAGACCCCGTCCGACAACCCTCCACGGCCCGGCGATACCCTCGCCGGGCCGTTCCTTTGCGTGCCTCTCTCGATAGTCGCGGGCGACATCGCCCGGCTGTCCGCGGCGCTGGACTCGATCGGCGCCGTAGGAAGGCGCCACCCTCGGCCGTACGATCGCCGCCCGGGCGGGGCGTTCCGCTACGCGAGCCTGATTTCCCGATAGCCCTCGGCCGCGATTTGGTCGCACCTCGCGCGATACTCGGGCGCGGTGCCGCTGTAGCGGACGATGGTGCGGGTCTGCTTGCCCTCGACGTTCATGTTGATACCAGTCATCCAGGAGTCGATCTCGTTCGACAGCAGACCCTCGGCCTTCGCTCTGACGACGTCGGCCCAATCATTCACCGCCTCCGGCCGGGCCTCGGCGACCGTCAAGTCCCGCTCGCCCATGTAGCCGATCAGATCCCGTAGCCATTCGACGTTGTATTCGATGCTCCGGGGATTGTTGCCGAGCGCGGCGTGCGGCCCCATGATCATGAACATGTTGGGATAGCCGTCGACCATCAAGCCGACGAAAGTCTCCGGCCCGCCCCGCCACTTATCTTTCAGCTTCCGCCCGTCGATACCCCTGATATCGATACGGTCGAAACTGCCGGTCACGGCGTCGAAACCGGTTGCGTAAATGATGATATCGAATTCGTAGTCGGCCTCGCCGGTCTTGATACCGGTGGGGGTAATGCGCTCGATCGGCGTCTCGAGCATGCTGACCAGCTTTACGTTCGGCTGGTTGTAGGTCTCGTAATAGTGCGATTCCTGGGGAACCCGGCGCGTCCCGAATCCGTGATCCTTCGGGATCAGCATTTCGGCGGTCTTCGGATCCTTCACCCGCTGGCGAATTTTGTCGGCCACGAAATCGGACATCAGTCCGTTCGCCTCGCGATCGATCAACATGTCCCGGAAATTGCCCTGCCAAATACCGAAACCTTGGCCGGCATACAGTTCCTCCCAGAAGGCTTGGCGTTCCTCCTCGGACACTTCGAAGGTACCGCGCGGGTCGACCGTGTGGATGAAGCAGGCGGCGGTCTCGCGGCAAAGCTGGAACAATTCCGGATAGCCCGCCCGAATCCTGGCCATTTCCTGGCTGTCGATGGGCCGGTTGTGGAGCGGCGTACACCAGTTGGGCCGGCGCTGGAAAACGGTCAGATGCCCGGCCGTCTTGGCGATTTCCTGGATCGCCTGGACTCCGCTCGCGCCGGTGCCGATGACCGCGACCCGCTTGTCTTCGAAGTCGACCGGCGCCTTCGGCCAGAGCCCGGTATGACAGGACTGGCCCCGAAACTCATCCATGCCTTCGAAGCGCGGCATGGTCGGCGCGGACAACAGCCCGATCGCCGTGATCATGAACCGAGACCGATAGCGAGCGCCGTCTTCCAGCGTTATCGCCCAGTAACCGCCGTCTTGGTCATATTCGGCGGAGGCGACGCGGCTGGAGAACTGAATATCCCCGTGCAAATCGAACTTGTCGGCGACATGATTCAGGTAGCGTTCGACCTCCAGCTGAGAGGAGAAATGCTCGGACCAGTCCCACTCGTCGAGCAATTCCTGGGAGAAGGAATAGCCGTAGGAGTAGCTCTCGGAATCGAAGCGGGCACCCGGATACCGGTTCCAATACCAGGTACCGCCGACGCCGGTACCGGCTTCGAATACCCTCACGCGCAGGCCCAATTCCCGCAAACGGTACAACTGGTACATGCCCGACATGCCCGCCCCGATCACGATGGCGTCGAAGTCGAGTTCGGGGGATCCTCGAACGTGGAGGGTTGATGCTCGGCTTGCGGTCATTTCCCGACGTCGGTTCCTCTATTGCCGAGGGGCGTTCGCCCGCGCCCCCGGTCCATGCTTGCACCAGTCTACCAGAAGCCCTGTCGCTCAGAGATATTCATGCGTCACGTCGCGGTTCAGCTCCGTCTCCTCGCGCTCCTCAGGCGGACCGAAGCCACCACCGCCCGGCGTGCGCACCATCAACACGTCACCTCTCTCGAGGAAGTAGACACCGCGCGGATCGTGCGCGACGCCGTTGATCTCGACGGCGCCCAGCCCGCCCGCCTCCCCGCCGTCGAGGCCGGGCGCCGGCACCCGGGTCCGCTCGCCCAGGAAGGTGACGGTGGTGGGCGTCTCGGATTCGTTCACCATCTCCATCTCTTGGCCCAGGCCGCCGCGGTGGCGCCCCCGGCCGCCGGAGCCCGGCGTCAACCGCTTGTAGCGAAAGAGCAGCGGCGAGATTTGCTCCGCCACCTCGACCGGCGTCGAAGAGAGGTTGGAGGGCCAGGAAAGCGCCGACTCGCCGTCGCCGCCCTGGGTCGCTCCCATGCCGCCGTTGAAGAACAGGTTGGTCGTATAGCTCCGCCCATCCGCCCGAATGCCGCCCTGGGTGCAGTTCCACAAGGGCGAGCCCGGGGCCGCCATCACGCGATCCGGCAGCACCGGCGCCAGCGCCCCGAAGACCAGCACCGGCACGTAATGCCCGGTGCTGGCCCGGGCCCCCACGGCAGCGGGCGGCAGTGGATTGAGCAGCGAGCGCTCGGGTGCCGAGACCGAGATCGGCCTCAGCATGCCGGCGTTGTTCGGCAGTTCCGGCAACAGCGCGCACTTCAGCGCATAGGCCGACATCGCGAAGGTGTAGCAGAGCGGACAGTTGATCGAGCGCGGCTGCTCCGCCGAGGTGCCGTTATAGTCGAAGCGGACCGTGTCGCCGGCGATCTCCAGCGCCAGCTCGAAGTGGTAGGGCGTGGCGGGATCGTGCCCGTCGGTCTCCATGGCGAAACGCTGGACGCCGTCGGGCAAGCTCCGGATCGCCGCCCGCATCGCCGCTTCGCAGCGCCCATTCAGCTCAGCTGACAAAGCGTCGAGATCGCCCAGGCGATATTCCTCCAGCAGCGCCAACAGGCGGCGTTCCATCAGGCCGTTGGCGCTGATCTGGGCCTGGATGTCGCCTTCGGTCTGTTCCGGCGTCCGCACCTGGGTCCGGAGCAGGCGGAAGAAGGTCTCGTCCGCCTCGCCCGCCCGGACGATCTTCATCAAGGGGATGTGGAAGCCTTCCTCGAAGACCTCCCGCGCGATCATCGAGCGGATCCGCCCGCCGATATCGGGCACGTGCGAGGTGGTGGCGGAGAAGGCGACCAGACGACCGGAGTGGAAGATCGGCCTGACGATGCAGACGTCGTTCAGGTGACCGGTCCCCTGCCAGGGATTGTTGGTCGAGAGCACGTCGCCGGGCTCGAGCCCGTCATGGCCGAAGTGGGCGATGAAGTGGCGCACCGTCGCCGGCAAAGTGCCGATGAAGGAGGGAATCGAGCCGGTGTTCTGGGCGATCAGCTCGCCTTGCCCATCGGTCAGCACGCAGGCGAAATCGTTGGCCTCGTTCGAGAGGGTGGAAAAGGAAGTGCGCACGATCGCCTTCGCCGCCTCGTCGACGATCGAGATCAGCCGCGTCCAGAGCACCTCAAGCAGCACCGCGTCCAGCGTCGGCGTGGTTCCCTTCATTCGGCGTCCTCCTCCATGGTCATCACGATGTTGCCGCTCGCCACCACCTCGGCACTCGCCCTCGGGCCGATGACCAAGGTCGATTCCGCTTCCTCGACGATCACCGGACCCTGGAATTGGTCGCCCGGGCGGAGGCCGGCACGCTTCACCACCGGCGTCGCGCGCGGGCCGTCGAAATCAGGAAAGTAGACCGGCCGCTCGCCCTTCGGCGGGCTCGTGCCCACCTCGCCCGGCCTCGAAGCGCCGAGACCGCCGCCGGGCACCGGCGCGCGGAGCGAGACGCGGAGATTGACGATCTCCACCGCCACCTCCGGCGGCGTCCGGGTGAACTTCTCCAGGTAGACCCGCTGGTAGGCGGCGAGAAAGGCCGGCAAGGAGTCCACGTCGTAAAGTCCCGGCGGCAACCCCACCACGATCTCGAAGGCCTGGCCGGTGAAGCGCATGTCGGCCTGGCGTTGCACCGTCGCCGTCGCCGGGTCGAGGCCGGTCTCGGCGATCACCGCGCGCGCCTCGCGTTCCATCGCCAGATACGCCGCCTCCAGCGCCGGCCAATCCAATTCCTCGAGCCGGCGGGTGAGCGTGGTGACGCGATCGACCCGGGCCGGCGCCAACAGCAGGCCCAGCGCCGAGGCGACGCCCGCCGCCGGCGGACAGATCACGCGGCGAATGGCGAGCTTGGCCGCGACGTGATAGGCGTGCACCGGCCCCGCGCCGCCGGTGGCCAGCAGGGTGAAGGAGCGCGGATCGCGGCCCCGCTCGGCGATATGCACGCGCGCCGCGCTCGCCATGTTCTCGTTGACGATGTCGTGGATGCCCCAGGCGGCGCGCTCGAGGGATAGGCCGGTTCGTTCCGCCACCGCCGCCATGGCGGCGCGGCAGGCGGTCATATCGATCGCCATCTCGCCGCCGGCGAAATACTCGGGGCTCAAATAGCCGAGCAGGAAGTCAGCGTCGGTCACCGTCGCTTCGCGTCCACCCTGCCCGTAAGCGGCGGGCCCGGGCTCGGAGCCGGCGCTCCTCGGGCCGACCTTCAGCAGGCCGATATCGTCGACGCCGGCGATCGAGCCGCCGCCGGCGCCGATCTCGATCAACTCGATGGTGGAGATCCGGATCGGCAGGCCGCTTCCCTCGATGAAGCGCTTCTGCCGCGCCGCCTCGAAGCCGTGCGCGATCAGCGGCTCGCCGTCCGCGATCACGCTGAGCTTGGCGGTGGTGCCCCCCATGTCGAAGGCGAGCAGATCGGCGCCGCCATCGGCCCGCCCCAGGTGCGCGGCGGCGAGCGCGCCGGCCGCCGGCCCGCTTTCCAGCAGTTGCACGGGCGCCCGCTTCGCCTCGGCCAGGTGGGTGAGCCCGCCGCTGGAAAGCATCAGGAGGAAACTCGCGGCGATGTCGCGTTCGGCGAGCCGCGCGGCCAGCGCGTCCAGGTAGGTGGCGGCCAAGGGCTTGATGTAGGCGTTGGCGACGGCGGTGGAGGCGCGTTCGAATTCGCGGACCTCGGGCGCCACCTCGCTCGATCTCGTCACCGCGATTTCTGGATGCGCAGCCAGAATTGCGGCCGCCGCCTCGACCTCGTGACTCGGATTGGCGTAGCTGTGCAGGAAGACGACGGCGATCGAGGAGACCCCGTCCGCCACCAGGCCCGCCGCCACCCGGCGCAACTGATCGCAGTCGAGCGGCGTCTCGATCCGCCCGTCGGCGCGGGCCCGCTCCACCACCTCGCGCCTGAGCGGCCGGGGGACCAGCGGCTCGGGCTTGCGGATGCTCACGTCGTAAAGCTCGTACTTGCGCTCCCGCCCGATCTCCAGCGTGTCGCGGAAGCCCGCCGTGGTGACCAGTCCGGTGCGGGCGCCCTTGCGCTCGATCAGCGCGTTGGAGAAGAGCGTGGTGGCGTGCACCACTCGGCCGATCTCGCCCGCCGGCACGCCGTCCCGGCTCACGATCAGATCGATTCCCCGCAACACGCCCACCGAGGGATCGTCGTGCGTGGTCAGCACCTTGCGGCTCAGCCTGGCGCCGGCCCGGTGATCGAAGACGACGATATCGGTGAAGGTGCCGCCGATATCGATGCCGAGAGAATAGCGGCTCACGGGCCAGTCCCGCTTCTGCTCCCCTGGCGCCGGTCGAGGTTCATCTCCAGTGCCATGAGCGGGCTCAGGAGATCGTGGTGCCGCTGTCGACGGTGAGGATGTGCCCGGTGGTGATGCGGGATTCGTCCGAGGCCAGGAACAGCGCCGTGTTGGCGATATCCTCCGGCTCCGCCAGGCCCACCAGGTGGGTGCGCGAGAGCTCGCCCACCAAGGGATCGTTGGCGAGGATGTTGCGCACCCGGGGCGTCAGCGTCACCGAGGGCGCGATGGCGTTCACGCGAATGCCCTCGGCGGCGTACTCGGCCGCCATCGAGCGGGTCATCGAGGCCACGCCGCCCTTGGCGGCGGTATAGGAATCGCGGCCGGGGATCGCCATCAGGGCGACGTTCGAGGTCATGTTGATGACCGAGCCGCCACCGCCCTCGATCATGATCGGGATGATGGCGCGGCTGCAGAGCCAGGTGCCGAAGAGATCGACGCCGATCACCCGCCAAAATTCGTCGATGGAGCCCTCCGTCAGCCGGCTGTCTTTTAGGGACGAGCCGCCGGCATTGTTGTGCAGCACGTTCACCGTGGCGAAGGCTTCGAGCGCGCGCGTCGCGGCGGCGGCGACGCTCTCCTCGGCCGTGACGTCGGTCTCGACGAAGACCGCTTGGTGGCCCGCCTCCTCGACCAGCGCCACCGTCTCCTCGCCGGCGGGAACGTCGATGTCCGCGACGACGACGCGCGCGCCCTCGCTCGCGAACAGCCTGGCCGTGGCGCGCCCGATGCCGGAGCCCGCGCCGGTGATGAAGGCGCGCGCGCCCTCGCTCGCGAACAGCCTGGCCGTGGCGCGCCCGATGCCGGAGCCCGCGCCGGTGATGAAGGCGACCTTGCCGTCCAGTCGAGCCATGGTTCCCTCTCTTCGATTTGGCAGAGCGACTATAACCCATGGCGCCCGGCGGTATGGAAGGCCGTGTCTTACCCGATGGCTACGCCCCCTCGCCGAGCCTCACGCCTTCCAGGCCTTCTTGGCGCCGATCCGCAAATAGGATTGGGTCGTCCATGCCAAGCCACCCTTCGGCGGACCCGAGGCCGTGCTCGCCTATTTGTCGCGCTATACCCACCACGCGCAAATCTGGATGCCGAAACCATGGATTCCTACTTTCAGAGGAATGAAGTGGAAGGCGCGGAAATGACGGGAAGGCGTTGGTCAGCGCCAGCAGAATATAATCGGCCCCCGATTTCGCGCACGAGTTTTCGAAGCATTGCGGTTTCAAAGGCGCTGTAGTCTGCTGCTGATTCAACGAACGCGCCGGCGCCGCCAATCACTTTGTCGCGGTAATAGCCGGCAAGCGTAGAGGTGGTGGCGGTAATGGCAAGTGCATTGATTGTCGTTCCTGTCTCAACGACACGATCGCGTTCGAGATTAGGCGAGTAATTTACATTGTTGGTGCCATCGCCGACGATATCAATCACCCGTCTCATGCCCGAATACGGGGCGGAGGCGAACAGCCGCTGGCAAAAGCTGATGGCTCCCCCGATGTCGGTCGCGCCGTCATCATAGCGGCGCGTCATCTGACGGATTTCATCGGCAAGGCGCGATAGATCGCTAGCGTTTGACACCCTCACCCAGTCAACCATGACAATTTTTTCGATAAAACCCGACCACTGAACCACGGTAACGGCAATCGACCCGTTCACCCCGCCGACGATTGCCTCAGCCACTTGCGGCGATGCGAGAGCGCGAGTAAGCCCCTCACGCTGTAAATTAAATTCGCCCTTATCCACACTGCCCGATACATCGAGCGCAATCACCAACAGTAAATCCACGTCACTGCTCGCGCGCCCCTTCCCGTCTGCAAGTGCGCCGCCCAGCGCCAGGAACGCAGCGATGAGGGCAACCCATGAGGACCATGGTTTAACCGATATTCGCCATGTAGCTTTCAAACCGAAAATCCCCAGATGGCTGCTCCCGGTTGCCGACGATGGTAGCATGAAGGGCGATCGCGCCACACTTCCCGTCGGAAGAACTCGATGCCACGGGATCGAGCGCCGCCATGGCGGTAGAGGGGCCGATCGCAGGCCGTCAATCAGGCGCACGATGTTGGCGAACAGACTTATCGGGATTGCGACCTCGGCAGGTTGAAACGTGACGTACCGCCCATGGCGGACCACCTTTGCTCCGATCTTGATCAGCTTCTCGCGAAGCGTGCCCAACATCGCCTTAGGGTCGCCTGCCGAACCGCCGCCGGCATGAGACGATCAATCTCGCCTTCGAGGGCCACGTCTGCGCCGTCTCGGTCGGCTTCGCCACCGACGGCCGGGTCCGCGAGGTCTTCGTCACCGGCCAGCGCGGCGGGACGGCCGAGCAGCTCCGGCGCTCGATGTCCCGTCTTGGTGGCGGCCTCGGGGCGGCGATGGCGCCGGCCTCGCCGATGGGGGCAGTGGTGGACGTGGTGGCGATGGTCGAGGCGGAGGGGGTCGGGGAGGCACAGCCGCGGCCTCGAAGACGCCAACCCCTATAGTGCCGATGGGAGGTCGATCCGAGCGCCCCGGGGAAGGGCATGTCGGGCTCGGTTGCGCGACAATCGCTCGACGATAAGATAAAGCCGGACGGGGGGTGGAAATGTTGCAAACGACAGTCGCCGGCAGCCTGCCGAAGCCGACCTGGCTGGCGGAACCGGAAAGCCTTTGGGCGCCGTGGCGGATCGAGAGCGAGGCGCTCTGGGAGGCGCAATGCGATGCCGCACTCGTCGTGCTCAAGGACCAGGAAGACGCTGGCATCGATATCGTCAGCAACGGCGAGGTCTTTCGCCGGCATTTCGTCCACGGCATCCTCGAACATATCGAGGGCGTCGATTTCACCAAGAAGACGATCATCGGCATCCGCGCCGACCGCTACAAGGCCGAGGTGCCGACCGTGACCGGCCCGATCCGGCGTCGCGGACCGATCCACGCCGAGGAAGTCCGCTTCACCCGGGCCCATACCAGGCGCAAGCTGAAGTTCACCATGCCCGGACCCATGACCATCGTCGATACGCTCGCCGACGAGCACTACCGCGACCGGCCCAAGCTGGCCATGGCGTTCGCCGACGTGCTGAACCAAGAAGCCAGGCAGTTGGAAGCCTTGGGCGTCGACGTCATCCAGTTCGACGAACCCGCCTTCAACGTCTACCTGGACGAGGTCAAGAGCTGGGGCATCGAGGCGCTGGAACGCGCCGCCGAGGGTCTTTCCTGCAAGACCGCGGTCCACATCTGCTATGGCTATGGGATCCAGGCGAACCTCGATTGGAAGGCGACGCTCGGCGAGGAATGGACCCAGTATCGCGAGACTTTCCCCGTCCTGGCGCGGAGCAGCATCGACCAGGTTTCGCTAGAGTGCGCGAATTCGAAGGTGCCGATCGAACTGATCGCGCTGCTCGACGGCAAGGACGTCCTCGCCGGCGCTATCGATGTCGCGACGAGCGAGATCGAGAGCCCGGAAGCGGTGGCCTCGACGATCCGCGAGGCGCTGGCGTACGTCCGGCCCGAGAAGCTCTATCCTTGCACCAATTGCGGCATGGTGCCGCTCGCCCGCGACGTGGCGGAGCGGAAGTTGCGGGCCCTGGTGGCGGGCGCGGCGCTGGTACGGGCGGAACTGGCGGTCGAGTGAGCCGCGCCATCGAGACACGAATTCCGATCGTCACCTAGAGGGTCCATCGACGGCGGCAAATCGGAACCATTGGTTCCGAAGTCGCTCGTTGCGGCCCACTTCCATGAGCATCCGCGCCGTCCTCGGCTCGAATGGCGAGTCCTTCTCGGCTATGGCCTCGACGCGCTGGCGGTGCGCGAGGCAGCGTGACGGGGCCCAAAACGATCGCGGCCGCCCTCGGCTTGGTGTCGCCTGGGCGGCCGTGCCCCTGTTGGGGTCTTAGACGCGGATCTGCCTGTCTCCAAGCTAGAGCGCCGCAATCACCAACAGAGTATGCATTTTACAGGTGTTGCGTCAACCGGCCCATACCGAGGGAGTACAGCATGCATCGTCGTAGCTGTTTCATCTGATCGGACGAAAGTGTCTCGTATCGATAGTTGCGTTTGCCGGTCATGGCCTTGCCGAGGCGGATCAAATCGAGGCGGTGGAACGCCACGGAGATGATCATGTCTGCCTTGGCCCAATTCGGCCCTTCGTGCCAAGGCGGTGGCAGCGGAGGGTCAATGTGGAGAAGAAGATGATAGGCCATTTTCGGTTTGGGTGGTGTCGTGCTGAGCGGGACCACCGTGCACAAGTTCGGCCGACCGCTAATTTTTGGGCTAACCACAACCGATGGCCGCCTCTTCACCATTTCTGGCACTTTGAAGCCATTCTCGAAATTGCAGAGCAAGATTGTGCCCGGGGTCGGGTGTTCGCGAATCGCCATGTCGGGGATTTTACCGCGATTCCCGCGTTTGGTGTTGGCTTCAGCGCTGCTCCCCTGTCAATCGGCGTTGAACATTGACCCCCTATCGGCGTGCAATGTTGACCCCTTTGGGGATGCACGGCGGAGGTCGTACAGGTAGTCCATAGGAGGGGCCCGCGCGCGGGCCGACGCGCCCACCACGCGGCTGGCGGCGGACCGCGCGTGGGAGGTTCCTGTGGGCCCACCTGGGCGACCGGGCGGCAGGTGGATCGGTTGCCTTTAGGACCGATTCTTGAAGCGCCAGGAGTCGTTTCCGGTCTCGATGATCTCGCAGTGGTGCGTCAGACGATCGAGGAGCGCGGTGGTCATCTTGGCGTCGCCGAAGACGGACGGCCATTCGCCGAAGGTCAGGTTGGTGGTGACGATGATCGAGGTGCGCTCGTAGAGCCGGCTGACGAGGTGGAACAGCAGCTGGCCTCCGGTTTGGGCGAAGGGCAGGTAGCCGAGCTCGTCGAGGATGACGAGGTCGCGCCGGGCCAGCTGATCGGCGAGCCGGCCCTGGCGGCCGGCGCGGGCTTCGGCCTCGAGCCGGTTGACCAGGTCGACGACGTTGAAGAAGCGGCCCCGGGCGCCATCGCGGATGCAGGCCCGCGCGATGGCGACGGCGAGATGGCTCTTGCCGGTGCCGGTGCCGCCGATCAGCACGGCGTTGCGCTGGTTGGCCAGGAAGCCGCCGACCGCCAACTCGCGGACCAGCGGCTCGTTGACCGGGGTGTCGGTGAAGTCGAAGTCGGCCAGCTCCTTGGCCAGCGGCAGCTTGGCGCCACTCATCTGGTACTTGATGGATCGCGCCTGCTTGTCGGCGATCTCGGCCTTCAACAGCTCGCCGATGATTCGCTGCATCGGATGCTGGCGCTTGAGGCCGTCGGCGAGCACCTCGTCGAACGCGTCGCGCATGCCGGCGAGCTTGAGTGCGGCCATCATCTCCAGGACCTCATGGCGCTCCATGGCCGACCCCCCTCAAGCGGTCGTAGCGGGTGCAATCGGCCACCGGCTCAAAGCGAAGACGCAGGTTCGCGGGCGTCGGGATCGGCGCCGTCTCGGACGGCTGGCGCCGACGATTGAGGATGTTGAGCACGACGTCGGCGCTGCACACGCCGCCAGCGAGCGCCTCGGCACAGGCGGCCTCCACCGCCGCCAGCCCATCCGCCAGCACGGCGGTGAGGATCTCGACCATCTGCCTGTCGCCGTCGTCGTGGCCGGCGAGCCGGACGCGCACGCGACCCAGGGCGCCGGGCAGCGCCCAGTCCTTGAACGGCGCGCCGTTACGAAGCGCACCGGGCTTCCTCGCCAGCACGGGCACGTAGTGCCACGGGTCATAGACGGTCTGGTCGCGGCCGAAGCGCCGGGCATGCTCGGCGACGATCTCGCCGTCCTGGCGGATGACGATGCGATCGGCGTAGGCATGGACCTCGACCGGACGGCCGACGGCGCGCGCCGCCACGCTGTACTTGTTGCTGTCGAAGCGCACCAGGCAGGTCTTCGACACCGACGCCGGGACCGCGTGGAAGCCGTCGAACGGCCCGCGATAGCCGACCAGGGACGGACGCTCGTCCTCGAACACCTGCCAGACAGTCCTGTCCTTGAACACCGGGTGGGGATGACGCCGGGCGTAGGCGACGCACTGGTCCAAGAGCCAGGCGTTGAGCTCGTCGTAGGTCTTGAAGCGCAGCCGCGGGGTGAAGAACCGACCGCGGATGATCCCGACCTGGTTCTCGACCTGCCCCTTCTCCCATCCCGCTCCCGGCGTGCATGCTGTCGGTTCGACCAGGTAGTGGCCACACATCTGCACGAAGCGCCGGTTGAACGCGCGCTCCTTGCCGATGAGGACGGTCTGCACCGCCGTCTTCATGTTGTCGTAGATGCCTCGCCGGCAGGCACCCTGGAACAGCCGGAATGCCCGGTCGTGGGCGTCGAACACCATCTCCTGGCTCTCGCGCGGATAAGCGCGGACGAAGAACATTCGGCTGTGGCACAGCCGGACGTGCGCGACCTTGACCTTGGTCGTCACCCCCGCCAGCACCACGTACTCGTGGCTCCAGTCGAACTGATAGGCCTCGCCCGGCGAGAACACCAACGGCACATAGGTCTGCGCCGTCGATGCCGAACGGCGCCACCGCCACGCCTTGGCGTAGCGCCGCACCGCGTCGTAGCCGCCGCCATAGCCCAGACCCTCGAGGGCTTCGGAGATCCGTAGCAGCGTCAGCCGCTCCCGCTTCGACTTGGTCTCGTTGGCCTCCAGCATCCGCTCCAGCTCGACCGTCCACGGCCCCAGCTTCGGCATCGGCTGGACCCGCCGGTCGTAGGTGAACGCCGTCGCCTGCGAACGGATCACCTTGCGCACCGTGTTGCCCGAGACCTTCACGTCCCGCACGATCTCCTTGATCGGCTTCCCCTTGACGAAATACTCCCGCCGGATCCGCGCTATCGTCTCCACGACCAACATCCCCCACCACCTCGTCCGCCCAAAAACGAGGTGACTTGGACTAGCCAGGCTCAGGGGGTCAAATTTGGACGCCGATCACCCCTCAACAGGGGTCAACTTTGCACGCCGTTCCACAGCTCCCTATCCCCACCATCGACTTGTGGTAGGCGGCGCCATAGAACATGGCGTGGAGAAGTATCCCGCACCTTCGGCTAGCCGGCGGCGGTCGAGGCCGAGTTGTTTGAATGTAGTGGAAACCTCGGTGTCCGACGCTTTTGGCGGCCGGAGCCGCCCGACGCGCTGGCGGTGAAGCTGGCGGCAGGAACCTGGCAACCGTGCCGTTGCGAGGTCTCGAACGCGGCTTGCCCGACTGCGATTGCCGCCGGCGTTCAAATTGGCTTCCGAGCACGCTCGGAATACCAATATTGGGCTGGCGAGGGAGTGAACCCACTCGAACGACGGTGGGATTTGGATATCATCGCCATGGAATTGAAGGTTACAGGGGAAAGGCCAGGAACATGGTAGGCAAGAGACCCCAGATCATTGCCAACATCGACCGCTTGAACCGGTTGATGGATGAGAACGATTTGGCTGCGGTGGTGGCGCGGTCGGGGCGGAATTTCACTTATCTCACGGGTCTCGCCTATCCGGGCACCTTGGCCCGGCTGATGGACCTGACCGATTCCGACCGCGCCGTGATGGTGCTCTGGCCGCGCGAGGGCGATCCGGTGCTCGTCGTGAACGCGACGGCGGCCGGGCTGGCGGCGCGCGATTCCTGGGTCGAGCGCCAGGTCCTTTACGAAGGCTATGTCGAATCGCCCTATGCGCGGCTCGCCGAAGTGTTGCGCCAGGAAGGGCTCGGCGGCGCGCGCGTCGGCTTCGAGCGGGATTATGTCAGCGCGCGGGATTGGGCCTTGGTGCAGGACGCCACGCCGGGCCTGACGATGGTCGATTGCACCGCGATCATGGACCGGGTCCGGTGGATCAAGACCGACGCGGAAATCGCCCGCATCAAGCGCGGGGCCGACCTGCTGGACGATGTATACCTCGATGTCTTTCCCCAATTGCGGGTTGGTGACAGCGAACGCTCGGCCCACGCCCGAATCATCGCCGGATGCCTCGAAGGTGGCTGCAACTGGGCGCATGGCATTCTGAATTCCAGTTCCAACACGATCCCCTACGCCGGTGAAAGCGACGTGGTGTTTCACCTCGGCGATGTCATGCGCACCGACTACGTCGCCTATCTCGACGGTTATCCGGGACACCAATCGCGCAATCTCGTCTTTGGCCAGCCGACCCAGACGCAACGGGACGAATATCGCGCGATCCGCGATATCTACCGCACCGCCATCGACCGCTGCCGTCCCGGCGCACGGGTCGGCGATATCTACGACGCGACGGTGGCGGCCTTCACCGACGGCGGCTGGAAGTTCGAATCGCTGTTGATCGGTCATGGCGTCGGCGCCTGGTGGCACCAGCAGGAACCGATCCTGCGGCGCGGCAGCGACATCGTGCTGGAAGACGGCATGGTGTTGGCGCTGGAGCCGCATATCGGCCATTGGCATATCCAGGACATGGTCGTCGTCCGCCCGGGCGGCCCCGAACTGCTCTCCGACAAGATGTCCACCGACGAACCCTTCGTCATCGCATGAGGCAAAGGCTTTCCCCAGTGCCTCCAAACGCGGCATCCTGGGCCCGACGGCACTGGGGAGCAGGGTCCATGCAAATTACCAATCTCATCTGTTCGGCGGGGCGGAGCGGTTATTTCAACAAGGATTTGGCGGCGGTCCGCGGCGGTGCCCGCCAGGACGGCTTCGCCTATGTCGACCCTCCGGTGACGGCGGGCTTCGAACACGTAATCCAGCCGGGCGAGGCGCTGTCGGTGATGCTGGTTTTGGAAGACGGCCAGGTCGCCTTCGGCGATTGCATGGATGTCATCTTCACCGGGGCCGCCGGGCGCGATCCGCTGTTCCGCGCCGAAGCGCATCGCGGGGTGGTCGAAGGCCCCATCGCTGAGCTCTTGGTGGGCCGAGACGCCGCGGATTTTCGCACCTTGGCGGGCGAGATCGAAGCTTATCGCGCCTGCGGCCAGGCCCTCCACACGGCGCTGCGTTACGGCATTTCGCAGGCGCTGCTGCACGCCTCGGCACTTTCCGCGGGGCGGACGGCGGCGGAAGTGATCGCCCGCGCCTGGGGCACCGACATCGCCGACGGCCCCCTCCCCATCCTCGCCATGTGCCCGACCGACCACCGGGTGATGGTCGAAAAAATGATCCTGAAGCGGGTCGACATTCTGCCGCACGGCTCCTTCGCCAATTTACAGAACGATCTCGGTCCCGATGGCGCCAAACTGCTCGCCTATGCCGCTTGGGTCTCGGGCCGGGTCCAGGCCCTGGGCGCGGCGGACTACCACCCGGCGATGCATCTCGATGTCTACGGCACGCTCGGTCAGCTCTTCGGCGAAGACTGGGACGCCATGGCGGGCTTCATCGGCCGGCTGGCCGAAGCCTCGGGCCCGATGCCGCTCTACCTCGAAACGCCGATGATCGCGGCCAGCCGCGAGGGCCAGATCCAGGCCTTCCAGGACTTGGGCCTGGCCTGCCTGGGCCAAGGCGTCGAGGTCAAGCTGGTCGCCGACGAATGGTGCAACACGCTCGACGACATCGAGGCCTTCGCCGCGGTCGGCGCGGCCGATTTCCTGCAGGTGAAAATGCCCGATCTCGGCGGCATCCAGAACTCGATTCTGGCGTTGCTCCATTGCCGGGAAAAGGGCGCCGGGGTCTACCTCGGCGGCTCCGCCAACGAGACCGATCAATCGGCCCGTCTTTCGGCCCATGTCGGCCTCGCCTGCAGGGCCGACTTCATCATGAACAAGCCCGGCCAAGGCGTCGACGAAGGGCTGGCGGTGCTGACCAACGAGATGGCACGGACCCTGGCCCTGATCGCCGCGCGCAAGGCGGCCTGAGCGCCCCACAATTGGGAAGCTTCCTCCCCCGACCTCCGCCACGGC
>CBDDBZ010000016.1:0-19317 GCA_965225945.1 Alphaproteobacteria bacterium | reverse complement strand
AAGCTTGATGGCGGTCTGCTTGTCCGATTTGTCGTTCAGGTACTTGATCTCGACGGTATGGCCTCGGAGCCCCCCGCGTTTGTTGACATCCTCGACCCACAGTTTGATCGAATTCAAGTTCCGGCCGGCCGGCTCGGAATAGCGGCCGGTTTGTGAAATTGCACCGCCAATCAAGACCGTGTTGTCGCCGCGGTGGCTCGCCATTGCCATGCCCGTCATAACCATGGCGACGGAACTCAGCATTAACACCGCCAATCGATTCATTCCCGATTTCATACCTTACCTCCCGTATTGCTGGTTTAGAGTGTTATACCAATCGGCATTAATCAGAACTCATGCGCCCATTTACGCCGCCCGATGGACGTGATGTTCCATGGTTGATCGATGAGCTTGTTCCAGGCTTCGCAGCAGGAGGTGATGATCTGCTCGTCGGATTGGAAGACCAAGTTGGACAGCCAGTTGTCGCGCATGAACTGCCAGATGTTTTCGGTCGGATTGAGCTCCGGCGAGCGTGGTGGCAGGGGCAGGAGGGTAACGTTGGCGGGGATCTTCAGCTTGTCCGTGGTGTGCCAACCCGCCTGATCGAGGAGCAGGAGGGCATGCGCGCGCGCGCCTACCCGGGAGGAGATCTCCTCCAGATGCAGCTGCATGGCCTGGGTGTCGCAGTGGGGGAGCACGAGGGCGGCGCCGACGCCGCGTTCGGGACAGATGGCGCCGAAGATATAGGCTGATTTGGTGCGCTGGTCATGCGGTGCGCGGGGCCGGGTTCCGCGCCGCGCCCAGCGCCGAGTGATCTTGTTCTTCTGGCCGACACGGGCTTCGTCCTGCCACCAGATTTCTATCTCGGTGCCGGCGGGCAGGCGCCGGCGGGCTTGCGCCACCAGCTCGGGGAATTTTTTTTAAAATCCTCGATGACGCCCTCCTCCTGGGCATGGTGGCGCGGACGCGCCGTCATCTTCGTGAAGCCCATCGCCTTCAATTCCCGGCTCACCGTGGTCTCGTCGAGCGAGATCGCGAACATATCCCGGATCCAGCCCGCCAGATCCTTCAGCCGCCAGCGCACCACGCCGTCGACCGCCGGGTTCGGCCCCGCATCGACGCGTGCCCCCAGCGCCTGGCGTTGTGCATCGTCGAGCTTCGCCACCGCACCGGGCGCCTTGCGATCGATCAAGCCGTCCGGGCCCTCGGCGTTGAAATGCAACACCCAATCTCGGATCACCTGAAGCCCCACGTGGCCGGTCCGTGCCGCATCCGTCCGCCGCCCACCGTCATAGATCACCGCGAGAGCCAAGAGCCGGCGGCTCTGGCCGGCATCCTTGGAAAGCTTCGCCAAGCGACGCAGCTCCGCCGCATCGAAATCCTCTCGTAACCCGATCGCCGCTCCCATAGTGAACCTCCTCAACTCCGAATCACCGGAATTGAGTCAGAAATCATCCACCATGGGAATCCTCAAAGTGAGTCTCCCTCAAGGCCGATTGGTATTAGCCGAAGTTCTAGCTGCTCGACGGCTCACCAGGAACGAAAGACTATCCCCTTTCTGCCCGGTTTGTCACCCCTCGCGGGCAAGGGGTGATGCATGAGAGTTTGTGTCATGGGCTGAGAGGAGGGGACTCCGTGGGTTGTCGATCCACGGATTAGGGGCATCCCCCGATGTCGCGCTCCGTCAGCCTGCCGGGCTCAGGAGTCGTCGTCGATCGCCATGCGCGCCGCGCCGATGATCGGGCCCTGACCGCCGATCTGCACGAGGATCGCACAGCGGTCGCGCCCGCCCTCGACGAGGTCGGAGAGTTTGAAGGCGACTTCCATCGCCTCGCCGCGCCACAGGCCGATATTGTCGAAGTCGCGGACCACGTTGTGATAGGCGATTGTGCGGCCGCCGTTCTCGCCGCGGCGAATCTCGACCTCCCGGCGGCTGTCGTAACGCACCAGCCAGATCGTCGCCTCGCGCGCCATCCGGCCCCCCGGTAGGCGGGCGACGATCATGTCATCAACGCGCTCGATCTCGATGGCGAGCCAGATGCGCGCATCCCCCCGCACATTCTCGATCGCCCGGGACACCGAAGCGCGGTCGGAACCGACCTTCTCCAGCGTGCCGCCGATCACCATTTGCGGCGTGTAGACCCGGCGCGAACGCATGGCCGTCGAGTAGCGGCGCTGGCGCTCGGTGTGGACGGGCGACGCCAAGGTGTCCCGCCAGCCGAGGTAGTCCCAGTAGTCGACGTTGAAGCTCAGCGACAGGATATCGTCGCGCTCGGCGAGCTGGCCGAGATAGCGATCCGCCGGCGGGCAGGAATTGCAACCCTGCGAGGTGAAGAGCTCGACCACGGTGAGCCGCTCCCCGGCGTCGACGGCGAGGGCCGAACCGAGAGCGATGGCGGTCGCGACCAAGGCGCCGCCCAAGCTATGACACAGGCCTTTCATGGCCCGGATATTAGCGATGCCCGGCCATCACCGCGAAATCAATTGTCGGTGATGGCCGCACGACGGTTGGTCGATCCCGTCCCCTCACGCCGCCATCAGGTTGCGCAGCACGTACTGTAGGATGCCGCCGTGGCGGAAGTATTCGACCTCGTCGAGGGTATCGATCCGACAGGTGAGAGTGATCTCGCGGACCGAGCCGTCGGCCCGGTCGATGCGGCAGGTGACGTCCTGGCCGGGCTCGACACCCTCGCCGATGCCGACGAGATCGAAGCTCTCGTCGCCGTCGAGTTCCAGCGAGGTGCGCGTGACGCCGCCCTGGAACTCGAGTGGCAGCACGCCCACGCCGACCAGATTGGAGCGGTGGATGCGCTCGAAGCTCTCGGCGATCACCGCCTTGATGCCCAACAGCCGAGTTCCCTTCGCCGCCCAGTCGCGCGACGAGCCGGTGCCGTATTCCTTGCCGGCGATGACGACGAGGGGGACGCCTTCGGCCTGATAGCGCATGGCCGCGTCATACATGCTCATCAGCTCGCCCGACGGCCGGTGACGGGTGACGCCGCCCTCGGTGCCGGGCGCCATCTCGTTGCGGATGCGGATGTTGGCGAAGGTGCCGCGCATCATCACCTCGTGATTGCCGCGGCGCGCGCCGTAGGAGTTGAACTGCCGC
Organism: Alphaproteobacteria bacterium; assembly: GCA_965225945.1. Taxonomy (GTDB): domain Bacteria; phylum Pseudomonadota; class Alphaproteobacteria; genus JASLMY01. The sequence goes on along the minus strand of CBDDBZ010000016.1, from coordinate 16,229 downwards.
GCCGGCACCTGATGGCCGATCAGGTATTCGCCCGCCGGGCTCGCCTCCTTGATCGAGCCGGCCGGCGAGATGTGGTCGGTGGTCACCGAATCCCCCAGCAGCGCCAGCACCCTGGCGCCGATGATCTCGGAGAAGCCGGTCTCGCCCTCGTCCATCGCCTCGAAGTAGGGCGGATGCTTGACGTAGGTGGAGACGGCGTCCCAGTCGTAAGTGAGGCTGTCGGAGGTGGGCACCTGGCGCCAGGCCTCGGGCCCGGTGAAGACGTCGGCATAGCGGGTTCGGAACATTTCCGGTGTCACGTTGCGTTCCACCGCGTCGCGCACTTCCGCCGAGCTCGGCCAGATATCGGCGAGGTAGACCGGATTGCCTTGCCCGTCGATGCCCAGCGGCTCCGAGGTGATATCGACGGTCATGCTGCCGGCGATCGCATAGGCGACGACCAGCGGAGGCGAGGCCAGATAGTTGGCCCGGACGTGCGGATTGATCCGGCCCTCGAAGTTGCGGTTTCCCGAGAGCACGGAACAGACCACGAGGTCGTTCTCCCGCACCGCCTCGACGATGTTCTCGTCCAACGGGCCGGAGTTGCCGATGCAGGTGGTGCAGCCGTAGCCGACGATGTTGAAGCCGAGCGCGTCGAGATCGGCCTGCAGGCCGGCCTGGCGCAGATAGTCCTCGACCACCTGGCTGCCCGGCGCGAGCGAGGTCTTGACCCAGGGCTTGCGGGTGAGCCCCCTGGCCGCCGCCTTCCTGGCCAGCAGTCCCGCCGCCATCATCACCGAGGGGTTGGAGGTGTTGGTGCAAGAGGTGATCGCGGCGAGTACCACGTCGCCATGGCCGAGCGTGAAGTCCGCCTCCGCCACGACGTTGTCGCCGCCGGGACGGGCGCCCGCTTCGATCTCCGCCAGCGCGCCGGCGAAGGCGGTGGCGGCGGCGGAAAGGGGCACGCGATCCTGTGGCCGCTTCGGTCCGGCGAGCGAGGGCTCGACTTCGGCCAATTCGAGGCGGAGCGTGTCGGTGAAGGCGGGCGTGGCGGAGTCCGCGTCGCGCCACATCCCCTGGGCCTTGGCATAGGCCTCGACCAGCGCGACCCGATCCGCCTCGCGCCCGGAGAGCTTCAGATAGCGGATCGTCTCGCCGTCGACGGGGAAGAAGCCGCAGGTGGCGCCGTATTCCGGCGCCATGTTGGCGATGGTCGCGCGGTCGGCGAGGCTGAGCTCAGCCAGCCCGTCGCCGAAAAACTCCACGAACTTTTCGACGACGCCCCTGGCGCGGAGCATTTGCGTCACCGTCAGCACCAGATCGGTCGCGGTCGTGCCTTCCTTCAGCTTGCCGCGAAGCTCGAAGCCCACGACCTCGGGGATCAGCATCGAGATCGGCTGACCGAGCATCGCCGCCTCGGCCTCGATGCCGCCGACGCCCCAACCGAGCACGGCGAGGCCGTTCACCATCGTGGTGTGACTGTCGGTGCCGACGAGGGTGTCGGGATAGGCGACTTGCACATCGCCCGCTCTCGCGGTCCAGACCACCTGGGCCAGGTATTCGAGATTGACCTGATGACAGATGCCGGTGCCCGGCGGCACGACGCGGAAGTTGTCGAACGCGCTCTGGCCCCAGCGCAGGAAGGCGTAGCGCTCGCCGTTGCGCTCGAACTCGAGAGCCATGTTGCGGGCGAGGGCGTCGGGGCCGGCGAAATGGTCGACCATGACGGAATGGTCGATCACCAGGTCGACGGGCGAGAGGGGATTGATCTTGCTCGGATCGCCACCCATCGCGACCATCGCCTCGCGCATCGCCGCCAGGTCGACGACGGCGGGGACGCCGGTGAAGTCCTGCATCAGCACGCGTGCCGGCCGATAGGCGATCTCGCGATCGGAGCGCCGCCGCTCCAGCCATGCGGTAACGCCGCGAACATCCTCGGTGGTGACGGAGCGGCCGTCCTCGTGGCGCAGCAGATTCTCCAACAACACCTTCAGCGACACCGGCAGGCGCGAGGTATCGCCGATGCCGGCGGCCTCGGCGGCCTCCAGGCTGAAATAGTCATAACTGGCGCCACCCACCTTCAGCGTGCGGCGGGTGTTCAGGGAATCTCGGCCCAATCTCGTCACCGATCGACCTCCTTCGCGACGATTTGTCGGACGTCCGACCGTGCCGACGAAATTCGGCCGGGGCCGATCGCGATTCCGGCACGGTGGCGTTGCACGGCCCCTTGTAGCCTGATCGGCGCCGGATTGCGACGTTGACGTGAGGATCGAGGGCCGCAATCTCGGGCGACAGCTTGACGCCGCGCGCGGAAGTGGACTAATAGCGCTGCGCCACCGGGTGGGCCACCTGGGGCCCCGTCGGCGCTCGACGATCGGGAGGCACCTGCCGGAGACGGATTACCGACGGTCTCGCGGGCCGGTTTTGGGGGCCGACCCGTGCGCGCGGCCGCGACGTCCGTCGGACGGCCGGAGCCCTTGAAGGGGGGCCGGAGCCCTTGAAGGGGGAAGGACGTTCGATGTCGGAACTTCAGACGTCGTTGAAGGCCTATGACACCAGCCCGAAGCTTCTTCTCAAGCATGCCGAGGAGCGGGGCGGGCGGCCGGCGTATCGGGAGAAAGACCTCGGTATCTGGCAGACCTGGACCTGGAAGCAGGCCGCCGACCAAGTTCGCGACTTCGCCTGCGGCCTGGCCGACCTGGGCGTGAAGCGCGGCGACACGATCGCCATCATCGGCTCCAACCGGCCGGAGCTCTACCTGGCCTTCGACGCGGTGCAGGCGGTGGGCGCAATCCCGGTGCCGCTCTATGCGGAATCGGTTGCCGACGAGATGCTCTACGTGCTGCGGCACGCCGAGGTCCGGATGGCCATCTGCGAGGATCAGGAGCAGATCGACAAGGTCCAATCGGTGCGCGAAAAGGTGCCGGCGATCGAGCACCTGATTTTCGAGGATTCCAAGGGCATGCGGCATTATGCCAGCGACGACCTGCATTCGCTGGAGAGCCTGATCGAGCGGGGACGCGCCCATGGCGCGGCCAACCCCGACTTCTTCCTGGCCCAGGTGGCCGAGGGCAAGGCGGACGACGTCGCCATCATCGCTTACACCTCCGGTACCACGGGCGACCCGAAGGGCGTCCTGCTGAGCTTCCGAGGCCTGCTGGAAAGCGCGCGCCTGCAATCCGAGATGGAGTTGCTCACCGACAAGGAGGAGATCCTGGCCTATCTGCCGCTCGCCTGGGTCGGCGACCACTTCTTCTCGGTGGCGCAGCAACGAGTCGTCGGCTTCACGGTCAATTGTCCCGAGAACTCGGACACCGTGATGGGGGACCTCAAGGACATCGGGCCGACCATGGCGCTGCTGCCGCCGGCGATCCTGGAGACCTTCCTCACCCAGATCCAGGTCCGGATGGAGGACGCCGGTTGGCTGCAGCGAAAAATCTTCGACTATTTCACCAAGCTCGCCGGGCGGGTCGGCATCGACCTGCTGGAAGGCCGGGCGGTCGGTGGCATCGATCGGCTGCTCTACGCGCTGGGCTCCTATATCATCTACGGTCCGCTGCTGAACAACTTCGGCCTCAGTCGCGCGAGACTGGCCTATACCGGCGGCGCGCCGCTCGGCGAGGAGGTATTCAACTTCTACCGCTCGATCGGGCTCAACCTGAAGCAGCTCTACGCCCAGACCGAGTCCTCAGCCTACACCTGCATTCAGCGCGACGGGGACGTCAAGCTCGACACCGTCGGGCCGGCTTGCCCCGGAGTCGAGCTGAAGATCACCGAGGACGGCGAAATCCTCTACAAGAGCCCGGGCAACTTCATCGGCTATTTCAAGAACGACGAGGCGACGGCCGAAACCCTGGATGCGGACGGCTGGGTGCACACGGGCGATGCCGGGATTCTCGACGATACCGGCCACCTCAAGGTCATCGATCGGGCCAAGGACGTGGGCAAGCTCAACGACGGTACGCTCTTCGCGCCGCAGTACATCGAGAACAAGCTGAAATTCCATCCCTTCGTCCGCGAGGCGGTGGCCCACGGCGACGGCCAGGACCATGTCGCCTGCTTCGTCGTGATCGACCTGGAGGCGACCAGCAACTGGGCCGAGCGGAGCGCCATCTCCTACACCAACTTCACCGACCTCGCCTCGCGCGACGAGGTCTACGACCTGATCAAGGGCTGCATCGAGGCCGTCAACTTGACGCTCTCGCGCGATAGCGCGCTCGCCGGCTCGCAGATCAAACGCTTCCTGCTGCTGCACAAGGAGCTGGACGCGGACGACGGCGAACTTACCCGGACCCGCAAGGTGCGCCGGCGGATCATCGCCGATCGCTACAGCCCGCTGATCGACGCCCTCTTCAGCGATGCCCGCGACGTCAGCATCGAAACGAGTGTGACCTTCGAGGACGGCCACACCGGCCAGATGAAGGCGGATCTCAAGATCGGCGAGGCCGAAACCTTCGTCGGCGACGGCGAACGACGCAAGGCGGCATGAGCGACGTGAACGGCGAATTCCGCAAGGGCGACGTCCTCCTCGACATCGAGAACATCTCGCTTTCCTTCGGCGCCGTTCAGGCCTTGATCGACGTCAGCTTCGATATCCGCAAGGGCGAGATCCGCGCCATCATCGGCCCCAACGGCGCCGGCAAGACCTCGATGTTGAACGTGGTCAACGGCTTCTATCATCCCCATCAGGGCCAGATCACTTTCAAGGGCACGGTGCGCCGGCGGATGAAGCCGTACGAGGCGGCGGCCCAGGGGATCGGCCGGACCTTTCAGAACGTCGCCTTGTTTCGCGGCATGAGCACGCTCGACAACATCATGACCGGGCGCAACCTGAAGATGAACCGCTGGAAGACGAGCCTGCTTCCGGCGGCGATCTACCTCGGCTGGACGCGGAACGAGGAGCGCGCGCATCGCGCCTTCGTCGAGCAAATCATCGATTTTTTGGAGATCGAGGCGATCCGCAAGGTGCCGGTCGGCCGGCTGCCCTACGGGCTGCAGAAGCGGGTCGAGCTCGGCCGCGCGCTCGCGGCGGAGCCGGAACTGTTGCTGCTCGACGAGCCGATGTCCGGCATGAACATCGAGGAGAAGCAGGACATGTGCCGCTTCGTCCTGGATGTCAACGACGAGTTCGGCACCACCATCGCCCTCATCGAGCACGACATGGGCGTGGTCATGGACATCTCCGAGCGGGTCGTCGTGCTGGACCACGGCATCAAGATCGCCGACGGCACGCCGGGGGAGATGAAGAGCAATCAAGCTGTGATCGACGCCTACCTCGGCGTCGCTCGCGACTAGGCGCGCCCGCGCGGGAGGAGCCTTCGAGATGGAATTCTGGGGCGAGTTTCTGCTGCCGCTCTATGTCGATGTCGTCGAGGCGCCGATCCTGGACATGATCGATGCGCCGGAGTTCTTCGCCGAGGTGGTGATCGGCGGGCTGATGTCGGGCGTGATGTATTCGCTGGTGGCGCTGGGCTTCGTGCTGATCTTCAAGGCCTCGGGCGTGTTCAACTTCGCCCAGGGAATCCTCGCGCTGTTCGCCGCGCTCACCCTGGTCGGGCTGATGACCGGCACCGTGCCGATCGTGCTCTCCGAGATCGGCTGGCTGGCGATGCCGCCCTGGCTCGCCATCATCGTTACCATCGCCGCCATGGTCGTCCTCGCCATCGTGATCGAGAAATTCGTGCTGAGACCCCTGGTGAACCAGGACCCGATCATCTTGTTCATGTCGACCATCGGCCTCGCCTTCGTGCTGCAAGGGGTCGGCGAAATCATGTGGGGCGGCGAGATCAAGACGCTCGACATCGGCATCCCCCAGGGCAACTTCATCTGGCAGGGCATCCTGTTCCAGGTGTTCGACATCTGGGCCACTGTGGTGGCCGCCGTGATGGTGATCGTGCTGGCACTGTTTTTCCAGAAGACCCGGGTCGGCCGGGCGCTCCGCGCCGTGGCCGACGATCACCAGGCGGCGCTCTCCGTCGGCATCCCGTTGCAGACGATCTGGATCATCGTCTGGTCGGTGGCCGGCATCGTCGCCCTGGTCGCGGGCATCATGTGGGGGACGCGCAGCGGCGTGCAGTTCTCGCTTTCGCTGATCGCTTTGAAGGCGCTGCCGGTGCTGATCCTGGGCGGCTTCACCTCGGTGCCCGGCGCCATCGTCGGCGGCCTGATCATCGGCGTCGGCGAGAAGGTGGCGGAGGTCTACTGGGGCCCGCTGGTCAACGGCGCGATCGAGAACTGGTTCGCCTACATGTTGGCGCTGGTGTTCCTGCTGTTCCGGCCGCAGGGCCTGTTCGGCGACAAGATCATCGAGAGGGTCTAGATCATGATCTATCGCGAGGCGGGTCAGTTCAAATCGCACTACGACGCCGACCAGGCGATCTTCCCGCTGAAGCAGGATCGCTGGTTCATCGCCTTGGTGCTCGTGGTCATGTTCGTCGCCGTGCCGACCTTCGGCGACGAGTATTTCCTGCAGGCGATCATGATCCCGGTGCTGTGCTATTCGATGGCGGCGATCGGGCTCAACCTGCTGACCGGCTATTGCGGCCAGCTCTCGCTCGGCACCGGCGCCTTCATGGCGACGGGCGCGGTGGCGGCCTACAAGCTGATGACCGCCTTTCCCGAGCTCAACATCATCGTCGTCTTCCTCACCGCCGGCCTGATCACCGCCGGCGTCGGCATGATTTTCGGCATCCCCAGCCTCAGGATCAAGGGCTTCTATCTCGCCGTGGCGACGCTGGCGGCGCAGTTCTTCCTCGGCTGGCTCTACAACAAGGTGCCGTGGTTCGTGAACTACACGCCGTCGGGCACCATCACGGCGCCGCCGCGCGAGGCCTTCGGCGTCTTGGTGACGGGTCCCCATGCGACGCCGGAAGCGCGCTATCTGTTCGCGCTGATCCTGGTGGTGGTCTTCGCCCTGGTGGCCAAGAACCTCGTCAGAAGTCCCATCGGCCGCTCCTGGATGGCGGTCCGCGACATGGATATCGCCGCCGAGCTGATCGGCTTCCGGCCGTTCCAGACCAAGCTGCTGGCCTTCACCGTCAGCTCCTTCTACATCGGCGTGGCCGGTGCCATGACCTGGGCGGTCTGGCTCGGCTCGGTGGAGACCAACGAGGCCTTCGAGATCAACCAGTCGTTCCAGGTGCTGTTCATGATTATCATCGGCGGCCTGGGCTCCATCATGGGTGCGTTCTTCGGCGCCGCCTTCATCATCTTGATGCCGATCGCGCTGAACAACTTCATGGTCGATCTCCTGGGCTTCCAGGCGGTGACCGCGAAACATCTCGAGTTCATCATCTTCGGCGGCCTGATCATCTTTTTCCTGGTCGTCGAGCCGCTGGGGCTGGCCCGGCTCTGGCAGATCGCCAAGGAAAAACTCAGGGTCTGGCCATTTCCTTATTGACGGGCCGGCGGCTTCGTGAATTGTGAGCCGCATTCGGATTTGCTAGGGTCCGAGATCGCGCGATCCCATGAGGGACGCGAAAAGACCGAAGGGAGGTAGTAGGTCATGTTTATTAGAAAGGCCATCCTGGGGATGGCGTCGGTGGCGGCGGTGGGCGGCATGGTGGCCGCCGATGTCGCCATCGCGGCGGAAACCATCTTCATCCCGGCACTGGTGTACAGGACGGGCCCCTACGCGCCCGGCGGAATCCCCTCTGCCAACGGCATCAAGGACTACGTCACGCTCATCAACGAAAGAGACGGCGGCGTCAATGGCGTCATGTTGGAGCTGAAGGAGTGCGAAACCCAGTACAACACGAAAATCGGCGTCGAATGCTATGAGAAGTTCAAATCGAAAAAGCCCGTCGTGATCTTCCCGTATTCGACGGGCATCACCTATCAGCTCATCCCCAAGTCGCCGGTGGATAAGATCCCCATCTTCTCCATGGGTTACGGCCGCACGTCGGCGGCCGACGGCCGGGTCTTCAAGTGGGTGTTCAACTTCCCGACCACTTACTGGAACCAGGCCAGCGCCGTCATCAACTACATGGGCCTGCAAGAAGGCGGCCTCGACAAGCTCAAGGGCATGAAGATCGCCCACATCTACCACAACAGCGCCTACGGCAAGGAAGCCAACCCGACGCTGGAGATCCTCTCCAAGAAGTTCGGCTACGAGCTGAAGATGCTTGCCGTCGACCATCCGGGGCAGGAGCAGAAGGCGACCTGGCTGCAGATCCGCCGTTGGAAGCCAGACTACATCTTCCTCTCCGGCTGGGGCGTGATGAACCAGGTGGCGTTGAAGAGCGCGGCCGAGATCGGCTACCCGATGGACCACTTCATCGGCAACTGGTGGTCGGGCACCGAGGTCGACATGGGCCCGGTCGGTGATGTCGGGCACGGCTACAAGTCGGCGACCTTCCATGCGCCCGGCGGCAAGAGCAAGCTGCACGACGACATCCGCAAGTATGTCTACGACCGCGGCAAGGGCGCCGGCGTCAGGGAGCGGGTCGGAGAGGTCCTCTACAACCGCGCCGTGCTGAACATGGTCTTCGTCATCGAGGCGATCAAGAAGGCGCAGAAGAAGTTCGGCGTGAAGGTCGTCACGGGCACGCATGTCCGCTGGGGTCTCGAGAACACCCACATCACGCCCGCGGGTTGGGAAAAGATCGGCCTCTCCGGCTATCCGGAGATCAAGGTCACCTGCGAGGACCACGAGGGCGCACATCCGGTACTGTTCCAGCAGTGGGACGCCAAGGTCAAAGAGTGGAAGATTGTCAGCGACTGGATCCCGGTCATGCGCGATATCACCCGCCCGCTGATCGAGGCCGATGCGGCGAAGTTCGCCAAGGAGAACAACATCACCCCGCGTGATTGCTCCAAGGAAGGCTGAGCCGTCCGGTTCCACGTCTAGTCGAGTAACCCGGTAGGGAATGCCGTGAGCGAGAGGGAAAATCTCCTCGTCGTCAACAACATCGAGGTCATCTACGACCATGTGATCCTGGTGTTGCGTGGCGTGTCGCTCCAGGTGCCCGAGGGCGGCGTCGTCGCCGTCCTCGGCGCCAACGGCGCGGGCAAGACCACCACCTTGAAGGCGATCTCCAATCTCCTGGGCGCCGAGAGGGGGGAGGTCACCAAGGGCTCCATCATCTACGAAGGCGGCGAAGTCCAGGCCCTCAACCCCTCGGTATTGGTCAAGCGCGGCGTCACCCAGGTGATGGAGGGGCGCCATTGCTTCGAGCATCTGACCGTCGACGAGAACCTGTTGACCGGCGCCTATACCCGTCGCGACGGGCGGGCCGCCGTGCAGCGGGGACCTGGAGATGGTCTACGGCTATTTCCCCAGGCTCGAGAAGCGCCGCGGCTCGCTCGCCGGCTACATCTCCGGTGGCGAGCAGCAGATGACGGCGATCGGCCGCGCGCTCATGGCCAAGCCGAAGCTGATCCTGCTCGACGAGCCCTCGTTGGGTCTGGCGCCGCAGCTCGTGGTGGAGATCTTCGAGATCGTCGCCCGGCTCAACAAGGAGGAAGGCGTGAGTTTCCTCCTGGCGGAGCAGAACGCCACGGTGGCGCTACGCTATTCCGACTATGGCTATGTGCTGGAGAACGGCCGCGTGGTGCTCGACGGCGCCGCCGAGTCGCTGGCGAACAACGAGGACGTCAAGGAGTTCTACCTCGGCTTCAGCGGTGGCGATAAGACCAGCTTCCGCGACCTCAAGCACTACCGCCGCCGCAAGCGTTGGCTCGCCTGAGGTCGAAGCCGCCGGGGCCGGGCCCAGGGGCCGTACCGGGGCCGCCGCCTTTTCCTTTTGAAGACATCGAGGGAGGTCCCGCGCCGATGGTCCACGACGAGCATTACGACGCGCTCGAGACCCGCGAACCCGAGGCGCGCCGCGCCGAACAGCTCGTCGCGCTGCGCCGCCAGATCGCCCATGCCAAGGCCAATACCGAATTCTTCGGCGCCCTGCTTGGCGACGTCGCGGCGGAAGATATCGGCGATCTCGACGCGCTGGCGGCACTTCCCGTCACCCGCAAGCCGGACATCGTCGAAGCACAACAGGCGGCCCCTCCCTTCGGCGGCCTCGCCGCGCGCGACACGGGCCCTATCGCGCAGATCTTCATGTCGCCGGGACCGGTCTACGAACCCGGCGGCGGGGCCGAGGATTTCGGCCGTTTCGCCCGCTGCCTGTGGGCCGCCGGGATGCGGCCGGGCGACATCGTCCACAACACCTTCGCCTATCATCTGACGCCAGCCGGCGCGATGGTCGAAAACTCGGCCCACGCCATCGGCTGCACCGTGTTTCCGGGCGGCGTCGGCAACACCGAGATCCAGCTCCAGGCGATCGGCCGGATCCGCCCCCGGAGCTATGTCGGCACGCCCTCCTTCCTCCGAATTCTGGTGGAGAAGGGCGACGAGATGGGAATCGACACCTCCTCGATTCAAGTAGGCGTGGTCGGCGCCGAGGCGCTGACGCCGGCGGTGCGCGAGCTGCTGTCGGCCCGCGGCATCGAGGTCGCCAACAGCTACGGCACCGCCGACGTCGGCCTGATCGCTTTCGAGAGCTCGGCGCGCGAAGGCATGATCGTCGATGAAGGCATCTATTTCGAATTGGTCGAGCCCGGCGGCACCCGGCCGGTGGGCGAGGGCGAGGTCGGCGAGGTCGTGGTCACCACCTTCAATTCCGTCTACCCGCTGATCCGCTACGGCACCGGCGACCTCTCGCAATTTCTCCCGGGCCCGAGTCCCTGCGGGCGGACCAACCTCCGGATCAAGGGCTGGTTGGGCCGGGCCGATCAGTCGGCCAAGTTCAAGGGCATGTTCGTGCATCCCTCGAACGTGGGGGACATCGCGCGCCGCCACCCCGAGATCACCAAGGCGCGCCTCGTGCTGGAGAACCCGGACAGCGTCGACCGGATGACGCTCCAGGTCGCGGTGGGCCAAGAGAGCGAGGAATTGCGCGGCGCCATCGAGCTCTCGATCCAGAGCGTGCTGAAGCTTCGCGGCGCCGTCGCCTTCGTGCCCGCGGACGAGCTGGCGGACGACGGGCGCGTGGTCGACGACGCGCGCAAGCTCGACTAGGGGGAGTGAGCGGCCGTGGCACTGGCGGCGCGGGGGCTGGCCTGCCGCCGGGGCGAGCGTCTCGTCTTGCGCGATCTTAGTTTCGAGCTGGCGGCCGGCGGCGCGCTGATCCTGCGCGGCCCCAACGGCAGCGGCAAGAGCACCCTGCTGCGGCTTATCGCGACGCTGCTCAGACCGGAGGACGGCAGGCTCGCCTGGGACGGCGAGGACGTGTTCGCCGATGTCGAGGCGCAGCGCCGCCGGCTCGCCTTCGTCGGCCATGCGGACGCGGTGAAGGCGCTGCTGACGGTGCGCGAAAATCTCGCCTTCTGGGCGCGCCTAGGCGGCCGCCCGGGCGGCCTCGACGAGGCGATGCGGGCGCTGGCGATCGATCGGTTGGCCGACGTGGCGACCCAGCGTCTCTCCGCCGGGCAGCGCAAGCGCGTCGCCCTGGCGCGCCCGCTGTTGGGCGAGGCGCCGCTCTGGCTGTTGGACGAGCCGGCGGTGTCGCTCGACGAGGACGGCGTCGCGCGCATCACCGCCGCCATCGAGGCGCACCGGGCAGGCGGCGGCATGGCGATCGTCGCGACCCACGTCGGGCTCGATCTCGCCCAGGCCGACGTGCTGGAACTCGGGGCCAGGTGATGGACGCACTCCTCGCCATCGTCGCCCGAGACTTGCTGATCGCCCGTCGCCAAGGCGGCGCCACCTTGCTGGTGGTGGCGTTCTTCGTCATGACCGTGACGCTCTTTCCCCCTGGGCGTCGGGCCGGAGGCTGTGGTGCTGGCCCGGATCGCCTCGGGCGTGGTCTGGGTCGCGGCGCTGCTGGCGACCTTGATCGCACTGGATCGCATGTTCCAGGCGGACTGGGAGGACGGCGGCCTGGAGCTCCTGGCGCTGGCCGGCCCGCCGCTGGAGCTCGTCGTGCTGGCCAAGGCGCTGGCCCATTGGCTGAGCTCCGGTCTGCCGCTGATCGTCGCCGCCCCGGTGCTGGCGCTCGCCTTGCAAATGGACCCGGCGGGCCTCGTGGTCCTCGTCATGGCGATGGGGCTCGGCACGCCGATCCTGAGCCTGGTGGGGGCGATCGGCGCGGCGCTGACCGTCGGCATGCGCCGCGGCGGCGTGCTGTTGAGCCTTTTGGTCCTGCCGCTCTACCTGCCGGTGCTGATCTTCGGCGTCGCGGCCTCGGAGGCGGCGATCCTCGAGCTTTCGCCTCGCCCGCACCTGCTGCTGCTCGGCGCCGGCCTCCTGGGCTCGATCGCGCTGGCGCCCTGGGCGGCGGCCGCCGGCTTGCGAATTTCGCTGGAATAGCGAGCCCGGCTCGGGCGCGGCCGGCGAAGCGGCTCGTCCAGCCGGGCCGGGCTTGCCGCGCTTCGCTCCGCGCGCTCCACCTAAGGTTACAGGGACACAATACTTATCCTCGTCGCCGGAACGAGACATCCGACCTGCCTTACGGGGATAAATTGTTCGACCCGAGGCGGGCTTTCAGCGGCCCCCCACCATGGAAGATAAGTAGTAACAGCCCAGGTAGCTGATTTCGATGAGGCTGCGGATTGGGTCTCTGGGGGCAGATTTTGTGGGTTTGGGGCGCTGACGGCCTAGATTTCGTTTGACAGAGCGTGGTTGGTCGATTCTAAGGATTCGATGGATAGGGATGTTCTTGCCTTTTTGTCGAAAGACGAGCTGATCGATGTGGTGCTGGCCCAAGGGTCGCGGCTCGCCGAGTTCGAACTCCGGCTTGGTGAACTCGAGCGCCGGCTTGGCCTGAACAGCACGAACAGCGGCAAGCCACCGTCGAGCGATGGATTGAACAAGCCACCGGCGGGTAAAAAGAAGCGCACCAGGAGCCTCCGTAAGAAATCGGCCCGCAAGCCGGGCGGGCAAAAGGGCCACAAGGGCGAGACCCTGCGCCAAGTCGCCGATCCCGACGCCACCGTCGACCATTATCCCGAGACGTGCCAGTGGTGTGGTTCGGGATTGACGCCGGATATGGCTACCGGCCATGGGGCCCGCCAGGTTTTCGATCTACCCGAGCCCCGGCCCCTGGTGGTCACGGAGCATCGGGCGCATCGCTGCCGTTGCGGGCATTGCGGCACGTACACTCGGGCTTCTTTTCCCGTCGCCATCACCGGCCCGGTTCAATACGGCGCTCGGATCGGAGCCATGGTGGTCTACCTGTCGCACTACCAACTCCTGCCCGAGGACCGCCTGGCTGAATTGATGAAGGATCTGTTCGGGGCGGAACTGTCTCCGGCGAGCCTCGCGCGGAGGGGCGGGAACAGCGCCGAGTCCGTCCAAGGCGTCGTCGATGTGATCCGCGAACTGGTGAAATCGGCGCCGGTCAAGCACATGGACGAGACCGGCTTGCGGATCGCCGGGCGGACCCAATGGTTGCACGTCGCCTCGACCGCGCGGTTGACCTTCTATCGGGTCTCGGAGCGACGCGGCAGCCTGCTCGGCGGAGTCGGCGGCATCGTCGTCCATGACCACTGGAAGCCGTACTTTACGATGGAGGGCGTACGGCACGCGCTGTGCAACGCCCATCACCTGCGCGAGTTGCAAGCCCTGATCGAGATCGAGAAGGAGGGCTGGGCACGCAAGATGCAGAGACTATTGCGCCGCGCCTGCCACGCGGTAAATCTCGCCCGGGAGCGGGGCGTGGCGCTGAAACCAGGCCTCGTCGAGCGCTTCCGAGGGTGTTACGACGCGATCACGGCCGAGGGCATCGCCTTTCACGAGGCACAACCTCCTCTTGCGCCCAGATCGAGCAAGGCCAAGCGCCGGGGAAGCAAGCCGCGCCGCACCGGGCACAACCTTCTCCGGCGCCTTCAGACACACAAGGAAGACGCGCTGCGCTTCCTCATCAATTTCGCCGTGCCGTTCACCAACAATCAGGCCGAGCAGGACGGGCGCATGATGAAGGTCAAGCAGAAAATCTCCGGCGGCTTCCGCAGCCAGAAAGGCGCCGAAGACTTTGCCACCGTCCGTGGCTTCATCTCGACCGCCAGAAAACAGGGCTGGAACATCATCCAGGCGCTCATGGAAAATCCCGAAACCCTGATCGAGCGTCTCCACGCCGCCTAAAAGGCCACCATGTACCTGGGCAGTTACGATAAGTATTGTGTCACCGAAACATAGTTATGGGGACGCAATACCCATCCTCGTCACGAGGGTACGGAAGATAGGTATTGTGTTGTCTAATTGAGTTCTGTCCTTTCAGGAAATAATTCCGCCTTGCCGCATCTTCGGTTGTCCACGGGGTCCCCCGTTTTTCGGTTTTGGGTTCTACTCTTCCCCATGCTTCTCATGGCGCCTCGCTCACCATTGAAGGTGAGAAGGATTGGTGCCATCAGGCTCGAGTGTTCGAGTTCCGGTTGTCCAGTCGAGTTTTGTCCTCTCCGGATGGAATTCCGCCTTGCCGCATCTTCGGTTGTCTACCCGGCCTTGCCATGGGGGGCTGGAGTTGCCGGCGCCTCAGGATGGCGGTCAGAGGAAGAAGGGTGTCTTTGATGTCCCCAACGCGGTCGATGCCGCGACAGTATAGGCGAGATCACCCTTCCCCGTCAGGCTGCGGCAAGCAGGCGGAAGCGGGCCTAGGGCCCGCCGGCCCGACGCCTAGGCCCAACGAAAGTCGGTCTCGTCCTGCCACAGGCGGTGCAGCAGGACGGCGAGCTTTCTGGCGACGGCGACCCGGGCCCGCTTGGCCGCCTTGCGTTCCTGCAAGGCGAGGCCCCAGGTCCTGAGCGCGCAAGGGCGTTTCAGGGGCCCGAGCACCGCGTTGGCTCCCTCGTAGAGGGCATGGCGCAACATGGCGTCGCCCGCCCTCGGGATGTGGCCGACGAGATCGACCTCGCCGGATTGATAGCGCCTCGGCGTGAAGCCGATATAGGCGCCGACGTCGCCCGAGCGGGCGAAGCGCCCCGGATCCTCGATCGTGCATCTGTAGACCAACGCCAGGTGCGGACCGACGCCGGGCGCCGTCATCAGGCGCCGGGTGAGCGGGTCCCGGGCGGCGCGTACCTCGAGGCTCTTCTTCAGCTTGGCCAGTTCCTCCTCCAGGGCGGCGAGCGTCTCCAAGAGCGGCGACAGCGCCGGGCGTAGCGCTGGCATGCGGGTCAGCATGTCAATCGGCGTTGAACATTGACCCCCTATCGGCGTGCAATGTTGACCCCTTTGGGGATGCACGGCGGAGGTCGTACAGGTAGTCCATAGGAGGGGCCCGCGCGCGGGCCGACGCGCCCACCACGCGGCTGGCGGCGGACCGCGCGTGGGAGGTTCCTGTGGGCCCACCTGGGCGACCGGGCGGCAGGTGGATCGGTTGCCTTTAGGACCGATTCTTGAAGCGCCAGGAGTCGTTTCCGGTCTCGATGATCTCGCAGTGGTGCGTCAGACGATCGAGGAGCGCGGTGGTCATCTTGGCGTCGCCGAAGACGGACGGCCATTCGCCGAAGGTCAGGTTGGTGGTGACGATGATCGAGGTGCGCTCGTAGAGCCGGCTGACGAGGTGGAACAGCAGCTGGCCTCCGGTTTGGGCGAAGGGCAGGTAGCCGAGCTCGTCGAGGATGACGAGGTCGCGCCGGGCCAGCTGATCGGCGAGCCGGCCCTGACGGCCGGCGCGGGCTTCGGCCTCGAGCCGGTTGACCAGGTCGACGACGTTGAAGAAGCGGCCCCGGGCGCCATCGCGGATGCAGGCCCGCGCGATGGCGACGGCGAGATGGCTCTTGCCGGTGCCGGTGCCGCCGATCAGCACGGCGTTGCGCTGGTTGGCCAGGAAGCCGCCGACCGCCAACTCGCGGACCAGCGGCTCGTTGACCGGGGTGTCGGTGAAGTCGAAGTCGGCCAGCTCCTTGGCCAGCGGCAGCTTGGCGCCACTCATCTGGTACTTGATGGATCGCGCCTGCTTGTCGGCGATCTCGGCCTTCAACAGCTCGCCGATGATTCGCTGCATCGGATGCTGGCGCTTGAGGCCGTCGGCGAGCACCTCGTCGAACGCGTCGCGCATGCCGGCGAGCTTGAGTGCGGCCATCATCTCCAGGACCTCATGGCGCTCCATGGCCGACCCCCCTCAAGCGGTCGTAGCGGGTGCAATCGGCCACCGGCTCAAAGCGAAGACGCAGGTTCGCGGGCGTCGGGATCGGCGCCGTCTCGGACGGCTGGCGCCGACGATTGAGGATGTTGAGCACGACGTCGGCGCTGCACACGCCGCCAGCGAGCGCCTCGGCACAGGCGGCCTCCACCGCCGCCGGCCCATCCGCCA
>CBDDBZ010000015.1:0-59637 GCA_965225945.1 Alphaproteobacteria bacterium | reverse complement strand
GTCGTCGCCTCCATCAACACCATCGACGGCGGCAGCGTCGAGGACGATCACTCGCACGGAACGCATGTCACCGGCATCGCCGCCGGTGGTTGCGACAACAACGGCGCCAACCTCGACGAGATGCTTTATGGCGTCGCGCCCGAGGCTGATATTTACGTCGTGAAGGCCCTCGCGGCGAACGGTACCGGCACTAGCCCCGACGTCATTGCCGGCGTCCAGTGGTGCGCAGGGCAGGCCGGCGTCGACGTCATCAACATGAGGCCTCACCGATTCCGTAAGCTCGGACGGCCTGGACGCTCTCAGCACGGCGGTCAACAACGCCGTGCTCAATTCCGGCAAGGTAGTGGTGGTCGCCGCTGGCAACGCCGGTCCGACACCCTATTCGATCGGCAGCCCTTCGGCGGCGGCGGAGGCGATCACCGTCGGCGCCGTCGCCGAGTGGTCCGTCGGCACGACATTGGCCGGTAACGGTGAGCCCATAAATCTCGCCTCCGACGGCGGGGTCTTCCTGGCGCCGTTTTCCAGTCGTGGGCCGACAGCGGACAATCGCGTGAAACCCGATATCGTGGCCCCGGGCGTGGGGGTGCTGTCCGCTTACTGGGGCGGTGATTACTCCTATGCGTTCGGCAGCGGCTCCTCGATGGCGGCGCCCTACGTCGCCGGTGCCGTCGCGCTGATGTTGGAGGCCAATCCCAATCTCACGCCCGCGCAAGTCAAGCAGATGCTCTACGACACGGCGCAGGATCGGGGTCCCACGGATGCGCTCGGCAATCCGCAGAAGGGACGACGAATACGGTCAGGGACTGATCGACGTCCAGGCCTCCGTCGGTTTGGCGGATACGGCCATCGCGACGCCGACCCAGACGGCCTTCCCGACCTACCAGTATTTCGACACCCTGGCGGCCCCGATTACCGACGTACCGATCCCCGCCGGCAACGATGCCACCGGCTACGACGTTCCGCTGAACGTCATGGTGGCGATCGACGGAGAGGCGGAATGCATCGGCGGGTTTATATTCAATGTCTGTTTGCTCGGCTACGAATGGCGCCCGGATCTGGACGTCCGGCTTTACGATCCGGTCGGATTCGAGGTCGATCTAAGTACCTGCGCGGTCGATACCAATTGTGGCAACGCTCCCTTCCCGGTCGGCCGACAGGAAACGTTGATCGAGACCTCGTCGGTAACGGGCAACTACCTGCTGCAGGTCTTTTCCGGCGCGGCGGATTCGCCGACCGGTACCTTCGTTTACGAAATATCCACCGGCCCCCTCGCCGTCGGCCAGACGCGAACGACGCTGGGCAACAGCGCGCCCATCGCCGACGCGGGCGTCGACCGGACGGTTGACGATGGCGAATTGGTCGCGCTCGACGGCAGTGGTTCCTACGATAGCGACGGCCCGATCGTCAGTTATGCCTGGTCGTGGTCGGGTGGGAGCGCCAGTGGTGCCACGCCGACGGTCGCGCTGCCCGATGGCCAGACCGATGTCACCCTGACGGTCACGGATAACGACGGCGCCACCGACAGCGCCATGGTGACGATCACCGTGACCGCGCCCGCGCCGGCAGCAAACCAACGACCGGTGGCGCAAGCGAAGGTACAGGATCCGGTTTCGCTCAACTGGCTCGACGCTTTGGCCATCAAGGCTCCAAAAGGCAAAAACGCGGAGGTGTTGCTCCAATTCTCCGGAAGCCAATCTTACGATGTTGACGGCTCATTGAACCCCGGCAATTTCGCATGGACGGACGGGACGTTCATCTCCGCGGGCATCGATATCTCGCAACCGTTCGGCAAGGGCGTCCACTATGTGACACTCACCGTCACCGACAACGGAAATCCGGCGTTGTCCGACACCGATACCGTCTGCATCGAGGTCTATGGCGGCAAGAACCCGGAAGGGCTCTGCACGACTACTTCGGTCCCGACCCCGCCGGTGGCTTCTTTTACCTATAGCTGCACCGATCTTGCCTGCAGCTTTGCCGACCCCTCAAGCTCGACGGACGGTGACGCAATCACGGGTTGGACCTGGGACTTCGGTAGCGAAGGTACATCGACCGCGCAAAACCCGTCTTATACGTTCAGCTCGACCGGCACCTACCCGGTCAATCTGACCGTGACCGACAAGGATGGCAACGACTTCGTCATTCAGGACGTCTCGGTCAGCGTTGGCGGTGGCGGCACCATGGCGGTGGGGAGCATAACGTTCTCGGTAAAGGGTAAGGGACTGACGGGCACCGTGAAGGTGAATCCGCCCGTCTCCGGCGTTATGGTCAACGCTAGCTTCTGTCGCTATGAAGGCTGCCCGCACTTTGAAGTGGACCAGGTGACCAATGGTAAGGGTGAAGCCCCCTACAAGATCATTAACTTCTCGAAGACCGCTACCTACAAGCTCACGGTGCATAGCCTGAACGGGATTGCCTGTACGGTCGCCTCCTGTACGAAGGACAACTAATAGAACAAAATTCCGGATCTCCCGGGGTCTGACCGGCGACCGCGATCACGGGCTCTCCGGGCCATGCCCCGGAGAGCCCGGCTTCCTCACCCCCTCGCCCGCGCCAGCGCGGTTTCGCGGATTTGCGTCAGGGTCGCGCCGGTGGTGATCGCCTCCGGCGCGACCCTGAGCTCCAGCACCGCAATCCGATCGGCGGCGAGCGCGCGCGTCAGCGCCGGGGCGAAGTCCTCGTTCCGCTCCACCACCTCGCCGAAGGCGCCGAAGGAACGCGCGAAGGCGGCGAAATCCGGGTTGGTGAGATCGGTGCCGGGGTGGCGGCCGGGATACTCGCGCTCCTGATGCATGCGGATGGTGCCGTAGAGGTTGTTGTTGACGACCAACAGCAGCGCCTTGAAGCCGTGGTGCAGGGCGGTCGCGATCTCGGCCGCGCTCATCAGAAAGCCGCCGTCGCCGACGAAGCCGACGACTTGGCGATCCGGCGCCGCGGCCGCCGCCGCGATCGCCGCCGGCACGCCGTAGCCCATGGCGCCACTGGTCGGGCCCACCTGGCTGGGGTAGACCGAGAAGCGGAGATAGCGGTGCGCCCAGCCGGAAAAGTTGCCGGCGTCGTTGGCGATGACCGTGTCGGCGGGCAGCGTCTCGCGCAGCACCTCGATCACATGCGCCATGTCCAGCTCGCCGACGGAAGGCTGGATCACCTGCCAGGCGAGATAGTCCTGGCGCGCCGTCTCGCTCCACGCGGCCCGCTCGGGCGGGGCGCTCGGCGTGAGCGCCGCCGCGGCCGAAGCGAAGGCGGTCATCGAGGCGTTGATCGCCAGCTCAGGCCGAAACACGCGGCCCAGCTCCTCCGCGCCCGGATGCACGTGGACCACCGGCTGGCTCGGGCTCGGGATCTCGATCAGGCCATAGCCCTGCGAGGTTTGCTCGCCGAGCCTGGGGCCGACGAGGAGCAGCAGGTCGGCCTCCTTGACGCGGTCGATCAGCGCCGGGTTGCTGGCGATGGCGACCTCGCCGGCATAGTTCGGATGGTTGTTGTCGAAGCGGTCCTGGTTGCGGAAGGCGGTCGCGACCGGCAGTTGGAAGGCTTCCGCGAAGCGGGTGATGTCGGCGACGGCGCGGGCCGACCAGGTGCCGCCGCCGAGCATCATCATAGGCCGGGACGCCTCGCCCAGCAGGGCGGCCAAGGCGGCCATGTCGCCGGGTCCGGGATGGGCCTCGGTCCGCCGGTAGGGCCGCGCGTCCGCCACCCCGGTTCTGTCGCGCAGCATGTCCTCCGGCAGCGCCAGCACCACCGGCCCCGGCCGCCCCGCCGTCGCCCGGTGGAAGGCCTGGCTCACCAGTTCGGGGATCCGCGCGGCATCGTCGATCTCCGCCGACCACTTGGAGAGCTCGGAGAAAAATCGCCGAAAATCCATCTCCTGGAAGGCCTCGCGCTCGCGCATGTCACGGGCCACCTGGCCGACGAACAGCACCACCGGCGTCGAGTCCTGAAACGCCGTGTGCAGGGCGACGCTGGCGTGGCAGGCGCCGGGGCCGCGGGTCACGAAGCAGACACCGGGCTTGCCGGTCATCTTGGCGTAGGCCTCCGCCATGTTGGCGGCGCCCGCCTCGTGCCGGCAGGTCACCAGCCGAATCGAGTCCTCGTGATCGGCGAAGGCGTCGAGGGCGGCGAGAAAGCTTTCCCCCGGCACCGAGAACACCATGTCGACACCATGGACCTCGAGCTGGTCAACCAGGAGCTGTCCGCCCGAGCGCTGGTTACTCGTCCGCGTCATTCCTCGCCTCCCCGAAGCGTGCTCGCCACGTCCCGCCGCATGGTATAGCGCCGCGTCCTCGGCTTGTCCCGCTCGGCCGCGAGCGCGGCTCGGCGGCAATACCGAGACCCGGAGGCATCGACCTCCGGCCACGACCTCCGGCCACGACCTCCGGATTGTCATCGAGCGCCCGAATGCCTAGTCTGCGAGGCACGGAACAGGCGGTCGTCCAGGTCATCTCGGAGAAGTCGATCGAAGCCGACGCGGGCGGCGGGACCAACCCGAAAGCGCCCGACCTTCCGCCTTCGCCTCGCCGAGGCGTGAAGCCGGTTCAACCGGAGAACCTCCAGCGTGAGCAGCGTGAGCGAAGCCGACGACGGGGCGCCGAGGATCTCCGCCTTCCGGCGCGCGGCCGTCCTGATCACGCTGACCATGGCCGTGGCGCTCTACGCCATGACGATCACCATCGCCAACGTCTCGCTGCCGCAAATGCAGGGCGCGCTCGCAGCGACGCAGGACCAGATCGCCCTGGTCGTGACCTTCAACATCGTCGCCACCGCCGTCGCCACGCCGATGACGGGCTGGCTGGCGGCGCGCTTCGGGCGGCGGGGGACCATGATCCTCGCGATCAGCGGCTTCACCGTCGCGACGCTGTTCTGCGGCTTCGCCACCGGGCTCGCCGAGCTCGTGGTTCTCCGCTTCGTCCAGGGCTTCTTCGGCGCGCCGCTGGCCCCGCTCGCCCAAGCCATCATCCTCGAAAGCTACCCGAGGAAGAACCACGGCACGGTAACCGCCGTCTACGGCATGGGGGTGGTGCTGGGGCCGGTCTTCGCGCCGACCCTCGGCGGCTATCTGAGCGAGGCCTATAGCTGGCGTTGGGTGTTTTTCATGATGGTGCCGCTCGGCTGCATCGTCTTCGCCGGAATTTGGACGTTCGTGCGGGTCGGCGATAGCACCAGCCGGATCCGCCTGGACTGGACGGGTTTCATCGCCCTTGCCGTGGCGATCGCCGCCTTCCAATTCATGCTCGATCGGGGCGAACGGGCGGATTGGTTCGATTCCAACGAAATCCTCTTGGAAGCGGTCGTCGCCCTCATCGCCATCTATCTCTTTTTCGTCCACATCCTGACTTCGGACAATCCCTTCATTAATCCCCGCCTCTTCCTCGACCGCAATTTCACCGTCGGCCTGCTGCTGACGATCATATTCGGCATGTTGAACTTCACCCCGATGGTATTGCTGCCGTCGCTGTTGCAGGGCCTCAAGGGCTATCCCGACTCGGTGATCGGCCTGCTGCTCGCCGCGCGCAGCCTCGGCACGCTGTTGGGCTTTATCTGCATGTTCTTCGGCCACCGGGCCGACCCTCGGATTTGGCTGGTCTGCGGCTTCGGCTTTCAAGGTATTGCCGGCCTGGCGATGACCGGGTTCGATATCAACGTCACCACCTTCGACATCGCCTGGACCAGTTTTCTCCAAGGTCTCGGCGTCGGCTTCCTTTGGGTGCCGCTGACGCTGGTGACCTTCGCCACGTTGAATCCGCGCCAATTGCCCGAGGGCATGGCGATGTTCCATCTGTTCCGCAACATCGGCAGCTCGATTCACGTCTCGCTCTCGGTCGCCTTGGTGATCCACATGTCCAAGGTGAACTACGCCGAAATCGCCGAGGGCGTGTCGCCGTTCAACGAAACCTTGAAATATTCCTTCTTGCTCGGAGCTTGGAATCCCGATTCGACGCTCGGCCTCGCCGCGATCGGCGGCGAAGTGCACCGGCAGGCCGCGATGATCGGCTATATCGATGCCTTCTACATGTACACGCTGACCGCGCTTGCCGTGGCACCGCTGATCATTCTCGTCAGGTGGCGTCCGCCCGAGGTCTGATCGCGATTGCCCAAGCCGGGAGCGCGTCGTTCGCCGACCCGGACACAGGCTGCCATCGTCGCGGCGTGTTCGGCGGGGATAAATGTGGATACCGTCGCCTTTCTCAAGTCGTCGCTTCGCCTGAAGGATATATGGTGGGGCGGGACGCCCAAGGGAGGATGACATGCGGATTGGAATGTTCACCGCCTCGCAATGGCGCGCGAGCGAGGATCCCGCGACGGTTTTGGCCGACCTGCGCCAGCAGGTCCGAACCGCGAGGGACAACGGGTTTTCCTCGCTGCTGCTGGGACAGCATCTGGTCTGTGGCCCGATGGGCATGTTCCAGACCGTGCCGTTGCTGGGCCGGCTCGCCGAGGATGCCGCCGGCATGCAAATCGGCCCCGGCGTCCTGCTGCTCTCGATGATGAACCCGGTGCTGGTGGCGGAAGAGGCGGCGACGCTCGACTGGCTCTCGGACGGCAACTATGTGCTCGCGGCCGGCCTCGGCTATCGGCCGGAGGAATTTCAGGCTACGGGCGTGGCCATGGGGAACCGTGTCGGCCGCCTGAGTGAAGGGCTGGAGCTCGTCAAACGGCTTTGGACGGAAGAATCGGTCAGCCATGAAGGACGTTACTTCAAGCTCGACGGCGCCGTCGCGAGCGTGCGGCCCAAGCAACGGCCCAGGCCGCCGATATGGCTGGGTGGCGATGTCGAGGCGGCGGTGCGCCGTGCCGCCCGCCTCGCGGACGCGTGGCTCGCCGCGCCGACGACGTCGTTCGACGAGCTGGCCCGCCTCATCGCCGCTTACCGGGACGAGCGCGGGCGTTTGGGTCTCGCTGCCGACGTCGAATGCCCGATCATTCGGGAATGCTTCATCGGTCGCACTTCGGCCCACGCCCGGGAAACCTCCCTGGGACCCTTGCTGGCGAAATACGCCGCCTATGCTTCCTGGGGGCAGGAGAACGCCGCCGCCGGAAACTTCGAGACCGCCTTCGACGAATTCTCTGCCTCGCGTTTCCTGATCGGCGATGGGGTCGAGGTGCGCGACCAGCTCCAGCAATGCGCGGAGATCACCGGCAGCGATCACTTCATCATGCGGATGCAATGGCCGGGATTGGAACAGGCGGAAGCCTTGGCGAACATCGAACGCATCGGAAAGCTGATCTGAAGCGCTTCGCCGCCGGGCCGAGCGGTCCTCCTAGCGCCCCTGAAACGCCGGCTTGCGCTTTTCCATGAAGGCGGTGCGGCCCTCGATGTAGTCGGTGCTGGCGAAGCAGGCCTCGACCGCCGCCTGGACCGAGTCGAGATCGCGCATCGCTTCCGGTTTGAGGTATTGCGCGACCGCCAACTTCACCGCGCGGATGGTGAGCGGCGCGTTTGAGGCGATGGTCCGGGCATAGTCCTCGATATAGGCGTCGAGCACGCCGGCCGGCACCAGGCGGTTGATCAGGCCCATCGCCAGCGCCTCCTCGCCCGAGAACTGCCGCGCGGTATAGAAGATTTCCTTGGCGACGGCGGGACCCACCAGATCGGATAGCCGGGCGATGCCGTCGAAGCCGTAGCCGAGGCCGAGCTTGGCGGCGGGAATGGCGAAGCGGCTGCCTTCCGAGGCGATCCTGAGGTCGCAATCCAGCGCCACCGCCATGCCGCCGCCGATGCAGTAGCCCCGGATCATCGCGATGGTCGGCTTCTCGATCCCGCCGAGTGCTGCGTGCGCCCGCGTGCCGGCGTCATCGTATTCGGCGATCGCCTCCTGGCTGTCCCGCTTCTCCGCGAATTCGGAGATGTCGGCGCCCGAGACGAAGGCCTTGCCGCCGGCGCCGGTGACCACCACGACGCGGACCTCGTCGTCGGCCGCAAAGTCCGCGATGATCTTCGGCACCGCCTGCCACATGTCGAGGGAAACGGCGTTCAATCGCGCCGGATTGTTGAAGATCATCCAGCCGATGCCGTCCTTCTTCTCGGCGGTCATCCTCTCAGTGCTGCTGGGCATGGAGGGCCTCGTTTCAGGTTGAAAATCTCAGACCTATTCGGCCGCCGCACGGCGCGGCGCCTCGCCCAGATGGATCGCGCCCTGGGCCGACAGCGCCTCGATCTCGCCTTCGCCATAGCCGTATTCCAGCAGCACCTCGGCCGTGTGCTGGCCGAAGACGGGCGCGGCCGTCGCCACCTTGGCGGGCGTCGCCTGGAACTTCAGCGGATGACCGATGGTCTTGACTGGGCCGGCGACGGGATGGTCGACCTCGACCACCATCTCGCGGGCCAGCGTGTGCGGGTCCTCGTGCATCTGCTTGACGTCGTGGATCGGTCCGGCCGGGATCCCGTTCTCGGCCAGGAGGTCGAGCCACTCGGCCGAGCTCTTGGTCCCGAATCGTTGCTCCAGGATCGGGATCAGGGCATCGACGTTGTCGCGCCGGTCGCTGTTCTCCCGGAAGCGGGGGTCTTCCGCCAGCGCTTGCAAATCCAACAGCTCCAGGAGGCCGATCCAGAGTTTGGTGTTGGCGGCGCCGATGACGATGTGGCCGTCGGCCGTCGCCACCACCTGGTAGGGCGCGCTCAGCGGATGGCCGGTGCCGAGCGCCCCCGGGGCCACGCCGGTGGCGAGGCAGATCGCCGATTGCCAATAGGTATGCGTGATGCCGGCCTCGAGCAGCGAGGTTTCGACGGCCTGCCCGCGACCGGTCTTGAGACGATGGCTATAGGCGGCGAGGACGCCCATGGCCAGCAGCAGGCCGGCGGTGATGTCGCAGATCGGCGGCCCGACCTTGACCGGCGGGCGTCCGCCGCCCTCGCCGGTGCAACTCATGATCCCGCTCATCGCCTGGGCGATCAGGTCGAAGCCGCCGCGGTTCGCATAGGGCCCGGTCTTGCCGAAGCCGGAGATCGAGCCGTAGATCAGGCCCGGGTTCTCCTCGGCTAGATCCTCGTAGGCGAGGCCGAGCTTGGCCATGGTGTCGGCCCGGTAGTTCTCGATCACCACGTCGGCGGTGGCCAGCATGCGCCGCAGCACCTCAGCGCCGCCCGCGCTCTTGAGATCGAGGACGACGCCGCGTTTGTTGCGGTTCATCATCATGAAGGCGGCGCTTTCGCCGGCGATCGCCGGCGGCGACATCCGCCGGGTGTCGTCGCCGACGCCGATCTTCTCGACCTTGATGACGTCCGCGCCCATGTCGGCGAGGAAGAGGCCGCAGGTCGGCCCGGCCATCTGGTGGGTGAGATCGATCACCTTGACGCCCTGCAACGGGCCGAAGGCTTCAGCGGTCATGTCGTTTCCTCAAATCTGGCGTGCGTCAGCCGGCATGCGGGCGGGCCGCCGAAGGCCGCCTGAACGACGCGGCGTCAGTCGTCGTCGCCGCCGGCCGCCGCGTCGAGCGCCGCCGACAGCCGGGGCGGCGACATTGGCAGCGCCTGCAGGCGCACGCCCACCGCATCCTCGATGGCGTTGGCGATCGCCGCCATCGGCGGGCAGATGTTCACCTCGCCGACGCCCTTGACGCCGTAAGGGTGATTCTCGTTCGGCACCTCGACCATGATCGCCTCGATCATCGGCAGGTCGGAGGCCACGGGTACCCGGTAGTCGAGGAAGCTCGCGTTATCGAGCAGGCCCTTGTCGTTATAAATGTACTCCTCGTTCAAGGCCCAGCCGATACCCTGCACCACGCCGCCCTGGATCTGGCCCTCGACATAGCTCGGGTGGATCGCCCTGCCGACGTCCTGGGCCGCGGTGAAGCGCAGCACCGTCACCTTGCCGGTCTCGGTGTCGACCTCGACGTCGCACATCTGGGTGGAGAAGCCGGGGCCGACGCCGGTCGCGTTGACCGAGGCCGCGGCGCCCAGGGGTCCGCCCGTGGTCGCCCGGGTCGCGGCGATATGGGCGAACGACATCGGCTCGAAATCGCCGACGTTGCTGCTCGCCGGCTTGGCGTGGCCGTCGTCCCAGAGCACGCCCTCGACGTCGACGTCCCAGAGCTTGGCCGCCCGTTCCCGCAACTGGCGGATGATGTCCTCGGCGGCGCGGATCACGGCGAGGCCGGTGGCCATCGTCACCCGGCTGCCGCCGGTGACGTGGGTGTAGCCGACGGAGGCGGTGTCGGCGACGATCGAATGCACCTGGTCGTAGTCGATGCCCAAGGTCTCGGCCGCCATCAGCGCCATCGAGGCACGGCTGCCGCCGATGTCCGGACTGCCGGTCGCCACCGTCACCGTGCCGTCCTCGTTGACGTGCACGGTGGCGCTGGATTCGCCGCCGGCGTTGAACCAATAGCCCGACGCGATGCCCCGGCCCTGGTTCTCGCCCAACGGTGCTGCGTAGTGCTCGTGGGCCAACAGCGCCTCGATCGTCTCGACATAGCCGATCCGGTTGTAAGTCGGCCCGAAGGGCATGCGCGTGCCCTCCTTGGCCGCGTTCTTCAGCCGGAACTTCAACGGACACAGCCCCAGCTTCTTGGCCAGGACGTCGAGCACGCTCTCCACCCCGAAGGCCGAAATGGGCGAGCCCGGCGCCCGGTAGGCGGCAGCCTTCGGTCGGTTGGTCACCACGTCCTGACCGGTAGCGCGCACGTTCTCCAGGTCGTAGCAGGAGAAGGCGCACATCGCGGCGCCCATCATGGGCGAACCGGGGAAGGCGCCGGCCTGCAGCGCGAAGTTGCCGTCGGCCGCGGTGATCCGCCCGTCCGAGGTGGCGCCGATCTTGACCCGCATGAGCCCGCCCGAGGTCGGGCCGGAGCATTTGAAGGTCTCCGTCCGGCTCATCACCGCGCGGACCGGATGCCCGCTCTTGCGCGCCAGGACCAGGGCCAGCGGCTCGAGATAGACCACGGTCTTGCCGCCGAAGCCGCCGCCGATCTCCGCCGGGATGACGCGGATGTCGCCCGTTCGCATGCCGGTGATCTTGGCGGTGAGGGCGCGGACCACGAAGTGGCCCTGGCTCGAGCTATAGATCTCGGCCTGGCTGTCGGCGTTGCAAATGGCGACGCAGGCGTGCGGTTCGATGTAGCCCTGATGGACCGGCTCGGTGGTGAACTCCATCTCGACGATCTCGTCGGCCTGGGCGAAGCCGGCCTCGATGTCGCCGTGACCGAACTCGGCGTGCTTGGCGACGTTGGAGGAGGTGTTGGGCGCGAGATCGAGGCCGCGGGTGATCATGTCGTCCCAGAGCAGCGGCGCGTCGGGCTTTATCGCGTCCCGGATGTCGATCACATGCGGCAGGACCTCGTAGTCGACCTCGATCAGCTCCAGCGCTTCCTCGGCGATTCGCTCGCTGGTGGCGGCGACGGCGGCGATGGCGTGGCCCTCGTAAAGCGCCTTTTCCCTGGCCATGATGTTGCGGGTGACGTGATGGAAGTTCACCTGCACCCGGTCGGGGCCGATGTATTCGAACTTCTGGTCGGGCAGGTCGTCGGCCGTCATCACCGCCTTGACGCCGGGATGGGCCGCGGCCTTCGAGGTGTCGAGCGAGCGAATGCGGGCGTGCGCGTGGGGGCTGCGCAGAACCTTGCAGGTCAGCATGCCGGGGAAGATATAATCGGCGCCGTACTTGGCCTTGCCGTTCACCTTCTCGACCCCGTCGGGACGCACCGGGCGGGTGCCGATCCATTTGAAAGTCTTGCTCGCCTCGTTCATCGTCTCTGCCTCTCCGCTACGCCCCGCCCTCTGGCCGGCGGGGGGATTCTGTCGCATGCGCGCCCGGCCCGCAAGGCGCGCCGCGCGAGCCCGAGGGATTCTTTACCTGTCCGAGCGAAACGTCGCCATCGGCGAGTCTTGCCGGCCTCGGGGAATTGCAAGTCGGACTCTTTGACTCGCTCCCGCCCGAGGCGTGAAATGAAGGCCGATACCGAGCCCCAATTGGATTGGAGCGGAGCCATGACCGACTTCGGCAATTCCCCCGCCAGCCGCGACATCGCCAACGTGCTGCATCCTTACACCAACCTGGACCAGCACCCCGACGTCGGGCCGCACATCATCGATTCCGGCAAGGGCATTTTCGTCTACGACGACGGCGGCAAGGAATATATCGAGGGCCTGGCCGGGCTCTGGTGCACCTCCCTCGGCTTCCACGAGCGTGAGCTGATCAAGGCGGCGACGGCGCAGATGGAACGCCTGCCCTTCTACCATGCCTTCGCCGGCAAATCGACCGGCCCGCTGATCGACCTGGCGGAGAAGTTGTTGGGCGTGGCGCCGCCCTCGCTCTCGAAGGTGTTCTTCGCCAACTCGGGCTCGGAAGCCAACGATTCCATGGTGAAGATGGTCTGGTACTTCAACAACGCCAGGGGCCGGAGCTCGAAGAAGAAGATCATCTCGCGGCTCAGGGGCTATCATGGTGTCACCGTGGCGTCGGGCAGCCTCACCGGCCTCCCTTACGCCCAGAACGCCTTCGACCTGCCGATCGAGCGGATCAAGCACGCCGCCTGTCCCCATTATTACCACGGCGCGGAAGCGGGCGAGAGCGAGGCGGACTACGCCACCCGCCTGGCCGAGGAACTGGACGACATGATCCAGGCCGAGGGAGCGGAGACCGTGGCCGCCTTCATCGCCGAGCCGGTGATGGGCGCCGGCGGCGTCATCGTCCCGCCCGAGAGCTATTTCCCCAAGATCCAGGCGGTGCTGAGGAAGCACGAAGTGCTGATGGTGGCGGACGAGGTGATCTGCGGCTTCGGGCGGACCGGCAACTGGTGGGGCTCGGAGACTTTCGAGATCGAGCCCGATATCCTGACCTGCGCCAAGGCGCTGTCGTCGGCCTATCTGCCGATCTCGGCGGTGCTGATCTCGGAGGAGATCTTCGAGGCGCTCAGGGCGCAGAGTGCCTCGCTCGGCATCTTCGGCCACGGTTTCACCTATTCCGGCCATCCGGTTTGCGCGGCGGTGGCGCTGCGTACGCTCGAGCTGATGGAGGAGCGGGAGATCATCGCCCATGTGCGCCGCGTGGCACCCCGCTTCCAGCAGCGGCTCGAGGGTTTCGCCGGCCATCCCCTGGTCGGCGAGGCCCGGGGCGTCGGCCTGATCGGCGCTCTCGAGCTCAGCCCCGACAAGGCCGCCCACGCCCGCTTCGATCCCGCGCTGAAGATGGCGCCGAAGCTGCAGGCGCTGTGTCAGGAGGAGGGGCTGATCCTGCGCGCGCTGCCCGACGACGCCATCGGTTTCTGTCCGCCCCTGATCATCACCGAGGATCAGATCGACGACATGTTCGACCGTTTCGCCCGGGCGCTGGACCGCCTCACCGAGCGCGCATCCAAGGAAGCGGCGGAATAGCGGCCCTTCAGCCCGGCCCGTGCGCCTCGGCGAAGGCGGCGAGCTTGGGGCAGAGGTAGACCCGCCTGGATCGGCACCGTCGGCAGGCCGAAGCCGGCGGCGGCCGCGCGCTATCTGGGTTTCGCCGCGGTCAGAACAGCTCCGGCCGTGCGGTCCGTGCCTTGCCGGCGAAGCGGGGCACCTTGATGTCCCCTTCCCGTTTGCGAGCCTGGGCGATGTCGTAGCTGTTCTGCATCCGCATGAGCGTGTCCATGCTCACGCCGAACGCCTTCTCGATGCGCAGCGCCATTTCCGGCGACAGCGAGGCGCTCTCGTTGAGGAATTTCGAAAGCGCCTGGCGGGTGATGCCGAGCCCGCGCGCGGCCTCGGTAACGGACAACGCCATCGGCTCGATGATCTCGGTGCGCACGAAACCG
Source organism: Alphaproteobacteria bacterium (assembly GCA_965225945.1). Classification (GTDB taxonomy): domain Bacteria; phylum Pseudomonadota; class Alphaproteobacteria; genus JASLMY01. The sequence continues at coordinate 45,912 of CBDDBZ010000015.1, read as the reverse complement.
CCTGGATGGGGCGGGTTCTTCAGCCTGTAGTTGGTCGCTTCGGTCATGGGCACTTCCTTTAGTGGTAGTCTTCATAATCCAGGTCGATGAGCTCGATTTCGGCCTGGTCGATGCCGAAGGTGAGCCGCCAACAGGCTCCAGGTCTTGCTGACGAACAGGCTCCAGGTCCCTTTCCGATCGCCCGTGAGCCGGTGGGCCTTCCAGGTTCGCACGGTCCGCAGCTCGTCCTCATGCTCCATGTCCTAGAGGAAGGCGATCATCTTGAGGATTTTATCGACGTATTCCGCGTGAAGCCCGGCCGCGTCGCCGTCCTCGATCAGGCGCCGCAGGCCCTTATGCTTCACGCTTCGAATCTTCATCTACAATTAGAATTGCCCGCAAAAAATTATCTGTCAAGTGTCGCGTTGCGGTTGCCATCCACGCCCTCGTCCCGATTTCCCGCCGGGGCGAGATCAGGAAAGGACGGCCGTCTCGGCGCCGGGCTAGTCGCTCGCGAGGTCGATCACCGCGCGGCCCTGGATTTGGCCCTTCAGGATTTGCGCCGCCAGCGCCGGCACCTCGGCGAGCGGGTGCACGCTGGTCATCCGGTCGAGCTTGTCGAGCGGCAGGTCCCGGGCGAGGCGGTCCCAAGCCTGGCTTCGCCTCGGCGCCGGGCAATAGACCGACTCGATCCCCAGCAGGTCGACGCCCCTGAGGATGAACGGCATCACCGTCGCCGGCAATTCGAGGCCACCGACGAGGCCACAGGCAGCGATCGCGCCGCCGTAGCGCGTGGCGGCCAGGAGGTTGACCAGCACTTGGCCGCCGACCGCGTCGATCCCGCCGGCCCAACGCTCGGTGGCGAGCGGCCGGCCGGCCTCGGTCATTTCGGCCCGCGGCACGATACCGGCGGCGCCCAGGCCCCTCAGATAGTCGGCCAGGCTCTCCCGCCCGGTGAGACCCCAGACTTCGTAACCGAGCTCGGCCAGAAGCGTGATGGCGATGCCGCCGACGCCGCCGCCGGCGCCGGTCACCAGGATCGGCCCCTTGTCCGCCGTGACACCGCGTTCCTCCAGCGCCAGCACAGACAGCATGGCGGTGAAGCCGGCGGTGCCGATCGCCATGGTCTGTTGCAGCGTCAGCGCTTCGGGCCGGCGCACCAGCCAGTCGGCCTTGGCCCGGGTCCGCTGGGCAAAGCCGCCGGAGTGGACCTCCCCCACCCCCCAGCCGGTCAGCACGACCTCGTCGCCAACCGAGAAGGCGGCCGAGTCGGAGGCCTCGACGATGCCGGCGTAATCGATCCCCGGCGCCATCGGCAGGCGGCGCATGATCCGGCTCTTGTTGCCCATCACCGCCAGGCCGTCCTTGTAGTTGACGGTGCTGTAGCGCACGGCGACGGTGACCTCGCCCTCCGGCAGATCCTCGGCGCCGAGCTCGCGCACGCTCACCTCGGCCTTGCCCTCGTCGTTCTCAGTTGCCCACAGCGCCTTGAAACGATCGCTCATGGTCGGGCGGCCCGGCTCAGCGCAGGCGCTCGAGGATGGAGACGTAGCTGGCCACGGCCGCGCCCCCCATGTTGAGGACGCCGGCGAGCCGAGCGTTCGCAATCTGCATGGCGTCGGCCTCGCCCGTCACCTGCATCGCCGCCATCACGTGCATCGAGACCCCGGTGGCGCCGATCGGATGGCCCTTGGCCTTGAGACCGCCGGAGGGGTTGACCGGCAACTTGCCGTCCTTCTCGGTCCAGCCCTCCAGGATGGCCCGGGCGCCCTGGCCCTTCTCGGTCAGGCCCATCGCCTCGTATTCGATCAGCTCGGCGCTGGTGAAGCAGTCGTGGGTCTCGACCAGGTCGAGGTCGAGGAGATCGAGCCCCGCCTCGCCCAGCGCCAGCTTCCAGGCCCGCTCCGGCCCCTCGAAGGCGACGATGTCGCGCTTGGACATGGCCAGCAGGTCGTTGACATGGGCCATGCCCCGGAAGGCGACGGCCTTCTTCATGCCGAGCGCCGATTGCACGTCGGTCAGCACCAGGGCGGCGGCGCCGTCGGAGATCATCGAGCAGTCGGTCCGCTTCAGCGGTCCGGCGACATAGGGGTTCTTCTCCGAGACCTCACGGCAGAAATCGTAACCCAGGTCCTTTTGGATGTGGGCGTAAGGGTTGAGCGAGCCGTTCTTGTGATTCTTCGCCGCGATCCGGGCCAGCGCCTCGCTCTGTTCGCCGTAACGCTGATAGTAGAGCTCGGTAATTCTGCCGAAGAGTCCGGGGAAGGACATGCCGTCGCGGTTCTCCTCCTTGACGTAGGAGCACTTGATCAAGACCTCGCCGACCTCGCGCGACGATAGCGCCGTCATCTTCTCGACGCCGACCACCAGCACGGTGCGGGCGCGGCCGGCGGCGATCGCGGAAACCCCCTGGTAAATCGCGGCGGAGCCGCTGGCGCAGGCGTTCTCGACCCGGGTCGCGGGCGTGAAGCGCAGCCGCTCGTCGGCCTGCAGCACCAGGCTGGCTGCGAAGTCTTGTGGGTCCATGCCGCCGTTGAAGGTGCCGAGGAAGATCTCATCCACGTCTTCCGGCCCGACGCCGGCGTCGGCCAGCGCATTCTCCAGTTTGCCGAAACGGACATGGCTCCAGCCGACGATGCAGGCGGTCATGCGAGACGTCCTCCGTTGGCGCGAGCCCGACCTCGCCTATGCCACGACCGACGACCAGCTTTCGAGATCGCGATTCTCCAGTTTGCCGAAACGGACATGGCTCCAGCCGACGATGCAGGCGGTCATGCCTCCGTTGGCGCGAGCCCGACGGGCTCGCCTATGCCTCCGTTGGCGCGAGCCCGACGGGCTCGCCTATGCCTCCGTTGGCGCGAGCCCGACGGGCTCGCCTATGATTAACTGGGATTCTTAACGTACCAACCGGCCCCGCACAACGCGACGGCCGTGGCGAGGGAGGGGCGGCATGCGGTTTCGGGACAAGGTGGCGTTGGTCACCGGCGCGGGCAGCGGCATCGGCCGGGCGATCGCGGGCGCCTTCGCCGCCGAGGGCGCTGGCGTCGGCGTGGTCGACCTGAACGAAGCGGGCGCGGGGGAGACGGTGGCCGAGATCGAGGCCGCGGGCGGCCGGGCGATCGCAATTCCAGCCGACGTCGGCGACGCGGGCGATGCGACGCGGATGGTGGCCGAGACGGTCGAGGCCTTCGGCCGCCTCGACGTGGCTGTCGCCAACGCCGGCATCAGCGGGCGGGGGAGCCTGCTCGACATGGGGCTAGAGGATTTCGAGCGGGTGCTCAGGGTCAACGTCACCGGGGTTTTCCTGACGGGCCAGGCGGCGGCGCGCCGCATGGTGGCCCAAGGCGAGGGCGGTGCCATCGTCAACACCGTATCGATCTCCGGCCAGCGGGCGGGCTGGGGCCGCGTCGCCTACGGCACCTCCAAGGGGGCCGCCATCCAGCTCACCCGGCAGATGGCGGTGGAGCTGGCCCCCCACGCCATCCGGGTCAACGCCATCGGCCCCGGCCCGGTCGACACGCCGCTCACCGAGCGCGGCCACACGGAAGCGACCCGCAAGGCCTACCGCGAGGCGATCCCGCTCGCGCGCTACGGCCTGGTGGAGGAGATGGCGGACGCGGTGCTCTATCTCGCCTCCGAGCAGGCGAGCTACATCACCGGCCATGTTTTGAACGTCGACGGCGGCTACATCGCCGCCGGCATCAACGCCTGAGGCGGAGCTTGGGGGACAGCGCTCGCCGCCCTCGTGTGGACACCCCGGACGGCGGTTCGTAGACTCCTTATCATATCGACCTCGAAGGAGATCCCGGTGGTGGCAGCGCGCGGGGAACGTCGGCTGGCGGCCGTTCTCGCGGCCGACATGGTGGGCTATTCGCGGCTGATGGAGGCCGACGAGAGCGCCACCATCGCCCGCCAGCGCGCCCACCGCGACGAGCTGATCGATCCCACCATCGCCGCCCATGGGGGGCGCATCGTCAAGACCACCGGCGACGGCATGTTGGTCGAGTTCGCAAGCGTGGTGGACGCCGTCGCCTGCGCCGCCGAGATCCAGCGCGCGATGGCGGGGCGCGAGGCCGGCGTCGGCGAAGATGAACGCATCCGCTACCGCATCGGCATCAACCTGGGCGATATCGTGATCGAGGGCGACGACATCCTCGGCGACGGCGTCAACGTCGCCTCGCGGCTGGAGGCGCTGGCGGCGCCGGGCGGCATCTGCGTCTCCGACGTGGTCCGCCAGAGCATCGAAAATCGGCTCGATCTGGGCTTCGAGGATCTCGGGCCGCAAAAACTCAAGAACATCAGCCGCCCGGTGCAAGCCTGGCAGTGGCGCGCCGAGGACGAGGCAACGGCCGCGGGCACGCCCGAGGCCGAGATCCAGCAGCAGATCCGCTTCTGCACCTCGACGGGCGGCGTCCAGATCGCCTATGCCGTGGTCGGCAGCGGGCCGCCGCTGGTCAAGGCGCCCAACTGGATAAACCACTTGGAACACGACTGGGAAAGCCCGATCTGGCGTCATCTGCTTCGGGAATTCGCGGCGGAGCGCACGTTGGTGCGCTTCGACCAGCGGGCCACCGGTCTTTCCGACTGGGACGTGGCGGAGGTCAGTTTCGACAGCATGGTCGACGACATGGCGGCGGTGATCGAGGCCGCCGGTCTCGCTCGTTTCCCCCTGATTGGCATCTCGCAGGGCTGCTCCTATTCGATCGCCTATGCCACCCGCCATCCCGAGCGGGTCAGCCGCCTGGTGCTCTATGGCGGCTTCGCCCAAGGCGCGCGACGCACCGACTCGGAGGCGGACCGACAGCAAGCCGACACTTACAGACAAATGATCCTGCAGGGCTGGGGCCAGGACAATCCGGCGTTCCGGCAATTCTTTACCTCGCTGTTCATCCCGGGCGCCACGCAAGACCAGATGGACTGGTTCAACAAGTTGCAGCGAATTACCGTCTCGCCCGAGAACGCGGTGCGCCTGCGCGACGTCTCCAGCAACGTCGACGTGTCGCATCTGCTCGGCCACGTCTCGGTGCCGACCCTGGTGCTGCATTGCCGGGACGACGGTATCGTGCCGTTCGAGCGGGGACGACGGATGGCGGCGGGGATCCCGAACGCCCGCTTCGTCGCGCTGGAGGGCCGCAATCACCTGATCCTGGAGGAGGAGCCCGCCTGGCCCCGCTTCCTGGAGGAGGTCAGACGCTTCCTCGCCGAGGACGACGCATAGCGACCCGTCTCGTTCACGCAAACGCGAATTGCCCGGAGCGCCGGACAAGGCCAAGATTCGGAGCGAAATCACCAACGGAGTCGCGCCATGACGTACCGTCTTCCGCTCGCCGCCGCCGCCGTTCTGCTGCTGGCCGCCTGCCAGACCGCCGGGGGCGTGCCCGAGCCGGTGCGCAATCCGGGCCCGGGCCTCAACCGCTATGTGCCTGACACCTACGGCAAGGCGGCCGAATCCTGTCGCTTCGACGGCCTTTCCCCCGCCACCCCGACCTACGAGACCTGCGTCCGCGACCGCGCCCTCGCGCGCGCCAGTAAGCACCCCTAGCCGACGCGCCCGACTATTTCCAGACCTCGCCGGCCACGCGGCGGAAGTTGCCGCCGAGGACGGCGCGCACTACCGCTTCGCCGTGCCCGCGCCGGCCCAGCTCCACGGCGATCGCGCGCAATTGTCGCGGCGCCGCGCAGCGCACGGCGCCGCCCGGATATTGCGCCTTGGGCCAGAAGCGATCGTTCGCCGCCACGGTCTCGTTGAAGCTCGCCGTATCGCCGGTTTCGTGGAAATAGTCGAGTCCGAGGCCGACGTGTTCGGGTCCGATCAGGTCGAGATAATATTCGACATGGTCGACGATTCCGGGCGTCGAAATATCGTCCTCGCCGATGAAGAGACCCATCCCGTTGACCCCGACGACGCCGCCGGTCTCGGCGCAGGCAAGGGCTTGGTCGTCGCGGATGTTGCGCTCGTGGTCACGCAACGCCCGGGCGTTCGAATGGGAGAAGACGACGGGATTGGCCGAGCATGCCATCGCCTCCATGGTCGTCAGGTGGCCGGTGTGGGAACAGTCGATCACCATGCCCACCGCGTTCATCTCCGCCACCACGGCACGGCCGAATTCGCTCAACCCCGGGTCCTCGTCGTGGCAGCCGCCGCCGGCGAGATTGTTCAGGTTGTAGGCGAAGAGCATCTGGCGGACGCCCAGGTCGTAATAGAAGCGCACCATGTCGAGCGCGCCGTCGAGGGCATTCATGCCCTCTATGTCGAAGGCGATGGCCAGCTCGCCCGCCGCCCGCCCGCGCGCCATCTCCTCCACCGTGCCGACCAGCCGATAGCCCTCGGTCCGCCGCACCCAGTCGCGGGCCAGCGACAGGGCCTTGACCGTCGCTTGCCAGGGTCTGACGTCGTAGCCGACGTTGACCGAGAGGAAATTCACCCCAGCGTCCTTCCAGGCCGCGACGGTCTCGAGATCGGCGAGGCTCCGCAGTTCGAAGCCCGCGTGCGCGTCCCAGATCAGCAGGTCGTCGGGCACCGCCGCCGTCATCGCGTCCGCTCCGCCACCACGACCCAACCCGGCCGGTCCAGCGCTTCCATGTAGTTCGAGCCCTCCGTCAGCCGCACCCGCCATTGCCCTGCCGCCTCCAGCCGGGCGAAGTGCGCGGGGTAGTCGTCCTCTTCATAGGGAATGACGTTCATATAGAAGACCAGCAGGCTGCCGGGCCGCACGGCTTGAATCATGCCGCCCAAGTGTTGCGGCCCGGCATGGCCGCCGCCGAAGCAGCCGACTCCGATCGCCGCGTCGTAGGTGTTCTCACCGAGGTCCAGGGGCGCCGTCAGATCGGCAATCGTCAACCGGCCGTAGATCCCCTTGGCGCGGGCCTCCGCCAGCATGCCAGGCGAGATGTCGACGCCGTCGATCCGCCGAAAGCCCGCTGCCGCAAGCGCCTGGCCCACCAGACCGGTGCCGCAGCCGAGATCCAGGATCCGCGCGTCCCCGTCGGTGCAATGCGCGGCGAAGGCCGCCACGGCGATCGCGGGCGCGATGTAGCCACAGTCGTCTTCGAGGTTGCGCTCGTAGGTCGCGGCCCAGTCGTCATAGAGCGCGCGCGATTCCCCCGACCCCCCGCCGAGCGCCGTCAACCGGGCGACGAAGCCCTCCAGTTCCTTGGCCATGTCTCCACTCCCCTCACGGGCGAACATTATCGCATCGCGGCGGCCGAATGCGGTCGGATATAAAGTGTCGGCCTATTCTGATAACTTGGTCGCACGGGGTACGCATGCGCATGGGGGCGATCGGCGTGACGGAGATCCTGATAAGACAGAGATTGGCGGCCATCCTCGTGGCCGACGTCGTCGGCTACTCCCGCCTCATGCAACACGACGAGCGGGCGACCGTCGCCAGGCTCGACCTCTGCCGCCTGGTGTTTCGCGAGCGCGTCGACGCCAATCAGGGGCGCGTCGAGAACATGGCGGGCGACGCCGTGCTGGCGGTGTTCGACACGGCCATCGGCGCCGCGCGGGCGGCCGTCGAGATTCAATCGGCGCTCGCCCGCGATAACGCGACCCTGCCGGACGAGCGCAAAATGCGCTTTCGCATCGGTGTTCATCTCGGCGACATCATCGAGAAGCCGGACGGCACCGTCTATGGCGACGGCGTGAACATCGCCGCCCGATTGGAGAGTCCGGCCGACCCCGGAGGTATCGCCGTTTCCGGCATGGTGCATGATGGTGTCGCCCATCGGCTCGAGGCCGGGTTCGAATTTCTGGGCGAGCATGTCGTCAAGAACATCGCCGAGCCGGTGCGCGCCTTTCGGGTCGCGCGCGACGGCGAGGCCGGCGGCGGGCGCCCGGGCGCACCAGGCGCGCGGCATGGCGAGGCGGTTCGGCTGATCCATGCGAGCCCGCTTTTCGAACGGCTGCTGGATCAGATCGGCGCGGTCGCGGCGACCGACGCCACCGTGCTGATCGAAGGCGAGTCCGGCGTCGGCAAGGAGTTGATCGCCCAATTCCTGCATGAGCAGAGCCGCCGTCGCGACGGGCCGTTCGTCAAGGTCGACTGCGCCTCGATCCCGCCCGAGGTGTTCGAAGCCGAATTCTTCGGGCGCTCGGCGGGGGCACATCCCGGCGTCGGCCGCGAGATGGCCGGCCGGCTCGAGGCGGCGGATCGCGGCACGCTGTTCCTCGATCACGTCGCGGACATTCCGGGCGAAGCCCAGGCCAAGCTGCTGAGGCCGCTGCAAGACGCCACTTACGAACGCCTGGGAGACGGCCGAACGCGTCAGGCGGACGTGCGTTTCGTCGCCGCCACGACCCGGAGTCTCGCCGAGCGGGTGGCGGCCGGCGAGTTTCGCCGCGACCTGTTCTTCCGACTGAGCGTGTTTCCGATCGAAGTGCCGCCGCTCCGCGCCCGCCCCGAGGACATCGGGGTCCTGGTGGACCACTTCCTGGCGGAGCACGCGAGCAGCCTCGGCATGCCTCCACCGCGCGTATCGACGGCCGATCTCGACCATTTGTTGAAGTACGACTGGCCGGGCAACGTGCGCGAATTGCGCAATATGGCCGAGCGAGCCTTGATCCTCTCCGGCGATGGACCCTTGCGGCTCGACGAGGCCTTGCCCGGCAGCGCGATATCGTTTCCCGCCCGCGCCCCGATGGCGGAAGAGCAGATCCCGGCCCGGGGCTTCTACAGCGCCGCCGAGTTCGAGGAACTCGAGCGCAACAATCTCGTCGCCGCCTTGGAGGCGGCGGGCTGGCGCATCGCGGGAGACGGCGGCGGCGCTTCGATTCTCGGCATCTCGGCCTCGAAACTCAGATCGCGCATGAAGGCGCTCGACATCCGCCGCCCCGACCCGGCATCGCTCTATGCCCGGCTCGGCGGCAACCGGGGGATCGCCACCTTCGTGCGCGAGCTGTTCGGCCGCGCCGTCTCCCACCCCGAGTTGGGTCGCTTCTGGCGGGGGCGCAGCACCTATGGCGTGCTGCGCGAGGAGAAACTGCTGGTGGCCTATCTCTCGAGTGTGACCGGTGGCCCTGCCAGCTACGTCGGGCGCGACATGAGGGCGGCCCACAGCCATCTCGACATCGCCGCGCGCGATTGGGAGATCTTTGGCGTCATCCTCCGCTCGGCCCTGGAGGCGCTCTCGGTTCCCGACCGGGAGCGGCGCGAGGTCACGGATTTCGCTGAGAGCCTCGAGGATCAGATCGTGGGCGAGTGAGCGCCTCGGCCCCTCGTCGGCCGCGGCGCGGGTCCAGGTGCGGGGGCGGCAAGTCGGGTGGGACCGTGGCGCGCATCGAATCGCGCCGGCCAAAACCGTCGTACCAGCCGGACAGGTTCGCCCGACCGTCGATTGAAGCGACGGCCCTTCCCCATGGCCCTTCGTTGTCCCCGCTTGCCCGCTGTGGCAGGCTCGCCCGCGTCGGAACGCGGCCCGCCCGGGCCGACGAGCGGGAGGTCGACGATTTGCACACCCATACCTTCGCCGGCGGATGGTTCGATCGCGCCGGCCATATCCGGCGCGACGAGGTCTGGCTGGCGGCGCAGAAGCGCCGGCCCGACGCGCGCTATGTCGTGCTCTCAGAGCTTCGCGCCCTGATGCGCGTCGAGGACGAGGTGGAGATTGCCTGGCAAAGCGGCGAGGCGGTGGCAGATTTCGTGGCCGAGGGTGCCATGGTGGTGCTTCTGGGGCTGCACGACGACGCGCCGCATTTCGCCATCGACATCACCCGTGCCGCCGATCCCAGCGCCTTCTCGCAGGCCGGGCGTTACCTGGACGTGCGCTCGGTGGCGATGCAGGCGGCGGGCGACCAGGCCGCCGTGCTGAGCCAAGCGCGCTCGCTGCTCGACTGGCATGCCCGGCACGGCTTCTGCGCCGTCTGCGGCCGCCCGACCGAGCCACGCGAGGCCGGCTACATGCGCGGTTGCGTGGCCGAGGACTGCCGGGCGCAGCATTTCCCGCGCACCGATCCGGTGACCATCATGCTGGTCATCGACCAGGCCGGGAACGTCATGCTCGGGCGCCAGCCGCGCTTCGATCCGGGCGTCTTCTCGGCGCTCGCCGGTTTCGTCGAGCCGGGGGAGAACATCGAGGAGGCGGTCCGCCGCGAGGTCGGGGAGGAAGCGGGAATCACGGTCGGCCGGGTGCGCTATCACTCCTCGCAGCCCTGGCCCTTCCCCTGCTCCTTGATGATCGGCTGCTTCGCCCATGCCGAGAGCACGGAGATCCACCTCGACCGGGAGGAGCTGCAGGACGCCCGCTGGTTCACTCGAGACGAGATCCAGGCGATGGTCGAGGCCTGGGGCGACAAGGAGGCGACGCGGATGCCACCGCCGCTCTCCATCGCCCACCAGCTCGCCCGAGGCTGGCTCCGGGGCGATTGAGGCTCGGGCCATGTGTGGACGCTACAGCCTGACCTCGCCGGTGGAATGGGTGCGCCAAACTTTCGAGGCCGTGGGCGGCGGCAATCTCGCGCCCCGCTACAACATCGCTCCGACGCAATCCGCCGCCGTGATCCGGGAAGCCGGCTCGGTGCGGGAGATCGTGCTGTTGCGCTGGGGCTTGGTGCCGTCCTGGGCGAAGGGAATCGAGATCGGCCAGAAGATGATCAACGCGCGAAGCGAAACGGTGGCCGAGAAGCCCTCCTTCCGCGCCGCCTATCGCATGCGCCGCTGCCTGGTGGCGGCCGACGGATTCTACGAGTGGCGGACGGAGGGGCGTGCCAAGCAGCCCTACCGCATCACCTTCCGGGACGCGCGGCCCTTCGCCTTCGCCGGCATCTGGGAACGCTGGCGCCCCGAGGGCGCGGCGGAGGTCGAGAGCTTCGCCATCCTGACCACCGAGGCGAACGAGGCCTTGCGCCCGATCCACCACCGCATGCCGGTGATTCTGCCGCCCGAGGTGTATGGCCCGTGGCTCGCGGGCGAGGCAGGCGCGGAGGTGTTGGTGCCCTTCGCCGACCCGGCGCTCGTCGCCTTCAAGGTCGACCGCCGCGTGAACAGCCCGAGGAACGACGACGCGGCGTGTCTCGTTCCGTTGGAGAAGATGGTTGTCGAGCCGCCGGAGCCGGAGCAGCCGCAGTTGTTGTAGGCGTCAACCCTCGCGACGCCGACGGCGGCGGGGGCGTTCGCCCGAAGCTTGGCGGGGGGGCTTGGGCGCCGGGAGTCGCACGGCCTTCGCCAGGTTCGGATAGGCCGCCGTGCCGTGGGGGATGGCCATGGCGGCGACGAAGTGGACCTGGAAGTCCGCCGCGACCGCCGTCTCCACCTTCTCGATGCGGCGCGCCAGGGCCTCGACCTCGCGCCGCGCGGCGCGGTTGACGAGAGCGATGCGGGCGCCCGTGCCGGCCGCGTTGCCGGCCGCGCCGACCTTGGCCAAGTCGCAATCCGGGATCATCCCCAAGACCATCGCGTGGACCGGATCGATGTTGCTGCCGAAGGCGCCGGCCAGCACGATGCGCTCGACCGAATCCACCTCCATCCGGTCCATCAGCAGCCGGGCACCGGCATAAAGCGCCGCCTTGGCGAGCTGGATCGCGCGGACGTCGTTCTGGGTCACGCGGATCTCGGGCGGGCCCTCGGTCAGGCGATAGGCGTAGGTGCGCCCGTCCGCCTCGATCCGGGCCGAGCGTTCGGCCATGGCGCCGTCGATCACCCCGTCCGAGGCCAGGATTCCGGCGAGAAACATCTCCGCGATCGCCTCGATGATGCCGGAGCCGCAGATTCCGGTGATGCCGGTGGCGGCCGTCGCCTCGGCGAACCCCGCCTCGTCCGACCAGGCCTCGACGCCGACCACGCGAAAGCGGGGCTCCAGGGTCTCGGCATCGATCCGCACCCGCTCGATCGCGCCGGGGGCGGCGCGCTGGCCGGCGGAGATCTGCGCCCCCTCGAAGGCGGGACCGGTCGGCGAGGAGCAGGCCAAGAGCCGGCCCCGGTTGCCGAGCAGGATTTCGGCGTTGGTGCCGACGTCGACGATCAGCGTCATCTCCTCGCCCAAGTGCGGGCCCTCCGAGAGCGCCACCGCCGCCGCATCGGCTCCGACGTGGCCCGCGATGCACGGCAGCGCGTAGAGCGCCGCCCCCGGATTGACGCTCAGGCCCAGCCGCCGGGCCGGCGCCGAGAAGGCGCCGGCCAGCGCCAGCGCGAAGGGCGCGCCGCCGAGCTCCACCGGATCGATCCCGAGGAAGAGGTGGTGCATGACGGGATTGCCGACGATGGTGACCTCCAGGATGTCGGCGGCCGCCACGCCGGCAGCCTCGGCGACCTCGCTCAATAGTTCGTCAGTGCATTCGCGCACCGCCGCCGTCATTTCCTCGACGCCGCCCGGGTTCATCATCGCGTATGAGACCCGGCTCATCAGGTCCTCGCCGAAGCGGATCTGCGGGTTCATCGCGCCGGCGGCGGCGATCACCTCGCCCGTCGCCAGGTCGGTCAGATGCGCGGCGATGGTGGTGGAGCCGATATCGACGGCGGCACCCAATGCGCGCTCGTGGAAGCCCGGCCAGACGGCAACGATCCGGGCTTCCTCCCGGACCGCCACGGTGACCCACCACGCGCCCTCGCGCAGCGTCTCCTGCAAGCCGGGCAGGATCAGCGGGTCGAGGGCCAGCGCGCCCAGGCCCCATTGCGCCGCCAGCGCCTCGACCAAGCGCTCCAAATCGCCGCTCGGCTTGGCGATGTCCGGCTCCGCCACCTCGACGTAGTGCAGGCGGACGACCGGATCGACCTCGATGGGCCTCGCCTCGGGGCGTTTGCGGACGACTTGGCGGTGGACCTGGGCCTCGGGCGGCACGTCGGCCACGACGTCGCCGGCGATTCGGGCCTGGCAGCCGAGCCGGAGGCCCGGGTCGATTCCACGCCGAGCACGGCAGCGGGCCTCCGCCTCGCCTTCCGGGCTCACATGGCCGGCGGCCGATTCGATGCCATGCTTGGCGAAGGCGCCCTCGCCGATCCTGACCCGACACCGCCCGCAGATGCCGCGCCCGCCGCAGACGCTATCGAGATCGACGCCCAGGCTCCGCGCCGCCGCCAGCAGGTCGGTGCCGAATTCGAAGCGGCCCCGCCGGCCCGACGGGGTGAAGACGACGAGGGCCTCCCGGCTCATGCCATCAGCCGCGCCGGCGGCGGCGTCCCTCGCGGCGCGCGCTCCGCTCGTCGCCCTCGGCGGCCGGCTCGCGGAACTTGGCGAGCCAGCGCCGGCAGTCGGGATCGTGGCCCAGCAACACGTCGGCCCCCATGATCGAGCTCGCCTCCTCGAGATGCAGCGGGTTCAGAATCGCCGAGGTCATGCCGGCACCCATCGCCATCGCCAGGAAGGTGGCGTTCATGGCGTGTCGATTGGGCAAGCCGAAGCTGATGTTGGAGGCGCCGCAGATGGTGTTGACACCTAACTCCTCGCGCAGGCGACGGACGATGCGGAAGGCCTGGACCCCCGCCAGGCCCATGGCACCCACCGGCATCACCAGCGGGTCGACCACCACGTCCTCGCGCTTGATGCCATGATCAGCGGCGCGCTCGACGATGCCGCGGGCGACCTCGTAGCGCACGTCCGGATCCTCGGAGATGCCGGTCTCGTCGTTGGAAATGGCGACGACGGCGGCATCATGCTTCTTCACCAGCGGTAGGACGGCTTCCAACCGTTCCTCCTCGCCGGTCACGGAGTTGACCAGCGCGCGGCCCTGATAGACCGCGAGCCCGGCCTCCAGCGCCTCGACGATCGAGGAATCGATCGAGAGCGGCACATCGGTGAGACTCTGCACGAGCTGGATGCACTCGGCCAGGATCCGGGGCTCGTCGGCCAAGGGAATGCCGGCGTTGACGTCCAGCATGTGGGCGCCTGCCTCGACCTGGGCGATCGCATCGGTCGCGACCATCGAATAGTCGCCTTCGAGCATGGCGGCGGAAAGCTTCTTGCGGCCGGTCGGATTGATCCGCTCGCCGATAATGCGAAAGGGTTGCTCGAAGCCGATGACGACCTCGCGGCTGGCGGAGGAGAGGACGGTTCGGCTCATGGGGCCGCTCCCGCGTCTCGGGCCGGCTCGAACGCGACGGCCATGGCTCTACGCCTCGCCACTCGCCCGGCCGCCCGCCATCACCAGGGCGCCCAGAGCGACCTCGTCATACTCGGCCTCGAGCCGCGCGCGTGCCGCCTCGGCCTCGGCCTCGACATTCTCGCCACAATCCTTCGGCGCCGAGCGCCGCCAGGCCTCGAGATAGTCGTCCGAGCCATGGAGGCCAGCCCGCATCGCCGCCTCGTCGATCGCCTCCTGAAAGCGATTCCCGAGCTGGCGCCGGGCCTGCTTGCGCCCGGCCTTGACGATCACCTGCGCCGGAATGTCGCGCCAGTAGACGATGGTCAGCGCCGCCATGGCTCGCCCCTTAGTGGACTCTATCCACATGCCGCACCGGCCCGGAGGAAGCTTTCGAGCTCCCCGTAGCCGGTCCGGCAATAAGCATAGCCGAGGCCGAGGGTGTCCGCCGCCGCCCGGGCGCCCCGTTCGAGCGCCGGATCCTCGGTTTGCGCCAAATAGACCACACGCTCGTAATTGCCGAAGTACATGTCGCGAAGCTCGGGATGGCGGTCGAGGCCGAGACCCTCGATGATCAGCGTGTCGAAGTGGCGAACCAAGTAGTCGGTCAGGTAGAAGCTTCCCGGCTCCTCCTCGGCCAGTGCCGCGAAGTCCGTCTGGCCGGCATAGAAGGCATAGCAGTGGGGGCCCTCGATCCGCTCCGCCCCTTCCTCCGCCAGGACCTGGTCCAGCAGGCCGCCGGTGCCGCAATCGGCATAGGCGACGAGGATGCGATCGAAGGAAGCGCGGTGGGCGCGGATCTTGGCGCGGACCGCTTCGGGGATCCGCTCCGGCCGGTTGTGTAACTCGGCCGGCACCGCCGTCACCTCGATATGCTCGAGACCGTTCGCCCGGATGATCGCCAAGACCTCGCGGGCCAACGCGCCGCAGGTGACGATCAGCGTGCGCCGCGCCGCCCGGGCGATCTGAGGCGCCTTCGCCCCGGCGCCGTCTCGGGCACCGGCCATGGCCTCTCTCCGGATCCTCGGGCTTCGTCGACGCCGGCGTCAGGCGCCGGCGACGGCGAGCAGCGGGGCCGGCTGGTCGTGGCGGCGCTGCATGAAGTCCTGGGCGGTTTCCACGGCAACGGCGGCGTCGCGACAATAGCCGTCGGCGCCGATAGCCTCCGCGAACGCCTCGTTCAGCGGCGCGCCGCCGACCAGTACGATGTAATTGTCGCGCAAGCCCCGGGCGGCGAGCTCGTCGATCACCACCTTCATATAAGGCATCGTCGTGGTCAGCAAGGCCGACATGCCGAGGATGTCGGGCTGGTGCTCCTCCAACGCGGCGAGATAGTTCTCGACCGGGTTGTTGACGCCGAGGTCGATGACCTCGAAGCCGGCACCTTCCATCATCATCGAGACGAGGTTCTTGCCGATGTCATGGATGTCGCCCTTGACGGTGCCGATCACCATCTTGCCGACCTGGGCAGCGCCGGTTTCGGCCAGCAGCGGGCGCAGGATCCCCATGCCGCCCTTCATGGCATTGGCCGCCAGCAACACCTCCGGCACGAAGAGGATGCCGTCGCGGAAGTCGATGCCGACGATCCGCATGCCCTCGACCAGGGCCTTGGCCAACACTTTGTCGGGAGACCAGCCGCGTTCCAGCAGGATATCGACCCCCTCCATGACCTCTTCCCTGAGGCCGTCATAGAGGTCGTCGTGCATCTGCTGGGTAAGTTCTTCGTCGTCGAGGTCCCGGAGGTCCAGATCGTCGTCTTCGGCCATCACCACCCACTCCTTCGCTGATGAGAAGCAGAATCGAGAGACAGCACACACGGTGCAACGAAAACACCAAAAAACCGTTAAGTCATTTAGGCTTAGCCGAATACCACGACTATCTTTCGAGCGACTTAAATCATCTCGAATGCGACGCTGCGCCACCACTTCGCGCGCCGCTGTCGTTTTCCGTGGTTTTTGGGCCGCTTTCCGGCCCATCCTCGGTTCGGTTCGCGCGGGGATCGGGCGGATTTTCATGGCCGAGGCGGGGCCGGGCGACGGGGTCGCGGGCGGTGGGCCGGGGATGACGGCCTGGCGCCTGGGCGCCCGCTTCGTCGAGGGCGATGCCCACCACCCGCCGGCGAACGTCGCCAAGATGGCCAGGGGCGAGCCGTTGGACGACGCCGACCGCGCGCCCTGGCTCGCCGCGCTCGCCTGCTCCGCCCTCGAGGCCGATTATCGCCACATCCTGGCGGCGGGCGGCGAGGTCGTTTTCGTCCATCTGACGGGCGCCGAAGGGCTGATCGCCGAGCGGCTGGCGGCTCGCCGGGACCACGACATGCCGCCGAGCCTGCTGGCCAGCCAACTCCGGACCTTGCAGCCGCTAGGCCCGAACGAGCCGGCGATCACCGTCTCCATCGCCGCGCCGCCAGAGGCGATCGCCGAGGAAATCGAACGGCGGTTGAAAGAAAGCCGAGCCGGCTATTCCATCGTCGGATACGTCACCTGAAATCGCTCGAGGACCAGCGGCATATCGGGGGTCGGCTCGCGGTCGAAATCGATGCATTGCTTTACATAAGGCTCAATTCGTGAATTGTATGCATTAGTGATAGAGTGCCTGGAACGTCAGGAGGTTGGGTTATGGACGGCAAGGGTTTCCAGGTGTGGCTTTCGGCGGCGCGCGGGCTGACGCGCGCGCAGCGGCGCGAGGCGCTCGCGGTGCTGTCGGGCCGGAGCGAGGGCGAGGCATCGAAGGCCGCGATCGAGCTTGGTGTGGACGAGGCCCGGCGCTGTCCGCACTGCGCGAGCGAAGGGGCGGTTTCGCGCGGTATGGCGCGGGGTCTGCGGCGCTACCAGTGCAAGGGCTGCGGCAGGACCTTCAACGCGCTGAGCGGTACGCCGCTGTCGGGCTTGCACCACAAGGAACGCTGGCTGTCGTTCGGGGCGTCGCTGGCGAAGGGGGAGACGGTGAAGGCCTCGGCGGCGCGCTGCGACGTGGCGGTGAGCACGGCGTTCCGCTGGCGTCACCGGTTTCTGGCGGCGGCGCGGAGCGATTCGGAGGTGCTCAAGGGGATCGTGGAAGCGGACGAGACCTACGTCCTGGAGAGCCGGAAGGGCGCGCGCGGGCTGGGGCGCAAGGCACGGCGGCGGGGCGGCAAGGCGAAGAAGCGCGGCCTCTCGCGCGAGCAGGTACCGGTTCTCATGGCGGCGGACCGGAGCGGAACGACGGTCAGCGCGGTGCTGCCCAGGGTCGATGCGGCGGCGCTCACGGCTGCCCTCGACCCGGTGGTCGCGAAGGACGCCCTGCTGGTCTCCGACGGCGGCGCGAGCTACCCACCGTGCGCCGCCGCGCTCGGGGTGAGCCACGAAGCACTCAACCGCTCGATGGGGGAACGGGTTCGGGGCGATCTGCATGTGCAGACGGTGAACAGCCGCCACAGCCGGTTGAAGGACTTCCTGCGTCCCCGCCGCGGCATCGCCACCCGCTATCTGGACAACTACCTGAGCTGGTTCCACCTCGTCGGCCTCGCCCCCGGCGCCAATGACCGAGCCTGCCTCGCCGCCGCCGTAACAAGGTGACGCATACAATTCACGAATTGAGCCTTACATAAAAGGCCCAACATTCCTCGCGCCAAGTCGCGAGCGTGCCGTCCCATTCGCCATAGTCGCGGACAAATTCCCCGTCGACCGCGCGGAACGGCATGACCTCGACCTAGGTGGTCTCGACGACGCAGATCGGCACCGCCTTGCCATCGAGCAGGATGCTGAGCGCGCCCTCAAAAGGCGGACGAGCACCGCTCGCTTCGTATTCCCAGAACAAGGACGATGTCGCCGTCTTGGCGCCCGTGAGGATGAGGCGTGCGCCGGCGTCCGCCGCCGCCGCGTCGTCGCCGATGCTGAAGACGTCGTACCATCGCGCCCGGGCATCCTCCGCATCTTCGATCCGATCGAGAAACGCGGCCCAAAATAGCGCCACGGCCGGCGCCATCTCAATTGTGCCCGACATGGCGTGGCGCCTGCCTACGCGCCCTCGGCGTCCCGGGCCCCCACGATAGCCAACAGCCGGTCGCGGTGGGTCTCCAGCCCGGGTGCCTTCGCGCCCGCGACCTTGCCCCGGTCGTCCCAGCGGCGCAGGCGGGCCGCCGTCTCGGCGCCGGAGAGCGCCGCGAAGGTCCGGGCCTCGTCCTCGCCCAGCGGGCCGCCTTGGAGTTCCAGGCTCGCCTTCGACGCAACCGACAGGCCATGCCAATACGCGGGCTCGATGGCGCAGAGATAGCGCTTGGCGGGCACGTGCAGCCCGACCGGCCGGGTCACGCTCGGCGGCAGGACGCGCGCCAGCCACCGGGCGCCCACCGCCTCGTGGCCCTCGTCGCGTCGCAGGAAGTCGGCGCGGCCGCGGTGCTCGCCGATCACCAGATGGCTGACGTCGTGCAGCAGCGCCGAGGCGATCGCTTCGTCGTCGGCCCCGTCCTCGACGGCACGGGCCGCCGTTTGCAGTGCGTGCTCGAGCTGCGACACCTCCGCGTCGTAGTGGGACTTGCCGGCCTCGGCCAGCCAGCGCAAGAGGCCGTCGACGAAAGCCTCGGCGTCGCCACCCCACTCGGGCATTTCCGCTCGTGTCGTCATGTTTCGGCTCCTCCGCCCGGATCATGCGCCGCGCGACAGAGGTTGGCGAGCTTTTCGAGCGCGAGATCGCGACCCAGCATCGCCAGGCCGCAATCCGGCGCGGCGATCAGTCGGCGGGCGTCGATGTGTTCCCGCGCCTCGGCGAGCCGGGCCCGAATCTCCTCCACCGTCTCGACCCGGCTGGAGGCGATTGCGACGACGCCGAGGATCACCGTCGTGGTCCGGAAGCGTTCCAGCAGCGAAAGGTCGTTCGGCCGGTGGGCATCCTCGATCGACACCGCCTGGATCACCGAGTCCTCGATGGCGTCGGCGATCCGGGCGTAGGAGTCCTTGGGTGCCTTGACGAAATCCGGGTTGTCCAGCATGTCCGGATAGCCGCAGCACATGTGAACGGTGCGGATGACGTCCTCGGGAAGCCCGTGAAAGCAGCGCTCCAGGTTCTCGAAGCCGTAGGCGAGCGCGTCCTCGGGCCTGCGCGCGAAGAGCGGCTCATCGACCTGCACGTGCCGGCAGCCGGCCTCGGCCAGCGCCCGGATCTCCACGTTCACCGCCTCGGCCAGCGCGGCGTCGCGGCGCCTCGGGTCGCCATAGTGGGCATCGGCGATGGTCTCCCCGATCGTCATCGGCCCGGGCACGGTGATTTTCACCGGCCGCTCGGTGAACGACTGCGCGAGCTTCCAGTCGCGCGCCAGGAAGGGCGCCCCGGCGCCGACCGGCCCGGTGATGGTGGGGAACAACGCATCGGCATAGGCACCGTCGCGGACCCGCGTCAGGGTCAGGTCGTCGAAGTCGATCCCGTCGATGTGGCGGCAGTGATAGTGGATGTAGTTCTCGCGCCGGATCTCGCCGTCGGTCGGGATGTCGACGCCGGCGCCGACCTGATCCAGCACCGCCTCGCGCGTGCCCTGGGCCAAGACCGCCTCCGCGTCGGCGCCCAGCGCCCGCACCGCCTCGGCGTAGCCCCTCGTCGGGTTCTTCATCGTTTCCACGCGGTCCTGGAACATGTCCGGGATCGCGACGTAGGCCGGTTTGGGATAGGACCCGATGGTCGTCGTGGTCAGCGCCATGGGAAGTCTCCGGGGGCCGGCTTCGTCAGGACTGGGAATCGCGGCGGAAGGCGCGAGTGTAGAGCCGCTTCAAGACGAAAAAGACCAGCACGGCGATGATCACGAGCTGCGGAATGCCGCCGAAGAAGATGATCCCCCAGCCGCGGAACTTGGAAAACAGCCAGATCAACACGGCGCAGCCGAGGATGAAGGCGCCGATGTCGGTGAAGCTGCGCCAGGAGGCGAGCTGGTTCAGCGGGAAGACCCGCCCGATCCCCAGGATCGAGCCCACGACGGCGACCACCGGCGCCGCCAGGAGGGCGATGTCGGCTTGCAACGGATCGGCATCGAGCACCGAAACGGCGACGGCGATCGCCGCGACCTCGAGCAGCACCAGGATCAGCGCGAGGCCAATGAACAGATTGGCGATCAGTCGGCCGTCGGCCTCGCTGTCGCCCAACTTGCCGACCCAGGCGAGCCCGGTGCCGAGAACGGGGACGGCAAAGCCGAGCGCGAGCGCGGGGAGCGCCATGGCATCGAGCCAGGCATAGAGCCCGCTCAGCAGTTCATTGCCGGTCATCGATGCCCCTGGGCCACGCCACGATTGACAATGATAGCCGCTTCGCCGACGCGAACCCAAGCCCGCTTTCGCCTTCGGCCCGGCTGGGTTAGAGTGGGCGGCGCCGGTGGCGGAGCGAGGCGAGATGTCGCATCGATACGAGGCCCAGCGTTACGAGGCCCAGCGTTACGAGGCCCAGCGTTACGAGGAGAGCCCCCGGGAGCGCTGGGCCATGCATGGTTTCACCTTCTTCGGGCTGCAGCTCGCGGTGACGCCGCTCCTCCTCTGGGTCGCCTGGTCGCCGACCATCTTGGGCATCGGCATGGCCAACGCCGGCGTCGCCGCCATCGGCGCCATCATCTGCTATCAATTCACCGCCGTGCCGAAACCGCGCCGGCCTGGGCCCGGCCGCAACCACCTGCCGTAGCCCTTAGAGCATGATCCGCTGACGCGGCTTACGCCATCGTCACCGGCGGCGGCAGTCGAGGGCGCCCGAGGCATGCACCCGGACCCGCCAGCCGGGCGGGACCACGGTGGTGCCGCCCGCCTCCTCGACAATCGCGGGGCCCTCGAAGGTGACGCCCGCCGCGATTCCGTCGCGATCGTATATCGGGCAGTCGGCCCAGTCGTCGTCGAACCAGACGGGACGGGTCTCGCGTAACCCGTCGCCGACGGCCTCGGTCCGGAAAGCGAGGTCGGGCTTGTCCACGAGGCCGAGTGTCACCAGCCGGATATTGACGATCTCCGCGTCGTTCTCCGTGTCGGCATAACCGAAGGTCTCCTCGTGGCGGGCATCGAAGGCCCGGCGCAACGGCGTCCACTCGGTGCTGGCGTCGTCCCACGGCACCGCGAGGGTGAAGGACTGGCCGGAGTAGCGCATGTCGAGCGTCACCCGGTGGCGGATCCGCTCGCCCGCGATCCCGTCGGCCTCCAGCAGGCCGGTCGCCTCGGCCCGCATGCCGGCCACCCGCGTCGCCAAATCATCGATCGAGAGTTCGCCGAGCCGCCCCCCCCAGGCCAGCACGAAGTCGTGGCGGCGATCGGCTAGGAGCTGTCCCAGCGCCGAGAGGTGGCCCGGGTAGCGCGGCACCATCGCGCGCTCCATCGCCAGCTCGTCGGCGACCAGCAACACGTGCATCGGCCCCGCGCCGCCGAAGCCGACGATGGTGAAGTCGCGGGGATCGAGGCCCCGGTGGACCGAGACCTCGCGCACTGCCCCCGCCATCTTGGCGACGGCAATTCTGAGCACGCCGTCGGCCAGGCGCACGGGATCGCCCGCCCCCCCGCCCAGCGCCGGGAGGAGATCGCGGAAGGCCCGCATCGCCGGCGCCGAGGCCAGTTTCAGGCCGCCACTGAGCGCGCGGTCGGTGGGCAGGCGGCCGAGCAGCAGATTGGCGTCGGAGATCGTGGCCGCCGCGCCGCCCCGGTCGTAGCAGGCCGGACCGGGCACCGCGCCGGCGCTTTGGGGCCCCAGCTCCAGCGTGCCGTCGGGGCGGACCCACACGATGCTGCCGCCGCCGGCGCCGATAGTGTGGATGTCGAGCTGCGGCATCTGCAGGGGATAGGCGTCGACCTGGTTGGCATGACTGATCCGGGGCTCCAAGTCGTGGACCAGCGCGACGTCGGTGCTGGTGCCGCCCATGTCGAAGGTGATGCAGTGCTCGATGCCGGCGAGCTCGGCAACCCGGAGCGCGCCGTTGACGCCGCCCACGGGGCCGGAGAGGAAGGTGGCGGCGACCAGGCCGGCCGCCCGCTCGAGCGTCATGGCGCCGCCGTTGGAGCCCATGATGTTGACCGGCGCGGCAACGCCGCTCGCCTCGAGCTCGCCCGCCAGCGTGTCGAGATAGCCCGTCATCACCGGCGTCAGATAGGCGTTCAGCACGGCGGTCGAGAAGCGCTCGTATTCGCCCCGCTCGCGGACCACGGCGGCCGAGGTGGTGATCGGCACTTCCGCCATCAGGGCCCCCAGTCGCTCAGCAGCGGCCCGTTCGGTGGTGTCGTCGACATAGGCGTTGAGGAAACAGACGGCGATGCTCTCCACGCCCTTGGCGCGGAAGATCTCCACGATCTCGGTGAAGTCGAAGTCGCCGATGTCGGACTCGATCGTGCCGTCGCTCAGCGTGCGTTCCGGCACCTCGAGGCGGACGTCGCGTTCGGCGATAGGTGCTGCGCGAACGAACTTGATGTCGAACAGGCCCCCCACCAGCCGGCGGGTGCGGCCGATCTCGATGACGTCGCGGAAGCCCTCCGTGGTGACCATGCCGGTCTTGGCGCCCTTGCGCTCCAGCAGTGCGTTGGTGGCGATGGTGGTGCCGTGGACGAAGGCGGAAATGTCGCCGCGATCGACACCGAGCGCATCCAGCGCGTCGAGCACGCCGCGCCATTGGCTGCCGGGGATCGACGGCACCTTGGCCGCCAGTAGCGTCTGGGTTCGGGCCTCGTAGCACAGCACGTCGGTGAAGGTGCCGCCGACGTCGATCCCAATCAGAAGTTGTCGTTGGGACATCGGTCTACTCGGGCGAGGAGACGCTAGAGGGTGGGTGAGCGGCGAACGGCACGGACCTCGACGCGGTCACCCGGCGCGGCCCCGAGCAGCCGCATGCCCGCCGGGCCGAGGGGGATGCCCTCGGCCGCCGCCGCGTCGATCTCCACCCAGCCCCTGACCCCGGGACCATGCTCCGCCCTGAGCTCGACCATCTGCCCCGCCGCCACGCCGAGCCGCGCCGCGATTTCCCCCGGCAGGCGGTATTGCCGCCGTGGTCCGTCGAAGAGGTCGTCGTTGGCGGCCTCCAGCGTGACGTGGACGCGCGCGTCGCGGAGTCGCGCCCGCAATTCCTCCGTGGCCGCCGGGTGAATCGCGCCGTCCTCGTCCAGGACCACGCCATAGCGCAGCTCGGCCTGGCGGGGGTCGAGGTAGCCGAGCCGGAGATCGCGGGCGACGCGGTCCAATTCGCGGCTCAGCGGGTCGCCATAACCGCCGCCGCCGGAGGATTCCTCCCGCACCACGTCGCCGGACCGGAGCGGGAAGCCGGAGATCTTGCCCGGGACGGCCGAGGGCTCGATCACCTCGCCGTCGCGGATCACGGTGAAGCGGTTGCCGGCGCCGTTGCCGCCGCCGTCGATCCCGTAGGGCGGGATCACGTTCTTCTCCGAGACCACCGAGAGCACGGCCTTCTCGCCCACCAGACGCACCTCGCGCCGCATGCCGAGGCCGCCGCGAAAGCGCCCGTCGCCGCAGGAGCCCTCGCGCAGCTCGCTCCGCTCGATTCTGAGCGGAAAGCGGCTCTCCACCACTTCGGCGGAGTGGAGCGAGCTGAAATCGCCCTCAGTGTAGAAGCGCATGGCGTGGTTGCCGTCGACGCCCTCGGTGCCGCCGGTGCCGCCGGCCGGCCATTCATACAGCAGATAGATGCCCTCGCCGGTGGGCTCCGGGCCCGAGATGTAGGTGTGGTTGGCGCCGCCCTTGTGGTCGCCGATCTTCATCTCCGGCACCGCCTCGCCCAGCGCGCTGGCGACTAGCGCGTCCAGCAGATGCTTGACCTCGGCCATGGCGCCGCAGGGGGCGGGATAGCGCGCGTTGGTGAAGCTGCCCTCGGGCGCGATCACGGTAAGGGGCGCGAAGGAGCCGTGGTTGATCGGCGTCGTCGGGTCGAGGAACGATTTCACGATGGTGCCGAGGGAGTTGATCGCCATCGACGGGCCGATGTTGGTTGGACCGGCGGTCTGGGCCGAGGAGCCGGTGAAGTCGGCGGTGATCTCGTCACCCTCGATGGTGAGCTCGAGCCGCGCGTAGAGCGGCTCCGGCGTCGGTCCGGTGCTCTCGATATAGCCTTCGGCGTGGTGCACGCCGTCGGGAAGCTCGGCGATGCGGGCGCGCATCTGCGCCTCGGCCCGGGCGATCAGTTCCTCGATGCCGTCCAGCAGCACGGCGCCGCCGAAGCGCTGGAACAGCCGCTCGATGTGCTCGGCGGCCTTGCGCGTGGTGCCGAGCATGGTGTTGAAGTCGCCCATCCGCTCGGCCTTGGTGCGCATGTTGTTGAACATCAACTCCAGAAAGGCCTCGTTCATCTCCCCCTTGTGACAGATCCGCGTCGGCGTGATGCGGATGCCTTCCTGGATGATCTCGGTAACCTGGCCGGAGAGAGAGCCGGGCGTCATGCCCCCGACGTCGCCCCAGTGGCAGCGGACGGCGGTGAAGATCGTCGGCCGGCCCTCGTGGAAGACGGGATGGAGCATCAGAATGTCGTTCAGGTGGGTGCCGCCGGTATAGGGGTCGTTATGGAGGAAGATGTCGCCCTCGTGGATGTCGCCGGCGAAGGCGGTGGCGACCTCCACGGTCGAATAGGGCACGGCGAAGATGTGGATCGGATGGTCGTCCAGCGACTGGGCGATCTGGCGGCCGTCGGCGGTCATCAGCGCGCAGGAGAAGTCGTGGCCTTCGTAGAGCACGGAAGAATAGGACGAATGGATCACGTTCGCCCGCATTTCGTTGACCACGGCGATCAGCGATTCCCGGATCAGCTCCAGCCGCACCAGATCGCGCATGCGCGTCCCTCCCCGACGATGTTCCAACGCAATAATTTATACCAATCGCCCATGGTACACGACGGCATTTACGTAGGACGTTGAAAAGGTTGTAGGATTCCCGATTCACTCCACGACGAGTCAAGAGGGAAATCATGCGAGACAACCCGATCAACGCCCTGCGTGAGACGCTACGATGCGGCTTCGCCTTTCGCAAGAGCCGTCTGGAGAGCCTTTGCGTCTTGGTCTTCGGCGTGTTCGTCGCCCGGACGGTGAACCTCTCTCACTTGGCCTGCCACTTTCCGGGGCGCGCGCGATCCAGCTCCAACTATCGGCGCCTGCAACGGTTTTTCGAGCAAGTCGATTTCGATTACGATCGCCTCGCCGAGTTCCTGGTCGCGATGATGGGGCTCCAGGCGGGGCCGTGGCGGCTGACCATGGACCGGACCAACTGGCGGCTGGGTCGCCGCGACGTCAACATCTTGATGATCGGCATCGTCAACCGCGCCATCGCCATTCCCGTGTGCTGGCGGGTGCTCGACAAGGCGGGCAATTCCAATACCAAGGAGCGGATCGCGATCCTCGAACACGTCCTCCGGCTCTTCGGGGTCGACAAGATCGCCAGCCTCCTGGCCGACCGGGAATTCATCGGCGACGCCTGGCTGGCATGGTTGCAGGAAAAGGCCATCCCCTTTCACATCCGCATCCGATCCAACATCAAGATCGCCAACACGCGTGGTCGCATGGTCAAGGCGAGGGAGCTGTTTCGCGACCTCAAACCCGGGGAAAGCCGCATCCTCTCCAACGCCAGGCGCCTCTCGGAGGCCAGAAAACCCAAGGCCAGGCCCGTCTTCGTCGCCGCGCTCCATCTCAAGACCGGCGAACTGTTGATCGTCGTGACCAACGACGCGCCCGAGGAGGCCTTGGCCATCTACGCCCAGCGCTGGCAAATCGAGACCCTCTTCGCCGCCTTGAAAACCCGTGGCTTCAACCTCGAAGACACCCACATGACCGACCCGGAGCGCATCTCCAAGCTCACCGCCGTCCTTTCCATCACCTTCTGCTGGGCGCACAAAGTCGGCGATTGGCTCCACGAGGCCGAGCCGATCCGCCTCAAAACCCACAAAAGGATGGCAAAATCCATCTTCCGATACGGTTTCGAGTGGATAAGGCGACAGCTCGTCAATCCTATCGACAGGCGTCAAGCCATTGAGC
The DNA here is from genome assembly GCA_965225945.1 of Alphaproteobacteria bacterium. Classification (GTDB taxonomy): domain Bacteria; phylum Pseudomonadota; class Alphaproteobacteria; genus JASLMY01. The sequence goes on along the minus strand of CBDDBZ010000015.1, from coordinate 19,974 downwards.
TGATTCGTTTCCTCGTCCCCGGAAAACCACCAGTCCAGGTGCCCAGGCCAAAGCCAGCATGAACGAGTCGTGTACTGTGCCAATCGCCATAAAAGGCGACTCCCCGTGCCGCCCCGCTCGCCCGCTCGCCCGGAATTTCGTATCCTCCCGCCAAGCCCCACGCGACAACGGAGGTCCGGCGATGGCTGAGAACGGTCCCACGATCCGCAATCGCGCCAAGGAGATCCTGAGAAACGGGGGGCCGGTGATCGCCTTCAACGTCTTCGAGGCGCTGCGCCCCTCGGTGGTCAGAATCGTCTCCCAACTCGGCTTCGACCTGCTGTTCGTGGAGACCGAACACATCCTCCACGATCCCGAAACCCTGACGAACTTCCTGGTGATGGCGCGGGACGCCGGCCTCTCCCCGGTGGTCACCATCCCGGGGGTGAATCGGGCCGAGATCGGCCGCCTGCTCGACGCCGGCGCGCTCGGCTGCTGCCTCTGCCACGCCGAGACCGTGGCCCAGGTCGAGGATCTGGTGCGTTTCACCAAGTATCCGCCGTTGGGTGTGCGGGCCCTGGCGCATGGCCCCAACGCCGATTATTGGATCGAGGATTCCGCCACCTACCGGGCCGATGCCAACGCGGCGACGTGTGTGATCCTGAAGATCGAATCCGCCCTCGGCATCGAGAACGCCGAGGCGTTGATGGCGGTCGACGGCGTCGATGCCATCGTCTTCGGCCCGGGCGATCTCGCGGCCGACATGGCAACGCCGGGCGGTTGGGACGATCCCACGCTATTGGCGGCGATGGAAGGGGTGGTGGCGAGCGCGCTCGCCAAGGGGGTCGCGGTGGAGGCGGCGGTCGGGCCCCGCGACGGCGCCGAATACGAGGCGATGCGGGCGCGCGGCATCCAGATCTTCGGCCCGGCCCGGATGACCGAATACGACCACCTCCGCGCCGGCGCCACCTTGGCCCTGGCACCGTTTCGGTGAGATTGCGGGGGAGCTCGATCCGCGACTAGACTACGAACCAGGCCATTCGCCCGGGGGGAGAGAGGCATGCAGATCAACCGCTTTCTCGTCAGGCCCGCGATCCAGCGGGCGCTGGAGGAGGAGCTCTATCCGGGCGATACCACCGGCGGCTTCCTGGTCGACGATGTGCAACCCGGCGAGGCGCAGATCTACGTCAAGGAGGCCGGCATCGTCTGTGGTCTGCTGCTGGCCGACGAGACGGTCCGGATGCTCGATCCCGACGCCGAGATCGAATGGCGGGTCCAGGACGGCGACGCGGTGTCGCCGGGCGACATTTTGATGCATATCCGGACCAAGGCCTGGGTGCTGTTCTCGATCGAGCGGGTGGCGCTCGATTGGATCCAATACATGAGCGGCATCGCCACCAAGACCCGGCGCTACGTCGAGCTGGTGAAGCCCTTCGGCACCCGCATCACCGATACACGCAAGGGCGTCCCCGGCATTCGTCTGTTGCAGAAATACGCCGTCCGGATCGGCGGCGCCCACAACCACATATTCGGCCTGCAGAACGCGATCCTGGTCAAGGACAACCACATCAAGGCAGCGGGTGGCCTCACCGCCGCGGTCCAAATCCTCAAGGAGCGCGCGCAGCACACCTTCAAGATCGAGGTCGAGTGCGAATCCCTGGATCAGGTACGCGAAGCGCTCGACGCCGGCGCCGACGTCATCATGTTCGACAACATGACGCTGGAGGACATGAAGGCGGGGCTCGCCATCGTCGACGGCCAGGTGCCGACCGAGGCCTCGGGCGGCATCACCGAGGAGACGATCCTCTCGATCGCCGCCACTGGGGTCGACATCATCTCGGTCGGCGCGCTCACCCACAGCGTCACCGTGATCGATGTCTCCATGGACATGGGCGAGATCAAGCCGAGCGCGCGCCGCATCATCGCCGAGCGCCGCGCGGCGGGTGACTAGCCGGCGACCGCCGAGGTCGACGATGGCCAAATCCAAGCCCCTGATCGCAGCGAGCGCCGGCATCATCCCGGCGCTCGACGTCGACGACCTGGACCGCATGCGCCGGATCGTCGAGGCGTTGGCGCCGGTCCCGGGCGTCGTCGGCTTCAAGCTCGGCGCGGTGGTGGCGCTCCGCCATGGCCTGCATCGGGCGATCGCCGTGGTGCGCGAGTTCTCCGACCTGCCGGTGCTCTACGACCATCAGAAGGCGGGAACGGACATCCCCTCGATGTCGGACGGCTTCACCAAGGTCTGCGGGGAGGCCGGCGCCGACGGGCTGGTGCTGTTTCCGCTCGCGGGCCGCGAGGCGGTGCGCCAGTTCGCCAGGCGAACGCGGAACCGGGGCATGACGCCGCTGGTCGGCGGCGAGCTGCCCTATCCGGAATACCGCGCCCGTCACGGGGGCTTCGTCCACGACGGCGCGCTCGGCCGCATCCTGGAGGAGGCGACGGGCGTCGGCGTCGATCATGTCATCGTGCCGGCCAACGATCCCAAGACCGTTCGCCGCCATGTCCGCATGGTGCGCCGGCACTTCGAGACCCCCTGGATGTTCCTGCCGGGGATCGGCGCCCTCGGTGGCAAAATCGACGAGGCCTTCGGCGCGGCCGAGGGTTGCCGGCGCTATGCCATCATCGGCCGGGCCATCCTGCGCGCGCGCCGCCCCCAGACGATGGCGCGACGCTTCGCCGACGAGGCACTGAAATACGCATGACGACGACGAGGGAACGCGAAGCATGAGCTGGGCGGTACTCGGCGGCCGACTGATCGACGGAAGCGGCCGGGACCCGGCGGCCGACGGCGTCGTCGTGGTCGAGGGAAGCCGGATCGTGGCCGCCGGTCCGGCGAGCGCCGTGACGGTACCGGCCAGCGCCGAGGTGATCGACGTCGCGGGCGCTACCATCCTCCCCGGCTTCGTCGACTGCCACCTGCATTGCGCCTATCGGGCGCGCGACTACGGCTCCCACCTCAAGAACCATCCGACCTACAACATTTTCCGCTCTCAGCAATTGTTGCGGGCGACGCTCGACTGCGGCGTTACCACCGCGCGCGATACCGGCGGGGCCGATGCCGGCTTTCGCCAGGCGATCGCCGAGGACATCGTTCCCGGACCGCGCCTGCAGGTCTCGATCGCCATGATCAGCCAGAGCGGCGGGCATGGCGACGTCTTCGTACCAGCCGGCTTCCCGGTACCGAAACGCCTCTGGCTGCCCAACAACATCGCCGACGGGGTGGATGGGATGCGCCGGGTCTGCCGCGAGTTTTTGATGCGGGGCGCCGATTTCCTCAAGGTCTGCACCACGGGCGGCGTCACGTCGGTCACCGATGATTACGACGAGGTGCAGTTCAGCGTCGAGGAGATCGCCACCGCCGTCGCCGAGGCGGAGGCCAAGGGCACCTACGTGGCGGTCCACGCGGAAGGCTTGCAGGGGATCAAGAACGCCCTCGAAGGCGGCGCCCGCTCGATCGAGCACGGCTGGTTCCTGGACGAGGAATGTATCGAGACCATGTTGGCCCAAGGCACCTGGTGGGTGCCGACGCTGGCGCTGATTCCGGAGGGCCATAAGCGGCGCCGGCGCGACAAGGCCTGGGCCGGGCAGGAGCTGGCGGACGAGACCAGCAAGGAAGCCCGCATCATGGCCGGCCTGGAGGCCCAGATCCCGCTCTTCCGGGAGGCCGTCAGGCGCGGTGTCAAGGTCGCCATGGGGACCGATCAGTCGCACCGCCTGCTGACCGGCGAAAACTTGATCGAGCTCGGCTACATGGTCGACTACCTGGGCATGACGCCGATGCAGGCGATCGTCGCCGCCACTTCGACGGCGGCCGATTTCCTCGGCTATTCCGATCTGGGAACCTTGGAAGCCGGCCAAATCGCAGACTTGGTGGCCTTCGACGGCGATCCCCTGGACGATATTTGGAGCCTGGGCCAGGCGAGCCGAGTGCGTCTGGTCGCCAAGGCCGGGCGCATCCACAAGAATACCCTCGCCGGCGCGCCACCGGCGTGCGGGAGGAGCGAGCGATGACCGAAGTGATAGAGGATTCCGCGGGTCCGGGCGAGAGCTTCGAGCCCATCCCCCTCGACTTCGACAAGATGGGCGGCCTGGTGCCCTGCGTGGTGCAGCACGCCTATAGCCGCGAGGTGCTGATGGTCGGCTTCATGAATGAGGAGGCCTGGCGGGCGAGCTGCGAGAGCGGTCTTCTGACGCTCTATCGCCGCACCCTCGGCCGAGTCTGGCGGATGGGGGAGGAGGACGGCAAGTTCGTCCGCATATCTCGTGTCCTGGTCGATTGCGACGACGACACCGTGGTCTTCGAGACCGTGCCCGAGCATCCGGTCTGCGGCAAGGGCTACCTCAGCTGCTTCTACCGCGAGGTCCCCGCCAAGCTCGGCGAGGGCGCGCATTGACCCCCGTCCTTGCTCCCTGGCAAGCGCTCCGGGCCGGCTACAGCCCTTGTTTCACCCTCGGCATCACTTCCTCGGCGAAGAGGTGCAGGCTGTCCTCGACTTGGGCGTGCGGCATGCCGACCCAGTGAACGGAGAGGATCATCCGGGTGACGCCGAGCCGCTGCTTGTAGCCGATGATCTGTTCCGCCACCTCGTCGGGCGAGCCGAAGAGGAAACGGTCGCGGGTCAGCTCGTCGAAATCGAGCGACAGGTCGGCGTCGTCCGCCGGCATCGCCTTGTCCTGACCCCAATGGTGGTAGACCTTGTATTTCTCCTCGAGATAGGGCCGGGCGAGACGGGTTGCCTCCTCGCGGCTGGAGGCGACGAAGATCTCCCGCATCAACGGCAGCTCGGCGGGTGGCGGCTTGCCGAATTCTTCCAGCGCCTGGTTGTAGAGCGAGAGCTGGCGCTCGATCGTCGCCATGCGTTGGTGCGGATTGATGAACCAGGTGTCGGCCAGCTCGGCCGCCCGGCGCACCGCGCCGTCGGCGTTGGCGCCGAACCAGATCGGCGGCATCGGCTTTTGTAGCGGCTTCAGCGATACGGTCGCGTCGATCAATTCGAAGTGGGAGCCCTTCATCGTGACCGCGTCCTCGGTCCAGAGTCGCTTGATCGCCACCAGGTTCTCGACCAGGCGGGGCACGCGTTCCGATTGCGTGGTGCCGAAGCCTTTGAACTCGACCTCGCGGTAGCCGAGGCCGGCGCCGAACACCAGGCGGCCACCCGACATCACGTCGAGGGTGGCGAGCTGTTCGGCCATGTCGAGCGGCTTATGGAGCGACAAGAGGACGATCCCGGTGATGATGCGCATGGAATCGGTTTCCGCCATCAGGCGGGCGAGCAGCGGAATCAATTGATACTGCTGCAACGGTGCGGCGGCGTAATGCATGCCGGTGAGGAGATCGGCGAAGCCCAGCCGGTCGGCGAGCCGGACCTGCGCCAACACTTCCTCGAAGCGTTTCGCCATGTCGTCGCCGGCGCGGTACTGGCCGCGCACGAACAGTCCATATTCGATCTCGCTCATCACCTCACCTCCTCCAGCGCGCCCGTGCGTACTACCCGACGCGCACCGCTGGCACCATACTCCGGCCTGGGGAGGGGCCGAGCATGACCGACGTCACGGGCCACTGTCATCCGGACTTCGAGGCCGTGGCCGAGGCCCTGGCCACCAACCTCGCCGACGGGCAAGAGCTCGGGGAGGCCGTGGCCGTGATGGTGGACGGCGAATTGGTGGTCGACCTATGGGGCGGGCATCGCGACGGCGCGCGCAGCGAGCCTTGGGAAGAGGACACGACCGTCTGCGTCTTCTCTGTCGGCAAGCCCGTGGCGGCGCTGCCGCTGTTGCGGCTGATCGATTCTGGCGCGGTCGGGCTGGAAAATCGGGTGGCCGAGTATTGGCCGGAATACGCTAGGGCCGGCAAGGAGGCCACGACCATCGACCATGTGCTCTCGCACCAGGCGGGGCTGCCCGGCGCCTTCGGCGCGCCCCGCGGCGCCGCCTACGACTGGACGGCCATGGTCGAGGCGATCCAGGCGGCGCGCCCGATGACGCCGCCGGGCGAGGGCGGGTGCTACCACACCTTCACCTACGGCCACCTGGTGGGCGAGATCTTCCGCCGGGTCGACGGGCGAAGCCTCGGCCAGGCGGTCCGCGAAGACATCGCCGAGCCGCTGGACATCGCGCTCGCCTTCGGCCTCGACGCGGAGGCCCGCGCGGCGACGGCGGACGTGGTTTGGACGCCGGGCGATCCGCTGCTGGAGGCGATCACCGACTCGGATAGCCTGATCGGGCGCTGCTGGGCGCCGCTGCCGCTCGGCCCGGGCGAGGAAGACTTCAACACGGAGCGTTTCCGCGCCGCGGAGATGCCCGCCTTCAACTGTCATGGCAGCGCGCGAGGGGTGGCGCGCCTCTACGCCGTGCTGGCCGACGACCTTCGCGGCGAGGGCGAACGGCTGCTGAGCCGGCGGATGGCGGGAATCGCGGTGGAAGAACGCTGGCGCCATGTCGACGCGCTCGGCCTCGACTGCCGGATGGCGCGGGGCTTTCGCCTGGCCAACGATTACGCGCCCTTCAGCGGCAACCCCGCGTCCTTCGGCCATACCGGCATCGGCGGTGCCTTGGGCTTCGCCGATTCGAACCGCCGCCTCGGTTTCGGCTTCACCCCCAACCGACTCGCCCCCGGCCCGGGCGCCAGCCCCTATGCCGAGCGCCTGGTCGACGCGGTGATGCGCGCACTCGGCTGAGCGGCGCCGAGATCATGCCGCTTTGCGCGTCTCCCGGTCCGCCAGCAGGCTTCCGTAGCCCTCGATCGGGGCGTCGATGCCGAGGGCGCGGAAGGCGGCCCACACGGTGGCTTGGTTGGAGGTCACGACCGGCTTGCCGGTGCGGCGCTCCAGCTCCGCCACCACCTCCATCGAGCGCCACGCGGTGCAGGAACAGAACAGCACGTCGGCCTCCGGCCGGCAGGCCCGCTCGGCGAACTCGACCACGACCTCGGGGTCCTGGTCGTTGATCCCCTGGGCGCCGGCCTCGGCCGCCCAGGGCTCGCCCTCGACGTTCAGTACCTCGAAGCCGGCCGCCTCCATATAGGCCTCGAGCTTCTCGTTGTTCCAGGCGGGATAGGGGCTGGCGACGGAGATCTTGCGGGCGCCGAAGTGATGCAAAGCCTCGACCACCGAGGGGCTGGTGGCGACGGCCGGCACGCCCGCCTCTCGGGCCATCAGCGCGATCATGTCGCGGTCCCATCCGGGGCCCTTGTAGAAGCTGCCGGTGGTGCAGCCGTAGGCGACGACGTCGACCTTCGCGGTCGCCAGATAGCGGGCGCCACTCTCGATCTCGGCGTTCATCCGCTCCATGGCGGAATCGCCTCGGGCGTCGTTGGTCAGCCAGAGACGTTGACCGTGGATGGTCACGTCGCTCGGCGCGACCATTTGAAAGTCCGCCTCGCAGCTCGTGTTGGTGGAGGGGATCAACACCCCGATACGCTTGCGGATGGCCATGTTCATTCTCCTCAGGGTTTGCCCGTTGCGAGCCCCGCCATCATAGCCCATCGGAGCCGCGATATCGCCTCGATTGGACTCTTCGAGGTTAGGCGTGGAAAATCGAAGGATACATCGCGACGGGAAGCGGAGGACGAGCCATGGCCAAGCGGGGATTCCAGATCATCGATGCGGAGATGCACGTGATGGAGCCGGTCGATCTTTGGGACCGTTACATCGATGCCGAGTTTCGCGACCGCGCGCCCAAGCGGCTGAGCGAGCGCCGCTGGGACATCCGCACCGTCGTCGAGGGCGAGGTGATGGCGACGATTCCGGGCGGCGACTGGCCCGCGCAGAGCGACGCGGAAGAGGAGGCGATGGCGAAGCGCTACGCGGAAGAGATCGCGCGCGACTTCGATCCGCCCTCGCAGGTGATCGCGATGGAGAAGGAGGGGCTGGACCTGGCGGTGCTCTATCCGACCGCGGGGATGTATGCCATCGCCTTCGAGCGGATGGAGCCGCGCTTCGCCGCCGCCGTCTGCCGGGCCTATAACGACTGGCTGTACGACTATATCCAGGCCGCCGACCCCAAGCGCCTATTCGGCGCCGCCGCGGTCTCGCCGCACGACGTGGAGACGGCGGTCGAGGAGACCAAGCGCGCGGTCCGCGATCTAGAGATGAAGGCGATCTTCCTGCGCCCCAACCTGTTCAACGACCGGGCCTGGCACGATCCCTACTACGACCCGCTCTGGGCCACCTGCCAGGATCTCGACATCGCCGTCGGCTTCCACGAGACCACGGGCAGCCGCATGAAGGCGGCGGGCACCGACCGCTTCCAACTGCTCGGCATCGCCCATATCTCGACCCATCCGGTCGAGCAGATGCTGACCTGCATGGACGTGATCATGGGCGGCGTGATGGAGCGTTTCCCCCGCCTTCGCATGGCCTTCCTGGAGGGCCAGTGCGGCTGGCTGCCGTTCTGGCTCGACCGCATGGACGACCACTATGTTTGGCGCCGGCCCTATGGCGAGATGGCTGACCTGAAGCTGAAGCCCTCGGAATATTTCGCCCGGCAGGGCTTCTGCGCGGTCGAGTGTGACGAGGACTTCGTCGCCCACGTGGTCGACGTGATCGGCGACGACTGCCTGGTGACCACCACCGACTACCCCCATGGCGACGCGAAATACCCGCAAGCGATGAACCTGTTCCTGGATCTCGAACTCGCGGAGGAAGCCAAGCGAAAGATCCTCTGGGACAACTCCCGTCGGCTCTACGCTCTCTGAATCGGGCGCGCGCGCCATGCCCACGGGCTTCATCGGCACCGGCAACATCGGGACGCCCATCGCGCACCAGCTCCTCGCCGCCGGCAACGCGTTGGTGGTCCACGACCGCCGCGCCGATGCCGGCGCCTCGCTGACGGCGGCGGGGGCGAGGCGTGCCCATTCACCCGCCGAGGTGGCCGAGGCCTGCGACGTCGTCGTCACCTGCCTGCCGGGGCCGCCGGAGATGGAGGCGGTGACGCTGGGCCCCGATGGGCTCCTCGCGGGCGCGCGGCCGGGCATGCTCTTCATCGATCACACCACCAACGCGCCGGCGCTGGCGCGCCGTGTGCACGCGGCCTTCGCCGCGGAGGGCGTGGCCATGCTCGACGCGCCGGTGAGCGGCGGCGTCGAGGGCGCGCGGATCCGCGATCTCTTGGTGATGGTCGGGGGCGAGGGGGCGGCGGTGGCCCGCGCGCGGCCGTACCTCGAGGCGATCGCCGAGCGGATCATCCACACCGGTGCCATCGGCAGCGGCTGCGTCGCCAAGATCCTGCACAACAGCGCCTCCTTCACCCTCGATCTCGTCATGGCGGAATGCTGGACCACCGGCGTCAAGGCCGGCGTCGCGCCGGAGGTACTGGTCGAGGTCTTCACCCAAGGCGCGCTCGGCCGCATGAGCAACCTCAAGGTGCGGTTGCGCGAGACCTATCTCAGGGGCGATTTCGAGCCCCGCTTCGCCCTGGCGCTGGCGGCCAAGGACCTCGGCCTGGCGGCTGGGCTGGCGGCCGAGACGGGGGTGCCGATGGAGCTGGCGGCGATCTGCGAGCGCGAGCTGCGCGCGGCGATGGCGCGCGGCTGGGGCGGCTTCGACACCTCCAAGGTGCTGACCCTGCAAGAGGAGCGCGCCGGCGTCGAGGTCCGTCTGCCGCCGGAGGAGGCCGGTTAGCGGCGGTCCCCGGTTTGGCATGGCCTCGCAAGGCGAGTTCTCGGTGGCAGGGGGAAAATCCGTTTCGCGAAAATGGAATTTCTGTCGGTGATTACGATCAATTCCTCTCTAGTGTTCCGATCCTAACAAAAGTTTCCCAAAGGGCTTGCGTTCTGCGATTCTGGGGGAATGACGAAGACATTGGCATGCATCTGGCTGTCTCCCGCGGAGCGGGCGACGCTGGAAGGGTTGGTTTCTGGGCGGAACACGCCGCAGAAGCTGGTTTGGCGGGCACGGATCGTGTTGCTGTCGGCTGACGGGATCGGCACGATGACGATCGTCCGGTTGGTCGGCAAAAGTAAGGTGACGGTGTGGCGCTGGCAGGAGCGCTACCTTGCCAAAGGCATCGCCGGACTGCGCCGCGATGCGACGCGACCGGGACGCAAGCCGCCGCTGAGCGCCGAGGTGATCGAGCGGGTTGTGCATAAGACCTTGCACGAGACGCCGGAGGCGGCGACGCATTGGAGCATCCGCAAGATGGCCCGTGCCGTCGGCCTCAGCTACACCAGCGTGCAGCGGATCTGGAAGGCGCACGGCCTCAAGCCGCACCTGGTGAAGACCTTCAAGCTGTCGAATGACGAACACTTCGTCGAGAAGGTGCGCGATATCGTCGGTCTCTATCTCGATCCGCCGGACAAGGCGCTGGTTCTCTCGGTCGACGAGAAGAGCCAGATCCAGGCGCTCGACCGCACACAGCCCGGCTTGCCGATCAAGAAGGGCCGAGCCGGCACCATGACGCATGACTACAAGCGCCACGGCACGACGACATTGTTCGCCGCGCTCGACGTCGCCACCGGCAAGGTCATCGGCCACTGCATGAAGCGGCACCGCCATCAGGAATGGCTGAAATTCCTGCGCCGTATCGACGCCGAGACGCCCAAGAAGCTCGACCTGCATCTGATCGCCGACAACTACGCCACCCACAAGCATCCCAAGGTCAAGGCGTGGTTGGCAAAACATCCTCGCTTCCATATGCACTTCACTCCGACATCCGCCTCCTGGCTCAGCCAGGTCGAACGCTTCTTCGGCCTGATCACCAGCGATCAAATCCGTTGCGGCGTGTTCAAGAGCGTCGCCGAACTCGAAACAGCCATTCAGGAATACCTCGAGCACCACAATGCCGATCCAAAACCCTTGCCTATCCGGTTAACGCCCATGACCGCTACATGTAGGGTGCCGCCACTCTCCCGAGTAAAGCTCGGCATAGGTTGGAGCAGAGGTGTCGCCCGCGATGCCGAGCAATGAGCGGAAGGCGTTGAACGGGTAGAACCGCCTGTTGAAGCGGAAGGTGAACTCGTTGAGGTAGGCTTGTAGGTGCTGGTGGCTAACGCCGTGGTGGATACCGATCAGCCACGTCTTCAGGTTGGCGAAAACCAGATGGATGATCGGCAGGTATTGCTCGGCAACCTCTGGATCACCACACTCGGCAACAGCGAAGTGCTCATAGCCGCGCTTACCGAGGCCAGCATAGCCGCTCCAATCGTCAGTAACGATCAGCGATCCCGGCGCGACGGTGCTCTCGACGAACCCACAGAGCGACTCGGCGCTACGGTCGAGCACGACGGCGAGCCGAACGCGTCCGGCATAGCGTCCGTCTTTCCGGTTGTCGAGTTTGGTGCCCGGCTTTCGATGACGCACTGCGGTGGTCCTGGTTCGTTGCTTGCCTATCCGGTTTACACCCACACCCACTAGGGCTAGAATGGGCGCAAACCGGATATAGGGGAGCGCGCCATGGATGTTCTCGACCGCGCCGATCTCCCATTCCCGCATTCGCTACCCGAGTTCCAGCGACTTTTCCCCGATGATGCGGCCTGCGCCGCCTACCTGGAGAAAGCCCGCTGGGGAGACGGCTTTGCCTGCCCGCACTGCGGCACGGCGGGAGAGCCGTGCCACTTTGAAAACCGCCCTGGCGTCCTGCGCTGCCGCAAGTGCCGCCAGAACACCGGGCTGACGGTGGGAACAGTGATGGAGCGTAGCCACACTCCGCTGAACGTCTGGTTCTGGGCCGCTTATCTGGTCGCCAGTCAGACGCCCGGCATGTCCGCCGTGCAGTTTCAGCGGCAACTTGGTCTTTCGCGCTACGAGACGGCCTTTCAAATTCTCCACAAGCTCCGCTCGGGCATGGTGCGGCCCAACCAAGACAGGATCGGTGGACAGCCCAAGAACCATGTTGAGGTGGACGAAACCTGGGTTGGCGGGCGAACGCGTGGGGAAGGCCGTGGTGTTCACCACAAGGTTCTCGTCTCCTGTGCCATCGAGGTGCGTCATCGAAAGCCGGGCACCAAGCTCGACAACCGGAAAGACGGACGCTATGCCGGACGCGTTCGGCTCGCCGTCGTGCTCGACCGTAGCGCCGAGTCGCTCTGTGGGTTCGTCGAGAGCACCGTCGCGCCGGGATCGCTGATCGTTACTGACGATTGGAGCGGCTATGCTGGCCTCGGTAAGCGCGGCTATGAGCACTTCGCTGTTGCCGAGTGTGGTGATCCAGAGGTTGCCGAGCAATACCTGCCGATCATCCATCTGGTTTTCGCCAACCTGAAGACGTGGCTGATCGGTATCCACCACGGCGTTAGCCACCAGCACCTACAAGCCTACCTCAACGAGTTCACCTTCCGCTTCAACAGGCGGTTCTACCCGTTCAACGCCTTCCGCTCATTGCTCGGCATCGCGGGCGACACCTCTGCTCCAACCTATGCCGAGCTTTACTCGGGAGAGTGGCGGCACCCTACATGTAGCGGTCATGGGCGTTAACCGGATAGGCAAGCAAAACCCTTCGTATGGACCGCTTCCGCCACCGCCATACTCGAAAAAGTCGCTCGTGGGCGACAGGCGTTAGAGTCGGTACACTAGGAGGCGGAAAAGGGGTCATTGTACTTTATTCGGCGGAACGGATGCGTTGGGATCGGCGCATGCCTCGCGGCCGTGCCTCCGGCGGGCGCGCGAAACCGGCGGCGCAACTCGCGGCGCCTCGTCACGGCGTCGATCGCGGGACGCCGTTCGGCACCGATCGTTGGGGTCCGCGCACCGCCCGTCGGCTCGGCCTTGAGTCCACCCCGAGACCCCGTGGCCGGCCATGCAAACCAGTTAAAAAGGAGAATGACCCCTTTTCTTCGGGCAGTATTCCATTTACCAGCGGTCCATGAGCCGCGTGCATCCGGTGGGCGCACGATTCCTGACCAGACCCGTAGGCGACACCCGCATTTCCGGACATGTGGAAGTTATTCGCAAGCAGCTTGTGCCTGCCTTATGGACGAAACGCGGGGATAATCTCCGAGGCGATCATCTCCAGGTTCGTGTCGAGGTAATCGTCCGGGCAGGCCGACGATACGAAAATCGTGCTCGCCCCGGCATCGATGTATTCGCGTAGGCGCGCCTGGCAGTGCCGAGGGTCCCCGGCCAAGGCGTATTTGCCCACCAGCTTGGTGAAGTCCTGCGAATATTGCTTGCTCAGTCGATCGACGGCGAAGCTCACGGCGCGCTCGTTCTCCTCATGGACGGCGGTGAAGATATACATTCCGAAGGTGAAATCGGTCATGTCACGACCTTGGTCTTCGCCTCGCGCGCGGATCGTGGCAATGCTCTCGGCGAGCTGTTCCGGCGTGTACATGTAGGGCAGCCAACCGTCGGCGTATTTCGCCGCGCGGCCCATCGCGGCGTTGGTGCGTCCAGAGACCCAGATCGGCGGGCGCGGCTTCTGAATCGGCAACGGCTTCAGGCTGAAATTCTCCAGCTTGGTGTAGCGGCCGTCGTAGGTGACGTTGCTTGCCGTCCAGGTCCGCGTGAGCACCTCGAGCGCGTCGTCGGTTCGCAATCCGCGCTCGCTGAGCGGTATGCCGCAGGCCTCGAATTCATTCGGAAACTCTCCGCCGACGCCGACGCCCATGGTGTAGCGTCCGCCCGAGGCGACGTCGAGCGCCGCGCCCATCTTGGCGAGCAGGGCGGCGGGGTAGAGCGGCACCAGCGTGATCGTGCTCATCAGACGAATATCCCTCGTCGCGCCGGCCGCCACCGAAAGCGAGATGAAACCATTGGCGGTGTCGCCATGGAAGCTGACATGCTCGCCGCAACCGAGGATGTCGAAGCCGAGGGCCTCGATCTGGCGAGACAATCGCGCGACGTCATAGGGTGAACGCAACGCCGTGCCGAACTCGATTGTGTTTTTCGTCATTACGAAACTCCTCGTTTGACCTGGATGGCGCGCCGTTCGTGGTCTTCCACACGGTGGTCGGTCGAATTGGCCCAAAACGTCGAGGATCGCGGTTCAAGACGTGCCGCGCGTCAATTGCCCGCCAAGGCTTTCCCTTGTCCGTAACGCCAAATAATAATTCGCGGCCCGCCGCCTTCAGCGCCCCTTGAAGACCGGTTCGCGCTTTTCGACGAAGGCGCGCATCGCTTCCTTGGAATCCTCGCTTCCGCTCAGCTCGCCCGTCATCGACTGCTCGAAGCGATAGCCGTCCCGCAGGCTCATTTCCTCGATCTGATTGAGCGCGTGTTTGGCCAGTTTGACCGCCATCGGGCTCTTGGCCGAGATTTCACGCGCGATGGCAAGCGACTCGGCCAGCAGTTCCTCGGGCGCGGTGCAGTCCTCGACGACGCCGAGGCGATACAACTCGGGCCCGAACACGCGCAAGCCGGTCAGCATCATCCGGCGCAGCCGCGAATCGCCGAACAGGCGCTGAGCATGGCGCCCGCCCCCCAGAAGCCCGACGGTGATCTCCGGCAGGCCGATGCAGCCCGCTTCGCTGGCGAGCAGGATGTCGCACGACGCGACGAGCGCAAGACCGCCGCCGAGCGCGGGGCCGTTGATGGCGGCGATGACCGGTTTCCGGCATTCCATGATGGAGTGATAGGCCTCGCGCGCGCGACGGCTATTTTGCCAGTGGTCGCCGTCGCGGCGCTTCGCGCCGACCCGCTCCTTGAGGTCCGCGCCGGCGCAGAAACATTTGCCTTCGCCCGTGAGAACCACCACCCGGACATCCTCCCGGTCGCTCAGCGAGTCGAAGGTCCAGGCGATCTCCTCGAGCAGTTGTTGGCTGTGGGCGTTGACGGGCGGGTTGTCGAGCCTCACCAGGGCGATGGTATCCTCGACCAGCTCGGTCTTGATGAGCTCCGGCTGCACGGGCGTTTCCCTCCCCTCGAGGTGTGGTTTCGGTTCGCCGGGTGGCCCGGGCGGAAACCCTATTCCGCCGCCGCGCGCTGGAACGGCCGGTCGCCGGCGATCAGCACGCGGCGCATCACCCGGCGCTTGCCCGCATAATCGTTGATCGCGCGATGCTGGGTGCAGCGGTTGTCCCAGAGCGCCACCGAGCCCGCCTCCCAGCGGAAACGGCAGGTGAATTCCGGCCGCTTGATATGGCGGAAGAGATAATCGAGGATCGGCCGGCTCTCGGCCTCGCTCATAGCCTCGAATCGAAGCGTCACCGCCGCGTTGACGTTCAGCAGGTCGCGCCCGGTCTCGGGATGGCTGCGGACCACGGGATGGGCGAACCAGCTCGGCCCCTCGGCCGCGTGCTTGGCCTCGGCGCTCTCGAGGACTGCCATGGTGCCGACCCGGTCGCGGTCATAGAAGCCGGTGGCGCGGTCGTTGTGGATGGCGACCAGCCCCGCCAATAGCCGGCGAAAGCCGGGCGAGAGGCTCTCGTAGGCGAGATACATGTTGGCGAACAGCGTGTCGCCGCCGGCTTCGGGCACCTCGCGCGCAAGCAGCATCGCGCCCTTCATCGGGCTTTCCAGATAGGTGAGGTCGGAGTGCCAGGTGCCGCCGAAGTTCTGGCTATCGCCCGGCTGCTTGACGATCTCGATCACCTCCGGGTGGCCCTCGGCGGGGACCAGGTAGGGGTGGACGTGAAGCGGCCCGAGGCGCCGGGCGAAGGCCATCTGCGCTTCGCTCGAGAGCTCCTGGTCGCGGAAGAACAGCACCAGGTGATCGAGCCAGGCACGGTGGATCTCGGCGAAGCTCGCGTCGTCCACCTCGGCCAGGTCGACGCCCCGGACCTCGGCGCCGAGCGCGCCCGAGAGCGGGTGGACCTCGATTTGTCGATAGGTCATTCGCGCTGGCCTCCGTTCCGCTTCGATTCCGTTGGGCCGAGGATAGCCCGATCGCCGCCGGCGGTGAAGGGCGCGGCAATACCGGCGCCCCCGCCCCGGGCAATGTAGGGCCGAAGCCTCGGGCCGAAACGAGGTTGGACTTCGAGGGCGACTTCGGTGATCTTGCGAGGAACGTCGGCGGTGAACCGCCGGAACCAGAGGAGGAATGGAGATGACCGGATTCACCGCGCGCTGCCTCTGCGGCGAGATCGAACTCTCGAGCAGCAGCGACGCGATCATGCAGGCCAACTGCCATTGCGACGATTGCCGGCGCGCCGGCGGCAGCGCCTTCGCCAGCCTGGTCATGGTGCCGGTGGAAGCGCTGAGCGTGAGCAAGGGCGAGCCGGCGAGCTACCAGCACGAGAGCGATCGCGGATCGACCATGACCAAGTATTTTTGCCCGAACTGCGGCTCTCAGCTGTTCGGTGCCAACAGTGCCTCGCCCGAGCGCCGTAGCGTGCGCGTCGGTGTCATCGACGACGCGAGCTGGTTCGAGCCGAAGGCCAACGTCTTCGTCTCGCGGAAATTGCCTTCGACGCTCCTGAACGAAGCGGCCAAGGCCTTCGACAAGATGCCGGGCTGACCCCGATCCGGCCCGGTTGCTCGCCCGGAACCCCCTCGAAGGCCGCGCCGAGGCTACGTTTCCATGCGTGGCGGGACGGGAGAATGGGTGGTTCGGCCGGGTCGCGCGTCGTGGCTAGAGCCGTCGGCGTAATTTGATGATCAAGCCGCCGCAAACCAGCGGGGCTGAGACCGCGGCCAAGATCAACAGGACCTCCTCGAGACCGAGCCAGATGAAGACCGGCACCGCCAGAATGGCGTCGTCGACATCGAACAGGCCCACCGAGCTCAGCTCGCCCGACCGCTCGCCCCGCAACCTCTCGATGCGCCAGACCATCGCCAGCACGCCGACCACGGAGAGCCCGGCCACCAGCCCCATGAGAATCGCCCACGGACCTAAACCACCGTGCCGCAAGCCGAGCCCCAAGCCGACGAAGGCCAGTGCGTTGCACAAGCCGTCGCCGACCAGATCGAGTTTGTGACCAAAGGCGCTTGCCTTGCCGGAAAGCCGGGCGAGTTCGCCGTCGGCCCGGTCGAGCAGGAAGGAGGCGAGGAAGAGCGCGCTGCCAGCCAGGAGCCAGCTCCTGTCGGCTTGCGCGAGGGCGACCGCCGCCGCGATACCGCTCACGATTCGGAGCCAGGTCAGGTGATTGGGCGCGATGGCGGTCCGCGCCAGCGGTCTGACGGCGGGCCGTACCATTCGATGCGCCCAGGTGTCGTGACTCATGGCATGAACCTCAGAGAATTATTCGGCTCGAGGTCGGGGCGCCGACCGTGTCGGCTTTCGCCCGGTTCGGGTGGCGAACCCGCGGCACCAGGTTGCATCGCCCTCTCGCGGCCGAGCGGAGAGGAGCCGAAGGCTCCGGTGAGGGAAGCGCCGGTTGTAAGCGCTCGGCGCGGCGAATGCCATCGCCGATCGTCTCGCCGGCGCGTCCGGCGGGTAATAAATTCGTGCCGACTCCCGACCCGGCCGCACACCCCTCGCCGACACCCCTGGCGAGATGGCGCCGGGCAGTCTATTTTCGGAACGAGACGCAAATCTTCCCTTCGAAGGAGACGAGGCATGGACGACCAGGCACGTGTGGAATTGGAGGCGGCGGCCTTTCGCCGTCTGGTATCTCACCTGCGCGAACGCACCGACGTGCAGAACATCGACCTGATGAACCTCGCCGGCTTCTGCCGCAACTGCCTCTCCAACTGGTACCAGGACGCGGCGGGCGAGAGCGGCATCGAACTCAGCCGCGAGCAGTCGCGCGAAATCGTCTACGGCATGCCCTTTTCGGAGTGGAAGGCCAAGTATCAGCGCGAGGCGACGGCGGAGCAGAAGGCCGCCTTCGAGGCTGCGAACAAGGACTGACGTCCGCCCCCCAGCTTCCGGCCCCGGCCGGCGCGCCTCGTCTTGCGCGCCGGCGGGCCGCGCCCTATTGTCCGCCCGCCCCGGACGCCAGCACCGAAGAGCCACCATGAAATTTTCCGGCACCGATACCTATATCGCGACCGAGGATCTGATGGTCGCCGTCAACGCCGCGATCGCCCTCGAGCGGCCGCTCCTGGTCAAGGGCGAGCCCGGCACCGGCAAGACCATCCTCGCCCACGAGATCGCCAAGGCGCTGGATAAGCCGCTGATCGAGTGGCACATCAAATCCACCACCAAGGCGCAGCAGGGGCTCTACGAATACGACGCGGTCTCCAGGCTGCGCGATTCGCAGCTCGGCGACGGGCGCGTGCACGACATTCCAACTACATCGTGCGCGGCAAGCTCTGGGAGGCCTTCGTCGCCGACGAGACGACGGTGCTGCTGATCGACGAGGTCGACAAGGCCGACATCGAGTTCCCGAACGATCTGTTGCTGGAGCTCGACCGGATGGAATTCCACGTCTACGAGACCCGCGAGGAGGTCAAGGCGCGGCACCGCCCGATCGTCGTCATCACCTCGAACAACGAGAAAGAGTTGCCGGACGCCTTCCTGCGCCGCTGCTTCTTCCACTACATCCGCTTCCCCGAGCGCGAGACGATGCTGGAGATCATCGCCGTGCATCATCCCTCGATCCTGAAGGACCTGGTGCGCGAGGCGCTGAACGTGTTCTACGAGATCCGCGAGGTCCCGGGACTGAAGAAGAAGCCCTCGACCTCGGAATTGTTGGATTGGCTGAAGTTGCTGATGGTCGACGACATCTCGCCCGAGGTCCTGCGGAGCAAGGATCCGAGGAAGCCTGATCCCGCCGCTGCACGGCGCGCTGCTGAAGAACGAGCAGGACGTGCACCTCTTCGAGCGCCTGGCGTTCCTCGCGCGGCGAGAGAGCCAGGGAACTGATCCCGCGACCGCGAGACCATCCGATGCTGATCGATTTCTTCTACGAGCTGAAAAAGGGCAAGGTGCCGGTCAGCCTGAAGGATACCTGACTCTGATGGATGCCATGAAGGCCGGCGTCGCCGAATACAGCGTCGAGAAGTTCTATTACCTCTCCCGCGCGTCCCTGGTGAAGGACGAGCGCAACATCGACAAGTTCGACCGGGTCTTCGGCCAGGTCTTCAAGGGGCTGGAGCCGGAGGACGACGCGGTCGGGGTCGAGATCCCGGAGGAATGGCTGCGCAAACTCACGGAATCTACCTGACCGACGAGGAGAAAGCCCAGATCGAAGCCATGGGCGGTTGGGAAAAGCTCATGGAGGCGTTCAAGAAGCGCCTGGAGGAGCAGGAGGGCGCCACCATGGCGGCAACAAGTGGATCGGCACCGGTGGCACCTCGCCCTTCGGCGCCTACGGCTACAACCCCGAGGGCATCCGCGTCGGCCAGGAAGGCTCGCGCCATCGCCGCGCGGTCAAGGTCTGGGACAAGCGGGAATACCGCAATTTCGACGATTCGGTGGTGCTCGGCACCCGCAATATCAAGGTGGCGCTCAGGCGCCTTCGCGCTTCGCCCGCGAGGGCTCGCCGGACGAATTGGATCTCGACGGCACCATCAAGTCGACCGCCGAAAACGGCGGCTATATCCGACATCCAGATGCGGCCCGAGCGCAGGAACGCCATCAAGGTGCTGCTACTGCTCGATGTCGGCGGCTCGATGGACGACCACATCCGCACCTTGGAGGAGCTGTTCTCGGCCGCGCGGACGGAGTTCAAGCATTTGGAATATTACTACTTCCACAACTGCCTCTACGAGCGGGTCTGGAAGGATAACCGTCGCCGCCACGCCGAGGTGATCGCGACCCTGGCAGGTGCTGCACACCTACGGGCCCGACTGGAAGCTGGTCTTCGTCGGCGACGCGACGATGAGCCCCTACGAGGTGGTCTATCCCGGCGGCAGCGTCGAGCATTGGAACGAGGAACCGGGCCAAGTCTGGATGACCCGCATGCTGGACCCTTCAAGCATGCGGTCTGGCTCAATCCGGTTCCCGAGCGCCATTGGCGCTATACGCCCTCGCTGGAGATGCTTGAGCAGATCATGGGCCGCCGGATGTTCCCGCTGACCCTCGCCGGCCTCGATCGCGCCATGTGGGAGTTGAAATCGCTAGGAGATAGGCCAGGATCTCGACATTCGTGTCGCGCGAGCGTGCCGGCGAGCGCACTCGGCCCCACCGAGCCCGGCCATCTCCGCTTCCCGCCACGCGTCCGGAAAGGGCAAGCCTATCAGCGCCGCTCGGCGCGGACGAGCCGGGGCCATTTTGTTACACCCTTGAAAAGCAAAG
>CBDDBZ010000014.1:0-63896 GCA_965225945.1 Alphaproteobacteria bacterium | reverse complement strand
TTGAGCCAAAATATAAACGTGATGTGACGACGGTCACAGACTTGGTGTCCTTCCATACCAATATCAGTCTCGTGTTGGACTTGCTGCGTGACTTCGGGTCCGATACGCCGATCCAAGGGGAAGACCCTTCCCCGATTGGGACGGCTCGACGACAAGGGCAAACCGTCGGAAACGGCGAGACGCAAAGCCACCGGCCTTCGCCCGGCTCGAGGACATCGAGCTCGGAAAGGCAGCGGAGCCACCGAAAGGAGACCGTCATGACCTCTGGTCTGAACCTCAATCCGTAACCGCCACCGGGGCGCCGACGCGCCCACCGGAACCGCCGGCCCACGCCGTACGGGCATATCGAGCCGGTCGAGACGAACCTTATTCCGAGGTGGTGAAGATGACTGTATCTACTGGAATTTTCGCGGGTATCTGGAGCATGTGGACGGGTGCGATGGGCACCCTGCCTTATTGGAACCCTTACGGCGCGACCGCCATCCCGGTCGCCATGGCGATAATGCTCGCCATCCTGGCCTGGCTGGTCTGGCGCGGCGAAACTCGCGACTGAGCCCGCGCTTACGGGCCGCTGGCGGCCGCCTCGATCAAGGCGAGCTGACGCGGCAACAGGCGGGCGAGGTCGTAGCGCTCGACGATAGGTTTCGCGGGCACGGGCGCGAAGCGCGGTCCAAGCCTCCGGCGCCGACAACGCCGCGTCCGCGGCTTCGGCGATCGCCTCGACGTCGTGGAAATCGACCAGCAGGCCGTTGACGCCATCCTCAATCACCTCGCGCACCGGTTCGGTGTCGGAGCCCAGCACCAGGCAGTTCCGGTCGCCATGCATTCCAGCATCGACCAGGAGAGCACGAAGGGCACCGTCAGGTAGAGATGCAGCGAGGATGCCCGGATGACCTCCCGGTACTGGCCGTAGGGCAGCAGGCCAGTGAAGTGTAGCCGGTCGAGATCGAGTTCCGGCGTCTCCTCCAGCATCTTCTGTTTGTAGGTCCGGCCTGAACCTCGAGGCCGTAACCGCCACCGGGGCGCCGACGCGCCCACCGGAACCGCCGGCCCACGCCGTACGGGCATTCGAGCCGGTCGAGACGAACCTTATTCCGAGGTGGTGAAGATGACTGTATCTACTGGAATTTTCACGGGTATCTGGAGCATGTGGACGGGTGCGATGGGCACCCTGCCTTATTGGAACCCTTACGGCGCGACCGCCATCCCGGTCGCCATGGCGATAATGCTCGCCATCCTGGCCTGGCTGGTCTGGCGCGGCGAAACTCGCGACTGAGCCCGCGCTTACGGGCCGCTGGCGGCCGCCTCGATCAAGGCGAGCTGACGCGGCAACAGGCGGGCGAGGTCGTAGCGCTCGACGATGGTTTCGCGGGCACGGGCGCGAAGCGCGGTCCAAGCCTCCGGCGCCTACAACGCCGCGTCCGCGGCTTCGGCGATCGCCTCGACGTCGTGGAAATCGACCAGCAGGCCGTTGACGCCATCCTCAATCACCTCGCGCACCGGTTCGGTGTCGGAGCCCAGCACCAGGCAGCCGGTCGCCATGCATTCCAGCATCGACCAGGAGAGCACGAAGGGCACCGTCAGGTAGAGATGCAGCGAGGATGCCCGGATGACCTCCCGGTACTGGCCGTAGGGCAGCAGGCCAGTGAAGTGTAGCCGGTCGAGATCGAGTTCCGGCGTCTCCTCCAGCATCTTCTGTTTGTAGGTCCGGCCGTCCTCGAGGCGGCGGCCATAGGCGACGCGGTCGGCGCCGACGACGACGACGTGGAGCCCGGGCCGCCGGCGTTGCAGCAACGCGGTGGCGCGAATCATCTCGGGAAAGCCCCGGTACGGCTCCATCCCTCGGGAGACGAAGGTCATGATCTCCTCGGCGCCGGAGAGATCGAGATTGGGCAGTTTTAGCCGCGCGCCCTCGAGGGGGCTGAAATACGCGGTGTCGATCCCCTCGTGCTGGACCCGGATCGACTCGCGGAAGCTCTCCAGAATCGGGAACTGCGCGCGCTGCCATTCGGTCGGCGAGAGGCGGAGGTCGGCGGCGACGAGATCGAGCAAAATCGGCGCGTTCTTGGCCCGGATGCGCAGGACGTCGTCCTCGCTTTGGCCTGAGTCCTTCAAGAACGAGGCGTCCGAGCCCCAGGCGTGATAGTATCACTCGAAGAGACCGATCAGCCGCGCCTCGGGAAAGGCGTCCTTGAAGAATTGCCCCGCGCCCCAGCCCGAATGGGCGCAGACCACGTCCGGCACGAAACCCGTCGGCCCGGAGCGTTTTGGCCAGACGGTAGGTCGCCTGGCCGTTCAACACCGCGAATTCCAGCGGCCGGACGTAGGAATGGGTCTCCTTCCTCACCTCCCGATGCGCCTTGAACAGCCGCTTGGCGACACCCTTCAACTCGCCCCTCGGGTTGGTCGTCGCGAACACCACCTGATGGCCGGCGGCGGCCAGCGCCGTCGCCACGTGGCGGTACTGCGCCGGGAAGTTGGAATGGGCGAAGAGCACCCGCATTCGAGCCGTTCCCTTCCTCGGCTTCGCTCGAAACTCGACACGAAGCCATCACCGGCGATGACACCAACCACCCCGGCGGGCGGTACGGTTCAATCGGCATCAGAGAAAACATGAACACCCGGGTTCGGATCAAGCGCAATCCGGCCTTAGAGCATGATCCGACCATATGGGAACGTTTGATGGCGGTTGGTATGACCCGTCCGACGAACTCGCGCCTAGTGATTTCCGCCTTCGAAAAGCGTCTCCAGAATCGGGCACTCGGGGATGTCGCCGCCTTCGCATTCCTCGGCCATGGCCAACAACACCGCCCGCATGCGCCCGAGGTCGGCGAGCTTGCCGGCGATGTCTTCCACGTGTTGCAGCGTGATCGTTCTCACTTGGTCACAAGTCGCATCGCCACCGTCGACGAGGCGCAGCAATCCCCGGATATCCGCCAAGGTGAAGCCCAACTCGCGACCGCGGCGGACGAAATCCAGCCGCTTCACGGAATCGTCACCGTAGCGGCGATAGCCGTTCGCACTCCGTGACGGCTCGGGGGCGAGACCGATCCGTTCATAATACCGGATGGTCTCGATGTGCACGCCCGTCAGCTTCGATAGCTCGCCGATGCGAAACATCATCACGATTTCTTGAACTTGACGCTGTAGGTGCTACGGGGTGGATATTAGCACGGAAGCTCGAGGTATGGGGAGCAAACTCGATGTCGGAACGCCAAGAAGCGTTATCACCCCTCGATCGGTCCCGCGTGACCGTCGGGCTCGTTGCGCTCGGCGGCGTGTTCGGCGCGATCGCGGCCTCCTCGTGCTGCCTGGTTCCGTTGGCCCTGTTCGGACTCGGCCTCGGCGGGGCATGGATGGGCAATCTCGCGGCACTGTCGCCCTATCAACCGATCTTCATCTGGGCGACCGTCGCCTGTCTCGCCACGGGCTACTGGATGGTGTACCGGAAGCCCTATGTGGCGTGCGACGATGACCCATCCTGCGGCCAGCCTGGTTCTCGCCGATGGGTCTTGGTCGCGCTCTGGTCCGCGACCGGGCTGGTGATCGCCGCGGCGGCGTTTCCCTATATCGGCCCCGGGTTGCTTGGCGTTTGAGGGAAGAAGGATGAAGACATGAGAACATTCCTCGCTGCCACCACCATGGGCCTGGCACTTCTCGGTGCCTCGCCTGCTTTCGCCGCCGAGCAAACCGTGACGTTGAGCATCAGCGGTATGTGGTGCGCCGGGTGCGCCTACATGGTCAAGGAGACACTTTCCGACGTCGAGGGCTTCCGACGTCGAGGGCGTTCGTGGCATCGAGGTTTCGGCCCGTCGGAAGGATGCGATCGTGACCTTCGAGGACACCGAGACGGATGTCGCGACGTTGCTGGCGGCAACGTCCGGCGCCGGCTTTCCCTCGACGGTCATCGAGTAGCCGACCATGAGCGACAAGCCCATGGCCGCGGTGATCACCGCTCTCGTCGTCGCTCCCCTCTGTGCGGCGTGCATCCTCGGCCCCGTGGTTCTCGGCTCGATGATAGCTGGGTTCTGGGGCTGGCTCTCGGGCAGCGGAGTCCTTGTTGGGGCCTCGGTCGCCATCTTGGCCGCCGTCCTCGCCTACGCATTGAAGCGTCGAGGGAACCGTGGACGAGCCGCCTCGGCTGGCGCGGCAGAGCAAGCGGCGCGTCGCGACCTCGAAGCAACCGGAGGTCCCAGTCATGAATAACCGCAAGCTGCTCGGCGTCGGCATCGTCGGGACGGTCGTCGCCGCGCTCTGCTGCTTCACCCCGCTCCTGGTCGTGTTGCTCGCTGCCGTCGGCCTCTCGGCCGCGCTTGGGTGGTTGGACTACGTCCTGCTCCCCTCCCTCGCGTTCTTCATCGGGCTGACCGTCTACGCCGTCTATCGACGATGGCGGGCAACGGGGCGGGCATCGGAGCAAGGCTCATGAGCCAACTTCGCCGCGTGGCGGACAAACCAAACGGGCACTATGACCTCGCCGTCATCGGCGCGGGTTCGGCGGGCTTCTCGGCGGCGATCACGGCAATTGAGCAACCTGATGTGTGGAAATTCGGAACGCCGTTGATCAGTCCTTGCCTATCCGGTTAACGCCCATGACCGCTACATGTAGGGTGCCGCCACTCTCCCGAGTAAAGCTCGGCATAGGTTGGAGCAGAGGTGTCGCCCGCGATGCCGAGCAATGAGCGGAAGGCGTTGAACGGGTAGAACCGCCTGTTGAAGCGGAAGGTGAACTCGTTGAGGTAGGCTTGTAGGTGCTGGTGGCTAACGCCGTGGTGGATACCGATCAGCCACGTCTTCAGGTTGGCGAAAACCAGATGGATGATCGGCAGGTATTGCTCGGCAACCTCTGGATCACCACACTCGGCAACAGCGAAGTGCTCATAGCCGCGCTTACCGAGGCCAGCATAGCCGCTCCAATCGTCAGTAACGATCAGCGATCCCGGCGCGACGGTGCTCTCGACGAACCCACAGAGCGACTCGGCGCTACGGTCGAGCACGACGGCGAGCCGAACGCGTCCGGCATAGCGTCCGTCTTTCCGGTTGTCGAGCTTGGTGCCCGGCTTTCGATGACGCACCTCGATGGCACAGGAGACGAGAACCTTGTGGTGAACACCACGGCCTTCCCCACGCGTTCGCCCGCCAACCCAGGTTTCGTCCACCTCAACATGGTTCTTGGGCTGTCCACCGATCCTGTCTTGGTTGGGCCGCACCATGCCCGAGCGGAGCTTGTGGAGAATTTGAAAGGCCGTCTCGTAGCGCGAAAGACCAAGTTGCCGCTGAAACTGCACGGCGGACATGCCGGGCGTCTGACTGGCGACCAGATAAGCGGCCCAGAACCAGACGTTCAGCGGAGTGTGGCTACGCTCCATCACTGTTCCCACCGTCAGCCCGGTGTTCTGGCGGCACTTGCGGCAGCGCAGGACGCTAGGGCGGTTTTCAAAGTGGAACGGCTCTCCCGCCGTGCCGCAGTGCGGGCAGGCAAAGCCGTCTCCCCAGCGGGCTTTCTCCAGGTAGGCGGCGCAGGCCGCATCATCGGGGAAAAGTCGCTGGAACTCGGGTAGCGAATGCGGGAATGGGAGATCGGCGCGGTCGAGAACATCCATGGCGCGCTCCCCTATATCCGGTTTGCGCCCATTCTAGCCCTAGTGGGTGTGGGTGTAAACCGGATAGGCAAGCAACGAACCAGGACCACCGCAGTGCGTCATCGAAAGCCGGGCACCAAGCTCGACAACCGGAAAGACGGACGCTATGCCGGACGCGTTCGGCTCGCCGTCGTGCTCGACCGTAGCGCCGAGTCGCTCTGTGGGTTCGTCGAGAGCACCGTCGCGCCGGGATCGCTGATCGTTACTGACGATTGGAGCGGCTATGCTGGCCTCGGTAAGCGCGGCTATGAGCACTTCGCTGTTGCCGAGTGTGGTGATCCAGAGGTTGCCGAGCAATACCTGCCGATCATCCATCTGGTTTTCGCCAACCTGAAGACGTGGCTGATCGGTATCCACCACGGCGTTAGCCACCAGCACCTACAAGCCTACCTCAACGAGTTCACCTTCCGCTTCAACAGGCGGTTCTACCCGTTCAACGCCTTCCGCTCATTGCTCGGCATCGCGGGCGACACCTCTGCTCCAACCTATGCCGAGCTTTACTCGGGAGAGTGGCGGCACCCTACATGTAGCGGTCATGGGCGTTAACCGGATAGGCAAGGATCAGTCATCCTCTGCTTTCCAAGTGATGTAGGGTTTTTCGGTGGTTTCCCATTTCTCGTCGATTTCGACGAGGATGGCGGTGACCAGGCGTTCGAGCGAGGCCTCGTTGGGAAAGACCCTGACCTTTACGGTGCGGCGCTTGATCTCCTGCTGGATGGATCGCTCCATGGGGTTCGAGGTTCGCATGCGCTTTTGGTGGCGCTCGGGCAGGGCGAAGACGGCGAGGCCCTCGGGGATCGCCGCCTCCAGCCAATCGGCGAGCTTGGGGGCGCTATCGCGGTAGGCCGCCACCAGGTGGCCCAGCTCGGCCTCGGCGGCCTTGCCGTCGGCGGCATTCCAGACCCGGCGCAGCTCCTTGCCGATGGCCTTTCGGATGGCGAGGTTGGGGGCGTGATGGATGGCGTTTTGAGCCAGATGGTACTGACAGCGCTGCCAGACGGCGCCGCCGAGGACGGCCTTGCGCGCGGCGCCGAGGCCTGGATGATCATCGGAAACGATATAGGCGACACCGCGCATGCCACGGGCAACCAGGGTCTCCAGGAAGGCGCGCCAGTGCACTTCGGCCTCGGAGAGCGCACAGGAAACACCGAGCACCCGGCGGCGCTGGTCGGGGCCGATGCCGATCACCGAGAGCACGGCGGCGTCGCGCACCACGCCACCCTCTCGGACTTTCTCATAGCGCGCGTCGAGGAGCAGGTAGCGGATCTCGCCCAGCGGCCGGTTGCGCCAGGCATCCAGCTCCCCATCCAAGAGCTTGGCGGCGCGGCTGACCTGGCTCGACGACAGGCTCTCCAGGCCGAACTCGCGCATCACCGCCTCGGCGTCACGGGTGGAGACGCCTTTGATATACATCTCCGCCACGGCCAGCATGACAGCGCGGCAGGAGCGCCGTCCGCGCTCCAGGGCTTGGGGGTAAAAAGGCGCCTCATGACCGGCGGTCTTGGGAACCTCGAGCCTCACCGTACCGGCCGGGGTGTCGATCTTCTTGGGTCTGGTGCCGTTGGCGTATCCCCGCCGCTCGGGCGTGCGCTCATAGTGGCCGGCGCCCAAGAACCTCTCCCGCTCGATCCGCATGGCGAGATTGAAAAGGCCGGCGAAGACCGTCGCCATGTTCTCGCTACCGCCTTCGATCAATTGTTCCACCAAAGCCTCGACAGCGCTATCCTGGTCTTTCCGCATACTGGTTCTCCATGTTTGTTTGGACGCTTTCATGGATAACCAAAATGACGGATCGCCCCGCGCCGGGGTATACCCCGGCGCGGGGCGAAGCCAAATTTCCAGACCTCACGCTACACAAGCGATCACGGCGGCGGAGCAGGGAGCCCACGTCGCCTTGATCGGCCATGGCACGATCGGCGGGACCTGCGTCAACGTCGGCTGCGTGCCGTCCAAGACCTTGATCCGGGCCGCCGAGAGCTTGCATCAATCGAGGGCGGCGAGCCGCTTCTCCGGGATCTCGACGACGGCGAGGATCGACGACTGGCGCGCCGTGATCGCGCAAAAGGACGAACTGGTGAGCGAGCTGCGCCAGGCCAAGTACCTCGATCTCTTGGCGGAATACGACACCGTGGCCTATCTCGACGGCCCCGCCCGGTTCACCTCGGGGGGCCTTGCCGTCAACGGGAGCAGCCTCGAGGCGGGCAAGATCATCATTGTTACGGGATCGCGAGCAAGCGCGCCGAGCATACCGGGCATCGAGGACGTCGCCTATCTCACCAGCACGACGGCGCTCGAGCTCGAGGAGCTACCGCGCTCGCTGCTGGTCATCGGCGGCGGCTATATCGGCTGCGAGCTGGCCCAATTGTTCGCCCGCGCCGGGGTCGCGGTGACACTCGTCTGTCGTAGCCGCTTGCTCCCGGAAGCAGAGCCCGAGATCAGCGAAGCGCTCGCCGGCTTCTTTTCCGACGAAGGCATCGCCGTTTTGGACCACCTCACCTATCGAGCCATCGAGCGCAGCGATGCCGGCGCGAGCTTGACCGTTTATGGCGCTGCCGGGAATAGAACCCTCGAAGCCGAGCTCGTTCTGAACGCCACCGGCCGGGTGGCCAACACGGAGGGGCTCGGGCTGGCAATGGCCGGGATCGCGCTCCGCGACAACGGCGCCATCTGGGTCGACGATCGGATGCGAACTTCGCTGCCGGGCGTCTATGCCGCGGGCGATGTGACCGGTCGGGACCAGTTCGTCTACATGGCCGCCTACGGCGCGAGGCTCGCGGCCGAGAACGCGCTGAACGGCGATGGCCGCCGTTACGACAACCTCGCCATGCCCGCCGTCGTCTTCACCGATCCCCAGGTGGCGAGCGTCGGCCTGACGGAGGCCCGGGCCAAGCTATCGGGCCACGCGGTGCGCACCTCGATCCTGCCGCTCGAATATGTTCCCCGAGCCCTCGCCGCACGCGACACACGAGGTCTCATCAAGCTCGTGGCGGACGCGGGGAGCGCGCGGTTGTTGGGCGCGCACATCCTGGCGCCGGAAGGAGCCGACAGCATCCAGACCGCCGCGATGGCGATCAAGGCCGCCATGAGCACGGTCGAATTGGGCGAGATGATCTTTCCCTATCTGACCACCGTCGAAGGCCTCAAGCTCGCCGCCCAGAGCTTCGACAAGGACGTGGCCATGCTCTCGTGCTGTGCCGGTTAGCCGTCCGGTAATGAGCCAAGACAGGCGAGCGGCGGATATTTACGATCGCGCCGGCGACTTTTTCACCGCGAGCCTGATGGGGGAGAACACCCCGGCGCTGCAAGCGCTATCGGTGGAGACCTACCGGGCCCTGGTCGCGGGCGCGCCGGTGGCAGACCAGGCTTTGGCGGCCCGGACGGGTTTGTCGGTGACCACCGTCGCCTCCCTGCTCGCGAGGCACCCAGCCTCGACGATCGAGCGAGACGCCGGCGGGGCGATCATCGCCTTCAACGGTCTCAGCCAGAAACCAACCGCTCACCGCTTCGAGGTCGACGGCCATGCGCTCTATGTTTGGTGTGTCTTCGACGCGCTCTTCCTGCCTCAAGTGCTCGCCGAGACCGCGAAGCTCTCGGCGAATTGCCCGATGACGGGCGAGGAGATCGAAGTCGGTATCGTGATCGATCGAGTGGACCGGATCGAGCCCACGGGCATCGTCATGTCGATGGTGGCGCCCGAGCGACAAGCTTGCCGTGATGATCTACGCGGCGCGTTCTGCAATCGCGTGAGCTTCTTTCGGGACCGTAATGCTTTTGCCCGCGCGACGGATGGGCGAGCCGACGTCGCCGCTCTCGACGTCGAAGAGGCATTGAGCCTGGCGTGCCGCCGCAATCGGTTACGTTATCCCGATTTGGTGCTTCCGAGCGCGTCACGGAAAACATGAGCACCGGCGTTCAGATCAAGGGCAAATCTCGCACTTCGCACCCCACGCTCGCTTTCGACAGGGTGGTTTCTGCCTGCCGTCACGCATCGGGCTCCATATTGCACCGAGAGCCCGGATGGCTACACTGATCCTCGAAACCTGCGGTCATTTGGGGAAGTCAGGTAATGGCTGATCGTGATCCCGTTCTCGGGTTGAAACCTATCGATGAACTCACCGTCAACGTGATCGTCGACAATGTTACGGACAATCTTTCATCGCTACAGGAAGGGGTTCAGCATGAACGGGAGTTTCTGCAGCTCCGGGGCATGACGACGCTTGCCGGCGAATGTCTCTGTTGCGCCGCTTGGGGCCTCTCGCTGGTTCTGAGCGCACGTAGTGGCGACCAGACGCGGACGCTGCTATTCGATACTGGCCCGGACGGTGCCGTCTTCGAGCGCAACATCACCCGGCTTCAGCTCGACCTCGGATCGGTCGAGGCCGCGATATTGAGTCACGGCCACTTCGACCATGGCGCTGGGCTAGAGGTCGCCTTCCGCTTGATCACCGCCGCGAAAGGCGCGGCCGGCACGCCGCTCTATCTGCATCCTGGCATGTTTCGCCGACGTGGAATGAAGTTCCCCAACGGCTTCGTCTTGCCATTAAAGGATGTTCCGCGCCCCGAGGTACTGGAAGAGCGAGGCGCCGAGGTTGTGGTGTCGGATGCCCCGGCCCTGCTATTGGACGATTGCTTCTGGCTCAGCGGCGAGATCCCCCGAGTCACCGCTTACGAGGTGGGGCTGGTGAATCAGGTACACCTCACCGAGGCAGGGAGGTGGGAGCCGGATCCCTTGGTCATGGACGAACGCTTCATCGCCGTCAACGTCAAGGACAAGGGCTTGGTCGTGTTCTCCGCCTGTTCGCACGCCGGCGTCATCAACGTCATGACGGAAGCGCGGGTCCGCTTTCCGGACTTGCCCATGCATGCGGTGATGGGCGGGTTGCATCTGGCGGGTGCGGCGGTCGAAAAAATCATACCCGAGACGATCGCCGACCTGGGGCAATTCGATCTGTACCGCATCATTCCCGGCCACTGCACCGGTTGGCGGGCGGTCAACGCCCTTGTGCAGGCCTTTGGCGAAGAGGTCGTCGATCCTTCGGCCGTTGGCCGCGCTTACACCTTCTAATCGGCCTCACCATTATTTTATCTTGGCCACGCTTAAAGGCACGTTGTAGCGCTCGCACCAGATCCAGAACCCGTCGTATACGGCGGCGATGCTTTTCCGCCCTCGGCTAAAACTAGTCAATTGCTCGCGGCATGTCTCCTAATGACTATACCGGGCACGCCGGCGGGGCGCAGCTGGGAGCCCTCGGATCGTCTTTTGGACTCCCTCACCCCCCGGGCGTATGATCGCGCTATCAAGCCCAAATACGGGGAGGACTCCCGTGGCCGAACGGGCGGTGCAACGGAAGCTCGCCGCCATCGTCAGCGCGGATGTGGTGGCCTATACACGCCTCATGGAGCGGGACGAGGTCGGCACCCACGCCCGCCTCAAGGCCCGCTTCAATGCACTGGTCGATCCCAAGATCACCGAAGCACGGCGGGCGCGTCGTGAAGCTCATGGGGGACGGTCTGTTGGCCGAGTTTCCGAGCGTCGTCGACGCCGTGAATTGGGCCGTCGAGGTCCAGGCCAAGATGGCGGAGCTGGGCGCCGAGGAGCCCGATGAACAACGGATCGAGTACAGGATCGGCGTCAATCTCGGCGACGTCATCGTCGATGGAGACGACATCTATGGCGACGGGGTGAATTTGGCGGCCCGGCTTCAGGAGATCGCCGAGCCGGGCGGTGTCTGCATCTCGGAGAAAGTGCAAGCCGAGGCGTCGGGTAAGCTCGACGTCGCGTTCGCGGACGGCGGCGCGCGGGCGTTGAAGAACGTTAGGGATCCGCTTCGTGTCTGGCGCTGGTCGCCCGGCGAGGTCGAGGCATCCGACCCGGCGGCCGGGTCCCTTGCCGGCGAGCCGCTCGCCCTTCCCGACAAGCCCTCGATCGCGGTGCTGCCCTTCGACAACATGTCGGGCGATCGGGAGCAGGAGTATTTCGCCGACGGCATCGCCGAGGACATCATCACCGCGCTTTCCCGGTTTCGCGGCTTTTTCGTCATCGCCCGAAACCCCTCGTTCACCTTCAAGGGCAAGGCCGTGGACCTGCGAACCGTCGGGCGTGAGCTCGGCGTGCGCTACGTGCTCGAAGGCAGCGTAAGGAGGGGTGGCGATCGTCTCAGAATTACGGCCCAGCTGGTCGAGGCCGCGACTGGCAATCATCTTTGGGCCGAAAGGTACGACGGCGCGTTGGAGGATGTCTTCGACCTGCAGGACCAGATCACCGAGGGCGTGGTGGGCGCGATCGAGCCCTCGGTGCGCCTGGCCGAGATCGAACGTTCACGGCGCAAGCGGCCCGACAGTTTGGACGCTTATGATTTCTACCTACGGGCCTTGCCACACGCCTGGGCGTACCTACCTGAGGAGGCGGAGAAGACGATCAAGCTTCTCGACGCAGCGCTGGCAATCGATTCGGGATATGTGGCTGCCCATGGGCTGGCTGCGTGGTGCAACGGTCATTTCGTCTCATTTCCCGGTGATTCTCGTTGCGTCGTCTCCGTCCGGCACGCGCGCGCTGTACTTGGTCCCGACACGGATGACTCCCTGGCGCTGGCGTTCGCGGCTTGGGCGCTCGCGTTGTTTGAACGCGACTACGACGTCGCACTCAGCGCCATCAAGCGGGCGTTAGGGTACACGCCGAACTCACCAGTCGTGCTCGCCCTCGGCGCGCTCGTCCGGGCATATGCGGGCCAGTTCGCCAAGGCGATCGAGGATGCCGAAGCCTCGCTTCGCCTCAGCCCGTTCGACCCGATGTGCTATTTGGCAGAAATGGCGGCGGCCTATGGCTACTTCTTCACGGAGCGCTACGAAGATGCCGCCGAAGCGGCGCAGCGCTCTACTCACATCAATCCTCAATTCCTTCCTGCTCTGGCTCTCATCGCCGCCAGTCGTAGGCAGGGCGGGCAGCTGCAAGTGGCGCGAGCGTCGGCTGAGCGTCTGCTCAGCCTGAAGCCGGATTTCCACGTTGAAGAGTTTGCTCAGCTCGGCCGTTTTTCGCCGGAATTGAACGAAAGGTATGCTGAAGCGCTGCGGGAAGCGGGCTTGCCGGAGTAACCTGCGGCTCACTCGAATGTCCAGTCGTGGCAGGCAGGCTGTCGGCGCGCGCGCGCGGCGATGCCTCTCATTCCCGGGGCGAGTGCTTGGCGAGCATGCGCTGCAGGGTGCGGCGGTGCATGTCGAGACGGCGCGCGGTCTCGGAGACGTTGCGATCGCAAAGCTCGTAGACCCGTTGGATATGCTCCCAGCGCACCCGGTCGGCGGACATCGGGCGCTCCGGCGGGGCGGGGCGGGCGCCGGCCTCGGCGGTCAGCGCGGCGAGAATGGCGTCGGCGTCGACCGGCTTGGCCAGATAGTCGATGGCGCCGAGCTTCACCGCGGCCACCGCCGTCGCGATGTTGCCGTAGCCGGTCAACATCACCACCCGGCAGTCGGGCCGCGCCGAGCGGAGCGCCTGCACCACGTCGAGCCCGCTGCCGTCGCCCAAGCGCAGATCGACGACCCCATGGCTCGGCGCCCGCGCCTTGGCCAGCCTCACGCCCGCCTCGACGCTTTCCGCCCGTAGGACCGAAAAGCCCCGCCGCTCCATCGCCCGGGCGAGTCGGGCCAGCCACGGCCCGTCGTCGTCCACCAGCAGGAGCGATCGCTCGGCCCGCCGCTCGGGCTCGCCATCCGACATCACGTCGCGCTCCCTGTCTCGACCTCGCCCACGCTCTCCTCGATGCGTGCTCTCGGCCAGCGAATCCGAATCCGCGCGCCCCGCTGGCGCCCCCGATTGGCGAATTCGAGCGTGGCGCCGGTCCGCTCCAGCAGGGTTTTGGAGATGAAGATTCCGAGGCCCATCCGGCCCCGTCCCCGGCGCGTTCCGACATAGGGCTCGCCCAGCGCCGAGAGCACCTCGGCTGCGAAACCGGGCCCGTCGTCCTCGATCTCCACCAGCAGTTCGCCGGCGCTCCAGCTCGCCGCCACCCGAACCTCGCTCCGGGCGAAGTCGAAGGCGTTGTCCAGCAGGTTGCCGAGGCCCTGCAGCAGTTCGGCGCGCCGCGCGACGATGGGCTCCGGCGTGCCGTCCCGCGCCAGCGTCTCCAGCCGGACCTCCTTGCCCGCGCGGCGCAGCGGCTCGATCGCGCCGGCGAGGAGTGCCAGAAGCGGCAGGCGGGAAAAGGTTCGGTCCTGCTCGCCGGAGGGATCGCGGGCCAGGCGGGTCAGGATGTCGCGGCAGCGTTGCACCTGGCTGTTCAAGAGCCGCATGTCCTCCGCCATGGCGTCGCCCTCGGGCAGGTCGAGCGCCAATTCGCGCCCGACCAGCGCGATGGTGCCGAGGGGCGTGCCGAGCTCGTGCGCGGCGGCGGCGGCGAGCGCGCCCAGCGAGGAGATCTCCTGCTCGCGCGCCAAGACCCGCTGCGTCTCCGCCAGGGCATCGGACATGCGCCGCGATTCCTCCGCCACCCGCCAGGCGTAGAGCGTGAGGAACACCATGCCCAACAGCAGCGCCACCCAGACGCCGAAGACATAGAGCTCCGGCACGCCGATGCCCGGCGCGGGCCAGGCGAGGGGAAGGTGGCTAAACATCAGCAGGCTGGCGCCGGCGCCGGCGAGCAGCGTCAGCGAGGCCGTGCTCGCCAAGCTCAGGATCGTGGCGGAGATCGTCACCGGCACGAGCAACAGGACGGAGAAGGGATTCTCCAGCCCGCCCGTCAGGTACAGCAGCACCGAAAGCTGCACGATGTCGTAGCCGAGTAGCGCCGCCGCCTCCCGCTCCGTGTGCCAGCCGGCGGCCGAGCGGCGGAACTGCAGCCAGATGTTGAGCCCGGCGGAGCAGGCGACGGTCGCCATGGCCCAGCCCATCGGCAGCGCGATTTCGAGGCCCTCGCTCACCAGCAGCAGGGCGACGACCTGGCCGGTGACGGCGATCCAACGGCTGATCACCAAGGTGCGCACGCGAACCCGGCCCTGGCGAGGTCTCGCCTCGAGCGGTAAGGAGTCTGCTGGTCGCACCTGGTTCACGGCCCGCCATGATAGGTCATCCAGCCCCGCCGCGCGCGCCCGGACCCCCCGTGCGTATCGCGGCGGCGGCAGATGGCTATAGTAGCCCCCATGAACGAGATCGGTTTCGGCGACAACCGCGAGGCGGCCACGCCATGGCCGGCCTTCGAGGTGGTCAATCCCGCCGGCGGCGCCGGCGCGCTGGTCATCTGCGATCATGCCAGCGCCGCGATCCCGCCCGAGCTGGCCGGCCTCGGGCTCGCGCGAGCGGAGCTGGAGCGCCACATCGCCTGGGACATCGGCGCCGCCGACGTCGCCCGGCGGCTCGCGGCGCTGCTCGGCGTGCCGGCGGTGCTCTCCGCCACCTCGCGCCTGGTGGTCGACTGCAACCGGCTGGTGGACGCTCCCTCGGCCATTCCCGAGCTGAGCGACGGCACCGCCATTCCGGGCAACCGGAACCTCGACGCAGGCGAGCGGCGGCGGCGCCACCGACTCTACGCCCGGCCCTACCAAGACGAGGTGGCGCGACGTCTCGCCCGCTCGGGCCCGGCGACGATGGTGATCTCCGTGCACAGCTTCACCCCCACCATGGACGGCTTCGAGCGGCCTTGGCACGTCGGCATCCTGCACGACGGCGACCCCGAAACGGCCCGACGCGTCATCGCCGAGCTCGCCCGCGACCCGAGCCTCGTCGTCGGCAACAACCAGCCCTATTCCGGCGCCGCCCCCGAAGGCTACGGGCTCGAGATTTATGGCAACGAGGGCGGCCATCGGATGGCGATGTTCGAGATCCGCCAGGATCTGATCGCCACCGCCGAGGGCGCCGAAGCCTGGGCGCGGATCCTTCGCGCCGCGCTGGAGCCGCTGCTGGCGCCGGCGCCCACGGGGGCGTGACGAAATGGCTTTCGACGACCCCAGCTTCACCCTTGGAATCGAGGAGGAATATCTGCTGGTCGACCGCGAGACCCGCGATCTCGCCGTCGATCCGCCGCCCGAGGTGATCCGGGAGTGCGAGCGTCGCTTGAGCGGCCGGGTGACGACGGAGTTCCTGCGCTCGCAGATCGAGGTCGGCACCCGGGTCTGCACCTCGATCAAAAATGCCCGCGACGATCTTGTGGAACTGCGCGGCACCGTGGCCACGGTGGCGGGCGAACATGGCCTGGCGCCGATCGCCGCCTCGACCCATCCCTTCGCCAATTGGCGCGATCAGAGCCGCACCGACAAGCAACGCTACCAGATGCTGGCCCGCGACATGCAGGCGGTCGCCGGCCGCTTGCTGATCTGCGGCATGCACGTGCACGTGGCGATCGAGGACCCGGACCTGCGCATCGACTTGATGAACCAGGTCAAATACTTCCTGCCCCATCTCCTGGCCCTCTCCACCTCATCACCGTTCTGGCAGGGGGTCGATACCGGCCTCAAGTCCTATCGGCTGACCGTGTTCGATGCCATGCCGCGCACCGGGATACCGGAAGGCTTCGATTCCTGGGGCGAATACGAACGCCTGGTAGCCCGGCTGGTCGACGCCGGGCTGATCGAGGACGCGACCGAGATCTGGTGGGACGTGCGCCCGAGCGCGCGGTTCCCGACGCTGGAGATGCGGATGACCGACGTCTGCACCCGGCTGGACGACGCCCTGGCCATCGCCGCGCTCTATCAGTGCATCCTCTCGATGCTCTATCGCCTCCGGCGGGACAATCAGCGCTGGCGGATCTATCCGGCGATCTGCGTCGAGGAGAACCGCTGGCGGGCGCAACGTTACGGCACCACCCACACGCTGGTCGATTTCGGCCGCGGCGCCCAGGTGCCCTACGCAGAGCTGCTCGACGAGGTGATCGAGCTGGTGGCGCCGGACGCGGAACGGCTGGGCTGCGAGGCCGAGATCGCCCATGCCCGCGAGATCGTCGCCCACGGCAGCAGCGCCGAACACCAGCTTAGGACCTACGAGGCGGCGATCGCCGAGGGCGCGGAGCCAATGGAAGCGCTGCGCCGGGTCGTCGACTGGCTGATCGGGGAAACCACGCGCGGCACCTCGGCCGAAGCCGATTGATAACAATCGAAGCAAGTCCCGACCGCCCCGCTCCGCTGGCCTTCTCCTCTGGCCAAACCACCCGCGAATCTTTGTCGCCACGCTGGCGCGTGGCATGGCCCGGCCAGCCCGCTCCCCCGCCCATCCACCCGAGCGAGCCGGCCGGGCCAGGTGGTGCGCCGGGCCTCCCGCTCCTGGGTGGTTGGGCGGGGGTGCGGGAGGCCCGGCGGGCCGCGCGAGCGGCCATCGACAAAGAGCGGCGTGGTCGCCGCTCCACCGCGCGAGAAGCTATTTCGCCGCGCGCGCCGCCGGCAGCGGCTCGGCGACCAGCACGCCCGCTTCCTCCAGCGCGCGGATCTCGGCCTCCGGCAGGGCCAGACGGCGCGACAGGATCTCGCCGTTGTGCTCCCCCAGAAAGGGCGCCCCTTCGGCCGCCGGATCCGGAAAGGCCGAGAAGCGGAGCGGTACCGCCGGAATTTGATAGCTGCCGAGAAGCGGATCGGTGACGGTGCGCACCGTGCCCCGCTCGATCAGATGCGGGCTCTGGATGGCCTGCGCCACGTCCAGCACCGGGGCGACCGGCACCCGGTGCGCCTTCAGCACCTCCAGCGCGGCCTCGTCGCTCTCCTGGGCCTGGATCCAGTCCTCGATGATCTCGCAGAGCGGCACCAGATTCTCCCGCCGCTCGGAGAGCCCGACGAAGCGCGGATCGTCCCCGAGCTCTTCCCGCCCCATGGCGCGGGCCATCCGGTGCCACATGTCGTTCGAGACGGCGCAGATGAAGAGATAGCCCTCGCTGCCCCGAAAGACGCCTACGGGCGCGACGTGCTGGTGGTGCGAGCCGCTGCGGTTCGGCTCGATCTCGCCGCCGCTGGCGCTCCAGGCCTCGACCGAAAGGCTGTGGGAATAGAAGTAGAAGTCGATCAGCGCAATATCGAGATACTGGCCCTCGCCGCCGGAGGCGAGGCGGTGGTAGAGGGCGCCGTTCACCGCCGCCAAGGCCGTGATGCCGGCGCCGACGTCGCCGATCGCCACCCCTGTCACCGGCGGCGGCTCGCCCGGCTCGCCGATCATGTGGGTGACGCCGGTATAGGCCTAGGCGATGTAGTCGAAGCCCGGCTGGTCGGCGAGCGGCCCCTGCTGCCCGAAGGCGGAGATCGAGCACATGATGAGCCCGGGGTTGATCTCGTGCACGACGTCCCAGCCGAGGCCGAGGCGACCGATCGTCCCGGGCGAGAAATTCTCCACCAGGACGTCGGCCTCGACCACCAGGCGGCGAACCAGATCGAGCCCCCGCGGGTCGCGCATGGCGATGCACATGCCGCGCTTGCCCTGGTTCTGCTGGACGTAATAGGCGCTGCGGCCGTCCTTGATGACGGGGAGGTTACGGGCGAAATCGCCGTTCGGCGCGAGCTCGATCTTGATCACCTCGGCGCCCATCTCGGCCATCGCCCGGGTCATCACCGGCCCGGCGATGAACTGGGTGAAATCGAGCACGGTGATCCCGTCCAGAATATGTTTCATGGCTCCCCCCGCTGTCCGGGCACCTGCATATTACACGCCCGCCCCCGCCACCACCGGCCCTCTCCCCGGGCACACCAGCCATGAAGGCTACCCTCGGGCGTGGTGGGCCGGGGGTGACCGGGGGTGACGGCGCGGCTGATCTCCCGGAGATGCAGGTTCATCGCCTCGGTATTGGCGAGGGGCATCACCAGGGCGGTGGCGGGCTGAGCTCGGGGCAGATGGCGCCGAAGCTGTAGCCCGATGCGTGACGCTCGCGTCCGCCAAAGGCCGGTCGGGTCGACGACGACGGTCTTCCAGCGCCGGGCGTGGCCACGGTTCCATTCGTCGATGCGCGTCGAATTCCCTGTTCCCGAGGCGTATCGGTTTTTTTCGTCGGCGAACGTCATTATTGTCCCGATCATGATGGCCACGGGTCGCGCAAGACGTTGGTGGCGCCACCTGATCGTGCTCGGCGTCCTCGCGTTCTCACTGTCGCCTGTCCTGCTCCATGGACAGCTACAGTCGTATCGCGACGGAATTCCTGTGCCGGCACCCAACGACGGGGAACGGGCCAACTTCTTCGTCTTCCACGGGACGCCGAATTTCGCGCATCCCGAGGATTTCTCCCTCTACATCATCCGCGCCAAGCGGATCGCCGACAGGGGCTGGGTCGACGACCTCTTCGGCGGCGATGCGCTCCCGATAGTGCCCAAAAACGTATTTCAATACCTGATTGGCAGGATCGTGCTGCTCACCGAGGGGTCGCAGCCGGCATATGCGGCGGTGTGGTTCGGGCTGCTGCTCGTCTCTCATCTGATGCTCTACACGGCCCTCTCCCGTGCCTTCGGGCACACCTTGGGGCTGGGCGGGCGCCTGGCGATCGTGACTGTGTTCGCCACCTGCCCGAGCCTGGGCGCGGCGCTGAGCCTGGTCGTCGATCTCGCCAACGCGACGGATCCCTCGGTCTGGCCCGGCGGCAGGCTTTCGCGGCTATCGACGTTTGCGTGGAGCAGCGGTCTGCTGGCGAGTGTCGTCGTCCTCGCCGCGCGCCGGATGGCCGACCGCGCGGGCGACGACGTCTCGGCGGTCATGCTCGCCGTCACCTTGGTTCCGCTGGCACTGGGAGATGTCTGGGCCTTCGCGATCGCCGCTTGCGTCGTGTCCTTCGCCGTATCGTTTCGTTGGCTTCGCGCCCTCAGAGGGCCCTCGACCCCGGGCGCCTTGCGCGCGAGTGTGCGCTGGTTGGCCGAACAGCGGATCATTGTCCTCGGCCTCGCCATCTCGGTGGCCGCCTATGCGGCACTCCACGCCGCCGGCCATCCCGACGCCACCGACCGCGCGGGGCTAGGTGCCGCTTGGATCGGCCGCGGCGGTTTCAGCTTCGCCATCTTCGATCGATGGAGTTGGGGCTTTCTCGGTCGCGCCGGGCTGGTCGTCGCCCCAATGCTGGCGTGTTTCCACTTTCTCCACGGCTGGCGCAACCCGGCGCCCTATCTGATCGTCCTCCTATCCGGCCTGGCGATGGCGGCGCTCGCCGTTCTCTCGGCGTGGCTCGGCGTTCATGGCTATCAGATGACGCAATTTCACAATCGCGTCGAAAGTTGTCTCTGGCTCGCGCTTCTGATCGTCGTGGCACGCGCCACGAAGCGGGCCGGCGCGCCGCTGCGAAGTCGAATTCGCGACCCGGCCCACGCGCGGGCGATCGCCGTCGCGCTTTGCGCCGCCGTGCCGCTCGCATACACTGGCCTGAGCGCGGTTCGAACCAACGCTTACATCGGCGCCGTCGGTGCCCGCTACACGGCCTTGCCGAAACGCATCGAGCACTTGCGCGCCGTGGTGACGTGTCTGGACGCGCGGCGAGGAATCGAGGACGCGGCGACCCTCAGTCCGGAACTTAATCATTTTCTGGCCCTTTGGACCGACGCCGACCTGCACCTGCCGGTCGGCTTCCCGCTGCACGAGGCTGGTTCCAACGAACGAATTGTCACCCGCGCGGCGGCGGTACTGAATTTGTTCAATATCGGGATCGAGAGCTGGATCGACTTTCCGTCGACCGACCAAGCGGATTCGACCCTGTCCTGGCGGTGGTCTCGCTTGCTCTCCGCGCGTCAAGGTTACATGTATTGGATGTTTCACCGGGTTGGTATACGCGATCATCATCTCTTGGTTGTTCGGATCAGCGCTCTGCTGGGCCCCGCGCCGGCCGGCGCCGAGGCGACGCCAGCGCCACGCATCATCCTGGAAGACGAGGTTTCTCGCGCCCTCGGTCGGCCCGACACAGGCGGATACGATGCGGTCTGGCGCGAGGGGCCGATCACGCTCTGGCTCCGAATGAACGACCTGGAACCGGCGATCCGAGGCCAACTCCTCGATTGTGGCAAGGCCGCTGGCGGCTAGGCGATCGAGAACTCCATACCGGCTGCCTCTCGCCTAGCCGGCGAGCCGGCCGGCCCACTCGCGGAGCGCCTGGAGCTGTTGCGCGATCAGCTCCCGCGCGGCCTCGTCGACCAGCCGGCCCTCGCCATCGAAGGCCTGGCCCGCGGCGGCGATCATCACCTCCGGCCGATTCAGGACTCGACCGTTCAGGAAGACGAAGACCTGGCGCAGGTGATGAAGACCTGGCGCAGGTGATGAAGACCTGGCGCAGGTGATGAAGACCTGGCGCAGGTGATATTGCGCCCGGGCCGTGCCGAGCCGCCCGGGGCTGGCGCCCAGAACCGCGATGGGCTTGCCGTCGAAAGGTTGCTCCGGCGGGCGCGAAGCCCAGTCGATCGCGTTCTTCAGCACGCCCGCGATCGAGTAGTTGTATTCGGGCGTGGCGATCAGCAGCGCGTCCGCCTCGGCGATTTGGCGGCGAAGGGTGACCACGGCCTCGGGGAGGCCCTGGGCCTCGACGTCCCCGTCATAGGGGGGAACGGCGGAGAGATCGGCGAATTCGATCGCCATGCCGTCGGGCGCCAACTCTCGAGCGGCCCGGAGCGCCGCCGTGTTGAAGGAGTTTTTCCGCAGACTCCCCGAAATTCCAAGCACCTTCATGCGCCGGCCCTCCCCTTTCCGCTCGCCGTCATTCGCCCCACTCCCCTCGCACCCGGCCACGAGGGTACAATATTCGACGGGTTGGGAGCGAGTGGGGCGGCGTGAGGAGTCGCAATTTTTGGCGGTTGGTATAAATTCATTCACAGTTTGCCGCCTGGGGCATGACGCGGTCGGCGTGGTGAGGTTGAGATCAGCTTCTGGATGCATGGATCGCTCGTACAAGGAAATGGGTCATGACGAGACTTGCGGCGTTTCTCGGTTTGGCGTTACTCGCTCTCGCCTCGCCCCCGGCGTTCGCCAATGAGTTCAGGAACAAGGCCGGCACGTGCTCGGACGCGGTGAAGGTGCCGGGTCACGCCGTTCCCGCCTGTGACTGGTTGTTGGAACTCACGAGTCTCGGCGAGAAGGGCCGCGCGACGGTCCACTACCTCCGTGGCGTCGCCCACTTCATGATGGCGCGATACGAGCAAGCGACTCGCGACTTCGGCGCGTCGATACGCTCCCATCCACGCAACGCGCCCGCCTACGTCGCTCGCGGTGCCGCCTATTTTCAGCTGCAGCGCTATGACCAAGCCATCCGCGACTTCGACTTGGCGATCCGCATACAACCCAATCTTTCGCAAGCCTACAACAGCCGCGCCAACACCCAATTGAAGATCGGCCGCCACGAGCGCGCGCTTGACGACTTTGAAAAAGCCATCCGCTTCAGGGCCAAATTCGTCCGCGCCTACATCGACCGAAGCATGGCGCACGCGGCGATGGGCCGCCACGACGATGCCGAGGAGGATCTCGACAAGGCGATGCGAATGGCCGACGGCAACGCCGAAGCCTACAGCGGATTGGCTCGGCACTTCGCCACGGCGAACGACCCTCGGTTTCGCGACGGCGCCCGCGCGGTCGAATTCGCGGAACGGGCGACAAAACTGGAATCGAGCGCCGCCATTATCGACACCCTGGCGGCGGCCTATGCGGAAGCCGGCCGGTTCCAGGACGCGGTCCGCGAACAGAAGCGCGCCATCGAGGCATTTAAGGCCGAAGGCGCGGGCGAAACCACCATGGCCGACACCCGCGCGCGCCTCGAACTCTACCGAAGCGGCGAATCCTACCGGGGATAGCCGAGGCGCCGGCCCGACGGCGGGATCGTCGGTAGAGCCCCCCGGACGGCCACGAGGGAGCGGGAGGGAAGACGGTGACGACGAGGGGCGAATTGCCGACGGCGCTGGCGAGGCCGGTGGCGCAAGAACTGCTGACTTCCCGCATTCCCGCCCGCCTCGCCTATTCGGGGAAGGCTGGCGGGCCGCGCGTGTTGCCGATCTGGTTTCGCTGGACGGGCGAGGCCTTCGTCATCGCCACCCGGGCGGACGCGCCCAAGGTCAAGGCGATCCGGCCTCGGCCGAAAGTCGCGCTCACCATCGACGGCGACACGCCGCCCTATCGATGCCTGCAAGCCCGCGGCACGGCCGAGATCGACGTCGTCGACGGCATCGCGCCCGAATACGAGGAAGCCGCCCATCACTGTTACGGCCGGCGAGCCGGCGATCTCTGGCTCGAACGGATGCGCGCCGTCACGCCCCGGATGGCGCGGATCACGATCCGCCCGACCTGGGCCCGGCTATTGGACGTCGCCAGCCTGATGCCGGACTTGGTCGAGGCGCTGCGCGGCGAGGCCTAGACCCGACCACGCTCGGCACGGTGCGCATGTCCCGCAAGGGGATCCGGAAAGAACTCGGCATCTCGCACGGATCCATCCGGAACCACGTGCAGAGGCTAAAAATACCCCTATAAGGGGAATCATGTTTCGTCTGAACAATCCGGACTCGGCCCGCCGCGGCGTCAGATCGGCAGGGCCGTGGTTTCCTTGATGCACTCCATCGAAAAGCGCGACGTGACCTCGGTGAGGGCCGTGCTGTCGATCAGGCGCTTATAGAACGCATCGAACGACCTCATGTCGGGAACCAGTACCTTGAGCATATAGTCGACCTCGCCGGCCATGCGATGGAATTCGAGCACTTCGGGCATGGCGGTAATGCTCTCGGCGAAGGTTTTCAGCCATGCGCCGGAATGTTCCTGCGTCGTGACGCTGACGAAGACCGTGAGACCAAAGCCGAGTCGCTCGCCATCCAATATCGCCGTCTGCCGTCGAATGATGCCCTCCGCCTGCAATTTGTTGATCCGTTTCCAGCAGGGGGAAGCAGACAGGCCGACGCGACGGGCGACATCCGAGACGGAGAGGCTACTATCCTCCTGTAGAATTCTCAGGATGCGAAGGTCCGTTTCGTCCATTCCCAAAATCTCCAATTTTTGACCGAAATCGTCAACGATGACAGATTCTGAGAATGATCTTCTCTAATTTGTCAACTGTTATTGCCAAGTCGGAAAAATATTTCGTAACTGCCCAGGTAGCTGATTTCGATGAGGCTGCGGATTGGGTCTCTGGGGGCAGATTTTGTGGGTTTGGGGCGCTGACGGCCTAGATTTCGTTTGACAGAGGGTGATTGGTCGATTCTAAGGATTCGATGGATAGGGATGTTCTTGTCTTTTTGTCGAAAGACGAGCTGATCGATGTGGTGCTGGCCCAAGGGTCGCGGCTCGCCGAGTTCGAACTCCGGCTTGGTGAACTCGAGCGCCGGCTTGGCCTGAACAGCGGCAAGCCACCGTCGAGCGATGGATTGAACAAGCCACCGGCGGGTAAAAAGAAGCGCACCAGGAGCCTCCGTAAGAAATCGGCCCGCAAGCCGGGCGGGCAAAAGGGCCACAAGGGCGAGACCCTGCGCCAAGTCGCCGATCCCGACGCCACCGTCGACCATTATCCCGAGACGTGCCAGTGGTGTGGTTCGGGATTGACGCCGGATATGGCTACCGGCCATGGGGCCCGCCAGGTTTTCGATCTACCCGAGCCCCGGCCCCTGGTGGTCACGGAGCATCGGGCGCATCGCTGCCGTTGCGGGCATTGCGGCACGT
Organism: Alphaproteobacteria bacterium; assembly: GCA_965225945.1. Classification (GTDB taxonomy): domain Bacteria; phylum Pseudomonadota; class Alphaproteobacteria; genus JASLMY01. The sequence goes on along the minus strand of CBDDBZ010000014.1, from coordinate 39,704 downwards.
ACACTCGGGCTTCTTTTCCCGTCGCCATCACCGGCCCGGTTCAATACGGCGCTCGGATCGGAGCCATGGTGGTCTACCTGTCGCACTACCAACTCCTGCCCGAGGACCGCCTGGCTGAATTGATGAAGGATCTGTTCGGGGCGGAACTGTCTCCGGCGAGCCTCGCGCGGAGGGGCGGGAACAGCGCCGAGTCCGTCCAAGGCGTCGTCGATGTGATCCGCGAACTGGTGAAATCGGCGCCGGTCAAGCACATGGACGAGACCGGCTTGCGGATCGCCGGGCGGACCCAATGGTTGCACGTCGCCTCGACCGCGCGGTTGACCTTCTATCGGGTCTCGGAGCGACGCGGCAGCCTGCTCGGCGGAGTCGGCGGCATCGTCGTCCATGACCACTGGAAGCCGTACTTTACGATGGAGGGCGTACGGCACGCGCTGTGCAACGCCCATCACCTGCGCGAGTTGCAAGCCCTGATCGAGATCGAGAAGGAGGGCTGGGCACGCAAGATGCAGAGACTATTGCGCCGCGCCTGCCACGCGGTAAATCTCGCCCGGGAGCGGGGCGTGGCGCTGAAACCAGGCCTCGTCGAGCGCTTCCGAGGGTGTTACGACGCGATCACGGCCGAGGGCATCGCCTTTCACGAGGCACAACCTCCTCTTGCGCCCAGATCGAGCAAGGCCAAGCGCCGGGGAAGCAAGCCGCGCCGCACCGGGCACAACCTTCTCCGGCGCCTTCAGACACACAAGGAAGACGCGCTGCGCTTCCTCATCAATTTCGCCGTGCCGTTCACCAACAATCAGGCCGAGCAGGACGGGCGCATGATGAAGGTCAAGCAGAAAATCTCCGGCGGCTTCCGCAGCCAGAAAGGCGCCGAAGACTTTGCCACCGTCCGCGGCTTCATCTCGACCGCCAGAAAACAGGGCTGGAACATCATCCAGGCGCTCATGGAAAATCCCGAAACCCTGATCGAGCGTCTCCACGCCGCCTAAAAGGCCACCATGTACCTGGGCAGTTACAATATTTCTATCAGTAGTGCATGAGATACCTGCCGTTGCTCACGGACCTTCAGGGGTGCGACGTCATCGTCGTCGGTGGCGACGCGCTGTCCTTCCGCAAGTGCCCTCGATTGTTCGGCCGGATAAGTGACCAAGCCTCGGGAAGGCGAGAACGATGACGACAGCAACCTCCAAGACCGTGCCTGAGTTCGACGCACGGGCTTTTTCACGAATTCGAGCACGCCGGCTGGGAAGACAAGGCCGGCGGCTGGCAGCTCCATTTCGAACGGGTTTCGACCCAGTCGGTCGACGCGCTGTTGCGCGCCGTCGGCATCGCGCCGGACGCCGGCAGCGGGCAGCGCTTGCTCGATATCGCGACCGGGCCGGGCCATGCCGCGGCGGAAGCCGAGCGCCGCGGCGCCAAGGCGATCGGCGTCGACTTCGCGGAAGCGCAGATCAAGCTGGCCCGCGAGCGGTTTCCGGAGGCCGTCTTCGAGGTCGCCGACGCCGAGGCGCTGCCCTTCGAGGACGCCAGCTTCGACGCCGTGGTGATCAACTTCGGCCTGCAGCACTTTCCCGACCCGGAACGCGCCCTCGACGAGGCCTATCGGGTCCTGCGTCCGGGCGGGCGGGTCGCCTTCACGGTCTGGGCCAAGCCGCCGCATACGGTCGGATTCCACATCGTCCAAGAAGCGATCGAGCGGCACGGCGATCTCTCGGCGCCGATCCCCGAGGGGCCGCCCTACTATCGCTTCTCGGACGCCGAGGCCAGCACCTGGGCGCTTCGCCGGGCCGGCTTCGGTGCGCCGAGAGTGTCCGACGTGCAGCAGTTCTGGCGCCTGGCCGAACCGGCTCGGATCGTCACCGCGGTGGCCGAAGGCACGGTCCGGGCCGGCGCCCTGCTCAGGGCCCAATCTGGCGAGGCCCGCGTCAAAATCGAGGCGGTGGTGATCCAGGCAGCGGAGGACTTCCGCAAGGGCGTCGTCGTCGAGCTGCCGATGCCGGCGGTGCTGGCGGCGGCGACCAAGATCGTGGTCGAAGCCCGAGGCTAAAGCATTGCAAGATTGGCTCGACCCGTCTCGCTCCCCCGGCGGGCCGCGCCAGCGGCGATCAATAAAAGCGGCGGCCAGGGGTCGCCATTCATGGCCGTTCGTATCAATCGTCCCGATAGACCTTCTCGCGGCGTTCGTGGCGCTCCTGGGCTTCGATCGAAAGGGTGGCGATGGGGCGTGCCTCCAGTCGGCGTAGCGTGATCGGCTCGCCGGTCTCGTCGCAGTAGCCGTAGCTGCCTTCCTCGATCCGACGAAGGGCCGAGTCGATCTTCGCCACCAGCTTGCGCTGCCGGTCACGGGCGCGCAGCTCGATCGAGCGCTCGGTCTCGGTCGAGGCACGGTCGGCGATATCCGGCTCGGGCGTGTTGTCCTCTTGCAGGTGGAGGATCGTCTCGTGCGCTTCCTTCAAAATATCGTCCCTCCAATCCAATAGCTTGCGGCGGAAGTACTCCCGTTGCTTGGGATTCATGAAGGGCTCGCGCTCGCCCGGCAAATAATTGGGGGGAAGCGTCACGTCGTTCATCCGGCGGTCCCTCGTCTAGGAGCATACCTCGCTCGGGCGGGCCCTATATATCGACCTCTCCGAGCGGCTTCAAGCGGCCTGAACAGCCATGCGGGACGATCATGAAAATATGCTCACGCGCGCTCCAGCTTCGCCAGCTCGACCGCGGCGCGAACTTCGATTTCCGCCAGCACGCCGGCGAGCGCCGGTTCGACGTCATGCGCCCGCCGTTCAGCCACGAGCCGGGCGAGACGCGTCAATTGGCCACGATCGAGGCTGCCGAGGAGGAGCGCGTGGCGCAACCGGTCGAGCTGGTCCAGCAGGTCGTGGCCACGGCGCCAGGCCCGGGCCCGGTTCGAGGTGGCGTCGGGCACCTCCTGGAGCGCGATTAGCGAATCCACCGCCGCCGTCGGTCTGCCGCCGCCGACGGCGGCGGCCTCGGGCGCCTCGGCGGGGAGCGTGAACGCCGCCCCGCCCGGCGTCGACCCGCGCCCGTTCACTCGCGCCGTCGTCGTCGGACGCAGTCCCCTCGGTCCACTGATCTTCATGGCACTTCCGTCGCTGCCGCCGGCCGCGCGAGGAGCCGAGCGACCGCGACCAGCTTGCCCGTTGGTGATTAACGAAGGCTGAAGCCCGGCAAGGTCCGCCAACACCTCGGCAAGCCTTGCCGACAGCCAGCGGGAAATCAAACTGCAGTCTGAAGAAATTCCCACAGTACACGACTCGTTCATGCTGGCTTTGGCCTGGGCACCTGGACTGGTGGTTTTCCGGGGACGAGGAAACGAATCAGCTCAATGGCTTGACGCCTGTCGATAGGATTGACGAGCTGTCGCCTTATCCACTCGAAACCGTATCGGAAGATGGATTTTGCCATCCTTTTGTGGGTTTTGAGGCGGATCGGCTCGGCCTCGTGGAGCCAATCGCCGACTTTGTGCGCCCAGCAGAAGGTGATGGAAAGGACGGCGGTGAGCTTGGAGATGCGCTCCGGGTCGGTCATGTGGGTGTCTTCGAGGTTGAAGCCACGGGTTTTCAAGGCGGCGAAGAGGGTCTCGATTTGCCAGCGCTGGGCGTAGATGGCCAAGGCCTCCTCGGGCGCGTCGTTGGTCACGACGATCAACAGTTCGCCGGTCTTGAGATGGAGCGCGGCGACGAAGACGGGCCTGGCCTTGGGTTTTCTGGCCTCCGAGAGGCGCCTGGCGTTGGAGAGGATGCGGCTTTCCCCGGGTTTGAGGTCGCGAAACAGCTCCCTCGCCTTGACCATGCGACCACGCGTGTTGGCGATCTTGATGTTGGATCGGATGCGGATGTGAAAGGGGATGGCCTTTTCCTGCAACCATGCCAGCCAGGCGTCGCCGATGAATTCCCGGTCGGCCAGGAGGCTGGCGATCTTGTCGACCCCGAAGAGCCGGAGGACGTGTTCGAGGATCGCGATCCGCTCCTTGGTATTGGAATTGCCCGCCTTGTCGAGCACCCGCCAGCACACGGGAATGGCGATGGCGCGGTTGACGATGCCGATCATCAAGATGTTGACGTCGCGGCGACCCAGCCGCCAGTTGGTCCGGTCCATGGTCAGCCGCCACGGCCCCGCCTGGAGCCCCATCATCGCGACCAGGAACTCGGCGAGGCGATCGTAATCGAAATCGACTTGCTCGAAAAACCGTTGCAGGCGCCGATAGTTGGAGCTGGATCGCGCGCGCCCCGGAAAGTGGCAGGCCAAGTGAGAGAGGTTCACCGTCCGGGCGACGAACACGCCGAAGACCAAGACGCAAAGGCTCTCCAGACGGCTCTTGCGAAAGGCGAAGCCGCATCGTAGCGTCTCACGCAGGGCGTTGATCGGGTTGTCTCGCATGATTTCCCTCTTGACTCGTCGTGGAGTGAATCGGGAATCCTACAACCCTTTCAACGTCCTACGTAAATGCCGTCGTGTACCATGAGAAATTCCATTAAATGCTTGTTATTATATCGCACCGAGACCCCCAATACTGTGGCATGGTTTTCGCGAGGAGACACCGCATCCAAAACGGAGCGGCGCCCAGAATGACGCAACCGAACACCACCAAAGCCGGCTCGACGGCCTTCGCATGGTTTTCGCGACGTTGCGCGGCGGCTTTCGCGCCGGCCTCGCTCTCTGCCTCGCCCTCTCTTGCGGTATCTTCGCAAGCCAGGGCGCCTCGGCGGCCTCGCGGATCAAGGACATCGCCGACTTCGAGGGCATCCGCGACAATCTGCTGATCGGCTATGGCCTGGTGGTCGGCCTGAACGGCACCGGCGACCGCCTCAGAAACGCCCCCTTCACCCGCCAGAGCCTCGAGTCGATGCTGGAGCGGCTCGGTGTCAACACGCGGAACGCCAACGCCTCCACCAAGAACGTGGCGGCGGTGATAGTCACCGCCAACCTGCGTCCCTTCGCCCGCCAGGGGACCCGCTTCGACGTCACCATCTCTGCCCTGGGCGATGCCAGGAGCCTCCTGGGCGGTGCTCTGCTGGTCACTCCCCTGCTCGGCGCCGACGGCGAGGTCTACGCGGTGGCGCAAGGACCGTTGGCGGTCGGCGGCTTTGCCGTCGGCGGTCAGGCGGAAACCGTCGTCAAGGGGGTGCCGACCAGCGCCCGCATTGCCAACGGCGCCATCGTCGAGCGGGAGATCGGCTTCGAATTGGCGAGCCTGACCACGGCCAAGATCGCGCTGCGCAATCCGGACCTGACCACGGCCAGACGCATGGCCAATGTCATCAACAAGCGTTTCGAGGGCGAGGTGGCCCGCTCGCTCGATCCCGCCACCGTGGCGGTGGTTCTGCCGGCCGGTTCCGGGCTCGCCATGGTCGATCTGCTGGCCGAGATCGAGCAACTCCGGGTCGAACCCGACCAGATCGCCCGCGTGGTGATCGACGAGCACTCGGGCATCATCGTCATCGGCGCCGACGTCCGGGTCGACGAGATCGCGATCGCCCAGGGCAACCTCACCATCCGGGTGACGGAGACGCCGCAGGTCTCGCAGCCGAACGCGTTCTCCCAAACCGGCACGACGGAGATCGTGCCGCGCACCCAGATCGAGGTCGACGAGGAGAGCAATCGTCGGCTCGCGGTGCTGAACCGGGGCGTTAGCCTGCGCGATTTGGTGGACGGCCTGAACGCGCTTGGAGTCGGCCCCAGGGACCTGATCTCGATCCTGCAGATCATCAAGTCGGCGGGCGCCCTGCAAGCCGAAATCATGGTGCAGTAACGATGGAAATCCAGCCGATTCCGCCGAGCCCCACGCTCGCGCCGCCGGCGGCGGGTGCGGTCCAGGCCCGCAAGGTGGCCGAGGCCTTCGAGAGCTTCTTTCTCTCCCAGGTTCTCGCCCACATGTCGACAGGTCTGGAGGTCGACGGCCCCTTCGGCGGCGGCTCGGCCGAGAAGACCTACCGCTCGCTGCTGAACGACGAATACGCCAAGGCCGTCGCCGCGCGCGGCGGCATCGGCATCGCCGATATCATCTACCGCGAAATTTTGCGACTGCAGGAGGTGGCGACATGAAGGGAACGGGAAGCCGGGTCGACTCCGTCATCACCCTCGGCCGGCGCCTCGGCGAGCTGGTGGCCGAGGAAAACGCGCTGCTGAAGGCCCGCCGGCCCTCGGCGCTTTCCGCGCTCGGGGCGGAGAAGCAGCGCCTCACCGAGGCCTACGAAGTGGAAGTGAGCGCGCTGAAGCACGACACCGGCACGCTCGCCGCCCTGGCGCCGGAGGTCCTTGCCCAGCTGCGGGCCACGACGGGATATTTCCAGGATCAACTGGAGGAGCATCGCCGGCTCGTCCAGGCGGCGCGATCGATCACCGAGAAGATGCTCAATCAACTCGCCGAACACGCCGGCAGGCGCCACAAGCCGGTCATGAACTACGGCCGAAACGCGGTCATGGCGCCCGCCTTCCAGGCCGCCACGACGGCGGCGCCGCTAACGCTCGACCAGGTCGTCTAAAGGCTGCGATCGATGGTGATGCCCCGCAGCTCTCGCAACCGCGCGGCGCGTTCCAGCAGCTCGTCCGTCGGATACTGGCGCACGACCTCGCCCGTGTCCGGATCGAGGCCGCGATAGACGAAGCGTTCGGTCGGCTCGTCGTAAATGATGGAAAGTCTGACGTTGTCGCGCGAGACCGCCTCCTCGGCGGCGCGTCGAAGCTGTTCGATCTTGCCGACCCGATGATCGACCGGTCGAGCCTCGGGAACGGCGCCGGCCGCCTTCGCTTCGGGACGCGTTTCGGGACGATCCGGGGTTGCGGGCGGGGACAGCGGCTGAACGCTCGGGCTGGACGTGAACTGGACCCCCTCGTTCATGGCCTTCTCTTCCTGCCTCCGCCGCGCGGGACGAAAGCGTTTCCTGGCCTGTCTACGTTACCCGGGGTGGCGATCCGGCGGTGGGTTGGAGGAGGGGCCGGGCGGCCCCTCCTCCTCCGCCTCCCCTTTCCTAGAACAGACCCAGGATGATCTGCGGACCGGCGTTGGCGATCGACAGAGCCTGCACGCCCAGCTGCTGCTGGATCTGCAAGGCCTGCAATTTCGCGCTCTCGGCCGCCAGGTCGGCGTCCACCAGGATTCCGACACCGGACTTGAAGATGTCGGTGAGCTTGGTGTTGAAATCGCTCTGTACCTCGATCCGCTTGGCAACGGAGCCGAGCGAGGCGAGCTTGTCGCTGACCGAGTTGATGGCCGAATCGATGGTCGTGAGCGCCGTGGCGGCGCCAGCCGACGTCGTGAGCGTCAGGCTGGCGATCGCGAGGGTGGTGATGTCCATCGCTTGCGCCGAGACGCTGATCGAGCTGCCGTCGACGGTGCTGAGGACGCTGGAGTTCGTGGCGCTGGCCTTGACCAGGTTGGTGCCGTTGAAGTCGGCGGACTTGACGATTTCCTCGATCTGAGCGCGCAGCTCGGAGAAATCGTTGTGCAGCGCCGAGCGCGAGGTCGAGTCGAGACCCGCCTGGTTGGCCTGCACGACCTTCGCCTTCATCTCGATCAGCAGGTCGGAGACCGACTTGCCGGCCTCGATTGCGACGGAGACCGTCGCCTCGCCGGTGGCCAAGGCGGTCTTGACGGCGCCCAAGCCGGCGATATCGCCACGCATGTTCTGCGCGATCGCGAAACTGGAGGCGTCGTCCTTCGGGCCGTTGACCCGAAGACCGGTGGTGATGGAGAGCTGGGTCTTTTCCAGTTCCCTGTTGGTCATGTTGAGGTTCTGCAGCGCGACCATCGCGCCCATGTTGGTGTTGACTGACAAAGACATGTTCTGTCTTCCTTCTTCTGAAGTCGGAATCGCGCGTTTCTGCGCCGGGACGCGTTGTGCGTCCGCCTGCAATCCTGCAATGGACATGCCAGTACTCGTCGGTAACCATTTCAAGAATTCAAAGTATTGAAGCGGCAAATTTTTGATGCTTAACTTCACGTTAACCATGAATACATCGACCGGGAAAATCCTGCCGGCCCGGCGTCATTTGCCGCCATGGGACGGCAAGATCTGCCGCCGCGAGGTCGACCCGGCGGCTACTCCGCCGCGATTCCCATGCGCGCGCGGAGCTCGCGGGTCGCCGCCGGGTCGACCTCGGGCGGCGGACCCTCGACGATGACGACGCCGTAAGCCGATGCCGCGTGCGCGGGGCTCACCTTCTCTTCCAGCACATCCTCCAGCACCCGGGCCGGATCGCGCGCCAGCGCGTCGCCGTTGCCGCCACCGCCCGACATCACGTGTCGGAAGACATCGCCCTCGTGCATGGTGACCGGCTCCATCAGCAGCACCGGCAGGCTTTCCTCAGGACCACCTGCCGCCCGCGCCAGGATATTGCTCGAGGCCCCCCCCTCGGCCCCGCCGTGGAGGCCGTGCGGGCGGTGCTTGCGCTTGTCGGAGCGAACGTTCAGCACCGCCTCGTCGCTCAGCAGGCGGTATTCCCGGGTGAGCGAAAGGCCGCCCCGATAGCGCCCCGGCCCGCCGCTATCCGCCACCATGGCGTAGCGCTCGATGCGAAGGGGATATTCGGCCTCGATCATCTCGATCGGCACGTTGGTCTGGTTGGCGCCCATGTGCGGCACGCCTTCCTGGCCATCGTGCCCCATGGCCGCGCCCCAGGTGCCCATGAAGGTCTCGCAGAAGACGAAGGCCTTGCCGTCCTGCCAGCCGGCGATGGTGGGCAGCGTCGAGCCGCCGCTGCCGTCGGCAGTGACCTTGTCGGGCGCGGCCTGGGCGAGCGCTCCGAATAGGCAATCGATCATCCGGTAGCCGGTGATGCCGCGGGCCCCGCAAGGTCCCGGGTGGACCGGATTGACCACCGTGCCGGCCGGCGCGATCACCTCCACCGCGCGGGTGAAGCCGTGGCAGTTGGGCACCTCTGCCGCCATGACCGAGCGCAGCGCGGTATAGGCACAGGCCTTGGTGAACGGCAGGGTCGAATTGATCCCGCCCTTGACCTGGGGCGACGAGCCGGTCCAGTCGACCGTGCAAGCCTCGCCGCAAATGGTGACGGCGGCGTTCAGGACAATCTCCTCGCCCTCGGCGCCGAGCCCGTCGATGTGATCGACGAAGCGATAGACGCCGTCCGGCAAATCCGCGATTTCGGCCCGAGCCAGCCGCTCGGCGTAGTCGTGCAGATGCTCGGCGTAAGCCAACACGGTGTCGAGGCCATAGCGCTCGAACAACTCGCACAATTCCCGCTCGCCGCTGACGCAGGCCGCCATCTGCGCCTGCAGATCGCCGATCACCTTTTCCGGCGTGCGCACGTTGGTGGCGACAATATCCCAAACCGCCTGGTTCGCCCGGCCCGCCTCGACGAACTTGATCACCGGCAGGCGCAACCCCTCCTGATAGATCTCCACCGCGCCGAGCGCGTTGCTGCCCGCAACGATGCCGCCGACGTCGGAATGATGCGCCACCGTGGTCGCCCAGCCGGCGCGCCGTCCTTCCCAGAAGATCGGCTTGACGATGTAGATGTCGGGGAGGTGCTGGCCCTCGGCGGTGTAGGGGTCGTTCGAGATGAAGACGTCGCCTTCCTCGATCCGGCCCTCGTATTGCGTGATGATCTTGGCCATGGCGTCATGGAAGCTGCCGAGATGCATCGGCGTGCAGACGCCCTGCGCGAGGGTGAGGCCGTTCGGATCGCAGATCGCGGTCGAGAAATCGAGCGAATCGCGGATGATTCCGGAATAGGAGGACCGCATCAGGGTGATCGCGATGTCGTCGGCGATGGTGTCGAAGGCGCTCTTCAGCACCTCGAGCTGAAAGGGATCGATGTTCACCGTCATCCGCCGCCTCCCTCCGGCTCAGCCCCGACCATAATGACGATGTTGCCGTGCTCGTCCAGGCCGGCCCGGCAATCGGGCGGCACGACGGTGGTGCAATCACGCTCCTCCACGATCAGCGGTCCGGCCCGCGCCCCGGCGGCGAGCGCGCCGCGGGCGATGATCGGAGTTTCGATCTCGGGCGCGAAGGCGGGGCCGAAGTGGACGGTCCGCCTCCCCTCCCCCGCCGGGCCGCCCCTCGCTTCCAGGGCGATAGCACCACGGGCCGCCAGGGGAATGGTGCCGACCAGCCGCAGATTGACGATTTCGAGCGCGTAGGTCCCGGCGAACTTGTGGCCGTAGCGTCGCTCGTGCTCGTTCTCGAAGCGGCGGCCGAGTTCGGCGAAAGCGTCTGCGCCCATGGCTCCCTCGGGAAGCGCCACGGTGAGCTCGAAGGCCTGGCCGCCATAGCGCATATCGGCGAGGCGGCGGAATTCCAGCGCCCGGCCGTCGAGCTCGAATTGCGCCCGGATCTCGGCCTCGAGCTTAGCGTAGCTCCGTTCCGCCGCCGCCAGGTCGACGGCGCCGATGGTCGCTGGGAAGGCGGCGGTCAGGTTTAGCTCCCGATCGGCGTTCAGCAGGCCGACGGCGCTGAAGACGCCGGCGGCGGGCGGCACGATCATCTTGGAGATCCGCAAAACCCGGGCGAGATCGACCCCATGGACGCCGCCGTTGCCGCCGAAGGCCAACAGGGCGAATTTTCGGGGATCGCGCCCGCGATAGGTCGTCACCGCCTTGACCGCCCGCATCATGTTGGCGTTGGCGACGGTGTGGATACCGTGCGCCGTCGCCGTCACGTCCAGGCCGAGCGGAACCGCGGCGACGCGCGAAATCGCCGCGCGGGAACGCTCCGCGTCGATTCGAACCGTGCCGCCGGCGAGCGCCTCGGGGTTCAAATAGCCGAGGACGACATTGGCGTCGGTCACCGTGGGCGCCTCGCCTCCCAGGTCGTAGCAGGCCGGGCCCGGCACCGCGCCCGCACTCGAAGGCCCGACCTTGATCGCGCCCGCCTTGTCGAGCCAGACCAGACTGCCACCGCCGGCCCCGACTTCCGAGATGTCGATCGCCGGAAGCGCCACGGCATAGCCGCCCCCGCCGCCGAGGCCCCCGCCGGTGGTGATGCCGCCACCGACCTCGAAGGCCTCGGCGCTCATCAGCTCGCCGCCCTCGATGATCGCCGCCTTGGCCGTGGTCCCGCCCATGTCGAAGCTGATGAGGTTCGAATAGCCGCAAGCCCGGCCGAGCTCGCGGGCGGCGATGACGCCCGCCGCCGGCCCGCACTCGATGATCTGCGCCGGCCTCCGCGCCGCCGTCGCGGCATCGAGGATGCCGCCGCTCGACTGCATCACCATGAGCCGGCGGGTGAGCCCGACCGCGGCCAGATCGGCCACCATGCTATCGAGATAGCGTTTCACCGGCGGGCCGACATAGGCGTTGATCACCGTCGTGCTGGTCCGCTCGTATTCACGAATTTGCGGCAGCACGTCGACCGAAAGCGAGACGAAGAGTTCCGGCAGCGCCGCCCGCAACCGTTCCCCCACCAGGCGCTCATGGCTCGGATCGGCATAGGCGTGGAGGAAGCAGACCGCCACCGCCTCGACCTCCAGCTCCCGAAGCCGCGCGATCGCGCGGTCAACGTCGGCCATGTCGAGCGGGGTGACGACCTCGCCCCGGGGCCCGATCCGCTCGGTGATCTCCAGCCGGCGACGGCGCGGCACCAGGGGCGGCGGCTTGACGTAGAGGGGCTCGTATAATCTGGGCACGCGAATCCGCCGCAACTCCAGAATATCGCGGAAGCCGCGCGTGGTCAGCAGCGCGGTGGCGGCGCCCTTGTGCTCCAGGATCGCGTTGGTGGCGATGGTGCAACCGTGCAGGATCTCGCCCACCCGTGCGGCGGCCAGATCGGCGCGCTTCAGCAGGTCGAGCACGCCCGCGACCACGCCGTCGGCATAGTTCGCGGGCGTCGAGGGCAGCTTGCCCGTCACCAGTCGCCCGGCCTCGTCGATGTAAGCGATGTCGGTGAAGGTGCCGCCGATGTCGGAGGCCACCCGTTGATCGGCGTCCACGCGCTGCCCCTCCCCGCTCTCAGGTCGCGGACGATGGTATATCAGGGTCGAGGCGTCTCGGCCGCCACTTTCGCACGACCGCGAGGTCGGGTCACCCGGTGGCGCGGCGGACGCTCCCGACGACCCGCCGAGGCACCGGCGCATTCGGGGCGATGGCGGGATCAAATGATGCAGAGGAAGAAACGACCCATATATGTTATGATGAGATCATGAACGACACCGACCCAAAGCCGCCGACCCTCGACCAGGCGACCGAGCCCGTGACCACGTCCCCCGACGCCGATGTCGAGGCATGGCACGACGAAGAGACCCGGAAGACTATTGTGGAAGCCGATGCCGGGGATTTTGCCACGGCCGAGGAAGTGAAGGTCACGGTTCGAAAATTTGTCCCGCACGGATGAAATTGTCTGGACACGCCGGGCCAGACGCAACCTCCATGATATCGGCGAGGTGCGCTTTGACGTGGGCGGCCCGCGTTGGCAGGATGCAGCCTGACGCACAGGCAGGGGAGAATGGGTGCATGATGCGCAATTCGATCGAGATCGAGCCGCTCACGCCACGGATCGGCGCGGAGATACGCGGTATCGATTTGGCCGATTTGGACGACGCGAGCTTCGAGGCGGCGCACGAGGCGCTGATGCGCCACCAAGTCGTGTTCTTCCGCGACCAGGTTTTGACGGTGGAACAGCACAAGGCGGTCGGCCGCCGCTTCGGCGAGCTGCACCTCCACCCGGGCTCGCCGCCGCCGGACGGCCATCCCGAGATCCTGATCGTTCACGCCGACGAAAACGCCAAGCGGATCGCCGGCGAGCGATGGCATAGCGACGTCTCCTGCGACTCGGAGCCGCCCATGGGCAGCGTTCTCTACCTCTGGAGCGTGCCGGAGCACGGTGGCGGCGATACCCTCTTCGCCTCGCAATATGCGGCCTACGAGGCGCTCTCCGAGCCGCTGAAGGTTCTGCTCGACCCCATGACGGCGACCCATTCGGGCGATCATGTCTATCGCGGCCGTTACAAGGACAAGGGCGTCGACGACCGGGACAAGGTCTATCCCGAGGCGGTGCACCCCGTGGTCCGCACCCATCCCGTGACCGGGCGCAAGTCGCTTTACGTCAACTCGACCTTCACCACGCGGATCAACGAGTTGAACCCGGGCGAGAGCGACGCGCTGCTGGCCTTCCTCTGCGCCCATTCGACCCAGGCCCAGTTCCAGTGCCGCTTCCGCTGGGAGGCGGGTTCGGTCGCCTTCTGGGACAACCGCTGCGTCCAGCACATGGCGATGTGGGACTATTACCCCGAAGTACGTTCCGGCCATCGGGTGACGATCAAGGGCGACCGGCCGGTCTGAGCCCCACGCCCGGGGACGGCCGGCGAAGGCGGCCAGCATGGCGGAAAGCGGTCACGGCACGGCGCCGGCACTCAGGCGCTACGACGAGGCGGAACCCGCCTTCGAGCGTATCCTGCGGATTCACGAGGAAGGCGAGCGCCGGGTGCGTGATCGCTTCCACCGCTTCGCGGAGGGCGACCGGGAGAGCCCGGGGGAAATCGGCTTTTATCCCTATGTCGGCATCACGATTCGCCTCGGCGACGTCAGCACCGACATGCGCGTGCCCTACGGCGCGCTCTCCGATAGCGGCACCTACGGCACGACGCTGACCAAGCCGGCACTGTTCCGGAACTATTACCTGGAGCAACTCCGCCTGTTGATCGCCAACCACGGCCGGCCAATCGCCGTCGGCTTCTCCGACCGGGCGATCGCGCTGCCCTTCGTGATCGAGGACGCCACCACCGCCATCTCGTCGCACGATTTGCAAGCGCTGCAGAGCCTGTTCACGCTCCCGGACCTGGGAACGATCGAGGATTCCGTCGCCAACGGAACCAACCTCCCCGAGCCCGGCGCGCCGAAGCCGCTGTCGCTCTTTTCGGCGGAGCGGGTGGACCTCTCCCTGATGCGCCTGAAACACTACACGGGGACCTCGCCGGCGCACTTTCAACGCTTCATCCTGTTTACGAATTATCAGCGCTATGTCGATGAATTCATTTCCTATGCGTCGAACGAGACTTGCCTATCCGGTTATCACCCACACCCACTATATGTAGTGTGTCTCCTTGGACTGCAGGCAAGGGCCGGCGCAGGCGCATTGAGGAGGCGATCCGGCTAATTCTTGATTGTTCTGAAAACCAAACCGGAGTTTAATTCACGTCACGTACTTAACATCGGGGGACGGAACGGTGGCGACCAAGGGAAAAACGAAGAAACCCACGGCCAGACGGGAAGCTGCTGATGAAACGACATCGTCTGAGCGATTGACGGCACTAGTCGAAGAAAGCGACGCGCTGGCACGAATCGTTGCGAAGAACCCGTCCGCGCCTGTTAGTCTCCTGCGCGTTTTGAGTCGCAGCGAAGACGAAGCGACACGCAAGAACGTGATCCTCAATCCGTTTACTTCATATGACGTATTGAGCGAACTTGAAAACCAGTTCACAGAGCTATTTGTGAATAATCCGGCACTCGAACGAAGCTCTGATTTCCTGGAATATTCCATCGGTGTCGTTCACCTCCGATTTCAGATAAATTTCAATGAAGTGACGGTCCTTTATGCAACGTGGCGTTTTGCCAAATCCGACTCAATGATTAGGATTTCCACCACGCTAAAGTGTCGCCTAAAAGGCGCTACAATGCCGTCCGAGTCCCTGCTCGGCATCGCCGGAGATATCTCCGCTTCGACCTGCACCGAGCTTTACTCAGGAAAATGGGTGCACCATATAGTGGGTGTGGGTGATAACCGGATAGGCAAGGAACGAGATAGAAACGGGAATTGAATACGAGGCCTTCGTCGAGCCGGGCGACGTGATCTCCCGCAATGCCCGCACTCGCGCGGCCGAGGGCAGCGGGGAGCGGCCGCGCCACCTGCCGCAGATGCCGGGCTATCACCTGGTCCGCCAGGATCGCAGCGGGATCACCTTGATCAACATCGGTGTCGGCCCCTCGAACGCCAAGACCATCACCGACCACGTCGCCGTGCTGCGCCCGCATTGCTGGCTGATGATCGGCCACTGCGGCGGCCTTCGCCATACCCAGCGGCTCGGCGACTATGTCCTCGCGCATGCCTATGTGCGCGAGGATCACGTGCTCGACCAGGACCTGCCGCCCTGGGTTCCGGTGCCACCGATCGCCGAGGTGCAGGTGGCGCTGGAGGGCGCGGTCCGCGACATCACCGGCCTCGGGGACCGCGAGCTCAAGACCCGGCTTCGGACCGGCACCATCTTCACCACCGACAACCGGGATTGGGAGTTCCGTCACCGCGAGCTGGCGGTTCGTTTCAACCAATCCCGCGCGATCGCGATCGACATGGAATCGGCGACCATCGCCGCCAACGGCTTCAGATTGCGGGTCCCTTACGGCACCCTGCTCTGCGTCTCCGACAAGCCCGTGCACGGCGAACTAAAGCTGCCCGGCATGGCCAACGCGTTCTACCAGGAACGGGTCGGCCAACACCTCGCCATCGCCATCGAGACCTTGCGCCGCTTGCGCGAGGCGGGCGTCGAGAGCCTGCACTCCCGCAAGCTCCGCAGCTACGACGAACCGGCGTTTCGTTGACGCGCCGGGCGGGCGGGCCGAGGCCAAAGCAATTAGATCGCATAGGCCCTGATCCTGCCCGAGCGATCGATTCCGGCGACGAAAGGGACCGAGGACGAGGCGACGAACCGCTCGATTTGACGTTGCGCCCCGACCAGCAGATCAGCCATATCCCCACCGGTCGCGTTCTTTGCGCGCAGCACCAAGACGCGCGCGCGATGAAGCTTGATCGCCGCGATCTCGTTGGCGCGGTAGCGAATGTTCTTGTCCTTCGTGACCGCGATCCACCCACGTTCCCCGACGAGAGCAATCCATTCCTCGTCCGGGGCATCTCGAGCCAGATGATCATCGTGAACCTCGACCCTCGCCCCGGCCGCGCGGAGCGCGTCGACGATCAGATGCTTTCCAAGGCTTCGATCGATGAAACAGACGAGCCCGTCAGGCGGCTGCCGGGAGTTCACAACGGATCGCTTCCTCGATCTCGTCGCCGGATCGCTCGTAATCACGGGCAAGTTCGGCCACGGACTCTCCCGCCTTGTATCGCTCGGCGACGATCTCGGTGGCGATCCCGGTGCCTGCGATTACCGGCCGACCGGCGGACAGCCTGGGATCGATGACTACCGATGTCGGCGCGTCCGAGATCGAGTTTCGGGTAAAGGGAAATAGCCTGACGGGAACACCCCTCGGATCGCGGTCGATCCGCCGCAACGCGGCGCTCATGACCTCACGCATCGCGATTTGCCCGTCCTGGCTGATATTGACGAGATTGCCGTAATAGTCGACGAACAAATCCAGGCCGTCGGTGTCCAACTGCCTGCCGATCAGGGGATGTCTCTTGTCGCTGGCGCGGCCCGCATGGCGAGTCAACCACTCGATGGCGTCGCGAACCTTGGGCATCGCCACCGCGTGCCGGCGGCGAATCGCCGCCAGGACGTGCAACTCCGCCAGGTTGAAGAAAGACAGCAACGTCGGGCGATGATCGGGGACATCGATCAACGGCAGGTAGATGTCTCGACCCCTCGCCCAGTATCGGATCGTCGCCCCGGGCACGTTCAGATAATGCGCGACTTCGGCGACGGAGTAGGACGGTTGTTCACGCGGGTCCGCGACACGGTTTTGGCGACGATGGTTCATGACGGGCGTTCTCCGCTGGCGGCAATCATATCACGAGTTCCGACCCGGTGCATGGGACGCCCGCGTCCGGGCGCCGCACTTCAAGGCTGTCGGCAACCCCTAATGTGACGGGGAGTCTTGGGGGTACTCCGGACCTCGCCGATGCGCGATCCGGGGCGCCGCTTGGTTGCGAAGACCATCGGCCGGCCGGAGCTCTCGGGACGGCTTTGGCGGCGTGGAAGTCCGAAACGTCAGCGAAATTTGGCTATATCCATTCCCAGCCTTGGAAGGTGGCATTGCCCTCTTCATCCACCTCCCATTCATAGATGACAGCGAGGCCGTTGAGCGCGGATAGCCCTTCCGAGGCCGTTTCGTGGTAAATCGCCCCGCGAAAAGCGACCGCACCGGCTTGGTTGGTAAATTTACCAGCGCCGGTGGCTCTGAAGGTCGCGCTTTCGCCATTTTCCGTCATGATTAAGCCTTGGCTCGGACATTCGCCGTAAAGTGTGCCATCGGGTCGTATCATCGACCAATAGGTCACGATTGTCTTCGCGTTCCGCCCGAGAATCGTCCCCGTGAGTTCAAAGCTGGTTTCAAACTTGGGCAAAGGGCCATCCGAGGGCAGCACCCGCCGATTGGTCATCTTACCCGCGCTGTCTAAGATCTTGTCGCCGAGCATCGCCGATCCCCCCATTGCGCGGACTTGTTTTGCCTAGGTTTGAAGTGGTGCCAGGCCGCACCATCCCACCATCATGGCGCGGGCAAACGCTACCTCGCAACCCGGGCATGGAGAAGCCGCGTTCCCCGGGTAAGGCTCGGTGAAGGCGGATTTTTCGCCGCTGGTCCGCCAGCCGACGCCGTTGCGAAGGTTGTATGGACCCGGTGACGGCGGTCTGACCGGAGAGTGTGAAAGGCGTATGCCGCGGGGCGGCTCCTGGGGCATCAAAGCGAACAAGCTACGCTCGGCACACCGGCGCGGCGACAACGTCACGTTACGTAGCGGCAAACGCGGCTTCCGCATTGCGCTGACCCCGCGCTGACACTGAGTTGACGGCGCTTCAAGCCGACACGACGGGACTCATGGGGTTTCGATCGCGCCCAGGATGGCGACGGCCAGCGGCTCATAGTCCCCAACATGAGCCGCGCGCGAGGACTCGAGCCAGCGCTCCGGCTCTATCCGCCTCGGGTTCAGGGGATGGCCGGCGCGGGTCGCGAGCTGGTCCAAATATTGAAACTGGGTCCGGCCGTTGCCCTCGCGGAAGGGATGGACGTAGTTCACGTCGCCGACGATGCGCCCAACCTCCCGAGCGAAATCGTCCGGCGACAGGCCCTCGAGGTAATCACGATCAACCAAGCGGCGGTGCACGTCGCCCATGCCGATTTCGATATAGCGGTGAAACTGGAACAGCGCTCCGCCCTTGGCGATCTCGATCGTGCGCGTTTGCCCGGCCCAGGCGTAGACGTCCTGAAACAAGTGATGGTGGATGGCCTTCAGGTGATCGAGATCGAAGTCGCCCCGGGGCACGGCCTCACTGAGTCGCTGCGCCACCCGTCGCCGCTCGGCGCGGTCGAGTTCGGCCGCATCGCGGATTCCCAATTTGTTGCGAAGAACGGCGTAGTCCGGCGGATAGCAGTAATCCGTGTCGCTCATTCGGCCGCGTCATGCGCCGGCGCCTTTTTGTCGTGAGCGGCGATGTAGGCGCGGCGGCGCTCGTGCGACCAGCGCTCGCGCTCGAACATCTCGAACATGGCCACGTCCGCGCCATCGAGGGGATTGCCCTCGATCTCCTGCAGGTGCATGGCGATCAGCCGCCGTTCGCGGGCCAGCGCGACCTCGGCCTCGGTCAATGTATCGTCCGCGCTCATCGCCGGATTTTAGCGGAATCGGGGCGAAATCACCATCCCGTCCGAGACGTCCCTGCCTGATATCCGACGGCCGGGCGATAGTGCGCGGGCGGCGGAGGTTATAATCTTCCGCCATGCGTCGGGCCGCCGAAATCTCGGGCTTAGTCCTCGCCGCGCTTCTGGCGGGTGGGCTCGGGCTCGCCTGGGCCAATCGGGCGGAGTTGGCGCGCGTCGCGATCGACGTGGGGCTGGCGCGGGCCGGCTTCGCCGAGGCCCACTACCGTGTCGAGCGGTTCGACTTCGGTGGCCTGAAGCTCGCCGAGATCGACCTCGGCCCGGCACTCGCCGCGGGCGCGATCAGCGTCGAGTATGATCTCTCGGCTCCCTGGGCGCCTCGGATCGACGACATATTGATCGAGTCTCCCCGGGTCGACCTCTCGGACCCGAGCTTGCCCGGCTTCGGGCCGACGGCGGGCGACGGGGCGGGCGAGGGCGGTGGCGGCTTCGATCCCGGGCCGCTCGCGGTGCGAATCGTCGACGGCGAGGTCCGCTGGGTTAGCCCCCTCGGCCCCTTGCGGGCGGCGGTCTCGGGCGAGCTGACGCGGGGCGCCGATGGCGCCCTCCAGAGCGAGGTCGCCATCGTGGCGGAGGCCGAGCGGGGTCGTGTCACCGCCGAGCTGAGCCTCGCCGGCACGATCCGAGGCGACGTCGCGGGCGAGTTGCGGCTCGCCGGCGGCTGGCTCGAGTTCGAGCGGGGGCGGATCGACGGCCTTTCGGGCGAGGTCGGCTTCACGATCGTGGCGGGCGCGCTCGCCACGCTGCATGCCGCGCTCTCCGAACTTCGCCTCCAGGTCGACGGCGTGGCGGTGGCCTCGGGCGCCCTGTCGGTGAGCCGGCAGGGCGAGGTGGTTCTCGCCAGCTTCGAGGGCCGGGCGCGCGGCGCCGAGGCGCGAATCGAAATCTCGGGCACGCCGAATTTAGCAGCCGGATCGTTTCGCCTCCAGCGCCTGTCGCTCGAGGCGGCGGCCCCCTATCACGCGGCGCTCTGGCGCCACCTCGACCCGTGGGCGCCGACGGCGGGACGCGCCAGCTTGCACCTGGTGGGGCGCGACCTGACGCTCGACCTCGGGCACCTCGCCGCCGCGCCCGCCCTGAGCGCGGCCGCCGTAATCGCCGAGGGCTTCCTCACCGTCGTCGTCGATCTGGACGATGTGGCGCTTCCCGGCATCGCCTCCGGGATTTCGGGCATCGTCACGCTCGACCTCTCGGGCCCGGCCGGCGAGATCGAGGCCAGCCTCGCCGCGCCCGCCCTCTTGACCGCTGGTGAGATCGCGCTCGGTGCCGCCCAGGCGTTGGGCGTGCCGGCGACGCTCGCCCGGGGGCCGGTGCGCCTGACGATCGCGCCGAGTCCGGCGATCCGGCTCCGCCCGACGCGTGACGGAAACGGGAGCATCACCGGCGTCGACCTCGCCGGCGCGGCGCACGTCTCGCTGGCGCTGGAACGGCTGGGGCTGGAAGCCGAGGTAAGGGGGGAAGGACGCATCGACGGCACCGGCTTCACGGGTCGCGTCGCAGCGGCGCCGACCACGCTCTCGGCACGCGATGTCGAGGTTTCGGGCCACCGCGCGCGCCACCTCGGTTTCACCGGCACCGTGACCTGGCAGGACGGCGAGACGACGGCGGCGGGCCTGCTCGAAGGCACCGTCCGGCCCCGCTTGGAGGCGCTCTCCGGCCTCGGCTGGATAACGGCGCGCCTGCCGTTGAAACTCCGCGCGAGCGGGACGCACATGACCCTCGCGCTCGACGGTCGGGGCGAGCTGCGGCTGCCGGCGCTCCGGCTGAGCGAAACGCTCTCGGCTCCGGCGCCGCTGAAATTGGCGCTGTTGGCGAGCGAGGCGCCGCTGCTGCGTCTGGAGTGGGCGGAGCTTTCCCACGAGGTCCGGGCGCGGATCGTACCCGAGCCCTTCACCCTCGCGCTGGCCCGCGAGGCGGGACCGCTCGAGCTGGAGCTGGCGGCCGAGGAGATCGACATCGCCTTGCAAAGGGGCGAGAGCGCGATCCGCCTGCTCGGCGGCGGGCTCGCGGCGCCGGCCCTCGGTGTCACGATGGAGGGCGTCGAGGCCGAGTTGCGGAACCTCGCAGGCGTCGAATTCAAGATCGGCGCGATCCGCTGGACCGAGGCTCCCCTGGCGCTCCCCCGGCTCCGCGCGATCGGCCGGGCCCGGATCGGGCCCGAGGATATCGGCCTCGGTCTCTCGGTTTTGGACCAGAGCCACTTTCTGCGCCTCGACGTCACCGCCCGCCACGGCTTCGCCGACGGCGTGCTGGAGGCCCGGATCACGCTGCCGCCGACGGTGTTCGAGGCCGAGGGCACGCAACCGGGCGCGCTTTTCCCCGCGCTCGCCGGGCTCGAGCGGGTGGCGGGGCGGGTCGCCGGCGCGGCCGACTTGCGCCTCGCCGACGGCACGGTCTCGGGCAGTGCGACGATCGAGCTGGCGGACATCGGCTTCGAAATCGAGGCGGCGACGGTCGCAGGCCTGAACGCCCGGATCGCCTTGTCGGAGCTCTGGCCGCCCCGAACGGCGGCGCCGCAACGGCTCACCATCGCCTCCATCGTCGCCGGCGTCGAGGCGCGCGAGATCGAGGCGCGCGTGTCGCTCGTCGGCACCGCCGAGCGCCCGCTGGTGTTTCGGATCGAGGGGCTGGAGGCGACCACGCCCTTCGCCCGGGTAAAGCTGGAGGACACCGACATCGAGGCCGACGCCGGAACCCACGATTTGAAGCTGCGGCTCTCGGAGGTCGATCTGGCGAAGCTCTTCGAGCGGCTGGAGATCGAGGGCGTGACGGGGACCGGGCGGCTTTCGGGCACGATACCGATCGCCGTGCTGGAGCAGGGCTTCGCCGTCTCCGGCGGCTGGCTGGAGGCGGAGGGACCGGGGGTGATCCGGATCTCGCTCGCGGCACTCGATTCCGCGCTGACCGGCTCGGGCGAGCCGGTCAAGCTGCTGCTGAGCGCCTTGGAGGATTTCCGCTATTCGCGCCTGGTTCTCGGCCTGGAAAAGCCGCCGGACGGCCGGGGCAAGCTGACGCTTTCGATCGAGGGCCACAATCCCGCCGTCCTGGACGGCCATCCCTTCGCCGTCAACATCGATCTGCGCGGCCAATTCGACCGGCTGCTGGAGACCGCGCTCGAGGTCCATCGCTTGTCGGACCAGGCCATTCGCGGTACCGTCCGCTGACCTCGCGTCCGCCGGTTCCGCCGCCGCGAGCCGATGTTCGATCCCGGGAGCGACACATGCGCTCACTCGGCTATCTTTGCTTTCCCATGATCGCGGCTCTGTCGATGATCGCGGCAATTTCGGCCTGCGCGCCGACGGTCAAGATCGAGGCCCCCAGGGAGCCCATCACCATCAACCTCAACATCAATCTCGAGGCGGAAGTCCGAGTGAAGCTGGAGCAAGCGGCGCAAGACGATATCAACAAGAACCCGAACGTATTCTAATGCCGACCTCCGCTGCGAACGCTCTTTCCCTCGCTGGCCGCCTCTGGCCGGCGCTCATGGTCGTCTTTGTGCTGCTGGTCGCCGCCGCGCCCGAGCCGGCGGCCGCGCAATCGCTCGATAAGTACCGCGCCGGCGGCCATATCGGCGAGCGCTTCGACGGATACGTCATGGCGACCCAGCCCAACCCGTCGGCCGCGATCAAGAAACTGGTCCGCTCGGTCAACGCCCAGCGGCGCGGGATCTACCAGAAACGGGCCCAGCAACAGAAGGTGCCGGCGGACCAGGTCGGCCGGGTCTACGCCCAACAGATCCTTAAAAAGGCCCCGAGCGGGACGTATTTTCTGGGGGAGAACGGTAAATGGGTCCGCAAGTGAGCGCGGGAGGCACCGCGTGACGCCGCTCGCCGACGGACTGATCGTCGTCGCCAAGCGGGACTGCCCGGCCTGCATCCTGATCGAGCCGGTCTTGAGCCAGCTCGCCGGCGCGGATGCGCCCCTCGTCGTTTACAGCCAGGACGATCCGAGCTTCCCCGCAGGAATCGAGGCGCCGGTCGACGACACCGAACTGGAAGCCTCCTGGCGGCTCGATATCGAGACCGTTCCGACGCTGATCCGGATGGAGGGGGGCCACGAGGTCGCCCGCGCCATCGGCTGGCATCGGGGCGAATGGGAAACGGTGTCCGGGCTCGGCGGCCTCGGCTCGGGATTGCCCGACGAGCGGCCCGGCTGCGGCTCGCGCAGCCATGATCCGGGGATGGAAGAGATCCTCGAGCTCAAATTCGGCGAGGTGGCGTTTGCCGCGCGCCGGATCGAGCTCGGCGGCTGGGAGGACCCGGTCGAGTCGGCCTACGAGCGGGGTTGGAGCGACGGCCTGCCCGTCGTTCCGCCGAGCGAGATCCGCGTGCTCCGCATGCTGAAGGGCAGCGGACGCGATTCGGCCGAGGTGATCGGCCGGGTCCCGCCCAACCTCGCCGAATGCACGGTCGAAAAGGTGGCGATCAACGCGGTGATGGCGGGCTGCAAGCCGGAATACCTGCCGGTGGTGCTGGCCGCCGTGGAGGCCGCGCTGATCCCCGAATTTTGCATGCACGGCCTGTTGTGCACGACCTACTTCTCCGCGCCGGTGGTGATCGTCAACGGGCCCGTCGTCGGCCGAATCGGCATGAACAGCCGGGAGAACGCGCTGGGCCAAGGCAACCGCGCCAACGCGACCATCGGCCGGGCGCTGCAACTGGTGATTCGCAACGTCGGTGGCGGCGTGCCGGGCGGCATCGACCGGGCGACCCTGGGCACCCCCGGCAAATACACCTTCTGCTTCGCCGAGGACGAATCGAACCCCTGTTGGGAGCCGTTTTCCGTCGAGCGCGGCTTCGCGCCCGGGACCTCGACGGTGACGCTGTTCGGCGGCGACGGCGTGCTCGGCTGCTTCGACCAGGCCTCGCGCACGCCGGACTCCCTCACCCGCAGCCTCGCGGCCTCGCTGCTCTCGATCGGCCATCCGAAGAAGGCGCAGGCGCACGACGCGCTGGTGGTGATCTCGCCCGAGCATCTCAGAACCTACGCCGAGGCGGGCTGGAGCCGGCGGGATCTGCTGGGCGCGCTCGACGAGGCGACGACGCGGCCCGTCGCTGAGCTGGCGCGCGGCGCCGGCGGCATTGCCGAGGGCATGCCCGAGAGCCTCGCCGAGCGGAGCCTCGCCAAGTTTCGCCCGGGCGGCCTCAATATCGTCCGTGCCGGCGGCACCGCCGGCATGATGTCGGCGATCATCGGCGGCTGGGCCGCGACCGGCGAGAAAGGCAGCGAAATGGTAACCTTGGAGGTGGGCGAATGAACCAATCGACGATACTGCTGGATCCGACGGCGGAGACCGCGCCGGCCAAGCGCCGGCGCAAGGCGCCGCCCGCATCGCTCGAGGGGCTGACCATCGCCCTCTTGGACATCGGCAAGGCCCGGGGCGACGAGTTCATCGACCGGGTCGAGGAGCTGATGGCGGACCGCGCCATCCGGGTGCGCCGCTACGCCAAGCCGACCAACACCAAGACGGCGCCGGTCGAGCTCCTGCAGGCGATCACCACCGAATGCGACCTCGTCGTCGAGGCGCTGAGCGACTGAGGCTCCTGCACGTCGTGCAGTTTGCATGACATCGCGGATCTCGACAGTCGCGGCATTCCCGGCGGCATGATCGCCACCACCGCCTTCGAACAGGCGGCCGACGCACAGGCCCGCGCGCTCGGCTTCGAGCCGGGCATCGTCTACGTCCCGCATCCGATCCAGGATCGGACGACGGCGGAAATTCGCGCCATCGCCGAGGCCGCCTTCGAGGACATCTTGGGGCTGCTCACGGCGCGCTGAGCTCGCCTTTCGGACGACGCCGCGCCATCGCCACGGACCAGGAGGCGCGCGGCCATGGGGGAACCGTTTCTCGCCACCGTCGTCGGCAGCATGCCGAAGCCGGTCTGGCTGCAGGAAAAGCTGCCACTCGATGCCCGGGGCAAGCAGGTGCACGGCGCGGGCGCCGACTGGCGGCTGGAGGGCGAGGCGCTCGACGCCGCGCTCGACGACGCTGTTCGCCTCTCGATCCATGATCAGGAGCACGCCGGGATCGACATCGTCTCCGACGGCGAGCAGCGGCGAAAATCCTATCTCACCTACGTGACACGGGCGCTCGGCGGGGTCGACTACGGGAGGCTGGCCAAGAAGTGGACCCGCAACAGGCGGCGGCTCGCCGAGGTCGGGCGCTGTACGGGGAAGATCCATCGAGTCCGGCCGATCGTCGTCGACGACCTGGCCTTCGCGCTTGCCCAGGCCAGCCGGCCGCTCAAGGTGACGCTGCCGGGGCCGATGACGGTGGTCGACACGCTAGCCGACGAGCATTACGGCGAGGACCAGGCGGCGATGGCGATGGACGTGGCCGTCGCGCTGAACGCGGAGGCTCGCGCGCTCGACGCGCTTCAGCCCGCGGTGATCCAGTTCGACGAGCCGGTGTTCTCCCGCTATCCCGGTAAGGTGGTGGAGTGGGGCATCGAGGCGCTCGACCGCGCCCTCGAGGGCTTGGCGGCGCGGACGGCGGTCCACGTCTGTTACAGCTACCCGATGGCGGGCGTGCCCCGGCCGATCCTCGACAGCTACCCGACGATCCTGGCGGCGCTGGAAAATTCCCGGGTCGACGAGTTGGCGCTGGAGTTCGAGGCCTCGCGCCTGGATCCGGAGCTCTTGCGCCTTTGCCCCTCGAAGACGGTGATGTTCGGCTGCATCGACAACGGCATCGATTCGGTCGAGACGCCGGAGGAGGTGGCGGCGAAACTCCTGGCGGCGGCCCGCCATCTGCCGGCGCGGCAGCTTCAGGCGGCCCCCGACTGCGGCCTCGTCCCCCTCGCCCCGCCCATCGCGTGGGCCAAGCTGGTGAACATGGTCGAAGGTGCCCGGCTCGCCCGCTCGAAGCTCGGCAACGGCGGCTGAAGCGATTTTATCGTCGTCGAGCCGCGGGCTGGCCTCTCGGTGGAGGGCCGGAGCGGCAAGCGCGTCCCGTTCAGCCTTGATCGAGAACCTGTCGCAGTCGGCGGCCCAAAATATCGCAATCGAATGGTTTCTGGATCAGCACCGGATCGGGATCGATGCCGCGGTATCGCTCGAGCGCGTCGCCGGCGTAGCCGGACATGTAGACGACCTTGAGGTCGGGCCTGGTTCGGCGCGCTTCGACCGCGACGTCAGGCCCGTGCAGCCCCCCGGGCAAGACGACGTCCGACAGCAAGAGATCGATCCCGCCGTTCTCATCGAAGATCTTCAGCGCCTCTTGTCCCGTACTGGCGTCCAGCACTTGGTAGCCGTGGTCGATAAGGAAGATCCGGGTCATTGCCCGTAGATCCTCGTCGTCCTCGACGAGAAGCACCCTCGCTCCCGGTTCCGGTCCCAGAGCAGCTTCCGCCGCCCTTGGCGCAGGCGCATCGACCTGGGTCACCGCCGGCAGGTAGAGACGGACGGTCGTGCCGACCCCAACCTCGGAGTCTAGCCTGATGTGGCCACCGGATTGCTGGATAAAGCCATACACCACGGAGAGACCGAGCCCGGAGCCCTGGCCCACCTCCTTGGTCGTATAGAAGGGATCGAAGATTTTCTCACGAACCTCCGGCGACATACCCTCGCCGTCATCCGTTACCGAGATCATCACGTAGGCTCCGGGGGCTGCCTCGAGCTGCTGGTCTGGATCGTCTCGAGTCAATGTTTCGTTCGACGTCTCGATGGTGAGGTTGCCTCCATCCGCCATGGCGTCGCGCGCGTTGTTGGCCAAATTGAGGACCGCCTGCTCCAATTGTCCCGGATCGACCTGGCATCGCCATAAGTCCGCTGATGTCGCGATCTCGATTCTGACATCCTCGCCGAGGCTGCGCCGCAGCAGCTCGCCGAGTTCCGCCACCAGTTTCTCGACATCCACCGTCTCGGTGACGAGCGATTGCGTGCGAGAGAAGGCCAACAAGCGTTGCGTCAGCGACGCGCCCCGCTCGACCGCCCGCAGGGCCGGCGCCGTCAACGCCCTGAGTTGACTATCGGGCTCGAGCTTCCTGTCGAGATAGGAAATGTTGCCCAGGATGATGGCCATTAGGTTGTTGAAGTCATGCGCGATGCCCCCGGTCAATTGCCCCACCGCCTCCATCTTCTGGGCCTGGCGGAGTTGTTGCTTGTGTAGCGTGAGGTCTGGAAATTTGGCTTCGCCCCGCGCCGGGGTATACCCCGGCGCGGGGCGATCCGTCATTTTGGTTATCCATGAAAGCGTCCAAACAAACATGGAGAACCAGTATGCGGAAAGACCAGGATAGCGCTGTCGAGGCTTTGGTGGAACAATTGATCGAAGGCGGTAGCGAGAACATGGCGACGGTCTTCGCCGGCCTTTTCAATCTCGCCATGCGGATCGAGCGGGAGAGGTTCTTGGGCGCCGGCCACTATGAGCGCACGCCCGAGCGGCGGGGATACGCCAACGGCACCAGACCCAAGAAGATCGACACCCCGGCCGGTACGGTGAGGCTCGAGGTTCCCAAGACCGCCGGTCATGAGGCGCCTTTTTACCCCCAAGCCCTGGAGCGCGGACGGCGCTCCTGCCGCGCTGTCATGCTGGCCGTGGCGGAGATGTATATCAAAGGCGTCTCCACCCGTGACGCCGAGGCGGTGATGCGCGAGTTCGGCCTGGAGAGCCTGTCGTCGAGCCAGGTCAGCCGCGCCGCCAAGCTCTTGGATGGGGAGCTGGATGCCTGGCGCAACCGGCCGCTGGGCGAGATCCGCTACCTGCTCCTCGACGCGCGCTATGAGAAAGTCCGAGAGGGTGGCGTGGTGCGCGACGCCGCCGTGCTCTCGGTGATCGGCATCGGCCCCGACCAGCGCCGCCGGGTGCTCGGTGTTTCCTGTGCGCTCTCCGAGGCCGAAGTGCACTGGCGCGCCTTCCTGGAGACCCTGGTTGCCGGTGGCATGCGCGGTGTCGCCTATATCGTTTCCGATGATCATCCAGGCCTCGGCGCCGCGCGCAAGGCCGTCCTCGGCGGCGCCGTCTGGCAGCGCTGTCAGTACCATCTGGCTCAAAACGCCATCCATCACGCCCCCAACCTCGCCATCCGAAAGGCCATCGGCAAGGAGCTGCGCCGGGTCTGGAACGCCGCCGACAGCAAGGCCGCCGAGGCCGAGCTGGGCCATCTGGTGGCGGCCTACCGCGACAGCGCCCCCAAGCTCGCCGATTGGCTGGAGACGGCGATCCCCGAGGGCCTCGCCGTCTTCGCCCTGCCCGAGCGCCACCAAAAGCGCATGCGAACCTCGAACCCCATGGAGCGATCCATCCAGCAGGAGATCAAGCGCCGCACCGTAAAGGTCAGGGTCTTTCCCAACGAGGCCTCGCTCGAACGTCTGGTCACCGCCATCCTCGTCGAAATCGACGAGAAATGGGAAACCACCGAAAAACCCTACATCACTTGGAAAGCAGAGGATGACTGATCAACGGCGTTCCGAATTTCCACACATCAGGTTGCTCAATCGAGTTGTTCCTCCTGCCGCCTCTGCTCGGTGATATCCAGCGCGATGACACCAACGCCCGTGATTGGACCTTCATGGTGAAGGCGAAGCGGAAACTTGAAGATCAATTCGTGCTGGACTCCCAAATGGGCGGGCCAGGAGTAATCCGTGCGCAGAGGCTCGCCGCTCTGCACCACGTGGCGATCTTCGGCGGCGGCATCGGCGGCGATTTCATGGGGCAAGATGTCGAAAAACGTCTTGCCCAGGACCTCGGCGGCGGTGACGCCGTGGAGCCGTTCGAAGCCAGGATTGACCAAGGTGAAGCGCCCCTCGCGGTCTTTCAGACAAAGCGAAATCGGGACGTTTTCGACGACCGCGTTCAACATGGCCTCCCGCTCGCGGAGCGCCTCTTCGGCCTCCTTCCGCTCGGTGATGTCCAGTGTCGAGATAATCACACTCCCATCGCGCAGCCGTTCTTCGCAGACCAGATAGCGCCGATCGACTCGCTCGGCCTCAAAGACCTCGGGATCTCCCGATGCGCGGCGATGACGGACCATCCGCGCCTCGAGCCACGCCTCCGGGTCCGCCTCGGCCTCCGGAATTACGCCTCTTTCGATCATCGCGCGGAGAATTTCTTCCAACCTCATGCCGGGCTTGGCGACGTCTCCGGCGAGCCCGAGGACCCGACGGTATTCTCTATTGCATATCACCAGGCGCTCCTCGCCATCATAGAGCGCCAGCCCCTCGGACAGGTTCTCGATCGCATCGAGGAAGCGGTCTCTGGCCACCTCGGCCCTCTTCTGCCCGGTGATGTCCATGACGAGGCCGAAGCCACCGGCGACATCGCCGTTCGAGCCCCGGTTCGGGATATAGGTGATCTGGACGTCGCGCGTGACTCCGTCGGGATACGTGACCCGTTCCTCGAAGCTCGTGGTCTCGCCTTGCCTGGCGGCGTCCAGGCGCGGGCGCAGGACCGCCATCGCCTCGGCGCCCAACACTTCGCCGACGGTGGCGCCGATAATTCGATCGAGCGGTCTCGCGTACCACTTCTGGCTTCTGGCAGGCATCGAATCGTTGGCGAACTGAAAGCGCAGTTCCGCATCGAATTGGACGATCAATACCGGCAGATTGTCGGTGACGAGGCGCATTTGCGCCTCGCTCTCCTGGATTGCCCGCTCGGCGGCGACCGCACCGGTAACGTCGCTCCCGCTACCGCGGTAGCCTTGGAAGTCTCCGTCTTGGTCAAAGACCGGCGTTCCGCTCGTGCTCAGCCAGCGCGGCTCGACACCCTCGCCGACACGGTAAAAGACGAAATCCCGGAACGGCTCATGCCGGCGCAGGGTCTTTAGATGCGCGTCCCAGGTCTCGCGGTCATAGCCAGTGCCGAGGATGTCTTGACGCGTCTTGCCGTAGTGCCATTCTGGCTTCACCCCGACGACGCGCTCGACGTTCGGCGACATGTAGGTGAACCGAAGATCGGCATCCATCTCCCAGAACCAATACGCCGAGGCCTCGGCGTAGTCACGAAACCGCGCACGACTGTACCGCACGGCTTCTTCCGATTGCTTGAGGTCGGTGATGTCCTGATGATGGCCGATATACCCCGACTCCCCGCAGACCCGAAAAAGTTCTGGCAATCCGGCTGCGGATCGATTCTTCTCGCGGTCATGATTCGCGGTGGATTTCTGAGCATCGAGGAACGCGCGGCCCTGGAGGCGGTGATGGGGCATCCGAGCGAGACCCACGGGGTGGCGCGCCGCGCGAACGCCGTTCTGCTCTTGGATGACGGCTTGAGCTGCGTCGAGGTGGCGAAGGGGCTCTACCTCGACGACGACACGGTGCGGACGTGGCTGAAGCGCTACCGTGCGGGCGGCCTGGATGAAATGACGCTGTTCGACTGGCATGGCCGGTCGGGCCATCTGAGCCGGGAGCAAGAGGCGGAGCTTTCGGCCCATCTGAGCCAACGGCTTTACCGCGATACCGGCGAGGTGGCAGCCCATATCAAGGCGACCTACGGAGTGATCTACAGCCATTCGGGCTGCATCAAGGTGATGCATCGCCTGGGCTTCGAATACAAGCGCCCGAAAAGCCTGCCGGCTCAGGCCGATGAGGCCGAGCAGGCCGCCTTTATCGAGGCCTATGATAAGTTTCTCAACGGCTTGGCCGCCGACGAGGTGGTCTACTTCGCCGATGCGGTGCACCCGGAATTCCAGTCCCGCCCAGTCCATGGCTGGGTCAAGAAGGGCGACAAAGTGGCGTTACGCCGGACCTCGGGGCGCCAGCGCATCAATCTCCACGGCGCGCTCAACCTGGAAAACTTCCACTGCCCCTTGGTCCAGGCCGAGAGGATCAACGCCGCCTCGACGATCGCGCTGTTCGAGATGCTGGAGGCCACCAATCCCGGCAAGTCGCGGATCTATGTCTTCGCCGACAATGCCCGCTATCACCACGCCCGCCTGGTCCGACAATGGCTGGAGAGACCGGGTTGCCGCATCAAGCTCATCTTCCAACCGTCCTACGCTCCCCACCTCAACGCCATCGAGCGATTATGGGGCGTCATGCATCGCGAGGTGACCCACAACAGCTTCTACGCCAGCTTCGCCCTCTTCACCGAAGCCATCGACGATTTCTTCCGCCGACGACTGCCACGAGAGTGGACGACGTGGCGCGACACCATCACCGACAATTTCCGAATCATCTCGCACAAGGATTTTCGGGTTCTGCGGTGAGGCGAGTATATCATAGATGTAGCGCCCATCCTCGTCGCGAATAGCCGTGACACGCAGTTGGGCCCAAACGATGCGCCCCGTTTTATGGATGTAACGCTTTTCCAGTTGGAAGCCATCAGTCGAGCCTTCAACAATTTGACGCCGGAGCCGGAGGTTGGGTTCGCGGTCGTCGGGGTGGGTCACGTCGTTGATGGTCATGCACAGCAGTTCCTCCTCGGAATAGCCGAGCATCTCGCAGAAAGCCCGATTCACCTGGCTAAAGCGGCCGTCCGGCTCGCTCTCTTTAGGCGCGACCAAGGCAGTGCCGACGACGGAATCATCGAAGATATGCCGATAGCGTCTTTCACTCTCGCGCAGCGCCTTCTCGGCCTGCTTGCGTTCGGTGATGTCGGTGGCAATGGTCACAGTGCCGCCGCCGGGCATCTTTTGCTCGTTGATCAACAGCCACCGTCCGTCTTGGCGGGCCAATTCAAAGGGCGCGGCGGGGTCGCGGTGTCGGGCGAGGCGTTCCGTCAACCATTCGTCCTCTCGTCCCTCGGCTTCCGGGTAAAGGCCCGCGTCGAGTGCCGCGCGGATGTGATCGTGAAAGGATACGCCGGGCTGGCATGTCTCGATCACGCGTCGGTTGATCCGGCGGAATTCCTCGTTGCACAGGACGAACCGACCGTCGCCGTCCCACAGAACGAACAGCTCCGAGAGGCCCGCCACCGCGCTCGTCAAATGCGTCTCCGCGCGTCGCGCCCGTCGTTCCGCGGTGACGAGGTCGGTGATATCGCGGCCGGTGCCGCGGTAGCCCTGGAAGTTGCCCTCGGCATCGAAGATCGCCTTGCCGTTGATCGATAGCGTGACGAGGCTGCCGTCGGCGAGCGTGCGGGGATGGCGAAAGTCACGGAACGATCGCCGGGCGGCCAAGTTATCCAGATGCTCTTGCCAGGCCATCGGGTCGACATCGGGGATGCCCGTCTCCTCCCGGGTCTTTCCGAGCAGCATCCTTGGCGGAACGCCGGTCACCTTTTCGAAACGATCGGAGAAATAGGAAAAGCGGCAATTCTCGTCCATTTCCCAGAACCAGTCGGTCGAGGCTTCGAGATAGTCGTTCAAGCGTCGTTTGCTCTTCTCGAGTTCCCTTTCGGCTCGCCGGCGCCCGGTGATGTCCACTACGGTGGACTGGATCGCGGCCTCACCGTTCCATGTGACCAAGCGGACCCGATTGTCCAACCAGATCGTCGAGCCGTCTTTTCTCAAGCCCTCGTAATCGTATTGGCTAGGGGCGCCGTCCCCGCGCAGCCGTGCCGCCGCATAGCCCTCGATGCGCGCCCGCTCGTGCGGCGCGGCGGTTTCGAGCACCGTGTCGAGGCCAATTATTTCCTCTGAACTGTCGTATCCGAGCATTCTTGCGTAGGTGTCATTGGCGAACAGCGGCTTGAAACTCCTGTATCGCACCCGGTTCCTTGGACACAAGTTTGTCTCATGCGGCGGGCCTGAGTGACATCGCGGTGTGCCACGCCTGACGAGCTTGAGCGGGGCTCAGGTAGCCGTTCTTCTCCACGATCCACTGGGCATTGTACTGTTCGACGAACCCGCGGACGGCGTTCCGCAGCTCCGCGATGTTGCGGTAGATGCGGCCATGGATGATCTGTTCCTTGAGCGTGCGATTGAACCTCTCGGCGACGCCGTTGGTCTGGGGCTGTTCGACGAAGGCGTAGGACGGCTGGATGCCCCAGAACTTGATCTGGTTGGTGAAGTGGTCCGACAGATACTGGGAGCCGTGATCCATCCGCAAGGCCAGCCCCCGCGCCGCACCGGCGGAGGTCGAGGCATACAGCCTCGCAAGCCCCATGGAGATCGGCTGAAGGGCGGCGAAGCGGTCGCCTCGCTTGCACACATGCCAGCCGACGCACTCGGCGTTCCAATGCTCGATGGCGGTGAATATCCAGCCCCAGCCGTCGTCCACCGTGAACACCCGAACGCCGTCCGTGCCCCACATGAGGTTGGGGGCATGGGTGATGATCTCACCGACATGGGGATTTCCGCCACGGCGGCGGCAGCGATGGGGCGAGAGCAGGTTGTTCTCGCGCATCACCCGGAGCACCCGCTTGCGGGAAACACGGATGCCACGACAGACCCGAAGCCGAGCCCAGACCTTGCGGTGTCCCTCGCCCTCCCAGGGGGATGCCTCCAGGTCGGCCTCGATGGCCACCAGCAGAGCCTCGTCCGAGATCGAGGGCTTCGGTCCCCGGCGCTTTGCTGGTGGGCGCTCAGCGGTGGCCTGCTGCCGGGATTTCATGGCGTAGAACGAGGAACGGGCAAAACCCCAGGCCGCACAGACCCGCTGGAGGCCGTAGGCCAAACCCGTGCCGGGAGAGGTGGCGGCACTCATCGCCGCGACCTCCGCCGCCCCAAAGGGCCGGACGTCTCCGTCTTGGCCTCCAGCAGTTCCACCTGCATGATCAACTCCCCGATCCGCTTCATGGCGATGTCCAGTTCCGCCTTTACCGGATCGCCCTTGCGTTCCTTGAGCGAGGCATCGATCCCGGCGATCGCCTTCTCACGCCACTGCTCGAGCCGGAAAATCTCCACGCCCAACTGCCGCGACAAAAGTTCCACCGGCTCGCCACGCAAAAAGCCGCAGGGCAACCTCACGCTTGCGCGTCACCGTCCACCGCTGGCCAAGTCCCAGCGGGCCTGCCGGCGAAACCTGGCCCGGGGAAAACGTGGACGAGCCAAGCTCGCCCTCGTTTACCACAGGCCCATCAACAGCAACTTTGTTCTCAAAATTGTCGGTCATGTTCCGGTCCTCCTTGGACACTTCGATTAAGCCAATTCTGTGTCCAAGGAAATCGGGTCCGACTCACGGCTTGAAACTCCTGTTGATCACAATGCCTTCGATGGAGCCCTCGATCAGATCGCGGAACCGAATCTCGCTTTCCTCGGCCGCCTCTTCCGCCTGAATCCGTTGTTGTATTTCTGTAACTGCCCAGGTACATGGTGGCCTTTTAGGCGGCGTGGAGACGCTCGATCAGGGTTTCGGGATTTTCCATGAGCGCCTGGATGATGTTCCAGCCCTGTTTTCTAGCGGTCGAGATGAAGCCGCGGACGGTGGCAAAATCTTCGGCGCCTTTCTGGCTGCGGAAGCCGCCGGAGATTTTCTGCTTGACCTTCATCATGCGCCCGTCCTGCTCGGCCTGATTGTTGGTGAACGGCACGGCGAAATTGATGAGGAAGCGCAGCGCGTCTTCCTTGTGTGTCTGAAGGCGCCGGAGAAGGTTGTGCCCGGTGCGGCGCGGCTTGCTTCCCCGGCGCTTGGCCTTGCTCGATTTGGGCGCAAGAGGAGGTTGTGCCTCGTGAAAGGCGATGCCCTCGGCCGTGATCGCGTCGTAACACCCTCGGAAGCGCTCGACGAGGCCTGGTTTCAGCGCCACGCCCCGCTCCCGGGCGAGATTTACCGCGTGGCAGGCGCGGCGCAATAGTCTCTGCATCTTGCGTGCCCAGCCCTCCTTCTCGATCTCGATCAGGGCTTGCAACTCGCGCAGGTGATGGGCGTTGCACAGCGCGTGCCGTACGCCCTCCATCGTAAAGTACGGCTTCCAGTGGTCATGGACGACGATGCCGCCGACTCCGCCGAGCAGGCTGCCGCGTCGCTCCGAGACCCGATAGAAGGTCAACCGCGCGGTCGAGGCGACGTGCAACCATTGGGTCCGCCCGGCGATCCGCAAGCCGGTCTCGTCCATGTGCTTGACCGGCGCCGATTTCACCAGTTCGCGGATCACATCGACGACGCCTTGGACGGACTCGGCGCTGTTCCCGCCCCTCCGCGCGAGGCTCGCCGGAGACAGTTCCGCCCCGAACAGATCCTTCATCAATTCAGCCAGGCGGTCCTCGGGCAGGAGTTGGTAGTGCGACAGGTAGACCACCATGGCTCCGATCCGAGCGCCGTATTGAACCGGGCCGGTGATGGCGACGGGAAAAGAAGGTCGCCGTATTGAACCGGGCCGGTGATGGCGACGGGAAAAGACAGGAGTTGGTAGTGCCGAGTGTACGTGCCGCAATCCCCGCAACGGCAGCGATGCGCCCGATGCTCCGTGACCACCAGGGGCCGGGGCTCGGGTAGATCGAAAACCTGGCGGGCCCCATGGCCGGTAGCCATATCCGGCGTCAATCCCGAACCACACCACTGGCACGTCTCGGGATAATGGTCGACGGTGGCGTCGGGATCGGCGACTTGGCGCAGGGTCTCGCCCTTGTGGCCCTTTTGCCCGCCCGGCTTGCGGGCCGATTTCTTACGGAGGCTCCTGGTGCGCTTCTTTTTACCCGCCGGTGGCTTGTTCAATCCATCGCTCGACGGTGGCTTGCCGCTGTTCGTGCTGTTCAGGCCAAGCCGGCGCTCGAGTTCACCAAGCCGGAGTTCGAACTCGGCGAGCCGCGACCCTTGGGCCAGCACCACATCGATCAGCTCGTCTTTCGACAAAAAGGCAAGAACATCCCTATCCATCGAATCCTTAGAATCGACCAACCACCCTCTGTCAAACGAAATCTAGGCCGTCAGCGCCCCAAACCCACAAAATCTGCCCCCAGAGACCCAATCCGCAGCCTCATCGAAATCAGCTACCTGGGCAGTTACGTATTTCTTGGTTCAGCTCGGACGTGCGTTCCTCGACGCGTTGTTCCAGTTTGTCGTGGGCCTCGCGCAGCGCCTCCTCGGCGGCGGCTTTCGCCTTCCCCAGCTCGCGTCTCTCGAAACAGCGATCCAGTACGGTGAGCAGGAGGTCCTTGTGGATGGGCTTGGTCAGAAAGTCCTGAGCACCATGGCGCAAGGCGCTGACCACCGCCTCGACCTCCACATAGGCCGTCATCAGAACGCAACCGATCGATGATCGGCGCACTTTCAGCCGATCTATCAAATCGACGCCGCTTTCCTTCCCCAGGTGGAGATCGACCAGGATCAAGTCGGCATCGAACCGCTCGAGTGCATCGGTGGCATCGGCGATGTCACGGGCCGATTGGACCGCGTAGCCTTCCGCCGTCAGCAGGAGATCCAGGCCTTCGGTGAAATCGGCATCGTCGTCGACGATCAGGATCTTGCGCTCGGAGCCTTCGGCCGCGGGCATCGCCTCGGGGGCGGGCATGACCATATCAGCCTCTATTCTCGTTGCAGCACTTCGATAGCTTCGAGCAACTTTTCCGAGGCGACGGGTTTCATCAAGCAGCCCGTCACGGACGTGTCGGCGAGCGCATCTATGCTGTCCGCCTCCTCGACCGCATAGCCGGTGACGATGATCGTCGCCAGGGTGCGCTCCCGCTTTTTCAGCTCCAGATAGACCTCGAGGCCGCTCAGAACCGGCAGTTTGAGATCGAGCACCAAGACATCGAAGGCACCATCGACCGCCTTGTCGACGGCCTCGCGACCATCGCGGGCGATAACCACCGCATAGCCCGCGTCTTCCAGGATCTGCTCGATGCCTTCGGCGAAATCCGGATCGTCGTCGACCAGGAGAACGATCCCGGCCGCCTTCGCCGCCTTCACCGCCGCCAACAACGCCGCCTCGGATATCGGCTTGTACAAGACGCCCAAGGCACCGCCGTCCACGGCCTGCTCGAGCAACTGCTCGACGCTATAGGCGGTCATCATCATCACCTTGGCATCGGGCTTGATCTTGCGGATCTCGAAAAAGCTCTCGACCCCGTTCATCCCCGGCATGCGAACATCCATGAAGGTCATGTCGAAGTCCCGCTCGGCGAATTTTCGCACCGCGTCCTCGCCGCTGGAGGCGGTTTCCACCGCGTGACCGGCGACTTCGAGCATCAATGCCATGCCTTCGGCAAAGTCCGGGTCGTCATCGACGATGAAGATCTCGAGAGGCGTCATGGTTTATCCTTATGCTGAACTCTGCAACGGTATCCCGAGGACGACGCGGGTGCCACGGTCGAGCTCGCTGGTGATCTCCACGCCACCGCCGTGTTGTTCCATGATCTGGCGCACCATCGGCAGCCCGAGACCCACGCCGATCGACTTGGTCGTGAACAGGGGCTCGAAGATCAGCTCCAAATCAGCGGGGGCGATGCCGGGGCCGTTGTCGCTAATGGTTATCTCCACGCGGTCCCCCGCCACGGCGGTGGTAACCGCGATCTCCGCCGTCCGGACTTCGCCGTCGCCGTCCAGGGCCTGACAGGCATTGTCGAGAACGTTTTGCACAACGCGGCGCAGCCGTTCGTGATCGAGTTCGATCGAAACTCCCGCATTCAACTCCCGCCGCAAGCTCAAATCCGGAGGCGGAACGAATTCGTCCAGCACGTTTTCGAGCCAGTCGTCAACCGCCATGGCCGTCCGATCCAACTCATGGGCGCGGGTGAAATCCAGGAGATCGGTGATGATGGCGTTGCACCGGCCCTCGGCGCGTTCGATCAGCGCGACCGCTCGGTTCATGTGTGGTGGCGCCTCGACGGTGAATTTCTTGATCACGTCGATGCCCGAGCGGATCGCTCCCAGCGGGTTGCGCAGCTCATGGCTCACCGTCGCCGTGACCTGGCCGATCGACGACAGGCGTTCCTTCCGCAGGAGCTGGTCCTGGACCGTGCGAAGGTCGGTCGCCATTTTGTTGAAGGCATGGCCCAGTTGGGCAGTCTCGCCGCTGCCGAATTTCGCCGGGTCGTAGTCGGTGGCGAAATCGTACGTGTCCGGCCGAATCGTCGCCATGGCCTGGCTCAACCGCGAAAGGGGGACCGCGATCGAGCGTACCACCAAATAGGCCGTGCCGATGCTGATCAGCAGCGTGACGGAGAAAATAACGAGGGCGGATACCACCAACCGTTGGCGCAAGTCCCGAAACGTCCTGTCGGCATCGGCGATGCGGAAATTTCGAATTTCTTCGGTGTTGGCGAGAAACGTCGAGACCACCCGGAGCCGGTATCGAAGGACGTCTCGACGAATTCGCAACGCCTGTTCCCGATCATCGTCCCGGTAAGCCGCGAGGGCGCGATAAAAATCATCCTGATTACGCGCTTCACTCAGCCGACCAGGTGTGGTACAAATCATGAACCTTTGGCGGTTTTTCAGGGAGTTCACGATGTCACGCAACAAGGTTCAGTTCCAGTAGGGGCTCAGCGAGCCGCGTTTCCGTGAAATGTACGGCACCGAGGAGCAGTGTCGCGAGGCCCTGTTCCGCTGGCGTTGGCCGGAGGGCTTCTCCTGCCCCCGATGCGGTGCCACGCGCCATTGCGAGATCGCCGGGCGAAAACTCTACCAATGCGCCGCCTGCCGTCATCAAGTCTCGCTGACCGCCGGCACGCTCTTCCACGCGACCAAGCTGGCGCTGACCCTGTGGTTTTCGGCGATCTATCACATGACCCAATCGAAGAAGGGGATCTCCTCCATCGAACTCGGCCGCCGGCTCGGCGTCACCCAGACCACGGCCTGGAAGATCAAGCAGAAACTGATGCAATCCATGCTCGAGCGCGACGCCAAATTGCCGCTCACCGGACGGGTGGAGATGGACGACGCCTACCTCGGCGGCCGCCGTTCCGGGGCCAAGCGCGGCCGGGGCCCGCCGGGCAAGACGCCGTTCGTCGCCGCCGTCCAGACCACGGCGGAGGGCCAGCCCGTGCGCATCAAGCTGCGCCGCGTCAAGGGCTTCCGCAAGGCCGAAATCGCCAAGATGGCCAAGCGCGACCTGAGCCCCGGGACGAGCGTCTTCAGCGACGGGCTCAACTGCTTCACCGCGGTCACCGCGCAAGGCTGCGCCCACCATCCGATACCCACCGGCTCCGGACCAGGGGCCGTCGCCGTGCCGGCCTTCAAATGGGTCAACACCACCCTCGGCAATCTCAAGAACACCCTGCGTGGCACCTACCA
Organism: Alphaproteobacteria bacterium; assembly: GCA_965225945.1. GTDB lineage: Bacteria > Pseudomonadota > Alphaproteobacteria > JASLMY01. The sequence goes on along the minus strand of CBDDBZ010000014.1, from coordinate 1,189 downwards.
TGCGATCCGGCCCAAACACGTTCCGCGCTACCTGGCGGCGTTCCAATACCGATATAACCGCCGCTACCGGCTCGCCGACATGATCGAGGCCCTCGGACGCGACGCCCTGCGCACGCCCCCCATGCCATATCGGCTCCTCAAATTGGCTGAGGTTGATGCGTAATCAGGAAAATCATTGCGCAACCTGAACACGACGGGCTCGTGCTCGGTGGCCGCATGCACTTCGTCACGCAGTCCGTGTGCTTCTGCTTGAATCTGGTAGTGCGAGAAACTGGCCAAGGTATCCTCGTTACGGGAGAGCAGGCGCGGAACCGCCTCGGCCTCGTCCTCGAACAGGATCTGATCCAGAAGCACGATCGATTCCAGAAACGATTTGCGAAACGTCTCCATATCGGCGCGCGCGTCGAGGAGGTTGGCGCGCTGCACATAGGCACGCTCCATCTGCCGCAGGAGCACAATTGCGGTCGTCCCGAACGAGCCGAAGCCGATCAGCACGATCAACACCACGGCGTGGAGGCGGGCTGCGATGGAGCCGAACGGTTTCAAAATCACGACTGTCTTTCTCCCGGGGGGCGTTCCAAACGGTTTCGGGATCACTTCCCGAAGTTCAAGATCTTGAACTTTTGGACGCGGTTGTTGCCCGTGTCGCCGACGTGAACGGTGCCCGCCTCGCCGACGATGATGCCGTGCAAATTGGCGAATTGGCCCTCGCCGGCCCCTTCCACGCCCCAGGCGAATTTGAAGACCCCGTTCTTGTCGAACACCTGCACCCGGTTGTTGCCGAGATCGCAGACATATAGGTCGTCGAACTTGTCCAGCGCCAGGCCCGTCGGGCGCCGGAACTCGCCCGGCCCTTGGCCGACCGTGCCGAAACTCTTCAGGAACTTGCCCTCGGCGGTGAATTTCTGGATGCGGTGGTTGCCGAAGTCGGTGACCCAAAGGTTGCCCTCGGAATCGACCTTCGCCGCCTCGGGGCGGTTCATCTCGCCGGGGCCGACGCCCAGCCGGCCAAAGGCGAACTTGAAATTGCCGTCGACGTCGAAGGCGCTGATGCGGTGGTTGCCGGCCTCGGCGACATAGACCAAGCCGTTCCGGCCGACCGTCATGAACTCCGCCTCGATGGTCTTGCCCTCGCTGTCGCCGAGCCCCGCGAAGGTCTTGAGGTGCTTGTAGTCGCGATCGAATTTCT
>CBDDBZ010000013.1:0-32701 GCA_965225945.1 Alphaproteobacteria bacterium | reverse complement strand
TTCGAGCCCGCCCCCTGCCGGGCGTGGAAAAAACCCACGAGGATGTCTTCGCGCCGGCTTGAGGGGTTGAAAATCATTCGACAATTTGGGGGGAAGCCAAATTCGTCATTGCGCGATCGTGGCGATCCCGGCTGTCTCGAGCCCCGCGAAACCGACGATTCTGGTCACGCCGCGCTGATCGCCAAGGCGTTTCGCGCCTCGCGATTACGCTGATCGCTCGCCGTTCGCGGCATCTCGGAAACGATTTCGGCGGGGCGGCCATTCGGGCGTGCACGCTCGCGAACAGGCGCGGATCTTCCGGGGCCCGAGCTGGCAATTCCTCTGCCTGGCCAACGACAGTGGCCGCGCCTGGCCTCCGAAGGCGGCGTCATCGTCAGCGATTGCGGCGGCAACCACGCGAGCTACTCGCGCCGTCGCACCATCCATGCAAACGAGGAATATGATTCCGACACGCTCAGGGCGAGCCGCGACGACTATGACCTGGCCGACCCCTCGCTCCTCGACTCGGTCGACGAGTTCGGCGACGGCATCAACGTGCAGATCCTGACGGTCTTTCCGAATTTCGTGCTGCAACAGGTGGAGAACTCGATCGCCGTGCGCCAGATCCTGCCCAAGGGCGTTGCGAGACGGAGCTGCTGTGGACCGTGCTCGGCTTCGAGGACGACGACGCGGCCATGACCGAAATGCGGTTGAAGCAGGCCAACCTGATCGGCCCCGCCGGCTATATCAGCCTGGAAGACGGCGCCGTCGGCGGCTTCGTCCAGCGCGGCATCGAGGGAGCGGGCGGCGCCGCCTCGATCGTCGAGATGGGCGGCGCTGGGGATGAAAGCCAGAAGACCCGGGCGACGGAAGCCTCGGTGCGCGGCTTCTGGCGCGCCTGGCGCCGGGCCATGGGCGAATAGCATGGAAGTGGCGCTGGAGGCCCGGCTGGCGATCGAGGCGCTGAACGCCCGCTACGTGGACTGCCTGGACCAGGGCCGCTTCGAGGAATGGCCGGACTTCTTCACCGAAAACGGCGGCTACAAGATCATCTCGGCCGAAAACCACGGCCAGGGCCTGCCCTTGGGCGTCATCGACTGCCGCGGCCGGGCGATGATGCGAGACCGCATCACCGCGCTGCGCGACGCCAACATCTACGAAGAGCACCGCTACCGACGCATCCTGTCCACGCCGCTGGTGCGCGAGATAGGGGAAGGCGCGATCCGCGCGGAGACCCCTTACCAGGTGACCCGCATCATGCGCGATGGGTCGGCCATGCTCTTCAGCGTCGGGCGTTATCTCGACCGCCCTGGTCACCGAGGACGGCCAACTCCGCCTCGCCGAACGCTTCGCCGTCTTCGACAACAAGCGGATCGACACCCTGTTGGTGATTCCGCTCTGAGGCCGCGTCAATCCGCCGCGTCGGCCTTCGGCATCGGTTCCGATACCAGGACGCCCGCCGCCTCAAGGGCATCGATCTCCGCCGCCGGCATGGAAAGGTGGCGGGTCAGGACGTCGCGGTTGTGTTCGCCGAGGAAGGGGGCGCCCTCGGCCGCCGGTTCGGGGAAGGCGGAGAAGCGCAAGGGCACGCCCGGGATCTGGTAGCTGCCGACGATCGGGTCGGTCACGGTGCGGACCGTGCCGCGCTGTTGCAGGTGCGGGGTCTGGATGGCTTGCGCGACGTCCAGCACGGGGGCCACCGGCACCCGCTCGGCCTGCATTTTCTCCAGCGCCACCTGGTCGCTCGTCTGGGCCTGGATCCAGCCCTCGATGATCTCGGCCAAGGGCTCCAGGTTCTCGCGCCGCTGGACGAGGCCGCCGAAACGCGGGTCGTCCGCCAAGTCGTCCCGGCCCATGGCGCGGACCAGGCGCTGCCACATGTCGTCGGAGACGGCGCAGATGAAGAGGAAGCCCTCGCTACCCTTGAAGACGCCGACGGGGGCCACGTGCTGGTGGTGGGAGCCGGAGCGGTTCGGCTGGATGGCGCCGCCGCTGGCGCTCCAGACCTCGACCGAGAGGCTGTGGGAATAGAAATAGAAGTCGATCAGTGCGATATCGAGATACTGGCCCTCGCCGCCCGAGGCCAGGCGGTGATAGAGCGCGCCGTTGACCGCGGCCAAGGCCGAAATGCCGGCGCCGACGTCGCCGATCGCCACGCCCGTCACCGGCGGCGCCTCGCCCGGCTCGCCGATCAGGTGCGTGACGCCGGTATAGGCCTGGGCGATATAGTCGAAGCCCGGCTGGTCGGCGAGCGGCCCCTCCTGACCGAAGGCGGAGATCGAGCACATGATGAGGCGGGGGTTGATCGCATGAACCGCCTCCCAGCCGAGGCCGAGGCGGCCAATCGTGCCGGGCGAGAAGTTCTCCACCAGCACATCGGCCTTCGTGACCAGGCCCCTAACCAGCTCCAACGCCCGTGGGTCCTTGAGGTCGAGGCAGAGGCCGCGCTTGGCCTGGTTCTGTTGCACATAGTAGGCGCTGCGCCCGTCCTTCATGACCGGCATCTGGCGGGCGAAATCGCCCCGGGGGGCGAGTTCCACCTTGATCACCTCGGCGCCCATCTCGGCCATCGCCCGGGTCATCACCGGGCCGGCGATGAACTGGGTGAAGTCCAAGACCGTGATGCCGTCCAGAATGTGCTTCACGCGCCTCTCCTCACTCGCTTCCGCCGGCGGGATAGGGAAACAGCACCTCCCGCGTCGCCATGTCGAAGGGATAAATGGTGTGGTAGGCGCCGTCCCGGTACTGCACCAAGATCGCGGTGACGCCGTCGTTCTGCCCATCCGGGTCGAAGCGAACGTGGCGCCAGGGCATCGGCAGGTCCTCGCCGGGAATGAAGGTCTCGCGCAGCGCCTGGTGGATCGCCTCGGGCTCGCTCGAGCCGGCCCGGTCGATCGCCGACAACAATACGAGGGCGCCGACGAACCCACGGATCGGCGGGTCGTGGATCGCCGTGCCGCCGGAGCGCCGGCGATAATGCGTGTCGACTTCCTCGATCAAGGCCCGACGATCGGCCAGGTCGCTGGCGAAGGGCGCGCGGGAGATGATGCCCTCGGCCAGCGGGCCGAGCGCCGACATCACCGCCGGGTCCATGAAGCCCGCGTTCTGCGCCAGTACGATCTCGGGCACCCAGCCAAGCTCGCTCACGGTCCGCATCATCAGCAGCGCGTCCTTAGAATAAGCGGTCGGCAACAGGGTCTTGGCCCCACTGCCCATCGCGGTGACGAGCTGGGCGACGAGGGATGTGGTCTCGGCCCGGTAGGCGAGCTTGGCGGCCTCCTCCACGCCCCGCTCATGGGCCAGTTCCGACTGCACCCGGCCGCTCTCGACGCCGAAGGAGGAATCCTCGTGCAGGATGGCGACGGGGGGCCGGCGCGGTCCCGCGCCGTTTGGCGAATTCTTCCAGGAAGTCGAACATCACCTTCGAATAGCGGCCGTCATGCGGGCCGGTGCGGAAAAACCAGCGGAAGCCGCGCCGGGTGAGGCCGGGGGCCGAGGACTCGCCGGTGAGGAAGGGAATGCCGGCCCGCTCCGCCGCCGCGCTCGCCGCCGCCGTGACGCTGGAGTGGTAGGCGCCGAGGAGGGCCACCACGCCCTCTTCCGCGATCAGCCGTTCCGCCTCCCTCCGCCCGCGCACCGGCTCGCCGCCCGTGTCGGCGACGACGAGCCTGACCTTGGCATTGGCGAGCCCCGCGAGACCCGCGTTCCGCGCCAGCGGCAATTCGCCGTAATGGGCACCGTTCGCCACGTCGACGGCGGCCTCCACCGCCGCCAGCGCCGCCTTGCCGGCCGCCGCCGAGGAACCGCTCAACGGATAGAGGACGCCGATCTTCACCTCTTCGGCCGCGCGAACCGGATCAGCCGCCAGCAGCAGGGCGACCAGGAGCGCGAGCCCGCCGGCCAGGGCGCGGGCGGGATGGGGGAAACGAGATGTGGAGCCAGACGGCCGCGTCACGGGGCCACCTTTCCAGGCTTGGAGACGCCGCCGGGCGACGGCGTCCGGTCCCGAGCTTAGCACGGGACGGGCGCGCGGGAAAGTCGCGCGGCGCCCCGCTTTCGCCGGCCACCCCGCCGATGCTATCAAGGCCGGCCAAAAGACGAGGAGCGCGCCCGATGATCGATTTCGAACCGTCGCCGGAGCTGGAGGAGCTGAAACAGCGGACGGCGGCGTTCGTCCGCGACGAGATCATGCCGATGGAGGGCGATCCGCGCCAGGACGAGCATGGGCCGACGGACGAACTCCGCGCCGACCTCGTGGCCAAGGCGCGCGCCGCCGGCCTGCTGTCGCCCCATTGCGGGGTCGAGTTCGGCGGCCTGGGTCTGGGTCACGTCGGCAAGGCGGTGGTGTTCGAGGAGGCCGGCTATTCGACGCTCGGCGCCCACGCCCTGAACATCTCGGCCCCGGACGAGGCCAACATGCACATGTTGGAGGAGATCGCCGACAAGGCGCAGAAGGAACGCTTCCTCCGCCCCTTGGTGGCCGGCGAGGTGCGCTCCGCCTTCTCGATGACGGAGCCGGACGGGGGCGCGGGCTCCGACCCCTCGATGATGAAGACCACGGCGCGCGAGGAGGGCGGCGACTACGTCATCAACGGGCGGAAGTGGCTGATCACCGGCATGCTGGGGGCGGCCTTCCAGATCGTCATGGCCAAGACGCTGGATGCATCGGGCCGCGACGTCGGCGCCACCATGTTCCTGTTCGAGGCCGACGCGCCGGGCACCGAGGTCGTCCGCGTGCTGGAGACGATGGACACCAACCTCACCGGCGGCCACTCGATCGTCGACTATCACGACGTGCGGGTGCCGAAATCCGCCATCCTGGGCGAGGTCGGCCAGGGCTTCCGCTACGCCCAGGTGCGCCTGGCGCCGGCCCGCCTGACGCACTGCATGCGCTGGCTCGGCCAGGCGCGCCGCGCCCACGATGTCGCGGTCGACTATGCCCGCAATCGCCATGCCTTCGGCAAGCCGATCGGCGAGCACGAGGGCGTCGGCTTTCAATTGGCCGACAATAACATGGACCTGCACGCCTCCCGCCTCGCGATCTGGCACGCCGCCTGGGTGCTGGACCAGGGTGGACGCGGCGGCACGGAGAGTTCGATGGCCAAGGTGCTTTGTTCGGAGGCCTTGGGCCGCGTCGTAGACCGCTCGGTCCAGGTCCTGGGCGGCAGGGGGATCACGGGCGAGACGGTGGTGCAGAAGATCTACAAGGACATCCGCGCCTTCCGGATCTACGACGGCCCCTCGGAAGTGCACCGCTGGGCGCTGGCGCGGCGGATTTTGCGTGCGAATTGAGGCAGGCGCCCGATGTGATACGCGAGTTTCCCGGGCTTGCCGCCGTCGAACCGCGACAGGCCGGCGTATTGCATCGCCGGCTTCGTTCGCCGCACGTTCATTATCGTCGTAACGAGCGACGACGTGTTCGATGCATCGTCACTCGGCAAGCGCGACCGGGCGAATGATCGGTCCGGCCAGGCCGGCATGCCACCGCATGAGCAGGGCTTCCAGATCACCGGTTCGAAACGGTTTCGCCAGCGCGGCGACGGTCAGGCCGCCGGCTTGTCCCAACAGGCGGGCGGAACGGCGGTAGAGCGGATCGTAGCCGCTGACGAGAACCACGGGTGCCGGACAATCACAGTCCGTGAGCCAGCCGAGCAACTCGACCCCGTCCTCGCCCGGCATCACGATATCCATGACAATGGCGTCAGGGGTCCGGTCATCATAGGCGGCGCGGAATTCGGCGCCGGAAGTCACCGCCGTCGCCTCGAATCCCATGTCCTCGACGATCCCGGCGATCGACTCGCCAATCTCGATATCATCGTCCACGATCAAAATATGCCTCGCCGCCATCCCTGGCTCCCTCCGATCCGAGACCAAATCGCGTCCCGATAATTCCAAGGAAATGAGGGAGGGGGCAACGCGCCCGATGTGATACGCGCGTTGGACATTCGAGGGATGGCGGCGGCGAGGCTGCCTCGGTTCACCACCCGCCACCGCCTACCGCGCCGTCGCCTCCGGCGCGCTTTCCAGGGTTTCGAGGAAGCGGATATCGGGCCATTTCTCGGCCGCGTTGTCGAGATGCCAGGCGTTACGGGCGAGGAAAACGGGCGTTCCGTCGTGATCGTCGGCGATCGCCACCTTGTTGGCATCAAGGAACTTTTTCAGCATCGCCGGATCGCGCGCCTCCAGCCAGCGCGCGGTATCGAGGGCGACGGGGCTGAAGCGGACCGGCACGTCGTATTCGGTGCGGATGCGGTCGGCCAGCACGTCGAACTGCAGCGCGCCCAGCACGCCGACAATCCAGTTCGAGCCTATCCGGGTGCGAAAGGCCCGGGCGACGCCCTCCTCCGCCAGTTGGGTGAGCGCGCGGCCCAGATGCTTTGCCCTGAGCGGGTCGGTCGGCGAAACGCCCATCAGCAGTTCCGGCGCGAAACTCGGCACGCCGGTGAAGTTGATCTTCTCGCCCTCGGTCAGCGTGTCGCCGATCCGCAAGTTGCCGTGGTTGGGGATGCCGATGATGTCACCGGGCCAGGCATCCTCCGCCGTCTCCCGCTCCTGGGCCAGGAACATCATTGGATTGTGCAGGGCAACGGTCTTGCCGCTACGGACCGCCAGCAGCTTCATGCCACGCTTAAAATGCCCCGACGTGATCCGGAAAAAGGCAATGCGATCACGGTGTTTTGGGTCCATATTCGCCTGAATCTTGAAGACGAAGCCGGAGACTTTCTCTTCCTCCGGCGCCACCTCGCGAATGCAGGCGGTCCGTCCGCCGGGCGGTGGCGCCAGTTGCACCAGCCCCCGCAGCAACTCGCGGACGCCGAAGTTGTTGATCGCCGAGCCGAAGAAAACCGGGCTCAGATGGCCCTCGCGGTAGGACTGGATATCCAAGGGCGGGCAGAGGCCGACCGCCGTCTCGAGCTCGTCCCTGAGCTGGGCGGCCGCATCGCGCGGCAGCAATTCATCCAGCGCGGGATCGTCCAGCCCCTCGCAACCGCGCACCTCGTCCGGATTCTCGTCGAGGGCGCCGGCCGGCCCGCCCTTCTTCATCAACAGCAACCGGTCGCCGAGTACGTCATAGCAGCCGTGAAAACGCCGCCCCATGCCGATCGGCCAGCTGGCGGGCGTCACGTCGAGCGCCAGGGTTTCCTCGATCTCCTCCAGCAGCTCGAAGGGATCGCGGCTCTCGCGGTCGAGTTTGTTGATGAAGGTGATGATGGGGACGTCACGCAACCGGCAAATCTCGAACAGCTTGCGGGTCTGGGCTTCGATCCCCTTGGCCGCGTCGATCACCATGACGGCGCTGTCGACGGCGGAAAGAGTGCGGTAGGTGTCCTCGCTGAAATCCTCGTGGCCGGGGGTGTCCAGAAGATTGAAGGTACAACCTCCGTAGTCATAGGTCATGACCGAGGAGGCGACGGAAATCCCCCGCTCCGCCTCGACCTTCATCCAGTCCGAGCGGGTACGGCGCGCGTTGCCCCGCGCCTTTACCGCGCCCGAAAGCTGGATCGCGCCGCCGAACAGCAGCAGCTTCTCCGTCAGCGTGGTCTTGCCCGCGTCGGGATGCGAAATGATCGCGAAGGTGCGCCGTCGCGCGATATGGTCGGCGAGAGTGGTCATGGGTGGTCCGAATTGATGCGCTTCGAAGCGCTATATAGAGTCCCCATGGCCGAATGAACAGACCCGGCGGCGGCCGGCCGGAGGAAGATGCGCCCCCTGACCCGCGAGGAGCGTTTTCGAGGCCTGATCCTCGGCACCGCGGTCGGCGATGCCCTGGGCCTGCCGTTCGAGGGCCTGACGCGCGGACAGCTCGCCCGCCTGCGCCAGGGCCGGTGGCGCCATCGGTTCCTCCTCGGCCGGGGTTTCGTCAGCGACGACACGGACCACACGCTCCTGGTCGCCCTGTCGTTGACGGCCGCGCCACGCGGGCGCGACGATTTCGAGCGCGATCTGGCCTGGCGCCTGCGCGGCTGGCTCGCGGGCCTCCCCGTCGGGGCCGGCCGCGCCACCTATCTCGCCGTCCTCCGCCTCTGGCTCGGTTTCGGCCCCGGGCGCAGCGGGATTCACTCCGCCGGCAACGGCCCGGCGATGCGAAGCGCCGTGATCGGCGCCTTTTTTGCCGACGATGCGGACCGTCTCGGTGATTTCGTCGCGGCCGGCACGCTGATGACGCACACTGATCCCCGCGCGCTGGTCGGCGCGCGCGCCATCGCCCTCGTCGCCGCGTTGAACACCGACGACCGCCCCGATGTCGACACCCTCAATGCGGCCTTGCGGTCGGCCGGACCGGACGACGTGGAGTGGGCGGGGCTTTGCGAGGCGATTGAAAGCGCGGCGGAGGCGGGGCTTTCGGTGGCGGAATTCGCCGCCTCCCTCGGCCTCGGCGAGGCGGTGACGGGTTTCATCAACCACACGGTGCCGGTGGCGATCCATGCCTGGCATACCCATTGGGGAGATTTCGAGGCGACGGTGCGCGAGGTCCTGGATTGCGGCGGCGATACCGACACCGTGGCCGCGATCGCCGGCGCGATCGCCGGCGCCACGGTTGGCGAAGCGGGCATCCCGAGGGACTGGATCGACGGCCTGGCCGCCTGGCCGCACGGGCCCGGATACATGCGGCGCGTCGCGGCGGCGCTCGAAAGCGCGTCGGCCTCCGGTCGGACCACCCCCAGGCCCGGCTGCTTCTGGCCAGCGCTACCGGTGCGCAACCTGATCGGCAACTTGGTCTCCATGGCGCATCTGCCGAAGCACTTCGTCGGGGCGCGGTCTGGTGACATCCAGGGGCCCGTGCCGTAATTCCGACCTGCGTTGCGTGCAACTCATCGCGGGTCGGCAAGCGCGACCGCGCGACCGAGCTTGTGCGAGGAAAAGCCCGCGAGGCATCTGAACGCCTGACAATCCGCGATTAGTCCCTCTCATTGCGGGTTGGTATTAAGACTTTCGCTCCCGCGTCCTCGCCCCGGGCCGACCCCCGATGAAGCCGCCACCCTTCGACTACGTCGCGCCCGAGAGCCTCGAGGAGGTGATTGCCTTCCTCGGCGAACACGGCGGCAGCCTGGCGCATGGCGATCCGGCGGCCGAACCGCCGACGATGATGCTCCTTCTCGACGCGCGGCTGACCGCCAGGGGGCCGGCCGGGGCACGGACGATTCAAGCCCGCGACTTCTTCGCCGACGCCCTGGAGACCGCGCTGGCCGACGACGAGTTCCTGGTCGGCATCGAAATTCCTCCGCCGCCGAAGGGAATAGGCTGGGGCTTCGAGGAATTTTCCCACCGGGCCGGCGATTTCGCCCTGGCCGGCGCGGCGGCGATGGTCGGCCGGAATCGAGATCATGGAACTGCCGATCACGCCGGAGCGTCTGTTCCGGCTGATCCAAGGGGCGAGGAAGAAGGAGACGGCATGTACCTGGGGATCGAAGACGGAACCTCGGTGGTGACGGGGGCGGCTATTCGATAGTGGGTTAGGGCACCCGTTCGAACGCCTCGAGGCCGGCGCGGTAGGTGGCAACCTCCTCGGCGTCGAGTACCGGACCCGGAGCGACGAAGCCGTCCTCGCGTTAACGTTCGATCTGTTCGTCACTCAGTACCCGAGACATGTTTCCTCTCCCTCTCGCGGGATGGCCGACCACCAGATCGTTTTCCGTTTGCCGGTTCTCGCCCCTGACCAAGGTGATCGGCAGGTCGGTCCACTCGAGGCGACTGTTGACGCTCATGTCGAGGTCGCGGCGGAACACCGAGGTCGCGGGCATGTAGCGGATGGCGATGCCGGCGCGGCGGTGGCCAGACGTGTTGGCGGCCGAGCCATGCACGAGGTGCACATCGTGCAGCGAGATTTGTCCGGCTTCGAGTTCAACGTAGTGGGCCTTCGCCTCGTCCATCTTCTCGTCGTCGATCACCTGATGCAAAGTGAGGCGGGGATCGCGGTCGGTCCCGTGGCCGAAGTCGCCCTGCTTGTGGGAGCCCGGGATATAACGCATGGCGCCGTTGGCAATGTTCGTATCGTCGAAGGCGACCCAGGCAGTGCAGGTCGCAAGCGGGCGGATCGGCCAATAGTGCCCATCCTGGTGCCACGGCAGCTCGCGCCCGACCGCCGGCGGCTTGCAGAAAAGCTGCGTCGTCCAGAGGATGATGTCCGGGCCGATCAACTGCCCCACCAGGTCGAGGATTTCCGGATTCCGGACCAAGTAGGTGAAGGCCGGATTGCCCTTGTTGGCGAAGGGTGGGGCCGCGTCCATGTGCAGGTTGTAGAGGTGATCGGCCGGCGTCTCGGGATTGTCACGGACGGCATCATCGACCGCCCGGCTCAGCCGTTGGACCTCGTCAATGGAAAGCCGGAAGCCCTTTGGAATGACGAGGCCGTCGTCACCATGGCTGGCAATTTCTCGTTCGCTCAACATTGTGGCAAGCCTATCGCCCATCCTGGTTCCGGCTCAAGCTTGGTCTTCTCGCCGGGGCCCGGCTGCGATACCCTCCCAGGCGAGGAATGCCAAGGAGAACCGGCAATGCTTCAGGCACGCGAGGCGAGCGGCTATTCGCGGATCTCGGTGAAGCCGCTCGGCGGCACCATTGGGGCCGAGATCTTCGATGTCGACGTGGCGGCGGAGCTGGACGACGAGACCATCGCCGAGATCCGCCAGGCGTTGCTGGATTATCTGGTGATCTTCTTTCGCGACCAGAAACTCGACGTCGAGCGCCACCGGGCCTTCACGCGGCGCTTCGGCGAACTCTTCATCCATCCTAACTATGACATGGGCCAGGCGGAGCCGGAGATCGTCCATCTGCTGCGCGAGCCCGAGGACCGCACCGTCGCCGGCGGCAAGTGGCACGCCGATACGACGATGATGGCGACGCCGCCGATGGGCGCCATCCTCTATGCGCTCGAGGTGCCCGAGGTCGGCGGCGACACGCTCTTCGCCAACCAGTACCTCGCCTACGAGAGCCTCTCGGACGGCATGAAGGCGTTGATCGAAACCTTGAAGGCCGTGCACAACGATACCCGCGTCGCCGGGCCCAAGGCGGGCGTCAACGCCACCCGATCGACCAAGGTGCGGGAGGACGACGACTGGCATCCGACCGAGCACATCCATCCAATCGTCCGCGCACACCCGGAAACCGGCCGCAATTGCCTCTCCGTCAACGAGGTCTACGTCCACCGGATCGACGGCATGACGGTGGAGGAGAGCCGCCCGATCCTCGACTATCTCCATGCGCACGCCCGGCGGCCCGAATTCACCTGCCGCTTTCGCTGGCGGGCGGGCTCGATCGCCTTCTGGGACAACCGCTGCAGCCTGCACTTGGCGATCAACGACGCCCAGGGCGGCACCCGGCACATGCGGCGCACCCAGATCGCCGGATGACGCGAGCCCCGACCCGCGCGCTCTTCATCGCCCTTTGGCTGGCGCTGCTCGCCGGGCCGGCCGTCGCCGCCGAGACGAGCCTGGCCGAACGCCTCGCCGGCCTGGCGCGGGAACACGGCTTCACCATCGTCGGCGTCGACCGCCTCCGGGGCGAAGCTTCGGTCGTCGCCGGCGGCAATGACGTCGAGGCGGAGGTCGGGACCCTGCTCGCGGGCCACAATCACGTCATCCGCCATGGACCCGACGGCGCCATCGCCAAGATCGTCATCCTCGGCGCCAAGCCGGACCCGGACACGGTGCCACGTGGCATCGTCGTGGAAACCGAGCGCCTGGGGTCGCACCACGTGGTGGCGGCCCGGCTGACGGGCCCCGACGGCACGGCGCACGACCTGCGGCTGATCGTCGACACGGGCGCGACGAGCGTGGTGCTGCCGGCCTCGTGGATCGACCGGCTGGGCTTCCTGCCGGAGGAGCTGTCGCCGGGCATGGCGCACACGGCGGGCGGCCAGGTGGCGACGCAAATCGGCCGGCTGCAAGCCGTGGCGATCGGCCGGGCGCTTAGGCACGAGGTCCTCGTCTCGTTCATCGACGACGCCCAAATGGGCGGCAAGGCCCTGCTGGGCATGAGTTTCCTCGACGGCTATCGCTTCGAGTTCGACCGCTCGGGGAACCGGTTGTTTCTGTTCGCGCGATGACGGCCGGGCTCGATATCGGTACCGCGCCACCGGTTCGCGCGGTCATCCGGGTTGTTCGCGGAGGAAATCGCGAACCAACTCGTTGAACCGTTCCGGGTGCTCCAGGCTCGAGAGGTGGCGCGCGGGCCTCAGCCATTCGAGGCGGGCGTTCGGGATCAGGCGGGCCATCGTCTCCGTCACCTTGCGCGGCGCGCCCGGATCCTCCGGCGTGCCGACGACGAGGGTCGGCGCCGCGATCTCGGGCAGGCGCGGCGTGGTGTGGAGCCCGCGCAACGCCTCGACCACGGCGGCGAAGCTCTCGGGCCAGAACTCGCGGATCTTTCGTTCCATGTAGAGGTAGCCGGGGATCCGCTCCGCCGCCGCCCTGTCCGTGAACCAACGCGACATCAGGGGCGCGTGCACCGGCTCGATGCCGCCCGCCAGCACCTGTCGGGCCCGCTCGCCCCAGAGCGCGAGCTGCGCCTCCTCGTATTCGGAGGTCGTATTGACGAGCATGAGCGAGGCGACGCGCTCCGGCCAGCGGAGCGCGAAGGTCTGGCCGATCTGCCCGCCGAGGGAAACGCCGCAGAAGTGGACGCGGTCGATACAAAGCGCGTCCAGCAGGCCGGCGACGTCGGCCGCCAGCGTCTCGAGCGTGTAGGGCACGGGCGGCGCATCGCTTCCGCCGTGGCCCCGGGTGTCCCAGCGCAGCACGCGAAAGCCCGCGAAGGCCGGCAGGTGCGGCCGCCAATAGTCGAGGCCGGCGCCGAAACAGTGGTTGAGGCAAACCACGGGCGCGGTCTCGGGCCCGGTGAACTCATGGGCCATCTGGATCTCGCCCGCGTCGATCCGTCGAATTGTCACCGCCGCCCCTTTCTCCTAACGTCCCGTCGGCGCGCCGACCTTAGCGATTGCCACGCGCCGGAGCGAGGGGTCATGGGGATCGAGAAAATCGGCGTCGGCGATATCGACGTCGCCCATCGCTGGGACGGGGCGGCCGATGGCCCGGTGGTGATGATGGCGCATGCCATGGGCACCAGCCACCGGATCTGGGACCATCAGGTGCCGGCGCTCGGCGACCGATACCGACTGCTGCGCTACGACTGGCGGGGCCATGGCGACACCGACGCGCCGGAGGGCGCCTATACGCTCGCCCAGTTCGTCGAAGACGCGGTCGGCCTGATGGATGCCCTGGGCCTGGACAAGGTGCATTGGGTCGGCATCTCGACCGGTGGGATGATCGGCCAGGGGCTCGCCATCCACCACCCCGAACGGATTGCCTCCCTTGGCCTCTGCAACACGACCTCGCAGTCGACGCCCTGGTACCGCGAGTGGGTGGCGGAACGCCAGGCGGTGGTGCGCCAGGGCGGCATGGACCCGGTTTGGGAGATGACCAGGCGGCTCTGGTTCACCGACGCCTATGTCGACACCGGAGGCGCGGACTATGAGGCCGTTCGCGAGGTCTTCGTTCGAACCCCCGTCGCCGGCTACCTCGGCGCCACCTCGGCCGTGGCCGACCTCGACTACCGGGGCTCGCTGCATCGAATCCAGGCGCCGACACGGATCATCGCCGCCGGCGCCGATCCCGCGACGCCGCCCGAACGGGCGGAGGAGATCCGTGACGGAATCCAGGGCTCCGAGCTGCACGTGATCGAGGGCCAGCGCCACTTCTCGAACGTCGAGGTGCCGGCCGCGTTCAACGCCCTGCTGCGTGACGGCCTCGACGCCTTCACTGGAGCCTGAACGATGACGAACACGACCGCCGCTACCTTTACCTCTCCCGATTTCGCCCTGGCCCGCGGCGGCGGCCTGGCCGAGATGACACTCGCCTACGAGACCTACGGCACGCTCTCGACGGCGGGCGACAACGCCATCCTGGTTTGCCACGGCTACACCAGCAGCCAAAAGGCCGGCACCTGGTGGGACGGCTTGATCGGCCCGGGCAAGACGCTGGATACGGAGCGCTGGTTCATCGTCTGCGCCAACATGCCGGGCTCGGCCCACGGCAGTACCGGCCCGCGCAGCCTCGATCCCGCCACCAGCCGCCCCTACGGCCCGGACTTCCCCGACCTCTCGCTCGCCGACATGGTCCGGGCGCAGGTCCTGATGCTGGACGACCTCGGCGTCGGCCGGCTGCACGCCATCGTCGGCTATTCCTATGGCGGCTATCTGACCCTGCAATGGGGCGCCGACTTCGCGGACTGGATGGCACGCCTCGTCGTCGTCGCCAGTGGCTTCAAGGGCCGGGGATCGCCCGACCTGTTGCGCGAGATGGAAGCCCGCTTCGCCACCTGCCCGGGCTGGAACGGCGGGCACTATTACGGCAACGAGGAGGCGGGCGGCATCCGCGACCTGTTGGTCGAGATCCGCCTGGAGACGCTTCGCGGCTACGGCGCCGACGAAGCGCTGGTCGATGACCTCGGCGACCGGGCGGCGGCCGAGCGCGCGCTCGACGACCAGGCACGCGCATGGGCGGCCGAGTTCGACCTCAATTCCTTGATGGCGCTGCGCAAGCCGCTCATCGGCCACGACATCACGCCCCGCCTGGGCGAAATCCGTGCCCCGGTGCTCTACGTGCTCGCCCGCACCGACACGCTGTTCCCGCCAAAGCTCGCGGCCCCGGCGCTGGCCGCCTTCGAGAGCGCCGGCGTCACCGCCCGCTATCACGAGATCGACAGCGAACACGGCCACGCGGCGCCCCGAACCGCGTGGCGGAAATGGCGCGAACCGCTGGCCGCCTTCCTCGCCGGGAGTCCGTCGTAATCGCCAGCCTTGGATGCTGAAATCCTTTCGGGGAATCGTCGCGGCGCCGGTCGAACCGCCCGGCGCGCCGTCCCGGAACCCGGCGCGCCCCGGGACGAGCCGAGGCGGATTCGAACTTCCCTCCGATGGACAATCCGTGGCGATGTCATCATTATCTCGAGGCGCCAGGCTTTGTTCGAGAGCGACGCGAAGCGACGGGAGGCGACGATGGCGAAGGTTCAGGTCGACTGGCACGGCTCGTTCGCCGTCAACGTCACCACATTCGGCGCGAATGGCGAGATCGACGATGCGGGATGCCGCCAGGTCTTTTCGGACACCATCGAGGCCGGATGCCACGGGGTGATCGCCGCCGGCAGCACGGGCGAGTTCTTCCTGATGAACGACGTCGAACGTGCCAGGGTTTTCGCTCTCGCGGTGGAAGCGGCGGCGGGACGCGTGCCCGTGTTGGCCTGCCCGGCGGCGACGCGCACGGAGGACGTGCTGGCCCATACGCGAGCGGCGCAACGGGCCGGCTGCGACGGCATGATGGTGTTGCCGCCCATCTATGTCGGCGTCGATGACAACGAAGTTGTTGAATTCTATACGCGCATCGCCGATGCGAGTTCCCTCCCGGTGATGCTTTACAACAGCCCGTTCATGGTCAAGAAGGAATTGACGACGGATTTGGTTCACCAGCTGTCGGAACACGACAATATCGTCGCCATAAAGGACAGCTCGTTCGACATCCGAAAATCCTCGGATCTCATGCGTGCCTGCGGCGATGCCATGAAGGTCTTCATCGGCGTCGAGGACATGTACCTGCCCGCGCTTTCGATCGGCGCGGCGGGCGCCGTGGCGATGGCGCCGCAGATCGTCGGCCGACCGGCGCCGGAAATATACGACGCTTTCGTCGCCGGCGATCTGGAGCGGGCGCGCCGTTGTCACTATCTGGTGGCACGAATATACGACATTCTGTTCCAGGTCGGCAGCATGTATGTCGCCGTGAAGGAGGCGATGAACCTGCTGGGCAAGCCCGGCGGCCATATGAGGGCGCCGATGCTGCCGTTCACGGACGAGCAACGCTCGGTGGTCGCCGCGATCCTGCGCGAGACGGGGTTTCTCGCCGCCGAGGCCGCCGAATAGAACCCGGCCCGGGCGTGGCCGCTCTTCGCCGCCGGGCGCTGCTTTACACCTCGCCGCGAACGAAGCCTCCGAACGCCGCCAGCAGGTCCATGTCGAGATGCCCCTCGAACCCGGCCATGATTTCCAGTGCCTCTTCCTGACCCATCGCGTTTTTGTAAGACCGCTTATCGATCAGGGCGGAATACACATCCGCGATCGAGGTGATTCGGACGAAATCGCTGATTTGGGAGCTGGACAAGCCGTCCGGATAGCCGTTTCCGTCCAATTTCTCGTGGTGATGCACGGCCATGGCGACGACATCCGCGTCGACATCCCGGTTCGCGAGGAAAATTTCCCGCGAATACTCCGGATGACGCCGCATCGTGGCCCATTCCCCATCGTCGAGGCGACCGGCCTTGTCGAGAATGCGATGTGGAACCTGTGATTTACCGATATCGTGGAGCAGACCCCCGACGGAAATCTTCTCCAACTCCGCCCCGCCTATGCCGATGGCATGCGCGAAATAAACCATGGTGCCGGCCACGAACATGCTGTGCCGGAACGAATAGTTATGGTGACCGTCGAGCGCTTCGATCCAGGAATCGAGGCCACCCAGCGCGTCGGCGCGGCGAAGCCGATCGCAGCTGGAGTGAATTTCCTCGATCGGCAAGGGCTCGCCCCGCTGTACCAGGGAAAAACAGTTCTTGAAACACGCCAAGCTACCTTGCAGCGCTTCCCTTTTCGCCGGATGCAAGGTCTCCCACAAATTCTCGGTCCGATCGTTGAGCGCGACCTTCAGCATGGCATGCAAGGCATCGACATCGACCGGCTGAACCAGGTAATCGCTTATGTTGAGATCGTATATTCTCGATATCGACGACCGATTGTAGGCCGGGAGCACGAAAATCTTTCGCCCCTCGGTTTGCTCGATGATCTTTCGAACGCGCCGGAAGGAACTGGAGACTTGGAGATCGGCGCCGAAAACGAAGATCCCGGCCTCCGGAACGTCGCACTCCGAACTTCGATCCAGGTCGATCGGATGGCAGTCGAGGTAGTTCCGCAAATTCCCGACGATCGATTGGGGATCGAGGGAATCGTCGTGAACGAGGACGACATCGACCACCAGCCGCCTCGCCCCCGAAACACCCGGTGGCACCGACGTCATCGCGTTTCGCGCGGTCGGAATGCAGGCATCCGCACTTGTGCTCACTGACCCGTACTCTCCAAACGGTTGGAAACGTGATTTCAACCGTTACCGCGTTTCCCGTTTCGAATTTTTTCATGGCCGGCTTAACAACCTCTTAGCGTCACAAGATGCCCTGGTAATTTCATATGGCTGCCAATCATTCGCCAACCGTTTGATCTATTGGCGAAAACCACTACCATTGCCGCCCGCCAAAAGGCGGGAGACGGTGGCAATTCCACGAAAAACGAGATTTGGCTGTGCACACAGTCTGCTGCGAACTCGTCTCTGTGGTCAATTCCCTGTTTAGCAGGGAAAATACAGGGAATTGTTCTGTTTCGCGGGGGTTCGAAGGCCTTCCCATATCCGAACGGTGGCAGAAACGCTGGAGTTTACGGCCGAATTCCCTATACCGGTGAACAGGTGTTATTCGGCGCGCAGATTCGACGCCGATCGGCGCTCTAACCCGTTGAGATTACTTGATTCTGGGGGGTCAAATTGCCGCGCCGAATAACAAGCCAGCGCCGTTATCAACTTAACGGCGGACGACGGCCATAATACTTGCCGCTTACGAAGCTCGGCTGGCAAGTACAGCGAAGGGCCGCGTTGTCGGCGACAACGATGCTGTCGCCATCGCGTGCAGCCCCCAGGCCGTTGCATCAGCCGCCCCGGGCCGGCTCAACGTCTCCGTGCCGTTGGCGTCCAGTTCGAGCAGATCCGAGGCTCGAATTTTTGGAGAAATGCATCTGGTTCGCGTTGAGCAGGAACCGGGTCCCCTCCGGACCCACGGCCAGGCTCTTCGGCGGCGTCCCCCGCTCCATCCTGTACGACAACACCAAGCTGGCGGTTGCCCGCATCCTGGGCGATGGAAAGCGGCAGCGAACGCGCGTCTTCACGGAGCTGCAATCTCACTATCTGTTCGAGGACAGGTTCGGCCGGCCGGGCAAGGGCAACGACAAGGGCAAGGTCGAGGGGTTGGTCGGCTTCATCCGGCGGAACTTCCTCGTGCCGGTTCCGCGGGTTGAGAGCATCGAGGCGCTGAACGATGATCTCGCGGGACAGTGCCGCCGGCGCCAGGCCGCACGGCTGCGGGGCCACGGGGAGACGATCGGCGAGCGCCTCGCACGGGATCGCGAAGCTCTGCTAGCGCTACCCCCGGCTCCATAGGATGCCTGCGACAAGCGCCCTGGACGCGTGAGCTCGCTGTCGCTGGTCCGCTACCGCGACAACGACTACTCGGTGCCGGTGGCCTACGGCTATCGCGAGGTTGTCATCCGGGGTTACGTCGACCAAGTGGTCATCGGCTGCGGCGCCGAGGTGATCGCCCGTCATCGGCGGTCCTGCGAGCGCGAGGACCTGATCTTCGATCCGCTGCACTACCTGCCGCTGATCGAGCGGAAGATCGGTGCGCTTGACCAGGCCGCGCCGCTGGCGGGCTGGGACCTGCCGGAGGCCTTCGCCACGCTGCGCCGTCTGATGGAGGCGCGCATGGGCAAGGCCGGCAAGCGGGAGTACGTCCAGGTCCTGCGTCTCCTGGAGAGCTTCCGCCTCGCCGAGGTCGAGGCGGCGATCGGCGATGCGCTGAAGCTCGGCGCGATCGGCTTCGACGCCGTCAACCGTCGCACCGGGGCTCAGGTCGCGCTTGGCCATCTTGGCGATCTCGCTCTTGCGGAAGCCCTTGACGCGGCGGAGCTTGATGCGCACGGGCTGGCCCTCCGCCGTGGTCTGGACGGCGGCGACGAATGGCGTCTTGCCCGGCGCGCCCCGGCCGCGCTTGGCCCCGGAACGCCGGCCGCCGAGGTAGGCATCGTCCATCTCCACCCGCCCGGTGAGCGGCAATTTGGCGTCGCGCTCGAGCATGGCCTGCATCAGTTTCTGCTTGATCTTCCAGGCCGTGGTCTGGGTGACGCCGAGCCGGCGGCCGAGTTCGATGGAGGAGATCCCCTTCTTCGATTGGGTCATGTGATAGATCGCCGAGAACCACAGCGTCAGCGCCAGCTTGGTCGCGTGGAAGAGCGTGCCGGCGGTCAGCGAGACTTGATGACGGCAGGCGGCGCATTGGTAAAGTTTTCGCCCGGCGATCTCGCAATGGCGCGTGGCGCCGCATCGCGGGCAGGAGAACCCCTCCGGCCAGCGCCAGCGGAACAGCGCCTCGCGACACTGCTCCTCGCTACCGTACAACTCACGGAAAGGCAATTGTATACTTAACAAACACACCTAGGCCGGGCGAAGTCGTTTCTTTTCCAGCCACGCAATCACACGGTCATGATGGACAGCCCAGGTGCCAGACCCTTTTCCCCTCGGTGAGTAAAATAAGTCGTCGTCTACGGAGCGGCGCTTATTTTTAAAAACCTTTGATTGAGAAGTATGGTGATTCAATGTGCTTTGTACCGTTTTTCTAAAGGCTCAATTCGTGAATTGTATGCGTCACCTTGTTACGGCGGCGGCGAGGCAGGCCCGGTCATTGGCGCCGGGGGCGAGGCCAACGAGGTGGAACCAGCTCAGGTAGTTGTCGAGATAGCGGGTGGCGATGCCGCGGCGGGGACGCAGGAAGTCCTTCAACCGGCTGTGGCGGCTGTGGCGGCTGTTCACCGTCTGCACATGCAGATCGCCCCGAACCCGTTCCCCCATCGAGCGGTTGAGTGCTTCGTGGCTCACCCCGAGCGCGGCGGCGCAAGGGGGGTAGCTCGCGCCACCGTCGGAGACCAGCAGGGCGTCCTTCGCGACCACCGGGTCGAGAGCAGCCGTGAGCGCCGCCGCGTCGACCCTGGGCAGCACCGCGCTCACCGTCGTCCCGCTCCGGTCCGCCGCCATGAGAACCGGCACCTGCTCGCGCGAGAGGCCGCGCTTCTTCGCCTTGCCGCCCCGCCGCCGTGCCTTGCGTCCCAGCCCGCGCGCGCCCTTCCGGCTCTCCAGGACGTAGGTCTCGTCCGCTTCCACGATCCCCTTGAGCACCTCCGAATCGCTCCGCGCCGCCGCCAGAAACCGGTGACGCCAGCGGAACGCCGTGCTCACCGCCACGTCGCAGCGCGCCGCCGAGGCCTTCACCGTCTCCCCCTCCGCCAGCGACGCCCCGAACGACAGCCAGCGTTCCTTGTGGTGCAGGCCCGACAGCGGCGTACCGGTCAGCGCGTTGAAGGTCCTGCCGCAGCCCTTGCACTGGTAGCGCCGCAGACCCCGCGCCATACCGCGCGAAACCGCCCCTTCGCTCGCGCAGTGCGGACAGCGCCGGGCCTCGTCCACACCAAGCTCGATCGCGGCCTTCGATGCCTCGCCTTCGCTCCGGCCCGACAGCACCGCGAGCGCCTCGTGCCGCTGCACGCGCGTCAGCCCGCGCGCCGCCGAAAGCCACACCTGGAAACCCTTGCCGTCCATGACCCAACCTCCTGACGTTCCGGGCATTCTATCACAAATGCATACGTTTCACGAATTGAGCCTTTCTAAATTCCTTTGGCATTGGAAGGGTGCGATTTCGTAGGGTCCATAATTCGCGCTCAAGATTATCCATATGCAGACCAGACTTACACGGCCATAGAATGCGAATAATGTCGTAAGTCCATGGCCTTTCCCGCCTAAGTTTCTTTTTCTCTAAAGATGCTTGTACCTCTTGGAGAAGTTTCTCAAAAAAATCATCTAAGTCAGTCTCAGCGCTCATCGCCCGTCCCACCTTTCCTAGCTTTCGGCTTCGGCGTGGCCGTGGCGATATGCTTTATGGCGCGGTCGAACACACCCTCATCGTCGCTGCATTCGGCCTCGCGGGCGGCTTCGATGAAGCGGACACGTTGCGAGATATTCTTTTTCTTTGCCTTAGCTTTAGGCACCTTCAATCCCTGCAAACAATGGGGCTGGCGGGGCCGGCAACCTGGGCTTCCTAATGCGTAAATGAGTTCCGTCTTTCCTGTCGGTCCTGGAATTCAGGTCTAGCAACTTGCCATCGAAAGTGTGGAGTTCGTCGGCGTTTGAGATACAGGCGGTCGCAACATGAATTGCATCTGCGGGCCGAAGTCCCGCGTGGCCCGCTAACATCAATCGACGTGCGAGGTCGCATACGTCCTTGTCCGCACTCACGAGCAAAATGTAATCATTGTCGAAGTAATCTCGAACCTTCTGGTCATCAATCGATACGTCCTTGTTCTTACATATTACTTCTACCAATGCGATTGAAGACACGACGATCTCAACAGTCCCCTTCTCAGCAGCTTGCAGAACGGGGCGGCACATTGCCCCGCGATCCTCCGGAGTGCCATCCTTTAAGACGACTTTTTCCTGTTGAATGTATGAGATCCACGCACACGAATCCCATGCAAGCCTTTTAGGAGAGTTCGCCATTCCGCAGTTTTTCTAAGTATTCCGTGGACGCGAGGCCGCCCGTAAAATCTTTATTGATTATGTCGGAAGAGCTTGGAAGTTCATCACGACGACGAAGAAATTGCACAACGTCAGCATCGATTTTGGAGATGCGCCCGAGACTCTTGTAGTAGACCGTACCGGCCACTCTGACGCGGCGATTTTTCCACACATCGCCGATTTGATGTCTCTCAACTTCAGATTCGGCTTCCTCACTCACGAGACATTTCACTATCTCACCATTAAGCCGCAGCTTCACGTAAACAATCGCGCGGCCAAAGCCGTCGCGATCGATCCCCTTCAAAAAGCCTTCAGCGGACCCAAGTTCACGGTACGGCTTTTCCTTCGGCACTCGGACGGCGCTGATATGAGAAACGGCCGCTCGGGCGATGCTCGGAGTGATTTCGATTGTGGACTGTATCTCCGGTCCATAATCAACCTTAGTCAGACTCAGGCCGTTTGTAACCCGCTGAAATAGGCGCTCAACCTTTTCCAAGACAGGATCATTGAAAAAACTGGGCCGTTCTGCATTAGCGGCCAAGAGTGCAAGCCCGCTCGCCGTATACTCTTTGACCTTGTGAACGCGTTGTTCAATGTCAACCCCATGTTGACGCGGGAACGGCATGATCTCTAACTCAAGAGGACTGTTCTTCTTTGCGTTGGTCACACGCCATTCGATCTCGCTAGTACCGTCATCGGCTAGCGCCTCTTCAACCGCATGCATGATGGAAACGTAGTCACCGATTTGGTTGACCAGATCATCCACTGTCGGAGCATCAGTTTCGGCGTTGTGACCACTAATGCTAAAGTTGATTGGGCTGATCATGGTTGCGTCTTTCACGCGTCGGTGACTGGTGACGAGTCCCGGTAGGTCAATCTCTTTCCGACTATACCACGAAGTGCCCGTTCGGTCCGCTCTTGATCGTCGATGCCAAGCGCCATCCGCGTATTATACCGGAAATCGAACTCCGCCAGATAGCGCTTCAAGTGCTGTTGGCTGACGTGGTGATACACGCCAGCGATCCCGCGCTTGAAGATGGAGAAGTAGTTTTCGGCGGTGTTGGTGTGGGCATCGCCGCGTACGTATTCACCGATGCTATGATTGACCGTTTCATGTTCGGCGAAGTCTCGCCCGAGCTGGCCGTACACACCTGCCTCATCGGTCATCACACGGGAGCTAGCGCTGATCTGTGCCTTGAGGATGGGCTTGAGTGTCTTGGCGTTCACCTTTGGCACATGGAAGGAACGCACGCGTCCGCCGCGCTCGACAAGGGAGAAGGCGGCTTCCTTGCCGACCGCGCCGCGCCCTTTGCGAGTGCGCTTGTTAGCGTGCTTGTTCTTTTCTTTCCCACCGATGTAGGTTTCATCAGCCTCGACGACCCGGTTTTTGCCGCCCAGCGTGTCGGGGAATGTCCCTTCGCGCATCGCTTCCCGGAGCCGATGGCACATGAACCACGCGGTCTTGTAGGTCACGCCAAGAAGCCTATGGATTTGATGAGCGCTCATGCCCTTCTTGCTCGCACAGACTAGATGCGCAGCCTGAAACCACAGGTGCAGTTTGACGTGGCTGGACTCGAAAATCGTGCCAACCGTGACTCTGAACTGCCGCTTGCAAGAACCGCAACGGTAAAGACCAATGCGTCCGCCCTTGACCGAAGTAATTCGATCCAGGCTCCCACAGCGCGGGCACATGGGACCATGCGGCCAAAGCAGGCTTTCCAGCTTGGCATAGGCGGCCCGCTCATCGTGAAAGAATGGTGCGGAAAGTATGGACATGATCTATCTCCCTGATTTCTAATATGGAGTCAGAGAGCGTGTTCGTCAAGTATATAATTGCCCACGGAAACGCGCTTCGCTGAGCCCCTTCTGAAAGGGAACCTTGTTGCGTGGCATTGTGAACCTCCAGAAAAACCGCCATTTGTTCACTATTTGTACCACATCAACCCGGCTGAGTAAAGTGCGTAATCAGGATAGGTTTTGAGGAACGACAGCTGGAGTTGCCGGCGCCTCAGGATGGCGGTCAGGGGAAGAAGGGTGTCTTTGAGGTCCCCAACGCGGTCGATGCCGCGACAGTATAGGCGAGATCACCCTTCCCCGTCAGGCTGCGGCAAGCAGGCGGAAACGGGCCTGGGGCCCGCCGGCGCCAGCGCCTAGGCCCAACGAAAGTCGGTCTCGTCCTGCCACAGGCGGTGCAGCAGGACGGCGAGCTTCCTGGCGACGGCGACGCGAGCCCGCTTGGCGCCTTTGCGTTCCTGCAAGGCGAGACCTCAGGTCCTGAGCGCGCAAGGGCGTTTCAGGGCCCCGAGCACCGCGTTGGCTCCCTCGTAGAGGGCATGGCGCAACATGGCGTCGCCCGCCCTCGGGATGTGGCCGACGAGATCGACCTCGCCGGACTGATAGCGCCTCGGCGTGAACCCGACATAGGCGCCGACGTCGCCCGAGCGGGCGAAGCGCCCCGGATCCTCGATCGTGCATCTGTAGACCAACGCCAGATGCGGCCCGACGCCGGGCGCCGTCATCAGGCGGCGGGTGAGCGGGTCGCGGGCGGCGCGTGCTTTTAGGCTCTTCTTCAGCTTGGCCAGTTCCTCGTCCAGGGCGGCGAGCGTCTGCAAAAGCGGCGACAGCGCCGGGCGTAGCGCCGGCATGCGGGTCAGCAACGCTTCGACGCGCTCGCGTCGCTTGTTCGGCGTCGTCACCTGGCCGAGCCGGAGGCCGAACAGCTTCAAGAGGCCACGCAGCTGATTGACCATGTCCCGGTGGCTCTTGACCAGTTGCTCGCGCACCCGAAGCTGCGCCCGCTCGAGATGGCTCTCGGGGTCCTTGACGTGCACCGCCTTGAACCAGCCGGTGCGGGCGAGCTGGGCCAGTCCCTCGGCGTCGTTGGGGTCGGTCTTGTTGAGCCGGGTCGAGAGCACGCCCTTGGCATGGCGCGCGCAGACGCAGACCATGAAACAGGAAGGTCGAGAGCGGGCCGGTCTCCAGCACCGCCCTGGCCAGCACCGCCGGCAGCTTCGCCGTGTGTTTGGCCAGCGTCTTGGCGATCACGTCCGGATCGCTCGCGCAGCGCCCGCGCCAGAGCACCGCTCCGGCACCATCCACCAGACAAATGTGGGTCTGCTTGTCGGAAACATCCAAGCCGGCATAGACTTCGCGCATGGGTCATCCTCCTTCTTGAAGCCGCCCAACGGTCTTCAAACCTTGCCTATCCGGTTATCACCCACACCCCCTATATGTAGTGTGTCTCCTTGGACTGCAGGCAAGGGCCGGCGCAGGCGCATTGAGGAGGCGATCCGGCTAATTCTTGATTGTTCTGAAAACCGAACCGGAGTTTAATTCACGTCACGTACTTAACATCGGGGGACGGAACGGTGGCGACCAAGGGAAAAACGAAGAAACCCACGGCCAGACCGGAAGCTGCTGATGAAACGACATCGTCTGAGCGATTGACGGCACTAGTCGAAGAAAGCGACGCGCTGGCACGAATCGTTGCGAAGAACCCGTCCGCGCCTGTTAGTCTCCTGCGCGTTTTGAGTCGCAGCGAAGACGAAGCGACACGCAAGAACGTGATCCTCAATCCGTTTACTCCATATGACGTATTGAGCGAACTTGAAAACCAGTTCACAGAGCTATTTGTGAATAATCCGGCACTCGAATCCTACAATTCAATGAAGCTCTGATTTCCTGGAATATTCCATCGGTATCGTTCACCTCCGATTTCAGATAAATTTCAATGAAGTGACGGTCCTTTATGCAACGTGGCGTTTTGCCAAATCCGACTCAATGATTAGGATTTCCACCACGCTAAAGTGTCGCCTAAAAGCCGCTACAATGCCGTCCGAGTCCCTGCTCGGCATCGCCGGAGATATCTCCGCTTCGACCTGCACCGAGCTTTACTCAGGAAAATGGGTGCACACTACATATAGTGGGTGTGGGTGATAACCGGATAGGCAAGCTTCAAACCAGAGCGGACTTCGTGGTCTTTGGGAGGGTGACCCTAACTCAATTACGCCATGTTCCCAGATATTGCCGCGCCAGCCTCCGGTCGGATCGTGGAGCGGGATGACCTGGTATTGCTGCTCCACCAGCAGGCCGAGTAGCAGCGCCGTGGGTGCGGCGATCCCTGCCGCCACGGCCGGCCACCAGCGCCGCCGACGCCGGTCGCTCTCGATCCATCGGTGGAAATCCGCGGTGTGCACCTTGATGCGATCCTCGATCCCGCCGGCGCCGTTCGCGGCCTCTGGATCATCCGGGGTGCTCCGGGTCAGCCGTTCCAGATGCGATCGCGACTCCGCGACATCCGCCGCGACCGCGTCGACGGTTTCGAGCAGCTGCTCGATGTTCTCGTTTAGCCGCTCGAGGCCGCTCGGCGGGTCCTCGCCGGCCGCCGTGGATGGGGCCGCCGGATCGAAATTTTCTTCGGCCGCGGGCAGGTCTCCGGGCGGATCCGTTTCGGCGTCGGCTTCCGTGCTGGGTTCCGGCTCCACAGGTGCATCCCAAGGGTAGGGCGATGCGGTATCTGTCGCGCTCGCCGCGTCAGGTTGTCCGGCCGCGAAGAGCGGTCCATCCGGATGGATGGGTGCTTCCGACGGCGCTCCCACAGATGCGCCTGTCACTCTTCCGTCTTTGACGGGGGCTTTCCTGTTCGTCATGCATACCTCCGTCGCCGGATGCGCCGGCTTCTGGCACCATGCCGCGAGCCGTCGACACGAACGCGCGAAGCAGGGCCACCCTCAGCCTTCCCTTTCGGCGCCCGGACGCTGCCCGCGGGCGATCCGAAGGCGAGAATGGCAGTGTCTGCAAGAGCCGGATTGCGTCTTTCCGGCATCGCCGGAACCCCTCTTGCGGCCATGGACGGCATGCAGGAAAACCCGCAAGAATAGGCCTGTCAACCGTGATACGCACATGCTTTCAATGGCTTAATAGACTCCAGCCATCTCGCGACATGATCATGCAACTCCCTGCAACAGGTGACTTCGAAAAAATTCTTTTCACCAAAATATGTTCTTGCGCTTTCGACCTTCCCATCCCTGCCGATCCGTCGTCCAAGGGACGCTTCGGCCCCTCCGTCCACTTCTCGCGGTCGGTCACGTCGTAGATCACCCGCTGCCCCGTCTTCGAGTATCGCCGCATTCGCTACATCGGTGGAATCTGTCAGACTAGCGATGGACGTTGCGTCGAAGTCTCGGGGACCCAGAATGGATGATCGCGCTGCAATCCTGGCGATTGGAGACGTCCACTTGGGCACAAAGTGCTCGGGTGTGCCAGACGTGGTCCATTCCTGGGGTATCGATCCGAACGAGCTGACCCCAGCGGCCGCGTTGAAACTCTCCGCCGATCTCGCCATCGAGCAGGAAGTTGATGCGGTCCTCTTCGCGGGGGACGTGGTTGAGAGCACCAATGCCAGATTCGAAGCGATACCGCCGCTCGAAGAGTGCATACGGCGCCTGCTGGATGCAGGGATCCAGGTCATCGCTGTCGCCGGCAATCATGATGTCGAGGCCCTGCCGAGACTCGCTTCCCTTCTGGACGGGTTTACGCTGTTGGGGGCCGGGGGCAGGTGGGAGTCCAAGGCGGTAACGAAGAACAAGGCAATAGTCGCCGAGATCGTGGGCTGGTCGTTCGGCGAGCGGTTTGTGCGCCAAGGTCCAGTTGCACAACTCCTATCGCAGCCGCTGGAGCCCATGGCGCCTTCCGTTCCCCGTATCGGCTTGCTTCATGCCGATCTGAACGCTTCTGGAGGGCACTACGCACCCATCAGGCAATTTGAACTGAACGATACCGGTTACGACGCCTGGCTTCTTGGTCACATTCATAAGCCTTCCATCGAAAGCCTTTCGACACGAGTGGATTCCCGGCCATCTGGTTACCTGGGCTCGCTTGTGGGGCTCGATCCATCTGAATACGGACCTCATGGCCCATGGATCCTGAGAGTGCACGATGGAGGTGGGCTACATCTGGAGCATATCCCACTGGCGCCACTGCGTTGGGAGCAGGTCTCCATTTCGGTCGAAGGTCTCGAACAAGTCGAAGACGTAGCGGACCGACTGTTGAGCGAGGCGGCGGACTTTGTTCGTCGGATCGGCCAGGAAAACCCCGCGCCTCGCGCGGTAGGGCTGATCGCGCGACTGACGGGTTCGAGTCTCTGCCATGAAGACATCGGCCGGTGCATCGATTCTGGCGAATGGAACGATCTGGGACGCGTTGTCAACGGCACCGCGGTGTTCTACAGAAAGATAGTCGCCACGATGACGCCCCGGCTGGATCTGGCTGAAATCGCCAAGGGCGACGATCCGGCCGCCCTGATGGCCCGTCGGTTGTTGCTCCTCGAGCAGGACGACGACCGGTCGAGGGGTCTGCTCGACGAAGCTCGCGCAGCGTTGATTCACGTTGCCCGCGATGAGCGATGGTCCGTCATCGACGAGCATCGGAGCGCGACCGACCCGCTGACTGACGAGGCTTTACGCGACGTTCTCTTGCGATCCGGGATGACGACCCTCACCGCAATGTTATCCCAGAATGAACCAGGCGATCCTTCATGAAGTTGAAGCGGCTGAGAATCGACCGACTACCAGGCATCGATCAGCCGTTCGAGTTCGAGTCGCCCGGTGCCGGTGTCCACATCATTTTCGGTCCGAATGCGATCGGGAAGTCAAGCATTTGCCGCGCGGTCGAAGGCCTGTACTGGGATGATCGAGGTCCCACCCAACGAACCTCCATAACCGCTCAATTCGAACTGGACGGTGAAACCTGGAGGGCGGAACGTGAAGGCACGCGCCTGCGATGGCGTTGTGACGACGGGGACAGACTACGACCGGGCATTCCGGGTTCCCACCACCATAGCTGTTTCTTTCTCCGACTCCGGGATCTGATCGATCCATCCCTGGACGGCACACAAGACATCGCCTCCGAGATCAGGCGTCAGATGTCTGGCGGCTTCGACTTGCACCGGATCGTGGAGATCTTTTTCTCCGGGGTTACCAAACGACACGGGCGCCGACAGCGGGACGAATTCAACGCCGCGACGAGGGAGGTGCAGGCCGCGGAGGGAAACCAGTCGGCGTTGCAGCGCCGTGAGGATCAGCTGGGGACTCTGCTGCCGCAACTCGACGCTGCAGAAGCGGACGCGCGCCGCCTGCCATCGGTCAATCGGGCGGTTGGGCTGGCCAGTCGCGTCGAAGAGTATGCGGCCGTAAACGAAGACATCGCAGCCCTGCCCGATTCCTTGGCAAGCCTGACCGGCCTGGAATTGGAGCAAATCGATCAGCACCAGGCGCGCATTGGTGAATTGGACATACGAATCCGAGCCTTGGAAAGCCAACGTGACGCCGCGCGCGATGCCGTGCGCGATTCACGACTCGCGGCCGAGGTGAACCAATCCGAATTCACTGTCTGGCGACAAAATGCTGAAGAATTGGCCCGCGTTGAATTGGACCTTCAGAACACAAGGACGTATCGCGCCGAAAGTCAAAGGGAGGTTGCGTCTGCGCTGTCGGCCCTCGGCGGCGGCGATGTGGACGAAGTCGCTCTCACTCTTGAGGAAGACGGGCGGCTATTCGAATTCCTGCGCGTCGCAAGCGAACACCAGATGATGAGTCGGACCCGATTTCCTTGGACACAGAATTGGCTTAATCGAAGTGTCCAAGGAGGACCGGAACATGGCCGATAATTTTGAGAAGAAAGTTGCGTTGATGGGCCTGTGGTAAATGCGGGCGAGCTTGGCTCGTCACGTTTTCCCCAGGCCAGGCTTTGCCGGCAGGCCCGCTGGGACTTGGCCAGCGATGGACGGTGGCGCGCAAGCGTGAGGTCGTTCCGCGGCTTTTGCGTGACGAGCCGGTGCAACTTCTGTCGCGCCAGTCGTAGAGAAGCAGTTCGATCGGCGGGATCGACGCCTCGCTCAAGCAACGCAAGGGCGATCCGGTGCAGGCGGAACTGGATAGCGCCATGAAGCGGATCGCGCAGGTGGAACTGCTGGAGGCCAAGACGGAGACCTTCGGCCCTTTGGGGCGGCGGAGGTCGCGGCGATGAGTGCCGCCACCTCGCCCGGCACGGGTCTGGCCTACGGCCTGCGGCGGGTCTGCGCCGCCTGGGGCATGGCCCGCTCCTCGTTCTACGCCATGACCTCCGGCCAGCACGCCGAGCAGCCGCCGGCAAAGCGTCGGGGACCGAAGCCCGCGATCTCGGACCAGGCGCTGCTGGTGGCGATCGAAGCCGACCTGGATCGCCCTGGGAGGGCGAGGGCTACCGCAAGGTCTGGGCTCGGCTTCGGGTCTGTCGCGACATCCGGGTTGCCCGCAAGCGGGTGCTCCGCCTGATGCGCGAGAACAATCTGCTCTCGCCCCATCGCTGCCGCCGCCGTGGCGGCAATCCCCATGACGGTGAGATCATCACTCATGCCCCGAGGGGGCACCGATGTTCGGGTGTTCACGGTGGACGACGGCTGGGGCTGGATCTTCACCGCCGTCGATCGCCGAGTGTGTCGGCTGGCATGTCTGCAAGCGCGGCGACCGCTTCGCCGCCCTGCAGCCGATCTCCATGGGGCTTGCCGGGCTGTATGGCTCGACCGCGGCCGGCGCGGCTCGGGGGCTGGCCTTGCGGAGGATCACGGCTCCCAGTATCTGTCGGACCACTTCACCAACCAGATCAAGTTCTGGGGCATCCAGCCGTCCTACGCCTTCGTCGCCGAGCCCCAGACCAACGGCGTCGCCGAGCGGTTCAATCGCACGCTGAAGGAACAGATCATCCATGGTCGCATCTACCGCAACATCGCGGAGCTGCGGGACGCCGTCCGCGACTTCGTCGAACTCTACAATGCCCAGTGGATCGTCGAAAAGAACGGCTACCTGAGCCCCGCTCAAGCTCGTCAGGCGTGGCACGCCGCGATCTCAATCAGGCCCGCCGCGTGAGACAAACTTGTGTCCAAGGAACCGGGTGCGCTACACGAACACCAGATGAAAAGGAGTGCCATCGAGTGGAGATTGCGCCTTCTGGCGAGCATCGAGCAAAGCGAGGACGGTGAAAGCCGCCTCGTGGAACTTCGTGCCGCGATCGATCTACTGCGCCACTGGCTTCGAGCGCCCGAGGCGGAAACGCTCCAGGACAGGCTGCGAGCCCGGCGTATCTGGATTCTTATCGCCGTGACGATAGCGGTTCTCTGCGCAGGCATGTCGGTCTTGGTCGATCCGCGGTTCCGGATTTCTACTGATGCTCGGTGCTGGAGTCTTGGTGCCCGTCTTGCTGTTGCGCAGCACGAACCCGGCTTCGACCACGCGGGCTCAGGCCGAGGAGGCGTTTGCACGGCTCGACGTAGAAGCGCCTGACGAATGGAATGCCGGGTCAGTCGAAGCCCGATTGCGCAACCTCGAAGCAGAAGTTGTGTCCATCGAGTCGCGCTTGCAGCGCTCTCGAGATCGGGATGGCGACCGACAAAGCCTCAGTACTCAACTGACCCAGCTCGACGAAGCGGAAGCCTCGCTCCACGAACGGCGGCAAGATCTGCTCAAGAGCCTAAAGCTCGATTCCCTTCGGCCCGACGCGGAGCTCGTCGATTTCGCGCGCGCTCTCGATCAGCTCAGGGCCACCCGTATCAAGTACGAAGGCGCAGCGGGCCGCGTCAGCGAGCTCGAAGCAACACATTCTGGCCTACTTTCTGACCTGACGGACGTTCTGCAAGAATATGGCGAACTGCTACCGAAGGATGCCACGACCGCAAAGGCTTACCTCGCCAGTCTTTCAGATCGCAATTCGAGGTTGATCAAGGGGCTCGACGACGAGCGCCAGGCGAATACTCAACTGAAACATAATTCCGCTGACCGGGATACGGCTCTCGATTCGATAAGGAAACTCTATCCGGCCGCCTCTCTGGACGACGGGGACCTGCCGGGCCTGACGGCGCTGCTGAAGTTATTGCCGCAATATCGTGAGCTGCGGGTGCGGGCCACTCGCCTCGAAGGCCAAATCGGCCTCGATCATGATGAGCTTGGCGAAGGTCGGGGAAGCCGAACTTACGGATTTCGACAGGGTTAGCCTGGAACGACTGCTGCTCCAACTTTCTTCGGCGCCCGACAGGGCCGACGATTTGCGGCACGAAATCGCCGACATCAATGCGCAGGTAAACGAAACCAAGCGCGCCACCAGTCTCCAGGACCTGCTTGAGCGGCGGGAGAACGCCCGCGCCGAGTTGAAGAATCGCCGAGACGACGCGATGTTCGCCTGGGCCGGCAAGTTTCTGATCGACGCGGTGGAACGGGAATACGAACAGACACAAATGCCCCGTGTATTCGAGCGGGCGCACGGTCACTTTTCAGCCTTTACACATCACAGATATGAACTTCGTTTGGGCCGCGACACCGAGTCTCCGCGACTATTCGCGATCGATCTGCAAAGTGACGAGGCTCGGGAACTCGATGAACTGTCTGACGGCACACGTGCGCAGCTTCTGCTGGCGGCTCGAATAGCATTTGCAGAGGAAGTCGAGCAAGGAAGAACCCTTCCATTGTTTCTCGACGAAGCCCTCGATCAAAGCGACCCAGAGCGCTTCGACGCCATCGTGCGCAGTCTAGGCCGTATCGCAAATGACCAGGGACGTCAGATCTTCTACCTAACCAGCGATCCTCTGGATCGAGACCGTATTCGCCACGCCCCTGGACGAAGAGAACTGCGTAGTCGCCGCCGAGATTGATCTCGGTCTGCTCCGCGGTAGAGCAGCCAGCGTCACGGAGTCATCTGCTCTTCAAATCCCAACGAGACCGACCATCCCGTCACCTGATGGGACAACGGCGGAAGAATACGGAACCACTCTGGATGTGCCCCAGTTTGTGCCGTCGCGAGGATATACCCGGCAGCATTTCTTCTATGTGTTGCCTGACAATCTGGATCTACTGCACGCCCTTCTGAAAAACGGCATCGAACAGGCAGGGCAATGGAGAACGGTTTCAGGGACCGCCCTGGCCGAGAAGCTGGCAGCACGTTCCGAAACCTCCCAGGAAATCGACTCTCGAGTTAGCTTGCTTGAGGTGTTCTGCGAGCTATGGCGTCAGGGGAGAGGCCGGACCGTCGATCGCGACGGGCTAGTGCAGAGCCGTGCACTGAGCGACCGGTATCTCGATCACGTTGCGGCCATTGCGGATGACCTGCATGGGGACGCGGATAAGCTACTCGTGGCGCTCCTCGCCAGGAACGATCCTCGTTTGAGGGGCTTCAGGCATAGCATTGCCGAGGCATTGGAAGAATATCTTCGCGATAACGGTTATCTCGACGACCGGCCGTTGCTTAGCGAGAGCGACTTGAAGCTTAGGGCTTTGACC
>CBDDBZ010000012.1:0-21612 GCA_965225945.1 Alphaproteobacteria bacterium | reverse complement strand
GGTCGCCGCCGGACGGCGGGCGAATGTCGGCGGGCTCAACCTGGAAGCCGCCGGCATCGATTATCGGCCCGAGGGTATAGCGGTGGACAAGCGCCTACGGACGACCAACAGGAAGGTCTTCGCCATCGGCGACGTGGTGGGCGCCTATCAGTTCACCCACATGGCCGCCTATCAGGCCGGAATCGTCATCCGAAACGCGCTTTTCCATCTTCCGGCCAAGGTCGACGACGCGGCGGTGCCGTGGGTGACCTATACGGACCCCGAACTCGCCCATGTCGGCCTCGATGAACGCCGGGCCCGCGAACAATTCGGCGACGATATCCGGTTACTGAAGGGGTCGTTCGCCGAGAACGACCGGGCGCGGGCCGAGCGCGAGACCGACGGTTTGATCAAGATCGTCGTCGGCCGCAAGGGCCGCATCCTCGGCGCCACCATCGTCGGCGCGCATGCCGGCGAACTGATCCTGACCTGGGTCCTGGCCATTCAGCAGGGCCTCGCGATCGGCGCCGTCGCCAACCTGATCGCCCCTTATCCGACGTTGAGCGAGGTCTCGAAACGGGCCACCGGCAGCTACTACACGCCGAGGCTGTTCAGCCATCGTACCCGCAAGCTGGTCGGCGCTCTCCAACACTTGCCGTAATGAAAGGAAAACATGTGATGGTGAACGAAACCCAGTCCGACTCCGGGGATGCCCGCTCCATCGAGAATGCCCCGGCGGGAACGCCGGATGAGACAGCCCGGATTTCGGTGAAGCGGCTGCTCCCCCTCGCCGTGCTCGGGCTCGGCTCGATCGGCTTTTTCGCCCTTGGCCTCGACGATTACCTGACGTTCGAGACCCTGCATGAGAACCGCATGCTGCTCGAGGATTTCATCTTGGATCATATGATCTTGGCGCCGGCGATCTTCTTCCTGGTTTACGCGGCCATCGTCGCTTTTTCCTTTCCCGGCGGCGCCGTCATGACCATCGCCGCCGGATTCCTGTTCGGCACGCTGTTGGGCACCACGTTCGTCGTCCTCTCGGCGACCGCGGGCGCGGTGGCGATTTTCATGGCCGCGAAGTCGTCGCTCGGCGAACCGCTCCGCGCCAAGGCGGGGCCCTGGTTGAAGAAGTTCGAGGCCGGTTTCCGGAAAAACGCGTTCAACTATCTGCTGGTGCTGCGCCTGGTGCCGTTGTTCCCGTTTTTCGTCGTCAATCTGGTGCCGGCGTTCCTCGGTGTGGACCTGAGAACCTACGCCCTCACCACCCTGATCGGCATCATCCCCGGCTCCTTCGTCTTTGCCTCGGTCGGGACGGGCTTGGGCAGCATATTCGCCATGGGCGGGGAGTTCTCGCCGGCGGATATCCTGACGCCGGAGGTCATCGTCGCCCTGGTGGGGCTTGCGGTCCTGTCGTTGCTGCCCGTGGTCTACAAGGCGGTCGCGCCGCGCCGCGCGTAGAGGGGTCGTCACACCCGCGGGTCACGAACCATCGAGGGAGCCAGACCATGGACACAAGACGGCTCGAACCCGGGGTCGGCAACCGGATGAGTTTCGAAACGGGACCCCATGGCGTGCCCGTGGCAACGTCTATCCGCCGCGCCGGCCGGCCCGCGTTTTCAGGTTTGTCGGCATCGCCCGCCAACTTGGCCTCGAGCCTCGCCGCTCGGTCGAAAAACCGTTCCGAATAGCCGCCTCCGAACGGTAGCGACGGCGTTGGCTTTTGCCGTTGCCGGGATAGCGCAATTCGTTCGTCGGTGCGGAAAAGACTCGTTCAACGTAGCGCCGCTAGTTCACCGGAATCTGGACGATTGTTGCGCTGGTCGGACCCGCCGCTGAAGACTATATCGATGATCAACGCCAGGCTTCGCCCCATGGTATCGTCGGCATCGCCGGACACCGCGACATAGGTCGGCGCGGGGGCGTGGTAATTGAAGGCACGTTCGAAATCGGTAGCGAAGTCGATTTGCTCCCCAAACCACTGGCCCGTCGCGGCGTCGCCCGAGCGAAGGATGACCATAGTTCCGTCCAATGGAATGTAGGGGTTGATAATGCTGTCGCCCCGCCGTCCCTTTTCGCCCCAGACGTATGTCAGGACCTTCCCAGGCATGGGCACATCAAAAAGCCCCGCCATGGTGGTTTTCAACTTATCCAATAAACCAGTTTTATCCGGGTCTTTTGGGAACCATAGGTGAAGGGCCAGGGGTCGGTCGTCATGGCCCTTGCGGGAGAGATCGCTCGCTGGCGTCGTCTTGTCGACGCGCCAGCGCCAGGAGAGCTGCCGCTTTTGCCGGTCTCCCTCGGAGATCCTGCGATAGAGGATGGCGACGCTTTCTGCTGCCGTCACTTCGATGGCACCGTCGGCACGGCCGGTGAATTGCGTCGCCGGCTTTCCGGCAAACTTCAGCACCTTCCATCCAGCCTTTGCGAGATCGGGCCTCACCGGAAG
This sequence comes from Alphaproteobacteria bacterium, assembly GCA_965225945.1. Classification (GTDB taxonomy): domain Bacteria; phylum Pseudomonadota; class Alphaproteobacteria; genus JASLMY01. Next base: position 19,187 of record CBDDBZ010000012.1, on the reverse strand, counting down.
GCCCTCGGACCCGGCAGGCCAGGCGAGGATAAGTACGCCGAGCATGACAGCAATACCGGCGAATGAAGAAACCATTGACATTTCCCTAGACCGGAATTTCACGACGGGCTGACGCCCCTCGCCGCCATGAGGTCACGGCCGCGCTCCGGCAGTGGCACGATCCAACCCGCATATTCTGGAATAGCGGCTGAACAGCATCGGTAACAGGCGCCGGATGATCGGTCGCAAGAAGCCGCTCTTGTGCGTCGCGATATGCTGGAAAGGCGCCAAACGGCAACCCAGCGCCAGTTTAGGAAGATAGGTGGTCTGACAGAAGCTCATCTCCCGACAGCCAGCCGAAATTGCGAGCTTTATGCATTCGTATTGGAGAATAAAATAGCAGCCGGATTCACGGGACATTTGATAATCGAAGCCACCGCGAAGGCAGGCCGCGCCTTCCCCCGCAAACAGGCAGAGGATATATCCAATCAGCCGATCGACATCAAAACAGGCGACGAATTTCTTGTCGATGTCTCGGGCCGCCGACAGGGATGTAAAATAGGCCGGCGTTAGACGCTCCAACTCCAGTTTCGCCCGCGCCAAGACGTGATAATAAAGGGGCATAATATCCGAAAATATGTCTTCGGGCATGTCCATGATTTCTATCCGCAAGTTCGTAAATTTGGCGAACTTTCGCAGTCTCTTACGAATATTTCTCTTCGCATTCGATTTGCCATCGCGCACGTAATCCTCGAAGCTCGGCGACGACAGCCTGAGCCGGGCGTCCGGCAAACCCTGGACGGCAAAGAACTTCGACGACTTCAGCGCCGGAAAGAGTGTCGGGATCGTCGGCTCCGAGAAATCCTTGAATATGATCCAATGCAAGCCCTTGGCCCACGCCCGTTCCCGCACCGTCGCGAGAACCTGTCGATCGATCGAGAATGATTCATCGCTAGCCCTGAGAAATCTTCCTTCGCCCATCGGATGTCCGCAAAAATAGACAGGGATGCGCAAAAGAGCCGGCACCAGCTTGCGCAATAGGGCGACCGCCTTGTCGAGTTTGCCGCCGAGCCCAAGGGAGAGCGGATAGGCGTCGAACCAGAACGCCGGCAGGATCGCCGCTATATGGCGATCGCGGCGAAAAACAAGGCTCAATTCGTGAATTGTATGCGTCACCTTGTTACGGCGGCGGCGAGGCAGGCTCGGTCATTGGCGCCGGGGGCGAGGCCGACGAGGTGGAACCAGCTCAGGTAGTTGTCCAGATAGCGGGTGGCGATGCCGCGGCGGGGACGCAGGAAGTCCTTCAACCGGCTGTGGCGGCTGTTCACCGTCTGCACATGCAGATCGCCCCGAACCCGTTCCCCCATCGAGCGGTTGAGTGCTTCGTGGCTCACCCCGAGCGCGGCGGCGCACGGTGGGTAGCTCGCGCCGCCGTCGGAGACCAGCAGGGCGTCCTTCGCGACCACCGGGTCGAGGGCAGCCGTGAGCGCCGCCGCATCGACCCTGGGCAGCACCGCGCTGACCGTCGTTCCGCTCCGGTCCGCCGCCATGAGAACCGGTACCTGCTCGCGCGAGAGGCCGCGCTTCTTCGCCTTGCCGCCCCGCCGCCGTGCCTTGCGCCCCAGCCCGCGCGCGCCCTTCCGGCTCTCCAGGACGTAGGTCTCGTCCGCTTCCACGATCCCCTTGAGCACCTCCGAATCGCTCCGCGCCGCCGCCAGAAACCGGTGACGCCAGCGGAACGCCGTGCTCACCGCCACGTCGCAGCGCGCCGCCGACGCCTTCACCGTCTCCCCCTTCGCCAGCGACGCCCCGAACGACAGCCAGCGTTCCTTGTGGTGCAAGCCCGACAGCGGCGTACCGCTCAGCGCGTTGAAGGTCCTGCCGCAGCCCTTGCACTGGTAGCGCCGCAGACCCCGCGCCATACCGCGCGAAACCGCCCCTTCGCTCGCGCAGTGCGGACAGCGCCGGGCCTCGTCCACACCAAGCTCGATCGCGGCCTTCGATGCCTCGCCCTCGCTCCGGCCCGACAGCACCGCGAGCGCCTCGCGCCGCTGCGCGCGCGTCAGCCCGCGCGCCGCCGAAAGCCACACCTGGAAACCCTTGCCGTCCATAACCCAACCTCCTGACGTTCCAGGCACTCTATCACTAATGCATACAATTCACGAATTGAGCCAAAAACAATGTACTCGAACCCATCCGGCCCGATACCGCTCGATTCCATGACCCTGAAGTAGGACCATTGCCACAGCGGATCGTCGGGCGGTGCCAGAGCCTCCCACGCCGCCTTCGGAATATCCGTCACACTCGGGAGAACCTCGATGTCGTACATCGGATTACGCGGACCCGATTCACGCCGCCACGAACTCGGCGTGGCCGTTGCGCGCACACCAATACCGGACGTTCGAGACGAAGGTCTAATCGCAATCGTAGGCAAGGTCGGGAAGCGAGGTCGGGAGCGGTTCGACGATCGACAGATACCGGGCGTAATGGGAAAGCTGTTTGTAGGCGATACGCTTGGCGGCCGGCTGGGCGGCGAGGCGTTTCGAGCGGAGAAACCGCTCGAACACCTCGGGTCTCACCAGATGCGGCACGGGGATTGGCTGTCCGAATAGGTGAGAGGCGATGGCGACGGCCAGAGCGAGCAGATGCTGCAACCGCGGGGCGCGCGCGCCAGCCGTCAACCAATAGTCTCGGTTCACGACCTCCGCCCGCACGAGACCGAGGATGATGTCCGCGACGGCATCCTGGGGGATGAAGTCGATATAGCCGTCCGCTGCTCCCGGGAGCCAGGGTACCCGTTCCCGTAACGCCACTTCGAGAATTTGGTGGAACCCCTGAAACTTATTGATCTCGCCGGTCCTCGAATCTCCGACGACTATGGACGGGCGCACGATCGTGGCCGGATGCCCACTTGATCGGATGATGTCCTCCGCGCATAGCTTGGACTCCACGTACGCGTTGGACACGGCGGTACCGGTGAGGTCGCGAACCGGATGCACGAAGGCCGTGCTGACGAAATATAGCGGAACGCCAGCGGCTCGAGCCAATTCCAGGACCTGTCTGGTGCCTTCGACGTTGGCGGCGAAGATATTTTTCGCGGACTGGGAGAATTTGGTAACGGCGGCGGCATGAACGATGCAGCCGATTCGATTGGCGAGCTCGCCGAATGAATCCTTGGCGAGGCCAAGCCGCCTTTCCGTGATGTTGCCGTGCACCGTCTCCACGCCAGGCGTCGACACGGGCTCTCGGTGCGTTAGGCAAATAACCTCATTGCTCGCCAGCTGTTTGAGGAGAGCTCTTCCGACGACGCCGGAGGCTCCGGTCAAAAACAGTTTCCGATTCGTCGAAATAGGGCTGGTACGGGACATCACATTTGCTCTATCGGCACTGCGTCGTTTATCCCCCAGTCATACCTGTAGCCGTCGATTGCGACGAACTTTGCGAGCTTGTTTGCGAGTTCCGGATTGGCAAATTGGCGAAGATGGTCGAGCACGCCTTTGTCGTCGCCGCCGAAGTCCTCGACGAACCACTTGTAGATCGTTGAAATGTAGAGCCGCCCGCCTTCGATCGAGACGCCGCGCGGGTGGTTGATATGGGCGCGCGCACCCGCGGTCAGGCTGCTGACCGTGGTTTTCGCATTATACGCCATGGGTGCCAGGTTCGGACAGCCGAGCGAGGCGCAGTTGACCGCGTAATGGATCCGCGCATCACGCCAGATCGGCCGCAGTATGCGATGCTCGATGTCGTTGAGCGACACCATCTCGCTCTCCACCTCGATCAACTTCCTGTCCCAGGGGCCAAACGAGAACCAACCGGGAGAGATGTCTATATCGCGGATGCTTTTGACCGGATAATGGTCGAGGATGACTTTGATCGTCAGCGCGTTATATAGGTTGATCCAATAGGCCAGCTGCTCGTCGCGCTTATAGCGGCTGATCGGCGCCGCCGCGAGCGCGTCGAGGTAGCGGGCGAGCGCCTTGCGGTCCGCCGCGGAGACTTGGCCATAGGCCATCCGGTTGATGCCGTCCCGGCCGAGGACGAGATTGGCCTCGAGAAACCTGTCCCACGCCGAATGATCGATGGTGGCGGTGGATGCGGCATCATGTGCGGTCCAACGCTCCCACAACTCGGCCTGGGCGCCGCCGAGGCGGTCACCGCGGGGAGCGTGAAGACGAGCGCCAGCAAAATACCGAGGGCGGCGCGGCTAGCGGTTCGCGTAATGATCATCATTGGATCCTCGAGGCGTAAAGTGTGCGGCGCGGGATGCGCGCGAGCCCGGAGCACGCGCGCCCCCGGCTCAACCCATGAGCCGCCCCCAGTGCCGATCGGCGCGCGCGATGTAGCCGGGAATGTCGGCTTCTCTATCGCGTCCTCGGTCAAGCCCTTTCTGGTTACGTCATGCCATATTCCTTCTTCACGTCGTTCCGCACTGGCGGATGTTGCCGCACGGGGCTCTTGCTTCTCTTCGAGGTTGGCGCGTGGCCACCTCATGATGGGATCAGAGGATGAGGCGGTTCAATCTTTCGCGCGTCCTTGCCGCCGGTCAGCGGCAGGGTCTACCGACATTACGAACTCACCCCACCCGTCGTCCCCGTGAGGACATCTCTCTGCCTAAGCAGAACTCGTTGATCTCCTTGTCAGTACAGTCGAAGGTTCAAGCCGCCTTGACGGCGTCAGCAGGGCCGTTGCTCCAGCGGAACTCGGTGCCGTCGACCCACATGCGGTGCAGAACTACGGCCAGGCGCCTCGCGACGGCGACGATGGCACGGCGCATGCCACGTCGCTGGGCCACTCGCATGCCCCACGCCTTCAGCCAGGACCATTTCCGGCCGTGGGTGAGGAGCGACTGCGCGGCCTCGTACAGCATCGTGCGGAGCATGCTGTCGCCGCACTTGGACACGCGACCATCATAGTCGATCTCGCCGGACTGGAAGCGCTTCGGCGTCAGGCCGACATGCGCGCCGACCGCCCTGGAGTGAACGAAGCGCTGCGGCTGATCAATGGTAGCCCGGTAGGTCAGCGCGACGACCACGCCGACGCCGGGTGCCGTCATGAGCCGTCGGCAGACCGGGTCATGGCGGACCGTGTCGAGCACCATTTTGTGGAGGACCGCGAACTGCTGGCGCATCACTCGCCGGACGGTGAGCAGCGGTTCCACAATAGCGGCCAGCTTCGGAAAGTCTTCGACCAGCTCGCGGATCCGCGCCTCGTACCCGCGGGTGCTGACCATGCCCACCTTGAGACCGAAGTTGCGCAGCGTCCCGCGTAGATCGTTCTCGACGTCGAGCAGTTTTCTCTGGAGCAGCTTGCGGCTGGTCAGCAGCATCCGCTGCTCCTGGGCAACCAGGGTCTTCACATGCACCGGCTTGAACAGCCCGACCCGCATCATCTGGGCGATGCCGCGCGCATCGTTGCGGTCGCTCTTGTTGATCTGCTGCCCCTTGAGCAGTGCTTTCATGTGCCGAGTCTCGACGCAGACAACCGGCAGCCCGGCGGCGGCAAGACCGTTGACCAGCCATTGCGAGAGCGGACCGGCTTCGATCCCGATCCGGCCATAGGCCACGCCGATCGAGGTCAGCAGCGTGACGATGTCGTCCGGCTCGGTCGGCACTTTCCGCTCCAACACCACCTCGCCAACCTCGTCGACGACGCATACCGCCGTCTCCTTCACCGAAACATCCAGACCTACGAAATGTGCCATCGTCATCGCTCCTTCCTTGATGTTCGAGGTCAGGGCGACCCCGATTCAACGATCATGCGTGAAGGGGCTGCGCTCATCCTGATATCATCAGGCACAGCCGCCGCGATACACCATCTTTCCAGGTTTGCTGCACCCTCTTGTTCACATTGAGGTACAACTTGCCTTCGACGATGGCCCAGGCGTTCGGGTCGATGTCGATTTTTGCGCCTTGGGCCATGCCGTAGGCGCAGTAGCCACCATAGGCTGGTGCGTAACGCTCGGGGTCGGTGGAGAACCGGTCACGATTCTCGACGCTGGCGAAACGCCAGGTCGCGTCGCGCCACCTGTAGCTGATCCGCGCGCTGCCTTCGACCGGCTTGCCGACGCTGTGGTAGGCGACCGGGTCGTAACCCTCGAGCGCGATGCCGAACAAAGTCTCATTGACCGCTCCGCCCGCGATCGCGGGGCCCGCGATGAGGCCCGCGGTCACGATGGCGGCCAGGGTCGAAATAAATCGACGAAGCATTGTCATTCTCCCTTTCATGGCATCGCTCGGCATGGTGCCGCAATGCCGCGCACCGCGACGGTCTTGTCCCGGCGGATGTCGACTCGCGCGGCCTCGCAGCCGCGGTCTCGATCACCTCGTTGCCGTATTTAAGTCGCGGACCGCTCGGAGAGAAATATCGTTTGGTCCCTGTTTCGATAACCAAGGAACATGGTGGTGATGAACCGCCCGTGCTGCCCTCTCGCGGTTCTGGTGGCCACGCCGCCCATTGCAGCTCACATCCTCGGCAACTCTCAAACCATTGCCGGTCTCGTTCTGCTTCCCATGAGTCGGACCCAGGACACAGAATTGGCCCAAGGAGGACCGGAACATCCGACAATTTTGAGAACAAAGTTGCTGTTGATGGGCCTGTGGTAAACGAGGGCGAGCTTGGCTCGTCCACGTTTTCCCCGGGCCAGGTTTCGCCGGCAGGCCCGCTGGGACTTGGCCAGCGGTGGACGGTGACGCGCAAGCGTGAGGTTGCCCTGCGGCTTTTGCGTGGCGAGCCGGTGGAACTTTTGTCGCGGCAGTTGGGCGTGGAGATTTTCCGGCTCGAGCAGTGGCGTGAGAAGGCGATCGCCGGGATCGATGCCTCGCTCAAGGAACGCAAGGGCGATCCGGTAAAGGCGGAACTGGACATCGCCATGAAGCGGATCGGGGAGTTGATCATGCAGGTGGAACTGCTGGAGGCCAAGACGGAGACGTCCGGCCCTTTGGGGCGGCGGAGGTCGCGGCGATGAGTGCCGCCACCTCTCCCGGCACGGGTCGGCCTCCAGCGGGTCTGTGCGGCCTGGGGTTTTGCCCGTTCCTCGTTCTACGCCATGAAATCGTGAGCGCCCACCAGCAAAGCGCCGGGGACCGAAGCCCTCGATCTCGGACGAGGCTCTGCTGGTGGCCATAGGCCGACCTGGAGGCATCCCCCTGGGACCACCGCAAGGTCTGGGCTCGGCTTCGGGTGGTGGCATCCGTGTTTCCCGCAAGCGGGTGCTCCGGGTGATGCGCGAGAACAACCTGCTCTCGCCCCATCGCTGCCGCCGCCGTGGCGGAAATCCCCATGTCGGTGAGATCATCACCCATGCCCCCAACCTCATGTGGGGCACGGACGGCGTTCGGGTGTTCACGGTGGACGACGGCTGGGGCTGGATATTCACCGCCATCGAGCATTGGAACGCCGAGTGCGTCGGCTGGCATGTGTGCAAGCGAGGCGACCGCTTCGCCGCCCTTCAGCCGATCTCCATGGGGCTTGCGAGGCTGTATGCCTCGACCTCCGCCGGTGCGGCGCGGGGGCTGGCCTTGCGGATGGATCACGGCTCCCAGTATCTGTCGGACCACTTCACCATCAAGTTCTGGGGCATCCAGCCGTCCTACGCCTTCGTCGAACAGCCCCAGACCAACGGCGTCGCCGGCAATCGCACGCTCAAGGAACAGATCATCCATGGCCGCATCTACCGCAACATCGCGGAGCTGCGGAACGCCGTCCGCGGGTTCGTCGAACAGTACAATGCCCAGTGGATCGTGGAGAAGAACGGCTACCTGAGCCCCGCTCAAGCTCGTCAGGCGTGGCACACCGCGATGTCACTCAGGCCCGCCGCATGAGACAAACTTGTGTCCAAGGAACCGGGTGCGATACACGTTCTGCTTCCCATCCAGGGGCCGCTCCTTCGCCGGCAACGCCCCCTCGCACGACCAACTCGACGATAGCCTCGCCGCTTGGGATGACGACTTCCTCGCAAGCCTCGTCACAGGCTGAAAATATTTACCCGATTCCCCTGGGTGACATGCCCGCCGATTTCCTTCCCCGCCGCCGGCCGAATACACTTCAGGCGCGCGTTCGCGATTTGGGGGAGGGCTGCAGGTGAGCCTACATGTCTACATCACGGTCTCGGGCGAGGGGCGGATCGCGCGACTGGAGATGGATCCGGCGACGGCGGCGCTGAGGCCGGTCGAGGATATTCCGGCGCCCGGGCGGCCGGCGCCGATCGCGGTCTCGCCGGACGGACGCCAGCTCCACGTCGCTCGGCGCGACGACCTGATCATCGAGAGCTTCCGCTGCGATCCCGTGGGCGGCGGCCTCGCCAGCATCGGCGAGATCGCGGTGGATTCGGACCCCTGCTACATGGGCATGGATCGGGCCGGCCGTTTCCTGCTCTCCGCCTATTACATGGGCGAGCGGGCGGCGGTGCATGCCATCGGCGCGGAGGGCGCGGCCCGCCATCCGCCGATCGAATGGCGCCATACCGGCCGGGGCTCGCACTATTTCGAGACCGACCGTGGCAATCGGTTCGCCTTCGTGCCGCACATCCACGGGGCGGGCGGCGCCAACGCGATCTTCCAGTTCCGCTTCGATCCCGAGAGCGGACGGCTGACGCCGAACCAACCCGACCGGGTTTCGCCCGGCGGCGACGTTGGGCCCCGGCATTTCTGCTGGCATCCGACGCGGGATCTGCTCTACGCCTCGAACGAGCAAGGCTGTTCCGTCACTACCTATGCCTTCGATTCCCAGCGCGGCACGCTCGCTCCGCTCGGGACGGTGCCGACGCTGCCGGAAGGCTGGAGGGGCAAGAACAGCTGCGCGCAGATCCGGCTGACGCCCGACGGGCGTTTCCTCTACGCGGCGAACCGGGGCCACGATAGCCTCGCCTGCTTCGCCCTCGACGAGGCGAGCGGGGAGCCGAGGGCGATCGGTCACGCCGAGACCGAAGCGACGCCGCGCGTCATGGCAATCACGCCGGACGGCCGCTTTCTGCTCTCGGCGGGGCTTGATTCGGGACGCGTTCGGGCCTTTTCGATTCCCCAGGACACGGGCGTGCTCGAGCTTCTCGCCACCTATGAGGTCGGTGCGCAGCCGATGTGGATTACCATCCTGCCGGCGGAATGAGCGCTAGCCTCGTTGGCGTAAGAACTAAGGAAGGTATACGGCCCTGGCGAGTGGCTTGGCGACAAATACAGGCGCTCCCAGACGGGGCAGAGAACAGGATCAAGGCCGAGGTGGCGTCTTACCTCGGGCTGATCGAACGGCGGACTGGATGAATTCGTCCGTTCATGACAACATCCTGCTGTCCGCCTGCGTGGCTGGGTCAGTAAATTTGGGGATCAGACATGGCGCATGAAGACTTCGAACACATAAAGGTGGAGGTGCAGCGGCGCGTGGCCTGGATCACCATCGATTATCCGCCCATCAACTTGATGGACCCTACGCTGCGTGGAGAATTCAACGCCCTTATTCCTAAGCTCGCCGAAGATTCGGCAGTCAATGTAATCGTGTTCCAGAGTGCGAACCCTGAGTTCTTTATCGCCCATGGAGACCTGAAGACGATCGGGCCTGCGGCAGCCGATTTGGGAATTAGTGCCAATCAGGCCGCGCGGGAACGCCTGCGCACGATGCCCAAGATCACCATCGCTAAGATCGAAGGCAGGGTGCGCGGCGGTGGGGCCGAGACCGTGCTCTCCATGGATATGCGCTTTGCCGCGCGGGGCAGCGCGATCCTATCCCAGCCGGAGGTAATGCTTGGGTTGGCGCCGGGGGGGGCACGTCCACAAAGCGCCTGCCGCGCCTGATGGGGCGAAGCCGGGCGCTGGAGGTGCTGCTGGGCTGCGAGGATTTCGATGCCGATCTGGCGGAAAGGTATGGCTACGTCAACCGGGCGCTGGACGCCGATGAGATCGGGCCTTTCGTTGAACGGCTTGCCTATCGTATCGCCTCGTTTCCGGCAAAAACCCTGGCCCTCACGAAGGCGTCGGTGCTGGCGGCGGAATAGAACGTCCTGGAAGGCCTGCAAGAGGAATTCCGCAATTACAATCAGAACCTCACGCTGCCGGAATTTGACCGTCGCCGGGAACTTTACCTCAAATTAGGCGGGCAGACACGGGAGGCAGAACTGGATCTCGCGGCGTGGGCAGAGCGACTGGAAGGCTAACTAAGTCATCGCCCTCTATCCCACCGCGCCGTTAGTGAAGATGTTCCCGCTTCGGTAGGCGCTCAAAATCGGTAGTTTGTGTGACTTTTCCGGCCGTGGCGGAATACCGCCGGTTTCGGAGTCACCAAAACTCCCCACAAAACCTCGGGAGTTTTGTGAGATTTTTGTGACATGCGCCGCCCGTCGTCCTCGCGCGCGCGCCTGCCTGCCGCGCTCGAGGCCACGAAAGCTATTCGAGCATACCGCTGTTCGTCACACCCTCGGCGAGCGCAAGCGCTAGGTCCACGTCGTACTCCGGCCGGAGAGCGGTGTTGCTTGAGGGCGTGGTTACCCCGATCTCGGCCCGATATCCGAGATCGTCGACCATCGCCGTTCCTCCGCTCACGCGGCACCCGGCTTTTGGGCCAGGATTTCGAGCGTCAGCACCCGGCCTTCCGCGACGCTCCGCGCGCTGTTGCGCTGCATTTCCTTCATCCGCTCGCCCATCAGGACATGGATACCGAGCTTGGGCGGGCCCTCGCGGCGGACCCGCTCGCGCTGCTCGTCATAAAAGGCGAGATGGGGGGTCGTCATGTCCTCGAAATGCAGGACCTCGAGGCCCGCCGCCGCGATCTCCGCTCGGGTTTCGGCCGCCGTCGCGAGGAAATTGGTGGCCGCGGTCTCGGCCCAGGGCACGGGGAAATAGGGCGGTCCGCCCGCGCCTTGGGCGACATTGGAAAGCGCCAGCCGCGCGCCCGGCTTCAAGACCCGCGCGGCCTCGGCGTAAAACGCGGGCCGATCGGCGATATTCATAATTACGTTCTGCGAATAGGCGGCATCGAAACTCGTATCCTCGAACGGTAGCGCCAGCGCGCTGGCGCATTCGAAGCCGACGCAATTCCGCTGCCCGGTGGCCTCCGTCAGGGCCAGCGCGGCCTCGACGAAGGCCGGCGTCAGGTCGATCCCGGTGACTCGGCAGTCGTGGGCTTCGGCGATTATGCGGGCGGGACCGCCGATGCCGGCGCCGATGTCCAACAGATGCGCGCCGGGCGCCGGCGACAACAACGCCGCCAGGTCCCGGGTCGCGGCGAGACCGCGGGCGTGAAACTGGTCCAGCGGCGCCAGATCGCCCGGCGTCGGCCGCCCAGCCTCGTGACCGGCCTCTCGAAGTGCCGTCAGGATCCCCCGCGCGATGTCGGCGCCGGAATAATGGCCCGCGACGGCGCCTTCCAGGTCATCCATGTCGCTCGTCCCTTGCGGGAATGATTGGCACTTCGATGTAGGAGGGGTGGGCCGGCGAGCGTGCCCGGACGTAGCGGTCGGAGGAGATACGCCGAGCCTCCATGCCTTTGTCCCTGCCGGGCCGATGGGCGCCCCAGGTCATGCGGGCTCTGCTCTCGCGATGCCGCCTCTGACCCTGCCGGCGCGAACGTCGCCGAACAGCACGCCGTGGCCGTCCGGCAAGGGTCGGCTGTTCGCCACCGAGAGCCAGAGGCGGAGCAGCAGCCTTTGCCGCCCGGACTCATCGCTGTCTTGGTAGGGCTCGCGCGCGTGATAGACGACGTGGTTGTTGAGGAACAGCACGTCGCCGGGCTCCAGCCGCCACTCGAAAGCGACCTCGTCGGCCAGGCTCGCCAGCAGGTCGAGCGCCTCCCACTGCGCCGGGCTCATTTTCGGCACCTCGGGGTTGAACTGTGCCGCTTCGATATAGGTCCGCGAATAGTGCGTGGTGAAATGACCTCGCCAATGCGCGAAGACGGGGAGCGCGTAATAGTCCTCGTTGTCGCCCACCTCCTCGCCGAGGCGGCTGCGGTAATAGTCCTGGTAGAGCAGCCGGGCGAGGTCGGGCCGGCGGCGCGCCATTTCGTCATGGACGGCGATCGCGCTCACCAGGCGGTTGACGCCGCCCGCGGCCGCGGCGCGGACGCAGAGCAAGGCGGTAACGTCGCAACGGTCGGTGTGATAGCGCAAGCGTCCGCTCGAATGCACCCGGGCGCGAGAGGCGAGAAAGGTCTCGCCATCGGCCGTCTCGATCTTGCCGCGCTCCTCGCGGCGGCCCGCGCCCTCGTCGGTGATGTCCGCCATCAACTCGCCCGCCCGGTTCTGGTTCAGGGGCGTGCCGAGGCCGCGCCCGATGGCGAGGAAGAGGGCGCGGAGCGCGTCCAGCGGCTGGTCCGCGACCGGCAGGCCGGAGAGAAGCTGGATGCCCGGGCCGGTCTCCAGCCGCTCGCGGATCTCCGCCAACAGGGGCATCAGGGCGGGGAGGGGAAGCGTCGTCGCGTCGGCCTTCGCCCACGCTAGGGAGAAGCGCGCCCTCGATCTCCGCCGTCGCCGTCGGGTCCAAGCGATGGTGCCAGTCCGCCGGCGCGGTGCCCCGCCAGGCCTGGGCGCCGCCGAGCGGCGCGAGCGCGTTCGGCTTCGTCGTCGTCATGGTTCAAGCCAACTTCGTGGCCAGCGGCGCCAGCGAATCGAGGAAGGCCATGGCCTCCGCCTCGTGGCGGGGCGAGATCAGCACCACGCGATCGACCCCCATATCGCGGTAGCGTTCGAGCGCGTCCGCGTTGGCGCCGTCGAAGGCGAAGACGGAAACGGAAATCCCGTCCCCATCACGGCCCGCCGCCTCGGCGCGACGGCGAAGATCGGCGATCGCGCCTCCCAAATCCTCCAGCAGGACGTCGATCGGGATCCAGCCGTCGCAATAGGCGACGACGCGGCGGCGTCCGCCGGCGGTGGCGCTCCCCATCAGGATCGGCGGATGCGGCGATTGCACCGGCTTGGGATAGGAGATGATGCGCTCGAAGTCGACGAACTCGCCGTGGTAGCTCGCCTCCTCCTCGGCCCAGATCACCTTCATCGCCGCGATGCGTTCGCTCAACACCTTCCAGCGCCGCTCGAAGGGGGTGCCGTGATTCTCCATCTCCTCGGCGTTCCAGCCAGCCCCGATACCGAAGATGAAGCGGCCGTCCGACAGTTGGTCGAGGCTCGCCACTTCCTTGGCCAGCATGATCGGATCGCGCTCGATCACCAGGCAGATGCCGGTAGCGAGCTTGAGGTCCGTGGTGACGGCGGCGGCGGCGGCCAGCGACACGAAGGGATCGGCCATGTGGTAATAAGGCCGGGGCAGATGGCCACCGCCCGGATAGGGGGTCTCGCGGCTCGCCGGAATGTGGCTGTGCTCGCCGATCCAGAGCGATTCGAACCCGCGTTCCTCCAGCGCCCGGGCCAGATGATCGACGCGAATGCCGTAATCCGTGTTGTAGCTGAAGACTCCGAGATGCATCGCCGTTCGACCGTCCCCTCCCCGTTGGCCGCCCCGCCCGAGGCGCGGAGCGAGACTAGCAGGTGAGGGCCGCCCGCGCGACGCACGTAGGCCCGCACCACCCGGAGCGCGCTGAAGCTTCGCGTGCGCGGCACCTGGAGTTCGATCACGCCGAGCTCGCACAGGAGCCAGCGCGAATAGCTCCCGTTGCGCCGATCGGCCTGGCCCAGGCGCGCCATCTCCTCCAGGTGACGGTCGACCTCCGAGGCCATGCGGCCCTCCAAGATATCCTTCAGCGCCGCCGCCGAGACTTGGCGATAATCCTCGCCCCATTCGATACCCTCGCCTCGCATCGTCTTCATCATCGCGAACGCGTGCGGTAAACTCCTGATCGTCGCTGCTTGCGGCATTGGGGGGTGCTCCTTCTCGTGGATCATGACAACCCACGGAGTACCCTCCTTCTTTCCCCTGACACAAACTCTCGTACATCACCCGGGGCCCGCCTCGAATGGACAAGCTTCGTGGCCGATGGTAGAGAGTTCGACCATCGCCGGCACGCCCGTGAGGCGCCGACGACCCCGCTCGGATCGACGCCGGAAGGGTGCCGGCGTCGATGTGAGAGAGCCCCGAACGGGGGCGACTGAGGCAGGCCGCCAGCCATGAAGATCGGCATCAAGAAACGGGTGACCCTCGCCTTCGGGATGCTCGTCTTCCTGTTCTTCATCACCGCCGTCGTGGCCTACCTGCTGACCACGCGGATCATGGACGACGTGATCGTGGCGGCCCAGATCGGCGGCCCGGATCAGGCCACCGCGACGCAACTGCAGGTCGAGCTTCGTCGCAACGCCGACGCGATCCGCGCGCCGGTGCCGCTCGGGCCGGAGGACGCCTCGATGTCGGCGGGGGAATGGGGCAAGGCCTTCGATGCCTCCGTCGCGACCTTCTCGGCGGCCGCCCGGGACGAGAATTCGGGGCTGCCTTCGGACCTCGAACAAAGTCTGGCTTCGTTGCTCCGCGCGGGGACCGAGACGCTGGAGCTCAAGACGCGCGTGCGCAACGCACTTGCCGAGCTGGCCTCGGCCAGTGGTGGTGCCATCGAGCGGACCAACGCCTTCCTTGACGGCGAACGCTCGGCAACCGGCAGCGGCGCCCGCTTTCGGCGCGACGCGGCGCGTGATCTCACCCTGGCGCTCGAGGCGCTACGGGGCGTGATGACGGCCTATGTCCGCGCCGACGACGTGCCGTATCGGGAGACCCTGAGGCGGTTGCGGGCGGCATCCGGGACGCTCGCCGATCGTTTCGCGCCGGCCTGGATTCCGGAGGCCGAGCGGGCCTGGTACCAGACGATGGCGGCAGAGTTGGTGACCGTGCCGGACAAGGTGGCGGCCGTGGTCGAGGCCTCGGGCGACCACCGCGCGCGAGTACGGGGCTTCAACCAGGGTCTGTCCCGGCTCGATGCGGTGCTGGCCAAGGTCGTCTCGTCGCGCGGCGAGCAGGCGCGGTTGGCCGCCGATCTGGAAGTCGCGACCTCGACCCAGCTCCTTATCCTCTTTCTCGCCATCATGACGGCGGTCGGTGGCATCCTCGGCGCCACCACCGGGGTCCTGTTGATCCGCCGGATCGTCCGGCCGATGGATGCGCTGACCGAGGGTGCCACGGCGATGGCGCGGGGCGATCTCGACCATCGGATCGACGTCCAGGGGGACGACGAGTTCGGCCGCTTGGCGAAGACCATCAATTGGATGACCGAGAGGCGGCAGCAATCGGAGGAGGCGCTCAGGCTCGCCGCCAACCGGGATTCACTGACCGGCCTGCCGAACCGCGTCGTCTTCCTCGAGCGGTTGGCGGAGGCACTCAGCACCGCCACTCGGGTTGATCGCAAGGCGGCCCTACTGATGCTCGACCTCGATCACTTCAAGGACGTCAACGACACCCTCGGCCATCCGGTCGGCGACGAGTTGCTGAAGCAGGTTGCCGAACGACTGTTGAACTGCGTGCGTCAGTCGGACACGGTCTCGCGCCTGGGCGGCGACGAATTCGCAATTGTGCAGACCAACATGAACTCGGATTACGGTGTCGAGGTCCTGGCGCGACGGATCGTCAACGATATCTCGCAACCCTTCGACATCGATGGCGAGCGGATATTCTCCGGCACCAGTATCGGCATCACGCTGTTTCCGAACGACGGGAATGACGGCGACGCGCTGATCAAGAACGCCGATTTGGCGCTCTACCGCGCGAAGCAGGAGGGCCGGAACACCTACACCCTCTACGATGCCGAAATGAACGCGAAGATCCAGGACCGCAAGGCGCTGGAAGTGGACCTTCGCGAGGCCATCGCCAATGACGATCTCTTCCTCAACTTTCAACCCAAGATCGATGTCCAGAGCGGCCGCGTGATCGGTGCCGAGGCCTTGGTACGCTGGTATCACGAAGAACGCGGCATGGTCTCGCCGGCGGCCTTCATCCCGATCGCCGAGCAGTCGGGCCTGATCATCCAGATCACCAACAAGGTGATGCGGATGGTCTGTGAACAGTTGAAGGAATGGCGCGAGAGCGGGTTGCCGGAGTTGAAGATATCCTTCAACCTGTCGCCGGCCGATTTTCGGCGCGACAACCTGACCGAGGTGGTGAAGTCGATGCTGGCGGAATTCGACATTCCGCACTCGGTGATCGAGCTCGAGATCACCGAGGGCATGGTGATGAGCTCCGCCGATCGAGTTTACGAGATGCTCGACGAGTTCCGCCAGGAGGGAATTTCGCTGGCGATCGACGACTTCGGCACCGGCTATTCCTCCATGGCCTATCTGATGCGCTTCCCGATCGACAGCTTGAAGATCGATCAGGCCTTCGTGCGCAATCTGAGCGCCGACAACGAGAGCGCCTCGATCACCACCGCAATCATCAACCTGGCGCACGGCCTGCATATGAGGGCGGTCGCCGAAGGCGTGGAGACGGCGGACCACTACACCTTCCTGCGCGAGCGCGGCTGCGACGAGGCGCAGGGCTATTGGATCAGCCGGCCGCTTCATGCGGCCGCCTTCCGCGACTTCATCGTGGCGCACTATAGCGACGAGGAAGAGGGCTATGAGCCGTCCGAGTCGGAGCAAGCCTCGGCAGACTGACGGCGGCGTCGAAGCGCGGCGAATTCAGCATGGGAAAGGGCCGGGATGGAAAAGGCGAGTGCGATGCGCATCGCCATGGTTTTGTTTCCCCGCCTTACGCAGCTCGACCTGACGGGCCCGTTCGAGGTGATGGCGCGGATGCCGGAGAGCGAGGTGGCGCTGCTCTCGCATGATCTCATCCCCGTGGTCTCGGACCGTGGCCTCGCCTTGACGCCGACCACGACGTTCGACGACTGTCGGGAGACCGACATTCTGTTCGTTCCCGGCGGGCCCGGCCAGTTGGAGGCGATGGGCGACGCAGGCCTGCTGGCGGCGGTTCGCCGCCTCGGCGAGGGCGCCCAGTGGATCACCTCGGTCTGCACCGGCTCGCTGGTGTTGGGCGCGGCGGGGCTGCTCCGGGGCAAGCGGGCGACGACCCATTGGACGGCGCTGGATCTCTTGGCGCTGCTCGGCGCCGAACCGGTAGCCGAACGCGTCGTCGTTGACGGCAACGTCGTCACCGGCGCCGGGGTCTCGGCCGGAATCGATTTTGCCCTCCGGCTGGCGGCGCTGGTGCACGGCGAGGAGGCTGCACGTCGGATCCAACTGCAAATCGAATATGATCCGGCGCCACACCTCGATTGCGGCGCCCCGGACAAGGCGAGCCCGGAAACGCTGGCGCATCTCCGCGAGGCGGCGTCGGGGTTGACGGCGAAGCGGCGCGAAGTGGCCCGCGCGATCGGCCGGGAACGGCTGGGCCTCGATGTCTGAGGCGCCGGCGCTGGCGCCGAAGCCGTTCTATTACCTGCGCCACGGCGAAACCGAGTGGAACCGGCTGCGGCTTTGCCAGGGCTCGGCCGATATCCCGCTGAACGCCGAGGGCAGGCGGCAGGCCCGGGCGGCGCGGGGGGTGCTCGCGGGAGTTCATGTCGCCACCATCTGTGCGAGTCCGCTCAGCCGCGCGCGGGAGACGGCGGAGATCGTCAGGTGCGCCCTCGAGGCGCCGATCGTCGTCATCGACGGGCTCGGCGAAATCGACTTCGGCGCGTTCGAGGGCCAACACATCGGCGAGTGGTGGCGGGAATGGCTGGCGGGCGCCGCGCCCGTCGGGGTCGAGCCCTACGAGGCCTTCATGGCCCGCGCGCTGGCCGCCGTGAATACGGCGCTGAGCCATCCAGGACCGGTGTTGATCGTCGGCCACGGCGGGGTCTATTGGTCGGTGCAGCGCTACGCGCCGCTGTCGATGGACGGCACGATCCCGAACGGCGTGGCGGTGCGCCACGTCCCGCCCGACGCGACCTCGCCCCATTGGCGGACGACGGCTCTCGATGCCGGCGAGGCGCGGAGCTGGGAACGGATCGCGGCGCCGCATGCCGGTACGGAACCGGAGGGAGAGCGAAAATGAACGCCGACTTCATCCGGTTCTGGAAATGCACGGTTGCGAGGTGTTGGTGGTGGAATTCGATGCCGTGGCGCCGCGGGGGAAGCCGGCCAGGGGCGTGGTCGTGGTTGGTTTCCCCTCGGAACGGGCGGTGCATGATTTCGAGATCGACCCGGAGCATGGGCCGGTAAAGGATATCCGCTGGGCCGTCACGATGGATGCGAACGCCGTCATGGCGCCCGAGTTCACGCCGCCGACAGAATCCCGGCCGCTCACGCTTCCCGTTTCACGCAGGTCCGGGCGAGCCAAGCCGCGAGTTCCGCTTCGCCCACGCCGCCTTCGGCGACTCCCGTCATGAAATGCACCACGTCCGTTTCCCCCATGCGCGGATCCAGTCCGTTGCTTGCAAGGATTATGTAGGCCGCGAGGAAGCCGGTTCGCTTGTTTCCGTCCACGAAGGGATGATTTCTCGTGATCCCATGGGCATAAGCCGCAGCCAAATCGAAAACTGTGGGGGATGCCCCATACGCCAACAGCTGGCGAGGTCGTGCCAGCGCGCTTTCCAGCAAGGCTTCGTCCCGCATGCCCGGCGACCCGCCATATTCCGCGATCGAGCGCTCATGGACCGCTATGAGCACGGCCTTATCGAGCCATGTCGGTTGCAATCGAGTCGAGCCTATTTCGCCAATTCACGAAGCGCGTTGCGGTTCCGCTGCATGCCTTCCTCGGCAAGCTTCATCTGCTTCTCGAATTCCGGGTCGTAGGGCGTCACTCGGTAGCCGTCCTCGGTTTCCACCAGATACACATGATCACCCCGCTCGACATTGAGGCGCGCCAATGCCTCTTTCGGCAGAACGATCCCGCTCGACGTCCCCACGGTCGTTACCTTCAGCTTCAACATGCCAATTCTCGTTTCATCCTAATGGCTCTAAGTTATAATGCTCATTATAATATTGAATTCCAGCGAAACAATCTAGCCAACCCTCGCCGCGACGGCTCGAGTCATCGATCGGCGGCATCCGGTGCCTATTCGCTTTTGTCATCGGACGCCTCGCCCTTGCGGGCGTTGGCGCGTCGGCGTTCGGCGAGCCAGTCGCGGGCGCGCTTTCGGGCAGCCGATTTCTGCGCCTCGGAGAGCTGCGCGGCGACCGCCTCGCGGTTGGCGCGGGCGCGGGGATGGCCGGCCGAGGCGGCGAGCGAGAACCACTTGTGCGCTTCCACCAGGTCGGCTGGCACGCCCTCACCGGTGGCGTAGAGATAGCCGAGGTTGTTTTGCGCTGCCGCCACGCCCTTGGCCGCCGCCTTGGCGAGCCATTGCGCCGCGAGCCCGGCATCTCGGGCGAC
>CBDDBZ010000011.1:0-33462 GCA_965225945.1 Alphaproteobacteria bacterium | reverse complement strand
CGATCCTCGTCGGAGGCACCGGATGGCAGCGGGCCGGACCAACGTTGCCTGCCATGGCCGCGCTTCATGGGATCGATGCCGGTGCTGCGTCGGACCTCCTCCCTCGCGGCATCGAGTGTCGTGTCGACCACGTCGTTGATGATGTCCTCGAGCAGTCGATCGATTCGACTAGACTGCTGGGCCTGGATCGGTGGCGATACCACCAAGAGCGCCGCCAACGCGCCAGCCGGCAAGAATAGAGTCTTCACGCGCATCGAGTTTCTCTTCCTTGCGGGAATTGATGACCAGAACCACAGTACACGACTCGTTCATGCTGGCTTTGGCCTGGGCACCTGGACTGGTGGTTTTCCGGGGACGAGGAAACGAATCAGCTCAATGGCTTGACGCCTGTCGATAGGATTGACGAGCTGTCGCCTTATCCACTCGAAACCGTATCGGAAGATGGATTTTGCCATCCTTTTGTGGGTTTTGAGGCGGATCGGCTCGGCCTCGTGGAGCCAATCGCCGACTTTGTGCGCCCAGCAGAAGGTGATGGAAAGGACGGCGGTGAGCTTGGAGATGCGCTCCGGGTCGGTCATGTGGGTGTCTTCGAGGTTGAAGCCACGGGTTTTCAAGGCGGCGAAGAGGGTCTCGATTTGCCAGCGCTGGGCGTAGATGGCCAAGGCCTCCTCGGGCGCGTCGTTGGTCACGACGATCAACAGTTCGCCGGTCTTGAGATGGAGCGCGGCGACGAAGACGGGCCTGGCCTTGGGTTTTCTGGCCTCCGAGAGGCGCCTGGCGTTGGAGAGGATGCGGCTTTCCCCGGGTTTGAGGTCGCGAAACAGCTCCCTCGCCTTGACCATGCGACCACGGGTGTTGGCGATCTTGATGTTGGATCGGATGCGGATGTGAAAGGGGATGGCCTTTTCCTGCAACCATGCCAGCCAGGCGTCGCCGATGAATTCCCGGTCGGCCAGGAGGCTGGCGATCTTGTCGACCCCGAAGAGCCGGAGGACGTGTTCGAGGATCGCGATCCGCTCCTTGGTATTGGAATTGCCCGCCTTGTCGAGCACCCGCCAGCACACGGGAATGGCGATGGCGCGGTTGACGATGCCGATCATCAAGATGTTGACGTCGCGGCGACCCAGCCGCCAGTTGGTCCGGTCCATGGTCAGCCGCCACGGCCCCGCCTGGAGCCCCATCATCGCGACCAGGAACTCGGCGAGGCGATCGTAATCGAAATCGACTTGCTCGAAAAACCGTTGCAGGCGCCGATAGTTGGAGCTGGATCGCGCGCGCCCCGGAAAGTGGCAGGCCAAGTGAGAGAGGTTCACCGTCCGGGCGACGAACACGCCGAAGACCAAGACGCAAAGGCTCTCCAGACGGCTCTTGCGAAAGGCGAAGCCGCATCGTAGCGTCTCACGCAGGGCGTTGATCGGGTTGTCTCGCATGATTTCCCTCTTGACTCGTCGTGGAGTGAATCGGGAATCCTACAACCTTTTCAACGTCCTACGTAAATGCCGTCGTGTACCATGGACCAGAACATAAAGCATCGTCGCCGGCAGTTCTGTGATCTCCGTCACCAAATGGCGTCGGGGAGCGCCTTGGAACCCCTGGAATCGGTGATCCGGAGGCCGTCTCACCCGCCGGTGTCCACCGCGTCCACGAAGGCGCCGATCACATCTTGCGAGGCTTTGATGACGTGTTCCGGTCCGGGGAAGCGGCCTTCTCGGACGTCGTCGACGAACTCCTTGAAGCCGGCCACGCGCTCCGCCTGCATCTCTTGCTTCATCTTGTAGAGATTTCGATACTGCTTCGAGTGCCGCGGGTAGGGCGGCGCGTTGTTGGCGAGAATGTCGTCCGCGAACAAGAACTGAATGTCGCCGCCGCTGCCCGCGCCGATGGACGAGGTCAACAGCGTCGTGCGCTTGGAGATCTCGATCAGGAGCTGTTCGGGAATGACCTCGACCTCGACCGCGTAGGCGCCGGCATTCTCCAGCGCCTTGATCTCGCCGTAGACCCACATCGCCTCGTCGAGGGTCTTGCCGACGGCGCTCAATCCCCCTGTCCAGGTGCTCTTTCTCGGCACCAGGCCCGCGTGCCCCTGTACCGGAATACCCGCCTCGGCCGCCGCCGCGACGAATCGAGGGCTCCACTGACACATGATCGCGTCCGCCCCGATTGCCATGGCGTCATAACCGAGACGCACGGCCTCGACCTCGCTCGCGGCGGCCACGAGGGCCACCGAAAACGCCATGAAGGTATTCGGCGCGGCCTGTCGCACCGCCGCCGCCAGCTCGGGATGGGCGGGATCGAAACGCACTTTCATCGTGTCGACGCCGGCTTCCTCGGCCGCGGCGGCTTCTTCGGGGGAGAAGGGCAAGGTTTCGACGAGCACGCGTTTGCCCTTTAGGTCTCGCAGGCCTTTCACCGTGTGATTGCGGGTGCCGTAGGCGCCGCCAAGGGTCATGATCCGCGTCAATCCGCGTTTCCCCGCATCTCTCGGCGGAATGCCTCCATCGCCGGTCGCGTGGCTTGCCATCGGTTGCCTCCCTCTAATCCATGACCACGACGGAGCGGATGACCTCGCCGGCTTGCAGGCGCTCGAAGCCCTTGTTGATGTCGGCGAGGGCGATGCGCTCGCTGATCAGCTCGTCCAGCATCAGCTCGCCCTCGAGGTAGAGCCGGGCCAACAGGGGAAAATCCTCGCGCGGCCGCGTGTTGCCGTAGCTGGAGCGGACCATCCGCTTCTCGCCCATCATCGAGCCCCAGCGGAACGAGACCTGTTCCTCGACGTTGATCTTGCCGAGGATGACGATCTGGCCGCCGGGCCTGGCGGCCTCGAAGGCGAGGCGGAAGCAGGCCTCGTTGCCACCCGCCTCGAGCACAACGTCGGCGCCCCGGCCGCGCGTCAAGGCCTTGATTTCGGCCACCGCGTCGCCCTCGCGGGCATCGATCACATGGGTTGCACCAAAGGCGCGGGCCTGTTCCAGCTTCACGGGGGCGATGTCGACGGCGACGATGGGCGCTGCCCGGGCGAGCCTGGCGCCCTGCACCGCATTGAGGCCGACCCCGCCGCAGCCGATCACCACCGCGCTCTCGCCGACGGAGATCCGGGCGACGTTGAGCGCGGCGCCGACCCCCGTCATCACGCCACAGCCGATCAGGCAGGCGGAATCGAAGGGGATCTCGCGCGGCACGGGAATCGCGCCGGATTCGGGCACCACGCAAAATTCGCCGTGGCAGCTGGTCATGATGAAGTGATGCACGGCCGCGCCCTCGAGGCTGAGCCGGGTGCCGCCGTCGATCAGATGGCCTTGCGGCTGGTTGGCGCGGAGCGGCTCGCAGAGGATCGGCTGGTCCCTCTCGCAGTAGAAGCAATGGCCGCAATGGGGGTTCCACGACAGCACAACATGCTCGCCCGGCGCCACGGCGCTGACGGCCGAGCCCACCGCCGCCACCACGCCCGCGCCCTCGTGCCCGGTGATGAGGGGCAGCGGATAGACCAGCGAGCCCTGAATGCATTCGAGGTCGGTGTGGCAGAGGCCGGTGGCACGGACCTCGACCAGCACGTCGCGGGGTTGCAGTTCGCCGAGCTCGACAGCTTCGATTCGAAGCGGGCCGCCGACCTCGCGCAGAACCGCGGCCCGGAACTTCACCGCGCCCCTCAGCTCGCCGCCGCGGGGGAGATCGCTCCCGCTTCCTCCTGCTGCAGCGCGAAGATCGAGCTATAGCCAGCGGACCAGTCGGGCGGCAGCAGGCAGGGGGTGTCGTCGAAGTCGACCCAGCGCGCCGGCTTGCCGCGCACCACGGTCCCGACCTTGGGTCCCGGCAGCGGATGCGCCGTGACCATCAGCGCGTCGGCCGAGGTATAAGCGTTAATCAGCAACGGCCGGCCGCGGGCCGAGCGGTTCGGCACCGAGCCGTGCACCGCCCGGCAGTGGTGCACCGTGACGGAGCCCGCCGGGCCCTGCAGCCAATGCGCCGTCCCGGTCGGCAGGCGGGCGACGTCGCTATCGTCGAGCGCGCCGACCCATTGGTCCTTGGCGTTGTAATGGTTGAAGATCTCGCCCTTGTGGCTGCCCGGCACAATCCCCATCGGCCCCATCTCGTCGTCGACGTCGTTCAGATAGAGGCCGATCGCCAGCACCGAATAGTTGGTGTGCGGATAGAAGGGGATGTCCTGATGCCACTTCACCTCCTCGCCGCCGTCCGACCACTTGAAGTTGAGCTTCGAGTGGTGGAAGACCACGTCGGGGCCCAGCAGGTCCTCGGCCAGATCGACGATCGGGCCGTTTGAGGCGTATTCCCAGAACAGGGGATGTTGCTCCACCGGCCCGTTCAGGCGGCGCAGCCTCGGCGTCTCGGAGCTGTGTCCGGGCTCGACGTCGAACATCTCGTCGGAGGCCCCGACCGCCCGAGACTTTTCGACGAACTCGGCCACCGTCGCCTGGAGGCGCGCCAGAAGCTCGCCCTGGATGAAGGATTCCAGCAGCAAATAGCCATTCTCGAAATAGGCTTCGCGCTGCTCCTGGCGCAACAGGCGGGGGGCGTGGGAGAGAATCTTCTCGGGCTTCATGGCGGGGCCTCGTCCGTTTTGCCGACCCCGCCACTATACCGCCTCGGCCCGCGCCGGGCGAATGATTCGCAGCCCGAGGGTTCAGCGCAGGGGCTCGACCAGGCGCCACATCGCCTCGACCGCGCGCAGCCAATCCTCGATGCCGCGCTGGCGCGGCTCGAAGGCCATGTGCTGGACGCCGAGGGCGGCCTGGGCCTCGATTTGGCGGCGAATGTCGTCATTGTCGTCCTCCAGCGCGTCCCACATCATGCGGAGCGAAATGGTGAACTCCGGCTCCGGGCGTGAAGCGCGGATGCGGGCGACGAGGGGGGCCATCTCCTCGGGCGAGAGGCGGACGCAATGCCAGCCGTCGCCCGTGCGGATCGCGCGGGCCACCGCCGGCTCCGAGGTGCCGCCGATCCAGATCGGTATGTCGCGGGCGGGCTGCGGCAGGGTGCGGATGCGGCGCATGGTGCTCGCCACCCAGCGGCCGTCGTGATCGATCGCCGGCTCGCGCCAGCAGCGGCGCAGCAGCTCTATCGATTCGTCGCTCCGCCGCCCCCGCTCCGCCGGCGGCACGCCGAGGGCCTCGAATTCTTCGCGGAGCCAACCGACGCCGGCACCGAGGATCACCCGGCCCTCGCTCAACAGGTCGAGCGTCGCCACCTCCTTCGCCAGATGCACCGGATGGCGGAGCGGCAGCACCAGCACCGAGGTGCCGAGCCGGACCCTCTGCGCCGCCGCCGCCGCCCAGGTCAGCGTGACGATCGGCTCGAAGAACACCGCGCTCGGCGGATAGGCTGCGCCCTCCGGCACCGCCAGATGATCGTTCACCCAGACGTCGTCCCAGCCCAGCTCGTCGGCCTGACGGGCGGCGCGGCGGATCGCGTCGGGGCCCGCCTTGCGGCCGCTCTGCGGCAGATGGATACCGAATTCCATGGCCGTCCCCCGGTTGGATGCGGCAGTCTAGCCGACGCGGGAAGTGCCGGGCGGTTTTCCTCGCCGCCCGGACGATGGCTTGATTAGAATGCCGGTGGCGGGCCGGGGAATTGGGAGCGGGATGTGAGCGCCAAGGACCACGACGGCGAGGCGCGTTGGTTCGCCGGCTACGCGGCGATCGACCCGCGGCTCTCCCAGAGCGCGGACGCAGGCGAGGGTAGCGCCGCCTTCGTCGAACGGCGCGCGGCGGTCTTCGCGGGGCGCTGAGGCGAGGATGGTGGCGAGCCGAAGCGGCAATCTCGGCGATCTCAACTGCAACGCGGAACCCTCGGCGGTGGCGATGATCGACGCCGGCCGGTGGGAGAGCCCGCGCACGCTCAGCCACGGCGAGGTCGACCGCCTGGCCGACGCGGTGGCGCTGGGCCTCATCGCGCGGGGCCACCGGGCGAGAGCGCGCATCGCCATCCTGGCGGCCAACAGCGCCGATTATCTGATCGCCTATTTCGCCACGATGCGGGCCGGCATGATCTCGGTCCCGCTCAATTGGCGCCTGCCCGTGGAAACCATTGCTTACGTCCTGAAGGACGCCGGCGTCTGCTTCGCCTTCGTCGATGGCGAGCGCGAGGGCCTGCTGCCCGACGGCCTGCCCCGGGCCGTGCTCGGCGAGGGATTCGGGGCGGCGGGTGATTTCGAGGTGGTGCGGCCGGGGCCCGAGGACGTGGCCATGATTCTCTACACCTCCGGCTCCTCCGGCCTGCCGAAGGGGGTGCCGCTGACCCATCGGGGGCATCTTTGGGTGGCCGAGACGCGGATCGGCGCGACCAAGGACGCGGGCCGCCATCGCTTTCTGGTGGCCGCACCCCTCTACCACATGAACGCGCTGGCGAATTCCAAGCTGGCGCAAGCCGCCGGCGCGAGCCAGGTGATCCTGCCCCGCTTCACCGAGGCGCGATATCTGGAGGCGATCGAGCGATTTCACTGCACCTGGCTCACCTCGGTGCCGCCGATGCTGGCCCGCGTGGTCCGATCGCACGAGTTGCTTCGCCGCCTCGAGCTGAGCTCGGTCACGGTCGTGGCCATGGGTTCGGCGCCGGCGACACAGGGCCTCTTCGATGCTCTCCGCGAGTGCTTTCCCGGGGTCCGAATCGTCTATGGCTACGGCACCACGGAGGCCGGTCCGTGTAACTTCGGCGCCCACCCCGACGGACTGGCGACGCCCGACCTCTCGCTCGGCTATCCGCTGGCCGAGGCCCGGCTGCGGCTCGCCGATCGCGCCGACCTCGACGCCGACCAGGGGGTGTTGCAGGTCGATTGCCCGGCCCTGATGTTGGGCTATCTGAACCTGCCGGAAAAGACCGCCGAGGCTATGACCGAGGACGGCTACTACATCACCGGCGACATCATGCGCCGCGACTCGCAAGGCTTTCACTATTTCGTCGGGCGGACCGACGACATGTTCGTCTGCAACG
The DNA here is from genome assembly GCA_965225945.1 of Alphaproteobacteria bacterium. GTDB lineage: Bacteria > Pseudomonadota > Alphaproteobacteria > JASLMY01. The sequence continues at coordinate 26,517 of CBDDBZ010000011.1, read as the reverse complement.
GCGAGAACGTCTATCCCCTCGAGGTCGAGCGCCTGCTGGAGAGCCACCCGGGCGTAGACCAGGCCTGCGTGGTGGGGCTGGCGGACGAGATTCGGGGCATGAAGCCGATCGCCTTCGTGGTTCGGTCCCGGGGCGGCGAGGTCGATGGCGCTGGCGTCAAGGCCCACGCGCTGGCCGGCGGACCCGCCTACCAGCATCCCCGCGAGGTGCATTTCCTCGCCGAAATGCCGCTGGCGAGTACGAACAAGATCGACCGGGCGTTGCTCACCGAGCGGGCCGAGGCGCTGGCGGCGGGGGGTTAGTCTCGATCGACGCGCTCGGCCAGGACGTTGCCGCGCTTGGTGATGTCTAGTGTTCCGATCCTAACAAAAGTTTCCCAAAGGGCTTGCGTTCTGCGATTCTGGGGGAATGACGAAGACATTGGCATGCATCTGGCTGTCTCCCGCGGAGCGGGCGACGCTGGAAGGGTTGGTTTCTGGGCGGAACACGCCGCAGAAGCTGGTTTGGCGGGCACGGATCGTGTTGCTGTCGGCTGACGGGATCGGCACGATGACGATCGTCCGGTTGGTCGGCAAAAGTAAGGTGACGGTGTGGCGCTGGCAGGAGCGCTACCTTGCCAAAGGCATCGCCGGACTGCGCCGCGATGCGACGCGACCGGGACGCAAGCCGCCGCTGAGCGCCGAGGTGATCGAGCGGGTTGTGCATAAGACCTTGCACGAGACGCCGGAGGCGGCGACGCATTGGAGCATCCGCAAGATGGCCCGTGCCGTCGGCCTCAGCTACACCAGCGTGCAGCGGATCTGGAAGGCGCACGGCCTCAAGCCGCACCTGGTGAAGACCTTCAAGCTGTCGAATGACGAGCACTTCGTCGAGAAGGTGCGCGATATCGTCGGTCTCTATCTCGATCCGCCGGACAAGGCGCTGGTTCTCTCGGTCGACGAGAAGAGCCAGATCCAGGCGCTCGACCGCACACAGCCCGGCTTGCCGATCAAGAAGGGCCGAGCCGGCACCATGACGCATGACTACAAGCGCCACGGCACGACGACATTGTTCGCCGCGCTCGACGTCGCCACCGGCAAGGTCATCGGCCACTGCATGAAGCGGCACCGCCATCAGGAATGGCTGAAATTCCTGCGCCGTATCGACGCCGAGACGCCCAAGAAGCTCGACCTGCATCTGATCGCCGACAACTACGCCACCCACAAGCATCCCAAGGTCAAGGCGTGGTTGGCAAAACATCCTCGCTTCCATATGCACTTCACTCCGACATCCGCCTCCTGGCTCAGCCAGGTCGAACGCTTCTTCAGCCTGATCACCAGCGATCAAATCCGTTGCGGCGTGTTCAAGAGCGTCGCCGAACTCGAAACAGCCATTCAGGAATACCTCGAGCACCACAATGCCGATCCAAAACCCTTCGTATGGACCGCTTCCGCCACCGCCATACTCGAAAAAGTCGCTCGTGGGCGACAGGCGTTAGAGTCGGTACACTAGCAGCATTGAACCTTGGTGCAGAGCTGCCTCGACAAGGCGCGAGCGGCGAACATGCGGGATCGATTTGCATTCCACCAACAGCGTCGTCGTGGTGATCGACGAGGACGACCGCGTCGTCTTCCAGGGGCGCCTCGGCAATTCGCTGGCGCTCATCGTCGCCGTGCTGGAGCCGTATCGGGCCGCTCTTGCGGGCGTGGTGGTCGAGTCGACCTACAACTGGTGTTGGCTGGTCGACGGCCTGATGGACGCCGGCCTCGAGCTTCACTTGGCGAACCCGGCGGCCCTTCGCGGGCGAAAACGACGAGTCGCCGACGGTATATCTCAAATTCAGAATATGAAGGTATCGATCAAAGCATTGAAAAAAGCAGAAAAGGGGTCATTGTACTTTAATCCGCGGACCAAAAAGCAGAATGACCCCTTTTCCTGTCGCCTCACCGCGAGCCGGGCTCCAGGCGGCGCTCTCGCGGGCCGCAAGGCCAACGCGAGCGCTCGGTATCCTGCCACCCATCGTGGATATGCCCAGAAAAGGGGTCATTCTACTTTAATCCGCGGACCAAAAAGCAGAATGACACCTTTTCCTTAGAGGCCAACTCGAAACTAGTTGAGTGATTTCAGTCGGTTGTGGCTTACTCGGTTGTGTCAAAGCAAACGAGGAGGCACAACATGTGGACCGAAATCACTTGCCGAGATTATGAGCGCCGTGGCGGGCGCTATGCAAGCGACCTGACGGATCGGGAGTGGGCGCTGATCGAGCCCTTCATGCCGCCGGGCAAGAAGATCGGACGGCCGCGCACGACGGACCTGCGCAATGTCATGGACGCGATCATGTATATGGCCACGACGGGCTGCCAATGGGCGATGCTGCCGAACGACTTCCCGCCGCCGTCCACGGTCCAGCGCTATTTCTACGATTGGCGCTCGAACGGCGTGTTGGAAACCATCAACCATCATCTGGTCATGGCGGCCCGGGAACTGGAAGGGCGCGAGGCCAGTCCGAGTGCCGGCGTGATCGACAGTCAGAGCGTGAAAACCACGGAAAGCGGCGGTATTCGGGGCTATGACGCGGGCAAGAAGATCAAGGGACGCAAGCGCCACATCGTCACCGACACCCTGGGTCTGATGGTCGGCCTGATCGTGCACGGCGCCGACATCCAGGATCGGGACGGCGCGCTGGAGGTTCTCAAATCGATCCGCCACCGCTTCCCCTGGCTGCGCCACGTCTTCGCCGACGCCGCCTATGCAGGGCCGAAACTGAGCGGTGCCCTGGAGGAGATCGGCGCGTGGACGATGGAGATCATCAAGCGCTCCGACGGTGCCCAGGGCTTCGAGGTCCTGCCCCGACGATGGGTGGTCGAAAGGACTTTCGCCTGGCTCAACCGATGCCGCCGATTGGCCAAGGACTGGGAGAAATCCATCGCTTCCGCCCAGGCATGGATCCTCGTCGCCCACATCAGACTCCTCTCCAGACGGCTCGCAAGGTACTGTTATCCAACATAGAGTTTCGAGTCGGACTCTTAGCGCTCGGTATCCTGCCACCCATCGTGGATATGGACGAAACGATTTGACGTACATACGGTATTACCGTATGGTATAGGGAATGGATATCGTCTCGATCAGCCAGCGGAAAAGGGGTCATTCTACTTTTCCGCCTCCGCTGGCGAAACGAGCCACGAAGAGGCCCGCCGCAGCAGCCGGTAAAGTAGAACCTGATTACGCACTTTACTCAGCCGGGTTGATGTGGTACAAATCGTGAATATTTGGTGGTTTTTCTGGAGGTTCACAATGCCACGCAACAAGGTTCAGTTCCAGAAGGGGCTCAGCGAGCCGCGTTTCCGTGAAATGTACGGCACCGAGGAGCAGTGTCGCGAGGCCCTGTTCCGCTGGCGTTGGCCGGAGGGCTTCTCCTGCCCCCGATGCGGCGCCACGCGCCATTGCGAGATCGCCGGCCGCAAGCTCTACCAATGCGCCGCCTGCCGTCATCAAGTCTCGCTGACCGCCGGCACGCTCTTCCACGCGACCAAGCTGGCGCTGACCCTGTGGTTTTCGGCGATCTATCACATGACCCAATCGAAGAAGGGGATCTCCTCCATCGAACTCGGCCGCCGGCTCGGCGTCACCCAGACCACGGCCTGGAAGATCAAGCAGAAACTGATGCAATCCATGCTCGAGCGCGACGCCAAATTGCCGCTCACCGGGCGGGTGGAGATGGACGACGCCTACCTCGGCGGCCGCCGTTCCGGGGCCAAGCGCGGCCGGGGCGCGCCGGGCAAGACGCCGTTCGTCGCCGCCGTCCAGACCACGGCGGAGGGCCAGCCCGTGCGCATCAAGCTGCGCCGCGTCAAGGGCTTCCGCAAGGCCGAAATCGCCAAGATGGCCAAGCGCGACCTGAGCCCCGGGACGAGCGTCTTCAGCGACGGGCTCAACTGCTTCACCGCGGTCACCGCGCAAGGCTGCGCCCACCATCCGATACCCACCGGCTCCGGACCAGGGGCCGTCGCCGTGCCGGCCTTCAAATGGGTCAACACCACCCTCGGCAATCTCAAGAACACCCTGCGTGGCACCTACCATGCGATCCGGCCCAAACACGTTCCGCGCTACCTGGCGGCGTTCCAATACCGATATAACCGCCGCTACCGGCTCGCCGACATGATCGAGGCCCTCGGACGCGACGCCCTGCGCACGCCCCCCATGCCATATCGGCTCCTCAAATTGGCTGAGGTTGATGCGTAATCAGGAAGTAGAATGACCCCTTTTCCCGCGGTCGTCGATTTGGATTTGGAGGATTATCACTGATGGCTAGGGAAAAACTGCAAATGGGCATGGCGCCGGTGCATCCCGGTGAATTCGTCCGCACCGAGATCCTGAACGAGTTGGGGCTTTCCATCGCCAAGGCGGCCAGGGTTCTGGGCGTCCGGGCCGCCACCTTGTCCGATCTGGTCAATGAAAAAGCTTCGCTGTCGCCGGAAATGGCCATGCGCATCGAACTGGCCTTCGAGGTCAAGGCCGATCTCCTTTTGCGCATGCAAGCTCTTTTCGACAGCATGACCATCCGCGGCCGCGCCGCCGAGTTGGGCGTCAAGCGCTATGTTGCGGCGGAGCAGGTTTAGGACCAAGCACGGCAACATTCTACCCCTGACCCCCACGTGCTCGAAATTGGGGTATGGTAAAGTCGTGGAGGAAAATATGTTTATTGCCATGAACCGCTTTCGCATCGTGAAGGGCAAGGAGGCCGAATTCGAACGCATCTGGGCGGAACGGGACAGCCATCTCGATGGGGTCCCGGGGTTCGAGGAATTCGCTTTGCTGCGCGGGCCCGAGGCGGAAGACCACACGCTGTACGCCTCCCATTCGGTTTGGCGGAGCAAGCGGCATTTTGAGGCCTGGACGAAATCGGAAGCCTTTCGCAAAGCCCACGCCAACGCGGGGAGCGCCAAGGACATCTATCAAGGGCACCCCATGTTCGAAGGCTTCGAGACTGTGCTTTAGACTGAACTTTTTACTCTAAATCACCATGGTACACGACGGCATTTACGTAGGACGTTGAAAAGGTTGTAGGATTCCCGATTCACTCCACGACGAGTCAAGAGGGAAATCATGCGAGACAACCCGATCAACGCCCTGCGTGAGACGCTACGATGCGGCTTCGCCTTTCGCAAGAGCCGTCTGGAGAGCCTTTGCGTCTTGGTCTTCGGCGTGTTCGTCGCCCGGACGGTGAACCTCTCTCACTTGGCCTGCCACTTTCCGGGGCGCGCGCGATCCAGCTCCAACTATCGGCGCCTGCAACGGTTTTTCGAGCAAGTCGATTTCGATTACGATCGCCTCGCCGAGTTCCTGGTCGCGATGATGGGGCTCCAGGCGGGGCCGTGGCGGCTGACCATGGACCGGACCAACTGGCGGCTGGGTCGCCGCGACGTCAACATCTTGATGATCGGCATCGTCAACCGCGCCATCGCCATTCCCGTGTGCTGGCGGGTGCTCGACAAGGCGGGCAATTCCAATACCAAGGAGCGGATCGCGATCCTCGAACACGTCCTCCGGCTCTTCGGGGTCGACAAGATCGCCAGCCTCCTGGCCGACCGGGAATTCATCGGCGACGCCTGGCTGGCATGGTTGCAGGAAAAGGCCATCCCCTTTCACATCCGCATCCGATCCAACATCAAGATCGCCAACACGCGTGGTCGCATGGTCAAGGCGAGGGAGCTGTTTCGCGACCTCAAACCCGGGGAAAGCCGCATCCTCTCCAACGCCAGGCGCCTCTCGGAGGCCAGAAAACCCAAGGCCAGGCCCGTCTTCGTCGCCGCGCTCCATCTCAAGACCGGCGAACTGTTGATCGTCGTGACCAACGACGCGCCCGAGGAGGCCTTGGCCATCTACGCCCAGCGCTGGCAAATCAAGACCCTCTTCGCCGCCTTGAAAACCCGTGGCTTCAACCTCGAAGACACCCACATGACCGACCCGGAGCGCATCTCCAAGCTCACCGCCGTCCTTTCCATCACCTTCTGCTGGGCGCACAAAGTCGGCGATTGGCTCCACGAGGCCGAGCCGATCCGCCTCAAAACCCACAAAAGGATGGCAAAATCCATCTTCCGATACGGTTTCGAGTGGATAAGGCGACAGCTCGTCAATCCTATCGACAGGCGTCAAGCCATTGAGCTGATTCGTTTCCTCGTCCCCGGAAAACCACCAGTCCAGGTGCCCAGGCCAAAGCCAGCATGAACGAGTCGTGTACTGTGCTAAATCACAATAAAATCCGGCTTTCGGGGGAAAAGCACGAGGGAAAGGGGCCAGGCCTCGTGTTGCCAAGTGGCGCACGGGATGTCGTTCTCGTCGATGATCCGCGGACGCGCAAAGCACGCTCGCCCGTCATCCCGGATTCACGGGGCAAGGACGACCATGTTTCGCCCTTCATCTCATGGTGACCACTTTGCCCGGGTCCAGGGGGCTGTCAAGGGTCGGGGATCGGCGAAGCCGACGCCCTTTCAGGGCGCCCTTGACAGCTCCCTGGACCCGGGCGATCCCCTACCATGAGATGAAGGGCGGGCCGTGGCTCACGATGTAGTCGAGAGCACGTTAAAATTGGGCAACTTGGAGAGGGAAAAATGGAAACTGTTGTCTAATTGAGTTCTGTCCTTTCAGGAAATAATTCCGCCTTGCCGCATCTTCGGTTGTCCACGGGGTCCCCCGTTTTTCGGTTTTGGGTTCTACTCTTCCCCATGCTTCTCATGGCGCCTCGCTCACCATTGAAGGTGAGAAGGATTGGTGCCATCAGGCTCGAGTGTTCGAGTTCCGGTTGTCCAGTCGAGTTTTGTCCTCTCCGGATGGAATTCCGCCTTGCCGCATCTTCGGTTGTCTACCCGGCCTTGCCATGGGGGGCTGGAGTTGCCGGCGCCTCAGGATGGCGGTCAGAGGAAGAAGGGTGTCTTTGATGTCCCCAACGCGGTCGATGCCGCGACAGTATAGGCGAGATCACCCTTCCCCGTCAGGCTGCGGCAAGCAGGCGGAAGCGGGCCTAGGGCCCGCCGGCCCCGACGCCTAGGCCCAACGAAAGTCGGTCTCGTCCTGCCACAGGCGGTGCAGCAGGACGGCGAGCTTTCTGGCGACGGCGACCCGGGCCCGCTTGGCCGCCTTGCGTTCCTGCAAGGCGAGGCCCCAGGTCCTGAGCGCGCAAGGGCGTTTCAGGGGCCCGAGCACCGCGTTGGCTCCCTCGTAGAGGGCATGGCGCAACATGGCGTCGCCCGCCCTCGGGATGTGGCCGACGAGATCGACCTCGCCGGATTGATAGCGCCTCGGCGTGAAGCCGATATAGGCGCCGACGTCGCCCGAGCGGGCGAAGCGCCCCGGATCCTCGATCGTGCATCTGTAGACCAACGCCAGGTGCGGACCGACGCCGGGCGCCGTCATGAAGCGCCGGGTGAGCGGGTCCCGGGCGGCGCGTACCTCGAGGCTCTTCTTCAGCTTGCCCAGTTCCTCGTCCAGGGCGGCGAGCGTCTCCATGAGCGGCGACAGCGCCGGGCGTAGCGCTGGCATGCGGGTCAGCAACGCCTCGACGCGCTCGCGCCGCTTGTTCGGCGTCGTCACCTGGCCGAGCCGCAGGCCGAACAGCTTCAAGAGGCCACGCAGCTGATTGACCATGTCCCGGTGGCTCTTGACCAGTTGCCCGCGCACCCGAAGCTGCGCCCGCTCGAGGTGGCTCTCGGGGTCCTTGACGTGCACCGCCTTGAACCAGCCGGTGCGGGCGAGCTGGGCCAGCCCCTCGGCGTCGTTGGGATCGGTCTTGTTGAGTCGGGTCGAGAGCACCCCCTTGGCATGGCGCGCGCAGACGCAAACCACCGCCACTTTGCGCATCTGCAGACCATGGAACAGGAAGGTCGAGAGCGGGCCGGTCTCCAGCACCGCCCTGGCCAGCACCGCCGACAGCTTCGCCGTGTGCTTGGCCAGCGTCTTGGCGATGACGTCGGGATCGCTCGCGCAGCGCCCGCGCCAGAGCACCGCTCCGGCACCGTCCACCAGACAAATGTGGGTCTGCTTGTCGGAAACATCCAAACCGGCATAGACTTCGCGCATGGGTCATCCTCCTTCTCGAAGCCACCCAATGGACGTTAGACCAGGGCGGCTTCGTGGTCGTTGGGAGGGTGACCCTAACTCAATTACGCCATGTCCCCATAACATCAGGCGACAGGCATCGCCCCAGCCGAACATGAAAGCCTTCGTTCCTCGCCCTGACCCGCTCACCGCGACCAGAGGTCCGAAACCCGAGCCTTCACGAATGCCTCGGCGTGCCCTTGGCCGGGCCAGGCTTGCGTTTGGCGAGTTGCCGATCGAGTCGCCCCTCGAGGCCCGCGACGAAACCCTCGGAGCCGAGGGGACGCCCGGTTCGCTCGTGCGTGCGCAACAGCTCGCGCGCCGCCGTCTCCAGGCCTTCGCGCAGGTAGGCGCGCCAATCGGGGACCAGTGCCAGCATCGGCGCCGTCGCCACCAGCTCGTCGTCCCGGCCGGCGAGGTGAGCCTTGGCGCTCGACCAAGGCCAGCTCGAGGCCCGCTTCACCAGCCCGGCCCGCGCCGGATTGAGCTCGACATAGCGGACGGCTGCCAGAAGATGCGCTTCGTCCAGGGGAAAGGAGGCGAACCGGCCCTGCCAGAGATAGCCGCGCCAGTCCTCGCGAAGATTGATCCTTGCCTATCCGGTTATCACCCACACCCACTATATGTAGTGTGTCTCCTTGGACTGCAGGCAAGGGCCGGCGCAGGCGCATTGAGGAGGCGATCCGGCTAATTCTTGATTGTTCTGAAAACCGAACCGGAGTTTAATTCACGTCACGTACTTAACATCGGGGGACGGAACGGTGGCGACCAAGGGAAAAACGAAGAAACCCACGGCCAGACGGGAAGCTGCTGATGAAACGACATCGTCTGAGCGATTGACGGCACTAGTCGAAGAAAGCGACGCGCTGGCACGAATCGTTGCGAAGAACCCGTCCGCGCCTGTTAGTCTCCTGCGCGTTTTGAGTCGCAGCGAAGACGAAGCGACACGCAAGAACGTGATCCTCAATCCGTTTACTTCATATGACGTATTGAGCGAACTTGAAAACCAGTTCACAGAGCTATTTGTGAATAATCCGGCACTCGAATCCTACAATTCAATGAAGCTCTGATTTCCTGGAATATTCCATCGGTGTCGTTCACCTCCGATTTCAGATAAATTTCAATGAAGTGACGGTCCTTTATGCAACGTGGCGTTTTGCCAAATCCGACTCAATGATTAGGATTTCCACCACGCTAAAGTGTCGCCTAAAAGGCGCTACAATGCCGTCCGAGTCCCTGCTCGGCATCGCCGGAGATATCTCCGCTTCGACCTGCACCGAGCTTTACTCAGGAAAATGGGTGCACACTACATATAGTGGGTGTGGGTGATAACCGGATAGGCAAGGAATGATCCGGCGCGTGTAGCGGCGGTGCGTCTCGGCGAGCGCTCGGCGCAGTCCGTCGACTTGTTCCGGCACGAGGACCAGATGCACGTGGTTCGGCATCAGGCAGTAAGCCCAGACCGCGACCCCGGCCTTGGCGCAATGCTCCGCCAACAGCGCTCTATAGCTCCGATAGTCGTCGTTGCCAAAGAAAGTTCGTTGGCTCCGGTTGCCGCGTTGGGTCACGTGATGCGGCATACCCGGCACCACCACCCGCGCCAATCGTGCCATGCGCGAAGTTTGGCGGTCTGGGCGCCGCCGGTCAATCGGATCGCGTCTCTCGGATACCCTCGCCCCTCTCTGCCTTCGTCTCCCCGCCGCATCCTCGGCCGGGCTTGCCGCGCTTCGCTCCGCGCGCTCGCGATGGACGTTGCCCGCATCGGGGTCGGTCAGTCCCCGGCGCTCTGCAGCGCCTCCTCGGCGGCGAGCCAGCGGGCCTCCGTGGCCTCGATCGCCGCGTCGATCTCGGCCAATCGGCGATAGTGCCGGGTCCGCGTCGCGTCGTCGCCGGCGGCCTCGGGTGCCGCCAGCGCCGCCTCGATCCCGGCTTTCTCATCTCCCAGTCGCTCGATCTCGCGTTCCGCCGCGCGGGCCTCGGCGCGCAGCGGGGCGAGATCGCGCCGGCGTTCCGCCCGCCGACGGCGGGAGTTCTTGCGGCCGGGCGCCCCGTCCGCCGCCGCCTTGCGAGTACTCGCGCGGCCCTCGTTCAGCACCAGCGCGCGGTAGTCCGCCATGTCGCCGTCGAAACCGCGAACCCCACCGTCGGCGACGAGCCAGAGCCGATCCGCCACCAGCTCCACCAAATGGCGGTCGTGGCTGATCAGCACCACGCCGCCCGAATAGGCGTTCAGCGCCTGGATCAGCGATTGCCGGGTGTCGACGTCGAGATGGTTGGTCGGCTCGTCCAGGATCAGCAGATGCGGCCGCTCGGCCGCGATCAGGGCCAGCACGAGGCGTGCCCGCTCGCCGCCCGAGAGCGCCTCGGCCGTGACGTTCGCTTGGGCTTGCGCGAAGCCGAAGGCGCCGATTCGAGCCCTGACCTGGGCTTCCCGCAGATCCGGAAAGCGCCGCGCCATATGCTGGTAGGCGGTGGCCGCCGAATCCAAGGCCTCGATCTGATGCTGGGCGAAATGGCCGACGCGGAGCTTGCCGGCCCGACGGACGGTGCCGGCCGAGGCCTGGAGCTCGCCCGCGAGCAGGCGCGCCAGCGTGGTCTTGCCGTTGCCGTTGCGACCCAAGAGCGCGATCCGATCGTCCATGTCGATCCTGAGGTCGAGGCCGGAGAGCACGGGCGGGCCATCGTCGTAGCCGACCGCAGCCCCCTCCAGCGACAGGATCGGCGGCGCCAATCGTTCAGGCTCGGGCAGCTCCAGTTCGATCGTGCGGGCCTCCATCTGGGCGGCGATCGGCGCCATCCGCTCCAGCATCTTGATGCGGCTCTGCGCTTGGCGGGCCTTGTTCGCCTGGGCCCGGAAACGGTCGATGAAGGCCTGCATCCGCTTGCGCTGGGCGTCCTGCTTCTGGCACGCCTTCGCCTGGTGTTCGAGCCGTTGGCGCCGCACCGCCTCGAACTGGTCGTAGCCACCGCGATAGAGCCGAAGTCCCCGATCCTCGACATGCACGATCGAGTCGGCGACCTGGTTCAGCAGCGTCCGGTCGTGGCTGACGATCATCAAGGTGTGGGGATAGCGGGCGAGAAATCCCTCCAACCAGATAGCGCCTTCGAGGTCGAGAAAGTTCGTCGGCTCGTCGAGCAGCAGCAGGTCCGGCGCCCGGAACAGCACCCGCGCCAAGGCAACCCGCATCCGCCAGCCGCCGGAGAAATCGTCGAGCGGGCGGGCCTGCGCGCCTGCGTCGAAACCAAGGCCGGCCAGGATCCGCGCAGCCCGGGCCGGCGCCCCGTGGGCGTCGATATCGGCCAAGCGCTGGTGCACCTCGGCGATGCGATCGGCGGCGCTGCGATCCGGGGCAATGCGATCGGGCGCGCTCGCCCGCTCCGCCTCCGCCAGCAGGTCCAGCCGTTCGCCATCGGCGGCCAGCACGTAGTCGAGCAAGCACTCACCGCCGCCCGGTGCCTCCTGCGCCAGCACGGCGATCCGCGCGCCTCGACGCAGGCGTAGTTCGCCACCGTCGGCCTGCGCCTCGCCCGCGATCAGGCGCAGCAGCGTGGTCTTGCCGGCGCCGTTGCGGCCGACCACGCCGACCCGGTGACCGGCCGGCACGTGCACGCTCGCGCCCTCCAGCACGACGCGCCCGGCGATGCGGTAGGTCAGGTCCTCGAGGCGCAGCATGCGACGGTGTCCGGGCGTGGTTGCGGTGCCGTTGGCGAGCCGATATAAGGCGCGACGTTTTCACGGTGCAATAGCTGGAGTCGAGCGGATCATGGCGATCGAGCGGACCTTGTCCATTCTCAAACCCGACGCGACGCGCCGGAACCTCACCGGGGCCATCAATCAGCGGCTGGAAGCGACGGGCCTCGCCATCGTCGCGCAGCGGCGCGTTCGGCTGACCCGCGCCCAGGCCGAAGGCTTCTACGCGGTACACGAGGCGCGGCCGTTCTTTGATTCGCTTTGCGGCTTCATGACCTCCGGCCCCGTCGTCGTCCAGGTGCTGGAGGGCGAGAACGCGGTCGCCCGCAACCGCGAGTTGATGGGCGCGACCAATCCGGCCGAGGCGGCGGACGGCACGATCCGCAAGGACTTCGCCGAGACTATCGAGGCGAACTCGACCCACGGCTCCGATTCAGCCGAAAACGCTCGGATCGAAATCGCCTATTTCTTCGCCGAGGTCGACATCGTCGGCTGATCCGCCAGGGCGCTCAAACGTCGGATGGGTTGAACAGACTGGGCGGCGGCGCGTCGGTGCCGTCGAGCAACACCCGTCCGTCCACCAGGCGGGCCCGGCCCTCGGCAATTCTGCGGACGGCGAGGGGATAGAGCCGGTGCTCGGCTTCCAGCACGCGCGCCGCCAGCGCCGCTTCGTCGTCCCCCGCCAGGACCGCCACCGCCGCCTGCGCGACGATCGGGCCGCTGTCCATCTCGGGTACGACATAGTGCACGGTGCAGCCGGTGATTCGCACACCCGCGCCGAGCACGCGGGCGTGGGCTTCCAGCCCCTTGAAGGCCGGCAGCAGCGAGGGGTGGATGTTGATCACGCGGGCCGCCCAGGCATCGAGGAAGCCCGCGGTCAGCAGCCGCATGAAACCGGCGAGACAGACCAGCTCGACCCCGTGCGCGAGCAAGACCTCGCTCACCGCCGCCTCGAAGGCGGGGCGATCTGCATGGTCGCGATGATCGACGACGACGGCCTCGATGCCCGCCGCCGTCGCCCGCCCCAGGCCCGCCGCCGCCGGCTGGTTGGAGATCACCACCACGATTTCGGCCGGGAAACCAGGCCCGGCGCAGGCGGCGATCAAGGCCGCCAGGTTGCTGCCCCGGCCAGAAATCAGCACCCCCAGGCGCCTTCGGCTCATCGGAAAGCCAGGCCTTCGATCCGGGTCCGGGGCGCACCCTCCGTCTCCGCCACGACCTCGCCGATGATGCGCGCGCTCTCGCCCTCGGTCTCGAAAAGAGCCCGCGCCTCCCCCGCCCGCGCCGGCGAAACCGCGGCGACCATGGCGATTCCACAATTGAAGGTCCGCGCCATCTCCGCCGTCTCGATTCCACCGATCCCGGCGAGCCAGGAGAACACCCCGGGCGGCGTCCAGGCCTCGCCGTCGATCCGCGCCGCCAATCCGTCCGGCAACATGCGCGCCACGTTCTCGACCAAGCCGCCGCCGGTGATGTGCGCGAGACCCTTCACCAGACCCGCGCGGATCGCCGCCAGGACCGGCGCCACGTAAATTCGCGTCGGCGTCAGCAGGGCCTCGCCCAGGCTCAACTCGGGCGCGAAGGGGGCCGGATCGGAGAGCGAAAAGCCGTTGTCGTCGAGCAGGCGGCGGATCAAGGAATAGCCGTTGGAATGCGGCCCGCTGGAGTCGAGCCCGAGCAACAGGTCGCCGGCGCAGATATCCTCGCCCGTCAGGACCAATTCGCGCTCGACCGCGCCGACGGCGAAGCCGGCGAGGTCGTAATCGCCCTCCCGGTAAAGCCCCGGCATCTCCGCCGTCTCGCCGCCGATGAGCGCGCAACCCGCCTCGCGGCAGCCCCGGGCGATGCCGGCAACCACCTCTCGCGCATGCTCCGACGCCAGGCGGGCGGTGGCGAAATAGTCGAGAAAGAACAGCGGTTCCGCACCCTGGACGATGAGATCGTTGACGCACATCGCCACCAGATCGATGCCGACGCTATCGTGCCGCCCGGCCTCGATCGCCAGCATCACCTTGGTGCCGACACCGTCGCTCGCCGCCACCAGCAGGGGGTCGTCGTAGCCCGCCGCGCGGGGGTCGAAGAGCCCGCCGAAGGCGCCGATGCCGCCGATCACGCCGGGCCGCCGGGTGCCGGCGACGAGCGGCTTGTAGCTTTCGACGGCCATCGCGCCCGCTTCGATATCCACGCCCGCGTCCTTGTAGGTGTAGCTTTTGATGGGGTCCTCGCTGGTCTATAAGGCGGAGAGGAGGCCGTCCGGGCGCGCTGCTGGCAAGATGAACGGGTGCCGGCGATATTTCAACTGGCCCGGACGAGGAAACGGTGGCGATGGTGCACATTCCGTGGCGTTGGCTATTCGCGGCACTGGCCGCGCCGTGTCTGGTTCCCGTCGGACCGGCGGCGGCGCAAGGCGTCGACGATCTGTTCACCGTCTATGCGCTGCCCGTCGATGCCGTTGCGACGACGGCGACCGAGGCCCGTGACGTGGCGCTCGCCCAGGGCCAGTCGGCGGCGCTTCGCGTGATTCTCGGCCGCCTGACCGTGGCCGAGGACGCGGGTCGCCTGCCGGCGCCGAAGATTCACCAAATCGTGGAAATGGTCGCCGCGATCGAGGTCGAGAACGAGAAAACCTCGGCCACCCGTTATTTGTCCGAGCTCACCGTAAGTTTCAAGAAGACGCCAATTCGCGACTTGCTGCGCGCTGCCACCATCCCCTTCACCGAGACCCGCGCGCGCCCGGTGCTGGTGCTTCCGGTGTTGCAGGTCGGCAAATCGCTGAGGCTCTTCGGCGAAAAGAACCCTTGGCTCGAGGCCTGGATCGCGCACGAGCCGCCGAGAGGCGCGATGCTGCCGCTGTTGTTGCCCTTCGGCGACCTGGGCGACATTGCGGCGATCGACGCCGAGAGGGCCTTCGCCGGCGATGCCGGGGCGCTCTCGGCGATCGGCGAGCTTCACGAGGTGGAGACCCAACTGGTCGCTACGGCGCGGTTCCGTGGCCGACCGTCCGGCGCGGCGGCGCGCGCCTTATCCGTCACGCTCTCCTGGCACGGCGCGCTCCGCCACGGGGTCGAGGTTAGGCCCTTCATCCCGGCGGGCAAGGAGAGCGAGGCGAAGATGATGGCCCGGGCCGTCGGCGCGATCGCCGCCGATCTGGAGAATGCCTGGAAACGCGAGACCCTGGTGAGTTTCGACGAGGCGTTTCGCCTGACCGCGCATGTACCGCTCGCCGGTCTCGCCGATTGGCTCGCCATTCGGGCGGGCCTGGAGCGCAATGCCATGATCGAGCGATTCGACATATTGGCGATCTCGAAATCCGGCGCGCAGGTCGAGCTGCACTATCTCGGCACGCCCGATCGGCTGCGCGTTTCGCTGTCGCAGGACGGGCTCGAACTCACCCGTGACGATGCATTTTGGACCTTGACACCGAGGACCGGCGCCAGCGGCCGGAAGTAGAGAGTGACGCTTCCCAACATTATCAGCTTGGCGCGGTTGCTGAGCGTTCCGCTGATCGTCTGGCTGATATTGCGCGAGGCCTGGCTCGTCGCCTTCCTCGCCTTCGTCCTCGCGGGCCTCTCCGACGCGGTCGACGGCTTTCTCGCCAAGCGCTTCGATCTCGCGACGACACTCGGCACCTATCTCGATCCGATCGCCGACAAGGTGCTTCTGGTCGCCATCTACATCAGCCTCGGGGTCGACGGGCGAATCGCCCTCTGGCTGGTTCTTTTGGTGGTGAGCCGCGACGTGCTGCTCGTCGGTGGCGCGGTTCTGCAGTTCATGTTGGACGAAGCGATCGAAATCGCGCCCTTTTTCGTCAGCAAGCTCAACACCCTGCTGCAGATTGTGCTCGCCGCCACCGTCTTGGCCGGCCTCGCCTTCGGGCGGGCCGATTGGGACGGCCTGGCGCAAGGGCTTGAATACCTGGTGGGCGCAACGACGGTGATTTCCGGCGCCGGCTATCTGATATCCTGGAGCCGCCGAACGGTGAAGTCGGAGTGACGCGATGAGCGCGACGCGGCAGATCATCTACTGGTCGATCAGCCTCGTCACGCTGGGTTTCCTGTTGTTCGTGTTGCGCGGCATCATGTTGCCGTTCGTCGCCGGCATGGCGGTCGCCTATTTTCTCGATCCGGCGACGGACAAGCTGGAGCGTTGGCTGCCCCGCGCTGGGGCGACGATCGTGGTGCTCTTCGTCTTCTTCCTGCTGGTGACGATCGCGCTGTTGCTGTTGGTGCCGATCATCAACCGCCAGGTCTTCGGCCTGGTCGAGCTGCTGCCGAAATATATCGAGGTCCTGCGGGAATCGGTCTTGCCGCTGGTGCGGGACACGCTCGGGCGTCTGGGCGTCGAGAGCGGCGAGGCCGAGGTCCGGGACGCCATGGGCGGCTTCGCCGGCGATATCGTCGGCTTCGGGGTCGACCTTTTTAAGCGACTCTTGGCCGGCGGCTTGGCGGTGATCAACCTGCTCACGCTGCTTTTCATCACGCCGATCGTCGCTTTCTATCTGCTGCGCGACTGGGATCTGATGATCGCCCGCCTCGACCGGTGGCTGCCGCGCCAGCACGCGCCGACGATTCGCCGGCTGTTGAGCGAGGTCGACGATGTTCTGGGCGGTTTCGTTCGAGGCCAGGGTACCGTTTGCCTGATCCTCGGGGCCTTCTACGCGGTCTCGTTGTCGCTGGTCGGGCTCGAATTCGGCCTCCTCATCGGCATCATCGCCGGGCTGATCTCTTTCGTTCCCTTCGTCGGCGCGCTCGTCGGCCTGGCACTATCGATGACCCAGGCGATCATGCAGTTCTGGCCCGAATACGGACTGATCGCCGCCACCGCCGCGATCTTCCTCGCCGGCCAGGTCCTGGAGGGAAACATCCTGACGCCCCGGCTGCTGGGCGACCGGGTCGGCCTGCATCCGGTCTGGGTGATGTTCGGGCTGCTGGCGGGCGGCGCCCTTTTCGGCTTCGTCGGGGTACTGCTGGCGGTGCCGGCGACGGCCGCCGCCGGGGTCTTGGTCCGCTTTAGCCATGAGCGTTACCTGCAAAGCAGGCTCTATCTCGGCGCGGAGAGTGATGAACCACCAGCACCAGCACCGGCGAGGGAGCCGGAGCCGGAGCCGCCGGAATGAGTGGACAATTGGCCTTCGATCTGGCCATTCGGCCGGCCCGGGCGCGCGAGGACTTCTTGGTCGCGCCCTGCAACCGGGAGGCCGTCGCCTGGATCGACCGCTGGCCGGATTGGCCGGGCGCCGTGCTGGTTCTGGTCGGCCCCGCTGCCTCGGGAAAGAGTCATCTGGCCGAGGTTTGGCGCGGCCGGGCCGAGGTGCGTGTCCTGGATCCCCTCGCGCCGGAGACGGCCGAGTTGCTGGCGCCGGAAACGAACTTTCTCGTCGAGACGGCGGAACCGGCGGCAGGCGAGGCGGTGGCCGAGCGGCGGCTCTTCCACCTGGTCAACGCCGTGCGCGAGGCCGGGCGCTCGCTCCTGCTGACGGCGCGCCATCCGCCGGCCCGTTGGCCGCTGCGGCTGCCGGATCTCGCCTCCCGTCTCGCCTCCTGCCCCCTCGCCCGGATCGCGCCGCCGGACGACGAACTTCTGGCGGCGGTCATGGCCAAACTCTTCAGCGACCGTCAGGTTCGAGTCGAGCCCCGGGTCGTTAGCTATCTCGCCAGCCGCATGGAACGCTCCTTCGCCGAGGCGCGCCGTCTCGTCGCCCGGCTCGATTCTCGGGCCCTGGCCGACGGCCGGGCGATCACCGTGCCCTTGGCTCGCAGCGTGCTCGGCGACACTATCGATCGCGAGGCCGGCCCCGTCGGGGCCGGTGACGACGACGGGGAGAGAGGGGGAGGCTGACGATGGATCTGGGTATCGCGGGCAAGAGGGCGATCGTCTGCGCGGCGAGCAAGGGCCTCGGCAAGGGCTGTGCGATGGCGCTGGCGGGCGAGGGCGTGCATCTGGTGATCAACGCACGAGGGACAAGCGAACTCGAGGCGACGGCGGCGGAGATCCGCGACGCCACCGGCGTCGAGGTGACGGCGGTCGCCTGCGACGTCACCACGCCCGAGGGGCGGCAGATGACCCTCGCCGCCTGTCCCGATCCCGACATCCTGGTCAACAACGCCGGCGGGCCGCCGCGCGGCGACTTTCGTGACTTCACCCCCGACGATTGGCGCCGCGCGGTGGAAGCCAACATGATCACGCCGATCGAGCTGATCAAGGCGACGGTCGACGCCATGATGGCGCGCGGTTTCGGCCGTATCGTCAACATCACCTCGGTCTCGGTGAAGCAGCCGATCGACGAGCTCTGTCTGTCCAACGGCGCGCGCGCGGGCCTCACCGGTTTCGTCGCCGGGCTCAGCCGTAAGACGGTGCGCCACGGCGTCACCATCAACAACCTGCTGCCCGGCCCCTTCGATACCGACCGCTTGCGGGCGGGACATCGCTTTCTGGCGGAAGAGCGCGCGCGACCCCTGGCGGAGATCGCGACCGAGGCGGCGGCCGGAAACCCTTCCGGCCGGTTCGGCACGGTGGAGGAATTCGGCGCCGTCTGCGCCTTTCTCTGCAGCGTTCACGCCGGCTATATGACCGGGCAGCAGGTGCTCCTGGACGGCGGCTCCTACCCGGGGACGTTTTAGAACATGGCGAGATCACGCGGAAACTCTCGGCCGTCCGCCCTCCCGCCAGGAGACGTGGTCGTGACGGCAGTCTCGAACCTCGCCTCGATCGGGGGTGGTCTGGTATTGCTCGCCGCGGTCGCCTCCGCCGAGGCCATGCCGCGCGAGGTCGTCGGCCGTTGGGCGACCAAGGACGGTCGCTCCCATGTCGAGATCGAGGCTTGCGGAAATCTGTCACGATGCGGGCGTATTGTCTGGCTCAAGGAGCCGAACGACGACCAGGGCCGGCCAAAAAGGGATATCTTCAATGTCGATCGCGAGAAACGCGATCGCGGAATCGTCGGCCTGGAATTGCTGCGCGATTTCGTGGCCGACGACGAAGACGGGCGATGGACCGGTGGCACGATCTATAATCCGGAGGATGGCCAGATCTACCAGGCGACGATTCGGCGCGACGGCGAGGATCGCTTGATCGTGCGCGGCTACGTCGCCATCCCCCTCTTTGGCGTTTCGCGGATCTGGCGACGGGTGCCGGAGCAGGAGGCCTTGGCCGATGAGTGAAGCGAAGATCGTCGACGTGAAGGCGGCCGAGGTGGACGTCGATCCGGGTCTCGGCTTCTCGCGCCCGCTGGTCGATCACAGCCCGAGGGACGACCTGATCAACCGCGAGCTTTCTTGGCTCGCCTTCAATCTTCGGGTCTTGGAGGAATCCCTGAACGAGCGCCATCCGCTGCTGGAGCGGCTCCGTTTCCTCTCGATCTCGGCCACCAATCTGGACGAGTTCTTCATGGTCCGGGTCGCCGCGCTGCACGGACAGGTGCGCGCCGGTGTTACCCGGCGAAGCGACGATGGTCTCGGCCCCAGGGCCCAGATCGAGGCGATCTCCGAGGTGACGGGGGAACTGCTGGAGCAGCAGGCCCGGCGCTGGAGCGCGCTCCGGGGCGAGCTCAGGGCGGCCGGCATCGCCGTCGTCTCGGCCGACGACTTGGACGGCGACGATCTGGAGTGGCTCGAGGATTACTTTCTTCGCGACGTCTTCCCCGTGCTGACACCGTTGGCGATCGACCCGGCGCATCCCTTCCCCTTCATCCAGAACCTCGGCTTCGCCATGGTGCTGCATCTGCACCGGATCGAGGACGAGCGGCCGTTGGAGGCGCTGGTGCCGCTGTCGCTTCGATTGCAGCGCTTCGTTCGCCTGCCGGGCGAGGCGGTGCGCTTCCTGACCTTGGAAGATCTGGTCGGTCTGTTTCTCGACCGCCTCTTCCCCGGATACGAAGTGGCCGAGCGAGGGCTTTTCCGGGTCATTCGCGATAGCGACATCGAGGTCGAGGAGGAAGCGGAGGATCTGGTCCGCTTCTTCCAGACGGCGTTGAAGCGTCGCCGGAGGGGCAGCGTGACCAGCCTGCTGGTGAACGCCGAGATGAGCGAGCGGACGCGGGCCTTCGTCGCCGACAAGCTGGACGTGGAGGTGCGCGATCTCTTCGTGGTGAACGGGCTGCTCGGACTTGCCGACACCCAGGAGCTGATGGGGATCGATCGGCCGAACCTGATGTTCGACTCCCTCGATGTTCGTTTCCCCGAGCGAATTCGCGATTTCGGCGGCGATTGTCTCGCCGCCGTTCGGGCCAAGGATATCGTCGTCCATCACCCCTACGAGAGTTTCGACGTGGTGGTTCAGTTTATCGCCCAGGCGGCGCAGGATCCGCGTGTCGTGGCGATCAAGCAGACGCTCTACCGCACCAGCGACGATTCCCCCATCGTCAAGGCCCTAATCACCGCCGCCGAGGCCGGCAAGGCGGTCACCGCGCTGGTGGAACTGAAGGCCCGCTTCGACGAGGAAGCCAACATCAAGTGGGCCCACGATCTGGAGCGGGCGGGTGTTCACGTCGTTTACGGCTTCATGGACCTCAAGACCCACGCCAAGATTTCCCTGGTGGTCCGCCGGGAAGAGCGAGGGCTTCGCACCTACGTGCATTTCGGCACCGGCAACTATCACGCCATCACCGCCAAGAGCTATACCGACCTCTCCTTCTTCACCGCCGACCCAGCCTTGGGGCGAGACGCCTCGAAGCTCTTCAACTATCTGACCGGCTATGCCGAGCCGGAAACTTTCGAGAAGCTGATCACCTCGCCCCATCGCATGCGCGAGTGTCTGCTGGAACTGATCGACGAGGAAGCGAACCATGTCCGCGCCGGGCGAGCGGGGATGATCTGGATCAAGCTGAACGCGCTGGTCGATGCCGAGATCATCGAGGCGCTCTACCGCGCGGCCGCCGCCGGCGTCTCGGTCGAACTCGTGGTTCGCGGCATCTGCTGCCTCCGGCCCGGCCTGCCCGACCGCTCGGAAAACATCCGCGTCAAGAGCATCGTCGGCCGGTTCCTGGAACACGGCCGCATCGTCTGCTTCGGCGCCGGTCACGGCCTGCCCTCGCCCGACGCCAAGGTTTTCATCTCGTCGGCCGACTGGATGCCGCGCAATTTCGATCGCCGCGTCGAGACTCTGGTGCCGATCGAGAACCCGACGGTGCACGCCCAGGTGCTGGACCAGATCATGGTGGCGAGCTTGAAGGACGAGGCGCAGAGTTGGCGGATGCTCGCCGACGGTCGCTATCGCCGCGCGCCCGACACGCCCGCCGCCTTCCACGCGCACCACTACTTCATGACCAATCCGTCGCTTTCCGGGCGGGGCAGCGCGCTCGGCGACGATTCGCGGGCACCGCCCGTCGTCGCGGTCGAGTAGAGCGCGGCACTCGATGTCCCGACACTGGAGTGCCGCCGGCGACGGCGGCGCGGGCGATGGCGAGGCCGGCCCGCCGGTGGCGGTGATCGACGTCGGCTCGAACTCGGTCCGCCTCGTGGTCTACGACGCGCTCGGCCGCGCGCCGGTGCCGATCTTCAACGAGCGCGCGCAATGCAGTCTTGCGCGGGGCTTGGACGAGCGGGGGACGTTGGACCCGAGCGGCGTCGAGGCCGCCAAGCGCGCGCTGTCGCGGTTCAGTGTGCTGGCGGGTGAAATGGGCGTCGCCAGCATCGATGCCATCGCCACCGCCGCCGTGCGCGAGGCCCAGGATGGGGAGAGTTTCGTCGCCGCGATCGAGCGCGCCTGCGGGTTGCGGATCCGGGTGTTGAGGGGCGAGGAAGAGGCGCGCCTCGCCACCCTCGGCGTCCAGGCCGCCTGTCCGGGGGCGGACGGGCTGATGGGCGATCTCGGCGGCGGAAGCTTGGAACTGGTCTCGCTCGACGCGACCGCCGACGAGGCGGCCACGTTGCCGATCGGCACCCTTCGCACCGGCGGGACGGACGGTCCGCCGGGCGACCCGCGACATCGGGCCGAGATCGACCGGCGCCTCGGCGAGGTGGATTGGTTGGCGCGCCACGCGGGCAAGAGCCTCTATATCGTCGGCGGCGCCTGGCGCGCCCTCGGCCATCTCCACATGTTGATGCGCGATCATCCGCTATTGGTGCTGCACGGCTACGTCGTGAAGGCCGGCGAGATGCGCCTGATGGCGGCGTTGACCTCGCGCCTCTCGCCCGACAGCACGATCCGGCTGGAGGCGGTCTCGGTCGAGCGGCGGGCGACGCTGCCTTACGCGGCCAGGGTCCTCGCCTCCTTGATCGAGGCGAGCGGGGTCGAGCGCGTCGCCTTTTCCGCCTTCGGCCTCAGGGAGGGCGTGCTCGTCGATCGGCTCTCTCCGGGGCTGAGGGCCGACGATCCGCTGCTCGCCGGCTGCGCCCGGCTGGCGGCCACCAGGAGCCGCTTCCCCGGCGCCGGCCAGGCCTTGGCGAGTTGGACGGACCGGCTGTTTTGCGCCGAGCCGCCGGCGGCTCGCCGGCTTCGCCGAGCCGCCGCCCTGCTGGCGGACGGGGCCTGGATGACGCATCGCGACTACCGCGCCGAGCAGGCCATGCTCGACACCGCGCGCGGTCCCTTCGTCGGCATCGACCACAACGAGCGGGCCCGGCTCGCCCTCATGGTTCACGCCCGGCACACCGGGCACGCCGACGGGCCGGAGGTCGCGGCGATCCGCCGATTGGTCGACGAGGACGAGGCCCGCGAGGCCCACCGCGTCGGTCAGGCGCTGCGTCTCGGCCTGACGATCTCCGGCGGTCTCGCCTCCCTGATGGAAGGCATCATGCTCGCCCGCGCCGACGGTCGTCTGGAACTGACCGTGCCCCACGCGCGACGCGCCCTGGTGGGCGATCTGGTGCTGCGTCGTTTCGAGGCCCTGGCCCGTGCCTTCGACCTCGCGCCCGAACTGATCATCGCCGATTGAGGCGATGCACCGTCAGCCGGCGGCCCTCGATGGCGAGCGCGATCTCGCCGCGCTTGAGCGCCAACGCCTCCGCGCCGAAGATCTCGCGGCGCCAGCCCTTCAAGGACGGGAGGTCTTCGTCGTCGCTACCGGCGATTCGTTCCAGTTCGCCCGCCGTGGCGACGAGCCGCTGGGCGACGTCGTGCTGCTCGGCGCGAAATTTCAGCAACACCTTCAGCAGGTCCACCACGGGTCCGATGTTGCGCTGTAGGCGTCGCGGCGAGTCGATCTCGGGAAGGTCGGCTTCGCCCATGTCGAGGCCGGCGCGGACGGCTTCGAGGATCTGGGCTCCCTTGGCGCCCTTGCGGACCTCCCGGCCGATGGTGCGGAGCCGCCCGAGGCCCGCTTCGTCGCTCGGCCGCTCGGCCGCGATTTCCTGGATCGCCTCGTCGCGCAGCACCCGGTTGCGGGTGAGGTCGCGGGACTGGGCCTCGCGCTCGCGCCAGGCGGCGAGCGATTTCAGCACCGCGAGATAGCTCGGCTTGCGGTTGCGTATCTTGAGCCGCCGCCAGGCCTCGTCCGGCTCGATTATGTAGGTCGCGGGGTCCGCCAGGACGGCCATTTCCTCGTCGAGCCAGCGCGAGCGTCCGTTCTCGGCGAGCTTGGCGGTCAGCTTCCGGTGGATCGGGCGAAGGTGGATCACGTCGTCGAGCGCATAGTCGATTTGCCGCTGGCTGAGGGGGCGCCGTGACCAGTCGGTGAATTGCGAGGATTTGTCGATACTCGCATTCGCCAACTTGTTGACCAGGGTCTCGTAGCCGACGTTGTCGCCGAAGCCGGTGACCATCGCGGCGAGTTGGGTGTCGAAGATCGGCGCCGGCACCCGCCCGGTCAGGTGATGGAAGATCTCCAAGTCCTGGCGCGCGGCGTGGAACACCTTGAGGACCCCTCGGTCGTCCATCAGTTCGAAGACCGGCGCCAGGTCCAGCCCTTCGGCCAGGGGGTCGACGGCGCGGACCTCCTCGGCGCTGGCGAACTGCAGCAGGCAGAGAATCGACCAATAGGTCCGCTCGCGCATGAACTCGGTGTCGACGGTGACGCTGGGCGCCTGGCGGAGCCGAGCGCAGAACGCGGCGAGTTCATCGTTCGTCGTGATAATCGTCATCTCGCAAGGTGCTATAGCGCATTCGGCTCGGGCCTGTCGCCTCTCCCGGCGAGGGGCCCAGGGCAATCGCGTGAAGTGATGGACACGGCCTCGAACCTGCCTCAACCGCCGCCAATGGGCCACTGAGTCCCCGCGAGCCCATGCGAGCGAAGCCAAGCGACCGGATGGGCGCGCCCGGCGACTGAGGGAACAAGAAGAATCCAGGCCAATCGCGTATACGCGATTGCCCTGGGCGAGGGGCCGGGTTCGTCTTGACAAAATCCCCGCTTGCAGGCCTCTTGCGCGCGCCCGCGATCCCGCCCGCCGGATCCCCCCGCCGGTTCCCGCCGCCGGCTCCCCCCGCCGGTATCCTGGGTCCGCGCGCCGGCGAGGAAGCGGGCAAATCGATTCGAGGAGACGACGGCGCCATGCATGCCTACCGAAGCCATACCTGTGGCGAGTTGCGGGTCGAGGACGTCGGAGGCCGGGCGCGGCTCAGCGGCTGGGTGCACCGAAAACGCGATCACGGCGGCCTGTTGTTCCTCGACCTGCGCGACCATTACGGCATCACCCAGTGCGTGATCGAGCCGGACCAGGCGCATTTCGAGGCGGCGGAGAGGGTCGGCCCGGAAAGCGTCGTCAGGATCGAGGGGCCGGTGGTGCGCCGCGGCGAGGACACCGTCAATCCGAGCCTGGCGAGCGGCGAGGTCGAGGTCCGGATCGAGGCCTTCGATGTGCTCTCGGCCGCCGCCGAGCTGCCGCTCCAGGTCTTCGGCGAAGCGGTCTATCCGGAGGAGACGCGGCTGCGCTATCGCTTCGTCGATCTCCGCCGCGAGAAGCTGCACCGGAACATCGAGCTTCGGGCCAAGGTCATCTCCTCGATCCGCCGGCGGATGGAGGCGCGGGGCTTCACCGAATTTCAGACCCCGATCCTGACCGCCGCCTCGCCGGAAGGGGCGCGCGATTTCCTGGTGCCGAGCCGGCTCCATCCCGGCCGCTTTTACGCCCTGCCGCAGGCGCCGCAGCAATTCAAGCAGCTCGTGATGATGGCGGGCTTCGATCGATATTTTCAGATCGCGCCGTGCTTCCGCGACGAGGACGCGCGGGCCGACCGCAGCCCGGGCGAATTTTATCAACTCGACCTGGAGATGAGCTTCGTCGAGCAGGAGGACGTATTCGCCGCCGTCGAGCCGGTGATGCACGGCGTCTTCACCGAGTTTTCCGACCTGGCGGTGACGCCCCTGCCCTTCCCGCGCATCGCCTACGCCGAGGCGATGGTGAAATACGGCAGCGACAAACCGGATCTCCGCAATCCGATCGAAATCGCCGACGTGAGCGAGGTCTTCGAGGGCTCGGACTTCCAGCTCTTCGCCAAGGCGATCGCCGGCGGGGCCAGCGTGCGGGCGATCCCGGCGCCGGGGGCCGCGGCCCGGCCGCGCGGCTTCTTCGACCGGATGAACGAGTGGGCGCGCGCGGAGGGGGCGGCCGGCATGGGCTGGATCAGCCTCGCCGACGGCGGCGGCCGGGGCCCGATCGCCAACCGCCTGGACGAGGCCCGGCTCCGGCACTTGGAGGCGCTCGCCGGCGTCGGCGACGGCGATGGGATCTTCTTCGCCTGCGACCAGGCACCCGAGGCGGCGCTGCTGGCCGGCAAGGCGCGGAGCAAGCTGGGCGAGGATTTGGGACTGATCGAGGAGGGCGAGTTTCGCTTCTGTTGGATCGTCGACTTCCCGCTCTATGAATGGAACGAGGCCGAGCAGCGGATCGACTTCTCGCACAATCCCTTCTCGATGCCGCAAGGCGGTCTCGCCGCGCTAGGGGCCGAGGATCCGCTGACCATCCTCGGGCTTCAGTACGACATCGTCTGCAACGGGGTCGAGCTTTCCTCGGGCGCCATCCGCAACCACCTGCCGGAGATCATGTACAAGGCCTTCGCCATCGCCGGCTACGAGGCCGCGGAGGTCGAGGCGCGCTTTTCCGGCATGCTGAACGCGCTCAAATACGGCGCGCCGCCGCATGGCGGCCTGGCCCCGGGGATCGACCGGATCGTCATGCTGCTGGCGGGCGAGCCGAACATCCGCGAGGTGATCCTGTTCCCGATGAACCAGCAGGCCCAGGACCTGATGATGGGGGCGCCCGCCGAGGCGACGCCGGCGCAGCTCCGCGAACTCCACATCCGCCTGGCCGAGCCGCCGCCGAAGCCCGACGGCCCCAAGTCCTGACCGGCCCGCTCCGCGGCGGCGGCGCTTACTGCGGGTGTCAGTGCTCGTCTCCCTTGTGATGCCATAGATGTGCAGGGACCCAACGTCTGATACCAACCGCCATAAATGGCGACTCCCCGCGCCGCCCCGCTCCCCCGGCCCAACCACCCATGAATGGTACCCTCGGGGTGGTTGGGCCGGGGGAGCGGGGCTGTCAGGACTTACGTCGGTTGGTATGAATTCTAGGGTGAACACCTCGCAGGATTGGCATTTCCGAAATGGGAGTTCCAACCGATATAGAAACATTGTTCCGGATTGCCGAAGGGAGCCAAAATGGCTACACTAACGCTCAGAACCAGTGTTCATCTGGAGAACGTTGGCCGAATGAACTCGAGTATTTCGTCATGAATGGGGATGCCAGGTCGGATCCTCCCAGGGGCGCGTCGGGCGAAGGGGACGAAGCGCCCAATTCGCCGCCTCCAGATGCTCACGAAGGCCCCGCCGGGGAGCGAGACGCGGCAGGCGAGGAAATCGCTTCGAGCCGAGATTGGGGTCA
>CBDDBZ010000010.1:0-30553 GCA_965225945.1 Alphaproteobacteria bacterium | reverse complement strand
CTCCACGTCGCCCTGGATCCGCCCCAACTCCGAGGCCGGGTTGCCGACGTGCATGAGCTGTAGGGGGAAGGCTTCGATCTCCGCCTCCCGGCCGGCCCAGGACGCGGTGAAGCCGTTTTGGATCAGCCGGCAGGGCTTGCCGGAATGGGCCCGCGTCACCACGGTGCCGGCGCTGTCGGTGGCGACGATCCGAAGCTTGTAGGCGTCGTGCGCGCGGGCCTCGGAGGTGGCGATGAAGCGGGTGCCGAGCCAGCAGCCCTGGGCGCCGAGGGCGAGGGCGGCGACCAGCCCTCGCCCATCGGCGAGGCCGCCGCCCGCCAGCACCGGCACCTCGAGTGCGTCCGCCACCGCCGGCACCAGCGCCGCGGTCCCGATCTCGCCCACATGGCCGCCGCCATCGCGGCCGGAGGCGATGACGACGTCGACCCCGTCGGCGACGGCCTTCAGCGCATGGCGCACCGCGCCGACCACGCTCATCACCACGATTCCCCGCTCGTGGGCCAGAGGGACCACGGCGGCCGGGCTGCCGAGGCCGGAGATCAGCACCCCCACCCGCTCCGCCAGCACCACGTCGACCATGGATTGCACCGCGTCGGTATAACGGGCGGCATCGCGCCCCTCGCCCGGCACGCTGGCGAACAGGATATCGACGCCGAAGGGCTTGTCGGTCCGAGCCCGGAGTTGGCGAATCTCGCCCTGAAGCTCGCCCGCCGTCATGGTCGAGCCGGCCCCGATCACGCCCAGCCCTCCCGCCGCCGAGACCGCCGCCGCCAAATCCGCCCGGGCGACGATGCCCATGCCGGCCTGGAACACCGGATAGTCGATGCCGAGCCGCCGACAGATCGGCGTCAACAGCGGATCGTTGGTTTCGCCCTCGGCCATGGGGTCCTCCCTCGCAAACCGGGCGACAAGGTCTAAGATGCTTCGCTCGCGCGCAAGGGGACGAGGCGATGAAATTCGGCTACTTCACGCTTTCCGACAACGCCTATCCGGGAACCACCCGCACGGCCAACCAGTTGATCGGCGAGATCCGCGAGCAGGCGATCCTGGCCGATTCGTTGGGCATGCATTCGGCCTGGATCGGCGAGCACCACTTCGATTCCCTGGGGGTCAACTCGCGGCCCGGCACGCTGCTGGCCAGCATCGTGCCGGTGACCACCACGATCCGGCTGGCCCCGGCGGTGAGCGTGCTGCCGTTGCATCACCCGATCCACCTGGCGGAGGAATGGGCGACCCTCGACCTGCTGTCGGGCGGGCGCGTCGATTTCGCCGCCGGACGGGGCTACGACCGGCGGGAATACGATCCCTTCGGCGCGCCCTACATGGACTCGGCCGAGATCTTCGAGGAGACGATCGACGTGATTCGCAAGGCCTGGGGCGAGGGTCCCTGGTCGCACAAGGGACGCTTCTACGACATTCCCGAAATGGAGATCACGCCGCGGCCCGTGCAGTCGCCGATCCCCTTTTATGTCGCGAGTTTCTCCGCAACCAGCCTCGACATCGCGGCGGCCCGGGGCCTGAACGTGATCTTCGCGCCCTTCGCGGCGGCGATGATGTTCGGCGGTCTCGACGCCGCCGTCGCCACCTACAGCGATAAATGCCGCGCCAAGGGCCATGAACCCGGTCGCGCGATGTGCAGCTATTTCATCCACATCGCCGACGACGAGCGAAGCGAGGCCCAGGGGCGGGAAGCCCAGATGGACTATTTCCGCCACTGCGTCCTGCCGGCTTTCCCCGACCACCC
The DNA here is from genome assembly GCA_965225945.1 of Alphaproteobacteria bacterium. Classification (GTDB taxonomy): domain Bacteria; phylum Pseudomonadota; class Alphaproteobacteria; genus JASLMY01. The sequence continues at coordinate 28,809 of CBDDBZ010000010.1, read as the reverse complement.
CGACAAGGCGCCGCCGACCATGCGCTACTTCATGGACATCGTCCGAATCCTGAAGGAGATGAAGGCGGCGGATCTCGGCGAGCGCTCGATCCTGATCGGCCCGCCCGGCCGGATCATCGAAAGCCTGAAGCGGGTCGAGGCGGTGGGAATCGCCGAGGTGATCCTCTACTTCAACGTCGGCAACAAGCCGGACGCCATGGTGCGCGAACAGATGCACCGCTTCGTCGAGGAGATCGCCCCCGCCTTCGCCGAATGACGGCTCATACCTGCGGCCAAGTACGTCGTGGCGGCGACTAAAGGCAAAAAGGGGTCATTCTGCTGTTTGGTCCGTTCCGTCAAAAAAGTACAATGACCCCTTTGTTTCGTTGCCGGCCTTGACGATCGATTTATGATGCGCCCGCGGTGAGCAGCCGTGAAGAGAATTCCCGTCCCCTCACCAACAGGCTCTTGTTCGGGTTGGAAAGCCCGCGCCCCCGGCTCTCCGGCTTGCCCCGCCCGCCGTAATAGCTCTCGTCGACCTCGACCAAGCCCTCCAGCGGGAACTCCGGGCGCTCCGTCAGGGCATGGCGCAGCTCCATCAGCCAGGCGGTGTCGTAGCGCAGGCTCAACTCTCGCGACAGAAGCAGGCTCAACTCTCGCGACAGAAACAGCGCCGAGACCCCGCGCTTGTCGCGCCCCATCCACCACGCCGCCAGGAACCATTTGCGCAACGCCGAAACCGTGCCCGCGGTCACCGATTCCTGATGGCCGCAACCGGCGCATTCGAAGACCCGCGGCCGCGTCTTCAATTGGTAGTTCCGCCTCTCGCCGCAACGCGCGCAGACGTAGCCTTGCGGCCAGCGCAGCCGAGCCAGCGCCTCGATGCAGTCCGCCTCCGATCCATGGCGTTCGAGGAACTCCAATATCCCGCTCATCGAATAGTCCTCCAAAAGCTCCAGCCGATGCGATCAGCCTACACCTCTATGGAGAACATATCAAGAACATTCGGAGCCCATCCTGCTTTAACCAGATAGGGACGAAAGGCAAAAAGGGGTCATTCTGCTGTTTGGTCCGTTCCGTCAAAAAAGTACAATGACCCCTTTGTTTCGTTGCCGGCCTTGACGATCGATTTATGATGCGCCCGCGGTGAGCAGCCGTGAAGAGAATTCCCGTCCCCTCGCCGAAAGGGGGAAAAAGGGGTCATTCTGCTTTTTGGTCCGTTCCGCCGAAAAAAGTACAATGACCCTTTTTTCTCTCCGTTGCCGGCCTCGACGATCGACCTATGATGCGCCCGCGGTGAGCAGCCGTGAAGAGAATTCCCGTCCCCTCGCCGGCCGCCATTCGTCGTCACCGGCGGCGCGCGGGTCTGGCGGATCGGCTGAGCGTTTCAAGATTGCGCGAGGCCGCCTAAGCTTTTCCCAACAGCCACCGCGCGAGGATGCCATGGCCGACCTACCGCTGATCCCGACGCTCGGCGTCGGCAGCCACGCGACGCCCGGCTGGCTCTTCCTGTTCCGCGAGCGGATGCGGGACAGCCGCCTGGGCCCCGACGATGTCGACGAGGCCTTCGAGGACGCGACCCGCGCGGCAATCGCCGATCAGCTCGAGGCCGGGATCGACATCATCTCCGACGGCGAATTGCGCCGGATGCGCTTCGTCTACGAAATGTACGACCGGATCGATGGGCTGGACCGCCGGCCGCCGACGCGGCGCCTCGGCCTCGCCGGCTACGACCGGGCGCCCAAGTTCTTTGCGGTCGAGAAGCTCACCGCGCCCGGCGGCCTGGGTCTGGTGGAGGAATACGCGCTCCTCGCCCGGCTCTGTCCCGATCATCCGCTGAAGATCGCCTTTCCGGGTCCCCTCACCTTCGCCCGTAATATCGATCCCCTGCCGGCCTACGGCGAGGGCGAGGCGGGCCTGCACGGGTTGATGGACGATCTCGTCGCCATCGCCCGGGCGGAGATGGCCGCGCTGGCAGCGGCGGGCGCGGAATTCATCCAGCTCGACGAGCCCGGCTTCGCCAACCCCCCGGAAGGGCTCTCCGTCGCCGAGGGGGCTGGAATCGTCAACCGCGTGCTGGACGGCTTCGAGGACCGGGCGGCGGTCCATGTCTGCTTCGGCAACAACGCCAGCCGGCCCTATGTGCGGCGCGACTTCGCTCGCCTCTTCCCCGGGCTGGACCTGCTTGGGAGTCGGACCTTGTTGCTGGAATTTGCCAATCGCGAGATGGCGGATCTCGACAGGCTGGCGGATTTGCCCGACGGCTGCCGGATCGCGGCCGGCGTGATCGACGTCAAGTCCTTCCACCAGGAGACGGCGGAGGAGGTCGCAGACCGCCTGCGCCGCGTGCTGGAGCACGTTCCGCCCGAACGGCTGATGGCGACGACCGATTGCGGCTTCTCGGCGCTCCCCCGCTGGCTGGCCAAGGTGAAGCTCCAGGCCTTGGGCGCCGGTGCGCGACTCGTCAGGGCCGAGCTCGGCGGCTGAGCGAGGGCGGAGGCATCTCGGCCGATCGGTTCCGACCGGGAATGGCCAGGAGGTCCGCTCTCGGGACAATATCCGGGACCACCTCGCTTTGACAGCGGGCGGAAACGATCGCCTTCATCTCGGTTCTCGTCTCCGGGCGGCATGAATAACGCGGCGGTAGTGTCTCAGTTTGAAATCGACGGGGGTTGACAGGTCAATCCTGGTCCGCGCAACCAGCTATCAGCCGGTCGAGCCGATCTGTGCGCTGGGCTCCAGATGTCCTAGCTTCTGCAAAGCAAGATTTATGAGCCGATCATCAAATAGCTTAAGTTTACGCTGGGCTCCAGATGTCCTAGCTTCTGCAAAGCAAGGTCCGCTGCTTGCTTGCCGCTGGGCCACGCACGAAGACCAGCCCTTACGCCCGCAATGGATGGCTCGACGTTCTGTCTGCGAAGAAGCCAGTCGACCGTCGCTAGCAATTCCATACCGAGGGGCGACTGGAATCCATCAATGGTCTCGATGGTGTTCTCAAGGGCTGCAAGGTACTCTTTGGCTTCGGCGGATGAGAGATATGTCGTAACTCGGTCTTTCCTCGCGTCGTCGAACCAAATAGCGTCATTTGGGCCCGCATCGGCTAGTCGCTTGTCACAATGCAGGTAGCTCCCATCCAGCGCATCGAGCAGGTGCCTCAATCGGTCCGCATATGGTCCATACTTGTTCGTGTTGAACTGGAGATCAAGCGTGTTTTTGAGTTGTAATTTCTCGATATTCCGCTCTAGAAAATATGTAACTGCCCAGGTACATGGTGGCCTTTTAGGCGGCGTGGAGACGCTCGATCAGGGTTTCGGGATTTTCCATGAGCGCCTGGATGATGTTCCAGCCCTGTTTTCTGGCGGTCGAGATGAAGCCGCGGACGGTGGCAAAGTCTTCGGCGCCTTTCTGGCTACGGAAGCCGCCGGAGATTTTCTGCTTGACCTTCATCATGCGCCCGTCCTGCTCGGCCTGATTGTTGGTGAACGGCACGGCGAAATTGATGAGGAAGCGCAGCGCGTCTTCCTTGTGTGTCTGAAGGCGCCGGAGAAGGTTGTGCCCGGTGCGGCGCGGCTTGCTTCCCCGGCGCTTGGCCTTGCTCGATCTGGGCGCAAGAGGAGGTTGTGCCTCGTGAAAGGCGATGCCCTCGGCCGTGATCGCGTCGTAACACCCTCGGAAGCGCTCGACGAGGCCTGGTTTCAGCGCCACGCCCCGCTCCCGGGCGAGATTTACCGCGTGGCAGGCGCGGCGCAATAGTCTCTGCATCTTGCGTGCCCAGCCCTCCTTCTCGATCTCGATCAGGGCTTGCAACTCGCGCAGGTGATGGGCGTTGCACAGCGCGTGCCGTACGCCCTCCATCGTAAAGTACGGCTTCCAGTGGTCATGGACGACGATGCCGCCGACTCCGCCGAGCAGGCTGCCGCGTCGCTCCGAGACCCGATAGAAGGTCAACCGCGCGGTCGAGGCGACGTGCAACCATTGGGTCCGCCCGGCGATCCGCAAGCCGGTCTCGTCCATGTGCTTGACCGGCGCCGATTTCACCAGTTCGCGGATCACATCGACGACGCCTTGGACGGACTCGGCGCTGTTCCCGCCCCTCCGCGCGAGGCTCGCCGGAGACAGTTCCGCCCCGAACAGATCCTTCATCAATTCAGCCAGGCGGTCCTCGGGCAGGAGTTGGTAGTGCGACAGGTAGACCACCATGGCTCCGATCCGAGCGCCGTATTGAACCGGGCCGGTGATGGCGACGGGAAAAGAAGCCCGAGTGTACGTGCCGCAATGCCCGCAACGGCAGCGATGCGCCCGATGCTCCGTGACCACCAGGGGCCGGGGCTCGGGTAGATCGAAAACCTGGCGGGCCCCATGGCCGGTAGCCATATCCGGCGTCAATCCCGAACCACACCACTGGCACGTCTCGGGATAATGGTCGACGGTGGCGTCGGGATCGGCGACTTGGCGCAGGGTCTCGCCCTTGTGGCCCTTTTGCCCGCCCGGCTTGCGGGCCGATTTCTTACGGAGGCTCCTGGTGCGCTTCTTTTTACCCGCCGGTGGCTTGTTCAATCCATCGCTCGACGGTGGCTTGCCGCTGTTCGTGCTGTTCAGGCCAAGCCGGCGCTCGAGTTCACCAAGCCGGAGTTCGAACTCGGCGAGCCGCGACCCTTGGGCCAGCACCACATCGATCAGCTCGTCTTTCGACAAAAAGGCAAGAACATCCCTATCCATCGAATCCTTAGAATCGACCAACCACCCTCTGTCAAACGAAATCTAGGCCGTCAGCGCCCCAAACCCACAAAATCTGCCCCCAGAGACCCAATCCGCAGCCTCATCGAAATCAGCTACCTGGGCAGTTACGAAAATATGCTAGTTTTTGGATTTCCAATATTGAGCACTCTATGCCTAGCATCCAGTACTGGCGCACAAGTTCAGCGATCAAGGCACGTGGTGGTGTTAATTGTTGGACGCCCTTACGCTTTACGACATTCTGATACTTGCCGGTTGGTTCATACACGATGACTTCTGTATCGATAAGATCACTCAATACTCCCTCAATTAATTCTCTAACTTCGTTCCAATTAAGCTTCCCGTTTCCACTACCTAGGGGCGGTATTACGATTGATCGGATATTTTTCTCGTCGATCACACGCTTCAAATCTTTCAGACCATCCTCGATCCATTCCAACTTGGATGGGTAGCGCCAATGCCTTTTTGTTGGAAAGTTGATAATCCATTTAGGACCAAGAAGATCAAGTTGTTCGGTCACGAACATTCGCCCAAGCTGCATTTCCTTATTCTTGCATGCAGCGGCATATGCTTCAAAATTCTCAGGGAATGCTTCCTTGAACATGAGAGCGACGCCCCTACCCATCACGCCAACCGTGTTGACAGTGTTCACCAGCGCATCGACGTTCGCTTCTAACAAGTTACCTTTAGTAAATGTGATCATCACACGTACCACCTTGGTCCCTTGATGACTTTGGTTTGCAAGCCTCGATTTGAAGTATGCCCATTTACTTCCGCTACCACTGCATCATTAGAGCAGATAATACCGCCCAACGCATCAATTGGTACTGTCCGAACTAGGGCACACAAAATCTGAACCTAGGACACCTTGACGCAAAGAGCCCCGCCGAAGCGGGGCCCTGCGTCGCGTTGCGATACGTCGCGAAGCCACGCCATGAAAAGCGAGGCGCCGCGAAGGCAGTCATGATATCACGCCTGCCCACCATCGATCACGCGGAATCGCCCGACACGACGGCCAACGGGCGCGGGAGCATCCGGGCTGGTCGCGGCTTCGATCAACTCGGCAATGGTCCAGATATGATCCGTGACGCCGAGCATCATGGCCGGAGTCATGCGGATGGTCTCGTGAACCCGGCATAGGTTGTAGTGGCTGATAAACAGCGAGATCGCCGCCTCGTGGTTCCGTAGCTTCTTCGAAAAGCCATTGGTGAGCCGGGTGAAGCTTGTGTAGCGTGAGGTCTGGAAATTTGGCTTCGCCCCGCGCCGGGGTATACCCCGGCGCGGGGCGATCCGTCATTTTGGTTATCCATGAAAGCGTCCAAACAAACATGGAGAACCAGTATGCGGAAAGACCAGGATAGCGCTGTCGAGGCTTTGGTGGAACAATTGATCGAAGGCGGTAGCGAGAACATGGCGACGGTCTTCGCCGGCCTTTTCAATCTCGCCATGCGGATCGAGCGGGAGAGGTTCTTGGGCGCCGGCCACTATGAGCGCACGCCCGAGCGGCGGGGATACGCCAACGGCACCAGACCCAAGAAGATCGACACCCCGGCCGGTACGGTGAGGCTCGAGGTTCCCAAGACCGCCGGTCATGAGGCGCCTTTTTACCCCCAAGCCCTGGAGCGCGGACGGCGCTCCTGCCGCGCTGTCATGCTGGCCGTGGCGGAGATGTATATCAAAGGCGTCTCCACCCGTGACGCCGAGGCGGTGATGCGCGAGTTCGGCCTGGAGAGCCTGTCGTCGAGCCAGGTCAGCCGCGCCGCCAAGCTCTTGGATGGGGAGCTGGATGCCTGGTGCAACCGGCCGCTGGGCGAGATCCGCTACCTGCTCCTCGACGCGCGCTATGAGAAAGTCCGAGAGGGTGGCGTGGTGCGCGACGCCGCCGTGCTCTCGGTGATCGGCATCGGCCCCGACCAGCGCCGCCGGGTGCTCGGTGTTTCCTGTGCGCTCTCCGAGGCCGAAGTGCACTGGCGCGCCTTCCTGGAGACCCTGGTTGCCGGTGGCATGCGCGGTGTCGCCTATATCGTTTCCGATGATCATCCAGGCCTCGGCGCCGCGCGCAAGGCCGTCCTCGGCGGCGCCGTCTGGCAGCGCTGTCAGTACCATCTGGCTCAAAACGCCATCCATCACGCCCCCAACCTCGCCATCCGAAAGGCCATCGGCAAGGAGCTGCGCCGGGTCTGGAACGCCGCCGACGGCAAGGCCGCCGAGGCCGAGCTGGGCCATCTGGTGGCGGCCTACCGCGACAGCGCCCCCAAGCTCGCCGATTGGCTGGAGACGGCGATCCCCGAGGGCCTCGCCGTCTTCGCCCTGCCCGAGCGCCACCAAAAGCGCATGCGAACCTCGAACCCCATGGAGCGATCCATCCAGCAGGAGATCAAGCGCCGCACCGTAAAGGTCAGGGTCTTTCCCAACGAGGCCTCGCTCGAACGTCTGGTCACCGCCATCCTCGTCGAAATCGACGAGAAATGGGAAACCACCGAAAAACCCTACATCACTTGGAAAGCAGAGGATGACTGATCAACGGCGTTCCGAATTTCCACACATCAGGTTGCTCAATCTCGTCCAGTTCGATATGCGCGACCTGGACGTCACGGATCAGATGGTCATGCAGCCGACCACAGCCCTCGCCGACACGGACGCTAAGGCGCATGATGGTGTCGCGGTGAATGTCGGTCAGGCGCTCCGTCGCGCGGATGCTCACGCCCTCGGTCAAGGTGGCGATGGCGGCAACCTGTTTTTCGAATGGAAGGATGTTCATGGGGCCAATCCATAATGCGGGACTGGCGCCTGACTCCGAAAATCGCTATATTTACTATCGCGATCCATGGTACACGACGGCATTTACGTAGGACGTTGAAAAGGTTGTAGGATTCCCGATTCACTCCACGACGAGTCAAGAGGGAAATCATGCGAGACAACCCGATCAACGCCCTGCGTGAGACGCTACGATGCGGCTTCGCCTTTCGCAAGAGCCGTCTGGAGAGCCTTTGCGTCTTGGTCTTCGGCGTGTTCGTCGCCCGGACGGTGAACCTCTCTCACTTGGCCTGCCACTTTCCGGGGCGCGCGCGATCCAGCTCCAACTATCGGCGCCTGCAACGGTTTTTCGAGCAAGTCGATTTCGATTACGATCGCCTCGCCGAGTTCCTGGTCGCGATGATGGGGCTCCAGGCGGGGCCGTGGCGGCTGACCATGGACCGGACCAACTGGCGGCTGGGTCGCCGCGACGTCAACATCTTGATGATCGGCATCGTCAACCGCGCCATCGCCATTCCCGTGTGCTGGCGGGTGCTCGACAAGGCGGGCAATTCCAATACCAAGGAGCGGATCGCGATCCTCGAACACGTCCTCCGGCTCTTCGGGGTCGACAAGATCGCCAGCCTCCTGGCCGACCGGGAATTCATCGGCGACGCCTGGCTGGCATGGTTGCAGGAAAAGGCCATCCCCTTTCACATCCGCATCCGATCCAACATCAAGATCGCCAACACGCGTGGTCGCATGGTCAAGGCGAGGGAGCTGTTTCGCGACCTCAAACCCGGGGAAAGCCGCATCCTCTCCAACGCCAGGCGCCTCTCGGAGGCCAGAAAACCCAAGGCCAGGCCCGTCTTCGTCGCCGCGCTCCATCTCAAGACCGGCGAACTGTTGATCGTCGTGACCAACGACGCGCCCGAGGAGGCCTTGGCCATCTACGCCCAGCGCTGGCAAATCGAGACCCTCTTCGCCGCCTTGAAAACCCGTGGCTTCAACCTCGAAGACACCCACATGACCGACCCGGAGCGCATCTCCAAGCTCACCGCCGTCCTTTCCATCACCTTCTGCTGGGCGCACAAAGTCGGCTTCTGCTGGGCGCACAAAGTCGGCGATTGGCTCCACGAGGCCGAGCCGATCCGCCTCAAAACCCACAAAAGGATGGCAAAATCCATCTTCCGATACGGTTTCGAGTGGATAAGGCGACAGCTCGTCAATCCTATCGACAGGCGTCAAGCCATTGAGCTGATTCGTTTCCTCGTCCCCGGAAAACCACCAGTCCAGGTGCCCAGGCCAAAGCCAGCATGAACGAGTCGTGTACTGTGATCGCGATCATGACTTTAGGGGGCCAATCCCTGGGGTTTTGATCCGGGGCTGGCGCTGTTCCAGCAGCGTTAGCCCCACTCTGTTGAGCGCCCCGGACGGGGCTTGAACCCGCGTTTCTCGATTGTAATTCGGGCGTCCTATGCCAGTAGACGACCGGGGCACTCGGTCTGAAGTGGCCCATTTCCTTGGTTTTGAGCCCTGGGGGATGGGCCATTTCATTTACCGAGTGTCCTAATATCGTAAATTTGCGATTAGGCGTCAAGTCCGAATGCAGCTTGTATCGCAAAAAAGCGATGACATTCCCGATTTGAGATGCTATACTCTACCGAAATCTGGTCGGGGCCTTCATGTCTGGTACGACTCCCTCCCAGGCCAGATCAGGGCGGCGATCGATGCCGCTCTTGAGAGCTTGGAATATGAGGACGATTGGAATGATCTACCTCAAGTCAAGCGTCTTCGCGGCGCCTGCCGAGGGCTGACCGAGATCCTTGTTGATGTGGAGAATCGTCATTTCCGAATCCTTGGGTTTGAAGGGCCGTGGCGCGGCGCATTTACGCTTCTCTTTGGGTTCGAGAAGCCAAGGGGTAGCCGTGACTATGGGGCCGCATGCGTAACGGCCCACCATCGCCGACGAGGAGTTGAACATGATGCACGACGAGCAGCGCCCTGCACCTTCCCCTAGAGGAAAACGCCTTGCGGAGAAGTTTGTCGACAAGACGTATCGTGATGCCTACGTTGCTCAACATACTCGACAATTTCTAGCGCGACAGGTGCGCGCGCTTCGTGGCGACATGACTCAAGACCAGTTCGGCAAGGTTTTAGAAAAGCCTCAAAGTGTTATTTCTCGACTTGAAGACCCGAACTATGGGAAGTGGGCTCTACAGACTGCCTTTGATGTGGCCGCAAAATGCGATGTCGCTGTTGTCATCAGATTCGTCGATCATGGTACATTTTTGCGCCTCACGTCCGATATGTCAGATGCGGCGGTCCATCCATCTGCTTTTTCACAAGAAATCGTTGATAAAGCAGCAGAAGAAGAAAGACAGAAGTTGGCCGATGGAGCACTCAAGGCATTTTTTGTCGACACGAAAAGGATTGTATCCGGTGGTGAATTTCACAACAGGAGCCCAGAAAGTCACAAGGCATCTGCGGTTCAACGCCATAAGGAAACGGGTCGAAGTGCGACTGGGAGCGCATTGAGGGTGGCTGGATGAAGTTGATCGCCACAGATCAAGGTCGCATTCTCCAACTAATGGTAATGGAAGAATTGCGCCCAGTGTCGGGCTTCCATGTGCCTTCCCTAGTTGAAGCAATTAAGGCGCGATATCAGTTCGCTCAATTCCCATTAAATTATTCACAAGATGTCACCAAAGGTGTAGAATTTAAAGGTGGCTTACTGTATGAAGGCGAAGAAACAATTACAATTGAAGAAATGGGGCTGTATAATGATGGCATCATAATTGCGTCGCGAAATACACATTACGCAGACACAATTTTGAATGATTTGATGAACTGGGCAACAACAAACTTTAAGTTGCGTGAACTGATCACGCCGTACCGGAAAACCTACACTAGCTTGGTGGTGGTCGAGTTCGACAAACCAATAGATAGCGCAATTAGGTCTTTTAGTGCGATAAGCGACTTGTCTTCGGAGATGTTGAAGAAATCATATAACCATGAGGTCATGTTTAATGTACAGAATCTATCGTTCAGCTCCGACCCTACGACGTTACCTCCTTATACCAATACCCAATTCGCGATAGAACGAAGGCTTGACGTTTCTTATGCAAGTAATCGATTTTATTCAACCGCACCACTAACCACGGATATGCACCTAGATTGGTTGGCCGCTGTTGAGAGCCTTTTGGGTGAATAGCGTCCCGGAACTTCAAATTAGGACACATCACCCCGATTTAGGACAGCACCCCCCTCAAGCGCTCTAAGGGCCCGTCACAGAACAGTTGAATCGCATTGCCACGGTCTGTTGGCAAGGGATTCCGGTTTTCCCGGATTTGCGCTATATATGGTGTATGCAGGATACTGAAGCCATCAGATATCGTTACGAGGCGCTTCATCGGCACCTCGACGAGAAGGGACGGCGGCTCTTCGCGGCGGTAGAAGCCCGCACGGTGGGATGGGGCGGGATCGAGCTGGTGAGCGAGATCACCGGGATTGCCCGCTCGAGGATCGGGCGCGGTCTCGCCGAACTCGACGGCAAGAGGCCGTCGTGCGGGGACGGTCGGTTGCGGCGTCCGGGCGGTGGCCGCAAGCCGGAGACGGCGAAGCAACCGGGTTTGCTGGAAGCGCTCGAGCGTCTTGTGGCGCCGGCCACGCGGGGCGATCCGGAACGACCGTTGCTTTGGGTCTCGAAAAGCTATCGCCACCTGGCGAAGCGTTTTCCTGTAATTCATGTGCGACGGTCGGCTTTAGCCTCCGCAATGACATCGGACATGGATTTTTCGGAGATGGGGCTTGCAAACCCCTCTTCGATGGCGGAATCGATCAAGCGGCGCTTTTCCTCGGGCGTTAGCGCATCGAACAAACGCCTTTGCTCGTCCGTGGGCTCGGCCCAAGGGTAAACGTCGAGGACGATGGTCTCGATATCGCCATCCATGGGTGCCATGGTAGCACAATTCCCGCTTCAAGCGTCTTCGTCGCCGGCCGCGCTCCGGCTCGCCTTCACCTTGGCCTCGCGGAAGGCGATGTAGATGGCCGAGGCGAAGATCACCATGCCGCCGGTCCAGGTCCAGATCGAGGGGATCTCGGCGAAGATGAAATAGCCCAACAGGCTCGCCCAGAGCAGCCGGGTGAAATCGAGCGGCAGCACGGCGGTCGCGTCGGCCTCGCGAAACGCCTGCGCCGTGCAGAGGTGGCCGAGCGTGCCGCAGCCGCCCATCAGCGCGAACCAGGCATAATCGCTCGCCTCCGGCCACTGCCAGTGGAAGGCGGCGGCCGCCAACGAGATCGGCGTCAGGAAGAGCCCCATGTAGGCGGTGAGCGTCAGGCTCGATTCCGTGCGGCTCAAATGCTTGATGATGAGCAGCGCCACGGCCCAGCTCGCCGAGGAGGTGAGCACCAAGATCGCCCCCAGGTCCAGGGCCTCGACGCCGGGACGAAGGAGGATCATGGCGCCGATGAAGCCGGCGACGAGCGCCGTGATCCGCCGGCCGCGAATGCGCTCCCCCAGGAACAGCACGGCGCCGAGCGTCGCGAAGAGGGGCGCCGTGAAGCTCATCGCCGAGACCTTGGCCAAGGGCGTGATGCCGAGTGCCATGAAGAACATCAGCATGCCGGCTACCTGAAGCGCGGCGCGAAGGGCATGCAGCGGCAACTTGCTCGTCCTCAGCATGCCGAAGCCGTGGCGAGCGAAGAAAGGCGCCATCGCCAGCAGGCCGAAGAGGTTGCGGAAGAACGCCACCTCGAAGGCGTGCAGATCGCTCTGCAACTGCCGCGCCACCACGTGCATGCCCGAGAAGGCGAAGGTCGCGATCAGGATCAGGAGCATGCCGCGAAGCTCGCCGGGCAGCCGGAGATAGGCGCGGCGGAAGGGAGCGATGAAACGGGGCATGCGGAGCGCCACCCTAGGCTCGCCGCCCAGCGACGGCAACATCGCGCATCACCTGGCTCTCACGCCCGGCGCCCAACGCTGCTATGATCTGGAGACGACGGAATACCGAACCAGCGAAAGGGAGCGGAGCCATGCCCGACTTCAAGGTGCTGTCGACCAATCACACCTCCTTCACGGTCTCGGACCTGGAGCGGTCCATCGCCTTCTTCCAGGACGCGCTCGGCTTCCAGGTGACCTCGAAGGCGCCGCGCGACCCCAGCGCGATTCAGCACGTCACCGGCGTCGAGGGTGCCGACATCGTCGTCGCCTATATCCGGGGACCGGGACACAGCCTGGAGCTGATCGAATATCTCGGACCCGAGGATCGCGGCCGGGTCGAGTCCCGCCCCTGCGATGCCGGCTTCGCGCACGTGGCCTACGACGTCGACGACATCGACGCGGCGATCGCCGCCTCGGCGCCCCATGGCGTCCTGCCGATCAACCCGCCCTACGTCGTCGACAAGGGGCCGAACGCGGGCCGCCGGGTGGTCTATTGCCGAGATCCCGACGGCATCACCATCGAATACATCGAGGCACCGGGATAGGCCGGCGATGAAGATCGTCCTCAAGTTGAGCCTCGCGGAAGGACAGGCGGGCCTCCTGGACGAGGCCCTGACGACGCCCTGGGAGATCGAGATCTGGAACCCGGCCGACGGCCTCAAAGCCTATGGCGAGATGGTGGCGACGGCCGATGCCGTGGTCTCGATGCTGTGGAACGCCGGCTCGCCGCCGGCACCGAAACTGAAGCTCCTGCATCTACCGGGCGCGGGCCATGACACGATCGATTTCGCCTCGGTGCCGAAGGGCGCCGCGGTCTGCAACTGCTTCGAACACGAGATCGGCGTCGCCGAGTTCGTCATCGGCGCGGTGCTGATGCGGCTGACCCGGATCGCCGAGATGGACCGCCATCTCCGCCAGGGCGACTGGTCCGACAGCCTGCTGACGGACGGGCCGATGCACGCTGAGTTGCACGGCCGCACGGTCGGGATCATCGGCTACGGCCATATCGCCCGGGCGCTGGCCGAGCGCCTGGGCCCGTTCGGCGCCCGCGTACTCGCCTGCACCCGCACGCCCGAGAAGGCCGACGATCTGGCCGACGCGGTGCACGGCATGGAACGGCTCGACTGGATGCTGGAATCGAGCGACGTTGTGGTCGTCACCTGCCCCCTGAGCGAGGAGACACGAGGGCTGATCGACGCCACCGCGCTCGCCCGAATGAAGGAAGGGGCGATCCTGGTCAACGTCGCGCGGGGCCCGATCGTCGACGAGGAGGCGCTTTACCGGGCGCTTGTCGAGCGACGGATCGGCGCCGCGGTGATCGATACCTGGTACAGCTATCCCAAGCGCGGCGAGGCACGGGTCAGCCCATCGCGCCTGCCGTTCCACGAACTCGACAATGTGGTGATGACGCCGCACGCAGCGAGCTGGACCGAGGGTCTGCTGCCGCGCCGCTACCGCTTCATCGCCGCCAACCTCGACCGCCTGGCCCGCGACGAAACACTGGAGAATGTGATTCTGCCATGAGCATGAAGAGCCACGAAGACGGCCTGATGGTCACGATGGGCGGCCGTCGCTACCGGGTGGAGCGGCCCTGGGGCGAGGTGCCGGGCGACCTGGACCTGGTGGCGTTGAGCCAGCTCGCGGTCGATTCGAAGGGCCGCGTCCTCGCCTTTCAGCGCGCCGATCCGCCGGTCCTCGTGTTCGAGCCCGACGGCGCCTTCCACGCCGCCTGGGGCCGGGGTCGGATCGCCGACGCGCACGGGATCTTCGTCTCGGGCGACGACCGGGTGTTCTTGGTCGACCGGGATGCCCACCAGATCCTGATCTTCACCACCATGGGCGAGCCACTCGGCGAGATCGGCGAGCGCCACGAAGCGAACTTCCAAGGCCCCTTCAACCACCCGACCGACGTGGCGCTCGCCGCCGACGGGGAGATCTACGTCTCCGACGGCTACGGCAACTCCGTGGTGCATCGCTTCTCGCCCGAGGGCGAACATATCGCCACCTGGGGCCGGCCGGGCGCGGGCGAAGGCGAGTTCACCACGCCGCACGCGGTCTGGGTCGACACCCGAGATCGGGTCCTGGTGGCGGACCGGGAGAACGACCGGGTACAGCTGTTCGATCGCGACGGCGGCTTCCTCGGGGCCTGGGGCGATTTTTATCACCCCATGGACATCTCGGAGGACGACCAGGGCCGGATTCTGGTCACCGATCAGATCCCCAGGCTCTCCATGCTGGACGGCGACGGCACCCTGGTGGGGCGGAGCCGCGCGGTCTGGAACGGCGCCCACGGTATCGCCTGCAACGCCAAGGGTGACATCTTCCTCGCCGAAATGCGCCCCAATCGGATCACCAAGCTCGCGGTCGTGGCGTAGCGCCGCCCGCTCCAGGGGAACCGCTGGCACGTCGCGGTCGATCGCGAGGCGCGGGGCGGTCGAGGTTTATGTCCATGCGCTATTCCGAGCGCGGCGGCGCGGTCTTTCGCGCACTGCGGGCAGCGAGCCACCAGGCCAGCGCCGCCGCCGCCAGCATCAGCCCCCAGACAGAATAGAAGCACCATTCCGCCGGACCGGAGTGGCCGATGGCCTCGATCCCCCAACGCGCCTCGAGCAAGCGCCAGAGCGGAACCAGGAAGATGGTGATCACGAAGCTCAACGGTAGGCTCACGACGACGACCAGGACCACGACCAGGCCGAGGCCGAGATATCGTCGCATCGCCGCTGGCCCGGTCCCGGCTCACCGTGCCTTGGCCAGCGCCGCCCCCAGATGCAGGCCGCTGTCGCACATGATGATCTCGCCGGTGACGTTGGCATTGGCGGCAAGCAGCATGATCGCCGTCTCCGCCATGTCCTCGGGCGAACCGGCGCGGCGCAGCGGCATCGTCCGACGCACCTGCTCGACTTGGGCTTCATAGCCGTCGCCATGCCATTCCCGCTGCCAGCGGCCCTGCACGAAGCCCGGACAGACCGTGTTCACCCGGATTTCCGGCGCCAGCGCGCGGGCGAGCGAGAGGGTCATGGTGTTGAGCGCGCCCTTGGAGGCGGCATAGGCGACGGAACTGCCGATCCCCATGACGCCGGCGATCGAGGAGATCATGACCACCGAGCCGGCACCCTGGGCCAACATGGTCGGCGCCACCGCCCGCGTCATCTGGTAGGGGCCGACCACGTTCACCCGGTAGATGTGGAGGAAGTCCTCCGCGCTCAGGTCGTCGAGCTGGTCGTGCGGCACGATCTTCGTGGCCCCGGCGTTGTTGACCAGCCCGTCGATCCGCCCCCATTCGTCGAGCGCGGCTTTCGCCAGCGCCTTGCAGGCCGAGTCCTCGGCCACGTCGGCGCCCAGGACGATGGCCCCGCCGCCGGCGGCCCGGCAGGCCGCCGCCACCGCTTCGGCGCCCTCCTGGTTGACACGGTAGTTCACGACCACCTTGGCGCCGCCCTTGGCCAGCATCTTGGCCGTCGCCTCGCCGATGCCCGAGGCGGCACCGGTCACGATCACCACCCAACCCGCGACGTCGATCATCCCGTCCCCTCCCTGGCTTCGCCTCGCGCATCCAAGCCGATTCGGCCGGGCAAGGCAAATTCGCGTGGCTTGCCCTCGGGCGCGTGCTATCGCATCGTGCCGCCGCCCACCTAGAGCATGATTCGGGAGCGGAAGGATTTCACCCCCATGAGCGGAAACGACGCCACCCCCCTGACCGATGAGCTGATCGAAGCGCTCCGCGCGCTCGACACGCCGACCATCTGCAACGCGCTGGAGATCGTGGCGCCCGAGCGCCGCGCCCTCGGCTTCACCACCGAGCCCCTGGTCTGCGCCCGGCCCAAGCTGGCGCCCATCGTCGGAATAGCCCGGACCGCGACCATCCGCGCCAAGCAGCCGAGCGAATTGGACGGCGACGCGCTGAAGGATCTGCGTCTCGGCTATTATGAGCACGTCGCCGCCGGCCCGATGCCGGCGATCACCGTGATCCAGGATCTCGACCAACCGAGCGCCGGCTACGGCGCCTTCTGGGGCGAGGTCAACACCGCCGTCCACAAGGGCCTCGGCTGCATCGGCTGCGTCACCGACGGCTCCATTCGCGATCTCGACGATCTGGCGCCGGGCTTCCAGTTGATCGCCGGCCGCGTCGGCCCGAGCCATGCCCATGTGCATGTCGTCGAATTCGGCAAGCAGGTGAACGTCGCCGGCATGATCGTGAGCGCGGGCGACATCGTGCACGCCGACCGGCACGGCGCGGTGGTGATCCCGGCTTCGATCGTCGCCGAGGTGCCGGCCGCCGCCGGCCTGCTGCAACGCCGCGAGGCGGTGATCCTGGAGGCGGCGCGGGGCGACGGCTTCTCCATCGAGACGCTGCGCCGAGCCTGGGCGGATTCGGCGGATATCCACTGAGCCCGCGGGACCCGTTCTTCCACGCGCCGCGCGAAACACACCTCAAAAACCGTTATTTAGGCCCCGATTGAAAGCGAAAGCATTCATTTTCGAGTGAAAATGAAGGCTCAATTCGCGAATTGTATGCATTAGTGATAGAGTGCCTGGAACGTCAGGAGGTTGGGTTATGGACGGCAAGGGTTTCCAGGTGTGGCTTTCGGCGGCGCGCGGGCTGACGCGCGCGCAGCGGCGCGAGGCGCTCGCGGTGCTGTCGGGCCGGAGCGAGGGCGAGGCATCGAAGGCCGCGATCGAGCTTGGTGTGGACGAGGCCCGGCGCTGTCCGCACTGCGTGAGCGAAGGGGCGGTTTCGCGCGGTATGGCGCGGGGTCTGCGGCGCTACCAGTGCAAGGGCTGCGGCAAGACCTTCAACGCGCTGAGCGGTACGCCGCTGTCGGGCTTGCACCACAAGGAACGCTGGCTGTCGTTCGGGGCGTCGCTGGCGAAGGGGGAGACGGTGAAGGCCTCGGCGGCGCGCTGCGACGTGGCGGTGAGCACGGCGTTCCGCTGGCGTCACCGGTTTCTGGCGGCGGCGCGGAGCGATTCGGAGGTGCTCAAGGGGATCGTGGAAGCGGACGAGACCTACGTCCTGGAGAGCCGGAAGGGCGCGCGCGGGCTGGGGCGCAAGGCACGGCGGCGGGGCGGCAAGGCGAAGAAGCGCGGCCTCTCGCGCGAGCAGGTACCGGTTCTCATGGCGGCGGACCGGAGCGGAACGACGGTCAGCGCGGTGCTGCCCAGGGTCGATGCGGCGGCGCTCACGGCTGCCCTCGACCCGGTGGTCGCGAAGGACGCCCTGCTGGTCTCCGACGGCGGCGCGAGCTACCCACCGTGCGCCGCCGCGCTCGGGGTGAGCCACGAAGCACTCAACCGCTCGATGGGGGAACGGGTTCGGGGCGATCTGCATGTGCAGACGGTGAACAGCCGCCACAGCCGGTTGAAGGACTTCCTGCGTCCCCGCCGCGGCATCGCCACCCGCTATCTGGACAACTACCTGAGCTGGTTCCACCTCGTCGGCCTCGCCCCCGGCGCCAATGACCGAGCCTGCCTCGCCGCCGCCGTAACAAGGTGACGCATACAATTCACGAATTGAGCCAAAATGAATGCCTTATGAATGCGTATTTCGAGGCCCGAGAGCCCCAATTCTCCGATCCCGACGAACCAAACCAGTGCTCCACCGAGCCTGTCGGATGACAGCAATCGACAAGAAAATCTACCAAAATTTACGCGAACAGTGTTGTTTCTTGCGCGGCCGCCCAGATAGCCGCTCACGGTGCCTTAGGACGATGCGGGGGGCCGCCCGGCCCCAGGCGGACGTCGGCGCGGAGCTTCCGGTAGGGCAGTTTCGCCGGCTGGTCGACGAAGGCGCCCGGCGCCTCCACCACCAAGACCTCCTCGGCGATCGGCTGGAAATCGGCGCGGAAGTGCACCGAGCTCTTGAGCCCGACGATCCGCCACTCCGAGGGCTCGACCCCCAGGTGGCGGAACAGCTCCTGATCGGCGGCCTGCATCCGATGGGTCGAGACGATCACCTCGACCCCGCCGATGGCGAGCCTGGCCATGGGGCCGAGATCGACGCGCGTGCCGCCGAACATCGGGCCCGTGCAGGTGATCTTGCCGTTGCCGAGGCGGCGGACCTCGAAGCGTCCCTCGAAGGGCGGGCCGCCCTCGGGAAAGAGCTTGCCGCCGACGGCGATCTCGATCACCGCGCCCTCGCCCGCCGCATGCGCCGCCGCCGCCGCCTCGGGATCGACCAGCAGGCCGAGCACGGCATCCCTCGCGTCGGCCTCGACCAGCGCCCTGAGCACGCCCGTGGTATCCGACGTGGCGCCGGCGCCGCAATTGTCCTGCACGTCGGCGAGGACGAAGGGCTTGGTCGCGTTCGAGTTCATGGCCTTGCCGATCGCCGCCGCCGGCGCCAGGAACGGCACCTCGAATTCCGCCTCGCGGTCCATGATGTGCTCGAACAGCGCATCGGCAGCGCCGTCGGCCGCCGCCGCGTCGTCGCCGTAAGCAACGACGACCGGCCCGCATTCGTGGATATCGGCGGGCGGAAAGCCGGGCGTGAAGGAGACGTGGCGGACCCCCGCCGCCGCCTCCAGCTCGGCGAGCCGGGCATAGACGCCCAGGGTCGGCTCCACCATGGTGCATTGCCCGGTGAGCGGCATCAGGAACGGCACCACGCGGCGCGCCAGGACCGGGCGCGCGCCGGTCAGGAGATGCGCCATGTAGCGCGCGGCGCGCCTGCCGGTATCGGCCCTGTCGACATGGGGATAGGTGCGATAGGCGACCAGCCCGTCGGCCATCGCCGCCATCAGCCTCGTCGTGTTGGAATGGAGGTCGAGGCTGGCGACGATCGCCACGTCGGCGCCGACGCGATTGCGCACGCGGCGGATCAGCTCGCCCTCGCCGTCCTCCAGGTGCTCCGTCACCATGGCGCCGTGGAGGTCGAGGTAGACGGCATCCAGCGGCGGCTTCAGGCCTTCGAGCACGATCGCGCTCATCCGCTCGAAGGCGTCTTCGGTGACTTCGGCCGACGGCACGGCGCTGGCCCAGGCGATCGGCTTCAGCTCGTGTCCGGCGGCCCGCGCAACCTCGGCGAAACCCCGGGTGGCGATGTTGGTCTCGGCCAGCAGGTCGAGCACCGCGGCCCCCAGCATCAGCCCCGGGAAGCTCTCCGAGCGGAGGAAGTCCGGCCACGTCGCCTTGATCGGGGCGAAGGTGTTGGTTTCGTGCATGAAGCCCGCGTGGGCGATAATCGCCATGCCGTCGTCCTCCCCTCGGGCCGCTCCGTCAGGGCAATCGCGTGAAGTGATGGACGCGGCCATGATAGCGCGTCAACCGCCGCGAATGGGCCATTGAGGCCCCGCGAGCCCATGCGAGCGAAGCCAAGCGCCCGGATGGGCGCGCCCGGCGTCTGAGGGAACAAGAAGAATCCGGGGCAATCGCGTTCACGCGATTGCCCTGGCCGCTCCGTTCAGCCTGTCGTCGCCTCGCCCAAGGGGGTATAGCCGAAATGCACCCCCGACATCGCCAAAACCGCCTCGCGCCCGCCGAGCGCGGCGAGTCGGCGGGCCTGGTCGGCGAAGGCGCGGCGGTTCGCCGCCTCGGGATCCACGATCGCCCGAAGCTCGCCCTCGAGCTCGCGGCGCGTCGCGCTGTGTTGCGGCGCCGCACCCAGATCGGCGTCCTCCATCGGATCGCCGGCGAGGTCGAAGAGCTGTGCCCGCTCGCCCACATAGTGGACGTATTTCCAGTTCTCGCGCTACACAAGCGGCGTCCCGCGCCGTGCATGACGCTTGCATAGCCTTGAGTAAGTGACCGGCGGTTCACCCGCTCGCAGTCGTCAAACGGACCGCCGTGAACCCAAGCGTCGGCGGGTAATCGGGCTCGATAGCTCTCGGAGCATGCCTACAGGCATAAGAAGGAGCGGAGCAGCGCCAAGACTGATGAGGACAACCTCCCGAACCATGTACTCCCTGCACTTGGCAAATTGAAGTTCAAACGGATGGTAACCAGCCGATTGAATCGAGGCGATAGGGTTGTGGGGCCTCGATGCGGCGGGTCGATCGCCGCGCTCGTTTTGGCGGCGGCGGCGATCATGATATGAACATCGAGGAGTTGCGCCATCGGCTTCGGGCCTGGAGAAGCCGGTGGCGGCGGGGGAATCGATGAAGCGCGGCGCCCTATCGTCGATTCGATTCGCGCGCCCGTGTGAGGGGGCGACGCGATCCGGAAACGATCTTCGTCGTGTCCCGATCCTTTCAATCCGCGCCCCCGTGTGAGGGGGCGACACGTCGAGGGTGACGCCAAGGTGGTCAAGACGCCGTTTCAATCCGCGCCCCCGTGTGAGGGGGCGACACGTCGAGGGTGACGCCAAGGTGGTCAAGACGCCGTTTCAATCCGCGCCCCCGTGTGAGGGGGCGACCGCGCGAGCGGCGCGGGTTCGGAACTGGGATAGAGTTTCAATCCGCGCCCCCGTGTGAGGGGGCGACTAGCTTACCCGCCTGCACCGCAGCGTAAGAGGCGTTTCAATCCGCGCCCCCGTGTGAGGGGGCGACCCTCGGCCCCCTCGAAACCGGCCGAGGTCACGAAGTTTCAATCCGCGCCCCCGTGTGAGGGGGCGACCGGCGCGAACCAAGCGTGAGCTTGTGTCATGGCTGTTTCAATCCGCGCCCCCATGTGAGGGGGCGACACGTCGAGGGTGACGCCAAGGTGGTCAAGACGCCGTTTCAATCCGCGCCCCGTGTGAAGGGGCGAGCGCCGGCGCCGGGGAATCGCCGACGATTACCCCGTGGGCACCTGCCGGATGGGCCGGGGCGCCGACGCGGTGGTGGACCCTCGCCTGCGCGTGCATGGGGTCGGCGGCTTGCGGGTGGCGGACGCCTCGAACAGCCGGCGATCATTATCGGCGAGAAGGCGGTGGCGATGGTGTTGGCGGAAGTGGGGCAGGGGGTGGTGGTTCGTCGTGGTTCGCTTCGACGTCGAGGTGGTGTGAAAACAGCAAACTGTCCCCCGAAATCCCAGAGCTTGGCCATAGCCACCACGCGCGCCCAGTCCCCACATGGGATCAGACCCGAAGGAGCGCCAGCGTTGCGACCCAATGTTTCAAATTGCGCTCGGTAAGCGCCTTGTCGGTCAGCTCTTGTTCGGGGTGGGCGATATAGCCGTTGCGGAAATCGTTCACGGCTGTGATGCGATCCAGCAGCTTTCGCGATCCCGGCAGGCGGAAGGACTCCCGCACCGCATCAAAAACCCCATCGAGCTTTGTCTTGTCGTTCAGGGCGTAATCAAAGCAAGACCGCAGCAGGCCGATTACCGAATGGGGATTGCCATAGACCAGGCCGCGTTTGAGGTTCTTCGCCATCTTCTGGTAGTGATCGCGCATCCGGCGCTCCGTGTTTTCCAGATACGGATCGAACCAGGCATCCTGCTCATGCCGGTTCCCCGGTACCTTATCGCGCAGCAGTTTGAGGATGACCGTCTTGGATGCTTCATCCAGTGGCCCCAACAGCGCGCTGAAGACCGGCGCAAAATTCGGCGCGGCTTCCTTGCGCTCAAAAAAGCGGTAGAGTTCCAGCGCGTC
Source organism: Alphaproteobacteria bacterium (assembly GCA_965225945.1). Taxonomy (GTDB): domain Bacteria; phylum Pseudomonadota; class Alphaproteobacteria; genus JASLMY01. The sequence continues at coordinate 6,904 of CBDDBZ010000010.1, read as the reverse complement.
CTTCGCGGCCTTCTTGCCGCGCACCGGCAGTTTGTCGAACGTCTCCTTCGAATAGAAGCTCTCCGCATCACCTTCGGGTCGCGCCGTGAAAAGCGGTAGCTCGGGGGCTCTTGTCGTTTCGCTCAACAGGTTTTGCAGTGCTGGAACGCAGGCGCGGGCAAGTTCGTCAAACCGGTGTGGAACGGCGTGCAAAGTTGACCCCTGTTGAGGGGTGATCGGCGTCCAAATTTGACCCCCTGAGCCTGGCTAGTCCAAGTCACCTCGTTTTTGGGCGGACGAGGTGGTGGGGGATGTTGGTCGTGGAGACGATAGCGCGGATCCGGCGGGAGTATTTCGTCAAGGGGAAGCCGATCAAGGAGATCGTGCGGGACGTGAAGGTCTCGGGCAACACGGTGCGCAAGGTGATCCGTTCGCAGGCGACGGCGTTCACCTACGACCGGCGGGTCCAGCCGATGCCGAAGCTGGGGCCGTGGACGGCCGAGCTGGAGCGGATGCTGGAGGCCAACGAGACCAAGTCGAAGCGGGAGCGGCTGACGCTGCTACGGATCTCCGAAGCCCTCGAGGGTCTGGGCTATGGCGGCGGCTACGACGCGGTGCGGCGCTACGCCAAGGCGTGGCGGTGGCGCCGTTCGGCATCGACGGCGCAGACCTATGTGCCGTTGGTGTTCTCGCCGGGCGAGGCCTATCAGTTCGACTGGAGCCACGAGTACGTGGTGCTGGCGGGGGTGACGACCAAGGTCAAGGTCGCGCACGTCCGGCTGTGCCACAGCCGAATGTTCTTCGTCCGCGCTTATCCGCGCGAGAGCCAGGAGATGGTGTTCGACGCCCACGACCGGGCATTCCGGCTGTTCCAGGGTGCCTGCCGGCGAGGCATCTACGACAACATGAAGACGGCGGTGCAGACCGTCCTCATCGGCAAGGAGCGCGCGTTCAACCGGCGCTTCGTGCAGATGTGTGGCCACTACCTGGTCGAACCGACAGCATGCACGCCGGGAGCGGGATGGGAGAAGGGGCAGGTCGAGAACCAGGTCGGGATCATCCGCGGTCGGTTCTTCACCCCGCGGCTGCGCTTCAAGACCTACGACGAGCTCAACGCCTGGCTCTTGGACCAGTGCGTCGCCTACGCCCGGCGTCATCCCCACCCGGTGTTCAAGGACAGGACTGTCTGGCAGGTGTTCGAGGACGAGCGTCCGTCCCTGGTCGGCTATCGCGGGCCGTTCGACGGCTTCCACGCGGTCCCGGCGTCGGTGTCGAAGACCTGCCTGGTGCGCTTCGACAGCAACAAGTACAGCGTGGCGGCGCGCGCCGTCGGCCGTCCGGTCGAGGTCCATGCCTACGCCGATCGCATCGTCATCCGCCAGGACGGCGAGATCGTCGCCGAGCATGCCCGGCGCTTCGGCCGCGACCAGACCGTCTATGACCCGTGGCACTACGTGCCCGTGCTGGCGAGGAAGCCCGGTGCGCTTCGTAACGGCGCGCCGTTCAAGGACTGGGCGCTGCCCGGCGCCCTGGGTCGCGTGCGCGTCCGGCTCGCCGGCCACGACGACGGCGACAGGCAGATGGTCGAGATCCTCACCGCCGTGCTGGCGGATGGGCTGGCGGCGGTGGAGGCCGCCTGTGCCGAGGCGCTCGCTGGCGGCGTGTGCAGCGCCGACGTCGTGCTCAACATCCTCAATCGTCGGCGCCAGCCGTCCGAGACGGCGCCGATCCCGACGCCCGCGAACCTGCGTCTTCGCTTTGAGCCGGTGGCCGATTGCACCCGCTACGACCGCTTGAGGGGGGTCGGCCATGGAGCGCCATGAGGTCCTGGAGATGATGGCCGCACTCAAGCTCGCCGGCATGCGCGACGCGTTCGACGAGGTGCTCGCCGACGGCCTCAAGCGCCAGCATCCGATGCAGCGAATCATCGGCGAGCTGTTGAAGGCCGAGATCGCCGACAAGCAGGCGCGATCCATCAAGTACCAGATGAGTGGCGCCAAGCTGCCGCTGGCCAAGGAGCTGGCCGACTTCGACTTCACCGACACCCCGGTCAACGAGCCGCTGGTCCGCGAGTTGGCGGTCGGCGGCTTCCTGGCCAACCAGCGCAACGCCGTGCTGATCGGCGGCACCGGCACCGGCAAGAGCCATCTCGCCGTCGCCATCGCGCGGGCCTGCATCCGCGATGGCGCCCGGGGCCGCTTCTTCAACGTCGTCGACCTGGTCAACCGGCTCGAGGCCGAAGCCCGCGCCGGCCGCCAGGGCCGGCTCGCCGATCAGCTGGCCCGGCGCGACCTCGTCATCCTCGACGAGCTCGGCTACCTGCCCTTCGCCCAAACCGGAGGCCAGCTGCTGTTCCACCTCGTCAGCCGGCTCTACGAGCGCACCTCGATCATCGTCACCACCAACCTGACCTTCGGCGAATGGCCGTCCGTCTTCGGCGACGCCAAGATGACCACCGCGCTCCTCGATCGTCTGACGCACCACTGCGAGATCATCGAGACCGGAAACGACTCCTGGCGCTTCAAGAATCGGTCCTAAAGGCAACCGATCCACCTGCCGCCCGGTCGCCCAGGTGGGCCCACAGGAACCTCCCACGCGCGGTCCGCCGCCAGCCGCGTGGTGGGCGCGTCGGCCCGCGCGCGGGCCCCTCCTATGGACTACCTGTACGACCTCCGCCGTGCATCCCCAAAGGGGTCAACATTGCACGCCGATAGGGGGTCAATGTTCAACGCCGATTGACAGCGAGATCAAGAACGCCTGCCCCGGTAGCTGCCGCTAAAGACTCATCCGCCCGGAAGAAAATCGCTTCCGGCGATGCCGAGGGGAGAGATAAAGCGGCTCTACCCCCTCGAAGAAGTGTTCGCTTATTGGCGCCTCCCGCGCCTCGCCTCTCGGGGACGTTCCCACGGTCTCGAATCGGCGACGTCGCGACCCGGGGGGCAACCCGGGAGGGCGATCCGGAGGGCGACCCGGGGGGCCAGGGGCGGTTCTCGGCGGACCCCGGTCACGCCGCCGGCCCCTCGGCCCCCGCCGCCGGCGACACCCGAGAACCGGGTCGCCAGGCCCGCGCGAACCACAGCTCGGAGGAAGTGATTTTACAACGGCATGTTCAGAAACCTTCTTTTTGGGCCGATTCGGAGCGATTTGGAAAAAAAATGAGGCCAGAATGAGCACGTCTTTTCGCCTCGCAAGGCCCGATTCTCGGCTCCCGACGCACGAAAACGTAATGAATCAACGCGAACAGTAATGTTTCTTGCGCCCGGGTCGGGCCCATCGCGCCCGCCGTCCTCGTCGCGCCGCCGCTCGAGCATGCCCACGGCTTCGATTTCGAGCGGCGGACCCACGCGGCGCCCGACGCCACCGCCGATCGGGACGAGGCGAGGCGGGCCTTCATCGAGAAGCGCGGGCCCGAAGTCAAGGGGACATGACGCCCGCCCTCAGACCACCGGCGAGCGGCCGCCATCGACGTTGATGGCGGTGCCGGTGATGTAGGAGCCGGCGTCGGAGGCGAGGAAGCAGGCGATGTTGGCGAACTCTTCCGCCGTGCCGACGCGGCCGAGCGGCACGCCGCGCTGCTTCGCCATATCGTCGAGGAACTCCTCGTAAGTCATTTGGTCGGCGACCTTTTCGTGCCAGCGGACCCACTGGTCGCTCTCGATGAAGCCAACCAGGAGCGCGTTCACCAGCACGTTGTGGGCGGCACCTTCCTGGCTCAGGACCTTGGTGAGCGCCATGCCGGCGGCGCGGCTGACCGCCGTCGGCGCGCCGCCACCAGGCGGCGCCTTGGCGCCGATGTTGAGGACGTTGATGATACGTCCCCATTGCCGTTCCGCCATGGCCGGAAAGGCGAGGCGGGCGAAGCGAATGGCGCCGAAGAGCTTGAGCTCGAGGTCGTCTTGCCACATTTCGTCGGTGATTTCGACGAAGGCGCCGGTCCGCGAGGTCCCGGCATTGTTGACCAGGATGTCGATCCGGCCCAGCTCGGCGATTGCTTTCGCAAAGGTGTCGGCAACCGCGCCCGCATCGGCGACGTCGCAGGATATTGCGACCACCCGCCCGCCCGTCGCCGCCTCGATCTCGGCCTTGGCGCTTTCCAGTACCTCCGGCCGCCGGGCCACAATCGCGACCTCCGCGCCCGAGGCGGCGAAAGCGCGCGCCATCGCCTTGCCGAGGCCGGCGCTGCCGCCGGTAACCAGCGCCTTGCGGCCGTCCATTCTCGCTTCCATGTCGAAACCCTCCCTAGTGGATGAAATCCAACATATGGTACCCCTACGATCCCATATCCTGGTTTCTCGCCAGGAGGGCGCCCGCCGGCGATGCCGGCACATCGTCAAGGGTGCCCGACGCAGCGAGAAGCCAGGATTTGGGAGAAGCCAGGATTTGGGAGAAGCCAGGATTTGGGAGAAGCCAGGATTTGGGAGAAGCCAGGATATGGGACCCGAAGGGCGGCTTCCCGAGCCCGCCGGACGCGTTGCCCGGCGCTTGTGATGCGCCCGCATCATGGCGCACCGGGCGCCTTTCCGGACGAACTCGGGAAACCGTCGTAGGGGTGCCATATGTTGGATTTCATCCACTAGGCCGTGCCACCGGTGCCGCGCCGAATGCTTACCATATGATGAGAATCGTCATCGCGAGCGAGCGAAGCGAGCGCGGCGATCCAGTGGGAGTCGATGCCTATCGCCAACGTCGATATCCGGGGCGCCACCCTGGATCGCGACGCTTCGCTCGCGATGACGGTAAGGAATGCGGCTAATCGAAGAGGAACACCCCCTTGCCCGTCGTTTGGGTATCGAACAGCGAATAGGCCTCCTCCGCCTGATCCAGCACATAGTGATGGCTGAACAGGTGGTCGACGTCGATGCCGCGATCGGCGATATAGCGCGCGCATTCGCCCTGGCCGATCGCCGAGAAGGTCCACGAGGCGACGATGGTGAGCTGCTTGCGGATCATGTCGGGGCTGACGTTGATGGTGACGTCGTTGCCCTCGCCGACGAAGCAGACCGTGCCCCAGGTCTTGGCGGCGCGAACGGCGTTAATCCGGGCCTCCGCGATGCCGGTGCAATCGAGGGTCAGGTCGGCGCCCTCGCCATGGGTCAAGTCCTGGATCGCCGCGACGGAATCGACGTCGTTGGCGCTCGGATCGATCACCGCGTCGGCGCCGAACTCAACTGCCAATTCGCGGCGCTCCGAGCCGATGTCCAGCGCGATCACCCGCGCTCCCATGGAAGCGGCGAGCTGCGTCGCGCTCAGCCCCACCGGTCCCTGGCCGAAGATGGCGATGGTGTCGCGGCCCGAGAGGTTGATCCGCCGAAGCGCGCCATAGGCGGTGCCGGTGCCGCAGGAAATCGCGGCGCCGGTGGCAAAGCTGAGCTCGCCCGGCAGCGCCACCAGCGTGCTCGCCGGGATCACCATGTATTTCGCATGCGCGCCGTGTCCGGTGGCGCCGTAGACCACGACGCCTTCCCGGCAGAGCTGCTGCCAGCCGACGCGGCAGTGCTTGCAATGGCCGCAGCCCTTGTAGTGATGCACCATCACCCGCTGGCCGACCTGGATCTGGGCTTGCGAGACGCCCTCGCCGATCTCGGCGACGATGCCGGAGGGCTCGTGTCCGGCGATGATCGGGCCGTCGATATCGCCGAGCCCCAGCGCGGCGGTGCCGCCGCCCTTGGGCGCGCGGTAGAACTTGAGGTCGCTGCCGCACATGCCGGAGGCCTTCATCTCGATCACCACCTCGCCCGGGCCGGGCGAGGGATCCTCGAAGTCCATGAACGCGAGCTCGCGGTCCCCCATGAAAACGACGGCGCGCATGATCTCTCTCCTCCTCCTTGGTGGCCTCAGCCGGCGCGAATGAATTTCTGGAAGGCGTGGCAGGTCAGCGGCGCGAAATGGTCGATGGCACCGGAGGCCTTGACCACTTCGCCGACGTATAAGTCGCCGCGGCTGTCCGCCCAGATCCCGTGCGGCACGATGAAGTTTCCCGGCAGCAGGGGGTTCCAGCCGCCGATCTGCGCCTGGATGTTGCCGTCGAGATCGCAGATCGTCACCCGGGCGATCGGCGCGTGGCCCACCGGCGGCAACTGCATCAGGTTGTAGTGCGGCACGTCGGACGGCGGCACCATCCAGCCCAATTCGGCGATATAGAGGTTCTCCTGCTCGTCGATAAAGAGGTCGTCCGGCCGGTTGACCCAATCCCAGAGGTCCAGGAACTCGCCGTCGGCGGAGAAGATCTGAATGCGGGAATTTTCCCGGTCGGCGACGAAGACCCGGCCCGAGCGATCGACGGCGATGGCGTGCGGCAGGTTAAATTCGCCGATGGCGCTGCCCGGCCCGCCCCACGAGGTCTCGAGCTCGCCCTCGGCCGAGAACCGGTGGACCCGGGCATTGCCGTAACCATCCGAGATGAAGAGCTCGCCCTTGGAGCCGATGGCGACGTTGGTCACCATGTTGAAGGGACCGCCCGCCCTCTTCACCGGACTTTCCCCGAGCTTGAAGCCGGTATCGGCCGGGTTCTCGCTATCGCCCAGCGTCATCAGCAGCTCGCCCGAGGTGGTGAACTTGCGCACCGTGTGGTCGAAGTTGTCGCAAGCCCAGAGGTGGTCGTCACGGTCGATGAAGATGCCATGGGCGTTGGTGAAGATGTCCTCGCCCCAGGCATCTAGGAACCGGCCTTCCCGATCGAACACCATCACCGGATGATCGCCCCGGTTGAAGACGTAGACGCGATCTCGAGAATCGACGGCGACGCCCGCCACCTCGACGAAGGACCAACCCTCCGGCAGCCTCTCCCAACCCTCGAGGACCTCGTATTCGAACTTATGCGGTCCGATCGCCATTCGTGTTCCCTCCCCTCGCCGCCCGGAGCCCAAGTCTAGAGGATCGAGCACGCCGGGCGCCAGCGTGGTTCGCTCGGGGCGGTAAATCGACT
>CBDDBZ010000009.1:0-41854 GCA_965225945.1 Alphaproteobacteria bacterium | reverse complement strand
AACCTTGTTGCGTGGCATCGTGAATCTCCTGTAAAACCACCAAATGTTCACGATTTGTATCACATTAATCCGGCTGAGTAAAGTGCGTAATCAGGTTCTTGTTTGCGCATCGGTGCGAGGAAGACACGGAAGGCCGCCGGCTCGGCGAGGCTGGTGTGGTCGGTGAAGAACTTCAGGCGCCCTGCCTCGTGGGCGGCGAGGAGCTTCTCGATGAAGAGGCGGCGGAAGAGGCGCGAGAGCACGCGGACGGGCAGGAAGAAGCCGGGCCGGCAAGAGATCCAACTGCTACCGTCAGGTGAGATTCCGCCACCCGGCACGATCATGTGGATGTGGGGATGGTGGGTCATGGCCGAGCCCCAGGTGTGGAGCACGGCGGTGATGCCGATCTTGGCGCCGAGATGCTTGGGATCGGCGGCGATGGTGAGCATGGTCTCGGCGCTCGCCTTGAACAGGATATCGTAGATCACCGACTTGTTCTGATAGGCGATGTCGGCGATCGCCGCTGGCAGGGTGAAGACGAGATGGTAGTAGGGGACGGAGAGCAGTTCGGCCTCTCGCGCCGCCAGCCATTCGCGCGCGACCTGGCCTTGGCATTTGGGACAATGGCGGTTGCGACAGGAATTGTAGGCGATGTGGTTCTGCCCGCAGTCCTCGCAGGCCGCGACATGACCGCCGAGCGCGGCGGTGCGGCAACACTCGATCGCCGACATGACCTTCAGTTGGCCGAGGCTCAGACGACCGGCCCGGGCCCGACGGAAGCCGGGCCCGTGGTCGCGGAAGATGTCCTGGACCTCGAGCGCGGGACGCGGCACCGAGGCCGCCGGCTCACTTCGGCGGCTTGCCCTTGGTCTTGGGCGTCGGCGGCTCGAGCAGGTCCAGTGGGCTCTTGGCGCGCCGCAAGGTGGTGCTGGCGACCTGGGTGTAGTGAGCCGTGGTCTCCAGCTTCTTGTGCCCCAGTAGAACCTGGATCACGCGGATGTCGACGCCCTGTTCGAGGAGATGGGTGGCGAAGCAGTGGCGCAGCGTGTGAAGCGAGATCCGCTTCTCGATCCCCGCCCCCGCCTTGGCGCCATCGAGGGCGCGACGGAGCTGGCGGGTGGTCAACGGGTTGACCGGGTTCTGGCCTGGAAACAGCCAACCGCCGGGCAGCATCACGCCGCGGGCGCGGCCAAGCAACCACCAGACCCTGAGCTGCTCGACGGCGCGATCCGAGAGCATGGCGTAGCGATCTCGGCGGCCCTTACCTTGCTCGATGCGAAGCGTCTTGCGGTTGCTGTCGATGTCCGGGACCTTGAGATGGACCACCTCCGAAGCGCGCAGGCCGGCGCCATAGGCCAGCGAAAAGGCCGCCTTGTATTTGGGACCGGGGGCGGCATCGAGAAGCCGCGCCATTTCCTCGACGCTCAGGATCACCGGCAGCTTGCGCGGCATTGCCACCGTCGTCATGCCGATCTCGGCGTCGCCTCGGCCGAGCGTGACGCCGAAGAAGAACCGCAATGCCGAGACCGCCGCGTTCATCGTCGTCGCCGATGCGCCTGCTTTGCGCATATGCACTTGATAGCGCCTGAGATCCTCCGCCTCCGCCCGATCCGGAGAGCGTGCGAGAAAGTCGGAAAAGCCGGCCACCGCACTGATGTAGCCGCGCTGCGTGTTGGCACTGAAGCCGCGAAGCACCATGTCGTCGATCATGCGCTGGCGCAGCGGGCTGATGGTCTTGTCACTATCGGTCATGGGTCTGCTCCCGTGTTGCGTGAGCTTCGGAACTCCAAACCTCAACACAGGATCGACCCATCCGTTACGCCACCGACCTCACCGCCCGGCACCACGAACTACCGCTGAAAGCGGTTTCGTTCGTTGCCCTGAAACGCATGAAGCCGCAGCCGTAGAATTTATGGCGGTAGTCCCACCAAGCGCTCGCTTAAGGGCACGGCGAGCAATTCGTGAATATCGAGCGGCGCACAATCCGCTGATGGTAAAGCCCGAAGCACAAGGACGCATGCTCGGCGGCGGACTTAGCCGCGTCGAGCTTCCGAAGCTTCGCAGTGCGTTGCCGCCAGCAGAAAGTGCGCCGAGCTCCAATAGACGAATCTGAAAACCTTGATACGCCGCATCGGCCGCCGCCTCGTAATCGCCGCGACGAAAATGGCGATAGGCGACGAACCATGCGGAGTAGTCCATCGGATCCATCAACGGAGCGCTTGCTCGCCCCATTCGATGCTGCGGTAATCACCGGCAAGGACCATCACGACGCTGCCGAAGTTTGTTAGGAAAGCGCGCATGACGGACTGACCTGCGCCGCCTCGAGGCCTGCGCGCGGTTCGCGATCCGTGCGGACCAAGCTGATCGGCAAAGCCGTCGGAGCAACGCTGATCGTCGGCGCAGGAGCGATCAGCCGCATGGGCATGGCGGGTCGCCCCGAGGCGGTTCTCCTCGGCGTCGGCGCGCGAACAGGCTATCATGGCTCCAGGCACCGTGCGCCAGCGCCGTAATCGGGTTCCATGTATGAGCGCACTCTCAAGAAGCGGATTTGCGGCCGAGCCGGCACCGCCTTCGGTCCAGCATCGCCGGATAGACGTCGGGATGGCCCGGAGCACGAGGTCATAGGCGTCGAGACTGTCATGCTTGACGCGCTCAATCTCCGGGCGCAAGCTCGGCTCGATGACCACGCTCATCGTGAGCTCGTCGGATCGCGAAGACGTCCAAGAGTACGGTCGTAACGATGGCCCAGACGTGGGCCAGTTTCCGATGGCTGACCGGGACACGCACGCGACTCGACGCCTTGCGTACGCCCCCTCGGAATGTCGGCACGCCCAGCTCACGCACGGCCTGCTTCACGTCCACGGATTCACCCTTGTAGCGCGAAGCTCGATGGCGTTGCGAAGAGCCACTTGAGCGCGAGGCCGGTAATAATGGCCGCGGGTGAGTCCATCGGCAATAGCGTCCTGATTCGGAGCCCGACATGTGTCGAACGGTCAGCACCGCTATTGAGGCCCTGGCGGGGAGAGGGCCTTCATGGGGCACAGGTTCGCCAGGACAGCACCCCTATCCGGGTTGGGCGCCGGCGATCGATGCGCTCGATGACTCATCAACGAACGCCAGGTCGACGCACGCGTGCGTGGACACTACCGGCTCAGATGCCGGGCCGCGCCAGTCCCTCCAAACGCGCCGCCACGTTGCCCCGTCGCCCTGGAAGTCGGTACCATCGACCACGTCGCCCAGGATGCACGCGGAACGATCCGTTTGTCGGCAGGTCCGCATCTGTGTTCGGTTAACGCTACCTGCGGGCAGTCATGAAAGCATCCACGACGCTCGCGAACTCCGCGCATACCGTCGCCCATGAGTTTGATCGAGCAAGCCCATGTTGCTCAGGTCCTGGGATCGATGAGATCGGCACGCAGGGCCTTGTTGGCCTTCCTCATCGATTCAGAATAGTTTTCCGACCACAGTAGCGGCTTCCGTGGGCGGCGCTGACGACGCTCCATCGAAATCCTCCCTGGCCTTAGCGCCCAAGGACAGGAGAATCTATGCGCGCTGGCGACGGGGCCGAATGGTCACCTCGCCCTGACGGGGAAGGTATCCCTGAATCCCGACGCTCCGCCGATCGACGCACCGACCCGTCTCGTCTGGTCGGGGCCTGTACACAATCGACCATGCGAGCGACACGACGGGCCCTCCAACGAGATCTCCGCGACACCTTCGTATTTGGCTCACGACGCTCCGAACGACATGCATGCCGGCCATGGTGGGGGCCTCGGCTGGTGATGCGCGCGGCAGGCTTGCCAGCCCCGGGCGATTGGCCCAGGTTCTATGCCGTCCATGGACCAGGCGGGGGCCCGTCCGATGACCACCAAGAGCCGCATCCACTCCTTCCATCCCGAGAGCTACGTCGACGCCAAGTCCGCCGTCCGCTCGCTGCTGCATGCCTCGGGCGGCGAGGCCCGCGCGGCGGCGCGGTGCCGGGTTTCCAAGTCGACCCTCTCGGAATATGGCTTGCCTATCCGGTTATCACCCACACCCACTATATGTAGTGTGCACCCATTTTCCTGAGTAAAGCTCGGTGCAGGTCGAAGCGGAGATATCTCCGGCGATGCCGAGCAGGGACTCGGACGGCATTGTAGCGCCTTTTAGGCGACACTTTAGCGTGGTGGAAATCCTAATCATTGAGTCGGATTTGGCAAAACGCCACGTTGCATAAAGGACCGTCACTTCATTGCCTTATTCCAGGAAATCAGAGCTTCATTGAATTGCGTAGTGCCGGACGGTGAACTGGTTTTCAAGTTCGCTCAATACGTCCGGCAGTTCTTGCGTGTCTTCGTCTGCTGCATCAAAACGCGCAGGAGACTAACAGGCGCGGACGACCCGCGCGCTTTCTTCGACTAGGCGTCGCTCAGACGATGTCCGGCTTCCCGTTTCGTTAAGTACGACCTGGTCGGTCGGAATTAGCCGGATCGCCTCCTCAATGCAACACACTACGTGGGTGTGGGTGATAACCGCAAGGAATATGGCAACCCCGACCCCGCGGCATATGCCGCTCGACGTGGTCGAGGCGCTGGAAGCCGCGGCCGGCGAGATGCCGGTGACCGGCCATCTCGCCGCCGCCCATGATTGCCTGCTGCTGCGCTTGCCGGCCCCGGACGTGGCGAGGGAATGGCTCGCGCACCTGACCAGCATCGGCAAGGAGGCGGGCGACGTCTTCAACCACGCGGGCGCGTTCCTGGCCGACGACGGCGATATCGACGCCAAGGAGGCGCCGGTGCTGCTGCGGGAGTTGGACGAGCTATTGGCCGCCGTCGCCGTGATGCGGACCGCCGTCCGCCAACGGATGCCGCCGAGCTCGTAGTCGCGCCCCTATTCCGCGATGCGCGGCACCACGTAGGGGCCCTCGGGGATCACCGCCAGGCGGTGGCAGCCGGCCCGCTGGATGGCGGCGGCGATGGTGGCGCTCAGGTCCTCGGTCATGGCCACGCCGGTCAGCTCCCGGTCCTCGCCCGCAAGGCCGTCGCTATAGAGATGGATGGTGCCGATGCGCATCGGCTTCAACTGCATCTCGGTCTGCCACTCGTCGATATCGGCATGGGCTTTGGCCTCGATTTCCTCCAGAAAGCGCTCCGGCCCGCCCGCGACCAGGCGGCGCTGCGCCTCGACATAGGGGGCTGAGCCCATGCCCTCGGCGCACTCCGACGCGATGATCAGGTCGCCGCCGGGGCTGAGGATGTCCATCGGCGCCACCATGGCCTTCACGGTCTGATAGTAGGTCTTGTCGAGCGGATAGCCGGCGGCGCTGGTGAGGATGGTGGGAAAGCGCTCCGCCACCTCCACCTCGGCGTGCTCGCGGGCATGCGCCACCGCCAGGAGGTGGCTCTCCACGATCTCGCCGAAGTTGACGAAGCAGAGCTCGCGATCCTCGGTGATCACGGTGTTGAGGGCGAGCGCGCCGCCCAGCATGCGCACGATCTCCAACTGCTCCTCGTGCAGCGGATTGCCGTCGAGCACGCAGTTGGCGGCGTTGGCGTGCTCCATGAAGCGGGCGGCGTGGAAGGTGGTGATGGTCTGGCTGTGCGCGACGCCGGGGGCGATCACCTTGCGGCCGCCGGAATAGCCGGCCATGAAGTGCGGCTCCACCAGGCCGGTGGCGATCTTCAGGTCGGCCTCCACCAGCCGGCGGTCGAGGCGGACCACGGTGCCCCGGCCCGAGGTGCGGCCGAGATCGACATGCGCGGAATCGTCGGTGGCGAAGTGGTTCTCCACCCGCACCTGGTTCAGCACCCAGGGATCGCCAACCAGTTCGGCAAGTTCCTCGCCCTCGTTCGGCCGATGCAGGCCGGTCGCCACCAGCACGGTGATGGCGTCGGCCGGCATGCCGGCGGCGATCAGGCGGCGGATCAGGATCCCCAGGAAGAGCCCGTTCGGCACCGGCCGGGTGATGTCGCAGATCAGGATGCAGGCGCTTTGGGCACCTCGGGCGAGCTGTTCCAAGGGCGGCGCGCCCACGGGCTCGGAGAGCGCGGCCTCGATCGCGCGCGGAGAATCGGCGAGCGTCGGCATGTCGCGCTTGGCGATCACGGTGACGTCCAGTCCCTCCGGCAGCTCGACCGGGAGCTTGCCCTTGCCATAGTTGATCTCGACCCGCATCGCGCCCTCCGGATCTCGTCGCAACTCGGCGAGTATATCAACACTTGCCGCCCGAGGCATGGTGCCGCTTTCGCGCCGGCGGGTGGCGCGCTACCATCGCGGATGGCACGTTGAGGGGAGAAGCGACCATGCGGCTCGCCCAGGATCAGCTCGAGCATTTCCGGCGAGAGGGCTATCTGCTCTCGAAGGGATTTTTGGAGGCCGAGGAGATCGCGCACCTCCGCGACTGCTACACGGAGATCGCAGCTCGGCTGCAGGCCGAGCAGGCGCTCGAGAATGTGCAGTCGGGCGGCGATCGGGACGAGGATTTCCAGGTCTATCAGATTCGCACGGCGCATCTCCGCCACCCGATTTTCCGCATGCTGATCAACGATTCTCGCCTGCTGGACCTGGTGGAATGCCTGATCGGACCGGATATCCGCCTGATCCACTACCAGGGCCTCTACAAGCCGGCGGCGACCGGCGGCGCCGTCGGCTGGCACCAGGACAACTATTATTTCAACGTCGCGGGCGAGCGCACCGTCAGTGTCTGGATGGCGCTCGACGACGCAACGATTGCGAACGGCTGCATGTGGTACCTGCCGGGCCGACACGGTGCGCGGATGGCGCACAACTCTGGGACAGCTCGGTCAAGAAGGGTTTCTATTTCTGGGTGCCGGCGGGCGGCCTCGCCACAGCTCGGTCAAGAAGGGTTTCTATTTCGCCATTCCCGAACTCGACGAGACGGGCGCCGTGGCGGCGGAGGTGCCGGCGGGCGGCCTCGCCATCCATCACTGCCTGATGCCGCACCGCTCGTTGCACAACCGGACCGACCGGCCACGCCGGGGCCTGGCGATGCACTTCATGGATGCCAAGGTGGCGGACCCGGAGATGCTGAAGCTTCTGCCGGAGGGCGCGACCCCGGTGCTGCGCCGCGCCCGGACCGAGGGAGCGGGCTGAACGACGCCCGGACGTGGTCGCGATGTCCGGAGCACCCTCGGGATTTGCCATAATATTAGTCGATACAAACAGATGATACAAACAGATGATACAAACAGATTGTGTTAAGCGTTGTCGGACACCTGCCGAGGCGCAGGGGTTGCATCCGGCGGACTGGATCGGCAGGTGTCGGACAACGCTTAAGGGAGGAAACCGCGGGCAGGACTAGGCTCGGCGGTGCGGCACGCTCGGTCTATGGGGATTTGCGAGCGGCGGGCCAGCTTTCTCGGGTGGCCGGCGCTGCTGGATGGCTCGGATCTGATTGGCGACGACACCGGCAGGGTGGTTTGATGGCGACTTCGGGTCGATGCCGGCGGGTCTCGCAGGTGGTTCCCTGCGCGCTCGATGGTGTTGCGGCGAGCGGGATCGTGGCCGCGGGTGAGCGGCGGCAATAGCGTTATTCGAAGCGGTGTCGGTCATGCTGCCGTGGCCCTGGCCAGGGGCCGTGCACGGGGCGGGGCGCGTGGTTGGGCGCCGGCCTCGAAGCGCTCGATGACGATCATACGGCCGCCGCACTGCGGGCAGGGCTCTGAGAGGGACGGCGGTTCGGTATCATCGTCACTCGCGGCATCGTCGGCCTCACTCTCCGGTGCCGGCATGGCAAGCAGTTCGCGGGCAAGGGAGATGTTGCGGGTGCGACCGCCGTTGGCGAAGAGGCCGTAATGGCGGATGCGGTGAAAGCCCGAGGGCAGGACATGGAGGAGGAAGCGGCGGATGAACTCGGGCACGGCCAGGGGCAAGGTCTTGTAGCGCTCGCGTCCTTTGCGCCGGTAGTCCTTGTACTTGAAGATGACGCCTTGGCTGTCGCAGCTGACCAGGCGGCTGTTCGAGATGGCGACACGGTGGGTGTAGCGGGAGAGATAGGCGAGCACGGCCTCTGGTCCGCCGAAGGGCGGCTTGGCGTAGACGACCCATTCTTGTTTGCGCATCGGTGCGAGGAAGACACGGAAGGCCGCCGGCTCGGCGAGGCTGGTGTGGTCGGTGAAGAACTTCAGGCGCCCTGCCTCGTGGGCGGCGAGGAGCTTCTCGATGAAGAGGCGGCGGAAGAGGCGCGAGAGCACGCGGACGGGCAGGAAGAAGCCGGGCCGGCAAGAGATCCAACTGCTACCGTCAGGTGAGATTCCGCCACCCGGCACGATCATGTGGATGTGGGGATGGTGGGTCATGGCCGAGCCCCAGGTGTGGAGCACGGCGGTGATGCCGATCTTGGCGCCGAGATGCTTGGGATCGGCGGCGATGGTGAGCATGGTCTCGGCGCTCGCCTTGAACAGGATATCGTAGATCACCGACTTGTTCTGATAGGCGATGTCGGCGATCGCCGCTGGCAGGGTGAAGACGAGATGGTAGTAGGGGACGGAGAGCAGTTCGGCCTCTCGCGCCGCCAGCCATTCGCGCGCGACCTGGCCTTGGCATTTGGGACAATGGCGGTTGCGACAGGAATTGTAGGCGATGTGGTTCTGCCCGCAGTCCTCGCAGGCCGCGACATGACCGCCGAGCGCGGCGGTGCGGCAACACTCGATCGCCGACATGACCTTCAGTTGGCCGAGGCTCAGACGACCGGCCCGGGCCCGACGGAAGCCGGGCCCGTGGTCGCGGAAGATGTCCTGGACCTCGAGCGCGGGACGCGGCACCGAGGCCGCCGGCTCACTTCGGCGGCTTGCGCTTGGTCTTGGGCGTCGGCGGCTCGAGCAGGTCCAGTGGGCTCTTGGCGCGCCGCAAGGTGGTGCTGGCGACCTGGGTGTAGTGAGCCGTGGTCTCCAGCTTCTTGTGCCCCAGTAGAACCTGGATCACGCGGATGTCGACGCCCTGTTCGAGGAGATGGGTGGCGAAGCAGTGGCGCAGCGTGTGAAGCGAGATCCGCTTCTCGATCCCCGCCCCCGCCTTGGCGCCATCGAGGGCGCGACGGAGCTGGCGGGTGGTCAACGGGTTGACCGGGTTCTGGCCTGGAAACAGCCAACCGCCGGGCAGCATCACGCCGCGGGCGCGGCCAAGCAACCACCAGACCCTGAGCTGCTCGACGGCGCGATCCGAGAGCATGGCGTAGCGATCTCGGCGGCCCTTACCTTGCTCGATGCGAAGCGTCTTGCGGTTGCTGTCGATGTCCGGGACCTTGAGATGGACCACCTCCGAAGCGCGCAGGCCGGCGCCATAGGCCAGCGAAAAGGCCGCCTTGTATTTGGGACCGGGGGCGGCATCGAGAAGCCGCGCCATTTCCTCGACGCTCAGGATCACCGGCAGCTTGCGCGGCATTGCCACCGTCGTCATGCCGATCTCGGCGTCGCCTCGGCCGAGCGTGACGCCGAAGAAGAACCGCAATGCCGAGACCGCCGCGTTCATCGTCATCGCCGATGCGCCTGCTTTGCGCATATGCACTTGATAGCGCCTGAGATCCTCCGCCTCCGCCCGATCCGGAGAGCGTGCGAGAAAGTCGGAAAAGCCGGCCACCGCACTGATGTAGCCGCGCTGCGTGTTGGCACTGAAGCCGCGAAGCACCATGTCGTCGATCATGCGCTGGCGCAGCGGGCTGATGGTCTTGTCACTATCGGTCATGGGTCTGCTCCCGTGTTGCGTGAGGTTCGGAACTCCAAACCTCAACACAGGATCGACCCATCCGTTACGCCACCGACCTCACCGCCCGGCACCACGAACTACCGCTGAAAGCGGTTTCGTTGTGTGCCCAGCATGTTCGGTAGCTTAGGAGTGAAAGTCTCCCATCCAACCTGATGGAGGTGAAGGATTAGCGAAGCACAAGGGGGTCATCGCGAGGTGGCTTCCGAAGGCAGTGTGGAGCAAAACCGCGACCTGACGAACAGAAACCGGATACGAGGCATCCCTGGCCGGACGAGCGGGCGACGAACCGCGAAGTCCATATCCATCAAGGGCCGAGGCTGTAGATCCGGCAGGGCTGCGGGGAAGGCGACCGAACTTACCTGGGGAGGCCTGCGTCGTGTTCCGATCTCGGAACTGAGGAAGCCGTAAGGCAACCTGATCGCGGCGCAGGAGTCAGCAGAGGGCATAGTAGGTCATGGCGTCGGCAAGGCTATTGAGGCACTCCAGGCCGAAAGGCGGAGCAACGGATAGGCCGAGCCGGCAACGATGGTCGAAGGCCCGAACGATCGGGAGAGGCAAGTAGGACTGGCAACTCATGAGTGGAGAGCGGCGGAACGTCCAGTACTCACTGGCCCTGGAGCCGAGGGACCGGGGTGAAGCCCCGGTCGGCGGTCACCACGGGGCCGAACCACCCATGGCGGCGCCAGAGCCCGAAAACCCGGCCACGGCAGAGCAACTGATGGAGGTGGTGTGCGAGCGAGAGAACCTCGAAAGGGCCTGGAAACAGGTTCGCAGGAACAAGGGTGGTCCCGGCGTCGATGGTATGACCATCAACGACGCCAGGGACCACCTGCGTGAACACTGGCCAAGCATCCGGTCTCAACTGCTCGAAGGAAGTTACCAGCCGCAGCCGGTCAAACGGGTCGAAATACCCAAGCCGGACGGCGGGGTCAGAAAGCTCGGCGTGCCTTGCGTCGTCGACAGACTGATCCAGCAAGCCCTGTTGCAGGTCCTTCAACCGCGTTGGGATTCGACGTTTTCCGAGCACAGCTACGGCTTCCGTCCGGGGCGCTCCGCCCATCAGGCCGTCGCCCAAGCGCAACGTCATGTCGCCGAGGGCTATGGCATCGTGGTCGATCTCGATCTCGAAAAATTTTTCGACCGGGTGAACCACGACAGCTTGATGGCGCGGGTCGCCGCGCGGCTGTCCGATAAGCGGGTGCTCAAGCTTATCCGGGCCTTCTTGAAGGCCGGGGTGATGGAAAACGGCTTGGTCAGCCCAGTGGACGAGGGGACCCCGCAAGGCGGTCCGCTTTCGCCCCTCCTCAGCAATCTCGTGCTCGACGACCTCGACAAGGAGCTGGAACGCCGCGGCCACCGCTTCTGCCGTTATGCCGATGACTGCAACATCTATGTTCGCAGTCACCGCGCCGGCCAGCGGGTCATGGCCTCGGTGAGCCGGTTCCTGACCAAGAAGCTGCGGCTGAAGGTCAACGAGGCCAAGAGTGCGGTGGCGCGACCGGAGGCGCGCAAGTTCCTGGGCTTCAGCATCTCGAACGATGGGAGCGAGCGGCGCATCGCGCCACAAGCGCTCAAGAAGTTCAAGACGCGGATCCGGGACCTCACCCACCGGACACGGGGGCTCAGCCTCGAGCAGGTGATCGAAGAACTGGCACCATACCTGATCGGTTGGCGCGGCTATTTCGGTTTCTGCCAGACCCCCCGCGTGCTCACCCATCTGGAAGCCTGGATCCGCCGAAGACTACGAATGTATCTTTGGCGGCAATGGCGGAACGGGCAAAACCGCTTCAAGGAACTGCGCCGTCGTGGCGTCCCAAAGTTCAATGCAGCGGTCGCAGCCGGTTCACCGACCGGGTTCTGGCGCATGTCCGGACACCCGGCGGTCCAAATGGCCCTGCGAAACCACGCTTTCGACTCATTCGGTCTCCCCAGACTCCATGTCTCTGCCCATGCTTAACCCGGTCGAACCGCCGAGGTACGTGACCCGTATGCCAGGTGGTGTGGGAGGGGCGGCGCCGCGAGGCGCCCCCCTATCCCGATCTATGGCTATCAATGACCGAATCGACCACCCCGGCCAGACGGGGACTATACCCCCGATAGACGACATTGCAGGTGATCGCGTCGGCGGCGGCCATGCCTCGGCTCGACCTTCCGATCGGCCCGAGTCGTCGAACCGAGCCCGCCGGCCGTGATGCGGTCTTCGCTTGCGGCGAATCTATGCCATGGGCATCCCCGCTCGCGCGGGGAGGGGGGCTCGCCCCGGTCGGATCGAATCCGGCCGCCGAACGGGCTACGCGGCTTTCCCCATCGACGTTTTATCAAGCGGCAATGAGTAGAACTCATTGCCGCTCATCTGGCGTTCAAACGCTACGCAGGCTTTTCCTCGCATAAGCTCGGGCGCGCGGTCGCGCTTGCCAAACGGCGACGAGTCGAGCTCATCGCCGTTTGGTATTACCATCAAAGATACGACGGACGGAGATCGCGATGAACGACGAACACACCGGCTTCATGGACCGCTGCCGGGAAGAGGCGGCGGAGGTGCCGGCGGGCGGCCTCTCCATCCATCACCGCCTGATACCGCACCGCTCGCTCCACAACCGGACGAAGCGGCCGCGCCGGGGCCTGGCGATGCATTTCATGGCTGCCAAGGTGGCGGACCCGGAGATGCTGAAGATCCCGCCGGAAGGAGCGACCCTGGTGCCGCGCCGCGCCCGGACCGAGACCGCCGCCTGAGCCGCGTCCTCATCTCGTATCCCTCCCTCATCGGGGGGAAAACACCTCGGCCGACTGTCCAATTCTCCGGGGCCACCCCATCGAGCCTTCGTGATCTTCTCCGCTATTGTCGCGCGATGCCGGCTTTGCCGCCCCGCAGTACGAACTTCTGTACCTTACCCGTCGCCGTCTTTGGCAGGTCGTCGACGAAGCTCACCCACTGCGGCGTCTTGAAGTGGGCCAAGCTGTCGCGCACGTGAAGCTTGAGCTCATCTTCGCTCGTTTCGGCACCATCTCGCAGGATGACGAAGGCATGGGGTGCCTCGCCCCATTTCTCATGGCTCATGCCGACGACGGCGACTTCCCGCACTGCCGGGTGACGCAGCAGACAGCCTTCGACCTCTACCGAAGAGATGTTCTCGCCGCCGCTGATGATGACGTCTTTGAATCGATCCCGAATTTCCACGAAGCCATCGGGGTGAACGACCGCCGCATCGCCCGAGTGGAACCAGCCGTTCTTGATCGCCGCGTCCGTTGCCTCGGGGTCGTTGTAGTAGCCCTTCATGACCACGTTGCCCCGCACCGTGATCTCGCCGAGAGATTCCCCGTCGTGTGGGACCTCGTTTCCATCTTCGTCGACGACCCGAAGCTCCCCGGAGCTCACGAGCTCGACGCCCTGGCGCGACTTGATCTTGGCTCGTTCCTCGAGCGCTAGATTGCGATGTTCGGGGCGAGGCTCGCAGATCGTGATGAGGGGCGCCGTCTCGGTGAGCCCGTACACGTGAGTCAGCTCCCAACCGAGTTCTCGCTCGACCTGCTCGATTGTTGCCGGCGCGGGTGGGGCCCCGGCGGTAAACAGGCGGATACCACGTGGCGCACCCGCCCTGACTTCCTCTGGCGCATTCGCGATGCCGATGAGCACCGTGGGGGCCGCGCAGAACATCGTAATGTTCTCGTCCTTGATCAGCTGGAAGATGAGCGCTGGTTCCACTTTCCGAAGGCAGACGTGGGCCATGCCGCGGGCGGTGTTGATCCAGGTGAAGGTCCACCCGTTCGCGTGAAACATCGGCAAGGTCCACAGATATCGATCGCTCGGTGTCAGGTGGTGATGGGCAAGGGTGCCCATGATGTTCACGTACGCGTTGCGGTGGGTGATCATCACCCCCTTGGGCCGTGCCGTCGTTCCGCTCGTGTAGTTGATCGAGAGGAGATCGGTCTCGGCGATTTCGATCTCGGCGAAGTCGGGCGAATGCGACCGAAGCCTCGATTCGTAATCGATCCAGTCGTCTCCCGAGCCTTCCAGCGCCACGAAATGTTCGACGCCGACCAGCTTGTCCCGAATGCCGTCAATGGCGTCGATGTAGTCCGCGTGAGCGCATACGATCTTGGCCCCACAGTGGTTGATGATGTACTCGAATTCATCCGGCAGCAGCCGATAATTGATGGGCACCAGCACCGCGCCAATTTGGGGTACCGCGTAGTACCCCTCTAGATGAGAGTGCGTGTTCGGCGCGATGTAGGCGACCCGATCGCCATGCCCGACTCCCAGCGCCTGGAGCGCCGACGACCAGCGGTCGCAGCGTTCCAGGAACTGGGCGTAAGTGAACCGCAAATCTCCATCGACGACCGCTTCACGTTCGGCGTAGAGCCGGCGCGCACGCCGAGCGAATTCCATGGGGGTCAACGCGATTTCCATAACGTAAGATTACCTCAACACGATGATGGCCGCATCTTCGCTCCTTCCGTAAATTCGGCAAATATTAGCCAGATAGGCGCCCGGCGTCATCTACTTCGGCTTAGGATCGGTAGCGGTCCCGCACCATCGACCTTCCGATCGGTCCGACGTCATCGTTCCGAACTCGCCGGCCGTGATGCGGTTCACGTTTCCGCCGAATCCATGCCATGGCGTCCTCGCCCGCGCGGCGACGGGGGCTCGCCCCGGCCGGATCGAAACCGGCCGCCGAACGGGCTACGCAGCTTTCCCCATCGATGCTACCGTCAAAGGCCCAGGGAGCGGAGATCACGATGAACGACAAACACACCGACTTCATGGACCGCTGCCTCGCCGAGGCGCGGGTCGGCGAGGCGGCGGGAAACATCCCCGTCGGCTCGCTCATCGTGCGCGATGGCGAGGTGCTGGGCATCGGCCGAAACCGGGTCCGCTCCGAAAACGATCCGACGGCGCATGCCGAGGTCGATGCGATCCGCGACGCCTGCGCCAAGGGCGAGACGACGGACCTCTCGGGTGCCACTTGCTACACCACCATGGAACCCTGTCCGATGTGCTGCTGGGCGCTGCAGGAAGCCGGTGTCGCGCAACTCGTCCTCGGCGCCCGCCACGTCGATTTGCAGCGGACCGACTATGGCGGCTATTCGGTCGAGACGTTGTTGGCGCTGACGGCACGGACGCTGGATCTCGTCACCGGCGTCAGGAGCGAGGAATGCGCGGCGATCCGGCGAAATTGGGCCGCCGGGCGGGTTTGAGGGACGCGTGGGGAGGGAACACGATGCACAAGGGAATCGACCATATCGTGGTCCGGGTCGAGGACCTGGACCGGAGCCTGGAGGACTATGAAGGAAAACTCGGCATGAAGGCGCGCGAGGCGCCGGTGGAGCAGCCGGAGCTGGGATTGCGCCGGGCGATCCTGCCACTCGGCGATTCCGGCCGCTTCATCGAGCTGGCGGAGCCCTTGGGCGAGGGCGCGATCGCCCGGGCGCTCGAAAAGCACGGCGAGGGTCTGCATCTGGTGGCGCTCGCGGTCGACGACCTGGCCGCCGCGACGGCGGAAATGAAGGCCAACGGCGCCCGCGTGATCGAGGCCGGCCACATGGTCTTCATCCATCCGAAGGACGGCCACGGCGTGCTCTACCAACTGGTCGAACGCAAATAGATGCCCGCTGGCCGGCAATCGAGCAGCGCCTTCGTTCCGGGCGGAGAGTTTCGGATCGAGGGCCAGGCGGGCGGGCCGCTCGCCGGCCTCAGCTTCGCGGTCAAGGATCTCTACGACGTCGCGGGCCATCCGACCGGCGGCGGCAACCACGACTGGGCCCGCCACAACCCGGTGCCGGAACGCCATGCCTGGGCGGTGGAGACCCTGCTGGCGGCGGGCGCCACGCTGATCGGCAAGACCGTGACCGACGAGATCTCCCTCGGCATCTTGGGGGAAAGCGCCTTCGACGGTACCCCGCTCAATCCCCGGGCCCCGGACCGGGTGCCGGGCGGCTCCTCCTCGGGCTCGGCCTCGGCGGTCGCCTCGGGCCTCTGCGATACCGCGCTCGGTAGCGATACCGGAGGCTCGGTCCGGGTGCCGGCGAGCTTCTGCGGGATCCATGGCATCCGCCCGACCTGGGGCCGGCTCGACCTCTCGGGGCTGATGGCGCAGGCGCCGAGCTCGGATACCGCCGGCTGGTTCGCCCGCGACGGCGAAACCTTCGCGGCTGTCTCCGCCGTCCTGCTGGAGGAGGCGATTCCCGCGGAATTGCCCGACCGGCTGCTGGTGGCGGTCGATGCCTTCGGCTTCGCCGACGACGCGGTGGCCGAGGCACTCCAGCCGATGGTCGCCCGCCTCGGCGCAATCGTCGGCGAGGTGGCGGAGGAGACCATGGCGCCGCCCGGCCTCTCGGTCTGGGCCCGCGCGCAACGCACCTTGCAGCCTTACGAAGGCTGGCTCACCTTCAAGGACTGGATCGATTGCGAAAACCCGCGCTTCGCCTTCTCCGTCGCCCGTAATCTGGCGCTGGCCGCGAACATTCCCGAGACCGAGCGACAATGGGCGGCCTTGATGCGGGCGGAAGCCCGCGCGCGCCTGCGACATCTGCTGCCGCCCGGTACGGTCCTCTGCCTGCCCACGACGCCCTTTCCGGCGCCGCCCAAGGGTCTGGCGATCTCTGCCCAGGAGCCGCTCCGCCAGCGGATCGCCACACTGGCGAGCCACGGCGGGCTGGCCGGCGTGCCGCAGGTGAGCCTGCCGGGAGCGACGGTGGACGGCTTGCCGGTCGGCCTCTCCATCGTCGGTGGCCCCGGCACGGACGCCAGCCTGGTCGCGCTCGCCCGGGCGATGGGAGAACGGCCATGAGCGACCTGACACCGAACCTGCCCGAGATCGTCGAGGAGATCCGCGGCCTCTTCGAAGCTTACGAGACGGCGCTGGTGGAAAAGGACGTAGCGGTGCTCGACGCTACTTTCTGGGAGAGCCCGCATACCATCCGCTACGCCATGCACGAGAACGGCTACGGCTTCGAGGAAATCCACCGGCATCGGGTCGCCCGGCCGGCCGGGCCTGGGATCAAGGAGGCTCGTCGGCGCCTGGAGATCCTGACCCTTGGGCGCGACCATGCCGTGGTCAACCTGGAGTTCAAGGTCCGCGACCGCGATCTGATCGGCCGCCAGAGCCAGACCTGGGCGCGCTTCCCCGGGCTCGGCTGGAAGGTGGTGGCGGCGCACGTCTCCACCGTGGACGAAACGCCGCTCTGGTAGGGGCACCGGGCCGACAACGAGGGAGAAAACGCCGATGTGTCGCTGGCTCGCCTATCTCGGGGCGCCGATCTTTCTCTCCGAATTGCTGTTCGAGCCGGAGAACTCGCTCATCGACCAGAGCCTGCATGCCCGGGAATCGGTCTCCACCACCAACGGCGACGGCTTCGGCATCGGCTGGTACGCCCACCGCGCCGAGCCCGGCGTCTTTCGCGACGTGCTGCCGGCCTGGAACGACGAAAACCTGCTGGCGATCACCGAGCAGATCCGCGCCGGCCTGTTCCTGGCCCATGTCCGCGCCTCGACCGGCACCTCTACCAGCCGGGCCAACTGTCATCCCTTCCGCTTCGGCCGCTGGCTCTTCATGCACAACGGTCGCATCGGCGGCTGGTGGGAGGTGCGGCGCGCTCTCGAGGCGATGATCGCGCCGGAATTCTACCGCGCGCGGGTCGGCACCACCGACAGCGAGGCGATGTTCTGCCTGGCGCTGAGCCATGGCCTCGACCGGGATCCGGAGGCTGCGCTCGCCCGTACCGTCGGGCAGGTGGAGCGGGTGATGGCGGACCACGGCGTCCAGGCGCCTCTCCGCATCTCGCTCGCGCTCTCGGACTCCGAGCGGATCATCGCGCTGCGCCATTCGAGCGATGCCAAGTCGCCGACGTTGTATGCCGGCATCGGCGCCGAGGCGCTGGGCGCGGCCGGGCTCGGGGACGAGGCGGCCCGCCGCGGGCTGCTGGTCGTGTCCGAGCCGTTGGACGATGTCGGCGGAAACTGGACGGCGATCGAGGAATCGCAACTGGTCATCGCCGACGCCGACGGCATCGAGGTTCGGCCTTTCGTGCCCGACACCTCCTGAGGCGCGCGAGAGCGTCACGAAACCGCGATACTTCTGGAACGCCACGTCACCGGAGCGTATCTATCGCGCCTTGGATCGAAGGTAGCGTGCGATGAGCGTCGGCGGGATCGATATCGAGGCCGGACCGTCTCCGAGCGGACCGGCGGCGCCCGAGCGGCGCAAGCGGCGGGCGACGCTCGGCGCCTGTTGTGGCATCCACTCCGTCCATGACGGCTTTTCCGACGTGATCTATTTCCTCCTGCCGCTCTGGCAGCTGGAGTTCGCGCTCACGTTGACCGTCGTCGGCATCATCAAGTCGCTGTTTTCCGCCGCGCTCGCCGTCGGGCAGATCCCGGCGGGCCTGCTGGCGGAGAAGCTGGGCGAACGTGGCCTGCTGGTCGTCGGCACCGCCGTCACCGGCGGCGCCTTCGTCTGCCTCGGCTTCGCCGAGGGCGTCGTCGGGCTGATCGGGTTCCTCGTCCTCGCCGGCTTCGGCTCCAGCGTGCAGCATCCGCTCTGCGCCTCGCTGGTCTCGCGCGTCTACGAGGGCGCGGGCCAGCGGCGCGCGATCGGCATCTACAACTTCGCGGGCGACGTGGGCAAGGCGGTGGTGCCGGCGCTGGCGGGCCTGCTGGTGGGAATTCTCGGCTGGCGCCTGATCGCCGGCGGCTACGGCGCCGCCGGGATCGCCATGGCGCTCGTCATCGGGCTGGCGTTCGCCGCGCTCGGCGTCGGGGCGGCGGTCACGCGGGCGCGCGCGGCCCAGCGGACGCGCGGTGGGGCTGGCTTCGACTGGGGCATCGGCGATCGCCATGGCTTCGCGCTCTTGGCCGTGATCGAGGTGATCGACGGGGCGAGTCGCACCGCGTGCCTCACCTTTCTGCCGTTCCTGCTGCTGGCTAAGGGGATCGAGGCGGCCGGGATCGGCTTCGCGCTCGCCCTCGTGTTCATCGGTGGCGCCGCCGGCAAGTTCCTCTGCGGCATGCTGGCCGAGCGCTTCGGGATCACGGCGAGCGTGGTTTTGACCGAGGCCCTGACCGGCGCCCTGATCCTGGTGCTTCTGGTCCTGCCGCTCGGGCCCTCGATGGGGCTGCTGCCGTTTCTGGGCGCGATGCTGAACGGCACCTCGTCGGTGCTTTACGGGACGCTTCCGGAGTTCGTCTCGCCCGAGCGCCGAGCCCGCGGTTTCGGGCTCTTCTACACGCTCGGCATCGGCGGCGGGGCGACGGCGCCGTTCCTCTTCGGCGTCTTGAGCGATGCCACCAGCGTCACCGTGACGCTGGCGTGCCTCTCGGCGATGATCTTCCTCACCATCCCGCTGGCACTGCTGCTCGGCCGCAGGCTCAATCGGAATTCGGTGGGCGGCGTCGCTGCTTGACATCGGCCCGCGCCCGCTTGGCCTGGAGCCGCCTCGCCCGGACGGCGCGCGAGGGCTTGGTGGGCCGGCGTGGCCGGGGTGCCGCCGCGGCCCGGCGCAGCAGCGCCACGAGCCGCGCCCGCGCGTCGAGACGATTGCGTTCGCGCGCGCGGAAACGTCGTGCCTCGATCACCAGGACACCTTCCGCCGTCAAGCGCCGCCCGGCCAGGCGCCGAAGCCGTCGCTTGATCGCTTCCGGCAGCGTGGGCGAGGCGGCGACGTCGAAACGCAACTGCACGGCGGTGGCGACGTGGTCGACGTTCTGCCCGCCGGGGCCGCCGGCGTGAATGAACCGCTCGTGGAGTTCGCGTTCCGGAATGGCGATGCCGGGGAGGACCTCGAGCCGGGGGGCGCCCGCCACCGCGCGGCCCGCGGCCGGGCGCGGTGGCCTAGCCATGGTGTTCGCGGGCGCGCGCTCGAGCCGGCCGCATCATCCTTGGCCCGGCGCGGCCTCGGCGGTCCGTTCCTCGATGCGGCGAATCAGGCCGTCATAGCCTTCCTTCGCGATGACCGAGGCGAATTCGGCGCGAAGCCTCGCCAGTTCGCTGTATTTGGCGTCGAGATAGACGTCGACGATACGCCAGCCGTCGCGGTAGGACTTGGTCAGATAGTTGAGGTCGACCGCCTCGCCGTTGCCGCGCATGAGGCGGCTCTTGACCAGCACCATGCCCCGGATCGAGGGCTCGCTGCCGTCGATCTCGAAGCTTTCGCCGGAATAGCCCTTGAAGCGGTTGGCATAGGTCGCGACCGTCATCGCCGTGAAGGCGGCGACCAACTGGTCCTTCCGCGCGTCATCGAGAGAGCGCCACTGGCGGCCGACGGCGACCTTGGCCATGATCCTGAGATTGTAGGTGTCGGCGAGCAGGATTTCGAAGGCCGTGATGCGACCCTGGAAGCCCAGGTCGTCGGCGCGCCGCATGATCTCCAGCATGCCGGTGTTGAGCCGATCGATCAGCGCGACCGAGGGCTCCGAGGCGCGCGCCGGGCCGCCCGCGAATAGTGCGAGCGCGAGCGACAGGAGCCCGCCGCAAACGACACGGGCCGGTTGCGGCCGATGGCGCCGGGCGCTATGTGAGGTGCTGTCCGGCGAGGCCGACACCACGCTCCTAGCGGTCATCACGACCTCCGAGAAAGTTCTAACCGGGGCTTATATATGTCGAGACCGTCCCGAGTTGAAGGTGGCTCGAGGCGAGAGTTCGAAGATCTCGCGGGCTCGGACCCTTGGGCGCGGTTGGTCGGGGCCTGGGTCGGTGGCGTCGCGCGACGCGCGCCGTGGGTGTTGTTGCTGGCCGCCCTGGTGACCGTCGCCTCCCTTCTGCTCGCCCATCGCCAGCTCGTGATCGATACCGACACGACCAACATGATCGCCGAGGACGTGCCGTTCCGGCGCCACGATACGGCCTTTCAGCGCGTCTTTCCGAAGCTCGACGACGCCCTCGTGATCGTGATCGACGGCGGCGAGCCGGAAGCCGCCGCTGGGCACGCCGAAGCCTTGGCGGCGCGCCTGCGGGCCTCGCCCCACTTCGAGAGCGTCTATTGGCCGTCGGGCGAAATCTTTTTGCGCCGAAACGGGTTTCTCTACATGGAAATCGAGGCGCTCGAGGCGCTCGCCGACCGGCTCGCGGCCGCGGAACCGCTGTTGGGCGCCTTGGCCCGCGAGCCCTCGCTCGCCGGCTTGCTGAAGGTGATGACCCTTGCCTTTCGCCGCGTCGGCGAGGCGGGCGCTTCCGAGCCCGCGCTTCGCGATCTGGCGGAACGGATCGCCGATGTCGGCGAGGCGGCGGCCGTCGGCCGGCCGGCGAGGCTTTCCTGGCGGCGCGTGATGGCCGGAGAGGCGGGCGATGCGCACGACGCGCGAGAGATCATCCTGGCGCGGCCCCGTCTCGACACCGCGAGCCTGGCACCGGCCCGCGTCGCGATGGCGGAGGTGCGGGCGCTCGCGCGCCAGGTCGGCATCGGCCCGAGCAACGGCACGCGGCTGCGGCTCACCGGCACACCGGCGATGCGGCAGGAGGAGCTGGAGAGCGCCAAGCTCGGCGGCACCACGGCGGGTCTTCTCTCGCTCGGGCTGGTCGCCCTGCTGCTCGGTCTCGGCCTTCGCGCTATCCGTCTGGTGATCGCGACCCTCGTCACGCTTCTGATGGGCCTTTCGTGGAGCGCCGGATTCGCGACCCTCGCGGTCGGCCATCTGAACCTGCTTTCGGTCGCCTTCGCGGTGCTCTTCATCGGCTTGGCGGTGGATTTCTCGATCCACTTCTGTCTCAGGTTTCGCGAGGAGCTGGCTGAAGGCGACGGCGACGAGAGGGCGGCGCTGGTCCGCGCGGCCCGGGGCGTCGCCCGGGGGCTGGCCATCGCCGCGCTGGCGGCGGGGCTCGGGTTCTTCGCCTTTCTGCCCACGGACTATCGGGGCTTCGCCGAGCTGGGGCTGATTTCCGGCGTCAGCATGGGGCTCGCCTATGTGGCGAACCTGACCGTGCTTCCCGCGCTATTAGCACTGCTGCCTGGCCGCCCCGAGGCGCGATGGCCGCACAACAAGCCGTGGCGCCTGTTGGAACACGTCGTGACCCGCCACCATCGCTCGGTGCTGGTGGTATCGCTCGCGGCGATGATCGTGGCACTCTTCTGGCTGCCTCGGGTCGGTTTCGACCTCAATCCGGTCAATCTTCGCGATCCGGAATCGGAATCGGTGGCGACCTTCCTCGAATTGAGCGCCGATCCCGAGGCCTCGCCCTATGCGGTCGACATTCTGGCGCCGGATCTGGCCTCGGCGGTCCGCCTGGCCCTTCGGCTCGAGCGATCCGACGAGGTCCGCCGCAGCCTCACCCTCGCGAGCTTCGTGCCCTCGGGCCAGGAGGAGAAGCTCGCCGTCGTCGAGGAGATGGCGTTCTATCTGGCGCCGCTGCTCGCGCTCGCGGAGGCGACCAGCAGCGGCGAGGAAGACCGCGTGGCGGCCCTCCGCCACACGGGCGAGACCTGGGCCGGGCTCGCGGGCGGGGCGGAACGCGCCGGCCCGCTCGGTGACTCGATTCGCCGTGCAAGCCGCGCCTTCGAGATTCTCGCGGCGCGGGGCCCGGAGGCGGTTCGCGATCTGGAGCATCGCCTGCTGGGACACTTCCCGCGAATGATCGTGGATTTGTCGCTGGCGCTGCGAGCGGCGGAGACGACGGTCGAGGCGGTGCCGGACGCCCTGCGCGCGCGCTGGGTGGGTGTCGGCGACGTCTATCGTATTCGGGCCGCCCCGACGCGCGATCTCATGGTGCGCGAAAACCTGAAGCGATTCGTCGATGCGGTGAGCCGGGAGGCGCCCGATGCCGTCGGATCGGCGATCACCGTCTCCGGCGCCAGCGAGGTGGTGATCGAGGCCTTTCTGATCGCGACGGCGCTCGCCGTGGTGGCCATAGCGATCCTGCTGGTCGCGGTTCATCGGCGCTTCTCGCTGGTTCTGCTGACCTTGGCGCCACTGGCCCTGGCCGCAGGCTTCACCCTCGCCGGCGCGGCGGCGATCGGCCTCGATCTGAACTTCGCCAACGTGATCACGCTGCCGCTCCTCTTCGGCCTCGGCGTCGCCAGCAACATCCACGTCGTGGAGCGGTTGGGCCAGCTCGCAGACCCCGCCCTGCTGATGCGGACGACGACGCCGAGGGCCGTGCTCTTCAGCACGCTCACGACGCTCGCCTCCTTCGGCAGCTTGGCGATCTCGGCCCACCGCGGCATGGCGAGCATGGGCGAGCTCTTGACCATCGCCATCCTGTTTACATTGATATGCACGCTCTTAATTCTTCCGAGCCTGGTTCCCTTGGTCGCGCCGAACGGCGCCCGGGCCGGGCCGGCGGAGCGCAAAGGCTGAGAACGGAGTTCCCGATACGATGAAGGCCGTGATGTTGGCCGCCGGGATCGGCGCGCGATTGCAGCGGGGCGGCAACGCCCCACCGAAGGTATTGCTGGAGTTCGGTGGCCGCAGCCTGCTGGCCCGCCATGTCGAGCTGTTGTCGCATTTCGGCGTCTCGGAGCTGGTGTTGGGCGTCGGCCATCGGGCCGGCGATGTCGAGGCCGAGATCGTCTCGCTCGGCGCCCAAGGGTTCGTCCGCACGGTGCCCGCGCCGCGCTACCCGGAGGGGGCGATCCAAACGCTCGCGGCCTTGGCGGACGAATTCGAGGGCGCCGAGGCGCCGGTTCTGCTGATGGACGGCGACGTGCTTTACGATCATCGAATCATGGCGCGGTTGGTCGACACCGAGCTCGACAGTTGCTTCGTGATGGACCGCCGGCTCGAGCCGGGCGACGATCCGGTGAAGCTCTGCATCCGCGACGACAGAATCGTCGATTTTCACAAACGACCGACGGATTCCGGCGATTGGCAGGGGGAATGGATCGGCTTCGCCCGCTTCTCGCCCGACGCGGCGCGGGGTTTGCCAAATCGTGTTTGGCGCTATGTTGACGCCGGCGAGCCCGAGATTATCTATGAGCAGCCCATTCGCGACCTGGTCGTGGAATCGCCGCCCGGCACGTTCGGCTACGAGGACATCACCGGTCTGCCCTGGATCGAGATCGATTTTCCCGAGGATCTTCGCCGCGCCGAGAGCGAGATCCAGGGTTTGTTGGAGGAGACGCCCCGATGGCGCGAGCGTACCGCATAGTACCGTTCTGGGATCAGCGTCTGGCGGGTTTGGTGGTGAGGCTTCTGGCCCCGTTGGGCGTGCATCCCAACCTGGTGAGCATCTGCACCATGGCGTTTGCCTGGACCGCGCTCTGGCTCTATTCCCGGGGCGCGACGGCAGCGGATCTCGGTGCGCTGTTCTTCCTCGGCGCGATGTTCCTGGACCATGTGGACGGCCAGCTCGCGCGGGCGACGGGAAAGGTCAGCCGGCTCGGCTACCACCTGGATCACATCGCCAGCGGCAATACTTACGTCACCGTCTTCCTCGGCCTGGGCCTGGCCGATGGCCGCTTCGGCGCATGGAGCGTTTTGCTGGGGCTGCTCGCCGGGATCTCCATCGCCGTGGTCTTCACGGTGCGCTTCGGGGTGAAGGAACGCTGGGGGCCGGGCGCGGTGGAGCAACCCAACGCGCTCGGCTTCGAGATGGAAGACATCATGTATGTCGTGGCGCCCGTCACCTGGCTGGGTCTGCACGAATGGTTCCTGCTGGCG
Source organism: Alphaproteobacteria bacterium (assembly GCA_965225945.1). GTDB lineage: Bacteria > Pseudomonadota > Alphaproteobacteria > JASLMY01. The sequence goes on along the minus strand of CBDDBZ010000009.1, from coordinate 17,586 downwards.
GCCAGCATCGGCGCGCCGCTGTTCCTGCTCAGCCAGATCGGCAACTACATACGGCGCAAGCGCGCCACCGCCGAGGGCTGATCCGCCTCGGCCGGCGCGGCGGCCAGGGCAATCGCATGAAGTGACGGACACGGCCTTGATGCCGCCTCGATTGCCGCGAATGGGCCATTGAGGCCCCGCGAGCTTATGCGAGCAGCGCCCGAGCGCCCGAATGGGCGCGCCCGGCGTCTGAGGGAACAAGAAGAATCCAGGGTGATCGCGTTCACGCGATTGCCCTGGCGCGGCGGGATCGCGCGGTTGATTGTCGGGCGGGTTTGCGTATCATCCGGCTGCCGCGCCGATCGACGCGGCGGTGAGTTCGGGGCGAGGGCGATGGAGCCGCCGGAAATCGTCGAGGTCGCGCAGACGGTCGTGCGCTGCGATGGGGGCGGCGGCGCGTTGGGCCATCCCGCCGTCTATCTGAACCTGGGCGACGGGCGGGAGATCGACTGCCCCTATTGTGGTCGCCAGTTCACCCTCGAGGCCGGCGTCACGCCCACCGCCGCTCACTGAAGATTATTCCGCCGCCTGGCTCCGGCCGAGGACGACCTCGGCGTCGGCGGTCAGGTGGCCGCGTCCCTCGCGCAACAAAGCTTCCCGCATCGGATGCCCGTTGCCGGCATGCGCCAGCATGGCGGCCTCCGGCGTCGGGGCCTTCGGCTCCGGCCATTGGCCCGGCTGCGGCTCGGCCCCTTCGGCGACGATCGCCATCGGTTGATCCTCCGCCATCGCCGGCGGCCGCACGACGTCGACCAGGGTCCAGCTCGCCTCCAGCGGGATGTTGTTGGGGTCGTAGAAATAGATCGACCAGATCGTGCCGTGGTCGACCGCGCCCGAGACCTCGACTTCCGCCGCCTCCAGCCTGTCCTTCAGGCGGAACAGGTCCTCGCGGCTCTCCACTTGGAAGGCGACATGGTCGAAGCCGAGCGGCGCGCTGGTCATGGCGCCGTGGGGTTTGCGCTGCATCGGACTCGCGCCGTCGTATTCGAAGAAGGCGACCTGCGCGTTGCCGGCGCGGAAGAAGTAGTGGCGATAGCCGTCGTGGCCGATCCCCGCCTCCAGCGTCATGGCGAGGAGGTCGCGGTAGAAGCGGATAGTCTTCTCCATGTCGTCGGTGATGAAGGCCAGATGGTTGATGCCGGTGATGATCATGGGGTGTGTTCCTCGCATTGAAGGCGACGCTGGGCCGCCTCGGCGCGGCGCGTCAGGAAGTCATATAGACATTCGGCGCAGGCCTCGCCATGGGAGCAGGCGAGGCCGTGGCGGGCGTGGGCAAAGATCTCGAGCTCCGCCCCCGGCACGAGCGAATGCATCTCGGCCGTGATCGGCGGGGCGACGAAGGGGCTGCCGTCCGGTGCCAGCAGCAGCACCGGCAGGGTGATTTCGGGGAGCTTCGCCGAGAGGTCCGCAGCCACCAGCATTCGCGCGATGCCGAGCACGGCCCGGGCGTCGCCCGCGCTCTGCGCCGCCTCGAACCAGGCGAGGACGTCGTCGTCGACCTCCCCCTCGTGGAAGCGGAGCCGCATCATCTCGGCCGACCAGGCGGCGAGGCCGTCGCCCGAAATCTGGTCCCACCACTCAGCCACCCGCTGGATCGCGTTGCCCCTGTGGGCGCAGGAGACGCCGGTGACGCTCAGCAGCCGCTCCGGCGAATTCACGGCGGTGTGCAGCGCGACCGTGCCGCCCGCCGATTCGCCGACCAAATGGAAACGTTCGATACCGGCCGCGTCGGCGACGGCCATCAGGTCGGCCATCATGCCTTCCAGGGTCCAGCGGTAGCCCTCGCCCGGCGCGGGCGAGCGGCCGAAGCCCGGCAGGTCGAAGGCCAGCAGCCGGAAGCGTCCGGTCAGCACCGGCAGCCAGTCGCTCCAGATGCCGCCCGTGGTGCCGACGCCGTGATGAAAGACGATAGTCTCCGGCGCCTCGCGCCAGGGCGGCGTCATGTCGTGGAGGTCGTAATGGATCTCGCCGCTCGGTGCCGCCGTCGTCGCCATTGCGTCCTCTCCCGGCCATTGCCGCTCGGCGATTATAGGGGAATTCCGCTGCGCCGGCGGCGGGGCTGCGATATCTTGGCCCTCCATGAGCGATACCAAGGATGCCCCCGCCGAACTCGCCGGCCGCCTCGTCGCGGGCGACCGCCAGGCGCTCGCGCGGGCCATCACGCTCGCCGAATCGACCCGCGCCGACCACCGGGAGATGACCGAGGAGCTGCTGGCACGGGTGATGGCGCGGACCGGCGGCGCGCCGCGCCTCGGGATCTCGGGCGCGCCCGGCGTCGGCAAGTCGACCTTCATCGAGGCCTTCGGCCGGCATCTGACCGGGCTCGGGCGCAAGGTCGCGGTGCTGGCGATCGATCCGAGTTCGGCCCGGACCGGCGGCTCGATCCTCGGTGACAAGACGCGGATGGCGGAACTCGCGCGTGACCCGAACGCTTTCATCCGGCCCACGCCGGCCGCCGGATCTCTCGGTGGGGTGGCTAGGCGGACCCGCGAAGCGATGCTGCTGGCGGAGGCGGCGGGTTTCGACTTCGTGCTGGTGGAAACGGTCGGCGTCGGCCAGTCGGAGTTCGCGGTCGAGGAGATGGTCGATTGCTTCGTGCTGCTGGTCTCGCCCGGCGGCGGGGACGAGTTGCAGGGCATCAAGCGCGGCGTGACGGAGCTCGCCGACATCGTCGTCGTCACCAAGGCCGATGGCGCGCTCGAGGGCGCGGCGCGCCACGCCGTCGCCGATTATCGCGCGGCGCTCGGCCTGCTGCGCGCCAAACATCCCGCCTGGATCCCCGAGACGCTGATGATCTCCGCGCTCGAGGGCCGCGGCATCGAGGCCGTCGCCGACGCCGTCGAACGTCATCGCGCCAGCCTCGAGGCGGCCGGCGCGCATCGCCAGCGCCGCGCGGATCAGGCCTGCTTCTGGCTCTGGCGCGAGGTCGAGGCGGAGCTGATCTCGCGCCTGACGGACGATGCGGCCATGATGGAAGCGCGGGCCCGCGTCGAGGCCGAGGTCGCGGCCGGCCGCGTGGCGCCGACGGTCGGCGCCCGCGATCTGGTGCGCGCCTTTCTCGATTCCGAGCCTTCCGGACCCGACGAATCCTGACCTCGGTCGGCGCCGCCTCAGAAGGCCATCCGCCAGGAGAGCGAGACGGCGCCGAACTGATGCGATTCACTCCCACGCGCCTGGGGCGAGACGTAGACGCGAGTGTAGCTCAACCGAAAATTGCCCCAGGTGAGCACCACACCGCCCTGTACGTCGCCGACGAAGTGGTGCTTCTCGAGCGAATGGCCGCCGCCGAAGCTATTGCCGTCCAGGAAGATGTCTCGGATCACGGCGCGCCCCTCGACGCCGACGAAGGCGTACCCGTCGAGACCCCGGCCGCCGGCGAAATATCCCGAGCCCGTCAGGATGGGCCGAATGCGGGGCGGGCCGAAATCGCGATCGAGACCCGTGCCCACGCGAAACGTCGCGCCCGCCGCGCCGTAAGTCGCGACGTTGCCGAGCGCGCCGCCGAGCCGGGGCATCACGTCGAATTCGAGGGTTTAGTCGAGATGCTCCGCAAAGCTCAGGCGCCAGAGGCGCTGGTAGGTCAGATTCACGCCCGGCTCGTTTCCGAGCTGGTTGTTCCAACCGTTGGCGTGAGGGAAGCCGAACAGGGTGTGCCAATCGTTCTGCACGCGCTCGCCCTGGGCCAGCGGGCCAACCATTCCGAGGTCCAGAACCAGGCTCTGCATCATGCCGAGGTCGCCCGAAAGCCGGGTGCCGTCGTCGCTCGAGCCGTCGGGGCCGTCGTAGTTCAGCAGCGAGAAGCCGAGGTAGAGCCACCCCGCGTAGGGCCGGTCGGTGGTAACGCGGGTGCGCGCGAAGGTGTTCTCGGGGGTGTAGATGTTGTGACCGAGGCTTATGCCGTAGCGGAGATGCCGGCTGGTGAGGAAGGGCAGACGGTCGGCGACCCAACGGGCCGGATGATCCTTTTCACTCACCAACGGCGAGAGGTAGGACAGCAGCAGACCGTTGGTGTAGTCGCCGTCGGCGCCGGTGCCGTTATAGACGTCGTTCTCGTTCTGGATGGTCAGGATGCCGCGATCCTCGCCGGCGGCGGCGGACCCCTGAGCGAGGGCGAACGCCAACGCAAAGCCGAGGATACGGCACGGCCGAGCCCAAGTGTCAATCGGCGTTGAACATTGACCCCCTATCGGCGTGCAATGTTGACCCCTTTGGGGATGCACGGCGGAGGTCGTACAGGTAGTCCATAGGAGGGGCCCGCGCGCGGGCCGACGCGCCCACCACGCGGCTGGCGGCGGACCGCGCGTGGGAGGTTCCTGTGGGCCCACCTGGGCGACCGGGCGGCAGGTGGATCGGTTGCCTTTAGGACCGATTCTTGAAGCGCCAGGAGTCGTTTCCGGTCTCGATGATCTCGCAGTGGTGCGTCAGACGATCGAGGAGCGCGGTGGTCATCTTGGCGTCGCCGAAGACGGACGGCCATTCGCCGAAGGTCAGGTTGGTGGTGACGATGATCGAGGTGCGCTCGTAGAGCCGGCTGACGAGGTGGAACAGCAGCTGGCCTCCGGTTTGGGCGAAGGGCAGGTAGCCGAGCTCGTCGAGGATGACGAGGTCGCGCCGGGCCAGCTGATCGGCGAGCCGGCCCTGGCGGCCGGCGCGGGCTTCGGCCTCGAGCCGGTTGACCAGGTCGACGACGTTGAAGAAGCGGCCCCGGGCGCCATCGCGGATGCAGGCCCGCGCGATGGCGACGGCGAGATGGCTCTTGCCGGTGCCGGTGCCGCCGATCAGCACGGCGTTGCGCTGGTTGGCCAGGAAGCCGCCGACCGCCAACTCGCGGACCAGCGGCTCGTTGACCGGGGTGTCGGTGAAGTCGAAGTCGGCCAGCTCCTTGGCCAGCGGCAGCTTGGCGCCACTCATCTGGTACTTGATGGATCGCGCCTGCTTGTCGGCGATCTCGGCCTTCAACAGCTCGCCGATGATTCGCTGCATCGGATGCTGGCGCTTGAGGCCGTCGGCGAGCACCTCGTCGAACGCGTCGCGCATGCCGGCGAGCTTGAGTGCGGCCATCATCTCCAGGACCTCATGGCGCTCCATGGCCGACCCCCCTCAAGCGGTCGTAGCGGGTGCAATCGGCCACCGGCTCAAAGCGAAGACGCAGGTTCGCGGGCGTCGGGATCGGCGCCGTCTCGGACGGCTGGCGCCGACGATTGAGGATGTTGAGCACGACGTCGGCGCTGCACACGCCGCCAGCGAGCGCCTCGGCACAGGCGGCCTCCACCGCCGCCAGCCCATCCGCCAGCACGGCGGTGAGGATCTCGACCATCTGCCTGTCGCCGTCGTCGTGGCCGGCGAGCCGGACGCGCACGCGACCCAGGGCGCCGGGCAGCGCCCAGTCCTTGAACGGCGCGCCGTTACGAAGCGCACCGGGCTTCCTCGCCAGCACGGGCACGTAGTGCCACGGGTCATAGACGGTCTGGTCGCGGCCGAAGCGCCGGGCATGCTCGGCGACGATCTCGCCGTCCTGGCGGATGACGATGCGATCGGCGTAGGCATGGACCTCGACCGGACGGCCGACGGCGCGCGCCGCCACGCTGTACTTGTTGCTGTCGAAGCGCACCAGGCAGGTCTTCGACACCGACGCCGGGACCGCGTGGAAGCCGTCGAACGGCCCGCGATAGCCGACCAGGGACGGACGCTCGTCCTCGAACACCTGCCAGACAGTCCTGTCCTTGAACACCGGGTGGGGATGACGCCGGGCGTAGGCGACGCACTGGTCCAAGAGCCAGGCGTTGAGTTCGTCGTAGGTCTTGAAGCGCAGCCGCGGGGTGAAGAACCGACCGCGGATGATCCCGACCTGGTTCTCGACCTGCCCCTTCTCCCATCCCGCTCCCGGCGTGCATGCTGTCGGTTCGACCAGGTAGTGGCCACACATCTGCACGAAGCGCCGGTTGAACGCGCGCTCCTTGCCGATGAGGACGGTCTGCACCGCCGTCTTCATGTTGTCGTAGATGCCTCGCCGGCAGGCACCCTGGAACAGCCGGAATGCCCGGTCGTGGGCGTCGAACACCATCTCCTGGCTCTCGCGCGGATAAGCGCGGACGAAGAACATTCGGCTGTGGCACAGCCGGACGTGCGCGACCTTGACCTTGGTCGTCACCCCCGCCAGCACCACGTACTCGTGGCTCCAGTCGAACTGATAGGCCTCGCCCGGCGAGAACACCAACGGCACATAGGTCTGCGCCGTCGATGCCGAACGGCGCCACCGCCACGCCTTGGCGTAGCGCCGCACCGCGTCGTAGCCGCCGCCATAGCCCAGACCCTCGAGGGCTTCGGAGATCCGTAGCAGCGTCAGCCGCTCCCGCTTCGACTTGGTCTCGTTGGCCTCCAGCATCCGCTCCAGCTCGGCCGTCCACGGCCCCAGCTTCGGCATCGGCTGGACCCGCCGGTCGTAGGTGAACGCCGTCGCCTGCGAACGGATCACCTTGCGCACCGTGTTGCCCGAGACCTTCACGTCCCGCACGATCTCCTTGATCGGCTTCCCCTTGACGAAATACTCCCGCCGGATCCGCGCTATCGTCTCCACGACCAACATCCCCCACCACCTCGTCCGCCCAAAAACGAGGTGACTTGGACTAGCCAGGCTCAGGGGGTCAAATTTGGACGCCGATCACCCCTCAACAGGGGTCAACTTTGCACGCCGTTCCACAGCAAAAGCCGACATGCGGCTTTCGATGCCTCGCTTGTACCCTGTACATCAGGCGATCGGAAGGGTAGCCGCGCCGACTTGCTCCGGTGAAAGCCTTGGAATCCGCGAAAAAGTGAGCTGCAAGTAACGCTGGTTGCCTGCCCCCGCAACCACCTTTACCGAACACTTGAACAATTCCGGAACACTGCCACCTGGCGTGCCCGGCACCTCCAGCATCTGCACGATATCGCCAACCAATTCGACGTCGTAGCCGTCGTCGGTGGGTTCGACGGTGATCTTGTCGATCAATCCGCGCAGCACCTCCAGGGCCTCGGAAAAAGAGGTCAGGCACCTTTACGCACCATCGCTTGCCAGTATCCGGGGCATCGGAAACTCACGAATAAGGGCACCCGACCCCATGACCCGAGATCCGTCGCACCCCGCCGTCGAGCCCATGGGGGAGGCTTCGCCCGGGCCGAGGCGGCTGTCAATGACGCCCCACAGGGGACGCCAGCGAAGCTGGTCGGAGATCATTGACAGCCGCCTCGGCCCGGGCACCATGGCAACCATGGGCTCGACGGCGGGGACCGGCAAGGCGTCGAAGAAAGAAGGCCGCACGGCTTGCCGCGTGAAGCGCAAGAGGTACTCGCAATCGAGAGGTCGGGCGGCCGCGTTGCGAGGTTCGAGAGCCGGCCGCGACGTCGGGCCGCGTTCGGCGGCCGGAGCACGGGCGACGTCGATCCGGGAGCGATGCCTCGGACCAGGGGCGCACTCGGCGACGGTGTCGTGGGTGGGTATTAAATTACTGTAAATATGGTATTATGTATATTTGTACGTAGAAACGTCAATTTTGCAGAACGAGACCGCCCCCCGCCGGGGCGATGTCGGAACGGCAATGATTTTCAAGGATTTGGCGGACTCCCGCATATTCAAGACCAAGGATATATCGCCCGATAAATGTCGTCATCGAGGGCAAAGTGACGTGAATTGGCCCGCGATCCGCCGGCCCGCGCGCTTTCGGGGGCCAGTATACCATTTCCGGGACCTTATGGGGCCGTGTCTTCGCGAGGCGCCGCGGACGGGTATGGCGTGCATCAAGCTCTCGAATCTTGCCGCGCCTTCTCCTCGAGCCATGGCCGAAACTTGGTGACGGGTTGAAGTGAAGGCGGCGTATCCTGGCGATGACGAGTCGCCGATTTCCGCGAAGGAAGGATACGCCATGTAGGACGATAGGGTTGTTTCGTTCTCCCATCCAGATAAGATTTCGGTCGCCGATCCGCTGACCGATGCGCTGCGCGCGGGCGCCCAGGGGCTGCTCGCCGAGGCGGTGGAGGCGGAGGTCGAGGCCTTCATTGCCGCCTACGCCGATTTGCTCGACGACGCCGGCCGCCGGCGTTTCCACGGCCGCGCCGCGCCGCTGCCGGCGGCCCGAGCGGGCTTCGGCGCGGCTCGGGAACGTTTCCGTCGCGCGCTCAATTCTCCCGGGCCGGCCTCGGTTCGCCGAAGAGGAAGCCCTGACCGAAGTCGAGCTCGAAGTCCAGGAACTCGACCACCTCGCGCTCGTCCTCGATGCGGTCGGCGACGAGATCGATCTCGTTGCGCCTGAGCGCCTCCTTGAAGTCGGCCGGATGCAGCGTCGCGTTGGCCGCGCGCCCGTCGCTCAGCAGCAGGTCGGAGGAGACCTTGACGAACTTCACGTGGCTCCGGGCCAGCGCGTCGAAGTCGATCGCCAGGTGTTGCAACTGGTCGACCGAAATCCGGAAGCCCAGTTCGGCCAGCCGGTCGAGGCAGACCTGCATCCGATCACCGTAGTCGAGCAGGTCCTCCTGCGACACCTCGAACACCAGATGGTTGGCGAGATCGGCGTGTCCTTCCAGGTACCGTACGAACTCGTCGATGAAGTCGTCGTCGGCCAGCGTGTGGGAGGAAAGGTTGATGAAGATCTGGCCGCCGCGATTTCGCCGCTTGATCCGGCGCGCGAGCTGGACGCAGCGGAACAGCAGCAGGTTGTCGATGGTGCTGATGAGGCCGGCCTCGCGTGCCACCTGCAGATAGTCGTCGGGCATGATCACTTGGCCCGACGGCGTCCGCAGGCGCGAGAAGGCCTCGTGGAAGCGGATCTTGCGCTGCGGCAGGCTGACGATCGGCTGCAGGTAGAGGTCGATGCGGTTGTCCTTGAGGGCCGAGCGGATGACGTCGAGGATGGCGCCGTCGCCTTCATCTTCGCTGGCCACTACCTTCGCGCCGTTGATGCGCGGCGTCGCTTTGGTAGGCGTGAGGGCGATGGCCGGCTTGCCCCGGGCCTGCGCGAGTTGGTTCAACTGCGCCTGCAGCACCCGCATTTCCGAGATCACCGTCTGGCCGGTGTCGCCCGTGGACCGCTCGATCCGCTCCCTGAGCATGCCGATCTCAGAGCGTGTCTCGGCCAGCTCGCCGATCAACTCCTTGTTGACGCGGTGCAGCGCATCGACGTCGATGGCTTGGCTGCTCCAAGCCTCGCGCATCGTCTCGGAGAGATTCCGCGATTGTCGATGCCGCGATACGATCTCGTGCAGCAATGCCGCGATCAGAAAGACGCAGCCGCCGATGACGTAACCGGTGGTCGTCTCGATGCCGCGAAGCGACGTCGGCAGGGTGATGGCGATCACCGCGGCGAGAACCGCGTAGCCGGCGATGATCAGGAGATGGGGGAAGATAGACATGGCGCACCGCGGTGGTCGTGGCGGCGCGAAGTGTGGCCTCGGGGGATTGACATTCGGTTAACCAAAGGTGATAGCGCCGGCATGCGAGACGGGGCGGTGACATGATCGACGTCGACCTGAAGGCGACGGGGCCGGCCGGCGCGCGGGCGGAGGTGGAGGCGCTGGAATCCTCCAAGATCCGTGACGTCGCCAACGCGGCCATGGGAATCGAGGGCATCATCGCGCTGTGGTACGGCGAGCCGGATCAGCCGACGTCGGAGTTCATCACCGAGGCTGCGGCCGAGGCGCTGGCGGCGGGGCGGACCTTCTATACCGAGAACCGGGGCCTCGACGAGCTGCGTCACGCGATCGCCGAATACTCCACCCGGCTGCACGGCCGAGCGGTGGACTTCGAGCGGGTCAGGGTCACCGCCTCGGCCATGAGCGGCGTCAACCTCGTGCAGCAGGTGTTGACCAACCCCGGCGACAACGTGGTGGTGGTCGGGCCGATCTGGCCCAATCTGATCCAGACCGTGCGGCTGATGAGCGGTGAAGTGCGTTTCGTCGGCCTCCGCCTCGGCAACCGGGGCTGGAGGCTCGATCTCGACCAGCTCTTCGACCAGGTCGACGGTCGGACCCGGGCGATTATGGTCAACTCGCCCAGCAATCCGACCGGCTGGGTGGCGAGCCGGGAATTGCAGCGCCGGATCCTGGATTTCTGCCGGGAGCGCGGCATTTGGGTCGTCGCCGACGAGGTCTATGTCCGGCTGATCTACGACGGCTCTGCAAGCGCGCCCTCCTTCATCGACATCGCCGAGCCGCAAGACCGGGTCATCGCCATCAACAGCTTTTCCAAGTCCTGGTGCATGACGGGGTGGCGGCTCGGCTGGCTCATTTCGCCGGCGAGCCTGGGGCCGATCCTGGAAAAGTGCATCGAGTTCCACTATTCCTGCCCGGCCGAGTTCAGCCAGGTCGCAGGCATCACCGCGATTCGCGACGGCGAGCCGTTCGTCGCCGAGCTGGTTCGTCGCTATGGCGAGGCCCGGCGCCTGACGGTCGAGCGTCTTAACGCCCACCCACGGGTCCGAATGGCCGAACCCGACGGCGCCTTCTACGCCTTTTTCGCCGTCGACGGCATGACCGACAGCCTCGATTGGTGCACCCGGGTGGTGCGCGAGAGCAAGGTCGGTCTCGCCCCCGGCGCCGCCTTCGGGCCGGCGAGCGAGGGCTTCATCCGGCTCTGCTATGCCCAGACCCGGGAGCGCTTGGCCGAGGCCTTCGATCGTCTCGATCCGTTTCTCGCCTGAGAGCCTGGCTCGCGGCGAGCACGATGTCCGGCCCGCGCGATCCGGCGAAGTTGCCCAAGGCGCACCTCCATCTCCGTCTGGATGGCGCGATGCGACGCGGTTCGCCGCCTCAGACTTCCTTACGGAAGTAGACCCGTTCGAAGCCGTCCTCGGTTCGCCGGCCGGTCTCGCGGTAGCCGAGGGCGGGGTACATCTCGAGGTTCTCGTGCATCATCCGGTTGGTGTAGAGCTCGACCGCCACGAGGCCGGCGCGCCGCGCCTCGGCCTCGACGAAGGCGATCAGCGCGCCGCCGATGCCCTCGCCCTTACGCGCCGGGTCGACGGCCACGTTCTCCAGGTGCAGATGATCGTCCCGGGGATCGAAGACGACGTAGCCCAGGATGCGGGCATCCTCCACCATCACGTGGACTTGGCCGGCGGCGACTTGGGCGGCGAAGTCCGCGACCATCGGCGCCGGCTCGCGGCCGATCCGCGCGACATAGATCTGATAGGCCGCCCGCGCGTGGGCCTGGATGGCCTCGACGTCCTCGCTCGTCGCCGGTCGTATTTTCACGCGATCTCCCCGTCGCGTCAGGACGGCGCCACCGTGTCCCAAAGGATGATGCGGTGCAGCCGGCGGCGGTGGTGCTCCGCGTCCCAATCCTCGGCCCGGTGCAGGCTGCAGCGATTGTCGCTGAACAGCACGTCGCCCGGCCGCCAGCGGTGGCGGTAGACGAAAGCCGGGTCCCTCATGTGGTCGAGCAGCCGGCGATAAAGCTGCTCGCCCGCGTCTTCCTCCATGCCGATGATGTCGCTGCCCCATTCACCACCGAGGAAGAGGCCCTTGCGATCGAGTTCGGGAATTGTGCGGACCAGGGGGTGGATCACGTCCGGAAAGGCTTCGGCTTCCCGCGCGATCTGTTCCTCGCTCGCGTCCGCGAAGAGCTCCGTGAAGAGCCGGCGGCGGCTGTGACGGACGCGGACGCCGTCGATCGCCGACCTGGTCTCGGGGTCGAGCGCCGCATGGGCGGCGACGCCGTTGGCGTAGCTGGTGTGGTTCGCCACCGGCGGTAGTTCAATCGCGTGCAGGAAGGTGTAGAGGCCCGGGCGCGCCAGATGATAGTCGTCGGTGTGCCAGTTGAGCCCCACCTTGCGCGAGCCGCCCTCGACATTGCCGACGACGAAGATCTCGTGGTGCTCGGCGAGGCAGAGGTCGCGTCGGCTGTGCCGGTTGAAGACACCGCCAAAACGATTCGCGAAGGCGACGTAGGCGGCCGGCGTCAGATGCGCTTGATCCGGGAAGACCAGTAGTATCCGCTCGGCGGCGGCCGCCTTCAGGATCTCGACCAATTCGGCGTCGGGCGCCTCGGCCAGATCGACCCCGTCGATACGGCTCGCCGTGGCGGGCGTCAGATCCTCGACCTCGATACCCCGCGCCGCCGCCTTGCCGCGCCACGCGCTCGCCGGGTTTGCGCCCATCGTCGAAACTCCCCCTTGTCGCGCCACAGGATAGCGCCCCGCCGATCCACCCGAAAGCGGCTCGCAGCTAGGAAAGGTCGGCCAGGTCGGCGTTCAGCAGATCGGTGATCAGCATGTGGCCTGCCTTGTGGGTGATGGCGATGGGTGGCCGCGCGCGGGCCAGCACCACCTGGGGCGTGACCCCGCAGGCCCAGAAGAGCGGCACCTCGCCCGGATACAGCACCGGCGGGGCGCCGGAATAGGGCCGGGCCAGATCCTCGATGCCGATTCCCCCCGGGTCGCCGAAGTGGATCGGGGGGCCGTGCACCTTCTCGAAGCGGGATGTGATGGCGATGGCGCGAATCGCGTCGGCGGGCGAAAAGGGGCGCATGGAGACGATGGTCGGTCCCCGGAAGGGCCCGGCGGGCACGGTTTCGACGTTGGTCAGGTAGATCGGCACCTTGACGCCCTGGTCGAGGTGGCGAAGCCGCAGGCCCGCGCTCCCCAACGCCTCTTCGAACGAATAGGAGCAGCCGAGCGCGAAGGCCACGAAGTCGTCTTGCCAGAGCGCGCGGAGGTCCGTCGCCTCCGCCACCAGCCGGCCGTCGCGAAAGACGTTGTAGCGCGGCAGGTCGAGCCGGAGATCGATATCCTCAGCCAGGCCGGGAAGCGCGGTCTCGCCGGGCGCGGTTTCTGCCAGAAGTGGGCAGGCCTGGGCGTTCAGTGCGCAGAAGCGGCGGAAATCGTCGGCCCAGTCGGCCGGAAGTACCACCAAGTTGGCCTGCACCATGCCCGGCGCGAGGCCGGTGGTGAGGCCGTCGTGGCGGCCGGCGCGGGCGGCAGCGCGGAGGGTGCGCGCGGCCTCGCGAGGATCGGTTTCGATGCTCGGCCCGTTCTCTCTCTCGATGGCGATGTCGCTCATGACCGCTCCCGGGCTCCGTGGGCTGGTCGAGCCTATAGCATGATCCGCACATGGGGAATCGCCTGCGATTGACATCGCCTTCGCGGCTTCCGAGGCTGGCGGCGCTCGATATTCAGGGAGGATCGGCGATGCCACGCCCCGTCTCCGCGCCCGAGGTCGCCCGTATGCTGGCCGATGGGCGCGAGATCGCCTTCATCGACGTCCGCGAGATCACCGAATTCGGCACTGCCCACCCGCTGCTGGCGGCGAACCTGCCGCTCTCGCGCCTGGAACTCTCGATTCCCTGCGCGGTGCCCCGACTCGCGACCCGCATCGTCCTGCTGGACGGCGGTGGCGGGGAAGCGGATCTCGCGGCGAATCGGTTGGCTGAACTCGGCTACGCCGACGTCGGCGTGCTGGACGGCGGCGCCCGCGCCTGGGCGGCGGCGGGTCTGGCGCTGTTTCAGGAGATCGAGGTGCCGGCCAAGGGCTTCGGCGCCTTCGCGAGGGCGTATGGCCGGCCGAACTTCATCGAATCGCGCGAGCTGGCCCAGTGGCTCGAGGGGGGGGGGCTCGAGAGGGGCGAGGACTGCATCGTCCTCGACAGTCGCCCGCGCCGGGAATACCGGCTCGGCGCCATCCCCGGCGCCATCAACGCGCCGGGCGCCGACCTGCTGCGCGGGTTCGAGGACCTGGTGCCCGATCCGGCGAGCAAGGTCGTCGTCAACTGCATGAGCGGCACGCGCGGAATCCTGGGGGGCCTCTCCTTGCTCGCGGCGGGCGTGCCGAACGAGATCCGCGTGCTGCACCACGGTACCCGAGGCTGGCTGCTCGACGGCGGGGAGCTGGAGGTCGGCGCGAGCCGCTTCACCGATTTCCTCACGCCCGGCGCGGTGGAGGTGGCGAGGACACGCGCCGCCCGGGTGGCCGCGCTGGGTGAAATCCCGTCGATCGATCTGGCGAGGCTCGCCGCTTGGGCGTCGGAGGGCGCACGCACGACCTACCTCTTCGACGTGCGTACGCCGCGCAAATTCGAGGCGGGTCATTTGGCCGGCGCCGTCAACGCGCCGGAGGGCACGCTGGTGATGAGCCCCGAGCGCTATTTCGCCACCCTTGGCGCCCGCTTCGTGCTGGTCGACGACGATTCGGTCCGCGCCACGGTGACCGCGCTCTGGCTCACCATGATGGGGTGGGGGGAGATCTTCGTCCTCGCCGACGGCCTTGCCGGCGCCGATCTGGCGAAGGGGACGCCGCCCGTGCCTGCAATCGAGGTGGCGGCATCGCGCCGGATCGCTCCCCGCGAGCTCGCCCAGCGGACCGGAGCGGTGCGCGTCGTCGATGTCGGCCATTCCGATGCCTATGTCGCGGGCCATGTCGGGGCTGCGGCTTGGTGCTCGCGCACCGAGTTGACGCGAAGGCTGGGAGAGCTCGGTGGCGAGGGACCGCTGGTCCTGACCTCGGAAGATGGAACGACGGCGGCGCTGGCGGCGAGGGAGGTCGGTTCCGGCGCCGGCGAGGTTCTGGTGCTCGATGGTGGCATCGCCGCGTGGACGCGGGCCGGGCTCGAACTCGAGGGCGGCGAGGTGCACCTGCTCTCCCCCCGCGTGGACCATTGGCTCGCCAGTTCCGAACGGCCGGGCGACGTTCGCCGAAACGTGCTCGCCTATCTCGATTGGGAAGTGGGTCTGTTCGACGACATTCGGGCGGGCGGCCCCGTCCCCTACCGGAACCTGATCTGGACCTGACGGCCGCCGCCGGCTCCACTAGCATGCGCGCGAACGAAGCGGGGGAGGGTGCGATGACGGACGACGTGGTGCTGTGCGAGGACAAGGGCGCCATTCGGCGGTTGACCCTTAATCGCCCGGAAAAGCTCAACGCGATGAACGATGCCCTGGTCGATGGCCTGGTCGATGCCCTTGACGCGGCCCACCGGGACGATTCCGTCGCGGTGATCATCCTGGCGGGGAGCGAGCGGGCCTTCTCCGCCGGCGCGGACCTGAACGAGGCACAGACACGCCGGGACGACGACGCGGCGGCGGCCCGCGCGCACGCCATGGCCCATTCCGCCATCTTCCGGCTCGGCGCCCGAACCGACAAGCCGATGATCGCGGCCGTCCGGGGCTATGCGCTGGGCGGCGGCTGCAACCTGGCCATCGCCTGCGATTTGGTGGTGGCGGGCGCGGGCGCCGTGTTCGGCTATCCGGAGGTGAAGCGCGGCCTCGCGGCGACGATGGTGACGCCCGGCCTGGTGCATCGCGCCGGCCCGAAGGCGGCCTTCGAAATGCTGACGCTGGCCGAGAACGTTTCCGCCGAGCGGGCGCTGGCGCTGGGCCTGATCAATCGGGTGGTGACCGACGACCAAGTGCTGGCGGAGGCCGAGCGGATGGCCGAGGTCCTGATCGGCTTCGACCCGGCCGCCATTCGCGCGACCAAGCGGGTGTTCCTGAAATCGACCGAGCTCGACCTCGACCAAGCCCTCGACGCGGCCCGCGAGGCGATGCTGCGGACGCGCGAGGCCGGCCGCTGAGAGGGGGCGACGACGCCCGTTGGATGCGGGGACACGAAATCTGCCCGCTCGGCGTCCCACGCTACGTTGCCGTAGGTTAAATAATGGCTCAATTCGTGAATTGTATGCGTCACCTTGTTACGGCGGCGGCGAGGCAGGCTCGGTCATTGGCGCCGGGGGCGAGGCCGACGAGGTGGAACCAGCTCAGGTAGTTGTCCAGATAGCGGGTGGCGATGCCGCGGCGGGGACGCAGGAAGTCCTTCAACCGGCTGTGGCGGCTGTTCACCGTCTGCACATGCAGATCGCCCCGAACCCGTTCCCCCATCGAGCGGTTGAGTG
Organism: Alphaproteobacteria bacterium; assembly: GCA_965225945.1. Classification (GTDB taxonomy): domain Bacteria; phylum Pseudomonadota; class Alphaproteobacteria; genus JASLMY01. The sequence continues at coordinate 1,697 of CBDDBZ010000009.1, read as the reverse complement.
CTTCGTGGCTCACCCCGAGCGCGGCGGCGCACGGTGGGTAGCTCGCGCCGCCGTCGGAGACCAGCAGGGCGTCCTTCGCGACCACCGGGTCGAGGGCAGCCGTGAGCGCCGCCGCATCGACCCTGGGCAGCACCGCGCTGACCGTCGTTCCGCTCCGGTCCGCCGCCATGAGAACCGGTACCTGCTCGCGCGAGAGGCCGCGCTTCTTCGCCTTGCCGCCCCGCCGCCGTGCCTTGCGCCCCAGCCCGCGCGCGCCCTTCCGGCTCTCCAGGACGTAGGTCTCGTCCGCTTCCACGATCCCCTTGAGCACCTCCGAATCGCTCCGCGCCGCCGCCAGAAACCGGTGACGCCAGCGGAACGCCGTGCTCACCGCCACGTCGCAGCGCGCCGCCGACGCCTTCACCGTCTCCCCCTTCGCCAGCGACGCCCCGAACGACAGCCAGCGTTCCTTGTGGTGCAAGCCCGACAGCGGCGTACCGCTCAGCGCGTTGAAGGTCCTGCCGCAGCCCTTGCACTGGTAGCGCCGCAGACCCCGCGCCATACCGCGCGAAACCGCCCCTTCGCTCGCGCAGTGCGGACAGCGCCGGGCCTCGTCCACACCAAGCTCGATCGCGGCCTTCGATGCCTCGCCCTCGCTCCGGCCCGACAGCACCGCGAGCGCCTCGCGCCGCTGCGCGCGCGTCAGCCCGCGCGCCGCCGAAAGCCACACCTGGAAACCCTTGCCGTCCATAACCCAACCTCCTGACGTTCCAGGCACTCTATCACCAATGCATACAATTCACGAATTGAGCCTTCCTTTAACGGATCTTGCCTTTTGTCGTCGCTCGAGACGCGGGCATGGAGCGCGATGCGCATGGCTTCGGCGCCTATCATGAATTGAGAAAATTCGTTGAGCCGCCGCCCCGCTCGGCGCACACTCACGATCCGGGGCGCTCACAATCAGAATTCCGAACCAAGAGCGCCCGTCGCGACCAAATGGAGGGACGAAAACATGGCCATATCGATTCACCCGGCCGTCGACCAGGGTGTGAAACCGGGCAAGGCAGACTTCGCCGGCGGGACGGTGAGGTGCCTGTGCGGCGAGAATGCGGTCGAAGTGACGGTGGCGACACAGACAGTCCACAACCACGTCTGTGGCTGCACCAAGTGCTGGAAGCCGGCGGGCGCGACTTTCTCGCAGATCGCGGTTACCCCGCGCGACAAGCTCAGCGTAACCGCGAACGCGGACAAGCTCGAGATCGTGGATTCGTCCGCGGCCATTCATCGTCACGCCTGCAAGGCGTGCGGAACGCACATGTACGGCCGAGTGGTGAACGAGAGCCATCCGCTCCACGGGTTGGACTTCGTTCACACGGAGCTCTCCGACGATGACGGCTGGTCGGCGCCCGAATTCGCCGCTTTCGTGTCGTCGATCATCGAGGGAGGCACCCCGCCCGACCAGATGGACGGCGTTCGGGCGCGGCTGCGGGAGCTCGGACTCGAGCCGTACGATTGCCTGTCGCCGCCGTTGATGGATTTTCTGGCGACGCACGCCGCCAAGGCCTCGGGCGTCTTGACCGACTGATCGTTCGCTCGCGTTGCAATTAGAGCATGATCGTCAATGACGATCCGTTCAGAGGGGGCTATAGGCCGGCAGGGTGGCGCGGTTATGAGCCGGGTAATTTGGCTCGTCATGTCCGTAAGGGAGAGCCGCGCCG
>CBDDBZ010000008.1:0-32961 GCA_965225945.1 Alphaproteobacteria bacterium | reverse complement strand
GACGTATGCGGCGGCGCGGCCGTCGACCGCGGTCTTGCCGTGGGCCGGGTGGGAGGGGGGCAGGATCGCGCCGGGCGATACCACTTGGAGAATACGGCCCGGCAGGCTGGTGGCATGGACGACGGCGGCGAGGGCCGCGCGGTCGGGCGCGTCGTCGGCGCCGGCGATGACGATCTGGATCGGCCGCAAGGCCGTCTCCAGATTGTTCAGATAGGTGGTGAGGGGGAAGAAATTGCGCCCGAGGTCGCTGGAAAAGGCCTCGAACAGCGCCTCCGCCCGATCGCGGTAGGCGCTCTCCCCGGTCAGGTGCCAGAGCCGGGTCACCACCTCGGCGGCGACGGCGTTGCCGGCGGGCGTGGCGTTGTCGATGGCAGTGGCGCTGGCGGGTGATCAGATCGTCGGCATCGTCGGCGGTGAAGAAGTAGCCACCGGCGCCGGAACTCCAGAAATGCCGGTCCAGCACGCCCACCCAGGCCCGGGCGCGGTCCAGATAGCGGGCCTCGCCCGTCGCCTCGTGCACCGCGAGGGCGGCGCGGGCCATGGCCGCGTAATCGTCCAGCATGGCCGGCTGGCGGAGTTTGTCCATCCGGTAGCTGTGCCAGAGGCGGTCGCCCTCGGCCATCCGGTGGGCGACGAAATCGAACGCCAGGACCGCCGCGTCGCGCCATTCAGGCCGGTCGAAGACCTGGGCGGCGGTGACGAAGGCCGAAATCATCAGGCCGTTCCAGTCGGCCAGCACCTTGTCGTCCCAGCCGGGCCAGATTCTCGCGTCCGCGTCGCCTTCAACACCGCGCGGTCGGCGGCGAGCGCCGCGTCGTCCAGCGCCTCGCCGAGCCCCAGGCGGCGGGAGCGGTTGAGGATGACCTTGCCTTCCCAGTTGCCCCGCGCCGAAACATCGTAGGCGACCTTGAAGGCCTCCGACCGCGGGCCGAGCAGGGTATCGATCTCCTCTTCCCGCCAGACGTAGAATCTGCCCTCCTCGCCCTCCGAATCGGCATCCAGCGTCGCGGCGAAGCCTCCGTCGGGGGCGATCATCTCGCGCAGAACCCACTCTATCGTCTCCTCGACGCGCTGGCGGTAGAGGTCCGCGCCGGTTTCCTGCCAGACCAGGCACAGAATCTCGATCATCTGGGCGTTGTCGTAGAGCATCTTCTCGAAATGCGGCGCCAGCCAGCGGTCGTCGGTCGAATAGCGCGCGAATCCGCCACCCAGATGGTCGTAGATCCCGCCCTCCGACATCTGGTCGAGGGTGGTGACGACGGCCTTGCGATAGCTCTCCTCGCCGCCTCGGAGCCAGGCGCGCCACAGCAGCGTGAAGATCGCCGCTTGCGGAAACTTCGGCGCCCCCCGGATTCCGCCCAGGAAAGGGTCGACCTCGTGCAGCAGATGGGTGGCCGCGTCGTCCAAGAGGCCCGGTTGCAGCGCCACCCGCTCGGCCTTGGGCGCGGCGAGCTGGTGGAGGCCTTCCATCAAGGATCGGGTATTCTGGCTCACCTGGTCGCGCTGGTCGGTCCAGATCTCCGCCATGCGGCGCAAGACCTCGGGAAAGCCCGGCCGGCCGTAGCGCGATTCGGGCGGAAAATACGTCCCGCCCCAGAACGGTTCGCCCCCCGGCGTCAGGAACATGGTGAGCGGCCAGCCGCCCTGCTGGCCCAGCAGCGCCAGGGCGTTCTGGTAGATCGCATCGAGGTCCGGCCGCTCCTCCCGGTCGACCTTGACGTTGACGAAGAGCTGGTTCATCAGCGCGGCGATTTCGTTGTCCTCGAAGCTTTCGTGGGCCATGACGTGGCACCAGTGGCAGGCGGCATAGCCGACGGAGAGCAGGATCGGCTTGTCCATGGCGCGCGCGTCGGCCAGCACCGCCTCGCTCCAAGGCCGCCAGTGGACCGGAATTGTCCCGGTGTTGCAGCAAATAGGGACTGGTTTCCTCGCCCAGTTCGTTACCCATGGCGATCACTTTCACGGTTGAGAGGGATGGGTGGCTGCCTCGGTGGTCGTTGCGCGGGCGCACGGCCTCGCATAGGGTGGCGACCCAGCGCCGGGGCAACCTAGCACGGGATCCAGGGGCCATGAAGATCAGCATCGAGATCGACTGCACGCCGGAAGAAGCCCGCGCGGCCCTGGGCCTTCCCGATGTGGGCGCCATGCAGGAGAAGCTCGCCGAGGAGCTGGCGCAACGGATGAGTGCCTTCGTGCGGGCAAGCGATCCCGAGGCGCTGCTGAAGACCTGGATGCCGGCCGGCGGCGCGGAGGGTTGGGAGCGCCTGCAAAAGGCCTTCTTCAGTGGATTTTCGGGCACGGGCACGCCCAAACGGGATTAGGAGGGGCCAAGAACCGTGAACGCCGAGACCAAGGGGCAGTTTTACCGCAGCCACATCTTCTGCTGCACCAACGAGCGCCAGCCGGGCCATCCGCGCGGCTGCTGCATGGAGAAGGATGCGGTCAGGCTTCGCAACTACCTGAAGGCCAAGGCGAAACAGCTCAAGCTCGACGACGTCCGGGTGAACATCGCCGGTTGCCTCGGACCGCTGTGAACTCGGCCCGACCATGGTGATCTATCCCGAGGGTACCTGGTACACCTACCGCACGAGCGGGGACCTCGACGAAATCCTGCAAACCCACGTTATCGGCGGCGGCCGGGTCGCGCGGTTGATGGCTGGACCTCGACCAGGAAGAGCTCCGCCTCGAACAGATGGGCCAGGCGGCGGAGTAAGCCGCCCGCGCCCCGCGCACCCGCGATGGCCGACGGCGCAACCATCTTCGCGCTGGCCAGCGGCCGAGGCCGCGCCGGCATCGCGGTTCTCCGAATTTCGGGCTCCGAGGCAGGCGCGGCGCTGCGGGCGCTGACCCGCGCCGATCCACCGACACCCCGCCAGGCCAGCCGCCGCCGGCTCGACGATCCGCGCGACGGCGAGGCCCTGGACGAGGCCCTCGTGCTGTGGTTTCCCGGGCCGGGGAGCTACAGCGGCGAGGATCTGGCGGAATTGCACCTGCACGGCGGGCCGGCGGTGGTCGGCGGCGTGCTGGAGGCGCTCGGCCGGCTGCCGGGCCTGCGCCCCGCCGAGCCCGGCGAATTCTCGCGCCGCGCCTTCCTCGCCGGCAAGCTGGACCTGACCGAGGCCGAGGGCCTCGCCGATTTGATCGCCGCCGATACCGCCCGCCAGCGCCGCCAGGCATTGGAACAGATGGCGGGACGGCTCGGCGGGCTTTACGAGGCGTGGCGCGGGCGCCTGCTGCGCCTGTTGGCGGGAATCGAAGCGGAGATAGATTTCGGCGAGGAGGAGGGCGATGTCGGCGAGGGGGTCTGGCCGCGACCGCCGGGGGAGATCGCCGCGCTTTCGGCGGAAATCGGCGCCCATCTCGCCGACGAGGGGCGGGGCGAGCGGCTGCGCGACGGCCTGCGGGTGGCGATCCTCGGTCCACCCAACGCCGGGAAGTCCAGCTTGTTGAACGCGCTCGCCCGGCGCGACGTCGCCATCGTCGCCGAGCAGCCCGGCACCACCCGCGACGTGCTCGAGGTACGGCTCGAGCTCGACGGCTATCCGCTGATTCTGGCCGATACGGCGGGCCTCCGGGCGAGCGACGACCTGGTCGAGGCGGAGGGCGTGCGCCGGGCCCGGGCCCGGGGCGCGGAGGCCGACCTCCGCCTCGTCGTCATCGACACGGCCGCGCCGCCCGCGCCGGATAGCCTGGATCTGGATTTCGCCGCCGACACCCTGGTGCTCGCCAACAAGACCGATCTGGCGCCGCCGCCCGCCCGTTTCTCCGGCCTGGTCCCCTGGCCCCTGTCCCTGCGGACCGGCCGCGGGCTCGACGACGTTCTGGCCGCGCTCGCCCGGGAGGCGTCGCGCCGGCTCGATGGCCAGGGGGCGCCGGTCGTGACCCGGGCCCGCCACCGCAGCGCGCTCGAAGCCTGCCGCCAGGCGCTCGGCCGGGCCAAAGACGCGGGGGCGGCGGAACTATCGGCCGAGGACCTGCGCCTGGCGGCCCGGGCGCTCGGCCGCATCACCGGGCGGGTCGACGTCGAAGATATACTAGATATTGTGTTTTCCGAATTCTGCATTGGCAAATAGGCCACTCGCGCGTCTGCTTCACGTGAAACGCCGCCGCCGCTTTTGACTTCGCATTGTCCGGTCCCTACATTCCCGGCGAACTCGACGGGCACGGCGGATAGCGAACAATGAGCGGCTACGACGTCATCGTCATCGGCGGCGGTCATGCCGGCACGGAAGCGGCGGCGGCCTCGGCGCGGACGGGCGCCCGCACCCTGCTGGCGACCCACCGGCTCGACACCATCGGCGAGATGTCCTGCAATCCGGCGATCGGCGGCCTCGGCAAGGGCCATCTGGCGCGCGAGGTCGACGCCCTCGACGGGCTGATGGGCCGGGTCGCCGACCGGGCCGGGATCCAGTTCCGCCTTTTGAACCGGCGCAAGGGTCCGGCCGTGCGGGGGCCCCGCGCCCAGGCCGACCGCAAGCTCTACCGCCAGGCAATGCAGGCCGCGATCGCCGGGACCGAGGGTCTCGACGTCATGGCGGCGGCCGTGGAGGACCTGATCGTCAAGGGTGGGCGCGTCGCCGGCATCGTTACCGCCGAGGGCGCTCGCATCGCCGCCGGCCGGGTGGTGCTGACCACGGGCACGTTCCTTAGGGGGCTCATTCACCTGGGAGAGGAGTCCTGGCCGGCCGGCCGGGCCGGCGAAGCGCCGGCCATCGGCCTCGCCCGGCGGATTCAGGCGCTGGGCTTTGCCATGGGTCGGCTCAAGACCGGAACGCCGCCCCGCCTAGACGGCCGCACCATCGACTGGGCCGGCCTCGACGCCCAGCCCGGCGACGACGATCCGAGTTTCTTCTCCTTCCTCACCGCCGCCACTACGACGCCACAGGTGAATTGCCACATTACCCACACCGGGCCGCCCGGCCACGCCGTCATTCGCGCCAACCTCGAGCGCTCGCCGATGTATTCGGGGCGGATCGAGTCGACCGGGCCGCGGTACTGTCCGTCCATCGAGGACAAGATCGTCCGCTTCGCCGACCGGGAACGCCACCAGATCTTCCTGGAGCCGGAGGGTCTCGACGACGACACGGTTTATCCGAACGGGATCTCGACCTCGCTGCCGCGCGAGGTCCAGGCGGCCCTGCTGGCGACCATTCCCGGGTTGGAGCGGTCGGAAATCCTGCGCCCCGGTTACGCCATCGAATACGACTATGTCGATCCGCGCGAATTGTCCCCGGGGTTGGAGGCACGGCGCCTGCCGGGGCTTTACCTCGCCGGACAGATCAACGGCACCACCGGCTACGAGGAGGCGGCGGCCCAGGGCCTGATCGCCGGCCTGAACGCCGCGCTCGAGGCGTCGGGCGGCGAGGCCTACCTGCCCGACCGGACCGAGGCCTATCTCGGCGTGATGATCGACGACCTGGTGACGCGCGGCGTGACGGAGCCCTACCGCATGTTCACCAGCCGGGCGGAGTACCGGCTGCGGCTCCGGGCGGACAACGCCGACCGGCGGCTGACCGAGGCCGGCATCGCGCTCGGCTGCGTCGGGCCCGAGCGGCGGGCGGCGTACCGCGCCAAGGCGTCGGCGTTGGCGTCATTGTCCGAACGCCTCGCCGACCTCGACCTCAGCCCCAACGATTGGCGTGCGCGCGGTATCGAGATCAACCTCGACGGCAAACGCCGCACCGCCTTCGAGGTGCTGGCTTATAAGGACGTGACGCTCGCTCGCCTCGCGGCGATCTGGCCGGAACTCGGCGCGGCGCCGGCCGATGTCGCCGCGCAGGTTGAAATCGACGCCCATTATCAGGGCTATTTGGCGCGCCAGGAGGCCGATATCGTCGCTTTCCGCCGGGAAGAGGCATTGAGCCTGGCGGCCGACCTCGATTACGACGCGATCGGCGGCCTCTCGGGCGAGGCGCGGGAGACGTTGAAGCGGCACCGCCCGGCGACGATCGGCGCGGCGGGTCGGATCCCCGGCATCACGCCCGCGGCACTCGCCGCCCTGCTGACCCGGGCGCGCCGCCGCACGGCCCGCGAGGCGGTCTGATCGCCCCGCCGCTCGGACCCGAGGGATTCGCCCGGACGCTTCCCGTTTCACGTGAAACACGGGCCCGCCTCGCCCTCCACCTGGCGTTGCTGGAAAAGTGGAACCCGGCGATCAACCTCGTCGGCCGCTCGACCCTGGCCGATGCCTGGCGCCGCCATGTACAGGATTCAGCCCAATTGCTGGCCCATGCGCCGGCGGGGGCGACGCGCTGGCTCGATCTTGGCAGCGGCGCCGGCTTTCCGGGTCTTGTGCTGGCCATCCTCGGCGCCGGCGAGGTGCATCTGGTGGAAAGCGACGGCCGCAAGGCGACGTTTCTGGCCGAGGCGGCGCGCCTGACGGAGAGCGCGATCACGCTGCACCGGGGACGGCTGGAACGGCTCGATTCGCTCGAACCCGACGTGATCACGGCGCGGGCCTTCGCGCCCCTGCCGCGATTGCTCGATCTCGTCGAGGCACAAATCAACGAAAAGAGTGTTTTTTTGCTGCTCAAGGGACAAGATATCGACAAAGAATTGACCCAAGCCACAAAATATTGGAAAATGCGGCTCGAGCGTATGCCCAGTCTCAGCGATTCCCACGGCACGGTATTGCGCCTGAGCGAGGTGACCCGTGAACGAAATCCCGATTCGGCCGGCGTCAACGACGCCGATTGACGCCAATACCCACCGCATTATCGCCGTCGCCAACCAGAAAGGTGGCGTCGGCAAGACCACGACCACGATCAACCTCGCGACCGGCCTCGCCTGCGTCGGCAAGCGGGTGCTGATCGTCGATCTCGACCCCCAGGGGAACGCCAGCACCGGCCTCGGCCTGATGCGGGGGGATCGCGGCGGCGGCACCTATGCCCTGCTGATCGGCCAGGGGGACCTCGGAGGCGTGACGCGGCGGACCCTGGTCCCCGGCCTCGACATCGTGCCCTCCACCGCCGACCTCTCGGGCGCCGAGATCGAGCTGATCGATCTAGAGCATCGCACCCGGCGGTTGGCCCGGGCGCTGGCGGGGGCGCGGTCCGACTACGACTTCGTGATGATCGACTGCCCGCCCTCGCTCGGCCTCCTGACGGTGAACGCCCTGGTGGCGGCCCATTCGGTGATGGTGCCCTTGCAGTGCGAATTTTTCGCGCTCGAGGGGCTCTCCATGCTGCTCGGCACGATCGAGCGGCTGCGCCGCGCGCACAACCCCGCGCTCGAAATTCAGGGCATCGTCCTCACCATGTACGATGGCCGCAACAAGCTCGCCGGCCAGGTCGCGGACGACGTTCGGGGCCATCTGGGCGAAAAGGTCTACGACACCATGATCCCGAGGAACGTCCGCATCTCCGAGGCCCCCAGCCACGGCACGCCGGCGATGTTCTACGACCATCGCTGCGCCGGCAGTATTGCCTACATGCGACTGGCGAGCGAGATGCTGAAACGGGAGGAACAGAGGGTCGCGGCATGATCGACGAACCTCGCAAGCGGGGCCTGGGCCGCGGTCTTTCCGCCCTGCTGGACGACGAGGCGGCGGGGGATCACGCGACCCCGGAGCCGCGAGCCGCCACCACGGGGGTGAACATCGACCGCCTCAAACCCAACCCGCTGCAGCCCCGGCGAAATTTCGCCGAGACCGAGATCGAGAATCTGGCCGAATCGATCCGGGCCAGCGGTATTTTGCAGCCGATCCTCGTCCGCCGCGCGCCCGAGGGCGGCGGCGACTACGAAATAGTCGCCGGCGAACGGCGCTGGCGGGCGGCCCAGCGGGTCCGGCTGCACGAAGTGCCGATCCTGATCCGCGACCTCTCGGACGCGGAGACCCTGGAGCTCGCCCTGGTCGAGAACATCCAGCGCGAGGACCTGACCCCGATCGAGGAGGCGGAGGGCTACCGCCGGCTGATCGACCAGCACGGCCAGACCCGGGACGGCATCGCCGCCATGGTCGGCAAAAGCCGCAGCCATGTCGCCAACACGCTGCGCCTTCTCTCGCTCCCCGACGAGGTCCGCCGTCTGCTGGACCAGGGCCGGCTCAGCCCCGGCCAGGCCCGCCCGCTGATCGGCCTGGAACAGGCCGCGGCGATGGCCGCCAGGGTCGTCGCCAAGGGGATGAGCGCGCGCCAGGTCGAACGCCTGGCCCAGCGAACGAAGAAGGCCGGCGAGGGCGCCCCCGCCGGCACGGGCTGGGCGGAGGAGGCCAAGAGCGCCGATACCCGCGCCCTCGAGCGCCAGCTCGGCGAGCTCCTCGGCCTCGTCGTCGCCATCAACCACAAGGGCGAGGCGGGCGAAATCCACATCCGCTACCGAAGCCTCGAACAACTCGACGACATTTGCCAGCGCCTGGGGCGGGCCCAGGAATAGGTTCCGAGCGTTATTTGGTAGCCGCCGCCGACCATACGACTTTTCTCATCAGGGCGTTCCATCATTGCCGTCCGGCAAGTCCCCATGCTGGCACATGAAGACCATACCGTGTTTGTTCCTACGCGATAGAACCACACATGACCGCGTAAGAGCGATACTAATGACCCTTTCGGGCTCGTGACTGGCGCGCTCTTGCCAAGATGTTTTGGCGCATCGGAGATATTCATGAATTGCATGAGAACCGTCGGCGAGCCTTGTCCGCGCGGCTCGCCGTGCTAGCATCCGGGCCGCGACAGCCGCAGGGGTCCGCGGGCCATGGCCGAGACACTGACCGAACAACTCGCCGTCTTCGTCGTCGAGACGAATTACGACGATCTGCCCGCCGACATCGTCGTCGCGACCAAGCGGCGGATCCTGGATACGCTCGGCTGCGCCTGGGCCGGATCGACGGCGCCGGGTTGCGACGGCGCGCGACAAACTATTCTCGCCGAACAGGCACCAGGCGCGGCCACGATCTGGGCCAGCGGAGAGCGGGTCGCGGCGCGGGGCGCCGCCTTCGTCAATGGCCTGCAAGCCGCCGCGCTCGATTATGATTCGGTCCACGAAAAAGGCTCGGTCCACCCCGACATCGTGACCGTCCCGGCGGCCTGGGCGCTGGCGGAGGAAACCGGGGCGAGCGGCCGGGACTTTCTCGCGGCGGTGGCGCTCGGCACCGAGATCGCCTGCCGTTTCGGCGCGGCGAACGAAGAGAATCGGGGCTGGTTCCACACCTCGACGCACGGCGTCTTCGGCGGGGCGGCGGCCAGCGCCAAGCTGCTGGGCCTCGACGCGGGCGCCATCGCCGACGCCCTCGGCCTCGCCTTCTTCCGGGCCGGCGGCTCGCAACAGGCATTGCTGGACAAAAGACTGGCGAAACGCGCGGCCTCGGGCCTGGCGGCCGAATCGGCCGTCTTCGCGGCCCGGCTGGCCCAGGCCGGGATCGACGGCCCGCGCCGCGCGGTCGAGGGCAAATACAGCTACCACGCGCTCCATGGTCCAGGCGACGGCGAGCAATTGGTCGCGAACCTCGGCGCGCACTGGGAACAGGCGGCGGTCACGATCAAGAACTACCCGAGCTGTACCGCCAACCACGTGCCGAACGACCTGTTGATCGACATCGCCGAAGAGGCCGACCTCGACCCGGGCGAAGTCGAGGCGGTGGAGGTCGCCATCTCGCCCTTCGCCGATGGGCTGGTCGGCGCCGCCTTCCATCCAGCCGACAATCCCCAGGTCGCGGCCCAGTTCTCGATCCACTATTCGGCCGCCAGCGCGCTCCTGCGCCGTCGTCTCGGCATCGCCGAAATTCAGGCCGACGCGGTGCCCGACGGTGGCATCGCCGACTTCATCGCCAAAATCGACATTCGAGTCGAACGCGAGAATGCCGGCAAGTTCGCGCCGGCCGGCGTCGCCGTCGCCACGACCGGCGGCCGGGTGATCGAACGCCGACTGGATTTCGTCCCCGGCACGCCGCAAAACCCCCTTTCCGACGCCCAGGTCCAATCCAAGTTTCGCGACTGCGCGGGCTTCGGCATGACCCCACTTGACACCAATACAGCCGACGCGCTCGCCGCCCGCCTCGGGGCGCTCGACGCGGCCGGCGGCATCGGCGACCTGCTGGCCGACGTCCACGGCTGACCAGGGGAGAGAAACTCAAATGCCGACAACCGGTTACGAGAGGATCGAGGTTCGCTCCGCCTCCGGCGCGCTCGGCGCGGAGATCGGCGGCGTCGATCTTTCCCGCCTACTCGACGACACGACCTTCGCCGAGGTTCGCCGCGCCTTTCTCGACCACCTGGTGGTGTTCTTTCGAGACCAGGACGTCGGCCCGGGCGAGCACCTGGCCTTCACCCAGCGCTTCGGGCCGGTGGAGCCACACCCCCTGGGCTCGCGCCGGGGGCTCGACGCGCACCCCGAAGTCATGGTGCTGGAGAACCGCCCCGGCACGCCGGGTCCCCGCAACGATTTCTGGCATTCCGACATTTCCTTCGCCGAACGGCCGCCCGCGCTTTCCATGCTGCACGCGATCGACGTCACCGAGGGGCCGGCGGACACCATGTTCTGCAATATGTATGTGGCCTACGAGGCGCTTTCGGACGGGCTGCGCGCGGTGCTGGACCGGCAATCGGCGATCCACGACGCCTATCGGCTGGTGAACGAGAAACCCTCCCGCGTGCCGGCGCGGGAGGTACCGCCCGGCGTGCCGCACCCGATGGTCCGCACCCATCCCGAAAGCGGCGGCCGCGCGCTCTACGTCAATCCCTATTTCACCTCCCATATCGACGGCATGAACCGGGGCGAAAGCCGCGCGATCCTCGACTATCTCTACGCCGAGGCGACCCGGCACGAGAACATCTACCGCCACAAATGGCGTCAAGGTGACGTCTTGATGTGGGACAACCGCTGCACCATGCACTACGCGGTCCGCGACTACGGCGAAACCCTGGTCCGCTATCTGCATCGCACCACGGCGGAGGGCGACCGGCCGGTCTAAGTGTCTGGCCCGAAAAGAGTTGAGTGATTTCAGTCAGTTGTGATTCACTGTTTGTATTTAGCAACCAGGGAGACACAACATGTGGACCAAAATCACTCGCCCGAAGTATGAACGCGACCTGCTGCGCTACGCAAGCGACCTGACGGATGGAGAATGGAAGGTGCTGGAGCCGTTGCTGCCTCGCGCCAAAGCGCTGGGACGGCCTCGGACGACGGCATTGCGCGAAGTGGTGAACGCGATCCTCTACCTACTGCGTAGCGGCTGTCCATGGCGCATGCTGCCCCGGGACTTCCCGCCACGCTCGACGGTGCAGCGCTACTTTTATCTCTGGCGGGACGACGGCACCTGGTCCGAGGTCAACCGGCAACTGCTGGTCGCGGCGCGCGAGGCCGAGGGCCGCGCGGCCGGCCCGTCGGCCGGTATCATCGACAGTCAGAGCGTAAAAACCACGGAAAGCGGCGGTATCCGGGGCTTCGACGCCGGAAAGAAAGTCAAGGGCCGCAAGCGTCACATCCTCACCGACACCGGCGGCCTGCTGGTCGCGGTCGTGGTCCACGGCGCCGAGATCCAGGACCGCGACGGCGCGCCGGCGGTGTTCGCCGCCATCCCCCGCCACTTTCCCCGCCTGCGCCACGTCTTCGCCGACGGCGCCTATGCCGGGCCCAAGCTCGAGGGCGCACTGAAGCGGATCGGCCGCTGGTCGCTAGAGATCGTCAACCGTCCCGCGGGCGTGAAGGGCTTCCAACTCCTGCCCCGCCGATGGGTCGTCGAGCGCACGCTCGCCTGGCTCAATCGAAACCGGCGGCTGGCCAAGGACTTCGAGACGGCCATCGAGACCGCCGAGGCCTGGATCTTCCTCGCCAGCATCCAACTCCTCACGCGCCGTCTCGCAAGAGCCTGAAAACACTCGATTCATTTCGAGTCGGACTCTGAGCCGGGCGGGAGGGGAGCCAACCCATGACCGACACCATCAAGGCCGCCGAACTGTTCGTCCGCTGCCTCGAGGCGGAGGGGGTCAAGCACATCTTCGGCGTGCCGGGCGAGGAGAACGCCGATCTGATGATCGCGCTGGAGAGTAGTGATATCCGCTTCATCCTTTGCCGACACGAGCAGGCCGCCGCCTTCATGGCCGACGCCTACGGCCGCCTGACCGGTCGGCCCGGGGTCTGCCTGGCGACGCTCGGGCCCGGCGCCACCAACCTGGTGACGGGCATCGCCGACGCCAACATGGACCGCGCGCCCCTGGTCGCGATCATCGGCCAGGCCTCGACCCGGCGCCTCCACAAGGAAAGCCACCAGAACATGGACGCGGTGGCGATGATGCGGCCGATCACCAAATGGGCGCAGGGAATCGCCAGGGCCGAGACCATCCCCGAGGTGATCCGCAAGCCCTTCCGCATCGCGACGGCGGAGAAACCCGCCGCCACGGTGATCGAACTGCCGGAGGATGTCGCCAAGGTCGCCGTGTCGGGCCGCCCGCTCGGCCAGAGCCGGACGAGGCGCCCGGCCGCCGACCACAAGGCGGTGGCGCGCGCGCTCGAGCTGATCGAGGCGGCGAAACGGCCCGTCGTGCTCGCCGGCAACGGCGCGCTTCGCAAGCAGGCCTCGCGCCAGTTGCGCCGCTTCGCCCGCAAGACCGGCATTCCGGTGGTCAACACCTTCATGGGCAAGGGCGCGCTGTCGCTGGAGGATCCGCTGTCGCTCTTCACCGCCGGCCTGCAGGGCGGCGATCACATCAACCAGCTGTTCGATGCCGCCGACCTCGTCGTCCCGGTCGGCTACGATCTGGTGGAATACGCACCCACGCTCTGGAACCGGGGCGGCGACAAGACGATCGTCCATATCGATTTCGAACCGGCCGAAATCGACAGCGACTATCCGGTCCGGGTCGAGCTGGTTGCCGATGTCGCCGATTCGCTCTGGCAACTGAACGAAGCGATCAATGCCGTCCACGGGGGCCGGCTGCCGCTCTTCGACCCGAACCGCGAGGCGCCGCTGCGCCGGCGGATCCACGCCGACCTGACGGCGGAGGCGGGCAACGAGGCCTTCCCGATGAAACCGCAGCGCATCCTCGCCGAGGTCCGCCAAGCCCTCGGACCCGACGATATCGTGCTTTCCGACGTCGGGGCGCACAAGATGTGGGTCGCCCGGCACTACCACTCCATCGAACCCAATACCTGCCTGATCTCGAATGGCTTTTGTTCGATGGGCTTTGCGCTACCAGGGGGCATCGGCGCCAAGATCGCCCGCCCGGAGCGCCGCGTCGTGGCGATCGCCGGCGACGGGGGATTCATGATGAATTTGCAGGACCTGGAGACCGCCCAGCGCCTGGCGATCCCCTTCGTCGCCCTGGTCTGGGTCGACGGCGGCTACGGTCTGATCAAGTGGAAGCAGCAGACCCAGTTCGACGGCCGCCATTCCGAGCTCGACTTCGGCAATCCGGATTTCGAGGCGCTGGCGACGGCCTTCCGCGTCTGGGGCCGCCAGGTGCGCTCCGCGGGCGACTTCGCGGGCGATCTCGCCGAGGCCCTCGCGCAGCCCGGCCCCGCGCTGCTCGCCGTGCCGGTCGACTACGGCGAAAACCTGAAACTGAGCGACCGCCTCGGCAATCTGGACGCGACGATCTGATACCGACCTGCGTTAAGTGCAACTCATCGCGGGTCGGCAAGCGCGGCCGCGCGCCCGAGCTTATGCGAGGAAAAGCCCGCGTGGCGTCTGAACGCCAGACAACCCGCAATGAGTCCCTCTCATCGCCGCTCGGTATGAGGTTCGACCGAAACGACCTTCAGCCTCGAGACTCACCCGCCAGCCCCGCGTAGAACGGGCCCAGGTGGGCTTCGAACTTGCGCCAACCTTCCACGCGCTGACCATAGAGCCGTTGGCGCACCTGCCAGCTACTCGCGGTCCTCACGCTCCGCTCGGTGTTGGAGAAATCCAACACATCGTCCTTCCAATCGAGACGGCAATGCGCGAGCAACTCCCGGCTCGCATGCTCCTGATCACCGATCAAGTTCTCGTAATCAAACTCCAGCATCATCTCCGGCAGCAATGCGCGCCAGTGCGCCATCAGTCGGCGGTAGGTCCGATACCTCCTGCCAATATTGTAAAGATCAAACGAGTATCCATGCTCATCATTGAAATTCTGCATAAAGATCGACACCCCGGTCGCTTCTGGCTGTCGACGACAGTGTACAATTCTAGCATTCGGAAACAATACCGCGATTGCACCAACATATTTGCTATTCGTGGGCATCTTATCCACGACAAACCTAACGGATGGGGAAACTCTATCCAAGTAGTCTAGATAATATCTTTGCACGGCTTGAAGCTGCATACCATCAATATTGCGGAAGCTTTTTGGATAGGGTATTCCTCCCATATCATGAGACAGCTTATCCTCCACCGCAAACGACAGATTCCGTAGCTCGCCCAGCGCATCCACATCATCGTGCGACGCAAGAATTTGTTCCACCAACGTCGTACCGGACCGCGGCATACCGACGATGAAAATAACCCGATCGTCCGAAGAGCCATGCTTGGAAAGCAATCGAATCAAAGATTCGTCGAACGTTTCGATAATGCGATCTACATTTTCGTCGTGAGCATCCGCATCGTAATGGACCCTGGCATTCCGAAGGGACGCCGCTGCGGAAAATTGTTCAAATGCCGCATCGGGCTCCCCTCTTGACTCCAAGACTTTTCCGATGGAATTCAAGACAACACTCCGATTTAGTGTGTCCGAATCGGCACTTTCGAGCCAAGATTCAAGCACTTCAATCTCATCGTCACTAACTCCTTTACTACGGATCAGGCGCTGACATTCCAACAGTACCTTGACCTCTGGATCTGTTATGTCCTTTTGGGCGTTGTCGATGAAATTATCCGCATCAGTGAAGCGCCCCAAATTTTGCAATTCCCTCACAACGCCAATATTCGCTGCGTGATTGTCCCGGGTATTCTGTAGAACCTTCTGATAATAATCGATGGCCTTTCCTCCCTGCCCCGCCTCGGCATAAGTAAGCGCGGCGTTTAGGCGCAGCTTATCGTTATCTGGATTCAATTCCATGGCCCTAGAGATATGATCTAACGCCACATGAAACTCCCCCGTCATCCATAGCAGCCGATTCAGATTATTGTGAGCATCAACGTAATTGGGATCAATTTCTATTGCCCGGTTGTACGCTACGATCGCTTCAGGCCGCCGTCGTGCTTTACCCAAAGCTATAGCCCGATGAAAATGATCCGATGCGACAGTATCATCATTTGAGAGAAGAGCATCAAACTCCGTTAACGCATCTTCGTATCTATCCAATTCTATAAGTGCGTTCGCCAAGTTACGTCGCGCTCTATGATGATCCGGCTGTCGCGATAGTACCGAGGTGAATGCCTGGACAGCCGCATCGCACTCCTTCAACTGAATTTGAGCGATTCCGAGATTATTAAGTGCGTCCAAATGCTGAGGATTGGATTTGACCACCTTCTCGAAATGTCGCGCGGCAATCGAAAAATCCTCACGACGCATCTCAACCAATCCCAGATTGTATTGGGCCTGCGTGTGCGCCGGCGCAAGACGCAGCGCCCGGTTTAGGGCCTTCCTTGCTTCGCGCTCTCTACCACATTCCATCAGCGCGCCCGCCAGGGTACACAGCAAATCGGGGTTACGGCGATCGCTCGACGTCGCTTCGGTGAGATGGCCGACGGCTTCCTCGGGCCGACGGGACTGTAGCGCCACGATGCCCAGGAAATGCAGCGCATTGGGCTCCCGCTTGCGCACGGACAGAACGCGACGACATAGCTCCTCGGCCTCGGCGAATCGACCCGCGTTCAAACAGCGCACCGCTTGAGAAAGAAGCGCCTGAAGCGAGTTGGCGGTCATCTTCGATTCCGTTCCGTTGCCCATCGTTTGCATTCTCATCGCACGACGATCATCACTTTGTTTCGGCATGGCGGATTCCACTCTCGACGACCGCTGTCGGGCATGCGCCCCGTTTATCACAATATTCGAGTCCGATCAGCGGCATGCGGCGGTTCCGGCGTTTCGCACGTGCCGCGACCATTTCATCGTCCCGCCGTAAGCCACCGGGACATCATCCTCGCCGCGCGGCCTGGGCGATGCGCATCAGCGCCCGGGCCGAAATAGCCTCGTCTGGCATGCCGGTTGACTTGCAGTCGAGTTCGGCCGTCATCAGCAACGCCAGCGCCCGGGCCAGCGCGTCGGGCGACCATTGGCGGAGCTGGCCGCGGAAGATCGGCTGCTGCTTGAAGAAGACCGGTGGACGCATGGCCTTCATCGCATTCTCGGCCGACTGGCCGTTCGCCATCAGACTGGCGGCCAGATGCAGGCGGGTGAGGTGTCGGGCGACGGCGCGCAGCACGCCCACGGGCGTTTCACTCGCCTGGAAAGCACGGACCAGCGCCCGGTCGAGGCCGGCCTGCTCGCCGCTCGCCGTCGAGAGAGCGATGTCGTCGAGCAGGATCGGAGCGCCATCGCCGACCGTCGCCGCCACGTCGTCAAGGGTGATGGCGCCCACCTCGTCGCCCTTGTAGAGCACCAGCTTCTCTATTTCCGAGCGGGTCTGGGCCCGGTCGCCGCCAAGCTGGGCGGCGAAATAGGCGAGGGCACCCGGCTCGATCTCGCGGCCCGCCTCGCCCAGGCCCTGGCGGATCACCGTCTCCAGGCCCTGGCCTTCATCCTGGTAGCAGGGGATCGCGGCACCCCTCCCGGCGGCTTCGAACAGCCGGCGGAGCTTGTCGCGGGGGCCGAGGTCGCCCGCCTCCACGATAACGAAGGCCTCCGGCGCCTCCAGGGCCAAAACGCCCACCACCGCATCGGCCACGGACGGCTCCGCGTCGCCCAGCCGCACCACCCGTTTTCCCCCGCCCAGAACCATCGCCGTCGCCTCGTCCAGCAGCCGCGCAGGATCGCCCTTGAGGTCGGCCATGGCGAGGGTGGAGACGGCGAAGGGATCGTCCGGGTCGGCCGCCATCTGGTGCAGCAGCCGCCGCCCGACCTCGCGCACCCGCCCCCCGTCGGGACCGTAGACCAGGACGGCATGCACGGCGGGATCCGGGTTGCGCAGGAACGGCTCGATTTGCCTGGCAGTCAGTTTCACGGCCGGGAGATTCCGCGCCTGTCCTAGATAACGACGTTGACGATACGGTTCGGCACCACGATCACCCGGCGAATCTCCTTGCCGGCGACGGCCCGCGCCACGCCCTCGTCGGCCAGCGCCGCTTCGCGCACCTCGGCCTCCTCGCCGTCGCGGGCGATGTCGATCCGGCCGCGCAGTTTGCCGTTGACCTGCACCGCGATCGTCACCGTGTCCTCGATCAGCAGCGCCGGGTCGGCCAGCGGCCAGGCGGCGTCGACCAGCAAGCCCTCCGCCCCGAGCCGGGACCAGAGCTCCTCCATCAGATGCGGGATCATCGGTCCGGCCACCACGACCAGGGTCTCCAGCGCCTCGCGCAAGGCCCACTCATCGCCCTCGGCCGAGATTTCGAAACCGCCGGCGTGATTGGCCAGCTCGTGCACGCGGGCGACCGCAACGTTGAAGCGGAAGCGTTCGATGTCGTCCGTCATGGCGGCGACCGTCTTGTGGGTCGCGCGGCGCAGCGCCTGTGCCTCGTCCGAAAAGCCCGCCGGCTTCGGCGCGCCGAGCGCGGACAGCCGCGGGATCGCCCCGTTCACCAGCCGCCAGAGACGCTGGGTGAAGCGCCAGGCGCCCTCGACACCGGCGTCCGTCCATTCCAGGTCGCGATCCGGCGGGCTGTCCGACAGCATGAACCAGCGCGCGGTATCGGCCCCGTAGCGCTCTATGATCTCGGCCGGATCGACCACGTTCTTCAGGCTCTTACTCATCTTCTCGGAACGGCCGACGGCGACCGGGCCGCCGTCGTCGAGCCGCCGCCAGCCCTCGCCCTCGCGCGCCACCTCGTTCGGAAACAGCAGGTTGCCGGCCGCAT
Organism: Alphaproteobacteria bacterium; assembly: GCA_965225945.1. GTDB lineage: Bacteria > Pseudomonadota > Alphaproteobacteria > JASLMY01. The sequence continues at coordinate 15,095 of CBDDBZ010000008.1, read as the reverse complement.
CGCGGAAGGTGGCGTGACAGACCATGCCCTGGGTGAACATGCCGTCGAACGGCTCGTCCACCGCCAGATAGCCGCAGGCCCGCATAGCCCGGGTGTAGAAACGGGAATACAAGAGATGCAGGATGGCATGCTCGACCCCGCCGATGTACTGGTCCACCGGCATCCAGTAGTCGACCGCGTCGCGCGCCACCGGCCCCTCGTCGGCCGGACTGCAGAAGCGGGCGAAATACCAGGAGCTGTCGATGAAGGTATCGAAGGTGTCGGCCTCGCGTTTCGCCGGCGCCCCGCAGGTCGGGCAGGCGACGTCGCGCCAGGTCGGATGACGGTCGAGCGGATTGCCCGGCTGGTCGAAATCCACGTCCTCCGGCAGGACCACCGGCAAGTCCGCGTCCGGCACGCCGACCAGGCCGCAGGCCTCGCAATGGATCACCGGAATCGGGCAGCCCCAGTAGCGCTGGCGCGAGACGCCCCAGTCGCGCAGGCGGTAGGTGACCGTCGCCTGGCCGAAGCCGCCCGCCTCGGCGCGGCGCGCGATCTCCGCCTTGGCGGACTCGATCCCGAGCCCGTCGAGAAATTCCGAATTGATCATCCGCCCGGGGCCGGCATAGGCCTCGGCGCCGATCTCGAAGTCCGCCGGAGCGACCTCGTCGGGCGCCACCACGGGGATGACGTCCAACTCGTACTTGCGGGCGAAGTCCAGGTCGCGCTGGTCGTGGCCCGGACAGCCGAAGATGGCGCCGGTGCCGTATTCCATCAGCACGAAGTTGGCGACGTAGACGGGCAACGCGACGCCGTCGCGGAACGGATGGGCGGCCTCAATACTGGTCCGATGGCCAAGCTTTTCCGCCGTTTCCAACGCGGCCTCGCTGGTCCCGCTGCGCCGGCAGTCCTCGACGAATTCGGCCAGCGCGGAATCCGCCGCCGCCAGCTTCGCGGCCAGCGGATGATCGGGGGAGAGGGCGATGAAGGTGGCGCCGAAGATGGTGTCGTGGCGGGTGGTGAAGACCTCGATCTCGTCGCCGCCGCCCGTGACCGCGAAGCGCAGCCGCGCGCCGGCGGAACGGCCGATCCAGTTGCGCTGCATCAGCCGGACCTTGTCGGGCCAGCGCTCCAAGTCGTCCAGGGCCGAAAGCAATTCCTCCGCCAGCGCGGTGATCTTGAAGAACCACTGGGACAGCTTGCGCCGTTCGACCGGGACGCCGGAGCGCCAGCCGAGCCCGTCGATCACCTGCTCGTTGGCCAACACCGTGTGCTCGACCGGATCCCAGTTGACCCAGCTTTCCTTGCGCTCGACCAGGCCCGCCCGCAAGAAATCCAGGAACATCTTCTGTTCGTGGCGATAGTAGGAGGGATCGCAGGTCGCGAACTCCCGGCTCCAGTCCAGCGACAGCCCCATCGACTTCAGCTGGGCCCGCATGCTGTCGATGTTCTCCCGCGTCCATTTGGCGGGATGCACCTCGTTCTCCAGCGCCGCGTTCTCGGCCGGCAGGCCGAACGCGTCCCAGCCCATGGGATGCAGCACGTTGAAGCCGCGCGCCCGCTTGTAGCGCGCCACCAGGTCGCCCATCGTGTAGTTCCGCACATGGCCCATGTGGATGCGCCCGCTCGGATAGGGGAACATCTCGAGGACGTAGTATTTCTCGCGGCTCGGGTCGGCCTCGGCCCGAAAACTCTGCTTCTCGTCCCAGACCGCCTGCCATTTGGCCTCGGTGGCGCTGGCGCCGTAGCGGGAAGTGTCGATGCTGTCGTTCATGGCTTCGCCCGTGAAGTGGGAGATCGCGCGCCCGCGCGAACGCCGGCCGGCGCGACTATGTGGCGGTGCGGCCCGGCGCGCAAGCCGGCGCCCGGGCGTCATTCGCCCAGCGAACTGATCCGGAGCTGGCGGGCGCGGGTGAGGATCGCGTCCTCGAGGTCCGTCGCCGTGCGGTCGTTGAGCCGGGCGTCGCGCCAGTCCTGGCCGCCCGCCCGGGTCTGGCGGAAAACCGCGACGCGGACGCCATCGGCCCGGAGCTGGCGTTCCAGGATGTAGACGGTGGCCTTGAACCGCTCCTCGGGCGACTCGGGCGGGCTGTACCAGTCGGTGATGATCACGCCGCCGAAGGGATCGGCCGAGGCGAGCGGCATGAAGGACATCGTGTCGAGCGAGGCCCGCCAAAGGTAACTGTTGACGCCGATGCCGACGCCGGTGCCCCCGCGCGCGCCCTTCGCCGCCTCTTCCCGGCTGCCGGTCCCGAAGATCGTGGAGCCGAAGCCGCCACCGCCAAAGAGTGACTCACGAGTCGCCTCCGGCGACGGATCGGAACCGCGGCCGGGCAGCGGCCTGGGATACTGATCCTTGACCTCCACGCCCTCGCACGCCGCCACCAGCAACGCGCCAAGGAGATACGGCGTGATCCGGGCGACTAGGTTTCGTCTTCTCATGGTTTCAACCTCAACCTTGCATAGGCCCCCGCAAAGCGCCACCGCTTGGCGGGGTGGTTCGATATACGCCGAACAAGGTGCGAACAAAAGGCAAAACAACGATGCGACGCCACCGCAAGGCTTCTCGCGCGGCCGCCGCCGCCGACCCGCCCCAAGGGGGGAAGGGGTCGAGCGGAGTGTGACAACCTCGCCACAGTGGGGGATTATCGCTACACTCTCCCCGTCTGAATGCTTGACCACGGCGAGTGCAAACGGCTTTATGGCATCGCTTGCCGGTTACGCCCCTTGGCGCCCGGGCTTGCAGCAATGTTTGGACTGGTAACACATCTCTTATAGAGGGGAAACCGTATGAAAAGGCTTCTACTCGGCACCTCGGCACTTGTGACCGCCGGTGTCTTGATGTCCGGTCCCGCGGCAGCCGCGGGGCTCGAGGCATCGCTGAATGGTTACATGGAACAATGGTTCGGCGTCAGGTCCGTCGGCAACGACGACACGAAGCCAGGCGAGGCCGGCGGTGCCGACTTCACGACATTCGACCACAAGTCGGACGCGGAAGTGCACTTCAAAGCCCGCGTCACCTTGGACAACGGCTTGAAGGTTCAATACCACGTCGAGCTCGAGGGCAACACCGACGGGGGTGACCAGATCGACGAATCCTACATCACGCTGACCGGCAGCTTCGGCCAGTTCCTGATGGGTTCGGAGAACTCGGCGCACTACAAGATGGGCTACGCGCCGAAGGACTTCGGTATCACGACGATGTCGGGCGATGACAGCCAGTGGATCAGCTACAAGATCCTCGGCAGCATCAGTAACTTCCGCCAGCCGTTCGGTTCGGCCTGGGTCGAAGTCGACAGCACCTGTAACGACGACAAGCGTCTGACCTACTTCACCCCGCGCTTCTCGGGCTTCCAGTTCGGCGTCTCCTATACGCCCTCCTGCGGTAACCAGGACAGCAATGCCATCAACAACGATGGCACGATCTCCAACGTCATTTCGCTTGGCACCAACTATTCCGGCCAGTTCGACCAGATATCGGTCAAGATCAGCGGCGGCTTCAGCCACGGCGAAGAGCCGACCGGCAACCCCGGCAGCGATCCGACCGTGGTCACCTTCGGTGCCCTGTTCGGCTTCGGCGGCTTCAGCCTCGGCGGCTACTACGGCGATACGCTGGACAGCATCAACACCACGAGCACGTCGACGTACGATGGTGGCACGAAGGCGACGCCGGTTGAGATCAGCAAAGAGAACCACGGTTACGCCATCGGCCTCGCCTACGAGACGGGCCCGTGGGGCGTCAGCCTGGTGTGGAAGCACGGCGAATCGGAAGGCACCACGGCGATTTCCGCGAATGACGAAGTGGATACGATCCACCTCGGCGCCCAGTATAAGCTGGGCCCGGGCGTCGCTCTGAAGGGTGCGATCGCTTATGCCGACCTCAATTCCGAGTGCGGCGGCAGTGCTTGCAACGACGACGGCTTCTACGTTGTCGGTGGCATCAAGGTGTCATTCTGATCGAGACGACAAGTCTTGGATGGGAAGGAGCGGCTTCGGCCGCTCCTTCTTTTTTTGGCACTCGCACGTCGCAATCGAACCGCCGATCAGCCTATTGCACCGTCACCGACCCTTGGGGACCGAGCGCCGGCGCGTAATTGGCCGACAGAGATCTCTCTAAATAGGGAAGGACATGGCGGGCATTCTCTGGCTTGCGTCATATCCGAAGTCCGGCAATACTTGGCTCAGGGCTTTCCTGGCCAACCTTTTTGCAAACTCAAACCACGCTTACAACATTAACGAGCTGAAACACTATTCTTTTGGTGAAATGTCGAGCGATCTCTATGAAAATATCGCCGGCAAACCGCTCGATACGCTCACCGATCTCGACATTTATCGGTTGAGACCACAAGTACATCGCTTCATCGCAAGTCGTCGCTCTGAAACCGCGCTCGTCAAGACACACAATGCCATAGCCACCCACGAGGGTGTCCCGGCTATCACGCCCGACGTAACCAAGGGTGCTATCTATATGGTACGGAATCCGCTGGACATCGTGCTTTCCTACGCCGATCATTACGGCGTCGATATCGATGCCGCGATCTCCACGTTGAATTCGCCCGACAGCATCATTCGGCCCTCTGCTTCGACGGTTTTTCAGTATCTCAGCGACTGGAGCAGTCATGTCCAGAGTTGGACCCGCGCGCCGGGACTGCATTGCCATGTCGTCCGCTACGAGGATTTACTGGCTAGGCCAATCGACGGTTTCGCCGATATTGCCCGATACCTCGGGGTAAAGGCGACCCGCGGACATCTACGCCACGCGGTGCGAAACTCGTCCTTCAAGGAACTCAAACGGCAAGAAAAACGCCAGGGCTTCGTCGAGAAGAGCCGCCATGCCGAGGCCTTCTTCCGTAAAGGCAAGGCCAATCAATGGCGCGACGAGCTGAGCCGGGAACAGATCGAACGCATCGTCGAAGCCCACGGCGAGATCATGACCGAGTTCGGATACCTCCCCAGGGATCGATAGTAATGGCGGGCATACTTTGGCTTGCCTCCTATCCCAAATCAGGCAACACTTGGTTGCGAATTTTCCTGGCCAATCTCTTCGACGACTCAAAGTCGGCTTACGACATCAACAAACTCGGGCGCTTTTTCTACGGTGAGATGTCGAGCGATCTGTACGAACGGGTGGCCGGCAAGCCCGTCGCGGAGCTGTCGGATGTCGAGTTGCATCAACTGCGGCCCAGGGTCCACCGCCTGCTGGCAAACCTGCGCGCCGAAACCGTCATGGCGAAGACGCACAATGCCATGGCGATGCAAGGCGGCGTGGCCACGATCACGCCAGACGTGACCGCGGGCGCCATCTATGTGGTTCGCAATCCACTCGACATCGTGCTGTCCTACGCGGACCATTACGGGCTCTCCATCGATTCCGCCATCGAGGCCATGGCATCGCCGGAGAACCATGTCGCGACATCGCGGACGGCGGTCTTCCAGCACCTCGGTGCCTGGGGCGATCATGTCCGAAGCTGGACGCGGGCACCCGGTTTGCATCTCCAGATCGTCCGATACGAGGATCTGGTGAACAAACCGATCGACGCGTTCGGCGACGTTGTCGACTTTGTCGGTGTGAAAGCGACACGCGGCCGCTTGCGCCGGGCGATACGCAATGCGTCCTTCAACGAGATGAAACGACAGGAGACGCAACATGGCTTCGACGAGAAAAGCCGTCATGCCGCATCTTTCTTCCGTGAAGGCAAAAGCAACCAATGGCGCGAGAAACTGGCGCCCGACCAGGTCGAACGAATGATCGAAGTCCATGGTGAAGTCATGGGCGAGTTCGGCTATCTACCGTGAGGCCACATCGAGATGGGGGGAATCATCTGGCTCGCGTCATACCCCAAGTCGGGCAATACCTGGCTCAGGGTCTTTCTCGCCAATTACCGCGCCGGCGGCGAAGTCCCGGTCAACATCAACATGCTCCGCGAAACCGGCTACAGCGATTCCCGCGCCGCCCTCTACGAACGGGCGAGCGCAACGACACTCGACCAACCCGACGAAGCGCGGCTGCACCGCCTCAGGCCCCACGTCCACCGCTTTCTCGCCGGTCTCGGCGACGAGCCGGCCTTGGTCAAGACCCACAATGCCATTATCCGGCTGGACGGTGTCGCGACGATCACGCCCGAGGTGACGACCGGCGCGATCTACATGGTCCGCGATCCCCGCGACGTGGCCGTTTCCGTTTCCCATCATTTCGATCTCTCGGTCGACGACGCGGTGGACATGCTGTGCCGCAACGACTATCGCCTGGCGACAGTCGGGCGTAACGTGTTCTCCTTTCTCGGCGGTTGGCGACGGCACGTGGCGAGTTGGGTCGATGCGCCGGGCCTCAACACGCATGTCGCCCGCTACGAAGACATGCTGGCCAAGCCTCGACCGACCTTCGCCGCCGTGGCGCGATATCTCGGGCTGGAGCCGGACCGGGGGCGCCTGAAACGGGCGATCGGGTTCTCCGCCTTCGATCAGCTTCGCAGCCAGGAAGACAGTCACGGCTTCGTCGAACAAGTCCGCGATACCAGCCGCTTCTTCCGCCAGGGTCGCGCGGGCGGCTGGAAGGACGTACTGTCGGCGGCACAGGAACGATACCTCGTCGACGCGAACGAGGACATGATGTAGCGTTTCGGCTACCTCGGGTGAAAACACGACCATGGGCTCCATTCTCTGGCTCGCCTCCTATCCCAAGTCGGGTAATACTTGGCTCAGGGCCTTCCTGGCGAACTTCCTGACCGGTGCCAAAACACCGTTTCCGATCGACCAACTGTCCGACTTCACGGCGAGCGATCTTCGCGCGGGCTATTTCGAGGAAGTCGCAATGCGGCCCATCGCCGGGATGGACGATGCCGCGCTCCACGCCCTGAGGCCCCGCGTCCATCGCTATCTCGCCGATCTGCGTCCCGACACCACGCTGGTGAAAACCCACAATGCCGTGATCGCCTATGATGGCGTCGCCACGATCACGCCCGAGGTGACGGCGGGCGCCATCTATATCCTGCGCAATCCCCTCGACGTCGTCGTCTCCTATTCCCGTCACATGGCCATGACCATCGACGACGCGGTCGAGGCCATCTGCAGCGCCGACAACCACACCGTCACGGCCAATCGATCGGTCTTCCAAATACTCGGCACCTGGCAGAACCACGTCATGAGCTGGGTTCAGGCTCCGGGCCTCACGATCCATGTCGCGCGCTACGAGGATCTCCTCGCCGAGCCGGAAAAGTCCTTCCGCGCCATCGCCGGCTTCCTCGGATTGAAGCCCACCCGCGCCGAACTGGCGCGCGCCATCAAATTCGCCTCCTTCCGCGAATTGAAAGATCAGGAACGGCGTGGCGGCTTTCGCGAACGCGGCGAGGTCAATCCGTTCTTTTTTCGCGAAGGCCGGATCAACGGTTGGCGAGACGTGTTGCGCCCCGAACAGGTCGACCGCATCGTCGAGGTGAACCGCATCGCGATGGAACGCTTTGGGTATCTACCACTGGTTGAGTGACATCCGTGATCGCTTGAACGGATTGATCCCTGGGCTTGGTTCGACGTCGACGGTTGGCACGCGCGGCAATCAGGTCGCCGTGAACGGGCATCACAACTTAAGCGCCGGAAATGGCGATGCCTCAGCCGGTCCGCCGGCGCGCCATCACATTCATGACGGCCGCGGCCGTCTCCTCGATTGAGCGGCGCGTGACGTCGATCACCGGCCATCCATTCTTGGCGAAAAGCCGGCGGGCATATACCAGTTCCTCCTTTACCGCCGCGATATCGGCGTAATCGGTCCCGGATATCTCGTTGATGGACAGCAGCCGGTTGCGGCGGATCTGCACCAAGCGGTCCGCACTCGCCGTCAGGCCGACCACCAGCGTTTCCCCAAGCTCGGAGAGCGTTTCGGGAAATGGCAGGCTCGGTACCACCGGCACGTTCGCCGCCTTGATGCCACGGTTTGCGAGGTAGATGCAGGTGGGCGTCTTCGAGGTACGGGAAACTCCAACCAGCACGACTTCCGCCTCGCGCAGGTGATCGACGCCATGACCGTCGTCATGCGCCAGGCAATAGTGCATGGCGTCGATACGGTGGAAGTATTCGGCATCCATCACATGCTGGCGGCCCGGCCGCGCGTCGGCCTCGGCGCCCAGGTAGCTGGCCAGCGCCCCCATCACCGGATCCAGCACCGAAACGCTGACGATACGGTGGCGACGGCATTCCTCCTGCAGCATCGCGCGCAACTGCCGATCGACCATGGTGAAGAACACGAGGCCCGGGCTCTCGAGCACGCCCTCGACAACGCGGGCGACCTGTGCCCGGGTGCGGATCATGGTCCACAGATGTTCGACCGGCTCCGCCTCCTCGAACTGCACCAGAGCCGCCTTGGCGACCGCGCTCAAGGTCTCGCCGGTGGCGTCGGAAACCAGATGCAGATGAAACTTGTCCACGATTCCGCCCCGCCGTCTCGACGCCCGCGCCCGAGGATATTTCCGGCACGGATTGGGGATATGCCGGACGCATCCGACTTGCAATCGGATTCATGCTTCTTGCGCGATTTTGCCCCACCGGGTTCCCCACCCGTGCGCGGGCCTGTTCGCGCGAGGGCGAAAAACGGGCACGATCCGAGCCGTCTCGGATTCCCCCCACGTCCATCCACCGCGAGATTCCGGGCACCCGCCCGCCACCACGAGAAAATTCCAAACCATCCACCGGCCGCCAAGAGATCCGTCACGCGCATGCCGCCCGGAATTATTGGGGATGGCGCGGTGAACGACATGGAAATCCCCACTGCCCCCAGCTACAACAACAAACCACAAGATTCCTTTTAATTAATCTAGACTTGTTATGGAGTGGGACATCGCGGGGGAAAGAATCGCGCATGAGCGACCAAACGAGTGAAACGGCAGCGAACGGCGCCAAACCCCTACTTCGCGCGCTCGGCGGCGAGAGCTTGTCACGCCCGCCCTTCTGGTTCATGCGCCAGGCCGGCCGCTATCTGCCGGAATACCGGGCGGTTCGGGCCCGTGCGGGCGGTTTTCTCGATCTCTGCATGGCGCCCGAACTGGCGGCCGAGGTGACATTGCAGCCGATCCGCCGCTTCCAGATGGACGCCGCGATCCTCTTCGCCGACATCCTGCTGATTCCCCACGCTCTCGGCCAGCCGCTCGACTACCGGGAGGGCGAGGGGCCGGTGCTGGCGCCGATCCGCGACGCCAAGGCGCTCGCCGGGCTCGAGCGACGGGGCGCCGAGGACCGCCTGGCGCCGGTGCTGGAGACGGTATCGCGCGTGGCCGGGGCCTTGCCCGACGGGGTCGCGCTGATCGGCTTCGCGGGCGCTCCCTGGACCGTGGCGACCTACATGGTGGAGGGCGGCGGCAGTCCAGATCATCGCCACGCCAAGCGTTGGGCTTATGGCGACCGGCAAGGTTTCGCCGCGCTGATCGAGTTGCTGGTCGAGGCGACGATCGACTATCTCGCCGGTCAGGCGCGCGCTGGCGCGGAGGCGTTGCAACTGTTCGACACCTGGGCCGGCTCGCTGGCGGCGGAGGAATTCGATCGCTGGGTGATCCAGCCGACGGCGCAAATCGTCGCCGGCCTGCGGGCGGGGGGCGTCGAGGCACCGATTATCGGCTTTCCGCGCGGCGCCGGCGCCGGACTGGTCGAGTATGCTGAGCTCACCGGCGTTGATGCGGTGGCCCTCGACCAGGGCGTCTCGCCCAGTTGGGCCCGGCGGGCCCTCGGCAATGGTATTTGCCTGCAAGGAAACCTCGACCCGCAGCTTCTGGTGGTGGGCGGCGAGGCGATGCTGGCGGAAGCCCGGCGCATGCGCGCCACCTTCGGATCCGGGCCGCATGTCTTCAATCTCGGCCATGGCATCGTGCCCGAAGTTCCGCCGGAACATGTCGCGGCCCTCTCCGCCCTGCTCCGGAGCGAAGTGGGCGAGGGACCCGGGTAGTCGCTTGCCGTCAATGGCGCCGGCGCCGGATTTTCGGAGAAAGTCGCCAATCCCCGAACTCGAATTCGCGTGTGATCGAGATCATTGCGGGCCTCGCTCGTCCTGTCCAATCTGGCAACCGGCGCAAAAGGGGATCGAACATGACCGCTGAATTGACCGAAAGAGATCGGGTGCCGCATCCGCTGGAGGCATGGCCGAACAACACGGAAATCGCCGCATCGATACGTCTTGGCCGCCGGCTTCAATCCGAGGCTTGTTGGCCTGCGCTTCGGGGCGTATTCCCGGAGACGGCTCCGAAGTTCGCGCCGGAATCCACGGCGCCGGTGGAAGGAGCGCCGTTGATGTGGGCCATGGCGCGACGTCTCGGCCTGGACGAGCGCAGGCTTTCGCGGGACGATTTCAAAATTCGCCTCGACGAGATGGTGGAACGTTGCCTGGGATGCGGGGAAGTGGAGACTTGCAAAAGGTGGCTTGCCGGCGGAAGGCGACAGGTTGCCTACCGGAGCTTCTGTGAGAACGCATCGGCCTTCGACGATTTGCGACGCGACCGCGTTCCGACATAGATCCACGCGGACAAGCGGCCCGCGCGCATGACGGATCGCACGGTTGCAGACGGGACCGGCTTCCCCCGTCCGCGCGGCGCGCACGATCCATCCGATCATTCGAGACTTGATTCCAAGCTCCGACGCCTGGCGTCGTCGCGTCAAGGACGGTCTCTTTCCATCCCGCCACTTGCAATGGCGCCGCCGCGCGGGCGGGCGAAGCCGGTTTCTTGCTTGACAGTTTCCCGGACCCGGGCAAAGTGGCCACCGCGAGACGAGGGGCGGGCGCCGTGGCGTTCGACGGTGCACCGATCCCTCGAAGCGGCGGTGTTCGGTTTCCGAGAGGTTCCATGGCGCGCACGGCGGTGGTGTTGTTCAATCTGGGCGGTCCGGACAGTCCCGAGGCGGTGCGGCCCTTTCTCCGCAACCTCTTTTCCGATCCGGCGATCCTGGGGATGCCGGGCCCCCTACGCTGGGTTCTCGCCTGGCTGATTTCCACCCAGCGGGCGCCGACGGCCCGGGCGATCTACGCCAAGCTCGGCGGTGCGTCGCCGCTGCTGGCCGAAACCCGGGCACAGGCCGAGGCGCTTGGCCAGGCGCTCGCCGATCTGGGCGAGGTGCGGGTCGAACTCGCCATGCGCTACTGGCACCCGATGAGCGAGGCGGCGGCCGACGCGCTCGGCCGGTGGAAGCCGGACCGGATCGTGCTGTTGCCGCTCTATCCGCAGTTTTCTACCACCACCACGGCCTCCTCGCTGGCGGCGTGGGCGGCCGCGGCCCGGGCCCGGGGCCTCGATGCGCCGATGCACGCCATCTGCTGCTATCCACGACAGGAGGCCCTGGTCGAGGCCCAGGCCGCGCTGATCCGGCGGCTCCTGGACGACAGTTTGGCCGAGGGGCCGACGCGGCTGCTGTTTTCGGCCCATGGCATGCCGGAGAAGGTGGTGCGGGCCGGCGATCCCTATCAATGGCAGGTCGAGCGGACGGCGGAGGCCGTGGCAGCGCGGCTGGACCCGGGGGGCGCGGCCGGGCTCGACTGGCGGATCTGCTATCAGAGCCGGGTCGGGCCGCTCAGGTGGATCGGACCGGCGACGGAGGCGGAGATCCGGCGCGCCGGCGCCGAGGGCCGCGCGCTCGTCGTGGTGCCGATCGCCTTCGTTTCCGAGCATTCCGAGACCCTGGTCGAACTGGATGTCGAATATGGCGAACTGGCCGCGGCGGCCGGGGTGGCGGGCTATCGCCGCGTGCCCGCGCTCGGCACGCAGTCCCATTTCATCGCCGGACTGGCCGATCTGGTTCGCGGTGCCCTGGCGCGGGCGGGCGCCACGCCGGCGAGCGGCGAGGGCCGCCGCCTTTGCCCGGCGGCCTTCACCGGCTGCGCCATGGCGAGGCCGGGCGGATGAGCGCGCTGCTCGGCGAGTTCCATCCCTGGATCAAGGCGCTGCACGTCATCGCCATGATCGCCTGGATGGCGGGCATGTTCTATCTGCCCAGGCTCTACGTCTATCATGTCGACGCCGAGGCGGGCTCCGAGCTTTCGGAAACCCTCAAGGTCATGGAGCGGCGCCTGCTGAGGGCCATCATCAATCCGGCCATGGTTCTGACCTGGGTGTTCGGCGGCCTGCTGCTGGCGACGCCCGGGGTGATCGACTGGAGCGCGGGTTGGATCCACCTGAAGCTGGTCGCCGTCGTCGTGATGAGCACGCTGCACGGTTTCTATTCCCGCTGGCGCAAGGATTTCGCGGCGGACCGCAACCGCCGCTCGGCGCGCTTCTATCGCCTGGCCAACGAGGCGCCGACCGTGCTGATGATCGTGATCGTGATCATGGTGATCGTGCGCCCGTTCTGAGGGCTAGGCTCGTCGGGCGCTACTTCTCGCGAGGAAGCGCGCTTGATCCGAACCGCCCGGCCTGGACCAATCCTGAAAGCCTCGCGCCCCGAGCCGTCCTCAACCCTCTACCAGGAGGCGGAAGCGATAAGGCGAGTCCTCGCCGCCGGTCTGGACCCGGCTTTCGCCGAGGTCGAGCGGGATGATGTCGGTTTCCTCGAAGCGCGCGAGCCGCACGTCGTTGACCACGGTGCCGAGCCGGCTGCCGAGATCGCGCAGGTGCAGGCGGCCGGCGACGAACTCGAGGCTGAACTGCCGGTTCGAAATGCGCTGCTCGTCGGCGTGACGCAACGACAGGCCGTGGGTGCGGTGGCTGGGCGACACGCCGGCGCGGATATGGCCGCCGACCTCGAAGGGAAAGGCGGTGATCGCCACGCCGTCCTCGCCGATCTGGGCGCCGACCTCGGGCGAGTCGGGCAGCAGCCGGACGCGGCGGAGGTCTTCCTCGCCGACGCCGCGGCGGACCTGGCCGTCGACCATCATGTCGTTCGAATTGATCAGCCGTCCGCAGAGGCCGCGCAGAACCTTGAGCGCGAGGGGATTGTCGTCGGGAAACGCCTTGAGGAACGCCTCGCGGGGAATTTCGACCGCGCTGGCCGGGCCGAGGGCGCGCAGCGTCGTGGACCGCGCCTCGCCCCGGATGACGGAGATCTCGCCGAACAGCTCGCCCTCGCCGAGGACGGCGAGGCGGATTTCGGTGGCCTGGCTTTCGCGCACCACCTCCACCGCGCCGGAGCGCAGCAGATAGACGGCGTCGGCCGCGTCGCCCTCGCGGAAGATGATCTGGCCGGCGTCGAAACTCACCTCGCGCATGGCATTTCCATCCCTCGCGGGCGGCCGCCGCCACCCTCTTCGCCGCTCGTTATAGCCGCGAAAGGGTTGCCAAACGGTTTCCAGGCCGCGCCGCCCGGCAGTACCCGGCAGGCCCGGACCAAACCCGAATCCGTCTCGCCGTTGCTCCCGGCCGCTCGCGCGGGCATCATGGCGGGGCATTACGGGACATGGCCGGGAAATGGCCGGGAAGGGGATGCGCGATGACGAACGGCGGTGGCGGCGGCGCCAACCAGCGGGTGGTTTACATGAATGGCGAGATCGTCGCCGAGGCGGATGCCCGGGTCCATGTCAACGACCGCGGTTTCATCTTCGGCGATGCAGTGTTCGACACCGCGCGAACCTTCGCCGGCCAAACTTTCCGCCTGGCCGAACACATCGACCGGCTCTACCGTTCGCTCCGCTACGTCGATATCGATCCCGGCCTCTCCAAGGCGGAGATGACCGAGATCTCGGAGGACGTCGTCGCCCGCAACCGCCATCTGCTGGGGCCGGACGAGGATTACTGGATCTTCCAGCGGATCACGCGGGGCTCCAACTTGGCCGACGGGCCGGGCGGGCACGAGGGGCCGACGGTGATCGTGCTCTGCGTGCCGCTGCCGCTGGCGGGCCGGGCGGCGCTCTTCCGCGACGGAATAGAGGTGGCGATCCCGCCGACCCGGCGCACGCCGCCCGAGGCGCTCTCCCCCAACGCCAAGACGCACAACTACCTGAACCTGATCGTCGCCGCCAACGAGGTGAAGGACGCCCACCCCGGCGCCTGGCCGATCCTGCTCGACACCCGGGGTTTTCTGACCGAGGGCAGCGGCTCCAACCTGTTCCTGGTGCGCGACGGCGAGGTGACGACGCCCCGGGCCGAATACGTGCTGCCCGGCATCAGCCGCGAGGTGGCGATGGAACAATGCCGGGCGCTCGAGATTCCGTGCCGCGAGGCGGACCTGACACTGTTCGACGCGGCGATTGCCGACGAGGCCTTCATCACCTCGACCAGTCTTTGCCTCTGTCCGGTGAGCGCCGTCCAGGGCCGCGCGCCGGCCGAGCTGGCGGTCCCCGGCCCCGTGACCCGGCGTTTGCAGGAGGCCTTCGCTCGCGTCGTCGGCCATGATTTCGTCGCCCAATATCTCGCCCACATGGCGTAGTATCGGCCATCATAAATGATGGCGTGCCCGGCCGGCCCGGACTTTCGATCGTAATCACCACGAGCCACCGCACTTAATCCCTTGCTTTTTTCGCGCGGGCGACTAATTATCCAGTAGTGCGTTGTTGAATGTGGCGAAATTCGACCGGTTGCCACCCGGACCGCGCCTTCTTCCATCGGTAACGATCCCTTACCCTCGTCACAACCGGCATGCGACGCCGGGTTATCGCCAACCCGGCTCAACCGTCCCACGCAAGCGGCCGCGACACGGTCTCGCAGCCGGGACGAGCGACATCGGCGGACCGCGATCCCCGGGGCCGGTCCTCGCCGGAGCCGGCGCTCCAAGCCCCTTCCCCCCAAGAAGTAACGTAACGGTTTTCCCAAATGCATCTCCAGGAACTCAAGGCCAAGAACCCCACGGACCTGCTGTCCTACGCGGAGGAGCTCGAAGTCGAGAATGCCAGCTCGCTGCGCCGCCAGGACATGATGTTCGCCATCCTCAAGCAGCTCGCGGAGAAGAACGAGGAGATCACCGGCGGCGGGGTCCTCGAGGTCCTCCAGGACGGCTTCGGTTTCCTCCGCGCGCCCGAATCGAACTACCTGCCCGGGCCCGACGACATCTACGTCTCGCCCTCGCAGATCCGCCGTTTCGCGCTCAGGACCGGCGACACGGTCGACGGCGAGATCCGCGCGCCCAAGGAGGGCGAGCGCTACTTCGCCCTGCTGAAGGTCAACCAGATCAACTTCGAGGAGCCCGAGGCGACCCACCACAAGGTGCATTTCGATAATCTG
>CBDDBZ010000007.1:0-27166 GCA_965225945.1 Alphaproteobacteria bacterium | reverse complement strand
AGGGTAATTTCTCAGGCTGCGGGCCTCAGCGCCACCCGGACCGGCGGCGTGAAATAAGTCCGGTATCCCGCCCCCGCAACCAACATCGTGAACGCTTCGCCAAAGCCGTTTTTGCGAAACGGATTTGGCGAGGCGTTTCGGCGAAAGCATACCATTGACCGGAGCTCATGACGCCGTGCCGAAGGGCCGCGCCGGGGCCCGGTATGCCGCGCGTCAAGCGCCAAAATCTCGCCTTACCCTTCTCCCTTACCCCGAAGCCCGCTCCCCGAGCCTTTTCCCCGGAGCCGCCGCCGCTCGCTCGCCCCATCAGGGAAGAACTGGGGACCGTAGCCCGGTTTCGAGCCGCCTCGGCGCCCAATTCCATCTAAAGGGTCGAAACAGCGGGAGGAGAAATCTTGCTTTATCGCCCTGCGTCGAGCCTTTGCCGTAGCCCTCAGCCGACCACCGGCGGGCTCGATATGCGCTCCAGGTCGAAGCCATAGAGCCGCGCCGCGTTGTGGCAAACGATCTTGGCCCGCTCCTCTTCCGGCACGCCCGCCAAGATCTCGTCCAGCACCTCGCGCGAGCGCGGGAAGGTGGATTCGCTGTGCGGATAATCCGAGCCCCACATCATGCGATCGATGCCGATGAGGTCGCGCAGTCGGATGCCGACGTCGTCCTCCTGAAAGCTCAGATAGACGTTCCGCGCGAAGAAGTCGCTGGGTAGCGTGTCGCCCTTGAAGCGGTAAAGCGCCTCCTCGTGCCGTTCGCGGTAGGTGTAGTCCATGCTCGCCAACACGTAGGGCACCCAGGCCAGCTCGAATTCGACGATGGCGAGGCGCAGATCGGGATGGCGTTCGAACACACCGGAGAAAATCATGTCACACATCGAGATCGCCGGCAGGAATACCTTGGTGGCGCGCCGGCTGGCGTCGTGCACGGTGCGCTCGAGCAGGGCGGAATTCGAGAGCACGCGTCGGGTCGCGGTGTGCAGGCTGAGCGGCATGTCGAGCGCCGCCGCCGTGGCCCATAGCGGCTCGTAGTCGCGGTGGTCGTAGCGCCGCTCCTCCACCGGGTATTCGGCGATCATGGCGCCGGCAAAGCCGAGCTTGGCGGTGCGCTCCAATTCGCCGACGGCGTCTGCAACGTCGTCGACGTTGATCATCGCGATCGCCTTGAGGCGGTCGGGATCGACAGCGCAAAATTCGGCGAGCCAGTCGTTGTAGGCCCGACAGATCGCCGAGAACAACAGCGGGTCGGCGATCTTGTAATAGAACAGGCCCTGCGAGGGGTAGAGCACCTCGCCCGACACCCCGTCGATCACCATGTCCTCGAGGTGCCGTGCCGGGTCGAAGCCACCGGCGTGAACGTCCTCGAAGCGGGCGTGGTCGGAAATCGTCTCCGGCGCTTCGTAGCGCGCGCCGGCATTCGAAATCAGCCCGATGCCGGCGATCATCTGGCCGTCCTCGACCAAGAGATGGTCCACGTCGCCAACCCGTTTCATGCGCGGCGCACGGGCCTTGAAGGCATCGTCGATCCGTTGCGTCCACAGGTCCGGCGGCTCGAAGACGTGCGAGTCGGAGGAGAGGATCAGCCTGTCTGGCACCAGAGCAGCCCCTTGAACGATACCAACCTGTCCCGGATGAACGCTGGCTTCGGCGCTAGCGTAGCCATTTTGGCTTCCCATGGCAATTTGGTGGCCGCTTGCCGCGTAGGTAGAGCCCTCCGCCTACCTCCTCCGGAGCCGGTAACATGGCCAGGCAGGCGGGGCTCCAATCCGTCCACTCGCGCCACGGTTCATCCTCAGAATTCGGCCCCGAAGTGACGTCCACGCTCTCCGATCGGCGCGCGCTCCTCGGCCTCGGCGCGGCGCTTCGGGCTCCGACGGCGGGAAAATCAGGGCGGCTCTGGCCCGCCCCCGACGGCCGTGAGATAGTCGGGCCATGAGCGACACATCCCCGCCCCGCCACCTCGTCCTGATCGACGGCTCGGGCTACATCTTCCGCGCCTATCACGCCCTGCCGCCGCTCACCCGCAAGTCCGACGGCCTGCCCACCGGCGCCGTCTCGGGCTTCTGCAACATGTTGAACAAACTGGTGGCCGATGCCCTGGACGATGGCGACGTCGACCTCTTCTGCGTCGTCTTCGACGCCGCCAGGGCCACCTTCCGCAACGAGATCTATGCCCCCTACAAGGCCAACCGGCCGCCGCCGCCCGAGGACCTGGTGCCGCAATTCGCCCTGATCAAAGAGGCCAGCCGCGCCTTCAACTTGGCGACCGTCGAATTGCCGGGCTTCGAGGCCGACGACATCATCGCGACATACGCCCGCCTGGCGCGCGAGGCGGGAATCCGGGTCACCATCGTCTCTTCCGACAAGGACCTGATGCAGCTGGTCCGCGACGGCGTCGCCATGATGGACCCGATGAAGAACCGCCGGATCGGGCCCGACGAAGTGGTCGAGCGCTTCGGCGTCGGGCCCGACAAGGTGGTCGAGGTGCAGGCGCTGGCCGGCGACAGCACGGATAACGTGCCCGGCGTGCCGGGCATCGGCGTCAAGACGGCGGCGCAGTTGATCAACGAGTATGGCGACCTCGATACGCTGCTCGCGCGGGCCGCCGAGATCAAGCAGCCGAAGCGGCGCCAGAACCTGATGGAGCACGCGGACCTAGCGCGGATCAGCCTGGCCCTGGTGCGCCTGAAGGACGACGTCGAGGTGCCGATCGCGCTCGACGATCTGGCGCTCAGCCCGCCGCAACCCGACGTGCTGTTCCCGTTCCTGGAGGAGATGGAGTTCACCCGCCTGCTCTCCCGCCTGCGGGGCCAATATGGCGGCGACGGCGAGGCGCCCCGGGCCGGCTTCGAGGCCCCGCCGGAGGCCCCGCTTTATACCCTGGTGCGCGAGGAAGCCGCGCTGCAAACCTGGATCGACGAGGCCTTCGCCGCCGGCCATGTCGCCTTCGATACCGAGACCACCTCGCTCGACGCCATGGCGGCGGCGCTGGTCGGCTTCTCGCTCGCGGTCCGGCCTGGCCAGGCCTGTTACGTGCCCCTCGGCCATGTCCGCCCCGTCCGCCAAGGCGAGCTCGAACTCGGCCCCGAGGCGGAAGGCGCCGAGGAGGGGCCGCCGGAACAGCTCGCGCTCGCCCGGGCGCTGGAGATGATGAAGCCGCTGCTGGAAGCGCCCTCGGTGCTGAAGATCGGCCAGAACATCAAATACGACGCCCTGATCATGAGCCGCCTGGGAATCGAGATCTGGCCCGTGGACGACACCATGCTGCTCTCCTACGTGGTCGACGGCGGGCTGCACGGCCACGGCATGGACGAGCTTTCCGTGCTGCACCTGGGCCTGAAGCCGATCAGCTTCAAGGAGGTGGCGGGCAGCGGCAAGACCGCCATCAGCTTCGCCGAGGTGGCGTTGGAGAAGGCCCGCGACTATGCCGCCGAGGACGCCGACATCACGCTCAGGCTGCACGGCGTGCTGAAGCCACGCGTGCTGGAGGCGCGCAAGGTCACCCTCTACGAGCGGCTGGAACGGCCGCTGATTCCAATCCTGGTGGCGATGGAGCGGGCCGGCATCGAGGTCGACGTCGCGCAGCTAGCCCGCCTCTCCGGCGATTTCGCCCAGCGCATGGTCGGCCTCGAGGCGGAGATCCACGCGCTCGCCGGCGAGAGCTTCAACCTCGCCTCGCCCAAGCAGTTGGGCGAGATCCTGTTCGACAAGATGTCGCTTTCCGGCGGCAAGAAGACCAAGACCGGCGCCTACGGCACCAGCCACGATGTGCTGGAAGGCTTGGCAGCACTTGGCCACGACCTGCCGGCCCGGGTGCTGGATTGGCGCCAGCTCGCCAAGCTCAAGAGCACCTATACCGACTCGCTACAGGGCCAGATCAACGCCGAGACCGGCCGTGTCCACACCTCCTACGCCATGGCCGCGACCTCGACCGGGCGCCTCGCCTCGACCGACCCGAACCTGCAAAATATCCCGGTCCGCACCGAGGAAGGGCGCAAGATCCGCCGCGCCTTCGTCGCCCCCGCCGGCCACAAGCTGATGAGCGCCGACTATTCGCAGATCGAGCTCAGGGTGCTGGCCCATATCGCCGATATCGAAGGCTTCAAGGCGGCCTTCCGCGAGGGTCTCGACATCCACGCGATGACCGCGGCCCAAGTCTTCGACGTGGCAATCGAGAAGCTGGACGCGGCCACGCGGCGAAGCGCCAAGGCGATCAACTTCGGCATCATCTATGGCATCAGCGCCTTCGGCCTGGCCCGCAACCTGGCGATCCCCCAGGG
Source organism: Alphaproteobacteria bacterium (assembly GCA_965225945.1). Classification (GTDB taxonomy): domain Bacteria; phylum Pseudomonadota; class Alphaproteobacteria; genus JASLMY01. The sequence continues at coordinate 22,896 of CBDDBZ010000007.1, read as the reverse complement.
CGACGCCAAGCGCTATATCGACGCCTATTTCGAGCGCTATCCCGGCATCCGCGCTTATATGGAGGAGACCAAGGCCTTCTGCCGCCAGCACGGCTATGTCGAGACGCTGTTCGGCCGCCGCGCCCACATGGCCGAGATCAACGAGAAGAACCCGGCCCGGCGCAATTTTTCCGAGCGCGCGGCGATCAACGCGCCGATCCAGGGCACCGCCGCCGACATCATCCGCCGCGCCATGGTGGCGATTCCGGGCGTGCTTCGGCGCGAGGGGCTGGGTGCCACCATGCTGCTGCAGGTCCACGACGAATTGATCTTCGAGGTGCCGGACGACGAGATCGAGCGGACCGCGACGGCGGTGCGCGAGGCGATGGAGGGGGCGGCGCAGCTCGACGTGCCCTTGGTGGTCGACACCGGCCAGGGCGACAATTGGGACGAGGCGCACTGATGCGACGCTTCGACGCAATTGACAAGCTTGAAATGTTTTAGGCTGGCCGCCCCCCTTTAGCGTCGGCGACCCATGACCTCGAACACCATCCTGCCCAAGCCTTCCTTGATCGGCGCTGTCCTCTGGATGCTGGGCGCGGTGGCGTCGCTGCTGCTGATGGCGCTGGCGGGTCGCGAGCTGATGGGGGAAGTCTCGCTCTTCGAGGTGATGTTCTTCCGCAACGCGCTCTGTCTCCTGGCGCTCGCCCCGATCGTGGGGCCGCGCTGGCGGGAGGTCATGGCGACCCGGCGCTGGCGGGCCCATGGCGGGCGCAACGTCGTCCACTTCGGCGCCCAGGGGCTCTGGTTATATGGGCTCGCCTATCTACCGCTGGCGGAAGTGATCGCGCTGGAATTCACCGCGCCGGTCTGGACCGCCGTGCTGGCCGCGATCTTCATCGCCGAGCGCCTGACCCGGATGCGTGGGTTCGGCGTGGTTCTCGGCTTCGCCGGCATCTGGATCATCCTGCGGCCGGGGGTCGAGATCATTCACCCCGCCGCTCTCGCCGTGCTGGCTTCGGCGATCGGCTTCGCCACGACCTTCGTCGTCACCAAGTCGATGACCACCAGCGAGCGGCCGCTCACCATTCTGGTCTATATGAACCTGGTGCAACTGCCGCTGAGCGCGGCGCCGGCGCTCTACGACTGGGTGACGCCGTCGATCTCCCTCTGGCCCTGGGTCGCGGCCATCGGGCTCGCCGGTCTCGGCTCGCATTACTGCCTCACCAAGGCGTTCCAGCGCGCCGACGCCTCAATCGCCGCGCCGATCGATTTCGTCCGTCTGCCGCTCTCGGTGCTGGTCGGCTATCTGCTGTACCAGGAGCCGCTCGACGTCTTCGTCGCCTTCGGCGCGGTGGCGATCATCGCCGGCAACTTCCTGAACCTCCGGGGGCGGCCCAGGGACGGGCGCTGAGCGGCGCGGCGGCGGCTTCGAGGATCGCCGGCCGGCGGACTTAGAGCATCGCCGTCGTCCGCCTGTAGCGCCAGACGCCGTCGGGCCCCGCCTCGCGGAAGACGCGGCCCTGCTCGATCAGGCAGTTGAGATGGGCCAAGGCCTCGCCCAAGCCCCGTTCGATTTCGTGCTCGTCGAGCTGGCGGCGATACATCACTTCGAGCGTGTCGACGACCCGCTTCGGTTCGCCCAGCGCGCTTTCCAGCGCCGTGAGCCGTTCGGCGTGATGGCCGATCAGCGCGTCGAGCCGCTTATGCAAGCCGAAGAAAGGCTCATTGTGCGCGGGCAGCACCAGAACGTCGCTCGGCAGCTTCCGGAACCGATCCAGGCTGTCCATGTAATCCTGCAAGGGATTGGCTTCCGACTCGTCCGGGTAGAGGCCGATATGGGGCGTGATCCGGGGCAGGATCTGATCGCCCGAGATCAGCATGTTCAGATCCTGGCAATAGAGGCAGGCATGCTCCGGCGCGTGGCCGGTGCCGACGATAACCACCCAGTCGTAGTCGCCGAAATTCAGCACGTCACCGTCGCGAATTCGGACGTATTGCTCCGGTACCGGCGTCACGGCCGCGCGGTAGGCGTTGTGGTTGCCTTCCTTGACGCGCTGCAGCAGCGCGGCGTCCATGCCGACCTTGCGGTAGTGCTCGACATGAGACTCCGGTGGCGTCTCCCCGTCGTCGAGCGAGAGCATGCGGCCATAGAGCCATTCGAGCCGGCTCGCCAAAATGTGGCAACCGGTCCGATCCCTGAGCCAGCCGGCGAGACCCATGTGAGCGGGGTGGAAATGGGTGCAGACGATCCGCTTCAGGGGCCGGCCCTGGAAGGTGCCTTCGAACACCCGATCCCAGAGTTCCTGGATAACCGTGCTGTACATGCCGGTATCGACGATGGCCCAGCCGGTGTAGTCGGCCAGCAGCCAGAGGTTGATATGGTCGAGCCCGCTCGGTGGCAGCGGCATCCGCAGCCAGAAGACGCCCGGCGCGAACTCCATCGCCTCGCCGGGCTCCGGCACGCGCTCGAAGGGATAGGTCAGGCCGTTCTGGTCGCGTCCGCTCATCGGAATTCCTTGCATGCGGGCGCCGGAGCGGGCGCGGGCGGGTGCCGTCGAGGTGGCGGCAATCTATGCGTGCCGCCGGGCAGCGTCAATTCGCATCGCCACCCTCGACAGCTTCGACGCCATCGATTTGAACAGGGGCCGGTTCGCCGCGAAATCGCCCAACGGCTCCAAGGAGCCCCGCCACGGGTGGTTGGGCGGCGCCGCGGTTGGTATAAGCTCTCGGTCGAGCCTGGCGGAGCAAATGCATGAGCCTCGTGATCGAGACCTCGAGTCCCGCCTTGGGCGCCGAGGCGCGGGGCGTCGATCTCGCCGCTGGGGCCGACGAGGCCACTCTCGAGGCGCTGCGTCGGGCCTTGCTCGACCATCTGGTGCTGGTAATCCGCGATCAGTCCTTCACGCCGGCGCAATACCTCGATGCCGCTCGGCTCTTTGGACAGCCGATGCGCCAGCACTATTCGCAACACCTGATGGCGGAGCAGCCCGACATCGGCGTGCTGTCGAGCCGGACGGCGGAGAGCGACACCTCGGGCAAGCGCCACCTCCTCGGCACCGAGTGCTGGCACACTGACCACACCAACCACGAGGCGCCGCCGAAGCTCACCGTGCTCTACGCCGTGGAGATGCCGTCCAAGGGCGGCGATACCAGTTTCGCCAACATGCGCAAGGCCTACGAGTCGCTCTCCGAGGCCCGCAAGCGGCACTTCGCGACGCTCCGCACGGTCAACACGCTGGACAGCCTGGCCGGGCGGTCCGAGTTCCCGACGCGAGATGGCGACAAGCTCGCCCATGCGAAACGCGTCGTGCATCCGCTGATCCGCACCCACCCCGAGAACGGCAGCAAGGCGATCTACTTCCATCCCACCAAGACCGAGCGGCTGGAGGGCTGGGAGCAGGCGGAGAGCCATGCCTTCGTCGATCGTCTGGTCGCGGAGATGATCCGCCCCGAAATCGTCTACCGCCACCGCTGGCGGGTCGGCGACATGCTGCTCTGCGACAACCGTTCGACCATGCACCTGGCGCATCGCGACTACGACCCCGACGAGGGCCGTACCGTCCACCGAGTGCTGCTGAAAGGCGACCGCCCGTTCTGAGTTGATCGATCGGGGAACTATTGCACGCTGGCGGAGTTGGTGAAGTTGGTCACCCGCTGGATCAGGGTCACCGCCTGGGTGGCGGGGTCGAGTTCGAAGCCGACGAAGGTATTGCCGGGCGCGCCGGCGGGCGGCGTGGCGGTCGCCAGTATCGTGCCGTTGATGACCGCGCTACCGCCGGGCCCGCGGCTGATCACGCCGTTTCGAATGAGCGACAGAACCAGGTTCGAATCGTCGGCCAGCGTGGTCAGCGTCGCGCCCCGATCCGAGAAGCTGAAGGCGGAGGCGCGATAGGGACCGCCGGCGTTGAGCTGGCTGATGCCGATCACCTCGGAGGCGGCGGCGCCGAAGGCGTCGGCGTCGTGCAGCGCGAAGGGCGCGCCGAAGAAGCTGCCGACGTTGTCGTGATAGACGTGGAAGCGGCCACCTAGGGTGTCGGGGCCCGTCAGGTGCACGTCGATGTCGAAGAAGGTGCCGACCTTCGATGGGTTGTTCCAGCTCGCCTGCACCGCGAAGGGCAGCGTCACGTTCAACGGCAATCGACCGAGGCCCTGGTTCACCGCGACGCTCAGCGTCGGCAGTATGTTCTCGATCACCGTCACCGCCTGGATCGGGGTCGGATCACTCGGATCCTTGGGGCTCCCGGAGCCGGGATTGAAGATGATGTCGAAAGTTGGCCTGATTTCCTCGCTGCCTTCGACCGTCGTGTCGTTGGCCGACTGTAAGCTGGATAGGACGGCGCCCTGCGCGCTCGCCTGCTGCTGCCCGGTCGCGTCGGTCTGGCCCGCCGTCGTGCTCGCGTCCTCGCCGCCGCCGCTCGCCAGGCGCCGGGCAGTCAGGCTGCGCGAGGCGGTGAACTGCTGTTGCAGCAGCTCGATGAGTCGGCCGGGCGTGCGAATCACTTCCGGTTCCTCGCCCTCTCGGGCGACCACGCCGAAGCCCTGACGCAGCACGGTGACGGTGTCCCCCGCGTCGTTGGTGAAGACGAAGCCGCCCGCGTCGCGATCGACGTTGTTGCGCGGACCGGGACCGAGAAGGCCCATGAAGTAGGCCCCCAGTTCCGGGTCCCAGAGCATGAACAGCGAGGTGCCGCGAATGCCCAGGGTGCCGACCGGCATCCTGATCGAGATGTTCTTCGGCCGCGCCTGGGCAATTCTGCCGGAAACGTAGCGCACCAGACCTCGGGTGAAGCTCGCCGCGACGGCGCCCCCGCCGGTGTTCGGATCGTATACGAACTCGTCGATCACCAGATCGCTGTTGGGGCCGATCGAGAACACCGTCTCGTCCAGCAGCAACATTTGCATGCGCGAATCCTCGTCGCTGACCACTCGGTCGCCGAGGAAGACGTCCATGCCCGAAGTCGCCCGAACCGCGGCCGCGCGCGTTTCGCCGGAGACCTCCACCATGCCCAGGACCGCGGCCGCGACCCCCGCCTTTTGGGTCGCCGCCCCGGCGCCCCCGCCCGAGAGCATCGCCAACAGGGCGACGGACAGGCCGGCCGTCTTTCCGAATGACATCATCGACATGGCTCCAGTTCGAACACTCGGACGGTCCCGGGCACCCGCCGCGCGGAAACCTAGCGTTGCCGAGCCGCGACATCTTCGCGAATTCAACACTGATTGTAACTGCCCAGGTAGCTGATTTCGATGAGGCTGCGGATTGGGTCTCTGGGGGCAGATTTTGTGGGTTTGGGGCGCTGACGGCCTAGATTTCGTTTGACATAGGGTGGTTGGTCGATTCTAAGGATTCGATGGATAGGGATGTTCTTGCCTTTTTGTCGAAAGACGAGCTGATCGATGTGGTGCTGGCCCAAGGGTCGCGGCTCGCCGAGTTCGAACTCCGGCTTGGTGAACTCGAGCGCCGGCTTGGCCTGAACAGCACGAACAGCGGCAAGCCACCGTCGAGCGATGGATTGAACAAGCCACCGGCGGGTAAAAAGAAGCGCACCAGGAGCCTCCGTAAGAAATCGGCCCGCAAGCCGGGCGGGCAAAAGGGCCACAAGGGCGAGACCCTGCGCCAAGTCGCCGATCCCGACGCCACCGTCGACCATTATCCCGAGACGTGCCAGTGGTGTGGTTCGGGATTGACGCCGGATATGGCTACCGGCCATGGGGCCCGCCAGGTTTTCGATCTACCCGAGCCCCGGCCCCTGGTGGTCACGGAGCATCGGGCGCATCGCTGCCGTTGCGGGCATTGCGGCACGTACACTCGGGCTTCTTTTCCCGTCGCCATCACCGGCCCGGTTCAATACGGCGCTCGGATCGGAGCCATGGTGGTCTACCTGTCGCACTACCAACTCCTGCCCGAGGACCGCCTGGCTGAATTGATGAAGGATCTGTTCGGGGCGGAACTGTCTCCGGCGAGCCTCGCGCGGAGGGGCGGGAACAGCGCCGAGTCCGTCCAAGGCGTCGTCGATGTGATCCGCGAACTGGTGAAATCGGCGCCGGTCAAGCACATGGACGAGACCGGCTTGCGGATCGCCGGGCGGACCCAATGGTTGCACGTCGCCTCGACCGCGCGGTTGACCTTCTATCGGGTCTCGGAGCGACGCGGCAGCCTGCTCGGCGGAGTCGGCGGCATCGTCGTCCATGACCACTGGAAGCCGTACTTTACGATGGAGGGCGTACGGCACGCGCTGTGCAACGCCCATCACCTGCGCGAGTTGCAAGCCCTGATCGAGATCGAGAAGGAGGGCTGGGCACGCAAGATGCAGAGACTATTGCGCCGCGCCTGCCACGCGGTAAATCTCGCCCGGGAGCGGGGCGTGGCGCTGAAACCAGGCCTCGTCGAGCGCTTCCGAGGGTGTTACGACGCGATCACGGCCGAGGGCATCGCCTTTCACGAGGCACAACCTCCTCTTGCGCCCAGATCGAGCAAGGCCAAGCGCCGGGGAAGCAAGCCGCGCCGCACCGGGCACAACCTTCTCCGGCGCCTTCAGACACACAAGGAAGACGCGCTGCGCTTCCTCATCAATTTCGCCGTGCCGTTCACCAACAATCAGGCCGAGCAGGACGGGCGCATGATGAAGGTCAAGCAGAAAATCTCCGGCGGCTTCCGTAGCCAGAAAGGCGCCGAAGACTTTGCCACCGTCCGCGGCTTCATCTCGACCGCCAGAAAACAGGGCTGGAACATCATCCAGGCGCTCATGGAAAATCCCGAAACCCTGATCGAGCGTCTCCACGCCGCCTAAAAGGCCACCATGTACCTGGGCAGTTACCACTGATTATGCACGACGTGGTGACAAATCGGCAAGACCGAGTTATTAATGGCTCAATTCGCGAATTGTATGCATTAGTGATAGAGTGCCTGGAACGTCAGGAGGTTGGGTTATGGACGGCAAGGGTTTCCAGGTGTGGCTTTCGGCGGCGCGCGGGCTGACGCGCGCGCAGCGGCGCGAGGCGCTCGCGGTGCTGTCGGGCCGGAGCGAGGGCGAGGCATCGAAGGCCGCGATCGAGCTTGGTGTGGACGAGGCCCGGCGCTGTCCGCACTGCGCGAGCGAAGGGGCGGTTTCGCGCGGTATGGCGCGGGGTCTGCGGCGCTACCAGTGCAAGGGCTGCGGCAGGACCTTCAACGCGCTGAGCGGTACGCCGCTGTCGGGCTTGCACCACAAGGAACGCTGGCTGTCGTTCGGGGCGTCGCTGGCGAAGGGGGAGACGGTGAAGGCCTCGGCGGCGCGCTGCGACGTGGCGGTGAGCACGGCGTTCCGCTGGCGTCACCGGTTTCTGGCGGCGGCGCGGAGCGATTCGGAGGTGCTCAAGGGGATCGTGGAAGCGGACGAGACCTACGTCCTGGAGAGCCGGAAGGGCGCGCGCGGGCTGGGGCGCAAGGCACGGCGGCGGGGCGGCAAGGCGAAGAAGCGCGGCCTCTCGCGCGAGCAGGTACCGGTTCTCATGGCGGCGGACCGGAGCGGAACGACGGTCAGCGCGGTGCTGCCCAGGGTCGATGCGGCGGCGCTCACGGCTGCCCTCGACCCGGTGGTCGCGAAGGACGCCCTGCTGGTCTCCGACGGCGGCGCGAGCTACCCACCGTGCGCCGCCGCGCTCGGGGTGAGCCACGAAGCACTCAACCGCTCGATGGGGGAACGGGTTCGGGGCGATCTGCATGTGCAGACGGTGAACAGCCGCCACAGCCGGTTGAAGGACTTCCTGCGTCCCCGCCGCGGCATCGCCACCCGCTATCTGGACAACTACCTGAGCTGGTTCCACCTCGTCGGCCTCGCCCCCGGCGCCAATGACCGAGCCTGCCTCGCCGCCGCCGTAACAAGGTGACGCATACAATTCACGAATTGAGCCTTATTAATTGTCCGCGACTCGTCTGGTAACGACCTCGCGATCGAGTTCGCGCCGGACATATGATGGCGAAGAATTGGTCGAATGCGTGTACCGAGTAGACCGAGGTGGGGAATGCGGGACCGACCGACTTTCGAGCCCGGCGGCTTGTTGTCGGGTGTTCTGCTCGCGATCGTTATCGCCGTCGCGATGCCTGCTATCCAGGTCATGGCGCAGACCAAGGAAGAGGCGGCGAAGGCGCGTCTACGGCAAATTCAGCCGACCCTCCAGGAGGGCGCCACGGCGGCCGACATCATCGCCGCGCCGGGCGAGATCAGCTTCGACGATGTGCTCGCCAGCCCCGACGATGCCGGTCTCAACTTCCGCTACGCTCAGGAGATGATCCAGGAAGGCCGGCTGGACGTCGCGGCGACGGCGCTGGAGCGAATTCTGATCCTCAATCCCGACCTCGACCGGGTCCGCCTGCTCTATGCCGTGGTGCTGTTCCGCCTCGACAGCGTGGACGAAGCCGAAGTGGAGTTCCGCCTGTTGTAGAAGCGCAAGCTCGGACGCCGCGAGGCCCGCGAGGTGGAACGCTACGTCGCCCTGATCGAAAAGCGGCAGGCGCGGGTCAAGGGCTCGGCCACCTTCAGCGCCGGCCTGCACTACGATTCCAACCGCACCGCCTTTCCCGAAAACGGGGTGCTCCAGGTCCTGGGCGTACCGGTCGCCGGTCTCGGCCGGGAGGAGGACGACTGGGGCCAGATCCTCTTGGCCACCCTCGACTTCAGGGCGGAAACCGACCTGCAGCGCGCGCGGGAGGTCTTTCTCACGCTCTCCAGCCTGCTCGACAACCAGCACGACATCGACCGCCTCGACACCGTTGCCTTGCTGGTCGACACCGGCATCGTCTACGAGGCGCCCTTCGCCACCATCACGCCGAAGCTGCATCTGGACACGATCTATCTCGGTATGACGGAGTACACCGAGGATATCGCCGGTTCGATCCGCCTCTCGCGCCGGCTGTTCTCGCCCAACTTCGTCGCCTACCTCGAAGGCGAGATCGGCCACGAGAGCTTCGACAACAGTGCCGACACGCCCTTCGCCTCCGAACAGAGTGGCCTCTATTACGGCTTCACGGCGGGTGGCGGTTACGCGATCACCCGGAGCCTCAAGCTCGACGCTTCCTACCGTTACAAGAACAAGGAGGCCAACACCGACTACGAGGCCTATGATTCGCACCTGATATCGGGGCGGCTCACCTGGGTCATGCCGAGGCAGATGTTCGTGATCCTCGACGCCAGCATCGAGTGGCAGAAATACGACGGCCCGGATCCCTTCATCTCCGCCGAGACGCGGGAAGACACCGACTACGGCCTCTCCTTGACCTACGGCATGCCGATGAGCGCGCTCGCCCTGTTCCGGCTCGATCAGGATCCGATGCCTCAAGCGGTACGCGACATCGTACTGTCGCTCAGCGGTGGCTACTTCAAATCGGACTCGAACGTGCCGAACTTCGATTACGAAAACTGGCGCGCCCAGATGCTGCTGACCAAGCGCTTCGACTTCTGAGGCCGGCGAGACACCAACCCTATTCCAGCGGCATGCCCGGATGGACGGCGCCGGAATTGGCGACGTCGAAGAACCGTGACTCCAAGGCCGGCATGGCGTTCTCGGCAATCGTCTCGGGTGTCCAACCGCCGTTGCGGTGCACCATGCGGACCGGTCGGGGCTGGCCGTAGAGCGACAGCTCGCCGGCGCGCTGGTGGAAGATTTGCCCGGTGACGTGGCCCGCGCCCTCGGAGGCCAGGAAGACGCAGAGCGGCGCGATCGCATCCGCCGGGCTGCGGCGCAGCCGCTCCTCGCGCGCCGCCGCCGCCGCCGGGTCCTTCGGTGTCGGCACCGAGCGTGTCATCCGAGTGTCGGCGGAGGGGCAGATCACGTTCGAGGTGACGTTCTTGCGAGCATTCTCCATCGCCACGATCCGCGACAGGGCGACGATCCCCATCTTCGCCGCGCCGTAGTTCGCCTGGCCGATGTTGCCCAGGAGGCCGGAGGTGGAGGAGACCATGATGATGCGGCCGAACTCCTGGTCGCGGAACAGGTTGATCGCCGCCCGGGCAAGGTTGAAATGGCCGTTCATGTGGACGTCCAGCACCGCCTGCCAGTCGTCGGGCGACATCTTGTGGAACATGTGGTCGCGCAGGATGCCAGCCGGATTGAACAGAGCGTGCAGGCCGCCGAAGGCGTCGAGCGCCTGTTGCACCATCGCCAGACAGTCCTCGAAGCTGGTGACGGAGCCGAAGTTGGCCACCGCCTCGCCGCCGGCTCGGTTGATCTCGTCGGCGATCGAATCGGCCGGAGACTGATCGAAACCCGCGCCCTCGCCGCTGACGCCGGGGTCGTTGACCACCACCTTGGCGCCGTTCGCCGCCATGAGTTTCGCCACCTCGGCGCCGACGCCGCGCCCCGAACCGGTGCAGATCGCCACCCGACCGTCCAACATGCCCATGGTCTCGACTCCTCCCTGAATATTCGCACCACTAGGCCGCCCGCACCGTCGGCCCGTCGCCCCGGATGGTGGTCCGCCGCATGTCGCGCGCCTCCTCGCTCTCGCGGAACCGGCGCACCCGATGCATGGTCTGGCGGTTGTCCCAGATGATGAAGTCGCCCGCCCGCCATTGGTGGCTGTAGACGAATTCGGGCCGGGTCGCGTGCTCCATCAGGTCGCGCAGGAAGGCGCGAGCCTCCGGCAGCGGCCAGCCGAGGATGGCGCCGGCATGAGAGGAGAGATAGAGCGATTTCCGCCCCGTCACCGGGTGGCTGCGAACCAGGCACTGGCGGACCGGGGCGAAGCTTCGCCGCTCCTCCTCGCTGAACTCGGTGAAGCCGAGCTCGGCGCGGGAGTACATGATCGAGTGTTCGCAGACCAGATCCTCGATCTCCCGCTTGGTCGTCTCGTCGAGCGCGTCATGGGCGGCCCGCATGTCGGCGAACTCCGTGTTGCCGCCCTTCGCCGGCACCACGCGGGCCGAGAGCAGGGAGTATTTCGCCGGCACCGCGCGGAACGAGGCATCGGAATGCCAAAGCCGGTTGCCGAGGCCGAAGAGGCGCTTGCGATCGTCGCGGGCCAGGATCCGGCCGTCGCGGTCCAGGTTGGAGACGTCGGCGAGATCGAGGCCGAGCCGGCGTTCCGCGAGAGCGGTGATGTTGCTGGCGGTGGCGATCTGGATCTCGCCGAAGTTGCGGCTGAAGGCCACCTGTTCCTCGTCGGTGAGCGCCTGGTCGCGGAACAGCAGCACCGCGCATTGGTCCATCCCCGCCTCGATCGCCGCCACGGTCGCGGCGTCGAGTGGCCGGTTCAACCTCACGCCCTCGACCTCGCCCATCAGATGAGGGTGGAGCTTGCGGATATGGAGGGCCATGGCCGCCTCCTCAGGCGCGCTCGCCCTGGATCAGCTTGATGATGCTGGAGCAATCGAGATGGCCGCCGCCGTTGGCGACATGGAGCGCATAGGTCGCCGCCGCCGTGGCGCCCAACGGCGTCGGCGTGCCGGCGAGTTGCGATGCCGCCTGCGCCAGCCGCAGATCCTTCAGCATCAGCGCCGCCGCGAAACCGGGTTGATAGTCGCGGTTCGACGGCGCGCTCGGCACCGGCCCAGGGACCGGGCACATGTGGTTGAGCGCCCAGCAGTCGGCGGTCGAGGTCGACAGTACGTTGAACAGCGTGTTTCGGTCCAGTCCCAGCTTCTCGCCCATGGTGAAGGTCTCGGAAAGCGCCTGGATGGCGATTCCGGCGACCATGTTGTTGCAGATCTTGGCCGCCTGTCCCATGCCGGGGCCGCCACAGTGGACCAGGTTCTTGCCCATGGGGCCGAGCACGGCCTTGGCCTTTTCGAAAACCGCGGCCTCGCCCCCGCACATGAAGGTGAGCGTGCCGGCCTCGGCGCCGACGGTGCCGCCGGAAACCGGCGCGTCCAGCATCTCGCGGCCGGCCGCCGCCGCCGCCCGGTGCACCTCCTGCGCGGTGGCGACGTCGATGGTGGAGGAATCGATCAGCAGCGTCGAGGAATCCGCGGCGCCGATGGCGTCCGCGCCCAGGAATACGTCCCGCGTCTCCACCCCCGTCGGCAGCATGGCGACCAGGTATTCGACGCCGCTCGCGGCACCCTGGATCGAGCCCGCGTCCTCGGCGCCCGACTGCACCAGGAAATTCACCGCGTCCGACGACAGGTCGTGCACCTTCACCGAATGGCCCGCCTGCAGCAGGTTGCGCGCCATCGGCCCCCCCATGTTGCCGACCCCGATGAACCCGACCTTCGCCATGTTTCGCCCTCCTCGTTCCGTGTTCCGGGCGATCCTAGCAAGCTCCGTGCGCGGAGGGTATCCGGGGCGGGCGCCCGACCGCCATTCCGCTAGCATGCGCGGCCTGTCCGGAATCACACTGATCCACGGCTCGCGGCGGCCCGGCACATTTCCAGCGCGACCGCCAGCGCCTTGCGCCACGAGTTCGGATCGGTGGGATCGACGGTCGGAAGGATGTTCTTGTACGTGGGATGTCGCCCCTATTCGGCCGTCTCGGGAACGGTGGCTGCCTGGGCGCGGCGACGGCGGATGAGCTGAGACCCGATAACTAACGCCAGCAGCGCTAGCCCGAACGGGTAGACCAGCTCCTTCGGCGGCTGTCCTACCCGCTCGACGTCGACCGCGGTGACCTGATCGAAAGGTTCGAGGCCGGCCTGTTCGGCGAGACCGCGGAACGCCAGATCGGCGACCTCGTAGTGGCCGTCCTCGGTGGCCTCCAGGGTGACCCCGTAGAGCACCTCGGGGCCCGCCGCGGCCATATCCGGCGTCCCCAACCGGAAAAGCTTGAACCGGTCGCCGTAGTTGGTCGAGCGCACGACGTGGAAGCGTACCGTGAAACCGGGCTCGGCGGTGACCTCGCCGGCGGCGAACTTGTCGAGATCGAGGGGCGCGAACTCGGGATAGAACTGGTCCATGATGACTCCGGGCCTGAACAGCGCCACGATAACGACGATGAGCAAGAGCGACTCGTGCCATTTGACCTTGATGATAAACCAGCCCTGGGTAAGCGAGCTGAACGAGAGGAGGGCGATGAGCGAGACCACGAATATCATCAGGCCGTGCCAGACGCTCGTGACTCCGACCAGCAGCAGCTCCGGGTTGAAGATGAAGATGAACGGCAGGATCGCGGTGCGGATGTCGTAGAAGAACCCCTGGATTCCCGTCTTGATGGGGTCGGCGCGCGATATCGCCGCCGCCGCGAAGGCGGCGAGGCAAACCGGCGGCGTGTCGTCGGCGAGTATGCCGAAATAGAATACGAAGAGATGGACCGCGATGAGCGGCAGGACAAGGCCGGCGGCGGTCCCCAGCTCGACCAGCACGCCCGCCAGCAGCGACGCGACGACGATGTAGTTCGCCGTCGTCGGCAGGCCCATGCCGAGGATCAGGCACAGTACCGCCGTGAGGCCGAGAAGGATGTAAACGTTGCCGCCCGAGATCGCCTCGACGACGCCGACGAGGGCGTTGTTGAGGCCGGTCGAGCCGACCGCGCCGACGATGATGCCGGCGGCGGCCACCGCGATCGCGATGTTGATCATGTTGCGGGCGCCGGCGATCAGGCCGTCGTAGATGCTCGTGATTGCCTGTCGCAGGTTTTCCCCGACGGCGCCCTCGTAACGTCGCTTCAGTGCGATTTGACCGAGGATGATGGCGAGGGTGACGGCGTAGCTCCAGAACAGCGCGCTATCGATGTCCGAGCCGCCAAGCCCCCGCATCGCGGCGAACACGACCACCGGGATGGTGTAGGCGATAGCGGCGAGACCGAGATGGTATCCTCTGGGATAGGTGTTCTGAGCCAGGATGACGAGCATCAACAGGACGATCGAGAAGAAGACGGCGCTGCCCGCCGTCCACCGCTCTATCATCAATAGATAGAGCAGCACGACGATCGGGACCAGGAAATGAATGCCGCTCATGAAGGTCTTGCGCAGATGCGGTATGTCGGACCGCGGCAGGCCCTTGAGCCCGAGCTTCAACGCCTCCAGGTGCGAGATGTACATCAGCGCCATGTAGCTGATGACGGCGGGAATGAAGGCGGCGGTGACCACCTCGAAGTACGAGATTCCGATGAACTCGGCGATGATGAAGGCCGCCGCGCCCATGATCGGCGGCATGAGCTGGCCATTGGTCGACGCCGCGACCTCGATCGCCCCCGCCTTGACCGCCGGGATGCCGATCTTGCGCATTACCGGAATCGTGAACGTGCCGGTGGTCACCACGTTGGCGATCGACGAGCCGGAAATCGCCCCGGTCATCCCCGAGGCCAGGATCGCCGCCTTGGCGGGGCCGCCGCGGAATCGACCGACCATGGCGAACGACAAATCGAGGAAGTATTTGCTCGCACCCGCCTTGTCCAGGAGCGCCCCGAACAGGACGAACAAAAAGACGAAGCTCACCGAAACGTCGATCGGAATGCCGAAGATCGCCTCGCCGCCGAGCCAGTGATAGCCGATCAGCCGGTTGAGCGAGAGGCCCTTGTGGGAGATGAGATCGGGCATTGACTGGCCGAACACCGAGTAGACCAGGAACACGCCGGCGACGACGACCAGCGGCAGGCCGATGCTGCGCCGCGTCGCCTCCAGAAGAAGGATGATGCCGATGCCGCCGAGGATGGCCTCGAGCGGGAACGTGAAGTTGATACCGAACAGGGAAACGTCGATGGCGAGCAGAATTCCCTGACGGGCGACCAAGCCTTCGTAACCGAGAAACAGGTACAGCGCGCAGCCGGCCCCGATCAACGCCAGGATGACGTCGTAGATCGGAATCGTGTTCGACGCCAGGCGCCGCGCGGCCGGGAACATGAGGAAGCACAGCAAGAGGCCGAAGGCGAGATGGATACCGCGCGCCGGGACGTCGACGATAATCCCGATGTCGAAGATGAACGGCAGCGGCGAAGCGATCCAAAGCTGAAACAGCGACCACAGCGCGGCAATGGCGCCGACCAGGATGGCGAGCCGCGGCCTCAGCCGGCGCCCTGTGTAGTCGATTTCCTCGAGAGCCTTCTCGACGTCCTCGGGCGTTCCGTCCGCTTCCGGGGGGGTATTCGCATCAGCCATGAATCCCCCCAATCCGGCCGCACCCTTGCAACGCGTTCCAAAGGCCCGCCACGCATGCCGCACTCGGGATCATCGTCGTGGACCAAGCAACGTGCGCGAAATGCGGGCCGCCGCCCTCCCCCCACGCGGGGAGCGCCGGCCACCGGTTCGGGCTCGCGTCTACAGCAATCCCTTTTCCTTGTAATACTTGAGCGCGCCTGGATGGAGTGGCGCCGACAGCGCGTTTTTGACCATCTTCTTGGGGTCGAGGTTCGCGAACGCCGGGTGCAGCTTCCTGAAGTCGTCGAGGTTCTCGAACACCGCGCGCACGACCTCGTAGACGACGTCGTCCGCCACGTCGGCGCTCGTCACGAACGTCGCCATGACGCCGAACGTGGTGACGTCGCTGTCGGTCGTCTTGTAGGTCCCCTTCGGGATGGTCGCGAACGCGTAATACGCGTTCCCGTCGACCAGCTTCTTCTCGACGCCGGTGTTCAGGCTGATGATCCTCGCGCCGCAGCCGTCGGTGGCGACCGAAACGCCGGCGTTGGGAACGCCGACGGTGTAGCCGTAGGCGTCGATCTTGCCGTCGCACAGCGCCTTCGACTGCTCGGTCGAGGTGAGTTCGGTGGCGATCTTGAAGTCGCTCTTGCTCGTGCCATAGGCCTTCATCAGGACTTCCGTCGTCCCGCGCTGGCCCGAGCCCGGGTTGCCGATATTGAACCGTTTGCCCTTGAGGTCGGCCCAACTTTTGATGCCTGAATTGGCGCCGACGATGATGTGATACGGCTCGGGATGCACCGAGAATACCGCGCGCAGCTTCTTGAACTCCTTGACCTTGTCCGGCGCGGTGCCGTTGTAGGCATGGTACTGCCAGTCGGACTGGGCGACGCCGAAGTCGAGCTCGCCCTGGCTGATCTGGCCGATGTTGTACGTCGATCCGCCGGTCGACGGCGCCGCGCAACGGATACCGTGCTTGCGGCCCGTTTTGCGGCCTTCCGCGGCTTCCTTGTGGACCAGGCGGCAGACCGACTGGCCGACGACGAAGTAGACGCCGGTCGGGCCCCCGGTGCCGATGGCGATGAACCTCTTCTGTGCGAACGCCGTATTGGCGGTCAGCACGCTGGTGCCGAGGCCCGCCACCAGGGCCATCGCGAAGGTGGATAATGCGATGCGTTTCATAACGTCATGTCCTCCTTGATTTCGACGAAAATCGATCGAAAGTGGTCGGTTCTAAATGTTGTCGCATGTGGTTTCCATCTATCAGCCTCCCCGTACGCCACGCGCCGTTCGCATGCTGGTGAGCCCGGGGCTCAAGTCGAGAATCACCGGATGATAATTTGCATCACCGGTAGCGTACCCAATTTGGTGGTCGAAGGCGAATCCAGTCCTGATCCGGCAGTCTGCATACTGATCTCCTCTCCTCGTCGGGCCGATTTGGTGATCAGAAGCCCGGCCGAGGGCGTTTGCGCGCTGTGAGAGCGTACCCCTGCGCGCGCCGCACACGCCTGTCCTGTCGAGCCATCTGGATGCTACTGGATCGGCCGCCGTCATGTCGGCAAAGGAGCCAGTCGCAGCCCATCGATTAGCCTCCAGGTGCCGAGTTCGGCCAGCGAGCCGGCGGGTTTCGGTCCGGCGTAGGCGCCTTCGTCGAACATCGCGAGCCCGCCTTCAAGGGCCGCTGATTCGGCGTTCCCGCGTGGCGCCGCTCTGCACCACGGCGGTCGCGGCGATCACCAGCAGGAGGCCCGGCAGCGCCATCGCCGAGGGCAGGCCGTGGCCGACGGCCCATTCGACCAGCACCACGAAGGCGGGGCTGAGGTAGCCGTAGCTCATCACCCGGGTCGGGCCGATGTGGAGCGTCGCGTGTTGCTGGATCAGGAAGGTGATGCAGGTGGTGAACAGCGCGAGATAGGCGATGCCGAGGAAGACCTCAGCCTCGACCGCGCGCCAGTCGGTCTCCCAGATCGCCGTGTTGTTCACCAGCAGCAGCCACCCGGTTCCGGTCGCAAGCGTCCAGAACGACATCACGGCCGCCGGTTCCTCGCGGTGCAGGCGGCGGACCAGCGGCGTGTAGAGGCCCATGGCGACGAGCCCGAGGAGGAAGATCAGATCGCCCTGGTTGAGGTCGAGGGCGAGCAGGCGCGCCGGCTCGCCCCGAAACACCACCCAGAGCGCGCCGAGCGCGCCGATCCCGAGCGCGACCAGGCGGTAGCCGCCCAGCCGCTCCCGCACCAACACTCCGGCCCAGATCGCGGCGATTCCCGGCAGCAGGGTGTAAAGCGCCGCCGTATTGAGCGCGCTGGTCCATCGCAAGGCCTCGAACATCGCCCAGAAGAAGCTGACGATCGCGGCGCTGATCGCCGCGTAGCCCGCCAGCGCGCGAAGGCTCGGAAGCGCGAGACCGTGGCGCCAGGCGACATAGGGCAGGAACAGCAGCGTCGCCAGCGCGAAGCGCAGCAGCGTCAGCAGCTCGGGCGCCAGGCCGTGGGTAATCTCCGCCCCGACGACGAAGGAGGTGGCGACCAGCGCCCGCGACAACAACACCTGGGCATGCACCCGCCAAAGCGGTAAGTCGCCGGGGCCAGGCTCCGTCATGGCGACCTGCGCGCGTCCGTCGTCAGTACATCAGATCGGGCAGCACCAGCACGATCCCCGGAAAGACGATCAGCAGGCCGAGGGTGAAGACATCCAGCACCAGGAAGGGCATCACGCCGGCGAACACGTCCTCCAACGACAAGGGAATTGGCGAGGCGCTCCGCACCACATAGACGTTGAGTCCCACCGGTGGCGTGATCAACGAGATCTCCGCCAGCTTGATCGAGATCACGCCGAGCCAGATCGGATTGAAGCCGGCTCCGGTCATGATCGGGAACATCACCGGCAAGGTCATCACCATGATCGCGATCGGATCGATGAACATACCGAGCACGAGGTAGATCATCGCGAAGGCCAGCAGATAGAGATAGGGGTGGAGCTCGAGCGCCAGCAGCTCGGTCGAGATATCCGCGACCAGGCCGGTGTAGGTGAGGAAGCGGGCGAAGAGGATCCCGCCGACGACGATGATGAAGATCACCGAGGTCGTGATGCCGGCGTCCTTGAAAGTCTCGATCAGCGTGCGGCGGTCGAGGCGCCGCTTGACGATGACGATGAGGAAGGCGCCGAAGGCGCCGACGGCGCCGGCATAGGTCGGCGTGAAGAGGCCGCCGTAGATCCCGCCGATCACCAGAAGGAACAGGAACACGACGCCCCACACGCCGTAGAGGGAGCGCCACCGCTCGCCCCACGAGATCTCGATATCGGGCACCGGCGCAATTCCCGGGTTGCGTCTGGCCCGGATGTAGATCCCCCCCATGTAGATCGCCGCCGACAGCAGTCCCGGCAGCAGTCCCGCGATCAGCAGCGCGCCCACCGACTGCTCGGTGATCACCGCATAGATCACCATCAGGATGCTCGGCGGGATCAGCGACGCGAGCGTGCCGGAGGCGGCGATGCAGCCGGCGCTCAAGCGCTTGTCGTAGCCGAACTTGGTCATCTCCGGCAGCGCCATCCGGGTGAACACGGCGGCGTTGACCACGGACGAGCCGCAGGCGGCGCCGAAGGCGGCCGAGGCCAGCGTCGTCGCCATCGCCAGGCCTCCCGGCAGGCCCCCGAGCCAATAGTAGGCGGCGCGATAGAGGTCGCTCGTGAGCCGCGCTTGGGTGGCGAGCGAGCCCATCAGGATGAACAGCGGAATCACCGCCAGGGTGAATGAATTGGTTGTGCTGAAGGGAACCGTGGCGAGTTGGCCGAGCGCCGCGTCCGGGCCGATCGCGAGATACATGCCCAGGATCCCGCCGAGCCCCAAGGCCACGCCGATGTGGACGCCCGCGGCCAAGGCCACGAACAAAAGCACCATCACGACGACGCCTGCGGTTGCGGGATCGAGCATGGGAAGACCTTCGCTACAGCATTTCGGGGTTGATCGTATCGAACATGAACCGCGCTAGTCTTCGCCGAGCTCCAAGCCGGGAACGTCCGGCACCAGCGGCAGGGCGGCGCCTTCCGCCGGCGCGCCGCTGCGCACCCTGGGCAGGTCCTGAGCCAAGTCCACCGCCAGCCGCACCATCAGGATCGCGACGCCCGCGACCAGGATCCATCTGGCGGGGTAGAGTGGAAAGACGATCAGACCGTCGGACGTCTCGTCGATGCGCCAGCTCTTCATCGCCTCGAAGACCGCCTGCCACAGCAGGAAGCCGAAGAAGACGAGCGCCGCGAGGTCGGTAACGACGTCCATCGCGGCCTGCATTCGCGGCCCGACGCGGGCGTGGACCAGCTCGACGCGGACGTGGCTTCGCCGGATCTGCGCATAGGTCAGCGCGCCGAACACGATCAGCACCATGGTGCTCTCGGTGATCTCCTTGGCGCCGGGCACCGGCCAGCCGAAGAACTGCGTGCCGACGACGTCGCCGGCGCCGAGAAACATGGCGGTCAGCATGCCGGCGCCGCCGACGAGCAGGATCGCCAGCGCGAAACGCTCCAGCATTCGGTTGAATTGCTGCATCGCGGACGCGGTCCCTCACCGAGACGCCCCACCCCGCCCCGCCAGGGCCGGCGGCGGGCGGGGCCGACGCGTCGTCTCGACGAGACTATTCGGCCATCAATTCGCGCCAACGCGCGGCGACCTTCTTGGCCATCTCACCCTGGCCACGCTTGGTCACGTCCTCTTCCCAAGCCTTCAGGAACTCGGGCGCCATGGATTTCCATTGGCTCAATTCGTGAATTGTATGCGTCACCTTGTTACGGCGGCGGCGAGGCAGGCTCGGTCATTGGCGCCGGGGGCGAGGCCGACGAGGTGGAACCAGCTCAGGTAGTTGTCCAGATAGCGGGTGGCGATGCCGCGGCGGGGACGCAGGAAGTCCTTCAACCGGCTGTGGCGGCTGTTCACCGTCTGCACATGCAGATCGCCCCGAACCCGTTCCCCCATCGAGCGGTTGAGTGCTTCGTGGCTCACCCCGAGCGCGGCGGCGCACGGTGGGTAGCTCGCGCCGCCGTCGGAGACCAGCAGGGCGTCCTTCGCGACCACCGGGTCGAGGGCAGCCGTGAGCGCCGCCGCATCGACCCTGGGCAGCACCGCGCTGACCGTCGTTCCGCTCCGGTCCGCCGCCATGAGAACCGGTACCTGCTCGCGCGAGAGGCCGCGCTTCTTCGCCTTGCCGCCCCGCCGCCGTGCCTTGCGCCCCAGCCCGCGCGCGCCCTTCCGGCTCTCCAGGACGTAGGTCTCGTCCGCTTCCACGATCCCCTTGAGCACCTCCGAATCGCTCCGCGCCGCCGCCAGAAACCGGTGACGCCAGCGGAACGCCGTGCTCACCGCCACGTCGCAGCGCGCCGCCGAGGCCTTCACCGTCTCCCCCTTCGCCAGCGACGCCCCGAACGACAGCCAGCGTTCCTTGTGGTGCAAGCCCGACAGCGGCGTACCGCTCAGCGCGTTGAAGGTCTTGCCGCAGCCCTTGCACTGGTAGCGCCGCAGACCCCGCGCCATACCGCGCGAAACCGCCCCTTCGCTCACGCAGTGCGGACAGCGCCGGGCCTCGTCCACACCAAGCTCGATCGCGGCCTTCGATGCCTCGCCCTCGCTCCGGCCCGACAGCACCGCGAGCGCCTCGCGCCGCTGCGCGCGCGTCAGCCCGCGCGCCGCCGAAAGCCACACCTGGAAACCCTTGCCGTCCATAACCCAACCTCCTGACGTTCCAGGCACTCTATCACTAATGCATACAATTCGCGAATTGAGCCTTTCCATTTGGCGAGCTGCTCGGGCGGGAAGGGCTTGAAGACGCCGCCGGCCTGCTTGATGTTTTCGACCGCCGAGGCCTCGAAATCGGTCAGCCAAGCGAGGTATTCCGCATGCGTCTTCTTGCCCTGGTCCAGGAAGATCTCCTGGATGTCCTTCGGCAGCTTGTTCCAGGTGTTCTTGCCGATGACGATGTTGTGGCCGGTGATCGCCATGATCGGGCCGCAGCTGTACTTGCCCGGCTCGTAGAGCTTGTACTGCTGGATGTTGCCGGCGTTCAGGAACGAGTAGTCGATGGTGCCGCGCTGCAAGGCCTCGTAGACCTCGACCGGACGCACGTTCACCGGCACCGCGCCGATGGCGTTGTGGGCTTTCGGCACGTCCTTGCCGAAGCTTCGGATCTTCTTGCCCTTGAGGCCGGCCAGGTTGTCGCAGTCGGCCCCCGGGCCGGTCAGGAAATAGATGCCCAAGGGCTGCTGGAACAGCCAGATGACGTTCATCTTGTCCATTTCCTGCTGGTAGACCGGAAACTCCTCCAGCGACTTGGCCAGCACCATCATCGCCTGCTTCGGCGTGGTGAAGATGAAGGGCACCTGGAAGGCTTTCCAGAACAAGAGCTGGTCGCCGTAGTAACTCGGCGGGGCGGCGGCTATGTCGATGGCGCCGCGGCCGGCCAGCGTCATGGTCTCGTTGCCCTTGCCCAGGCCGCCGGCGAAGGTGATGTCGATCTTGACCCGGCCGTTGGTGCGCTTCTCGATCGCGCGGGCGAACTTCTGCTCCATCTCCAGGAACGGGCCCTTGCCGAGATAGTGGCCCCAACGCAGTTTGAACTCCTGTGCCGACGCGGTGGTCGCGGCGGCCAGAACGGCGAGGGCCGCGGCGGCCGTCAAAAGCGTGCGCGTGCCGAATTTCATCGTCTTCCTCCCAAAATTTTTCGCGATCGTCGATCCCGGATCGGGAAGCGTCCCCCGGTGGGCAAGCTTCGTATCGCCCGTGACCTCATGGACCCATATTTTCATGATCGCCCATCGCCGGGGGGGGCTGTCCACCTGAGGCTCGCCAGTGGCGCCGACTTGGGGGTAGTCTCCGCCCCGCGCGGTGCGGAGGGTCCGGGCCGCGCCGAAATTCGAGGGAGAGCACCGAGGATGAAACTATGGACCGCCGCCGTGGCCCCCAATCCCCGCCGCGTCGCCATATTCTTGGCGGAGAAGGGCATCGAGGTCGCGAGCGAGCAGATCGATCTCGCGGCGAAGGGCAACTTCGCGCCCGCGTTCGTCGCCAAGAACCCGCTCGCCCGGGTGCCGGTGCTGGAGTTCGACGACGGCAGTTTCCTCGCCGAATCCGTCGCCATCTGCCGCTATTTCGAGGAGACCCATCCCGAACCGCCGCTCTTCGGCCGGGATTCCCGCGACAAGGCCGAGGTCGAGATGTGGAACCGGCGGATGGAGCTCGAGATCCTGCTCAACATGACCGGCTGCTTCCGCCATTCGCACCCCTATTGGGAGGGCCGGATCGAACAAGTGAAGGACTATGGCGAGCTCTGCCGGCGGAACGCGGAAGAGCGCATGGGGTGGCTCGACGGCGAACTGGCGGCGCGCGAGTATATCGCCGGCGCCGGCTTCACCATCGCCGACATCACCGCGATCTGCGCCTTCGGCATCGGCCGGGTCGCCAAGATCCGCATCCCCGAGGAGCTGGAGAACCTCGGCCGCTGGCACCAGACCGTCTCCGAGCGGGCGAGCGTCGCCGCCACCAACCCCGCGCCCCGGAAGGCCTGACGACGGCCCTCGCCGCGCCCGCCAGGGCCGAGCCGGGGCGGGCTGGGGCGGACGGTTCGAAAGACGGCGGCGAAGTTCCACCGCCCGCGCTCGCTGGTGGAAAGATATACCCATTTAGGTGGTTGTGCCGACGCGATTCGACACTATATGGATAATTGATCTGGCCCGAATGCGACGTTCGTCTGCCGGTGCCAGGTCGGGCGTCATTCGATCGAAGGGGCGTGAGACCCCGGCTCGAGACAGCTACAATCGGCCAGGCGTTCGGCACGACCCAGGGCAGGGCGAGCCGAGTTTAGCGCCGGCCGGCACTCTAGGTCCTATGCGTTGCGTTTTGTCTTGTTATGGCATTAGCAAACGGGGCCGATCATGTCGAAAGCAATCA
>CBDDBZ010000006.1:0-33223 GCA_965225945.1 Alphaproteobacteria bacterium | reverse complement strand
TTGACGCACCAAAGCAGGTTGCTCGCGTGCTTGCGGCGGAGATGGTCGAGCAAGCCGTCCGGCAGCCTCGCGCCCTCCGGCCAGGGCGTGATGGTCCGCGTCAGGTCGCCCTTCAGCTCATCCCTGTACTCGATGGCCTTCAGCTCGATCCGCCAGGCGTAATAGGACTTGGTCTCGGCCAAATTCTTCAGCCGCTTGGCGACGATGTCGCCCTCGGGAATGTCCGGCGTCGCCGCCAGGCGTTCGAGTGCCGCCTTGCCGTGGTGGCCGAGTTGGAACTTCAGATGGCCGTAATCGAAGGCCTCGGCGTCGGCGGCGCCGGAGATCAGCCGTCCCGCCTGGGAGCGGGCGCTGAGCGCCCAGGGATCGGCCAGCGGCGACAGCACGGCGAGACAGGCCAGCGCCGCGAGCGTCAACAGCGGCGCGGTCCCCCGGGGGACCGCGCCCGCCAGTCGCCCAGACCCAAGGCCACCGTGGCGGCGGCCCAGACCGCCTTCACCAAGACGACCTGGGCGAGGACCGTGGCCAACACCCGCTCCGGCGTCAAGCCGTACTGATCGACGCGGAGCCAGACCGCGTAGTTCGCCAATCCCGCCAGCACCGGCAGCAGGATCAGCGCCACCGCGTAGACCCAGAGCAACGGCTTGGGGAAACCCTCCCCCTCGCCCCCGCTCTTCGCGTTCAGGAAGGCGGCGACCAGCATCGCCAGCGTCACCACCACCAGCAGCATGGTCGCCTGATTGGTCGCCCAGAGCGCCTCCAACCCGGTATAGGGCAGTGTGGTGACGAAGAGAATGATCGCCGCCGCGACGACGACGCCGAGGTAGCGGGCGCCGACGACGAAGAGCCCGGCCAGCATATCCGCGAGCCCCTCGCGGTCGCGCACGATGGCCACGCCGAGGGCGGTGGTGGCCATGCCGACCGGGATTATTACCTCCTTTTGGCCGAAGAGTTCGCTGAAGAAGCCGATGCCGATCAGCTCGAACAGGCCGCCCCAGAGCCAGAGCGTCAGCAGCACCACCGCGGCGAAGAGCCAGCCGAGCGCCAGCGTCAAGCCGGCGCGGAGCTGGCTCTTCGAGGCCTCGCCCGGAAACCACGCGGCCGGCCCGGGTGGTGTCAGGCAGAGACCCAGCGCCGCGATGTGAAGCAGCACCGAGACGGTGGTCGCGGCCCCGATGACGTCCGAGGCCCGGCCGCCGAAGCTGGCCATGGCATGGATCACCAGCCCGGCGGTGACGATCAGCAGGCCCGAGGCGACCGCCACCGTCCTTCGCCGCCGCCCCGGCGCCCAGGCGAGCAGGGCGAACCACGGCGAGAGGCAGAGCGCCAGGGTCAGCCCCCTCTCGATGGGGCGCGAAATGGTCGAGGCGCTGGCCTCCAAATCGACGACGCCCCAGGGCCAGGCGATGCCGTCGAGCGCGTCGGTGCCGACGATCGCCAAGCCCTGGACGAGGCCGAACAGCAGAAATCCGAGCTTCGGCGAGCGGATCCATCGGTGATGCGCGGGCGGCATGGCGAGGTCCCCTGGCCGCCGGACTCGGGGTCCGAGTGCGGCGAAATTGCGGCGCGATGAAATTCGATTCTGACACGGACC
The DNA here is from genome assembly GCA_965225945.1 of Alphaproteobacteria bacterium. Taxonomy (GTDB): domain Bacteria; phylum Pseudomonadota; class Alphaproteobacteria; genus JASLMY01. The sequence goes on along the minus strand of CBDDBZ010000006.1, from coordinate 31,629 downwards.
CTCGATCCATGACAGCCTGCCTCGGGTTATCCGACGAGGGAGGCTCTCAATGTATGTTCCCGGCCATTTCGCGGAAGCCGACGAGGCGGTGCTCGTCGAGCTGATGGCGCGGCATGATTTCGCCCTGTTGGTGACCACCGACGAGGCCGGTTTGCCCTTCGCCTCGCACCTGCCGATCCTGGCCGAGCGCCGCGGCGAGGGGCTGGTCTTGTCGGCCCACATGGCCCGCGCCAACCCGCAATGGCGCCACTTCGCCGACGGCGCCGAGGTCCTGGCGGTGTTCTCCGGGCCGCATGCCTACGTCTCGCCGAGTTGGTACGAAACCCACCCGAGCGTGCCGACCTGGAACTACGTCGCCGTCCACGCCTACGGTCGGCCGCGCCTGCTCGAGGACCGGGTCGCCTGCCGGGCCCTGCTCGAACGCCTGTTGGCGGTCCAGGAAGCCGCGCGCGAGACGCCCTGGACCATGGACCTGCCCGACGACTACGAGGCCGTGATGATCCGCGCCATCGTCGCCTTCGAGATCGAGGTGAGCCGGCTGGAGGGCAAGGCCAAGCTCAGCCAGAATCGCGACGAGACCGACCGCCGAAGGGTCGCCGAGCAGCTGGAGCGCGAGAGCTCCGAGGATGCGCGCGGCGTTGCCCGGCTGATGCGCGCACGCGAACGGGCCGGGTGACGGCGGGCCGCCCCGGGCTCGGCGCGGTCGCGGCGTTGGTCTTCAATCCGGCGCTCGGATCGCTCTATGCCTGGAGCGTCTTCGTGCCCCCGCTCGAAATTGCGCTGCAGGCGCCCCGCGCCGACATCAGCGCGATCTTCGCCGTCGCCGTCGTCGGCTTTACCTGCGCCATGGTGGCGGCACCCTTCGTCTATCGCCGGGCTAGCGCGGCGGGGCACCTTCTCGGCTGTGGCGCCGTCGCCTGCCTCGGCCTGCTGATCGCGGCCGCCGCCGAGAGCGTGCCGGTGTTGCTGCTGGGCTATGGCGTCATCTTCGGCCTGGGCGCCGGATATGGCTACTCCATCACGTTGCAACTGATCGTGCTCGCGCTGGCGCCCCGCGCGGGCCTGGCGACCGGCCTCGGGGTCGGGAGCTTCGCCGCTGGTTCGATCCTGCTCGCCGTCGTCTTTTCCCGGACCGTCGCGGCGATCGGACCGTTCCAGAGTTTCGCCCTGATGGCGGCGTTGATGGCAATCGTGGCGGTGGGGGCGGCGAGCCTGGCCCGCGCCTCGGGCCTCGAGTTGCCGAGCGGTCGGGGCGCGGTGGGCGCGGCGGCGACGGGGGCGTCCTTCGGCCGGGTGTTTCCCTTGCTGTGGCTCGGCTTCTTTCTCGGCGCCTTCGCCGGGGTGATGTCGATCGGGCACGCGACGGGCATTGTCGCCAGTCACGGCGGCGGGGCCGAGCTGGCGCTTCTCGGCACCATCGTGATCAACATCGGCAACGCCGGTGGCCGCATCGTCTCGGGCTGGCTCGCCGACCACATAGCGCCGCCCCGCGTCGCCGCGGCCTCCCATCTCTCGGCGGCCGCCGGCTTCGCGCTCATTCTGACGGCACCCGGGCCGACCACGGCGGTGGTGGCGCTGGGGCTCCAGGGACTCGCCTACGGTCTGGCCTCCGGCGGCTATCCGGCCGCGATCGGGATCTATTTCGGCCTCGCCCGCTACGGCCGCTATCTCGGCTTCCTGATCACCGCCTGGGGCGTCGCCGGCCTCACCGGCCCGTGGCTCGCCGGGCGGCTCTACGACCTCTCGGGCGGCTACGAGGCCTCGGAGACGATCGGCCTCGTCGTGGTGCTGGCGGCACTCGCGCTCACTTTCGCGATCCCGCGACCGAACGCGAGCCAAGCGCGAGCCTCGAGCTGAATTCCGACGCTTCCCCAGCGCTACTTCGGTCGCGGCATCGGCGCGGGCGATCAGCGTCGGCGCGATCTCGCGAACCTCGGCATGGCGCGCCTCGGCATCGAGGCCCAACCGCGACCCATCATCTTCGACTTTCCGGATCGTTCGGGGCGTCGGCGTTTCCATCCGCCGAACGACGCCGCCTCATTCGCCGGCTGGCTCCTCGGCGCGACCCTGGCGCCAGGACAGGATCTCGTAGGGAAGCGCGTCCTCGCCGCTCCTCGAGCGGCGCCGGGTGCCGATTCGGACGATGGCCTCGCGGACAAAGACGGCGCCGAGCGCGGTCTGCGCCTCGGCGCGGACGGAGACGGCGGCGCCCCGCGCCCGGCGACGCCGCGCGCGAGGTCGGCCCGCCCGGGCGTCGCCCGCGCTGGCCTGCGGCGCGAGCGTGGCGTCACCGTCGGCGCCGATCTCGACCACGCTCTCCTCGCCGCTCTCGCTCGCCTCGGTATCGCTATCCTCGGCCTCGCCCTGGCCGGCCCGGCCCGGCAGCGCGCGCAGCACCAGGGCCGAGGCCGTCGCCCGGTTGACCCGCCGGGCGCCATGAACCGTGACGGCCTCGGCGACGCGGGCGTAGAGCGCCTCCGTCATGCCCAGCACCCGGCGCAACTCCTCCACCGTCGCGAACCGTCCGTCGCGGGCGCCGTACGCATGGCCCGCCGCCAGGTAATCGTCGTCCTCGGCGCCCTTGGGGCGGCGGTTCTGGTCCGCGTCCCGGTAGTCCAGGATCGCGTCGACGATCGAGCTCTCGCCCTCCTCGCCATGACCGATCGCCGCGAACAGGCCGGCGAGGACGGCCCGGGGGGCTCGATTGAGATCGATCTTGCCGCGCTCGTCGCGCAGCCTCAGGAGGACCCGCCCCGCGCCCAGGGTCAGGCCGTAGGTTGTGCCGTCGAGCGCCAGCCGGCGTTCCGGCGAGGGCTCCAAGAGGCCGGCGATGGCGAAATAGACGCCGCCGTCGGCGAGCGCGCGGGCTTCGGCCGTGCTCGCCAGGTTTCGCGCCAGATGCCGGCTGGTGCGAGAGGTCTGGGTGAGGTTGGCGGCCAGCAGCGAGAGCAACACCAGCACCCAGAGCACGGCGATCAGCGCGATGCCGCGCTGGCGCGCGCGCGCCGTGGGCGGTGTCGATCGCGCGGCTGTCGATTGTGCGGATCTCGAGGCTCGCCACATGGCGCCTTTCACCCCTGCCGGCGTTCGCGGGCGAACCCACTTCGCCCCCAACCGGCCGCTTCGAGGATCATACCCCGTCCGCCGGGGCGGTTGGGATCATCTGCCGATTCGGCGGTCGATCGGGCTCACCGAGCGGAGCCGCTTGCGCAGCTCCCGGGTCACATTGCGGGCCTGCTGCATGCCACGAATGACGCGCGGCGTCAGCACGACCAGCAGCTCGGTGCGCTCCTTGGAATCGACCGTCTCGCCGAACAGGCTGCCGAGGATCGGCAATTCGTGCAGAATCGGAATGCCGGACTTGGTCTTTGCCTTGTCGTCGCGGATCAGTCCGCCCAGTGCCACCGTCTCGCCCGACTGCACGGCGACGGTGGTCTGGATCTTGCGCTGCCGGATGGTCGGCGAATTGAGGCCGGAGGTCACGGTCGGCACCGCGTCGCTCACCTCCAGGGTAATCTCCAGGTTCACCAGACCACCGGCGTTGACCCGGGGCGTCACCGTCAGCGTGACGCCCGTGTCCTGCTGCTGGATGCTATTGACGATGATGCCTGCGTCCGTCGTCGCTTGCTCGGTGAGTATCGGCACCGTGTCGCCGACCTGGAGCGAGGCGGTCTGGTTGTCCAGGACCATGAGCGTCGGCGAGGAGATCATGTTGAGGTCGGAGATGTCGTCGAGCGCGTTCAGCACCACGCGTACGTCGTTCGTGGCGAAGAGATAGGAGAACCCGGGGAAGAATTGCGCCGGCGTGGCCAGCGGCACGGCGCTCAAGGTGGCCGAGCTGTTGCCCGAGTTGAAGAACCATTGCAGGCCGTAGCGCAGTTCGCCCCTGAGCGCCACCTCGGCGACGGTGCCCTCGATCAACACCTGGAGCGGTACCAGGTCGAGCTTGCGGAGCGTCTGCTCGATCATGCGGTAGTCCACCGGCGTCGCCAGGACGATCAACGCGTTGTTGGAATCGTCGGCGATGATGCGAACCTCGCGGCCTTCGGCGATGGTGAAGATCTGGGCCTCGCCCGCGCTCGCGGTCCGGGGCACGGAAGCATCTCTTGGGGGCCGTTCGGGCGCCGGCCCCGTCTCGCGCCCCGCCTGGGCCCCGCGGGCGGCGGGTTGCGCGGTCTGCCGTGATCTCGCGGGCGGCCGACCCGCCTCGCGCCCCGCCTGGGGCCCGCCGGCGGCGGGTTGGGCGGTCCGCCGTCGTCTCTCGGGCGCCGGACGTGGCTCGCGCCGGGCCCCGGCGGAAGTCAGCTCCACCGGGCGTTGGCCGGGGCGGAGGCTGGTCTCGGGTTTGCTCCGCGCGGCACCGGAATCGACGAAGATCTTGGTCAGCGTATCGGCCAGGTCGACCGCGCGCTTGTTCTGTACGTAATAGACGACGGAATTTCCTAGTTTAAGGTCTTGACATTCCGCCCTGTCTGGGCCATATTGATCTTGTCTAGAGATTGATACGGCTCGAACGGAAGCGGAATGCCATGAACATCATACAGGTTTTCGAGCGGTTCCCCACACAACAAGATTGCATCGCTCATCTTGAGGCGGCTCGCTGGGGCGACAAGCCGAGTTGCCCATACTGCGGGTCGCTCAATACCGCACGCAACCAGCACCGTCATCGCTGCTACGACTGCAAGACCTCGTTTAGCGTTACGGTAGGCACGATCTTTCACCACACGCATATGCCGCTGCAAAAGTGGTTCCTAGCGGTCATGTTGATGCTGAACGCCAAGAAGGGCCTGTCAGCGCTTCAACTATCCCGTGATCTCTCCGTCAATAAGAACACGGCTTGGAGGATCACGATGCAGATTCGTAAGGCTATGACCCAAGCCGAACAGCGAAGCCTGCTTACCGGCATCATCGAGATGGACGAAACCTATGTCGGCGGAAAGCCGCGCAAGGGCACTAAGGGCGATGGCGATGGCGATGGCGATGGCGGCAAGCACAAGCCTGGACGCGGCACCAAGAAGGCTCCAGTGATTGGCGCGGTCGAACGTGGCGGCAATGTCACGGCAAAGGCCGTTGCTAAGGACAAGATGAAGGGCAGGCACATGCGTGCCTTTGTGCGGGATCGCATCGACACATCAAAGGCGAGCCTGATAACGGACGAGTACAAAGCATACCTCGGCATGGCGAAGGTGCTGCCGCACGCCGTCATCAAGCACGCTGACTGGTACGTGGACGGCGACATTCACACAAACACCATCGAGGGGTTTTGGGCTCTGTTGAAGCGCGGCATGTTCGGCCAGTTCCACAGCGTCAGCCGCCGCCACCTGCAACGGTATGTCGATGAGTTCTGCTACCGCTACAACCTCCGCAAGGCCGATCCCTTCGACGCCTTCGCACTAACTATCAACCGTGGATTGGGAGTTGCCAAATGAGTGAACCACTCAAGGTCATCGCAGGCGCATCCGATAAGCCCTTGGTCATCGGCGATATCGAGATTGACTGCTATGTGCTGGAAGGAGGGCGATGTCCCGCCCAATGTTGAAAAGTGCGAGATAGGCATCGTCTGATCGAGAGGCTACGCGGCCACCTCGATGTCTTCAATGACGGACTTTGCTCCGGCCTTTCTCACCGCCTCCCGCAGGGCGGCGTCAAGGACGGGGAGCTGGCGGTAGGCCTTGAGGCGGCGGAAGGTCTTTTGCGCCTCCAAGAGGCCGGCGGCGGTCCAACGCAGCGCCATCTCGGCGTTGCGCCAGCGCTTGACGTTCCGCTGCACCGTCCGGACGGTGCCGATCGCGTTCTCGATGGCGTTGGTGCAAGCCAGCGAGCGTCGAAGTTGCGGCGGGAGGCCGAGCCGGATCACGGTCAGGATCTCGTCCAGGCCCTCCAGGATCGAGCCCGAGACGCCGGGTGCGTCATGCTCCAGACGGCGGGCGAGGTTGCGCAAGAGCCGTTCGGCCTTGGCCGCGTCGTCCTGCTGCCAGGCCTGCCGCAAGACCTTCCTGACGCCGGCATGGAGGCTCTCGTCCAGCCGGTCCGTGATGTTGCGCCCCTTGTGCACCTGGCAGCGCTGGAGGGCCGCCGCCCGCCCGAAGGTCCGCCGGATCGCCTTCGAGAGCGCCTTGGCGCCGTCGACGATGTAGAGCCGAGGCCGTTCGGGATCGAGACCGCGCTCGATCAGGTTGTCGAGCATGGCTTGCACCGTGGCCGCGTTCTCCGTCGCGCCCTCGGCCAGGCCCAGCACGTGCTTCGCGCCGCCGGTGTCGATGCCGATCGCCGCCACCATCAGGTGATCGCCGACATGGAGCCCGTCGATCTGGAGCACCACGAGATCGAGATCGTCGAGCGGGCTCGCCAGCCAGGCCTTCAGCTTGCTTCGCGTCAACGCCACGAAACGGCGCGAGACCGCCGACTTCGAGGTTGCGTCACCCGATGCCGCCGGCAGATCGCCGCCCGCATCGTCCGGCAGGCGCACCGCGCGGGCATACTTGCGGGTCGAGACGTTGATCACCATCAGATTCATCGCCCAGGCTTGCAAGAGTTCGGGTTCCGACAGCAGCTCCCAACTCGGCAGGCTCATCTCCCGACCCGCGAAGTCCCGCACCCGAGGGCGCTCGACCTTCACTTTGCCGCCGTGGTAGGCGATCTCGCTCCGGGTCGTGCCCCATCGATGGCCCTTGCGCTCGCCCGAGCGGGCGTGGCGCGAACCGCACAAGGCTTCCGCGTCCGCCGACATCATCTCGTTCAAAGACTCGAGGCCCGCCAAAAGGCAGAAGCGATCGACGCTCATGCGCAGATCGTCGAAGGCCTCCGGCATCGATGGCAAGAGCCGACAGGATGGTTCCGAGGAACGGTCGTTGCGTGTAGTCTTGGTCATGGCGTCGTTCTCCTTGATGGAATCAGCACCCAGAGCCTAGCGGCTCCAGGCGGACGACGCCTACTTCAGCTTTTCAACAGAGCCCGGGACATCCCCAGAAAAGGGGTATAGATACCAAGAACTTAACGGCGCGCCTCACATCGCCTATCGAGTTCCAACCACCTAGAGGGGGAAGAACCGCCTACGGATATCCCGCAGAGATATTGGAAGGGATTATCGACGTTATCATCGATGCCCAACAAGCAGGGGCGCTGCCAGTACGGAACGCCAATATCGTTCAGAGGGCACATGCCCTCAATCGTGGCCTACGGCGGGTCGGAATCATCGGCTTGGTCGATGAAGCGACCGGGTATCAGAAAATCCGAGCACTCCGCGCACTCGCGACGATCCTTGAAAACTTCATCGCAAAGGAACTCCAACCCTGGACCAGGACATTCCCCTACGAGTTCTACGATCAGATATTCAGGCTCAAGGGATGGCCTGGACCGGACGGCGTGAAGCGTCCATCCGTTATCGGCCACTACACCAACGACTTCGTTTATGCTCGGCTCGCCCCTGGCGTGCTTGCTGAACTGCGACGCAAAAACCCGAAGCTGCCAGCCGGATACCGAAAGAGTCGGCACCATCAATGGTTCACTCCCGACTTTGGCGACCTAAGGCTCAAGGAGCACTTGGCAGGCGTCATGGCGCTGATGCGCGCGGCGCCGAACTGGACTTCCTTCTACCGTAGCCTGCAACGCGCGTACCCGAAGATGCGTGAACAGATTCCCCTAGCGCTGGGAGACGATGAGTGAGCGACTCTGTCGGACAGGAAAGCGGCCATGAGCACCGTTAAGAAGCTCTTTGTATGGGGTTGCCATGCTGTCGTCGGCAGCTTCATGGGAGTTGGCGGTGCTCTGGTTCTTGGAATGGACGATCCAGGGCGTGTGATAGGAGCCATGATTGTCGGCAGCTTCGTCTGGTGCTGCTGGATCGATTTACGGAGACGCCGACGTGGCTGATAATTTCTTGGGGTGCCTTTTCTGGATAATTGTTCTGCTTGTCGTCGCGTTGCTGATCGTTGAATTCTGGATCGGAGTGGATCTCATAGCTTTCCTTGTTGGCAATCCCGTAGGGGATACCAAGGAATGGTTAGGGGACATGCGGGAAGGTGTCGAAGATGCGGTCAAAGATAAGGCCCGCCGCATAAAGGACGCCTACGAGAATCGATGAAAGGCCGACCTTAAACTAGAAAATTCCGATAGACGAAGAGACGGCTGGTGTCCTGATCGCCGCTGCGATCGAGCCGCTCGATCCAGGTCCGGACCCGCTCGATTTGCCCCGGCCGCGGCGAAATCGCGATCAGCGCGTTCAGCCGCTCGATCGGCACGAAACGCAGGAGTCCGGCCGCGGCCTTGTCCTCGCCCTGGACCACGATCTGGCGCAACTCGTCGACCAGGGTCTTGACCTCGGCGTGGGCGAGCGGGAAATAACCGAACGACATGCCTTCCAGCCAATCGACGTCGAACATGTAGATCAGCTCGAGCAGGTTATCGAGTTCCGCGTGCGAGCCGCCGAGGATGAGGAGGTTGCGGCGCGAATCCACGCTCAGGATGTTGCTGTCGGAGGCCACCGGCGCCAGCACCTTTTGCATTTCGACCGCCGAAACATACTCCAGTGGCACCACTTGCACGCCGTAGCCACGCCCTCGCGGCAATCGCTGCGTACCAAGGCCGAAATCGCGCGTTTCGCGGGGCGCGTTGGCGAGCGGCACCACCTTGAAGTCCGGTCCCTCGCTCACCAGCGCCGCGCCGGTGAGCGCGAGCAAGCTTTCCAGCGTCGGCAGCAGATCCTCCTCGCTCAGCGGCCGGCTGGTCTGGATCGTGATCGTGCCCTGAACCGCCGGATCGATGACGTAGTTCAGGCCCAGGATGTCGCCGAGAACGACGCGCACGACCTCGCGGATGTTGGCATCGGCGAAATTCAAGGTGATGTCGCCGTCGTCCGAGGTGACGGCGCGTGGTCTCGGCGGCTTGACGAACTTGCCCGTGCCCTGGTGAATCTCCGCCGAGGCGGGCTGCTCGAGCGGGACCGCGGCGACGGCGGCGCTATCGCGGGGGCCCTTGCCGGGAGCGGTGGCCTCTTCCTCGCTCGATACCGGAGTCGGTGGCGGTAATTCGGGCCAGGTCGAAAATTCGTCGAAGATCTCGGTGCAACTGGTGAGGTACGCGCAGGCCACGATCGCCGCCGCGATTCGAACCGCGTGCCTAATTTGTGGTTGTGAAATCATCGTCCGAATTCTGATGCGCCATCTGATGAAACCCACGTTAGATCCTAATTTACCTAAAAATCTCCGTGAGCCAAGCTCGCGATACCCTGGTTAGCATCGGTGCAAACGTGCGAAAAGGCCGCGCCAACGCCAAAGTTGGGATGGGCTCGCCGTCGCGACGCTATTGTTGCCGCGTGCCGCTTCCCTCTCGAGGATTGGCGCCGGTGGCGGGCGCCGGCTGCGAGGGAGTCGTCCGCCGACGGCTCCGCCCCCGCCTGGGCTTGGGCTTGGGCTTGCTCGGCGTAAGATCCTTGAGTTCGATTTCCTTGGTCGTCTCGTCCCTTAAAAACAGGACCCGATCGGGCAGCACCGACGTCACCGTCCAACCGTCGATGGTATCGCCCGCGGCGAGGCGGAGCGTTTCGCCCCCGGCCTGTCGGCGGACCAGGGCGAACTGTCGGTTCTCCGCCATGATCACGCCGGAAACGACCACCTCGAGCGGCGTATCCGCCTTCGGCGTCTCGGCGGGCGGCGGCGGTTTTTCCGCTTCCACCGGACGCCGCGCCGGCAGGAACAGAGGTCGGTCTATGCTCTCGGTCAGCCGCGCCACCGCCGGCAGAACGAACGTCGGCAACGGCGCCGGCAACGCGACCTTCGGCGCGCCGGTGGCCGGGGGAATTTCGGGACGCGCGCGCCACCGCTCGCTCCCGAGCTCCTCGCTGATCAACCAGCCGAGCCCCGCGCAGAGCAGCAGCAGCAGCAGAGACGGGCGAGAGCGGGGGCGCGGGAGCATGCTCAGGAGCTCTCCGCGCTCATGTAGACATGGAGATCGAAGCGTATCTGCAACTCGTTGGGGTCGCTCCGCCGGCCGCGCCGACGGCGTTTGCGGCGCGACGGGCGGACGGCGGCGCGCGAGGCCTGGACGTTGAGCTTGTGGATGAAGAGATAGGGCGTCATCCCCTCGAGGTCGTGGAGCACCTGCTGCAAGACCTCGATGTCGCCGGCCATGTGCACGCGGAGGCCCAGGCGGCGGGTATCCTCCTCCTCGGTGGCGGTCAGCATCTGCGTGCTTCTGAGCCGGCCGCCGCCGCCCTCGACGACGGTCTTGATCCGCTCTTGGATTTCGGCGCCGGCGAGCTCGACGCTTGCGCCCTCGAGGAAGTATCCGGCGGCCCGTCGCTCGGCCCGAACGCGGGCGAGCGCGTCGTCCAGCGTCTGCGCGGCGGCGTTGGTCGCCTGGTAGCGCGCGAGCAGGCGCTGGGAGCGGTCGATCGATTCCTCCTGCGCCACATAGTGCGCGTAAATCGGTTGCGCTCCGCCGTACCATAGCGCCGCCACCAGGCCCAACAGCAGGGTCAGCGCCAGCGCCTTGCGGATCAGCGGATGCATCGAGTTCATGGCGCCACCTCGCGCGACTCGAGCTCGAAGGCGAGCGTGAAGCGTTCCTTGCCGCTACGGGCATCCTGCGTCACCGGAGACTGGAAACTCGGCGTGCCGAAATATTCCGAGGCGTCCAGCAGGCCGATTAGAGAGGCGGCGACGGGCGCGTAGCCGGTAAGGCGGACGTCATGACCGTCGATCTGCAGCGAGGCGAGCCAAGTCTCGTCCGGGAGGCGCCGCGTCAACTCGTCGAGGACGACCACGCGCGGCGCCTGGAGCTTGCGCAGCCGCAGCCGACGGTCGATCTCGCTCAAGCGATCGAGCTCGCGGCGCGTCGCCATGGTCGCCTCGGCCCGCGCCCGGGACTTCGCGACGTCTACCGCCAAGCTCTCGTCCAATTGCCGGCGGGCGTCGAGGGGAAGGTGGAGCGCGACGCCCATCAAACCCAGGGCGAGGAGCACCAGACCTCGATTGAGCAGCCGCCACAAGCGCCCGGCGCGGCGTCGGTCGGCGGGATCGCGCAGGTCGAGGCGGGCCACGACGTCACCGGCCTCACCGATGATCTCGGCGAAGGCGGGTCGAGTGGCGCCGTCGGAGAACGGGCTCAACGCCTGTTCGATCACCTGACGCGGCACGATCCAAAGGTCGACGACGAGGCGCTTCTCTTCCTCCTTTCGGCCGACCACGGCGTGGTCGAAAAAGACGTGGTCGCGTTGGAAGGGGGTCTGGCGATCGATCTCGAAAAAGAGCGCGCGCCGGAGGTCGGCATCGGGCACGAGCGGCATCTCGATCCGGCGCCTGAGGGCCTTTTCATCGGGGAGACGAAGCATGACCGCGTCGGCGCGCCGGCACGCGCGGGCCAGGCGAGCGCCGAAGCGCCGCATCGCGGTGGCGCCGGCCTGGCGGGGATCGATTCGGCCGATGACGCGCGCGCGCGCGCCGATGTAGCGCGCCATCACCACCTCGGGTCCCGCGAGATCGAGCACGACGATCCGCGTCGGCCGCCGAAAGGCGCGCCTCACTCCCTCCGGCAACAGTCCGGCCAACTCCTCGAACCACCAGGCGAGGAAGGCGGATGGACCCGGCCGGCCGGTCGTCGTCGCGGTATTCATTCCCCGGTCGTAGCAAAACGCGGCGGGTCGCTCAACGATGTTCGGGCGCGGGCCGTCATCGACGGCGGCGAGCGCGCTCGATCACCATCGGCGCCACCACGAGTTCCGGCCAGTGGCGGCGGCTCGCTTTTGTGAACTCGAGCCGGATCCGGACCAGTCTCGGCAGGCGCTCCGCATCCCGCCATTCGTCACGCCAGTCGGGCCTCGCCTGCTCCGGGTCGGCGCGGCCGAAATAGGCGAACTCGACCCGTTCGACGCCGTCGATCAACACCCGTTCGTCGAGCTCTTGGACGCCCAAGTCCTCGGCGTCGAAACGATGCGGGGCCCAGCCCAGGATCAACGCGCCCGCGCCGTCTCGCCGCCGCAGGTCGAGCTTCAGGACGGAATGGCCGCCGACCTCGCCGTGGACCGCCAGGACGGTGACGAAGGCGAGTGTGGTCGACGTCCCCTCAAACAGCACCGGCCGGTTACGCTGCTTCGTCGCCGGGCGGACGGGTGCCGCCTCGCTCAAGCGGCGGCGGAGAAAGGCCTGCGCCCATTGAATCTCGCTGGCGTGGTCGACATGGGCGTCGACCCGTTCCCAGGCTCGGACGCCGAAGCGGAAGCCACCGAACACCAGGCCCGAGAGGAGGCCGAGCAGCGTGAGCGCCACCAGCAGTTCGACGAGGGTGAAGCCGGCGCCCGACCGGCGGATTCTTTGTCGCGACGCGTTCGCGTCGCATGGCCCATGGGGCGTGCCGGGCCTCCCGCTTCTGGGTGGTTTGGCCAGGGGAGAAGACCGGGAGCGGGAGGCCGGCACGCCGCGCGAGCGGCGATCGACAAAAGAGCGGAGCGGCCAGCCCGGCGACGCGCGCGCCTCATGCTACGGCCGCGCCGCGAGGCGGAGAGTGTGCAACGCGACGTCGCGCTCCCGCTCGCCCTCGGGACCCCAGGCGACAACCACCGTGACCTCATAGCGGATCACCGGGGCGGCGGCGTCATCCGCCAGCGGGCTCGCCACGACGCGCCAGCGATAGCCGTCCTCGGTCTCGCCCGCGCTTTCGCCGACGACGAGCGGTCGCTCGACGCCGATCGCCGCGAGCCTGGATTCGGCCACCATCGTGGCCCGGGACTGTGCTTCCGAGATCCGCGCCGATTCGAGCCCGGTGCCGAAGATCCGCATCAGCGTGGCGAGCGAGAGGGCGGCGATGGCGAAAGCGACCAGCACCTCGATCAAGGTGAAGCCGCCCGGCCGAGACTTAGAGCATGATCCGACCATATGGGAACGTTTGACCGGGACCGGCCTTCGGTGGGGCAAATCGGCCTCTGGGGTGCGTTGCGCCGCTTGCCCGATGGCCCGCATCGCGCGGCGCGGCGCGCCTGCCCCAGAGGCCTATTTGCCGCCATAAAACGATTCCATATGGTCGGATCGTGCTCTTTGTCCCTCGGGTTTACGACGCATCGTCGTCTTCCGGTCCTTCGACCCTGATCCGGCCAGTCAGCCAATCGACCTCGACGCGATAGGCCCGTCCGCCAAGCGCCAGGTGGACCCGGCCGCCGGTCGAGCTGCCGTCGGGATAGAAGCGGATGCCGCCCGTCGTCTCGCCGACCACTTCCTGGTCGCCGACGAGGAAGCGCAGGCCGATGTCCTCCGGCAGCGTCTTCGCCCGCCCGCTTGTCCCGACCCGAAGCGCGCGCGCCTCCACGTCGAGGTGGAAGACGACCTCGGCGTTCCGGGTGATGGCGGCGCTCCGGGCCTGGCGGAGGGCTTGCGCCACGGTGCTGGCGGCGGTGTCGAGCTTCACGCCCGGAAAGCCGCGCGTGACCAGCGGCGAGGCGAGGCCGACGATCAGCCCGGCGATCGCCAGGACCACCAGCAGCTCGACGAGCGTGAAGCCGTTGCGCCGCATCGCCCTACCGGTCGCCGACGTCCTGGTCCTCGTCCTCGCCGCCGGGCGCATCGTCCGCGCCCAGAGTGAAGAGATCGAATTCGCCATGTTCCCCCGGAATTCGATAGCGATAGGCGCGCTGCCAAGGATCGTCGATCGCCGCGGCCTTCTTGATGTAGGGCCCGCGCCATCCCGGTGCGTCGGCCGGCGCCTCGATCAGCGCCGCCAGGCCTTGTTCCTGGCTCGGATAGACGCCGACGTCGAGGCGATAGAAATCGAGCGCGGCGGCGATATTTTCGATTTCCAGCCGTGCCGTGTCGGTCTTCGCCCGACCTAGATAGCCGATCACCTGCGGCACCACGATCAGCGCCAGGAAGGTCAGGATGCCGAGCACCACCAGGACCTCGACCGGGGTGAAGCCGTTCCGCTTTCGGGGCGATCGCCTGGCTCTCGGCGTTCCGCAAGCTCGCTCGAGCGACATGGTTTCCCTCTCCGGCCAGTGGATTCTATCCCCTAGATCACCAGCTGGCTGATGCCTAGTATGGCCACCAGGATCGATCCGATGATGCCGGCGATCAAGAGGCCGAGAGCAATCGTCAACAGCGGCGTCAGCAGCCGCATCATCCGCTCGACGGCGCGGCGGACCTCCTCGTCGTAGATGTCGGCGACCTTGGAGAGCATGTCGTCGAGGGCGCCGGTCTCCTCGCCGACCCGGATGAGCTGGATTGCCATCGAGGGAAAGACGCCGGTCGCGAGCAGCGGTTCCGACAGTCCCCGACCCTCCGGGGCGCCGGAGACGACCTCGTCGAGGGCGGCGACCATCACCGCGTTTTCCAACGTGTCCTTGACGATTCCCAGCGCCGACAACAGTGGCACGCCGCTGGCGAGTAGGGCCGAGAGGGTGCGGCAGAAGCGCGCGACCTCCAGCCGCGTGACCAAGGTGCCCGCGAGCGGCAGGCGGAGGAGGAGTGCGTCCCAGCGCATCCGGCCGGCGGCGCTGGCATGGTTGAGGCGGAAGGCCAGGAAGGCAAGGAGGCCCAGCAACAAGATCGCCCACCAATAGTTCCCGACCAGGTCGGCGAGAGCGACCACGACCCGCGTCGCCAGCGGCAGGTCCTGTCCCGCCTCCTCGAACAGCGGCTGGAATTCCGGAACCACGAAAGTCACCAGCAAGATGATCGTCGCCGCCGCCAGGACCAGCAGGATCAGCGGATAGATCAGCGCCGACTTGACGCCTTCGCGAAGCGCGCGCGCCTTCTCCATGTAGCCGGCCAGACGATCGAGCACGACATCGAGGGTGCCGCCGGCCTCCCCGGCGCGGACGATGCTGACGTGCATGCGCGGAATCCGGTCGCCCGAGGCGGCCATCGCGTCGGCCAGCGAGGCGCCGTCGCGGACCCGCGCCAGGAGGTCGCGCAGCAGCTTGGCGACGCGCGGCTTGTCGCTGACCTCGATCAGGATCTGGAGCCCCTGGGCCAGCGGCAGGCCGGCCCTGAGCAGGGTCGCGAGCTCGCCCGTCAGCAGCGCGATGTCGTTCGCCTTGACGCGTCCGCCGGCCAGCAGGTCGCGCGTCAGCCAGCTCCCGCCAGCGCCGGCGACCTCGTCGGCGGCCACGGGCGTGTGGCCCATGGCGCGCAGCCGCTCGATCACCGCGCCTTGGCTCGCCGCTTCCATCTCACCCTGGACGGCGTCGCCGTTGGCGGCGATGGCGCGGTAGCGAAACAGGCTCATGCGTCCAACCCTTGTCGGGAGCAGGTGGCCCGGCGATTCGCTTCAAACCTGAAGCGCTCTATTTCCGAAATTTTCACCGGAATTCGTGACTCGGTAAGATCAGTGCAATCTCCTTTCGGCCTTGGCCAAGAGCTGTTCGAGCGAGACGGTGTCGATCACCGGCGGTCCGACGAGATCGTCGAGGAGCTTCGCCAACATGTCGCGACCGCGCTCCGCCAGCTGCTCGAAGTTGACGTTCAGATAGAGCGTACCGTCCTCCAGCACGATGTTGGCGAGCGGCAAGCGCTCTCCTGGCTCCCATGCCGCCTCGTCCTCCCATGCCTCGTCCGCCAGATCGTCTTCCCCGTCCAAATCCGCCTCGAGGATTCTATCGGCTTGCTCCCATTCCTCCGCCGTCAGTACGCCCTCGTCATCGTCATCGTCTTCCTCGCAGGGGACCCAGGTCCAGCTCAAGTCTTCCAGGCTGTCGCGATCGAGTTCGAAGCATTCGTCGAGACGGTCCTCGATCTCGTCGAGGTCTCCCCGCAACGGGAAACGGACCTGGATGAGACCGAATTCGCCGCCATCCGGCTCGCTGGCCTCGAACGGTGAGAAGGTCGTGCCGTCGACGACATCTTCGACCCAGGCAAGGGTGAGAATACAAGGGCGCGCGAAGAGGAGAAACTTGCGCCTTTTGTCCTCGCCCGAGTCCTCGTCCGCCGCGGCGCGTTCGGCCTCCGCTTCCGAACCTTCCCCGATCGCGGACTTCGACTCGGCGAGCTCGACCAGAACCTCCTCGGCGCCCTGGCGCGAGAAGGTCAACACCACGTCGCTCAGGTAGCGCTTCTTGTTAACGGTGACGACCCGGGTCGCGATGCGATCGCCGGGCGCGGCGGCACTCGAGGCGAGCTTGTCGTCGAGGGTCAGGGTCGGGCCGCCGTCGATCAGATCCTTCACCACCAAGTTCCGGCCGGGGTTCACCTCCACCACCTCGTAGAGGCTGGGCCAGGCGTCGCGCAAGGCCCGGAGATAGCGCTTTCCCGGGGCCGATTCGCGCCAGCCGCGGCGCTTCAGGTAGTCGTCGATGATGTTGCGATCTTCGTCGCCGAAGCGGCCGGCGACGAAATCCTCGATCGCGAAGTTCAACAGCGCGGTGTAATTCTCGTCGCCCAGGAATTCGGCGAGCTCGTCGTCGTCGAGATCGAACCGATCCAGGATTGTTGCGATATGCGCGTCGAAGATTTGTTGCCGCGGTTCCCGCCAATCGTCGCGGGACGACCAGTTCATCAAATTCTGGAACGCCTTGTCGGCACCGGGGATGCAGGACATGGAGCCTCCTCGGAAAATTCGCCCGCCTTATAGCACGTGTGCAATCGCCGAGCGCCCAGTGGATAGAATCCACTAAAGCGATTCAAGCTTGCATCGGGAACTTTCGAGACAGCCTCTCAGGCGGCGGCGAGCGGGCCTCGCAGCAGCTTGCCGGCGCGCGCGCCGGTCGGCTCGTTGTCCACCAGGGCGATCTCGCCGGCGACCACCGTCGCCTTGATGCCGTCGGCATACTGCTTCAGGCGCCGGGCGCCCGCCGGCAGGTCGTGCACCACCTCCGGCATCCGGGGCGCCACGGCGTCGCCGTCCAGCACCACGATGTCGGCGACCAGTCCCTCGCGCAGCAGGCCGCGATCGTGGAAGCCCCAACGGGTCGCGGTATCGTAGGTGATGAGGCGGATCGCCTCTTCCAGCGTAAAGGCCTCCCGGTCGCGGACCCAATGGCTCAGCAGATGGGTCTGCAGCGAGCTGTCCATGATCTGCGAGACGTGCGCGCCCGAATCCGAGAAGGTGACGCAGGAATACGGATTGCGCATCAGCGCCAGCGCGTCCTCCTGGTTCTCGTTCGCCAGCGGCTGGCGGAAGAAGCACTTGAGGTCGCGCTCCAACGCCAGGTCGATCATCGCCTCGACCGGCGCCACGCCGCGCTCGGCGGCAATGTCGGCCAGCGGCCGGTGCGGCAGGGCCACTTGGTCCATGACATAGAATATGTCCCACTCCGGCGGCCGGGCCTCGGCACCGACCGCGGCGGGACCCTCGTGAGGCCGGCTCGCCACCTCGATCAGCTTGGCCCGGGTCTCGGGATCTCGGAGCGCCGCCTTCTGCTCCTCCAGCGGCAAGGCCCGGACCTCGCGCCAGACGTCCCAACGGTCGAACGGGGTCGAGGTTTCGAAGGAGAGGATCGAGTTGATCTCGCGGCTGTGGACCTGGGTGAAGATGTTGGCGCCCGAGCGATTGCCCTCCTCGATGATGTCGTAGAGCTCCCGCCACTGGCCGGGGTGGTCCCGCCGGCCGAGGCTGCCGAAAGTGATCGGGCGGCCGGTCTCGGCGGAGAGCGCCACCAGTTCACCGTAAATCCGCTTCATTTTTTCCGTATCGCCCCGCTCCATGGCGAGCTGGAAGATGCCGGCCCCCATCTCGCCCATAGCGCGCACGATCGCCTGGACTTCGCAGAAGGCCGCGACACGGCTCGCCACCGGGCGGTCGTCGGAGGTCCGATGGCTGGGGCTGCGCGAGGTCGAGAAACCGAGGGCGCCGGCCGCCACCGCTTCGCGCACCTGGCGGGCCATCTCGCGGAGATCGTCCTCGCTCGCCTCCTGCTCGAAGGCGCGCTCCCCCATCACATGGGTGCGGAGCGCCGAATGGCCGATGTAGCCGGCGTAGTTGATGCCCTTGGGCAGCGTGTCGAGCACGTCCATGAACTCGGGATAGGTCTCCCAGCGCCACTCGATGCCGGCCAGCATCGCGTCGCGCGAGATGTCTTCCGCCCGCTCTAGGTTGCGGAAGACGAAGTCGATCTCCGCTTCGCGACACGGCGCCAAGGTGAAGCCGCAGTTCCCCATCACGACCGTGGTGACACCGTGATAGCAAGAGCAACTGCCGAGTTCGTCCCAGAAGATCTGCGCATCCATGTGGGTGTGCCCGTCGACGAAGCCGGGCGCCACGATATGGCCCTCGGCGTCGATCACTCGGCTGGCCGGCTCGGCGATGCGCCCGATGCGCGCGATACGGCCTCCCCTGACGCCGACGTCGGCCCGATAGCGCGCCATGGCGGAGCCGTCGATCACCATGCCGTTCTTGATCACGAGGTCGTAAGCCATGCGGGTGCCCTTTCCTCGATTGCCCGTTCAAAACCGATCCTAGTGGATTTCATCCACTAGTCGAGTTCGCGCACGCGGGCGAGCCGGCCCTACCCGTGCCTGGTGTTCGCATGTCCGTCCCCTCGGCGACCGATGGAGAGGTAACGAAAACCCCGCGCCGCCATGTCCTCCGGCCGGTAGATGTTGCGCAGGTCGACGATCACCGGCTCGCGCAACAAGGTCTTCACCCGATCGAGATCGAGCGCGCGGAACTCGTTCCACTCGGTGATGATGATCAGGACGTCGGCGCCGTCGGCGGCCGCGTAGGCGTCGTCGCACCACGCCACGTCGGCGAGGAGTTGACGCGCCAGCGCCATTCCCCTGGGATCGTAGGCCCGGACCGTCGCCCCCGCCCGGATCAATGCCGGCACGATCTCCAGGCTCGGCGCCTCCCGCATGTCATCGGTGTTGGGCTTGAAGGTGAGGCCCAGCACCGCCGCGGTCTTGCCCGCGAGATCGCCGCCAACGGCCTCGGCCACCCTTTCGGCCATCGCCGCCTTGCGCGCCTCGTTGACCGCCTCGACCGCCGCGACGATCCTGAGCGGCGCGCCGGCCTCGCGCGCGGTTTGCAGCAACGCGCGGGTGTCCTTGGGAAAGCAACTACCGCCGTAGCCCGGCCCCGCGTGCAGGAACTTCGACCCGATTCGCCCATCGAGGCCGATGCCGCGCGCGACCTCCTGTACGTTGCCGCCGATCCGTTCGCACAGATCGGCGATCTCGTTGATGAAGCTGATCTTGGTCGCGAGGAAGGCGTTGGCCGCGTATTTGGTCATTTCCGCCGTCTCGCGGCTGGTGAAGAGAACCGGCGTCTCGTTCAGGAACAGCGGGCGATAGAGTTCCCGCGCGACCTCCCGGGCCCGTTCGCTCTCGGCGCCGACGACGATCCGATCGGGACGCAGAAAATCCTCGATCGCCGCGCCCTCGCGCAGGAATTCCGGGTTGGAGGCGACCTCGACCGCCGCCTCGGGGCGGGCCGCGCGGATGCGCCGCTCGATCTCGGCCCCGGTGCCGACGGGCACGGTCGACTTGGTCAGCACCACCGTCGGGCCGTCGAGCGCGAGCGCGATCTCCTCCGCCGCCGCCATCACATAGCTCAGGTCGGCCTGGCCGTCGCCCCGCCGGCTCGGCGTGCCGACGGCAATGAACACGGCCTCGGCCGCCGCCACCGCGGCGGTCAAATCCGTGCTGAATTCGAGCCGCCCCGCCTTGACGTTCTTCGCCAACAACAGCTCTAGACCAGGCTCGTAAATCGGCACCTGGCCGGCTTGCAGTTGGGCGATGCGGTTTGCGTCCTTGTCGACGCAGGTGACGTGATGGCCAAATTCCGAGAAGCAGACGCCGGAGACGAGGCCGATATAGCCGCTGCCGATCATCGCCACACGCATAGACTCATTCCCTCCCGCTGGCCTTCCCGCCGGAAGCGCTCGGCAGGGCGTCGAGATAGGCCGCCAGGCCGGGCCCCAGATCGTCTCTCGCCAGGGCGAACGCCACCGTCGCTTCCAGATAGCCGAGCTTGTCGCCGCAGTCGAACCGCCGCCCCTCGTAGCGGAGCCCATGGAACGGCATGCGCCCGATCAGGCGGGCCATCGCGTCGGTCAACTGGATTTCGCCGCCGGCGCCCCGTTCCATCCTCTCGAGCTCGACGAAGACCTCGGGCGCCAGGATATAGCGCCCGATGATCGAGAGGGTCGAGGGCGCTACCTCCGGCGCCGGCTTCTCGACCAGCCCCTCGACCTCGACGAGCCTGCCGTCGTCACGGCCGACAGCCAAGATGCCATAACGCCGAGTCTCCTCGCGCGCGACGTCCATGACCGCGACCAAGTTACCGCCGACTTCGCCATGCGCCGCCATCATCTGCGACATCACCGGCGTCTCCGCCAGCACCAGATCGTCGGCCAGAATCACCGCGAAGGGCTCGTCGCCCACGAGGTTTCGGGCGCACCAGACCGCATGGCCGAGGCCGAGCGGCGACATCTGCCGCGCGTAGGCCACCTGCCCCGGCCCCGGGAGCCAACCCTCGGCGAGTTCGATCAGGTCGTTGCGATTTTGCTCCGCCAGCGTCGCCATCAGCAAATGTGAGTGATCGAAATGGTCCTCGATCGCGGTCTTGCCCCGGCCGGTGACGAAGATGAACTGCTCGATTCCGGCCGCCGCCGCTTCCTCCACCGCGTATTGGATCAGCGGCTTGTCGACGACCGGTAGCATCTCCTTCGGGATCGCCTTGGTCGCCGGCAGAAAACGGGTGCCGAGACCGCCGACGGGAAACACCGCCTTACGCACGATCGTCGCCATCGCTTTCCCTCGATCCGTGGAAATTACCGAAATGCCGCGCCGGCGCCGGTGCGCGGTCCCTTCTGCCAGACGTTCCCCGGGCACGCAACCGGGGACGGCTACTGGCCGGTGGCGCCGGTCGACTATTCGGCCTTCAGCCGAACCAGCTCGTAGCCGACGCCGCGCGCGTCCTCGAAGACCTCCAGTTTTTCCGTGGCGATCCGCACACCCCGGACGCCGTCCATCGCGAGGCAGACCTCGGCGATCCTCTCGACCAGCGTCTCCTGCAGCTTGACGCGCTCGGCCAGGGCCACTTCCCGGACCCGCTCGCGGACCTGGTCGTAGTCCAGCACCTCCACCAAGGCGTCGCGGACCGGCGGTGGGCCCGGCTCCAGATAGAGCTCGACGTCGATCGCGACTTTCTGGGCGCGCACCTGCTCGTGCGCATGGACGCCGATTTGCAGGTCGAGCACCAGGCCGCGAATGAAGATGCGGCGGCTTTCGAGCACGTCGCCGACGAGACCGGGAGCCAGCAGGCGGGCATGAAGATCATTCTCGTTCATCGGGTACCATATGTTGTATTTCATCCCCTAGGGCGGAAACAGAACGTCGAACGGGCTGGCGTCCAAGTGCTGACCGCCGTCGACCATCACCGTGACGCCGTTGAGGGCGGGCGAGGCGAGGACGAAGCGCACCGCCGCCGCGACGTCGGCGGGCGTGCTGCCGCGCCCGAGCGGCGTCCGCTCGTGGATCGCCTCGAAGTGGGCTTGCGTCTGACCGCCGCTGGGCAGCGTCAGGCCGGGCGCCACGCCGCAGACCCGGAGCCTCGGGTCGAGGGCCATCGCCATGGTCCGGGTGAAGCCCAGAAGGGCCACCTTGGAGATCGTATAGGAGAGGAAGTCCGGGTTCATGTTCCAGAGCTTCTGGTCGAGGACGTTGACCACGCAACCGGTGCCGTCGCCGGGTAGCGCGTTGGCGAGATCGCGGGTGAGCAGCGCGGGCGCCCGGGCGTTGATCGCCATGTGCAGGTCGAAAAGCATGGGATCGAAATCCGTCGCCTTGTCCTGTTCAAACAGCGAGGCGTTGTTGACCACGGCATCGAGGCGGCCGAAGGCCGCCCGCGCCGCCGGCACCAGGGTCTCGGTGGCCTCGACATCGGCCAGATCGGCGGACAGCGCCACGGCCCGGCCGCCGGCGGCCTCGATCTCGCCCACGCCATCACGCGCGGCGTTGCCTGAGCGGTTGTAATGCAGCGCGACCGCCCAGCCGTCCTCCGCCAGCGCGAGCGCGATGGCGCGCCCGATCCGGCGCCCGGCGCCCGTCACCAGTACCGCGCGCATCCTGCCTCCCGGCGGCCAGCCGATCGCGTCATGTCCTAATGCGATTCCCTCGGGACCTCGGCGCCACGCTTGCCGACGAGGAAGTCGAGATCGACGCCTTGGTCGGCCTGCAGCACGTGGTCGTAATAGAGCTTCTGATAGCCGCCCGGCATCGGCGCCTCGGGCGGGCTCCAGCTTTCGCGCCGGCGGGCCAGCTCCGCCTCCGAGACGTCGAGGTGGAGGCGTCGGTTCGGCACGTCGAGCTCGACCATGTCGCCGTCCTGGACCAGCGCCAGGGGGCCGCCCGCGGCCGCCTCGGGTGCCGTATGCAGGACCACGGTGCCGTAGGCGGTGCCGCTCATCCGCGCATCCGAAATCCGCACCATGTCGGTGATTCCCTTGCGCAATACCTTCTCCGGCAGGCCCATGTTGCCGACCTCGGCCATTCCCGGATAGCCGCGTGGGCCGCAGTTCTTCAACACCATGACGCAGCTCTCGTCGATGTCGAGATCGGGATCGGCGATCCGCGTCTTATAGTGCTCGATGCTGTCGAAGACGACGGCGCGCCCGCGATGGGTCATCAGCTCCTCGCTCGCCGCCGAGGGCTTGATGATGGCTCCGCTCGGCGCCAGGTTGCCACGCAGGACGGCGATGCCGCCGTTTTCCACCAGCGGTCGCTCGAGCGGGCGGATGACCTCCTCGTTGAAGCAGCGCGCGCCGGCTATGTTCTCGGCCATCGTCTTGCCGTTGACCGTCATCACCTGGCCATGGAGCCGCTCGCCGAGCGCCTTCATCACCACCGGCAGGCCGCCCGCGTAGTAGAAGTCCTCCATCAGAAATCGGCCCGACGGCATGCAGTCGACGATGGTCGGCACGTCCCGCCCGAGGCTGTCCCAGTCGTCGAGCGAGAGATCGACCCCCAGGCGCCCGGCGATCGCCAGCAGGTGCACGACCGCGTTGGTCGAGCCACCGATGGCGCCGTTCACCCGGATCGCGTTTTCGAAGGCTTCGCGCGTCAGGATCCGCGAGATCACGAGATCCTCGTGGACCATGGAGACGGCCCGGCGTCCGACCAGTTGCGCGAGCGCCGCGCGGCGCGAATCGACGGCCGGAATGGCGGCGTTGTTGGGCAGCGCGATGCCCAGCGCCTCACACATCGAAGCCATGGTGGAGGCCGTGCCCATGGTCATGCAGTGGCCGGGGCTGCGCGACATGCCGGCCTCGGCATCCATGAAATCCTCCAGGCTCATATCACCGGCCTTCACCTGCTCGCTGAAGCGCCAGACGTCGGTGCCGGAGCCGACGTCGCCGCCGCGAAACTTGCCGTTCAGCATCGGCCCGCCCGAGAGCACGATGGTCGGCAGATCGCAGCTCGCCGCACCCATCAACAGCGCCGGCGTGGTCTTGTCGCAGCCGACGAGCAGCACCACGCCGTCGATCGGATTGGCGCGAATCGATTCCTCGACGTCCATCGAGGCCAGATTGCGGAACAACATCGCGGTCGGGCGCAACAGCGTCTCGCCGAGGGAGGTCACGGGGAATTCGACCGGAAAGCCGCCGGCCTCGTAGACCCCGGACTTGACCTTCTCCGCCAGGTCGCGGAAATGCGCGTTGCAGGGCGTCAGCTCGGACCAGGTGTTGCAAATGCCGATCACCGGCCGGCCGTCGAACAGATCGCTCGGCAGGCCTTGGTTCTTCATCCAACTGCGGTGCACGAAGCCGTCCTTGTCGGCGGGGCCGAACCAGGCGGTCGAGCGCAGCTTGCGTTTCTCGTCGGACATCTCGTTTCCTCCCTCGGCCCGCTCGCGGGTGACTAGTGGATGAAATCCACTAGCGGACAACATCCCCTTGCGGCGCCGGCGTGGCAATTCTAAATAACGGGGATGCCACCACGCCAGACGGCAGGTCGGCGGCGCAATCGTTTTTTCCTTCGCGATCGACCAGGGGAGGCAGCATGGCCCAGCATCATCATTCCCGCGTATTGATCCTGGGCTCCGGACCGGCCGGGTTGACGGCGGCGATCTACGCCGCGCGCGCCGGCCTGGAGCCGATGCTGGTGCACGGCCTGCAGCCGGGCGGGCAGATGACCATCACCACCGACGTCGAGAACTATCCCGGCTTCGCCGACGTGGTGCAGGGCCCGTGGTTGATGGAACAGATGGAGCGGCAGGCCGAGAACGTCGGCACCCGATTCCATCAAGATATCATCGTCGAGGTCGATCTCTCGAAGCGTCCCTTCCGCTGCCTCGGCGACACCGGCGAGGGCTATACGGGCGAAGCGCTGATCATCTCCACCGGCGCTCAGGCCAAGTGGCTGGGCCTGGAATCGGAGCAGAGGCTGCAGGGCTTCGGCGTTTCGGCCTGCGCCACCTGCGACGGCTTCTTCTATCGCGACAAACCCGTCGCCGTGATCGGCGGCGGCAACACCGCGGCCGAGGAGGCGCTCTATCTCACCAACTTCGCCTCCAAGGTGACGCTCGTCCACCGCCGCGACCGGCTCAGGGCCGAGGACATCCTGCAAAAGCGCCTGTTTGTGAACGAGAAGGTTGAGATCCTCTGGGATCACGTGCTGGACGAGGTGCTGGGCGAGGGCGCGCCGGCCGCGGTGACGGGCGTGCGGCTGCAAGGCGTCAAGACGGGGGAGCGTCGCGAGCTCAGCGTAGATGGCGTCTTCATCGCCATCGGCCACCGTCCCGAGACCGGGCTGTTCCGGGGCCAGTTGGAGATGGACGGCGAAGGCTATCTGGCGACGGCGGCCGATTCGACGGCGACGGCCATTCCCGGCGTCTTCGCCGCCGGCGACGTTCAAGACCACATTTACCGCCAAGCGGTCACCGCCGCCGGCACCGGCTGCATGGCGGCGCTGGAGGCTGAGCGCTTTTTGGCCGAGCAGGCGGTCGAGGCCGAGGCCGCGGAGTAACCACGAGCGCGCCGCTCGGATCATGCTCTAAATGGAAACGGAATGGGCGAGCGGCGACGCGACGGCGCCGCCGGGCCCGCGGGGATGGTGACATCATGGATTGGGACAAGCTCAGAACCTTCCACGCGGTCGCACAGGCCGGGAGCTTCACGCATGCCGGCGACGAGCTTCATTTGAGCCAGTCGGCGGTCAGCCGGCAGATCCACGGGCTGGAGGAGGATCTGAAGACGCAGCTCTTCCACCGCCATGCCCGCGGCCTGCTGCTGACGGAGCAGGGCGACCTCCTGTTCAGGACGGTGCACGACGTGTTCGGCCAGCTCGCCACCGTCGAGACCGTCCTGAGCGACACCAAGGCCAGGCCGAGCGGCGCGTTGCGCGTGACCACCACGGTCGGCTTCGGCTCGACCTGGCTGACGCCGCGAATCGCCCGCTTCATCGAAAAGTTTCCCGGAATCGAGCTCTCGATCATCTGCAAGGACCGGGAGCTCGACCTCGGCATGCGGGAAGCGGACGTCGCCATCCGCATGAGCATGCCGACGCAGCCGGACTTGATCAAACTCCGCCTCTTCACGGTGCACACGCACCTCTATGCCTCGCCCGACTATCTCGCCCAGCGCGGCACGCCCGAGCAATTTTCCGAGATCGACAGGCACGATCTGATCGTCTATGGCGATCTGGCGCCGCCGACGCTCAAAAACGTCAATTGGCCGCTGTTCATGGATCTGAACGGACAGGACCGGCGCAAGCCCAAGTTGCAGGTCAACAACATCTACGGGCTGTTGCTGGCCACCGAGTCGGGCCTCGGCATCGCCGCGCTGCCCGACTACATGGTGCATGGCGACGAGAGGATCGTCCGCGTCCTCCCCGAAATTCAGGGCCCGAGCTTCGACGCCTTCTTCTGTTACCCGGAGGAATTGCGCAACATGAAGCGTATCGCCGTATTTCGAGAATTTATTGTCGCGGAAGGGCGAAATTGGCGGTTTTGATGACGTGAGCCATGCGTCTGACGCATGGCTCCCTTGCCTTTTCGTGGGTGGTTCCGAAGCCCGCGGCGGCATAAATAGGGGGTGAACGGGTGTTGCACTGCAATATTCCGTTTTTTGCGGCGCCTGGCGCCAGCCGGGTCCGCTCGGATCGGGTCGATGCACGCCCCCCAAGTTGCTCGACCCGGTCGAAAACGTCATCGAGACGTTTAGCCTCCCTGTTAGACTTGCCCCGGAAACTTTGGTTTCTGGGGCTTTCTTTTTCAAGCTCGGCGGAAATGCGCACGCGGCGGAATGCCTCCGCGCGGGTGGCATGGGCAGGCTCGCGCGGGCCCTTGGTGCAGCCACTCAACGTCTCGAAGGGGTCGCGAAACTCCAGTTACGATCATCTAATATAAAGGCAGGTCTCGAGGGCGGCGCGGGCCTCCGCCTTCCCTCGCGTCCGGATTTCCTTCGGGCAGTATCGGCGATCCTGCCCCGAGTCGGCTTCGTGGACAGCATCGAGGCGTCCACGTCGAGGATCGCCGAATTCCGAACTCACGGCAAAAATCTCAAACCAGCCCTCACCGGATCGGTACCGACGGATTCCCGACGGTATCGATGCGGGCGCGCGCTTTCGCTGGCCCCTTATCGACATAGGTATACTTGATCTTCTTGAAGTCGCCGTACAACACGGCCAAATACGCCTCGGTTTGGTTCGGGCAGGCAAAATCGCGGCCGAGGAAAGGGACCGTCGAGGTTGGCAGGACGATCTCCCGCGCCAGGCCATAACCACCGCTCTCGGTGCGCGGCATGGCGCCCTTGTAGCTCCGCCTTTCGAGCACGGCTCGACCGTGGCTGATCGCGCGGCGGTAAATCGCGAGGTCGACCCGAATTTCGCCGCGCAGGCGATTGCGCTCCCACCGGAAGGGCCATCGCTGCGGTGGATCGAAGGAGATCGAGACGAAGCCTTGTTTCTCGAAAAGGTCGACGACGTAACCATCCCGCGCGCCGCGTTCGGCGAGCCCGGCCGCCAAGCGCTCCCAGGTCACCTCGCCGTCGAGCAGAACCGACATGTCGATGTCGTCCTCCCAATCGAGCAGCGTCCCCCCCTCCCGCACGGCCCCGAGCAGACTGCCCCCCTCCAGCCAGTGCACGACCCCCATATCGGTCAGGCAGGCGGCGACGTAATGGCTCACTTCCTTCATATGCTCGCGGCAGCACGGCGCGGTGTTGAGGCCGAGACGGTTGACGTAGAGATTGAACGGGCAGGGCGGCGTCGTTTTGCCACAACCTCTCCAGCCGACGGCGCCCTCCGAGAGCACCAGTTCGCGGATGGCGTGGCACCGTCGGAAAGCCTCGAGATCGCCCTTCGCCTGGGTCTTCAGGACCGACAGGTCGTGCTCGTTCAAGCGCTGGAGCCGACGCCGCCGGCCAGCCCACCGCAGGCGAAGGAACCACGTCGCCTCGATCGCCATGGCGGTCGCCAGGACCGCCTGGAGCTTGCTGTTCGGGATGGCCAAGGCGGCAACGAGGGCGGGGCCGAGCAACCACAGCCCGGCATAGTCGCCGTGCTTGGCCAAGAATTCGACCGGCCGCGAGCCCGGTCGGAAGGCGAGCGCGGGGGCCGCGACGATGTAAAGCAAGACGACGAGGAAACCGGCCGAGACGGCCAGGGCGGGGCGGTCGAGGCCATGGGACGACAGCGACACCTGCGCCACCATGAGGGCAGCCAGAAGCCCCGTCACCAGGGCTTCCAGCACACTGGGCGTATGCCAGTTCCGGGGAAATCGCAAGAGGCGGACGAAGGATAGATAGGTCGCCGCATAAAGCGCGGCGGCGATCAGCGCGGCGATCACCTGGGTGGTCGGTGAAGCATCGATCCCGGTCATCGCCCTTGTGCCACGCCTCGGTTCATCTCGCCCTCGATCACCATCGCGGCGCGGCGCTCGCCCTCCGCTTTCAGAATGCGCGGCAGGACCTCGGCATTGGCGCGCTCGATGTCGGCGGCGAAATCGATCTCGATCCAAGCCATGCCGGTGATGTCCTCGAAAGCGAAGGTGCCGGGTGGCGAGGTCAACAGAACATCGCGGATCACCTCCTCGTAAGGCTCGTTGCGGCGGCCTTGACGTAGATAGAGCTCGCTCTGAGCGATGATCTTCTCGGCCACCTCGCCCGACAGCTTGAACAAGCCCACCGATTCACCGCAAAAATCGAACGTGGCGCTCAGCCATTTGCGAAATTCGACGATCTCGCCAGCGCGGACACATACCTTGACAGGCTCATCGCCCGGCTCGAAGGCGCGATCGAGGAGCAGGCAGTTCTGGTGGCGTGAGGTGACGAGACGCTCCACCAGCCCTTCGTCATAGAGAACGTCGGCGTCCATCAGGAGGACCGGGCCAGCGCAACACAATTCGTCGCGCAGGGCCCACAAGGTGACGATGTTGCCCTCGCCATAATCCTCGTTGAACACGGTTCGCACGTAATCCTGAGCGCCCAGGGCAGCGATCTCCCGCTCGATCTCGAGGTGGCGATAGCCGACGCCGAGTACCAACTCGTCGATGCCGTGTCGCCGGAGGATTTCGATATGGAATTGCAGCAACGATTTGCCGCCGAAGCGCAGCAAGACCTTCGGTGGATGTTCCGTGGCCGAAAGTCCGAGCCGGGCACCGATTCCGGCCGCCAACATAACCGCCTTCATACGCCATACCCCCCTAGTGGATGAAATCCAACATATGGTACCCCTACGATCCCATATCCTGGTTTCTCGGCAGGAGGGCGCCCGCCGGCGATGCTGGCACATCGTCAAGGGTGCCCGACGCCCCGAGAAGCCAGGATATGGGACCCGAAGGGCGGCTTCCCGAGCCCGCCGGACGCGTTGCCCGGCGCTTGTGATGCGCCAGCATCACGGCGCACCAGGCGCCTTTCCGGACGAGCTCGGGAAACCGTCGTAGGGGTACCATATGTTGGATTTCATCCACTAGCAGCGACCGCTCATGGCGACGACGACCCAGCGCCGCGAACGCTGCCAGGCAACGTGGCGCGTACCTCCCTCGGCGAGTTGGGACGCATTGGCAAAAACAGATCGGGTCCAATCTAGCCGATAGCATCCCATTTGGCCAATGGTGGGGCCTTGCGGCCCCAGGGCCCCGACTCGGGTTGACGAGCGTTTAGGGGTTGTGCGGGTCGTGATTCCCCGAATTGCCGCTGATTCCAGCCGCCATGGCGAGCGGGCTCGGCGCGCGCGGCACCACGCTTCCGACCCCCTCGGGCCTCCAAGGCCGCCGCGCCACCATCGGCCCCATCGGGGCTTTCGCGGGTGCGGTGGCTCGACTATTCTCCGCCCTTCATGACCTCGGCTCGCTGGCCACCAACGCCGGATCGCGGTGGCCGATCCGCGGCGTGCTGAACGCCGTGGCCGTGATTGTGGCGGCGCCGATGGTGCTGCTCGCGCGCGTCTTCGATCGGGGCGCGCGGGCCGAAATGGCGTAGCGGCGGCAACGAGACGAGGGAGGATGGTGGTGTCCCGTTCGAGCTACGAATCCCTGAAGCCGCTCTTCGATCCGACCAGCATCGCGATCGTCGGCGCCTCCGACAGCATCTACAAGTTCGGCGGCCGGCCGATCTTCTACATGAAGCAGGCGGGCTTCCAGGGGCCGATCTATCCGGTCAACCCGAAGGGCGGCGAGATCCAGGGCCTCGAGGCCTATGCCGACGTGCGCGAGATCGGCCGACCGGTGGACCTGGCCGTGATCTCGGTCCCGGCCAAGGGTGTCGTCGATCAAATCGCCGCCTGCGCCGAGGCGGGCGTCAAGGGCGCGGTGATCTTCAGCTCCGGATTCGCCGAAACGGACGAGGAGGGCGAGGCCTGGCAACGCCGACTTTCCGAGATCGCGGCGGAGAGCGGCATCCGCCTCGTGGGCCCCAACTGCATGGGCATGCTGAACGTCAAGGACCGCGCCATCGGCACATTTTCCTCCATGTTCGACCACGGCTGGCCGCGCCCCGGCAACATCACGATTCTGAGCCAGTCGGGCGCCGTCGGCTCGCACACCCTGGTGTTGGCGCGCGAGCGGGGACTGGGCGTGCGCGGCTGGATGACCACCGGCAACGAGTGCGACGTCGACGTCGCCGACTGCATGGGGTTCGCGGCCGAGGACCCGGATACCCGGGTGCTGGCGATCTACATGGAGGGGTGCCGGAACCCCGACCGCCTGGTCGAGGCGCTGGAGAGGGCGCGGCGCAAGGAAAAGCCGGTCGTGGTGATGAAGGTCGGCGCCTCGGCGGCGGGTGCCGTCGCCGCCACTTCGCACACCGCCTCGCTCGCCGGCGCGGACAAGATTTTCGATGCCGTCTATCGCCAGTACGGCGCCCATCGCGTGCACTCGCTGGCCGAGCTGCTGGAAGTCTCGGCCGCTTGCTCGGCCGGGCGCTTTCCCAAGGGGCGCAGGCTCGGCATCGTCACGGTGTCGGGCGGCGCGGGCGTCATGGCGTGCGACGCGGCGGCCGCCGCCGGACTCGAAGTGCCCGCGCTGCCCGAGGCAGCGCAGCGGGAACTGAAGGCCTTGATGCCCTTCGCCGCGGTGCGCAATCCCGTCGACACCACCGCCCAAGTGCTGAACGACGTCGATCTGCTGAGGCGCAACCTGGAGGTGATGCTGGAGGCCGGCGACGTCGACGCGACCTTGCTGTTCCTGAGCTCGATCGGCTTCAACGAGCGGATGATGGCGCAGATTCGCGAGGTCCTGATCGAGATCCTGGACAAACACGCCGAAGCCCTGCTGGTCGCCTCCGTGATGGTGACGGCGGCCGACAAGGCGCTGCTGGAGGCGCACCGGGTCCTCCACATCGAGGATCCGAGCCGGGCGGTGGCGCTGATCGGCGTGCTGGCCCGCCTACGCGAGGCCTTCGAGCGGCCCGCCGCCGAGGCGCCACCAGCCCCGCCGGCGACGGCCCGCGCCGCGCCGGGCGAGGTAGTGAACGAGGTCGACGCGGCGGCATTGCTGCGCGACGCCGGCTTGCCGGTGGTCGAGAGCCGGCTGGTGGCCTCGCGCGAGGCGGCCGTGGTGGCGGCGGCGGCGCTCGGTGGGCAAGTCGTGCTCAAGATCGTCTCGGGCGAGATCCAGCACAAGTCCGAGGTCGGCGGGGTCCGCGTCGCCCTGGCGGGCGCGGAGGAAGTCGGCGCGGCGCACGACGCCATTCTGGCCTCGGCGGCGCGGATGGCGCCCGGCGCGCGGATCGACGGCGTCATGGTGGCGCCGATGGTCGCGGGCGGCGTCGAGTGCATCCTCGGCACCAGCACCGATCCGGTGTTCGGGCCGGTGGTGGCCTTCGGTCTCGGCGGGATCTTCGTCGAGGTCCTGCGCGACGTCACCTTCCGGGTGGCACCCTTCGGGCTGGACGAGGCGCGCCGCATGATCCGCGAGGTCGAGGGTTACCCGTTGCTGGAGGGCGCGCGCGGTCAGGCGGCGGCCGATACCGAGGCGCTCGCCGAGGCGCTGGCGCGGCTTTCGGTCTTCGCGGCGAACAATCGCGAGACGGTGGAGAGCGTCGACCTCAACCCCGTGCTCGCCGGCCCCGATCGCGTCGTCGCCCTCGACGCGCTGGTGGTGCCGAAGACGGCGTAGCGAGGCGCTAGAGCATGATCCGATCATGCTCTATTCCAGGATCTCGATCTGTCCGGCGTGCGTCGCCTCGATCATCGGGCCGTTCCAGCGCTTGAGCCAGCCCCGGACGCGGATCCGCCGGCCGGCGAGGCCGCGATAATCGAAGCCCGCCTTGTC
>CBDDBZ010000005.1:0-42848 GCA_965225945.1 Alphaproteobacteria bacterium | reverse complement strand
CGTGGCAATCTCCAACTCCGCCCGCGACTGTTCAGAGAGGCCCATCCGGTGAAGTGACTGGGACCTGATGATGGAGACGATAGCGGCATCCAGCGGAGCCGCGCATGCTGCATGGCGGCACAACTCATGCACCTCTGCCGGCGTATCCTCCATTATCGTCGCGATTGCGGCCAGATCCATCCCAAGCGTATCCGTCGCGGCCTCAGCGTAGCGCTTCAGCCGTTTGCCAAAACCAATGGCGAAGTCGTTACTGTTCCTCGTGTGCCCTTCGCTCTCAAGCGCGAGCCGGCTGAACAGTTCGGCTTCGGCGGGACGGCCGATCTCCAAATACCTGAGCGCCTGCGCGCGCTGTTCGTCGCGCGAATAGAAGCCTTTCAGGAAATCGAGAATGGTCTCCAGCGGTGTCGCGCGCGCGGTGAGGCTGCCCTGGCGCAGGCGGTAGTAGTGGACGAACACGCGATCCGTCACGCTGTACAGTGTCTCGCGGCTGTCGGGCGCGCGGCGGCCGCGGACGATGTCGGCAAGCTGGAGGTCCCCCATGGCCCGCGCGATCTCGTTCTGACCGTCGGCGCTGACCCGCGCCGCCAGTGCGGTCTGCGAGGCCGGCTCGCCGGCGCGGATCAGCGCATCGAGCAGGCCGCGGCCGAGTGGCGGCAGATCCTCGATGCGTCGCCGGTAATATTCGGCCAGCTTGTCAGCGAGCGCCGACATAGTTTCGGCCACGCTCAGGGCATCCTGTGTGTCGAGCACCGCGGCCAGCAACTGGGCGAGACGCGGCGTGCCGCCGATGAACTCGGCGACGGCCCGCGCTTTCGCCGCCTGATCGGCATCGAGCGGTGGTCGGCCCTCATGCGCGCGCTGCCGGTTGAAATAGTCGATACAATCCTCGGCCGTCCATGACGACAGACGCACCGTCTCGAACGCCTTGAACAGCGGACGCTCGTAGTCGATATCCACCGTGCCGGTGGCGGTCGCGAACAGCATTAGCCGGTTCCCTTTGCGATCCAGCCACAGCCTGAGGCGCTGTTCGTCCTCCTCCTCTTTGAACAGGGTGGCCAGCAGGATGTCGAAGTTCTCGACCACCACGATCACCAGCCCGTCCCCATCGGGGAATGCGGCATCAAGCGCGGTTTCCAGGTCCGCTGCCGCCCGGTCCCAGCGTTTCGCCTCCTCGCCGGGGCGGGGCCATTGGAAGTGAGCGGCTGCGTAGCCGTCATCACCGCCGCCCTCTAGATTTTCGATCCTCAGCGCGATGGTTTCGAGAAAGGCGTGCGGGCTGCGTTGCAGGTTGTGCTGTTCTTCCGGCAACAACACGTAACGCACCGGTCCCGCACTCTGGTCCAGATCGGCAACCGCGATCTGAGCCCGCCGAGCCATGAAGGACTTGCCGAAACCGCGCGATCCGTAGACCACGATGTGCTGGACGGCGCCGGGCGACGCCCGGCGGGAGCGTGCGATGGCCTCCATTATGCGGCGAAATTCGTCGTCGCGGCCGGTGGAGAGCGCGGCGATATCCTCATCCTTCATGTCATGGGTCATGAAAGTGCGGACGAGAATGGGATGGGGGGCCGGGGCGCTCATGTGAGTCTGGACCTTGTCCACCAAAGCTTCGCCAGCCGGGAGGCCGGTTTCCAGAGCCGTTCGCCGCCGGCATCCTCGGTGAAATGGACGAAGCCGTCCTCGACCAGCATTTCGAGCGCAAGCGCCAGCTCGACCTGCGTGAAGGGATCGTCGCAGGGGATATCGTCGTGGGGACAGGCCGGCTCCGCCTCCATCACCGCCTTGATGGCGGGCAGGATCAGCGAATTTCGTTCGTCATTGGGCAGTCCGGCATAGGCTTTGAAACGCTCGTTGAACTGGTTGTAGAAGTCGGCATGGAGGTCGGGGCGGACGCGCTCCGAGAATATCGCGTCGAACTCGCTCGGGTTCGCCGGATTCGTGACGTCGATTTCGAGCAAGCCGCGCACCAGGAAGCACGGGTAGAGAACGCCCGACTGTTGCAGGAATTCTTCCGTGTGCCCGGCGCGCCATCGCCACTCCGACGGCGTCTCGGTCGCCAGACGGATGAACTCCCGAGCCTCGTCTTCAGTGAGTTCCGGCACGGCGAAAGGCTGCAAATCGTTCAGGTGCTCGCGATTGAGGTTGTGCGTGCGAACCAGCCGGGTGAGGCCGATGGACCCGGCCAGCAGCATGGGCATCCCTTCGCCGCGCCATTCTCGCATCGAGGCGAGCAACCTGTCGGCATCGTTCCGTCCCTGCTCCTCGTGGCGCTCGATCATGTTTCTGAGCAGATAGGTGAACTCGTCGATGACCAGTACCGGCTTTGGGCCATCGCCTTTCAGCGCCTCGCGGATGGCGTCGGATACGAGAAGCCATTGGGCGGAAAGCACCATTTCCTCATACGCCCCGCCCGTTGACAGGGCCTCCAGCGCGGCTCTCGCCGGTCCCGTCGTGGCGAGCCTCAAAGCCCTCTTCATCAGACCGTCTTCCCGCGGCATTGCCTGGGCAAGCCTGCCCAATAGATCGACGAGCGAATGCAGCCCCTGGCCGTCGGTCGAAATGAATGGCCGGCCGGCTGCCTCGAACCGTTCCGTCGCGTATCGCCGCAAGGTCGATTTGCCGATCCGGCGCAAGCCGAACATCTTGACGCCCGCGCTGTGGTCGAAGGTTCGCATGAAGCGATCTTCGAGCTCGGGCCGCGGGAAGCGTTGGCCGCCGCCCACGGCGCCGCCGTAATGCAGTTCAAGGGTCATGAAACTATGCGTCTCCATAGATATCTGGCAGCGTACATATCAAAAGAAGTAACATCGGTCAACTATATGTTCTGGAAGATATCTGATCGGACAGATACGCCTTTTCCGAGGCAGGTCAGGCTTCCCCGCGCGCTTCCCGCATTCGCCGGGCCAGCCGGCTCGGGCGGAGCGGCTTGGAGCGGGGCGGCCGGGGAGTCGCCATTTTTGGCGGTTGGTGTCGGCCATGGAGGGGCGCGAGATCGGCGGCGAGCGCGGCCAAGTCCGCTTTCCCTACTTTGACTTCGCGCCGGCGGCTTTGTCTCGGATCGCCTTTGCGCAGGCAACGCATTCCATACCCTCCCCGGCGATAGGGTAGCACGGCGTTTCCCGCTGGCAGCGGTGCTGCGCGAGGGCGACGCCTTTGGGGATTTCACCTTCAATAAAAAGCGGGGTCGCCCACTTCCGGTGCTTGGCCGGCATGGTCGACCGCTCGTGGATGGCGATCTCGCCGCCACGCTCGGGCCATCGACGCCGCGCCCGCGAGACGGGCTCAGGCGAAGTCGGTGCTGGTCTCCTCCGTCGGCGCCGCGCGCGGTACCACCCGGGCCAGCTCGCTTCGTGCGATCAGATAAAGCTGGCCGCCCATGGTCTCGAAGGCGATGAAGTCCTCGGGTCCATTGAGCTGGTCCTTGACGCGCAGATTGCCGGAGACGAAGACGTGGCCCTCGAAGATCTCGCCGCTCTTGGTCGAGAGCGAAAGAAGATCTCGCCGCTCTTGGTCGATAGCGAAACGGGAATCTTCCGCTTTTCGCTGCGCCGGTCGACGATGGCGCTCCAGTTGTCGCGATGGGTGCGGATCACCGGCTCGTCGCGGCCGAGGACGTAGACGGCCACCGTGTCGTCGCTCTCCAGCCGCGCCATGGTGATCTGCTCGGCCGCGACCCAGACGCCCGACTCTATGTTCAGCCACTCGACCATGCCGTGCCCTCCTCGTTGTCGGCAATTGAAATTAGAGCATGGATCGACGCCCCGGCGATACCCGCGGGCGGCCTCAAGTCCGCGACGCCTCGACCCGGACCTCGACGCCGTGGAGCGCCGTGCTGTCGCCCATGTCGCTGCGCAGGCCGGGGTTGAGGGCGTTGACGTTCAAGCCCTCCGCCGCGTGGCCGGGCCAGCGCCCCTTGGGCGCCCAGCCGACGCCGGGCGGGGTCAGCGTATCGACGGCGATGGCCATGGCGATCTCGCCGGTCTCGTTCCAGACCCGGGCGCTGTCGCCCGCCACCAGGTCGCGCGCCGCCGCGTCTTCCGGGTGGAGGGTGAGCCTCGCCGGCTCGGTCCGCGCGCGAATTCTCGGCTCGTTGTCGTAGGACGAATTCATGTGCCACTCGCTGGCCGGCGTCAGCAGGCGGAGCATGCCGTCCGCCGGTCGCGCCAGCGGCTCGGGCAGCGGGGTCCGGGGATGGCCGTCCGCCGCCGCGCGGTCACTCGCCAGCTCGATCCTGCCCGAGGGTGTGGGGAAAACTAGATCGGCCCAGAGGATCACCGGCTCGGCCTCGGGATAGATCGTGCCCTGGGCCTTCAGCTCCTCGAAGCTCAGATCGAACGGCGCCAGCATGTGGGCCAGGATCGCCGTGTCGTCTTCGTGGAGCGCCGGTTCCTCCAAGGCCATGGCGCGGGCCAGGCGGCGGAAGATCTCCTGGTTCGGCAGCGCCTCGCCCGGCGGTTCGGCGGCCTTCGTCTGCGGCCCGATCGAGAGGTGGAAATAGGAGCCCACGAGATCGTCGAACTCCAGGAAGCTCGCCGCCGGCAGCACGATGTCGGCATACCGCGCGCTATCCGTCATGAAGAGGTCGGCGACGACGCAGAAGAGCTCTTCCGAGCGCAGTGCCGCCAACAGCCGCCCCTGGTCGGGGTTGGAGGCGGCGATGTTGATGTTCCAGAGCAGCAGCGCCTTGTCGCGCGGGCTCGCCTCCAGGTGGGAACGGAGGTCCATGTGGCTGAGCGTCCGGGCCTCGCCGAGGCGCAG
Source organism: Alphaproteobacteria bacterium (assembly GCA_965225945.1). Taxonomy (GTDB): domain Bacteria; phylum Pseudomonadota; class Alphaproteobacteria; genus JASLMY01. The sequence goes on along the minus strand of CBDDBZ010000005.1, from coordinate 38,090 downwards.
GTCGGCGCGTCCGAGGTAGCCCATGTCCATGCCGCGCGTCGTGCCCTTGGCGTTGAGGAAATAGAGGCCGGTGCCGGGCTTGCCGATATTGCCGGTCAGCGCCGGCAGCATGGCGGCGGCGCGGAAGGCGTTGCCGCCGGTGGGCCCGCGACAGAGCGCCTGGCCGAGCCAGAGCATCGCCGGGCCCGCGCCGTAGGCCGCCGCCGCGCGTTCAATATCTTGGGCCGCGACACCGCTCGCCTCGGCCGCGCGCGCCGGCGGCCAGGCCTCGATCAGCGGCGCCACGTCCTCGAAGCCGACCGTGTGGTCGCGGATGAAACCCTCGTCCAGACGCCCGGCGGCACGAAGCGCGTGCGCCATCGCGAAGGCCAGCGCGGAATCGGTGCCGGGGAAGGGGCGGAGGTGGATGTCGGCCCGGGCCGCCGTCGGCGTCCGAATAGGATCGATGACGACCAGCGTGCCTGGAAATTCCGCCAGCCAATGCTTGTCGACATGCGGGCCGCTCGTCGAAGGGTTGGCGCCCCACACGATCAGGCATTCTGAATCCCGGGCGGTGCGCGGATCGAAGCCGGTGGCGCTCTCCCCGATCAAATACTGGAGCGCGACGTGGCCGGCGAGATTGCAGATCGAGTCCGGTTCCACCTCCCTCGCGCCGATATGGTTGAAGAAGCGCATCGGAAACTGGTTGGCGATGAGGGAGCAGGTGCCGGTGTAGTGCGCGGTGAGGATATCGTGCGCCCGGTCCGCGTCGATCAGGCGGCCGAGGCGCTCCGCGATCTCGGCTAGCGCCGCCTCCCACGAGACCGCTTCGAAGCCGCCCTCGCCTTTTGCGCCGACACGTTTCAGCGGCCTCGTCAGCCGCGCCTCGGGATCGCGCCAGACCCCGTTATAGGCCAGCGTGCATTTGCCGCAGAGCGAGCCCCGGTTGCCCGGATGGTCGCGATCGCCGGTCACCCGGTCGATCGCGCCATCGCGCAACACCACGCGGATGCCGCAACTGTCGTAGCAGTCGCGCGGACAGGTCGTGCGGATGATTTGCTCGCTCATGATCGCCTCAAATGTCCTCAACCGGCTTCCGCATGGCTTCACCGATCCGCCCGACGCCGAGATCGATATGGCGCTCGGCCCCTTCCGGCTCGGCGACCATCGGATCGAGCGCGCGCCGTCGACCGGCACCGCCAGGCCGGTCATGAAGGAGGCGTCCTCGGAGGCGAGGAAGGCGATCAACGCCGCCACCTCTTCGGGCCTCGCCAGCCGGCCGATCGGGTGCTTCGCCACCACCGCCCGGCGCATCGCTTCGGCGTCGTTGGCGCTCGCGAAGAGGCTCTGGATCATCTCCGTGTCGATCGAGCCCGGGCAGACGCAGTTGACCCGGATGGCGTCGTCGATGTGATCCAGCGCCATCGCCATGGTGAGGCCCAGGACGCCGCCCTTGGAGGCGGAATAGGCCGCCGTGCGGTTGTTGCCCCGGATCGAGTTGATCGAGGCCAGGTTGACGATGGCGCCGCCGCCGCGCGCGCGTAGCATCGGCACCGCGATTCTGCCGCCGCGATAGACCGAGCCGAGATTGACGTCGAGCACCCGCCACCAAGACTCCTCCGTCGTCTCCTCGACGGTGCCGAATTCGATGATGCCGGCGTTGTTGACCAGCACGTCGAGGCCGCCATGCGTGCCTTCGATATGTTCGCGGGCGCGCTCCCAAGCTTCGAACTCGGTGACGTCGAGCACGATGGCGTCGAATTCGCCGACGGCGCCCAGTTGTTCCTCGTTCGCCACGCCCGCGACCACCGTCGCGCCCTCGGCTTTGAGCCTGGTTGCCGTGGCGTTGCCGATACCGGTGCCGGCGCCCGTCACCAGCGCCACTTTGCCTTCGAACCTGTTCATGGCTTGTTTGCGCCTCCCGCGCTATCCGCCTCGGGTTTCTAGCACGCTCACGCCGCGAGCCAGCCGCCGTCGAGCACCAAGGTCGAACCGGTGGCGAAGCCGGCTTCGTCCGAGAGTAGCCAACAGATCCCGTTGGCGATCTCTTCCGGCCGGCCGAAGCGTTGCATGGCGTGGCGGTCACGCGAGCGTTCGCGCGCCGCGGCCGGGTCCGCTTGGCGCGAGAGGCCACGCTGCATCAGCGGCGTGTCGGTGGCGCCCGGCGCCACGGCATTTACCCGGATGCCATCCTCCGCCAATTCGACCGCCGCCGTCTTGGTCAGGCTCACCACCGCGCCCTTGGAGGCGATATAGGCGGCGTTCAGCCGGCCCCCGGCGAAGGCGAGCTGGGAGGCGACGGTGACGATCGAGCCGCCGCCGCCGGCTCGCATCGCCGGCACGGCGGCGCACATCCAGCGCCACGTCGCCTTGACGTTGATCTCGAAGATCCGGTCCCAGACCTCCGGCTCGATGGCGCAGAGCGCCACCCCGCTCTCGGAGATGCCGGCGATGGTGGCGAGCCCGTCGAGCCGGCCGTGCGCCGCCACCGCCCGCTCGATCACGGCGCGGGCGAAGCCATCGTCGGTGACGTCGCCGGGCGCCGGCGTCATTCGCTCGCCGGCCTCGCCGCGCAAGCCCTCCAGCCCCGCCTGGTCGGAATCGACGGCGATGATCAGGGCGCCCTCGCCAAGCGCCTTCAGCACGCTCGCTCGGCCGATCCCGGAGGCGGCGCCGGTGACGACGATGATCTTATTCTCGAGCGATGCCATGGCACGTTCCTCCTCGATTTCGTAGCCCTGCCGAACGATGGATCGCGCCGCGCGCCACCGCAAGCAAATTGCCCAATAGTGCGCCTAGGCCCGCCGTCGCGGGTCGTGACTAGGGAGAGGAAACAGGTCTTTGAAACTTGCCCGTACCGCGCTGGCGGCGGCGTTCGGCGCGGCGGCCGTGCTCGCCGCGGGCGCCGCGGCGGCTCGACTTCCCTGGCGACTCGTCGATCTCGCGCGGTGATGGTTCCAGTCGCCGTTTGACTATGGCCGCGCGGGCGAGCTTAAATGCGCGCGACTTCCGAGCCCCGGCCACGAGGCAATGGCCGCCGGGACCGGGGGCTATCCGAGGACCGAGTTGGGGGCCGAACGGTCCCGACACTTAAACATAGGGAGACGTCATGATGGCGAGGAAGATCCTCTCGCGCGCCACGGCCATTCTCGCCGGCGGCGCCTTCGCGCTGGCGGCGAGCGCCGCGACGGCGGAGGTCCAGAAAACCAGCCTCAAGGTGGTGGGAACCTGGGCCAACCTGACCAATTACTACGACTACGAGAAGCCCTTCTATCAAAGCCGCCTGCCCAAGGCCTCCGGCGGCAAGATCAAGGCCCAGCTCAACCCGATCACCGAGCTCGGCCTCAAGGGCTGGGAGGTGATGCGGCTGCTGAAGCTCGGCGTCTTCGACGTCAGCCATGGCGTCTATGGCTATGTGGCCTCGGAAGATCCGACCTTGGAAGGCGTGGATCTGTCGAGCGTCTCCAAGGATTTCGCCGAGGCTCGCAGGGTGGTCGAGGCTTACGAGCCGGTGATCATCAAGCGATTCCATAAGGTCTTCGGCGCCAAGTACCTCTACACCTTCCGCTGGCCGAGCCAGATGATCTGGTGCAACTCGCCGGTCGACAAGCTCAGCGACCTCAAGGGCAAGAAGATCCGGGTCTATTCCACGACGCTGGGTGACTTCGTGAACGGCGTCGGCGGCACCTCGGTCACGATCTCCTTCGCCGAGGTGGTTCCGGCCTTGCAGAAGGGTGTCGCCGACTGCGGCATCACCGGCACCATGCCGGCCTTCCAGGCCAAGTGGCACGAGGTCATCACCCACGCGATGTTGCTTCCCGTCGGCGCCGGCCTCGGCTTCGCGGCGATGAGCAACAAGAAGTGGAACGGCCTCAACAAGGACACGCAGAGCTTCTTCCTCAAGCAGTATCGCAAGCTCGGTGACGAGCAATGGGCCAACGCCGAGGCCGAGGACAAAGAAGCCTTCGCCTGCCTGTCGGGCGTGGGCAAGTGCACCAAGGGCGAGCCGGGTTCGGTGAAGCTGGTGCATCCGGGTCCCGCCGACCTCGAGGAGCGCAAGCGCATCCTGTCCGACTTCGTGCTCAAGGCCTGGGCGAAGCGTTGCAGTGAAGAGTGTGTTTCCGACTGGAACGCCACGGTCGCCAAGGTCATCGGCGTGAAGGCCATCAAGTAATCGTAACTGGGCTTCGACGGAATCGCGGGCGTCGCCTCGAGGGGGGCGGCGCCCGCACTTACAAATAGCGGAGACGCCATGCTGGACCGCCTTCTCGACAAGGCCACGCGAATGTCGCAATGGCTCGTCTGGGTCGGCGGTGCGATGTTGGTGTTCGCCGCCTGCTTCACCACGGTGGACGTGGTACTGAGGAAGCTGATCAGCTTCTCCTTCGGCGGCGCCGACGAGATCGCGGGTTACCTGTTCGCGGTGTCGACCGCTTTCGCGTACGCCTTCCTCGTGCTCAACCGCGGCAATGTCAGGATCGACGCGCTTTATCTGGTGTTGCCTCGGATCGTTCGCCTCACGCTCGACGTCGTCGGCTTCCTCATGCTGGCCGGGCTCATGGTGTTCATGGCGGAGCGTTCCTTCAACGTCTATTCCAACAGCTGGGAGAACTCTTCGGTATCGATCACGCCGTTGGTGACCCCGCTGGCCTTGCCGCAGGGCTTCTGGTTCGCCGGTCTGATCTTTGCCATCGCCATCGTCTTGTTAATTTTCGTCAGGCTGGTGGTCGCGATCCTCCAGGGCGACAGCGCGCGAATCACCCAGCTCGTCGGCGCCCGCGGCCTGGAAGAGGAGATCGCGGAGGAGAAGGCGCGAGCCGAGGCCGACCTGGCGCGCGAACGCCGGTTGGTCGAAAGGGGGGGTGATTGACGTGGGCCCGTTCGCCGGCACGGCGCTGCTCGTCTTCACGGGGTCTGTCCTTCTCGTCCTCCTGGCCGCGAGCGTTCCCGTCGCGGCCTCGCTCGCCTGGCTGGGCCTCATCCTGCAATGGGCGCAGCTGGGCCCGGACGCGGTGCTGCATCGGGCCTTCGGCGAAATCATCTGGCAGAACGCGGTCGAATACGTGCTCGTCGCCATTCCGCTCTTCATCATGCTGGGCGAGGTGCTGCTGCGCGCCGGCATCGCCGAGCGGATGTATGGCGCGATGGTGCAGTGGCTTTCCTGGCTGCCTGGCGGCACGATGCATTCCAACATCGGCTCCTGCGCTATCTTCGCCGCCTCCTCCGGCTCCTCCGTGGCGACCGCGGCGACGGTCGGCACCGTCGCCTATCCCGAGATCGAGCGGCGTGGCTACAACGAGCCCTTGTTCCTCGGCACGCTTGCCGCGGGCGGCACGCTCGGCATCCTGATCCCGCCCTCGATCAATCTCATCATTTACGGCCTGTTGACCGATACCTCGGTACCCCGGCTCTACCTGGCGGGCTTCATCCCGGGCTTCATCCTGGCCAGCCTGTTCATGGTGACGGTGATCATCTTCGTCCTCTGGCGGCCCAGTTGGGGTGGTTCGAAAGTGGAGACGAGTTGGGAGGGACGCTGGCGCTCGCTGCCGCATCTGCTGCCGCCGCTCGGCATCTTCGTGGTCGTCGTCGGCGCGATCTACGCCGGTTGGGCGACGCCGACGGAGGCGGCCTCGGTGGGCGTCGTCGCCGCGATCGTGCTGGCCGCCTGCTTCCGCTCGCTCAGCGTCGCGATGATGTGCGAGGTGTTCGAGGGCACGCTCCGGACAACGGCGATGATCATGCTGATCATCTTCGCCGCGCTATTTCTGAATTTTGTCCTCGGCATGGTCGGCATGACGGCGCAACTCGTCGGTTTCATCGAGAACCTCGGCATGACCCCGATGGAGACGCTGTGGGTCTTCATTCTGTTCTACATCGCCGTCGGCTGCTTCATGGAGACGCTTTCCATGCTGATCACGACGACGCCGCTGATCGTGCCGATCCTGGTCGCCATGGGCTTCGATCCGGTCTGGCTCGGCATCCTGGTGACGCTATTGCTGGAGACCGCGCTGATCACCCCGCCGGTGGGCGTCAACCTTTACATCGTGCACGGCATTCGCAGTGGTGGTGGCTCGATGAACGACGTCATCGTCGGCGCCTCGCCCTTCGTCGTCACCTTGTTCGTGATGATCACGATCCTGGTCTATTTCCCGAACATCGCGCTGTTCCTGCCGAACCTGGTGATGGGCTGATCGGCCACCGCGGGTTGACCGCTCCGCGCGCGGCGGCCAGACGGCCCTCTCGCATGTCCCATTTTCACGGTGCAGGCACGATGACTCCGTTGCTTGCAAGACAGCGGTGATCTCACTCGACCCGCAAAGCGGGAGACACGGCTATATACTGTCACCACTGGCCGGCGAGCGCGGCCGAGGCGGAGTTCGGGGAGAAGCACCATGGTGCAAACGGGACGGGTCAATTTCAGCCGCATGGATTCGGTATCGTTCGGCAGGCCGGCGGCCGAGGTCGTCGCCGAGGAGGCGCGCAAGCTGGGTGCCAGCCGCGTCTTCCTCATGGTCTCCAACACGCTGAACAACAAGACGGACGAGATCGGAACGGTCCGCCGCGCACTCGGCAACAACTGCTCGGGTAGCTTCGACGACATGGCCCCGCACACCCCCAGGGCCGACGTGATCAGGGCCACGGCGGCCGCGCGCGAGGCTGGCGCGGACCTGATCGTCACCATCGGTGGCGGTTCCATCACCGACGGCGCCAAGGCGGTCATGCTGTGCCTCGCCAACGACGTCGACACGAGCGAGGGGATCGACGCGCTACGCCCCGTCGCCCGCCCCGACGGTACGCCGGGGCCGGCGGATGGCGTCAAGGCGCCGACGATCAAGCAGATCACCGTGCCGACGACACTGTCGGGCGGCGAGTTCAGCGCCATCTCCGGCGTCACCGACGAGCGCACCCGGATCAAGGAACTGATCCGCCACCCCGGCATCATCCCGCACGCCGTCGTCCTGGATCCGGCCGTGACCGTTCACACGCCGGAATGGCTGTGGCTGTCGACCGGCATCCGCGCGGTCGACCATTGCGTCGAAGGCACCTGCGCGGCCGAGGCCAACGCCTTCGGCGACGCCCAGGCCTTGCAGGGCCTAAAGCTCTTGTCGAGCGGCCTGCCCAGGGTCAAGGCCGAACCGAGCGACCTGGAGGCGCGGCTCGATTGCCAGATGGGCACCTGGCTTTCCATAGCGCCCCTGGCGAGCGGCGTGCCCATGGGCGCGAGCCACGGTATCGGCTACGTGTTGGGCGCGGTTTTCGACGTACCCCACGGTCACACCTCCTGCATCATGCTGCCGGCGGTGATGCGCTGGAACAAGCGGGCGAACGCAGAGCGGCAAGAGCTGGTCGCCGCCGCGATGGGCCATGCGGGCGAGGATGCCGGCGACGTGCTGGACCGTTTCATCGCCGGCCTCGGCATGCCACGCAGCCTCGGTGCCGTCGACGTCGGGCGCGAGAACTTCGAGCGCATCGCCGAACAGGCGATGGGCACGCCCTGGGTGCCGCGCAACCCGCGCCCCATCGACGGCCCGGCTCAGGTAATGGAGATCCTGGAGCTCGCGGCGTAAGCGGCGGCCGTGGAGCTATTATGGACCCGGATCTTTTGTTTCCTGTTCTTCAGATCTCTTCCGTCTCCACGGGGAAGAGCGGGGCCAGGGCGTCGACCTCCATGACGTGATAAAGGCTGAAGCGATAGGCGGTGCCGAAGGCCACCTCCGGCGGGGTGAAGGGGAAGGCGAGATTGCCCGCCGTCGAGAGACGGCCCGGGAAGCCGTGGTGCAGGAGATACTGTTTGGTGGCGGCGGCGACCGTCTTCGCCTCCTCCAAGGTCTCCGCCAGCACCTCGGCCAGGATGAAGACCTCGGCCGGCTCGCGCTCATCGCTCCCGCCCCAGAGCGAGACCGCGCCCCGGCCGTAGACGCGGAAGTCGAGCCGGTAGGGGGCAACCGCGCGGGGCGGCACGATTTCCGCCACCACGGCCGCCACCGCCGGCAGGATCTCGTCGAGAGCGGCGATGAAGCGGGGATCGGCGCTGGCGGCCAACAGCAGCATCCGCTCGCCGACCGGTGCGGCACCCTCGAGCTTCACCGTGAGGCGTTCCGCAGGGCGCCACTCGGCGCCTTCCGCCCGCGTCCGGTGAGGGTCGAGGGCGCTGTAGGCGACGGCTTCGAGATGCAACGTCCCCTCGGGCTCGATGACGAGATAGGGGGTCGCCTGCTCGTAGAGGCCGTGCGCCGCCACCGACATCGGCGTCGCGTGCCGTTCCGGGTTCATGCTCTCCAGCACGAAACCGCCATGGTCCAGCGTACCGAGCATGGAATCGCGTCCCCCCGGCGTACAGCAGAGCGAGGCGCATTCGATGATCTTCGCCATGTGCATCGAGTTGGCCTCGGGGTAGCCGAGGAGCCTCGGGATCGCCGCGTAGATCGCCGTGTCGCAGGCCCGGCCGGTAATGACGACGTCGGCACCCGTCTCCAGCGCGCGGCAGATCGCCTCCGTCCCCATTTGCCCGACGATATGGCTCGAGGCGTCGATGTCCGCCGCGCCCGCCTCGATGTTGTCGGCGAGCGGGGTCAGGCGGCCATCGAGTGCGGCGCGGCTGACGACCGCCTTGTCGATATCGGCGCTGACCACGGCCAAGCGGAAATGGAGCCCGTCCTCCCGCGCGATTCGGCGCACCACGTCGAGCGTCGCGTCCAGATGCGGCCGGGCGCCCGCGGTCCCGGCGCTGCCGATGATCAGGGGCGTGTCGCTTTTCCGGGCGCCATTCAGCAGCAGTCGCAAGTCGCGCGTCGTGGTCGCCTCCGAGGTCGCCATCAGGCCGGTGCCGAGATAGTTGGGGCCCGGATCGGTCGAGCCCATGTCGGCGCCGATGAAATCCGGCTCGCGCGCCAGGCCGGCGCGAAACGCCGGCTCCAGCACGCCGTAGCCGAGCTGGCCGGAGGCCGAGATCGCCTTCAAGGGGCGGTCCGAATCTCCGTTCGCGAAGCGATCGCGTAGTCGCTCGATGGCGCTCAATTAGACCTCCACTTCCAACAGCGGGCGATGTTGCTGCGCGCCGTAAACGTCGCTGTCGCCGGGGCTGCCGGCAATGACGGGGCGATTCATCACCAGCTTGATCGCGTTCGCCTGGGGATAGGGCAGGACCTCGATCGCCCCCTGACGCAAGCCGTAGTAGGCAGCGATCGCGCTCGTCGAGAGAGCCGGTGAAGTGCGCGCGCGCTCGTAGGCCTCCGCCGTCTCGAACATGATGTCGATGGTGATCTTCAACGGGCCTGCGTTCTTGGAGCGCACGACCGTGGCCAGTTCGACCAGCTTCATCGCGGTCTCCCCGCGTCAGTCCATATGGGCGAACATCGGTTCGCCCGGATGTGGCATCTCCGCCCTCAGAACGTTATTCGAAAAGGAGTTGGTGATGAAGAGCGTTCGATTCTCGGGCCCGCCATAGGTGATATTGGTGGTGAGACGGCCGCCGTCGCAGGCCTCGATCCTGTGGCTCGGCACGCCGTTGGCGGAGACCAGCCAGACGCAGCCTAGCCCTGCGTGCGCGACCGCCAGGTTGCCTTCCACGTCGACCGCCAGGCCGTCCGGCCCCATGCCGCCGGTGAGGCGGACGAAGATAGCGACCCGGTGGATCGAGCCGTCGGGCCGCATCGGCACCCGCCAGACCGAATTGGTGCGGGTGACGGCGACATAGAGCACCTCTTCCGCCGGGTCCATGACGAGGCCGTTGGGGCTGGGCACGTTGTCGAGGAGACAGCGTAGCGTGCCGTCGGGGCTCCGCATGAAGACCCGGCCGGTCGGATCGTGCAGCCCGGTCTCGCCCTGGTCGGTGAAGAAGAGGTTGCCCTTGGAATCGAAGAAGAGGTCGTTCGGCCCCTTGAAGCCCGGCAGGTCGTCGCGGCCCAGCACGGTCCTCGCCTTGCCGTTGACGGTGTCGATCTCGACGATGCCGTTCTGTCGGTCGGCGACGAAGATGCGGCCGTCCTGGTGGATCTTCAGGCCGTTCGGCTGCCCGTCGTAGTGCGCGACGGTGGAAAATTCGCCCGCGGCCGAGAGCTTCAGGATCCGCCCGTGGGCGATGTCGACCAGGTAGAGGTTGCCGTCCCGGTCGAAGGAGGGGCCTTCCAGGAACGAGCCGATCGGCCGCCCGCGGAACATGTCACGCGACATCGCCGACTCGGCGTCGCTCATCAGCATGTCGTCCGGCAGCGCGGCGTGGACCCTGGTCTCGATCACCTCCGGCATTGGAATCATGGGGCTCCCCCCGGCGCGTCGTCGGCCCGCCGCCGACCTCAGGGCCGACAATAGCAGACGCGATAGCCAGTGTGGGAGTGGGGGCCAGGCGGGCAGAGTCGATAGCCCGCCCGGGCGAGCCCCGGGGGCTCCAGCCGCCGTTGCATGGCTGTCCAGGCCGGCGGATCGCCCTGTAGGCGGCTCGACTCGCGCAGCGCGCGGGTCAGTTCCCGGCTCAGGTCGATGCGGAGATCATGGCGACCGGCGACGAATGAGAGCGCGCTCAGATCCGCGCCCTCGGTGTAGATCGGTTGCGGCGTCCGCCGGCGTCTCTTGCGGATGCAGCCCGATCTCGGTTCCTGACCTTCGGCGCAATCGGGCAGGTCCACCGCGTCGTCGCCGAGGCAGATCTTGGCGCTGCCGTGGATCAGATCGATGATCCCGGGGTGCAGATCGAAGCGGAGCGTGGCCGCGCCTCCCGGCTCCAGTGTCCGGTGACTAGATCCAGGCGGCACCGAACGATCGAACAGGACCGTTTTCAGCAGCGTCAGTTGCCCCACCTCGGCATCGATATGGCGATCCTTGAAATAGCCACTGCCGGAAGTGCGGGTGGAGGCCAGATCCTCCAGCGGAATTTTCAGCGCGCGACCCATCCGCACTTCCGGCGGATAGATCAGACCCTCCGCCCATTCGGGCACGCTCACCTCGATCGCCACCCGGATTCCAACCGGCCCGTCGAAACCCGGCCAGGTGATGAAGGTTTCCCTGTAGCTGGTGACGCGCGCGGCGGCCGTCGCGGTTTCGCTATCTAGGCGGGCCTGCATGAACTGCCAGGAGACCACGAGGCAGGCCAGCGCGGGCGGCGCCAGCAGGATCCAGGCCGGCACGGCCCAGCCGAAATTCTTGCCCGAGCCCCACCACCAGGCGACGCCGATAGCGATCAGGCCGAAACCGCCGGCGGCGAAGAAGGGGATCTCCTCGAGCGAATAGCCTTCCTTCATGGAGGGAAACTGCAACAGCATCGCCGCCGCCGAGACGAACGCGATGACGACGAGCCCGAGGATGCGGAGCGCCAGGCGCATGGGTAGGGTTCCTCAATCGCCGGTCGCGCGCCGCGCGTCGCCGCCGAGCGCCGCTTCCGCCGCCGGCACGACGTCGCGCATGAAGCGTTCCATCGATCGGACCACGCGTTCGTGCTCCAGCCCGCCGAAGTTCATGAAACAGCTCATATGGGTGAGACCGAGGCCCTGGATGTCGGCGACCAGTTTCTCGGCCACGTGCTCGGCGCTGCCGACCATTCCGTCGCGAAGGATGATCTCCACCCCGTCCTCGCCCGGCACCGGGTCGGGCCGAATGACGTGGCCGTCGAAATGGGCCCGGCCGCTCTTCGCCGCCCGGACGACGCGGTAGGTGTAAATCGCGTGTTCGGCCGCGTTCGCCGCGTCCGAGGAATCGTCGGTGACGTAGATCAGGCGCTGGGCCGCGAAGGGCATGCTCGCCGGGTCAAGGCCGGCGGCGCGGTAGCCCTCGACATAGCCTTCGCGCTTCGCCGCCACCGCCGCGACCGGCGCCCAAGCGGCCGAGGCGAAGGGGATGTAACCGCGCCTGGCGGCCCGTTCCATCAATGCCGCGTCGCCCGCCAGTCCGGCCAAATAGATCGGCGGATGCGGCCGCTGCACCGGGCGCAGCGAGAGGGTGGTTTCCGGAATCTCGAAATGCCGGCCCCGGTGTTCGACGACGCCGTTCTCGAAGGCCATCTCGATGATGTCGAGGACTTCCTCGAAACGCGTCCGGGCATCGAGGAGGTCGGTGCCGAGGCCGCGCGATTCATGGGCCTGGCTGCCGCTGCCGATGCCGAGATGCAGCCGCCCGCCGGAGAGGATGTCGACATAGGCGATCTCCTCCACCAGTCGCATCGGCTGGTAGAGTGGCAGCACCACGACGCCGGTGCCGAGGCCGATCCGCTCCGTCAGGCCGGCCAGATGCGCCGCCGTCATCAGCGGCGAGGGGGAGAGACTCAGGTTGGAGAAATGATGCTCGGCGATCCAGGCGACGTCGAAGCCGAGCGCTTCCGCGATCCGGACCTGCTCGACGACGTTGCCGATGATTCTGCCCTCGCCGTCGGCCGGATTGCGCTGGGGGGCCAGGTTGAACGTGCCGTATTGCATGATTTCGTGCCTCCCATTCTCGGCCGGTTCAGCGTTCCCGGGCCGCCACGACCCGGGCGAGCGCGCCCTCGATACTCAGATGCCCCGCCGCCTCGGTGGCCCGCGCGAGATGGGCCCGCGCCGCACCCTCGTCGCCCCGCGCCCGGGCGTCGAGCGCCAGATAGAAGCCCACCACCTCGACCGCCTTGGGGCGCCGCCTCGGAGCCACCGCCTCTATCGTCGCCCAGACGGCCGCCGCCTCGCCGCCGTCCGCGATTCGCCGAGTGAGGGCGGCGAGCCACGGCGGCGCGTCGGCGTCGACCCCGAGACGGATTTTCGGCAACCCCGCCCTCGCCGCCTCGCCGAGCCCGCGCCGGGCCAGGAGCCGCCAGACGTCGAGATGGGTTTGGGGAAAGCGCATGGCCGCCGCGCGCTCGAAGTCGGCGATCGCCGCGACTTCCGGGCCGACGAGATAGCGGGCGATGCCCCGGAACATGAAGACCGAAGGCTTGGAGGCGTCGAGCCTGATCGCGTGATCGAAATCGACCAGAGCCGCCTCGAAATCGCCCGACAGCAGGCGGGTCGTGCCGCGATGGCGGAAGCCGTTGAAGTAATGCGGGAAGAGGACAATCGCGGAATCGAAATCCGCGATCGAGGCGGCCCACCGGCCGCGCGCCTGATGCGATAGTCCGCGCGCATGCAGCGCCGCCGCGGAGGCCGGATTGAGCGCGAGGCCGCGATCGAAGTCCAGGATCGCCTTGTCGTGTGCGCCGACCGCCGCCAAGGCGAGGCCGCGGGCGATGTGGAGCGTGGCGAGTTCGACGCCCTCCTTGCCGCAATCGGCGATCGCGCGCGTACAGAGTTGGTAGTCGCGTTCAGGGATACCGGTACCCTCGACGCAGGCCTCCAGAGTCGCCTGGTCGGCGGCGCCGGCCGAGGGAGGGCAGCTGAGAAACAAGACGGCGGCGGTCAACACCGCCGCCGTCTCGATATGTCCACGCGAAGCCTTGCGCGATAGGCTCACTTCAAACGGTCGCCGGCTTGCCCGGGAAACCGGGAAAAGGCCCTAACTGCCCGTCTTCACGGCGCTCCAATAGCCGGAATTCAGGATGTCGAGCATGTTGTCGTGTTCCTTCTGCAGGCAACGCCGCATGCCGCCGTGGCGCGCCTTGCGCTCGGCGGCGAAATCGCAAAATTCGACCGCCTGGCGGGCCAACTTCCGCGCCAGGGGCGAGATCTCGTTGCCGCCCGCGGTGTTCAACGCCTGCTTCCAGACCACGTCGTTCTCGGCTGTCGAGACGCGGCCGAGCTCGGGCAGGGCGTTGATCATGCGGCTGGTGATGCGCGCCGCGACCATGTGATCCGGGTTGCGGTCGATGATCTTGGCGCCGAGGGTGCGGAGTCGTCCGGCGAGCACCAGGTCGGCTTCCGTTATCGGATTGGGATCGTTCGGCCGTGCCTCGGGCATGAGCGAGACATTCTTGCCGACGGCGATTCGGACGCTCTCCACGCCGAGCTTCGCCAGCCGCGAGCGCGGGATGGAGATCTCCAGCGCGACGTGAGTGCGCTTGGAGTGGAAGTCCAGGTTCTCGGCCGCCGCCAGAACCACGTCCTTGCCGTCCGCGCGCTTGCCGAGCAGCTTCAAATCACCGCCCTGGACCATGTGATAGCGCGTGCCCTTCATCGGCGTGTAGCGATCGGGCTGCAGGCAGAAGGCGGAAAACTCGGCCTTGCAGACCCCGGATTCGCAACTCAGCGGGACCTCGCCCAAGGTGGCGACCAGGGCCAGCGCCTGCGGCGCGGCGGCCGCGCCCGTCGCCGAAAGCACCAACACGCCGGCGGCGGCGAGGCCGATAGCCAGGGACCGGATAGGTGAATCATGCATTATCGTCTCCTTCCAAGCCGCGCCCGTGTGTCGAACCAACGGACCGTCGTCGCGGCGGCAGGCGAAACGCGCGAGCGTTCCTTCCGAGCCGGGAAGGCGCGCGCCTTCCCGGCTCGGAAGGAACGCTCGCGCAACCGAGCGACGTCGGCGGAATTCTGCCAGCCGAGCGGGGCGGGCGCAATGGCGAACACGGGCTCGTGAATTCCGCCCGGGCCGGACAGGCCACGTCGGCGGGCATGGCGGGTCTGCGTTGCCGCGGCTAGAATAGGCTCTGTTCGACCGCGCGAGGGCAATTCGGAGGAGCTGCTGAGATGACCGTGAACGACGACGGCGGGCGCTACGAGGTCGTGTGGCCACGCGGGGAGAAGACCATCGAGGTCACGCCGCTGGCGCCGCGACTGGATACGCTCGAGGGCAAGACGGTATGCCAGCTCTGGGACTATCTATTCCGGGGCGACGAGATCTTCACCATGCTGGAGGGCAAGCTGGAGCAGCGCTATCCCGGCATCGAGTTCGTGCGCTGGGACGCGTTCGGCTCGACCCACGGCGAGGGGGAGGCGGAGATCCTGGCGACCTTGGCGGACCGCTTGCACGAGTTTGGGGTCGATGCCGTCATCTCCGGAATGGGCTGCTGAGGCAGCTGCACGCCCGCCGTGCTGCGGGCGAGCGCCGTCGCCGAGAAAGCCGGAATTCCCACCTCGTCCCTGGTCTGTGAGGGCTTCCTCGGCCAGGCCGCGACCACCTCGGTCGGCATCGGGCTGCCCAACCTGCCCGTGGCCCTGGTGCCCGGGCATGTCGACGGTCAATCCGACGACGAGCTCCGAGACAACATAGGCTCGGTGACCCTCGAGCGGGTGATCGACAACCTGCTGAGCCAGCCGGCGGACGCGGTCGCGATCAACGAGCCCTCGGCCAGCGACATCGTCTTCACCGGCGGCTTCGAGGACGTGAACCGCTTCTTCTACGAGAACGGCTGGAGCGACGGCCTGCCCGTGGTGCCGCCGACACCGGCCAAGGTCGAGGCCTTCCTGCGTTTCGCCGAGCTGGACCCGAACGCCGAGATCGGCGTCCTGGCGCCGGACAACCGGTCCGCCAGCCCCTGGAACGTCGCGGTCAACGGCGTGATGGCCGGCTGCCGGCCGGAATACCTGCCGGTCTTGATGGCGCTGGTCGAGGCGATGGTCGATTCGACCTACGGCGTCGAGCACAGCGGTAATACACCTGGGGCGGAGACCCTGATCGTCGTTAACGGGCCGATCATCCACGACCTCGGCTTCAACTTCGAGCAGGGCGTGCTGCGCGACGGCTTCCAAGCCAACACCTCGATCGGCCGCTTCTGGCGCCTGATGCTGAGGAACGTCGCCGGCTTCCTGCCGCACGAGACCGACAAGGCGACCTATGGCGGCACCTGGCGGGTCGTGCTGGCCGAGAACGAGAGCGTGCTCGACAGCATTGGCTGGCCCTCCATCGCTGCCGATCAGGGCATCGCGCCGGGGACGAGCGCGGTCACCGTCTCCCGCTTCACCGGGGGCGACTGCATCGCCTCGGTCTTCGGCCATACGGCGGAGCAGATGCTGCCCTATCTCGCCGACGCGCTGGTCAAGGGCTCCGGCTGGCAGCTCTGCTTCACCATCGGTCTCTCGACCGGGGGCTACAAGCCGCTCCTGGTGCTGAGCCCGGTGCTGGCGGAGACCATCGCCAGGTCCGGATTCTCCAAGGCCGACGTCAAGCAGTGGCTGTTCGAGCACGCGCGCCTGCCGGCCTGGAAGTTCGAGCGCTATATCGGCCATTGGACCAACCTGGTGGCGGGCCGGCGATCGCTGGTCGATCTCGTCAACCTGGGGAAGGCGCCCCGGATCTTCGCGGAGTCGAGCGATCCCGAGCGCCTGGTGCCGATCGTCTGCGACGCGAGCGACTACATGATCGCGGTTGCCGGCGACCCGCTGCGCACCAACGCCTTCGTCTTCGCCCACAACGGCATCCTCGGCTTCCCCACGACGAAGGCAGTGCGCCTGCCGGCCGACTGGTCGGGCAAGCTGGCCCAGGCCCGCGAGATGTGAGCGGGTGGCCGGGCGAAGCCTCTGGCTTCTGCTGCCGACGGCCCAGCGCCGCGACGGCGGCTGGATCGACGATGTCCTGCGCCAGCGGGTGGCGGAGAAGGGGCTCGACGACCGACTGAGCGCGGTCGGCGAATTTCCGCGCCAGCGGGTCGAGGTGCTCCAGGGCGAGACGCCGGAGAACCTCATGGGCGAGCTCTACTACCGTCGTGGCTGGACCGACGGGCTGCCGGTCGTGCCGCCGACCCTGGGCCGGGTGGAAGCGATGGTCCGGGGCGCCGAGCGGGACGCGCGCGAGGTGGTGGGCGAACTGGAACCGCTGATGGGCTTGGCGACGGTGGAGCGGATCGCCGCCAACGCCGTCATGGCCGGCTGCGTGCCGGAGCTGTTTCCCTTCGTGCTGGCGGCGGTCGAGGCAGTGGCCGAGCCCGAGTTCAACTTGCGCGGCGTGCAGACCACGGACGAGAACGTGGCGCCGCTGCTGATCCTGAGCGGGCCCGCCACCCGTCGGGCCGGTTTCAACGACGGCTTCGGCGCGCTGGGCCCGGGCTGGCGGGCGAACGCCGCGGTCGGCCGGGCGCTGCGCCTGGTGATGCACAACATCGGCGGCGGCTGGCCGGCCGCGGTCTCCTTCGCCGGGCTCGCCCAGCCTGGCCGCTACACCCTCTGCCTCGCCGAATGCATCGAGGACAATCCGTGGGAGTCGCTCGCCGTCGAGCTGGGCCATGCGCCCGAGGCGACGGTCGCCGTGGTGCAGCGGGCCGAGACCTGCGTCAACGTCACCGGCGGTCTCGCCGACCTGGCGAGCGCGATGGGCTCCGCCCCCTCGATCTTCACCATGCTCTATAACGGCATCGTCGCGGTGGTCCTGGCGCCGTTCGTCGCCCAGGAGCTGGCGAGCCGGGGCTGGACCAAGTCGGACGTCAAGCGGCGCCTGTTCGAAACCGGGCGAATGCCGGCGGAGGCCTGGCGGGAGAGTTGGCTCGCCACCCGCCTGATCGAGGCGGAGCGCTGGCCGGCGTGGGTGCGCGAGGCGGCCGAGAGCGGAGCGATCCCCGCCGTGGCGGGGCCGCAGGACATCACGCTGATCGTCGCCGGCGGCAATTTGGCGATCCCGCAAGGGGCCTATTTCCCGTCCTGGGGCTTTCCGCCCTGCCGGGTCGTCCGCGAGATCGCGAATTGAAGGGGAGATGTCATGGCGCCACAACCGGCGACGGACGACGTGATCGTCATCGGCGCTGGCCTCGCCGGGTTGGCGGCGGCCGCTCATGCGCGGGCTCTCGGGCTCTCGGTCACGATCTGCGAGGGCGAACTGCCGGGCGGCCTGGTCGCCAACGTCGGCGTGGTGGACGGGTTGCCGGGCGGCGAGGCCGTCGGGGGTGCCGAGTATGCCTACCGGCTGCTCGATCGCGCGATGAACGCGGGCGCCGCCTTTCATCCGGGCCCTGTCGAGAGCGTGAAATTCGAGGAAGGGCGCAAGATCGTCGCTGCCGGCGGGACGACGCTCGCCAGCGACCACGTGATCCTGGCGACAGGGGCCAAGCTCCGCCGGCTCGGCGTGGTGGGGGAGGCGGCGCTCTTCGGGCGTGGCGTCTCGCAGTGCGCCTTCTGCGATGCCGGCTTTTTTCAAGCAGAGGACGTGGTGGTCGTCGGCGGCGGTGACGCGGCGTTGCAGGAGGCGATGCACCTGGCCGAGAGCTGCCGCAGCGTCACCATCGTGCACCGGGGCAATCGTCTGCGAGCCAAGCCCGCCTACGTCGCGCGTGCGGCCGACGATCCCAAGTTCCGCTTTCGCTGGGAGAGCCGGGTCGAGGAAGTCCTGGGTGGCGACAACGTCGAGGCCGTTCGCCTGGCCGGACCCGATGGCGCCACGACGGAGGAGCTCGCCTGCACCGGTGTCTTCGTCTTCATCGGCGTCGCGCCGGCCGCGGACTTGGCGCCGGCGGAGGTCGCGCGGGCCGGGGACGGTGCCTTGCTGGTGGACGGCGGCCTCCAAACCTCGCTCGTGGGGTTCTACGCCGTGGGTGCGCTCCGCGCCGGCTATGGCGGCCAGCTCGTGCAGGCGATGGCCGACGGCGTCACCGCCGCCCAGTCCGCGGCGCGGAGTGTTCTCGGCGGGTGCGCCGCTTTTTCGGGCTATTGATTCTCGGCGACTCGCACCGTCGAGGATTTACGCAAGACAAACCAGGTTACCTTACATTTCGAGTTAGTCTTGATGAGCCTTGTGCTCTTGCGCAATTTCATGTCGTCTCACCTGAAAGTACGCGCCAATTCCACTTAGGGGCTGCACATCGAGTAGTAGTTTCGGAAGAAAATTTCGATGCAAAAATACGCTTGTAGTTTGGACATCGTCATGCGTGGGCTTAAAACCCGTGAAGTCGAGCTGGATGAAATCGCGCTCGCGAAGGAATCGCGCTGACTCAGGGTGGTAATCTGAATTGTCCACTATGATCATTCCGGCCTCTTTGAGGTAGGCAGGGGCTTGCCTGATGCATTCGAAGCGATAATTCCCGTCGATTATGATAACTTCGAACAGGTCTTCCTGATCGCCGAAACACTGCACGTAAACTTCAACGGTGTCCGCGGCCAAAACTTCGACATTTGTTGGCAGATTCGCCGTGAGAAATTCGACCCATTTTTCATCATCCTCCACCGCGACGACACTTTCGCACCGTTCCGCCCACCAGCGGGTCGAGTTGCCGCTTCCCCACTCCAGAATCCTATAGGTGGAATAGTCGAACTGACGCAAGTATTCGATCGCGGGATAGGTATATATAGGCAACGGTCGTTCGTTGAGATCGACGCCGACGCCCAACTCCAACGACCGTCGATGCGCGTAGAGCTCGTCCAGGATCATATGGCATCTGGCAGCGCCCGCGGTGACCTTGGACACCATGAGGTGCTGGGCGGCGACGAGGTCCAGATCCTTACCCGCCGTGGGTTCTGTTCTATCGAATTGATTGATCCCAGCGCGGGACGGAGCATGGTCCGGCCTGGATTGGAGTGCTCGTGCGTACAGACTGCGTGCCTCTTCGTGACGCCCACTGTTGGCGAAGTGTTGGGCCAAGTTTGTGAGAAAATCAGGATTATGGGGAATCAAACTTAGTGCGCGGCGCAGGTTCTGTTCCGCAGCCGGAGCATTCCCCGTCATGCTATACGCCACGCCCAGGAGATTCAGGGCGTCGGGATCATCCGGCACTTGCCGGGTGAAGTCGTCCAGAACCTTGATCGCCTCGTTCGGTCGGCCGGCGCTCAGAAGTTGCTGGGCAGTATCGACTCGACTTCTATCGATTTGCCTCCAGCGATCATCCAGGTTCATGGGTCTGCCTGAAATAGTTGTAACGCGGGGGAGTTCCTTGACCGATACATGGGAAGGCGACGAAGCTGCCACCAACCCGATCGCCGAACAAAACTGAAAATTATCCGAGAATTGCCAGAAACCGGCCCCCTCTAGTCGCGAGGAAAGCTAGCACGGAGGGCAGCTCAAGGCCAGTGCAGTCCTGGAACGGCGCCATGGAAGCCTCGCCGATGGCGATCCTGGGCGTGGCGACGGGCGGAACCCGATCATGTCGCCCGCGTCACAGGATCAGATCGCGGTAGGGAGGCGGGTTACCCCGTTCATTGGTGCACCCTTTGATCGGTGAGCGTTGCGAATCGGCGTACCGTGCACCACCCGAGCGTCCGCCGCGACGGCCTGCTCCGCTTGCCGCTCGCCGGCCAGCGGGAGACCCGCCGCGCGGCGGTCGCCGGGAGCGTTGAACGGACGACAGGGTGTTGCGCCAAGGCCTCTCGGCCAGAGCGCCGGTCAATGAGCGATCCGCGCAGGCTCCCAGCTCGGGACAACTTATCGTAATCGAGGAGGTAGGGAACACGGGATATTGTGTGGGAATAGATTGGGGTGGCCTCGCACATGCCGTTTGCGTCGTCGACGACGCAAACGGCATGTGCGTCGAAAATTTCGAGGTGGCCCACGGCGCCGCCGGGATAGCCGAGCTGCTCGCCCGCCTGGCCCGCATCGCGCCGCCGGAGGAAATGCCGATCGCCACGGTAAAAGGGGTCATAAAAGGGGTCATTGTACTTCCTGATTACGCACTTCACTCAGCCGGGTTGATGCGGTACAAATCATGAACAAATGGCGGTTTTTCTGGAGGTTCACAATGCCACGCAACAAGGTTCAGTTCCAGAAGGGGCTCAGCGAGCCGCGTTTTCGTGAGTTGTACGGTACCGAGGAGCAGTGTCGCGAGGCCCTTTTCCGCTGGCGCTGGCCGGAGGGGTTCGCCTGCCCCGATGTGGCGCCACGCGCCATTGCGAGATCGCCGGGCGAAAACTCTACCAATACGCCGCCTGCCGTCATCAAGTTTCGCTGACCGCCGGCACGCTCTTCCACGCGACCAAGCTGGCGCTGACCCTGTGGTTCTCGGCGATCTATCACATGACCCAATCGAAGAAGGGGATCTCCTCCCTCGAACTCGGCCGGCGGCTCGGCGTCACCCAGACCACGGCCTGGAAGATCAAGCAGAAACTGATGCAGTCCATGCTCGAGCGCGATGCCAAATTGCCGCTCACCGGGCGGGTGGAGATGGACGATGCCTACCTCGGCGGCCGGCGTTCCGGGGCCAAGCGCGGCCGAGGCGCGCCGGGCAAGACGCCGTTCGTCGCCGCCGTCCAGACCACGGCGGAGGGCCAGCCCGTGCGCATCAAGCTCCGCCGCGTCAAGGGCTTCCGCAAGAGCGAGATCGCCAAGATGGCCAAGCGCGACCTGAGCCCGCTGGCGACGGTTGTCAGCGATGGGCTCGGCTGCTTCACCGCGGTCACCG
Source organism: Alphaproteobacteria bacterium (assembly GCA_965225945.1). Lineage (GTDB taxonomy): Bacteria > Pseudomonadota > Alphaproteobacteria > JASLMY01. The sequence continues at coordinate 16,969 of CBDDBZ010000005.1, read as the reverse complement.
CGCAAGGCTGTGCGCACCATCCGATACCCACCGGCTCCGGACCCGGGGCCGTCGCCGTGCCCGCCTTCAAATGGGTCAACACCACCCTCGGCAACCTCAAAAACACCCTGCGCGGTACCTACCATGCGATCCGACCCAAGCATGTGCCGCGCTAACTGGCGGCGTTCCAGTACCGATACAACCGCCGCTACCGGCTCGCCGACATGATCGAAGCCCTCGGCCGCGATGCCCTGCGCACGCCGCCCATGCCATATCGGCTCCTGAAGTTGGCTGAGGTTAGTGCGTAATCAGGTTGTACTTTATTCGGCGGAATGGACCAAAAAGCAGAATGACCCCGTTTCCCGGCGTCACCGCCGCCCAGTCCGCGGCGCGTGGCGTACTCGGCGGGTGAGCCACCCGCGCTTGTCCGTTCTGTGTCGGCCTATTCTCTAGCCCGGTTCACCACTTCTGGATCTCTCGGCGCAAATTCCGTCGAGACCTGCAATTGGCCGGCCTTTGGGCGGGCGCGAGCCATGTCGTGGGCGAGCTGGATGCGCATGAGGTGCTCGGCCTTTGGACCAAAAGCCTTTTCGATCCGCAAGGCCATTTCCGGTGATAGGGCCGCTTTCCGGTTGAGTAGGCGGGAGAGCGCCGGGCGGGTGACACCCAATACGGACGCCGCTTTGGTCACATCCAGCTCGAGCGGTTTGATCACGTCTTCCCTGATTATCTCGCCCGGATGAGCGGGACCGTGCATTGTCATTGCAGCATTTCCTTGTCAAGCTCATTTCCGCCAATTGAAATGAACGTCGTCCATGACGACCGGTGCTTCAAACCAGGTCGCCGGCGCGGGCGAGGTCGAGGGCATCGTCGATATCCAGCCATTGGCCGGTGACATATTGTACCCGGACCTCGTGATCCGCCTGGATCACCCGGTTCAGCAGCATCGCCATATCCGCCGTCTCCAGGCTGCCGTCGCTCGCCATCGCGGCCATGGCGTCGCGAAGCACCGTGGCGCCCGCCTCGGTCAGCTTCAGCACGCCGATCCATTCGCCGGCCGCTATTTCGCGATCGACCTGATCGCCCACCTCCCGGAGGCGGGCCGGCGCGTCGTCGAGGAAGTCGGTCGAGAAGGCACGGTCGGCCACCACCAGATCCCGCACCAAGCCCTCGGCGGACTGCGCGCGCTCCCGCCACAGCGCGTCGACCATGACGACGATGTCGCCCTCGGCCCGGAGCAAAATATCCAGCATGTAGTCGCGGATCAGGATGTCGCCGTAGCTGACGATCGTGGGGCCGCTCAGCCGATGCCCCGCCACATGCAGCGAATAGACCTCGCCCGTCTCGGCGAAGCGCTCGTTGTGGGCGGTGTCGATCTTGGCAATGTCGATCGCGTCGGCCGCGTGGCCGGTAACCACCGTGATCTCGCCGATGCCGGCGTTGCGCAACATGTCTATCTGGCGGGTGAGCAACGGCTCGCCCCTGACTTTGATCATGCACTTCGGCCTGTCGGCGGTGAGGTGGCCGAGCGCCGAGCCGCGCGAGGCCGCCAGCACCACTGCGCCATGGCCGGCGCCCCTATTGGGCAGATAGCGTTCCTCCGCCCGCGCCAGCTCGTCGTTGCCGGCGAGCTGGAAAACCTCCTTCACGCTGGTAATCCGATGCTCGACGCCGACCAGGCTCTCGGTCTCGAAGATCTCGCGGCTGACCTCGCGCATCGAGCGCATCGCCGCGCGCATGTTGTGGTTGGCCCAGATGACGAGGGAGATGGCGTGCTCGCGGAACACCTTGGCCGGCGTCGCGTAATACATCGTCGGCACGATCACCACCGGCGCCCGGTTGCCCCACGAGCGCATGAAGGCGAGGATCTCGTCCGGCGTCGCGATCTTGGAATGCATCAGAATCGCGTCGGCGCCCGCCTCGTGATAGGCCTCGGCCCGGCGCAAGGCTTCGTCCAGGCCCCAGCCGGAGATCAGCGCCTCGACCCGGGCGACGATTTGGAAATCGTCGTCGAGCTGACTGTCCTTGCCGGCCTTGATCTTGCCGCAGAACTCGTCGATGTCGGCGAGCGGCTGGGCATCGCCGATGAAGCTGTTGGTCTTGGGGAACAGCTTGTCCTCGATGCAGACGCCGGCGATGCCGCGCTGGCAGAGCTTGTTCACCAGGCGGCGCATGTTGTTGAAGTTGCCGTAGCCGGTATCACCGTCCAGCAGGATCGGAATGGTCGTGGCGTCGGCCATGAACTCCAGCACCTCGAGCACCTGGGTCCAGGAGGCTTCGTTGTTGTCGCGAACGCCGAGGGCAGACGAGATCGAAAGCCCCGAGGCCCAGACCCCGGCGAAGCCGGTCTCCTCGACGATGCGGGCCGAGAGGCCGTTGTGCGCCTCCATGATGAAGGCGAGCTCGGGCGAGGCGAGCATCTCGCGGAAGCGCGCCGTCTTGCTGGCGGCCGGTGTCGAGGTCGGCGCGGCGGGGATGATGTTCAGGCTCATGAGTTCAAGTCCGTGGTTTCCAATATCAGCTTCAAGCGTCGGCGAGGGTGGCCTCGGCCCGCATCGCCTCGATGCCGTCGGAGCGTTCGGCGACGAGCGTTGCCCGCTCGCCGTCGGCCACGCCGACGACGCGGAAGGGACCGGTGTCGAAGATGGGCTGAACGGCGCGAAAACGGAAGCGCGAGACCCGTCGCGTCACATTACGTCGCACCAGATCCATCAGCAGCATCGCAATCAGGGGGCCGTGCACCACCAGGCCCGGATAGTGTTCCTCGCCCATGGCGTAGGTTCTGTCGTAGTGGATCCGATGGCCGTTGAAGGTGAGGGCGGAGAAGCGGAACAGTAGCACAGGATCGGGCCGAACCTCGCGAACCCAGGCGCCGTCCGGCGGCGGGGATGGGGCCTCCAGCACCTCGGGCGCCGGCACGGGCGCGCCTTCCTCCCGGTAGACGATGTTCTGGGTCTCGGTCAGCGCCGGCGTTCCGTCGGCCGCGATCTCGTGGCGGACGGTGACGAAGACCAGGCGTCCGCTTTTGCCGGACTTCTCGGTGACGTCGACGATCTCGCTCTCGCGGGTGATGCCTGAGCCGATCGGGATCGGTGCCGCGAATTCCATTTCCGCGCCGGCGAACATCCGTCTCGGCAGCGTCACGGGCGGCAGGAAGCCGCCGCGCCGGGGATGGCCGTCCGGCCCGATTCCCCCGGCGGGTGCTTGCGCCAGGAAATAGAGCCAGTGCCAGAGCGGTGGCAACGGGTCGCCGAGGCCGAGCTTGGTCTCGGAATCGTCGAGGGTGGCCAGCAGCCCCGTCACCGGAGCGAGGGTGACCCGATCCTCGGCCGTCTCGCGGCCGCCGATCCAGTCGCGATAGTCCACCTCTGGCTGGGCTTCGTTCATGGGCTACTCCGCTTCATCCGCGCAGGCGACGACGCCCCGGTCGTGCAGCCGTCCGATCGCGCCGCCGTCGAGCCCCAGTATTTCCGCCAGGATCCGGTCGGTGTGCTCGCCGAGTTTGGGCGCCGGCAATACCGGCACGCGCGCCTGGGCGCCAAACTCGATCGGCGAGCCGGGAGTCAGCGTCTCGCCGATCCCGGGGTGGCGCACGCGCTCGAACATCGCGTTGGCCGTGCTGGCGCGCGCGTCCTCGGCCAGCATCTGGCCGACGTCCTGGTAGGGCCCCCAGCAGACCCCGGTGCCCTGGAAGGCGATTCTGATTTCCGCTAGGTCGCGGGCCCGGACCCAAGGCAGAATCGCCGCGACGATTTGGCCTGTCGCCTGGTAGCGATCGCCTTCCTGGGCGAGATCCAGCCCGCTAGCGGTCTCGATCGCGTCGACCGCCGGGGCGATCTCCGTGGCCTCGACCAGCGCGCGCCACTGCCGGGCGGTGATCGCCACCAGCATCACCCGTCGGGCGTCGCGGGTCGGAAAGTCCTGCCCGAAGGCGCCGAACAGGTCGTTGCCCGTCGCTTCGCGCGTGACGCCGCCGAGCTCCTGCTCGGCGATGAAGCCGAGATTGGCCATGGTCGCCATGGCGACGTCGGAGAGCGCGACCCGGACCAACTGCCCCGCGCCGGTGAGCCCCCGGTGGCGTTCCGCCGCCAGCAGCCCGATGACGGCGTTCCGGCCGCAGATCAGGTCCCAGGCGGGGAGTACGTGGTTGACCGGCCGCTCAGCCCCGTGACCGGTCATCAGCGGCAGGCCGGTCGCGGCGTTGACGGTATAGTCCAATTCGGAGCTGCCGTCGGCGTTGCCAGTGACGGCGACCATGATCAGGTCGGCGCGGCGCTCCCGGAGCGAGGCGAAGTCGAGCCAACCGCGGGCCGGGAAGTTGGTGAGGAAGAGCCCCGCGCCAGCCCCGGGCGCGGTCACCAACGAGGTCGCGAGTTCGCGCCCCTCGGGCGAGGCGAGATCGATCGCGATCGACCGCTTGCCCTTGTTGAGGCCGGCCCAGTAGTAGCTGCGGCCGGCCGCGTCGACCGGCCAGCGGCGCATGTCGATCCCGCCTCGAAGCGGATCGAAGCGGATCACCTCGGCACCCATCTCGGCGAGCGTCATGCCGGCGCTGGGGGCGGCGACGAAGGCGGAGCCCTCGATGATCCGGAGGCCCTCAAGGATTCTATTCATGTCTCGCCCGGTCGGAAGAATCGTTCGGCGCGCAAGCTATCAATCGCGCTTCTGGTTGCCAAACCGGCCGGACACTCAGGCATCCGCGCGGACCTGGACGTAGCTCCCCGGCGCGTCCTCGAGTCCCCGCGCCTCGCCCGTGCCCGCCTTGCGCGCCGCCACCTCGCCCGAGGAGCGCTCGGTGAGCCAAGTCATCCAGTCGGGCCACCAGCTTCCGTCATGCGTCGTCGCCCTCGCCAACCAAGCCTCGGGGTCTGCCGGCATCTCCTTGGCCGTCCAATAGCCGTATTTGCCCGAGGCCGGCGGATTGACGACGCCCGCGATATGTCCGGAGCCCGCGAGCACGAACTTCACCGGCCCCGAATAGATGCCGGCCGCCCGATAGGTCGCCGTCCAGGGGGCGATGTGGTCGTCCTTGGTCGACAGGATGTAGACGGGGATGTCGATCTTGGAGAGGTCGATCGCCACGTTGGCGAGGCTGATTCCGCCCGGCTCGCGCAACAGGTTCCGTTGGTACATGTTGCGGAGGTAGAAGCTGAACATCTCCGCCGGCATCCGAGTCGAATCCGAGTTCCAATACAACAGATCAAAGGGGAAGGGGTCCTTGCCGAGGAGGTAGTTGTTGACCACGAAGGACCAGATCAGATCGTTGGCGCGGAGCATGTTGAAGGTCGTCGCCATCGCCGCGCCATCCAGCACGCCGCCCTGGTCCGCCATCCGCTGCTCGAGGAATTGGATATGCTCCTCGTCGATGAAGACGGTGAGCTCGCCGGCCTCCTCGAAATCGACGAGGGTGACGAAGAAGGTGGCCGACGCGATACGATCGTCGCCACTCGCCTTCATGTAGGCCAGCGTCGCCGCCAGCAGCGTGCCGCCGAGGCAATAGCCGATCGCGTCGACCTCGCTCTCGGCCGTCGCCTTCTCGATCCCCTCCAACGCCGCCAGCACGCCCTCGCGCATATAGTCCTCGAAGCTCTTGTCGGCGAGACGGCTGTCCGGATTGACCCAGGAGACGACGAAGACCGTGAGCCCTTGGCGTACGGCCCAGGCGATGTAGGAGTTCTCCGGCTTCAGATCCAGGATGTAGTATTTGTTGATCCAGGGTGGGACGATCAGCAGCGGGCGCCTCTGGACCGTCTCGGTCGTCGGCGCGTACTGGATCAGCTGCATCAACTCGGTCTGCCAGACCACCTTGCCGGGCGTGACGGCGATGTTGCCGCCGACCTCGAAGGCGTCGTCGTCGGTCATGCGGATGCGAAGCTGGCCTTTCCCGCGCTCCAGATCGGCCAGCATGTTGTCGAGGCCGCGCACCAGGTTTTCGCCGTTCTCGTCGAGCGTCGCGCGCAGCACCTCCGGATTGGTCATGAGGAAATTGCTGGGCGCCATCGCGTCGATGAACTGGCGGGTATAGAAATCCACCTTTTGGGCGGTCCGCTCGTCCAAGCCCTCGACATCTTGGACCGTACCCCGAAGCCAGCGCGCGGTCAGCAGATAGGACTGCTTGATGAAGTCGAAGACTTGGTTGTCTTCCCACTCGGAATCGCGGAAGCGACGGTCGCCCTTTTCCGGCTTGGCCACGGCGTCGGCGTCCTGGCCCATCATCCTGGCCGCCGCCTGCCGCCAAAGCCCCATGTAGTCCTGCCACAGCGTCATCTGCGCCTCGACCACCTTGGCCGGGTCGGCCATCATCTTCGAGGTCAGCTCCATGAAGGTGGCGGAGATATTGAGCGGGTCGACCGGTCCCCCGTCGCCGCCGGCGCCCTGGCGGGCGAAAAATTCGGTGACGAGCTTCTGACTGCGTTCCGCGACACGCATCATGTTTTGCGAGAACGCGGCGACATCGGCACCCTCCGGCTTTCCACCGCCTGTTTGTCCTGCCATATCAAATACCTTCAAAAGTTCCGCATTGGCCCGATCGCGCCCGCGAGGCGACGATTGACGCACCCGGGAGAGACCATAGAATAAGGACGGGCTCGGTTGCTCGGCCGGTCTCGACGCAGCACTATAAGACATTATGCTGCACTGCACAATAATGACGTCGAGACAAATAGCGTCGAGGCGATACGACGACGGCCCGTGGGAGGAAGCGAGACATGATGGGTGCGAAACCCGAATACCAATGTCCGTCGGGCGACGGCCCGCGTGGGCGTCTGGCGGCATCGGCATCGACGGCATTGGCTCTGTTGTTGGCGTTGAGCGGCTGCTCCAGCGCACCAGAGTGGGCCAATCACTCGACCTGGTACGATAATCTCGTCGGAGCGGAACCGGCCCCGGTGACGGCGAAGTCCGAAAGCGCGCCGCTGCCCGACACCGTCGTCGGAGCGGAACCGGCCCCGGTGACGGCGAAGTCCGAAAGCGCGCCGCTGCCCGACGCGGCTCGAGCGACGTCGAGCCCGCAAACCGAGGCCTTGCCGAGCACCCGGACCAGCTCGTCGAGCGGCCTGGCCGCCGACACGCAAAACGCGCGCTATACCGAAACCACGCTACGCGCGAATCCGGCCTCGGCACCGCCGCCGCCGCCTCCCGCGCCACCGTCGAAATCGGCATCCACCGCTTCCGATAGAGTCGCTTCCGCGCCGCCGCCGCCGGCGCCACCATCGGCCACGGATTCCCAGGAGGTTCGCGCCCCCGTCCCGCCGCCGCCATCCGCGACCCGCGAGGAGAGTACGGCGCGGACCACCCAGACCGCGCCGCCGCCACCGCCATTGCCGCCGGCTGACGACGCGCCGATGAAGACCGCCAGGGCGATGCCGCCACTGCCACCGGTCTCGCAATCGTCGGTGCCGAGCATCGTCCAGCGTCCCGGTCGGGACGGCAACGCCGCGCCGGTGATCTTTCCCCGGCCAAAGCGCCGCCAGACGCCGCCGCCGATCGTGACCTCCCCGCCACCGCCCTATCCGTCACTCGGCTCGGACCAGCCGCCGGCATCGAACGCCGAGGCCGATGCGACGAGCGTTGCCGCCGCGCCGCCATCCTTACCGCCGATCTCCTCGGCGACGGCCGCGCCCGGCTCCGACGCCCCGCCGCCGCCGATCCCTTATGGCAATCCGACTCCGCCTCCGGCACCGCTCACCGGCGGCATGACGACGGCGGCGGCCGCGCCCGCCCTGCCGATCGCGGGGGATCAGAGCCTGTTGAGCCGGGTTTACGCGCAAAACCTCGCACAGCAGGCGGCGGGCAACGTCAGCCAGACGATGACGGCCGATGGCACGATGATCATCAGCTCCGCCGCGCCCGCGAGCTTCGGCGCCAGCGCCGGCATCTCCGGCGGACCAGCGTTGATGGTTCTCTTCACCCATGGCGGCAGCCGCCTCGGGGCCAAGTCGCGCCGCGACATCAAGGCGTTGGCGGCCAACCTGAAAGCCTATTCGGGCTACGTCAGGATCGTCGGCCATGCCAGTCATCGCACCGGGAACATGAGCCAGGCCCGTCACGTCCGCGCCAACTTCAACGTCTCCGTCGATCGCGCCAATGCCGTGGCTCGGGAATTGCTACGCCGTGGCGTGCCCTCCGAGCGGCTGATCGTGGAGGCGGTGGCGGACACGCAGCCGCGTTACTACGAGACCATGCCGGGGGGCGAGGCGGAAAATCGTCGCGTGGAAATCTTTCTCGAATAGGTTCGGCGAATCGGTCATAAAGATCGCGTCGAGCGAGCAGGAATCGAAGCGCTCCCGAAGGTGACCTGGAAGGGACTATGAGGTGCCCGAGGCCGTTAAGCTGGCAATCGCCGGACTCGGGACCGTCGGGGCCGGCGTCGTCGAGTTGATCCAGACGCAAACCGAACTGATGGCCAAGCGAGCCGGCCGCGAAATCGAAATTCGGGCTGTCTCCGCCCGCGATCGAGGCCGTGATCGCGGCGTCGACATTAGCGCCTACCAATGGTTCGACGACGCCGACCACATGGCGGCGACGGCCGACGTGGATGTCGTCGTCGAACTGATCGGCGGCGAGGACGGCATCGCCAAGGCGGTCGTCGAGGCGGCGATCGCGGCGGGGCGCGATGTCGTCACCGCGAACAAGGCCCTGCTGGCGCGCCATGGCGAGAGCCTCGCGCTGGCGGCCGAGGCACAGGGCGTCGCGCTCGACTACGAGGCGGCCGTCGCCGGCGGCATCCCGATCGTGAAAGCGATGCGGGAGGGGCTGGCCGGCAATCGGATCGATCGCGTCTACGGGATATTGAACGGCACTTGCAATTACATCCTGACGGAAATGCAGGAGACGGGCGGCGAATTTAGCGAGATCCTGGCGGATGCGCAGGCGTTGGGCTACGCCGAGGCGGACCCGAGCTTCGATATCGACGGCATCGATGCGGCCCACAAGTTGGCGATCATGGCGAGCCTCGCCTTCGGCATGCCGGTCGATTTCGACGCCATCGAGATCGAGGGTATCGCTGAGGTGGAGGCGCTCGACATCGCCTTCGCGCGCGAGCTCGGCTATCGCATCAAGCTGCTGGCGATCGCGCGCCGCGCGGCAGACGGGATCGAGCAGCGGGTGCATCCCTGCATGGTCGGCGAGGCAACGCCGATCGCCGCCGTCAACGGCGTCTTCAACGCGGTCGTCGCCGAGGGCGATTTCGTCGACCGCACGGTCTACGAGGGGCGCGGCGCGGGAGCGGGTCCCACCGCCTCGGCGGTGGTCGCCGACATCATGGACATTGCCAGGGGCAATCGCCCGCCGACCTTCTCGGTGCCGGCGACGGACCTCGAGCGGCTGCCTAGGGCCGATCCGGACCGGCGCGTCGGCGCCCACTACATCCGCCTGACCGTGGTCGACCGGCCCGGCGTCATCGCCGAGATCTCGGCGATCCTGCGGGACGAGGAAATTTCCATCGAATCCCTGCTGCAGCGAGGCAGGGCGCCGGGCGAGCCGGTCGGAGGTGCGGTGATCCTCATCACGCATGAGACGACGGCGGCGGCGATGGCGCGGGCGTTGGCGCAAATCGGCGCTTTGCAGGTGGTGCAAACGGTGCCCAAAATGATCCGTATCGAAATGCTCTAGAGTGTTTCAAATTCGATGAAACCCGCCGGTTCCCCCGGCGCTTCGTTTGGCATTCGTTTGGAAAATGAGAGGCCTTGTCTAGGGGAGGAAATGAACGAATGGCGGAGGCGAGCCTCGAGCGAAATCTGACTCTGGAGGTCGTACGCGCGACGGAGGCGGCGGCGATTGCCGCCTCGACGATGATGGGGCGGGGCGACGAGCGGGCGGCCGATCAGGTGGCGGTCGACGAAATGCGCCGCGTGCTCAATACCCTCGACATCGACGGCACCGTGGTGATCGGCGAGGGTGAGCGCGACGAGGCGCCGATGCTCTACATCGGCGAGAAGGTCGGCACCGGCGCCGGCCCGGCGGTCTCGATCGCGCTCGATCCGTTGGAAGGCACGACGATCACCGCCAAGGGCCTGGGAAACGCGTTGGCGGTGCTGGCGCTGGGTGGCGCCGGATCGTTGTTGCACGCGCCCGACGTCTACATGGACAAGATCGCCGTCGGCGGCGGCCTGCCGGACGGCGTCGTCGATCTCGACGACTCGCCGGCGGAGAACATCGCCCGCCTGGCGGAGGCCAAGGAGGTCGATGGGAGCGAAATCCTCGCCTGTATTCTCGACCGGCCTCGCCACGCCGAAGCCATTCAGGCGGTGCGCGAGGCCGGCGCGCGCATAACGCTCATCGGCGACGGCGACATCTTCGGCGTGATGGCGACGGCGATGCCGGAAACCGGAATCGATATCTACCTGGGTTCGGGCGGCGCGCCGGAAGGCGTGCTCGCGGCCGCGGCGCTGGCCTGCATCGGCGGTCAGATCCAGGGGCGCCTGCTGTTCCGCGACGACGACGAGCGCGGCCGGGCGCGAAAACTCGGGATCGAGGACCTGAACCGCAAATACGATCGCGACGACATGGCCAGCGGCGACGTCATCTTCGCCGCGACCGGGGTGACCGACGGCGCGTTACTGGACGGCGTGCGCCGCAGCCGCGGTCGCGCCACGACCCATTCGGTGGTCATGCGCTCGCGCACCGGGACGGTTCGCTGGATTCGCGCGCAGCAGGATCTCACCCGGCGCGCGTTGCCATCGTGAGCACAGACGTGGCGGAGGACGCCGGTTTCCTCGCTATCGAGCACTCGCTCGGCGGTCGCCTCTGGCGCCGCCGCGCCCTCGACGAACGCCTGGCGCTGGCACTGGCGCAACGGCTCGAGGTGCCGGACGTGGTGGGCCGCGTGCTGGCGGCGCGCGGCGTGTCGCTGGAAGCCGGCGAAAGCTTCCTCCGGCCGACGCTCCGCGACCTGCTGCCGGACCCCTCGCATCTCCTGGACATGGACCGGGCGGCGGCCCGGCTGGCGGGCGCGATCGCGGCCGGTGAACGGGTTGCTGTTTTCGGTGATTACGACGTGGATGGAGCTACTTCCAGCGCATTGTTGCATCGATATTTTAATTCGATCGAAGCGCCGCTCCGGGTCTATATTCCCGATCGCCTCCGGGAAGGTTACGGGCCCAACCTGGCGGCCTTCGAGACCTTGGCCGGGGAGGGGATGGGCCTCGTCGTCACCGTCGACTGCGGCACACTCGCCTTCGAGGCCCTGGCCGGCGCCGCCGGCCTCGGCCTCGACGTCATCGTCGTCGACCACCATCAGAGCGAGCCGCGACTGCCGGCGGCCCTTGCCGTGGTCAATCCCAACCGCTTGGACGAAAGCTCGCCGCACGGCACGCTGGCCGCCGTCGGCCTCGTCTTCTTGTTGCTGGTGGCGCTCAACCGGGCGCTGAGGGAGCGCGGCTGGTTCGAGCGGCGGCGCGAGCCGGACTTGCTGCAATGGCTGGATCTGGTGGCGCTCGGCACGGTCTGCGATGTCGTGCCGCTCGTCGGGCTCAATCGGGTCTATGTCGCCCAGGGGCTCAAGGTGTTGGCGGAGCGGCGAAATACCGGCCTCAGCGCGCTCGCCGACGTGGCCGGAATCGACGGCCGGCCGAGCAGCTATCACCTGGGCTTCGTGCTCGGACCCCGGATCAACGCCGGCGGCCGGGTGGGCGAGGCCGGTCTCGGCGCCCGCCTGCTCGCCACCGACGATGCCTCCCAGGCCGAAGAGATCGCCCGCCGGCTGGACCACCTGAACGGCGAGCGCCGCGCGATCGAGGCCATGGTCCTGGAAGCGGCGCGCGAGAGAGCGCGGGCGACGCCCGAGGACGCGCCCCTGGTCCTGGTCGCGGCCGAGGCCTGGCACGAGGGCGTGGTTGGCATCGTCGCCGCGCGCCTGAAGGACGAATATCATCGCCCCGCCTTCGTGCTCGCCATTCGAGGCGATATCGCCAAGGGCTCGGGCCGCTCGGTGCCGGGCATCGATCTCGGGGCCGCGGTGACGGCGGCTCGCCAGGCCGGTCTGTTGATCTCGGGCGGCGGGCACGCCATGGCGGCGGGACTGACGGTTCGCACCGAGGCTATCGAGGACCTCCGGGCCTTCCTCTCGGACCGGCTCGGAGGATCGGGGGCCAGGTCCCATTCGCCCGGAACCCTGGAACTGGACGGCGTGCTCTCCGTCGCCGGCGCGACGCGCGATCTTGTCGATATGCTGGAGCGGGCGGGACCCTATGGCTCCGGCCATCCCGAGCCGCGCTTCGCGGTGGCCGACGCGCGCATCGTTCGGGCCGACGTCGTGGGCGCCGACCATGTCCGCGTCATTCTCGCCGGGGCTGCGGGCGGGCGGCTCAAGGGGATCGCCTTTCGCACGGCGGCGAACCCGGTCGGCCGAGCCTTGCTCGAAAGCGGCGGCCGGGCGTTGCACCTCGCGGGGCGCTTGCGGGCCGACGATTGGAACGGCCGGCGCGGCGCGCAGTTGCTGATCGAGGATGTGGCTTATCCGCGCGAAGATACGCCGCGCGCGGGCACCACCGCCCAAGGCAACCAATCCGGGGCGGCTTGATTTTCCGCCCCCGAGGGGGTAATTGGCCTCTTCCTGGGCCCCGTAGTCTAAAGGTCAGGACGCCGGCCTTTCAAGCCGGAGATGTTGGGTTCAAGCCCCACCGGGGTCACCATTCGCCAAATATTCATCAACGTTTTCAACAGGTTGTTTGAAGCCGGCGGCGGCCATGGGTCGGCGCTGGAAGCGCTCGGGAGTTGGCCGCGCCGGGAATTTCCGGCGCCGTCCGGGTCGCCTCGGCCGCATCGTTCTCCTCGCCGCCTTGGCCCCTCCCGACCGACTACCCGCCCGAGATCTCGAACAGGGCAACCGGTCCCTTGCCCTTGATCTCGACCTCGCCCCGGGCGCGGGCCTCGAAGGCGCCGTCGAGCCGGCGCCAGGCCTGCTCGCTGAGACACAAGGCGCCGGCCGACGCCTCCTCGGTGATGCGCGCCGCGAGATTGACCGTGTCGCCCCAGAGATCGAAGAGGAACTGGCGGCTGCCGACGATGCCGGCGACCACGGGGCCGACATGGAGCCCCACGCGGACGTCCCAATGCGGCTCCACCTCGCGCGCGGCCGCCGTCATGGCGAGGCCACAGCGGACCGCCGCCTCGACCGGGCTCTCGACCTCGCGCAGCAGGCCCGCCGTCGCCAGGAAGGCATCGCCGACGGTCTTGATCTTCTCCATCCCGTGACCATCGACCAGGATCTCGAAGCGGGCGACGAGTTCCTGCAGCTCCGTGACCACCCGTTCCGGCGTGTTGTGGTCGCAATAAGACGTGAAGCCGACGATGTCGCAGAACAGCACCACCACGTCGTCGTGGCGCCGCGGCTCGACCCGATCGGTCGCCTTCAATTCGGCGACGGCGCCGGCCGGCAGGATCGCGTGCAGCAGCTCGTCCGCGCGGCTGCGCGCGCGCTCGATCTCCGCCAGATGCGCGACCTCGTTGTCGCGCAGCCGCTTGCGCTCGAGCGAGGCCTCGACCCGTGCCTTCAACAGCGTAGCGTTGAAGAGCTTGGGCAGGTAGTCCTCGGCGCCGAGCTTGATGCAGCGCACCACGCTCTCCATTTCGTCGAGCGCCGAGATCATGATCACCGGCACGTGGCGGAGTGCATCGTCCGCCTTGACGCGCTCCAGCACCTCGTAGCCGTCGATCTCGGGCATCATGATATCGAGCAGCAACAGATCGACCGGCCGCTGGTCGAGGATCTCCAGGGCCTCGCGGCCGTTCCCGGCCTCCACTAAATTATCGTAGCCCTGGCGCCGCAGCCGCCGGGTCAGGGTGTAGCGATTGTCCTCGATGTCGTCGACGATGAGGATCAGCGGACCCGAGTCGTTCACGAGGACGTCTCCCGGCCCAACAGCGTCTCGATCTTGCCGAGGAGCCGCGGCAGTTCCACGGGCTTGGTGTCGAAATCGTCGCAGCCGGCGGCCAGCGCCTTTCCCGATCGCCCTCCATCGCATGCGCGGTGAGCGCGATGACCGGAATGGCGCGCGTCTCGGGCTCGGCCTTCAGCCGCCGGGTCGCTTCCCAGCCGTCGATCACCGGCAGGCTCAGGTCCATCAGGATCAGCGCCGGCGCCTCGCGGCGGGCCACCTCGATGCCGGCTTCCCCGTCCATCGCGACGACGACCTCGTAACCATTTCGAACCAGACGACGCGTCAGCATGTAGATGTTGTCGTCGTTGTCCTCGATATAGAGAATTTTGGTCATGGCTCCGGGTCACTCGGCTCGGCTGGGCGGCGCGCGGCGCGCCAGCAGCGGCCGCAGGCTCTCGAACAGCTCCTCGACGCCGTGTTTGGATTTCTGGATGATCCGCTCGATCCCGCCGTTGAGCCGGCGGATATCGTCCTCCGACAGATCGGCGGCGGTGCCCACGATGACCGGGAAGTCGGCCTCGATGCCGCGCCGTCGCAACGCCTCCATGAACTCGAAGCCGTCCATCTCCGGCATCAACAGGTCCAGCAGGACGAGATCGGGCCTCTCCCGCTCGACCCGCTCGAGCGCGATCCGGCCGTTCTCGGCCGTGACCACGCGGCAATCCTCCCGCTCCAAGAGGCGACGCATGGTCTCGGCGGTCGGCGCGTCGTCCTCGACCAGCAGCACCAGCGGGCGCGGCGTGCCGGTGCGCACCTCGGCAAGCACCTTGTGCAGCGCCGCCCGATCGACCGGCTTGCCGAGATAGGCCTCCGCGCCGAGCGCGAAGCCGTGCCGGCTGTCCTCGTCGAAGGTCACCATGATGACCGGGATCTCGGCCAGATCGGGATCCGCCTCGAGCGCTTGCAGAACGCTCCAACCGTCCATGCCCGGCATCGTCACGTCGAGCGTGATCAGCGTCGGCCGCGTCGCCCGCGCGAGTTCCAGCGCCTCGCGCCCGTCGTGCGCGGTGACGACGTCGTAGCCCTCGCGGGCGAGGAAGCGGCGCAACATGGCGCGGGCGGCGGGATCGTCGTCGACCACGAGGACGCGCCGCGTGGCGCCAACGCCTGCCGCGTCGCCGGCCGCGGATTTCGTCGCCGGCGCGAGCAGGGGCGCGTCCGCGTCGATGACGACCTCGGCCGGCAGGCGCATGGTGAAGACGCTGCCTTCGCCGGGCGTGCTCTCGACCTCGATGTCGCCGCCCATAATGCGGCAGAGCCGGCGCGAGATCGCCAGGCCCAGGCCGGTGCCGCGTATTTGCGCGTGGTCGAGGCGTCGGCCTGGGAAAACTCCTCGAACAGGCGGTCCATCTGCTCGGCGCTCAAGCCGATGCCGCTATCGCGCACCTCGGCGACGACCATCGCGCCCTCGCGCCGCACCTCCAGGGCGACCTCGCCGCGCTCGGTGAACTTGCAGGCGTTGGAGAGCAGGTTCAGCAGCACTTGGCGAACCCGCGTCACGTCGGCCCGCATGCTGCCCAGGCCTTCGGGGCGGGACCAGAGCAGCTTGTTGCCGTTCTTCTCGGCCAGCGTGCGCGCGGTTTCCGCCGTCTCCTCGGCGAGCGTGGCGATATCGAAGCTCTCGATCTGCAGATCGAGATGGCCGGCCTCGATCTTGGAGAGGTCGAGGATCTCGTTGATCAGATGCAGGAGATGGCGGCCGGCGCGAAGGATGCGCCGCAACGGCTCGGCGTAGTCGTCGAGGCCGTCGTCGTCGGCGTCCTCGGCCAGCATTTCGGCAAGGCCGATCACGGCGTTGAGCGGCGTCCTGAGCTCGTGGCTCATGTTGGCGAGAAACTGGCTCTTGGTCCGGGTCGCCTCCATCGCCTGGTCGCGCGCGACGCCCAGGCGCTCGACCAGCTCGGCGAGTTCCTTCTCCCGCTGCTTCCGCTCGGTGATGTCCGAATAGATCGTCACCATGCCGCCGTCGCCGGTCCGCCGCTCGCCGATCTGGAGCCAGCGCCCGTCGAGCAATTCGGTCTCCGACAGGCCACGCGCCTGCTTGCGGCCCTCCAGTCGGGCGGGCAGCCATTCGGGCTCCAGGTACTGGGGTGCGAAAGCGTGGCGCTCGATTCCGTGGCGCAAGTAATCCTCGAAGCGGATGCCGGGGACCAGGAGCTCTTTCAATTTCGGATAGAACTCATGGAAGCGGGAGTTGCACATCACCATGCGATCCTCGGCGTCGTAGAGCACGAAGCCTTCCGAGATCGACTCGATCGCGTGGCGCAGTTGGGTGCGCGCCTGGTCCAGCGCCTCCTCCATCCGTTTGCGCTCGGTGATGTCGGTGATCGCACCGACCAGGCGGACCACGCGGCCGCTCTCGTCGCGCACGGTCGAGGCGTTGTCCAGCACCCAGACGTAGGCGCCCGAGGCCGACTCGAAACGGTATTCGCAGTTCAGATGTTCGGTTTCCCGCCTGAAGAGGGCGACGATCGCGGCCCGGTAGCTCTCGCGGTCATCGGGATGCACCCGTTGGTTCCAGAACTCGGAGGTGAGCGACTTCTCCTCGAAGCCGACGATGCGATTGAGGCGCGGGGAGAGGTAGAGAACGTTTTCCGCCGTGTCCCAGTCGTAGAGGCCCTCCGACGTCGCCTCGTTCACCAGCTCGAGGCGTTCGCGGTGGCGTTGCAGCTCGGCCTCGGCGCGGCGCACGTCGGTGACGTCGGTGTAGCAGAGCACGAGGCCGCCTTCCGGCAGGGGGTCGTAGCGGACGCGCAGGATCCGCCCGTCCGGCGTCTCCTGCTCGATCTCGCGGGATTCGAAGGCTTGGATCTCCTCGATCTTCTGTTTGACCTGGGCCTCGACGTTCTCGGAGCCGTAGTCGCCGCGTGCCGCGTTGAAGCGCAACAGGTCGTCGAGCGTGATGCCGGGCACGCAGAATTCCGGCGGATAGCCGCGAATTTCGCAGAACCGCGTATTGCGGAACACGAGCACGAGATACCGGTCGAAGATTCCGATCCCGTCGGGCAGCAGATCCAGGCCCGACTGCAGCGGCCCATCGCCCGCCGACGCGGCCGGGACGGGTGGAGTTGCCTCGGGTGATGACATGGGGTCACGTGGCGTGGTGATTG
>CBDDBZ010000004.1:0-73239 GCA_965225945.1 Alphaproteobacteria bacterium | reverse complement strand
AAGGAACGCAAGGGCAATCCGGTGAAGGCGGAACTGGACATCGCCATGAAGCGGATCGGGGAGTTGATCATGCAGGTGGAACTGCTGGAGGCCAAGACGGAGACGTCCGGCCCTTTGGGGCGGCGGAGGTCGCGGCGATGAGTGCCGCCACCTCTCCCGGCACGGGTTTGGCCTACGGCCTCCAGCGGGTCTGTGCGGCCTGGGGTTTTGCCCGTTCCTCGTTCTACGCCATGAAATCCCGGCAGCAGGCCACCGCTGAGCGCCCACCAGCAAAGCGCCGGGGACCGAAGCCCTCGATCTCGGACGAGGCTCTGCTGGTGGCCATCGAGGCCGACCTGGAGGCATCCCCCTGGGAGGGCGAGGGACACCGCAAGGTCTGGGCTCGGCTTCGGGTCTGTCGTGGCATCCGTGTTTCCCGCAAGCGGGTGCTCCGGGTGATGCGCGAGAACAACCTGCTCTCGCCCCATCGCTGCCGCCGCCGTGGCGGAAATCCCCATGTCGGTGAGATCATCACCCATGCCCCCAACCTCATGTGGGGCACGGACGGCGTTCGGGTGTTCACGGTGGACGACGGCTGGGGCTGGATATTCACCGCCATCGAGCATTGGAACGCCGAGTGCGTCGGCTGGCATGTGTGCAAGCGAGGCGACCGCTTCGCCGCCCTTCAGCCGATCTCCATGGGGCTTGCGAGGCTGTATGCCTCGACCTCCGCCGGTGCGGCGCGGGGGCTGGCCTTGCGGATGGATCACGGCTCCCAGTATCTGTCGGACCACTTCACCAACCAGATCAAGTTCTGGGGCATCCAGCCGTCCTACGCCTTCGTCGAACAGCCCCAGACCAACGGCGTCGCCGAGAGGTTCAATCGCACGCTCAAGGAACAGATCATCCATGGCCGCATCTACCGCAACATCGCGGAGCTGCGGAACGCCGTCCGCGGTTCGTCGAACAGTACAATGCCCAGTGGATCGTGGAGAAGAACGGCTACCTGAGCCCCGCTCAAGCTCGTCAGGCGTGGCACACCGCGATGTCACTCAGGCCCGCCGCATGAGACAAACTTGTGTCCAAGGAACCGGGTGCGATACAAAGTCTTGCATTTTGCATAGCGGTCAAACGGCACCCATTTCCGCTGACCCATAGTGCGCGCATCTCGGGCGCGAGAGAATCGATCATTCATTAATAGTACTGCAAATACGGAATAGTACTGCAAATACGGTATATTGTATATAAATTAGCAAAATCGGAGAATTTGCAGAACGAAATCCCACCGGCCGCACGCGGCTCAAGAAAGTTGCTTGATTTCAATGCTTTGATCCTTGCCTATCCGGTTATCACCCACACCCACTATATGTAGCGTCCCTATCTGGTTAAAGCAGGATGGGCTCCGAATGTTCTTGATATGTTCTCCATAGAGGTGTAGGCTGATCGCATCGGCTGGAGCTTTTGGAGGACTATTCGATGAGCGGGATATTGGAGTTCCTCGAACGCCATGGATCGGAGGCGGACTGCATCGAGGCGCTGGCTCGGCTGCGCTGGCCGCAAGGCTACGTCTGCGCGCGTTGCGGCGAGAGGCGGAACTACCAATTGAAGACGCGGCCGCGGGTCTTCGAATGCGCCGGTTGCGGCCATCAGGAATCGGTGACCGCGGGCACGGTCTTCCACCGCACCCGCACACCGTTGCGCAAATGGTTCCTGGCGGCGTGGTGGATGGGGCGCGACAAGCGCGGGGTCTCGGCGCTGTTTCTGTCGCGAGAGTTGAGCCTGCGCTACGACACCGCCTGGCTGATGGCCCACAAGCTGCGCCATGCCCTGACGGAGCGCCCGGAGTTCCCGCTGGAGGGCTTGGTCGAGGTCGACGAGAGCTATTACGGCGGGCGGGGCAAGCCGGAGAGCCGGGGGCGCGGGCTTTCCAACCCGAACAAGAGCCTGTTGGTGATGGCGGTCGAGAAGTGGCCGGTCGGGTCGGGCAAGGGCATCAAGGGGAGCGGCTTCGCCGCCGGCGCCGCGCGGCTCGCCATCCTGCCCGAGGCCACCGCCCGTGAGTTGGGCGACTTCGTGCGCGCCTCGGTGAAGCCGGGAAGCCGCCTCGACAGCGACGCTTTCAAGAGTTACGCCAAGCTTGGCGATACTTATCGCCACCAGCCCGTCGTTCAAGGCCAAGGCAAGAACGCCGAGCAGCTCATGCCGGTCGTCCATGTCCTGTTTTCCAACGTGAAGACGTGGCTCAACGGAACCTACCACGGGGTGAGCGCCAAGCATTTGCCGCGCTACGTCCGGGAATGGAACTACCGCTTCAACCGGCGCAAACGCATCTTCGACCTTGCCGATTTCGTGTTGCACCGCGCCATGACCCGACCGACCATCACCTACAGGGAACTGGTCGACGGTATACAATCGCAGGGAGCGCTGCCTGCCTTAACCGGATAGGGACGATATGTAGTGTGCACCCATTTTCCTGAGTAAAGCTCGGTGCAGGTCGAAGCGGAGATATCTCCGGCGATGCCGAGCAGGGACTCGGACGGCATTGTAGCGGCTTTTAGGCGACACTTTAGCGTGGTGGAAATCCTAATCATCGAGTCGGATTTGGCAAAACGCCACGTTGCATAAAGGACCGTCACTTCATTGAAATTTATCTGAAATCGGAGGTGAACGACACCGATGGAATATTCCAGGAAATCAGAGCTTCATTGAATTGTAGGATTCGAGTGCCGGATTATTCACAAATAGCTCTGTGAACTGGTTTTCAAGTTCGCTCAATACGTCATATGAAGTAAACGGATTGAGGATCACGTTCTTGCGTGTCGCTTCGTCTTCGCTGCGACTCAAAACGCGCAGGAGACTAACAGGCGCGGACGGGTTCTTCGCAACGATTCGTGCCAGCGCGTCGCTTTCTTCGACTAGTGCCGTCAATCGCTCAGACGATGTCGTTTCATCAGCAGCTTCCCGTCTGGCCGTGGGTTTCTTCGTTTTTCCCTTGGTCGCCACCGTTCCGTCCCCCGATGTTAAGTACGTGACGTGAATTAAACTCCGGTTCGGTTTTCAGAACAATCAAGAATTAGCCGGATCGCCTCCTCAATGCGCCTGCGCCGGGCCCTTGCCTGCAGTCCAAGGAGACACACTACATATAGTGGGTTGTGGGTGATAACCGGATAGGCAAGGTTCATTCTTGCACGGGAGTTCTCGGCCGAGGGGCTCGCGGCGGTGGCGAACGAGGATGAGTGGTTGCTCATCGATCGCCGGGGACGGGTCCTCGTCAGACCCTTCGTCACCGACAACGGCCCCGACCCGTTTCGTGAAGGACGTGCGCGCTTCGTCAGTGACGGCAAGTTCGGCTTTTACGATGCCTTCGGCCGGGTCGTCATCCCGCCCCGCTTCGACTTCGCAAAACCGTTTGCGAACGGCCTCGCCGCGGTCTGTCGCGGTTGCAAACTGATGCGCAAGGGGGAGCACACGACGGTGAGCGGCGGGACTTGGGGCCACATCGACACCGCCGGCAACCGGGTCGATTAGCCAACGGATTTCCGGGACGGTATCGCATTTTCGCGACGATGTGAGGCCACGCCTTGGTGTGGTGCCGTCGTCTCCGGGGCAGCCATCAGGCGCCTCGAGTTCGCCCTACTGGCGGCCATCCCATACTCGAAACCCGATCCGCTCCCCGAGCCTTTTGCCTGGCCGATCCGAGCGGGTCTCGGGCCCGGAGTGCGACGGCGGGCCGCCGCGGGATTCCGTGGCGATGTCGTGGCATGGCGAAATCATGCCACCACCCGCCGTTGGCCGTGCTTCACCGAGGGCGTGCCCGGGAGCGGGAAGAGGCCCGCGACACACTCCGCGACGATCCGGCGGGAAGCAGCTTCAAATCCCCCATCGCTGCCTGAACACTCGTGGAACACATCTGATAAACGACAATTGAATCAAGGCTCTAAAAAATATCTTGCCAGCAAGAACAAATCATGTACATTTGACTCCATTGCGCCCCGGGTCGGGCCTATGGGATAAGGAGAAGGAAGATGAGCGCATCGGCACTCCGCCTCGTCGAGCAGGACGATATGGACAAGCAGAAAGCCCTGGAAGCCGCCCTCGGGCAGATCGAACGCGCCTTCGGCAAGGGCTCGGTGATGAAGCTCGGCCAGAGCGGCATGGCCGTCGAGGTGGCGGTGATATCGACCGGCTCGCTCGGCCTCGACATCGCGCTCGGCGTCGGCGGCCTGCCCAAGGGCCGGGTGGTCGAGATCTACGGGCCCGAGAGCTCGGGCAAGACCACGCTGGCGCTGCAGGTTGTGGCAGAGGCGCAGAAGCGGGGTGGCATCGCCGCCTTCATCGATGCCGAGCACGCGCTCGATCCGAGCTATACCGGCAAGCTCGGGGTCGACGTCGACGAGTTGCTGATCTCCCAGCCCGATACCGGCGAACAGGCGCTCGAGATCGCCGATACGCTGGTCCGCTCCGGCGCCATCGACGTGCTGGTGATCGACAGCGTCGCGGCGCTGACGCCGCGCGCCGAGCTCGAGGGCGAGATGGGCGACACCCACGTCGGTCTCCAAGCTCGATTGATGAGCCAGGCCTTGCGCAAGCTCACCGGCTCGATCTCCCGCTCGCAGTGCATGGTGATCTTCATCAACCAGATCCGGATGAAGATCGGCGTGATGTTCGGCTCTCCGGAGACCACGAGCGGGGGCAACGCGCTCAAGTTCTATGCTTCGGTCCGCCTGGATATCCGTCGCATCGGCCAAATCAAGGATCGCGAAGAGGTGATCGGCAATCAAACCCGGGTCAAGGTGGTCAAGAACAAGGTGGCGCCGCCCTTCCGCATGGCCGAGTTCGACATCATGTACGGCGAGGGGATCTCCAAGGTGGGCGAGTTGCTCGACCTCGGCGTCAAGGCCGGCGTGGTGGAGAAGTCGGGCTCCTGGTTCTCCCACGAGGGTCAGCGGATCGGCCAGGGCCGGGAGAACGCCAAGCAGTTCCTCCACGACAACGTCGAAATAGCGGACGAGATCGAGCGGCGGATCCGCGCCGACGCCGGCTTGTTTCAGGACCAGATCATCGCCGACCCGCCAGAGGACGAGGTGGCCGAGGCGGCCGAGGCGGCCGAGGGCGGGATCGCCTGAGAGTCCGACTCGAAAGTCCCTGAAGCGTTTCGGGGTTTTCCCCACGCCGCCGCTCCCTCGTCCATCCCCTCGGCGGAGGGCTGGTGCGCTCGGGAGAGAACGCCAGGCCGATCGAGGCCGAGCGGCGCTCGCCAATGGGCGAGTGCCGTTTGGGTTTGTCGCCCTCGCTCGGCGCGCCGTCTTTCTCCGGCCGGCCTCGCTGGACAGCCCTCTCGGGCGCGGTTAGGTTGCCGCCGCCTCGCGCCGGCGACGAGGGCCGGAGGCGGCCGAGGGCGGACGAGGGGCGGCACCCTGGAGAGCGGCGGTCATGGCGACGACCCGGGACATCCGACAGACCTTTCTCGACTACTTCCGGGCGAGCGGCCACGAGGTCGTGGCCTCGAGCCCGCTGGTGCCGCACAACGACCCGACGCTGCTGTTCACCAACGCCGGCATGGTGCAGTTCAAGAACGTCTTCACCGGCATCGAGCAGCGGTCCTATCAGCGTGCCGTGACCTCGCAGAAGTGCGTTCGCGTCGGCGGTAAGCACAACGACCTCGACAACGTCGGCTATACCGCCCGCCATCACACCTTCTTCGAGATGCTGGGCAATTTTTCCTTCGGCGATTATTTCAAGGATCTGGCGATCGAGCTGGCCTGGAAGCTGATCACCGAGGAATACGGCCTCGAGCCTGAGCGCGTGCTGGTCACCGTCTATCACGAGGACGACGAGGCCTTCGATCTCTGGCGCCGGATCGCCGGCCTGCCGGAGGCGCGCATCATCCGTATCGCCACCTCGGATAATTTCTGGACGATGGGCGAGACGGGACCCTGCGGGCCCTGTTCCGAGATCTTCTACGACCATGGACCGACCGTCCCCGGCGGCCCTCCCGGCAGTGCGGACGAGGACGGCGACCGCTTCATCGAAATCTGGAACCTGGTCTTCATGCAGTTCGATCAGGTGACGACGCAGAAGCGAATTTCGCTGCCCAAGCCCTCGATCGACACCGGCATGGGGCTGGAACGGCTCGCCGCCGTGCTGCAGGGCCAGCACGACAACTATGACGGCGACCTAATGCGGGTGCTGCTGGAGGCCTCGGCCGAGTTCACCGGGACCGAGCCGGACGGGCCCGAGCGCAACTCCCACAAGGTGGTGGCCGATCACCTGCGCGCCGCCAGTTTCCTGATCGCCGAAGGCGTCATGCCGTCGAACGAGGGGCGGGGCTACGTCCTGCGTCGGATCATCCGCCGCGCCGTTCGCCACGTGCACCAGATGGGCCACGAGGAGCCGCTGCTTTGGCGCCTGGCGCCGGTGCTGGAGGCGGAGATGGGCGGCCAGTTCCCCGAGCTGACGCGGGCCGCCGCGCTGATCGGCGAGACCCTGAAGCTGGAAGAGGTCCGCTTCCGCCGCACCCTCGAGCGCGGCGTCCACATGCTCGGCCAGGAGACCGCCAGGCTCGGCGCGGGCGAGCCGCTCTCGGGCGAGGTCGCCTTCCGCCTTTACGATACCTACGGCTTCCCCCTCGATCTGACCCAGGATGCGCTCCGCGCCGAAGGCCGGGGCGTCGACCTCGACGGCTTCAACGAGGCGATGGCGCGCCAGCGCGCGGCGGCGCGGGCCCATTGGTCGGGCTCCGGCGAGCAGGCGACGGAACGTGTCTGGTTCGAGCTGCGGGAGGCCGTGGGCGCAACCGAATTCCTCGGCCACGAGACCGAGCGGGCGGAAGCGGCCGTCGTCGCAATCCTGCTCGACGGCGAACCGGTCGAGGTCGCCGAAGATGGGGTCGCGGCGGCGATCATCGTCAATCAGACGCCGTTCTATGCCGAATCCGGAGGCCAGCAGGGCGATGCCGGCCACCTGGTGGGGGCGGGCGGCACCCGTGCCGAGATCCGCGATACCGTCAAGCAGGCGGAGAGTCTGCATGTCCACCTCGCCACCGTCTCGGGCGGCGCGCTTCGCGTCGGCGAGCCGGTCGAACTCGTGGTCGACGGCCGGCGGCGCGATCGGCTCCGCCATAGCCATTCGGCCACCCATCTCCTGCACGCGGCGCTGCGGCGCCGGCTCGGTGCCCACGTGACCCAGAAGGGCTCGCTCGTGGCTCCCGACCGGCTGCGTTTCGACATCTCCCACCCCAAGCCGATGACGGCGGAAGAAATCGCCGACGTGGAGAGCGACGTGCGCCGCCAGATCGCGACCAATGCCGACGTCGCGACCCGGCTGATGGAGCCCGAGGCGGCGGTCGATGCCGGCGCGCTCGCCCTCTTCGGCGAAAAATACGGCGACGAGGTCCGCGTCGTCACCATGGGCGAGGCGGGCGAGGGGGCCTATTCGACCGAACTCTGCGGCGGCACCCATGTCGGTCGCACCGGCGACATCGGCCCCTTCCACATCGTCTCGGAAGGCGGCGTGGCGGCGGGCGTGCGGCGGATCGAGGCGCTGACCGGCGAGGCGGTGTTCACCCACTACCGGAACCGTGACCGGATCCTCGAGCGGCTCTCGGAGCTGGTGCGGGTCGATGCCGACGGCCTGCCGGCGCGGATCGAGGCGCTGGTCGAGGCGCGCCGTCGGCTGACACGCGAGTTGACCCAGGCCCGCCAGGCGCTGGCCCGGGGCGAGGGCGGCGGCGAGGCCGCGCCGGCCGCGCGCGAGGTCGCGGGCATCAGCTATCGCGGCCGCCGGCTCGACGGCGTGCCGGCCAAGGAGCTTCGCGCCATGGTCGATCAGGCGAAGACGGATCTGGGTTCCGGCGTCGTCGCCTACATCGCGGTGAACGAGGGCAAGGCGGCACTGACCGTGGGCGTTACCGACGATCTGACCGAACGGCTCGACGCCGTGGCCCTGGTCCGTGCCGGGGCCGAGGCGGTGGGCGGCAAGGGCGGCGGCGGCCGGCCCGACATGGCGCAGGCCGGCGGCCCCTCCGGCGACAAGGCCGACGCCGCGCTCGCCGCGATCGAGCGGGCAATCGCCGCCGGCGCCGGTTGATTTCAGCCGCCCGCGCCCGTTTCGCCTCAGCCCATCGCGGCCTGCAGGTTCTGGTCGAGCTTCTCCATGAACTGGGTCGTGGTCAGCCATTCCTGATCGGGGCCCACCAGGATCGCCAGATCCTTGGTCATGTTGCCGCTCTCGACGGTCTCGACGCAGACCCGCTCCAGGGTCTCGGCGAAGCTCGCGAGCTCGGGCGTCTGGTCGATCCGGGCGCGGTGTCCGAGACCCCGGCTCCAGGCGAAGATCGAGGCGATCGGGTTGGTCGAGGTCTGCTGGCCCTGCTGGTGCAGGCGGTAATGGCGGGTGACGGTGCCGTGCGCCGCCTCGGCCTCCACCGTATTGCCGCCGGGGCTCATCAGCACCGAGGTCATCAGGCCCAGCGAGCCGAAGCCCTGGGCTACGATGTCTGACTGCACGTCGCCGTCGTAGTTCTTGCAGGCCCAGACGAAGCCACCGCTCCACTTCAGCGCCTGCGCCACCATGTCGTCGATCAGGCGGTGCTCGTAGAAGCTGTCGGCGGCCTCGAAGCGGTCCTTGAACTCGGCCTCGTAGACCTCCTCGAACAGGTCCTTGAAGCGGCCGTCGTAGGCTTTCAGGATGGTGTTCTTGGTCGAGAGATAAACCGGCCAGCCGCGGCCGAGGCCGAAGTTCATGCAGGCCCGCGCGAAGTCGCGGATCGAGTCGTCGAGGTTGTACATCGAGAGCGCGACGCCGCCGCCGGGAAAATCGAAGACCTCGCGCTCGATTACCTCGCCGCCGTCCTCCGGCTCAAAGCGCACGGTGAGCTTGCCCTTGCCGGGCACGACGAAATCGGTCGCGCGATACTGATCGCCGAAGGCGTGACGGCCGATCACCATCGACTGCGTCCAGCCCGGCACCAGGCGGGGGATGTTCTTGCAGACGATCGGCTCGCGGAAGATGGTGCCGCCGAGGATGTTGCGGATGGTGCCGTTCGGCGAGCGCCACATCCGTTTCAACTTGAACTCCTCGACCCGCGCCTCGTCCGGCGTGATGGTCGCGCATTTGACGCCGACGCCAAATTCCTTGATGGCGTTGGCCGAGTCGACGGTCGCCTGATCGTCGGTGTCGTCGCGGTGCTGGATCCCGAGATCGAAGTAGACCAGGTCAATGTCCAGATAGGGATGAATCAGCTTGTCCTTGATCATCTGCCAGATGATCCGAGTCATCTCGTCGCCGTCGAGCTCGACGACAGGGGTCGCGACCTTGATCTTGCTCATTTCGTCTCTCTGATGGGTAGGGAAGCAGCGGTGCGCGTGCCGGCGCCGCCGGGCGGCGCAACATATATCACCCGGCCCCGGCTGCAAAGGGCCGGCGTCGGGGACTGTCGAGTCGGACTCTCAGATCCGGTCGGGTCGCGATGGCACGCTCGGATGGGCGCCCGCCGCGAAGCCTTGGAAGAGAGTGTCCATGTCGTCCGCGACGGTGATCAGGCGGCGGATAGCGCCATCCGCGAAGCCCATCCGGATCACGTGCTCCAGTAGCCCGATGAAGGGGCGCCAGTAGTCCTCGTGGTTCAGCAGGAACAGAGGCTTGTCGTGCAGCCCGAGCTGTCGCCAAGTCAGAATCTCGATCGTCTCGTCGAGGGTGCCGAGGCCGCCCGGTAGGGCGACGAAGGCGTCGGACAGGGTGAACATGCGGTGCTTTCGCGCGTGCATGGACTCGACCACGATCAACTCCGTGGCACCCTCGTGGGCAATTTCGCGATCGTTCAAGTGCTCCGGGATCACGCCCACGACCTCGCCGCCGCCGGCGAGCGTGGCATCCGCGATCACGCCCATCATGCCGATCCGGCCGCCGCCATAGACCAGGCGGATGCCGCGCGCTGCGAGCCCCGCCCCGAAGGCCTCGCCGAGCAAGCGAAAGCCTTGCCCCTCGCCGAGGCGAGCCCCACAATAAACGGCGACGGAGGTGATATCTGCCATGGCGCTGGTTTCCCGACTTCTCTTCGCGGCGCTGGTCTTCGCGCTGGCGCCGACCGCGATCGCCATCGCCGGCGAGGCGGACGTGGTCGACGTGAAGGTGAAGGAAGCGGCGCCCGGCGTCTATCGTTTCGACGTGACCGTGAGCCATGCGGACACGGGCTGGGAGTATTATGCGAACAAATGGGACGTGCTGGCACCGGACGGCACGGTGCTCGGGACCCGCGAATTGTTGCATCCCCACGTCCGGGAGCAGCCGTTCACCCGTTCGCTCTCGGGCGTTCGCGTGCCGGCCGAGATTTCGAAAGTGACGTTGCTTGCTCACGATTTCGTGGATGGCTATGGTGGCGCCGAAATGGTGCTACAGTTGCCGCGCTAGATCGGCCTTCGAATGGTTGGCTGTCGGTCCGGCGCCTAATGTACATGTCCGATAGGGGAGGCTTCCTGATGATTGACAAGTTCGTACGTACTCTGGCGATCGCCGCGCTGGCGGCCGGCACCTTCGCCGTCACGGTCTCGGCCGGTACCGTCGTCGAGAACCGGGTGGCGACGATGAAGGCGCAATGGGCCAATTTTAAGCCCATCGTCGCGGTGGCCAAGGGCAAGGCCGACTATTCGATGGCCCTGGTCGGCAATGCCGAGGCGCTGGTGCAACTCACCAAAAACATCGAAATCCTGTTTCCGCCGGGTTCCAAGGGCAAACGCACGAAGCCCGAGATCTGGAGCGATTGGGCCGCCTTCGTGAAGGGGGCGGACGCGCTGGAGAAGGCGACGCCGGGCCTGCTGGTCGCCGTGAAGACCGGCGACAAAGAGAAGATCGGCGCCGCGGTCAAAATGGTCGGCAAGGCCTGCGGCGGCTGCCACAAGCCGTTTCGCGCGCCCAAGAAGAAATAGCGGGAGTGCGCGGCCACTCGCCTCGCGATGAGGCGTGGCTTGGAGACGACGGCGCACCGGTGGAGCCTCGCCGGCGCGCTCGTCGTCCTAGGCACATGGGTTTTCGCCGTGCCGTCGCCGCGCGCGGCCGAGAAAACCGAGGTCGAGCGCGGCGCCTATCTGGTGCGGGCCGCCGGCTGCATCAGTTGCCATACCGACAAGAAGGGGAAGGGCCCCCCGCTGGCCGGTGGGCGCGGGCTCGCCACGCCCTTTGGTACTTACTACAGCCCCAACATCACCCCCGACCCCGAGACCGGGATCGGCCGCTGGAGTGACGAAGATTTCCTGAACGCGCTCCAGCGTGGCATCGCCCCGGACGGGCAGCACTATTTTCCGGTCTTTCCCTACACCACCTACACCCGGATGCGCCGAGCCGACGCGCTCGCCATCAAGGCCTATCTCTTTTCCCTGAGACCGGTCGCGCGAGGGAACAAGCCGCACGCCGTTTCGGCGCCCTTCGGCTGGCGCTGGCCGATGTATTTCTGGAAGCTGATGTATTTCGAGGAAGGCCGATGGCCGACGGCCGAGGGGACCGACGCGGCGGTTGCCCGCGGTGCCTATCTGGTGGAGGCGCTGGCGCATTGCGGCGAATGCCATACGCCGCGCAATTTCGCTGGCGCGCTGAAGCGCGAGATGTGGATGGCCGGCACCGAGGACGGGCCGGAGGGCGAGATCGTGGCCAACATCACGCCGGATTCCGAGACCGGCATCGCCGACTGGACGGCCGACGAGATCGCCTCGCTGCTGAAGGACGCCGTCAAGCCCGACTTCGACATCGTGCAGGGCCTGATGGAGGAGGCGATCGAGGACGGGTTCGGCCATCTGACCGAGCCGGACCGGAAGGCGATCGCGGCTTATGTAAAATCGCTGAAGCCCGTGCACAACAAGGTCGAATCGCGCCCATGACGCCCCACTCCCCGGCACGGCGAAGGTTTCCGATTCGCCTCGGCTCGAGGACATGGGATAAAGTTTGGGCATCCGATGCGCCGAAGCCACTGATATAGCGAGAGGGTATGGTGAGGGAAGCTGGAACGACGACGAAGCGACGTCTCGCCTGGGCGGGATACGTCGTGCTTCTGGCGGGTGCCGGCGCGGTCGGCATTCATTTCGGCTGGAGCGGCGAGCCGAATTATCGGCTGCCGACACTGACGCCCGAAGCCGCGACCAATGCGCCCGCGAGCGGCTTGGAACGCTCCGGCGGGAATTGGGGGACCACGAGCGACGACGCGGAGGCGGCGGCCCTCGCCGACATTGCGCCGGCGGCGGGTGGTGCGCCGACGCCATCGTCGGGCGACGCGCGTGCCGGCATTCCGGAACCGCCCAAATTCGACATCGTGCGGGTATCGCGGGAAGGAACGACCGTGCTCGCCGGGCGGGCGCCGGAGGGTGCGCGGATCACCGTGCTCGATGGCGCCGAGCCGCTGGCGCGGGTGGCGTCGCGCGGCGGCGAATGGGCCGTGGTCCTGGACGCTCCGCTTGCGCCCGGAGTCCACGAGCTGACGTTGGAGGCGGCCTTGCCGACCGGCGACACCGTTCGCGGTCCGGCGCCGCTGTTGGTTATCGTGCCCGAGAGCCGGAAGGCCGAGGAAGCCGCGCGGGTACGGGCGAAGGCGCGCGCGGCTGTCGCGGTCCGGCTGGCGGCGCGTTCGGGAGAGGCGAGCCTGGTGCTGACCCGGGCGGAGGCGGGGCAAGGCGGCGGTGTCGGCCTCTCGCTCGACGCCGTCGACTATGGAGAGGAGGGGGACGTCACCCTATCCGGCTCGGCGCCTTCGGGAACCGCGGTTCGCGCCTATTTGAACGACCGGCTGATCGGCGTCGCGCGTGCCGAACAGGGCAACTCCTGGCGGCTGGCGCCCGAGCGAGCGGTGAGGCCAGGGAGCTATTCGCTTCGGGTCGACCAAATCGATTCCGCCGGTGTCGTGGCAGCGCGGATAGAAGTCCCTTTCGTTCGCGCCGGGCCGGCGGCGGCCGCGGGGCTCGGCGAGGACCGGCGAATCGTCGTGCAGCCCGGCAACAATCTCTGGCGAATCGCGCGCCGGACATACGGCGATGGCATGCTCTACACCACGATCTACCACGCCAACGCCGGCCAGATCCGCGATCCCGACCTGATCTACCCCGGGCAGATCTTCTCCTTGCCGGCCCTGGCCGCGCGCTGAACGCGTCGCGCCCGAAATCAGCCTGAGCGGAGACGGCCGGTCAATGGCGGATCAATCGCAGATAAGGCATCGCCACGAGCAAGCCCCGGACGCAGGCGACGGTCAGAGCCGGGCCGGTCAGGGGCTGTTCGACTCGGGTCTCGACGACGAAGGCGACGTGTTGTCCGCTGGTCAGCGAGAAGCGCCCGCTCTCGTGCCACGACGCCACATGGAGCAAGGCGGCGATCCGGGCGCGACCGTGGGCGTCCTCGGCGCTGTAGGGCAGCACGCAGAGCTTGATCGCCTGCCTGAGAACGACGTCGTCGCCGTGCCGCGCGACCTCGCCCGCGATGTCGAAGCCCCGCCAACGATAGGCGAAACGCGCGGGGAGCACGAATTCCTCGTGCTCGAGCACGCTTTTGGCACGCTTCAGTGCCGCGTCGAGCGCGATTGGGGTGCCATTGCCGCCGGCAATGGATGGTGCTGGCTCGCGCAGCATCGAAATGGCCACGGCTTCCTCGCGTGTAATCGCTACCCCTGTTAATTGCCATGCCCCGGTTTAAATATGCGTTAAGCATGATGGCCGAGCGGGCTCGGCGACGCGGGGTCTCGGAGTGGAGAACACGCGATGAATCGGCGGACCCAACTCCCGCCCGCCCAACTCCCGCCCGATGGCGAGTACGGCGGACGGCAGCTCGCGACCTTGGCGACGCTCGCGCGCTACCTGTGGCCGGAGGGCCGCTTCGACCTCAAGTGGCGGGTGGTGGTGGCGCTGATATTCCTGTTGGCGGCCAAGGTCGTCACCGTCTACGTGCCGTTTCTTTACAAGGGCGCGGTCGATGCACTGGACGTGCCGGCGGGCGCGCCGATCCTGATCCCGATCGCCATAATCATCGCCTATGGCCTGGCGCGGTTGTTTTCCCAGGCCTTCGCCGAGGTGCGCGATGCGGTCTTCGCCAAGGTAGGCCAGCAGGCGGTGCGCTCGGTGGCGCTTCAGACCTTTCGCCATCTCCATGCGCTGGCACTGCGCTTTCATCTGGCGCGGCGGACCGGCGGGCTGTCTCGGGCGATCGAGCGGGGCACCAAGGGCATCGACTTCCTGCTCCGCTTCAGCCTGTTCAACGTGCTGCCGACGCTGTTCGAGATCGTCATGGTCAGCGTGATCCTGGTCGTCGCCTACGACGTCTGGTTCGGGCTGGTCACCTTCGTCTCGGTGGTCGGCTACATCGGCTACACCTTCATGATCACGGAGTGGCGAATCAAGCTCCGGCGCGAGATGAACCGTTCCGACGCCGAGGCCAGCACGCGGGCGATCGACAGTCTGCTCAATTTCGAGACGGTCAAGTATTTCGGCAACGAGCGTCATGAGGCGGAGCGCTTCGACGGCAGTCTGGCCAGCTATCAGCGCGCGGCGGTGGCGAGCCAGACCAGCCTCGCGGTGCTGAACGTCGGCCAGGGCGGCATTATTGCGGTGGGCCTGATGCTGGTCATGGCAATGGCGGCGGACGGCGTCGCCGAGGGGCGGATGACGCTCGGCGACTTCGTCCTGGTGAACACCTTCCTGATCCAGCTCTACCAGCCGCTAGGCTTTCTCGGCACCGTCTACCGCGAGATCAAGCAATCGCTAATTGACATGGAGAACATGTTCCAATTGCTGGAGGTCGAGAAGGAAATCGAGGACGCACCCGACGCCCGGCCGCTCCGCGCGAAGGGTGGCGAGATCGTCTTCGAGCGGGTCGACTTCTCCTATGACGGCATTCGCCCAATTCTGCGCGACGTATCGTTCCGGGTTCCGGCGGGGCGGACGGTCGCCATCGTCGGGCCGTCAGGCGCCGGCAAATCGACGATTTCGCGCCTGCTCTATCGTTTCTACGACGTCGCCAGCGGCGCCATCAGAATCGACGGCCAGGACATTCGCGCGGTGACGCAGGCGAGCCTCCGCGACCGGATCGGCATCGTTCCGCAGGACACCGTGCTGTTCAACGAAACCATCGCCTACAATATTCGTTACGGCCGCATGGACGCGAGCGAGGAGGAAGTGCGCCGCGCCGCCGAGCTGGCGCGGATCGACGACTTCATCGCCAGCTTGCCGGATGGCTATGCAAGCCAGGTCGGCGAGCGCGGACTCAAGCTTTCCGGTGGCGAGAAGCAGCGGGTGGCGATCGCCCGTACTATCCTCAAGGATCCCGGCATTCTGATCTTCGATGAGGCAACCTCGGCGCTCGACACCCGCACGGAGAAGGAAATTCAGCGCTCGCTCGACGCGGTCTCGACCGATCGCACGACGCTGGTGATCGCGCACCGGCTCTCGACCGTGATCGACGCGGACGAGATCCTGGTGTTGGTGGAGGGAGAAATCGCGGAGCGCGGCACCCATCGCGAGTTGCTCGCCCGGGACGGGGTGTATGCGCGGATGTGGGCACGCCAGCAGCGGGAGCGCTTGGTCGAGGGCGCCGGCGATCGCCCGGCCGAGGCGACGGCGGAGGCTTGACGTGATCCGCTGACGCGCGATCGCCCAGCCGCGGCGCTATCCTGGCTCGGTGACCGGGAGCGGATGGTTCAGCCGCCTCGGACAATGCTCTATGGTGGCGCGCCGGCGACAGGGGACGTGGTTTTGATCCATGGAGACGATCCGCTCGGCGATCGCGCCGATCCATCCCGAGGGCTATCGCTTCGTCGCGATCTTTGCGGCGGTGGCGGCCTTCCTGCTCTGGCTCTGGACGCCGCTCGGCGTGCTCGCCGTGATCGCCACCATTTGGTGCATATATTTCTTTCGCGATCCCACCCGCGTGACACCGGCCCGTGAGGGGCTAGTCACCAGTCCCGCAGACGGCGTCGTGCAGTCCATCGTCTCCGCCACGCCGCCGCCGGAGCTCGGCCTGGGCGACTATCCCCGGCCCCGGATCGCGGTCTTCATGAACGTCTTCGACGTGCACGTGAACCGCATTCCGGCCGACGGCGAGATAACCGCGCTTTCCTACAGGCCGGGGCGCTTTTTCAATGCCTCCCTCGACAAGGCGAGCGAGGACAACGAGCGCCAGTCGGTCCGGATGACGATCGAGGGTGGCCACGACATCGCCTTCGTGCAGATCGCGGGACTGGTGGCGCGGCGCATTGTGTGCAACCTTTACGAGGGTCAGCGGGTCAGGGCCGGGGAGCGTTTCGGCCTGATCCGCTTCGGCAGCCGGGTCGACGTCTATCTCGACGACGGCCTGGTGCCGCAGGTACTGGTCGGGCAGCGCGCCGTCGCGGGGGAAACCGTACTGGCCGTCGCCGGTGGCATTCGCGCGGAACGGCGGGAGGACGCGGGCTGATGCTCAAACGGCGCGAGCGACGGCGCGTGCGGCCGCTGCCGTTCAACAGCCTGGTGCCGAACATACTGACGGTGCTGGCGCTGTCGGCCGGGATGACGGGCATCCGTTTTGCGCTGCAGGAGCGGTGGGAAGCCGCGGTGCTGGCGATCGTCGCCGCCGTCGTGCTCGATGGTCTCGACGGCCGCTTGGCCCGTTTGCTCAAGGGTGCCACCAAATTCGGCGCCGAGCTCGACTCCCTCGCCGACTTCATTGCCTTCGGGGTGGCGCCGGCCTTCATCGTCTATCTCTGGGCTATCCACCTGCTGGGGGGCATCGGCTGGGTGGTCGCGCTCGGCTTCGCCACCTGTTGCGCGCTACGTCTCGCACGCTTCAACACGGCGCTGGACACGGACGTGGAGGAGCCGAACTGGAGCAAGGATTTCTTCGCCGGCGTCGCGGCGCCGGCCGCCGGCGGCTTCGCGCTGATGCCGGTGGTAGCCAGTTTCCTGTTCGGCGACGTGGTGTTTCGCCAGCCGATCCTGACGGCCGCTTGGCTGGTGTTGATCGCCTATCTGATGATCAGCCGGATCCCGACCTTTTCCTTCAAGCGGCTCAGGATCGGGCGGGAGTATGTCTTGCCGACCCTGGTCGTCGTCTGCCTGACGGCGGCCGTCACCGTGACCTACCCTTGGGTCGCCTACACCCTGGTCGGTGTCGTCTACTTCGCCAGCATTCCCTACAGCTTCCACTATCAGCGCCGCCTGCACCGGCGGGAAGCGGCTAGCTCCGAGGAGACGGTGGAATAGCGCGGGTTCGGCGTGCCCGCGCGGACGGGCCCGGCGCTATTCGGCCGGCTGTGGCACGACCTGGGCGCCAGTCTTGCGCCGAAGGTGCCGGAAGGCCGGGCGCCATGTCTCCAGTCTCAGCAGACAGGGCGTGACCACAAGGGTCAACAAGGTCGCGAAGCCGAGACCGAAAACCACCGCGGTCGAGAGCTGTACCCACCATTGCGTGGACGGCGCGCCCTGGCTCACCTCGCGGCCGATAATGTCGATGTTGAGCTGGAAGACCATCGGCAGCAGCCCGGTGATGGTGGTGACCGTGGTCAGCACGACGGGGCGCAGACGTTGCGCGCCGGTCCTGAGGATCGCCTCCGTCGCTTCCATGCCGGCGGCCCTGAGCCGAGCATAGGTGTCGATCAGGACGATATTGTTGTTCACCACGATGCCGGCGAGCGAAATGATGCCGATGCCGGTCATGACGATGCCGAAGGTCTGGCCGGTGATCAGCAGGCCGAGCAGGACGCCCACGGTCGAGAGGATCACCGCGCTCAAGATCAGGAAGGCGCGATAGAAGCTGTTGAACTGGGTCACCAGGATGATCGCCATGATGAAGATGGCGACGGCGAAGGCCTTGATCAAGAATGCCTGTGCCTTCTTCTGCTTGTCCTCGGCGCCCTTGAAGCGGATGCCGACGGCGGGGTCGAGCGCTTCGCCGGCGAGCCAGGCGCGAATTTCCTCGACCTTGTCGTCGGCGAGAATGCCCTCCTCGACATTGGCCTTGACCGTGATCGCGCGCCGCCCGTCGATTCGCCTGAGTGTTCCTGTCGCGCGCTTGGCCCGGCGGGTGACGAAGTTGCCGATCGGCACCTGTCCCGCGTCCGTGGCGATGCGCAGGCGATCGATCTGATCGAAGTGCCGCTCGTCCAATGGGAAGCGGACTCGGATGTCGATCTCGTCGTCGGCGTCGTCGGGCCGGTAGTCGCCGACCTTGATGCCGTTGGTGACCAATTTGATGACGTTGCCGACCATGCCCATGTCGACGCCGAAGCGGGCGGCGCGACCGCGATCGACCTCGATCACCCATTCGATACCTTCGAGCGGTCGGCTGTCCTCGATGTCGATCAGGCCGGGCAGGGTCTCCATGAAGGCGCGCACTCGGCGCACTACCGGCGCCAGCCGCTCCGGCTGCCTAGCCCGAAGCTCGATCTGGATGTCCTTCCCCGTCGGTGGGCCCGCCTTCGGCTCCCGCGTCTCCACCAGGATGCCCGCGAGTTCGGTGGTCCGCGCGCGAATCTCGCGCAGGATCTCGGACGAGGCGCGGCGCGCCCGCCAGTCGGCGAACTCGAGGAAGATGATGCCGATCACGTCGTCGGCGACGTCGTCACCCTCGAGCCGCTGGCCGGAGCGGGCATAGACGGTGGCGATGCCGTCTGATCGAAGCGCTCGGTCCTCCACCTCGCGGACCAATGCGTCCTTTTCGGCGGTGGAGAGGTTGCCCCGGGCGTGGACGTAGATCAGCGCCTGCTCCGGCTCGACCCTGGGAAAGAACTCGATGCCGTTGCCATGGGTCCAGTAGTAGCCCTGAACGCCGACCAGTAGGGCGAGGGCGACGACCACGATCTTCAAGGGATGGCGGATAAGCACGGCGAGGGCCCGCGTATAGACACCGGTGAGACCGGGCAGGCGCAGCACGTCGCCGGTCTCGGCCTGGGCCAGCGCCCGCATCGCCTTGGGATCGAGAGTGCCAGGGCGGCCGATCTTGGCGCCGAGCGTCGGCACGAAGATCAGCGCCGTCACCAGCGACCCCGCGAGCGTGGCGATCAGCGTGATCGGCAGAAATTTCATGAACTCGCCCACCACGTCGGGCCAGAACAGAAGCGGCATGAAGGCAGCCAACGTGGTCGCGGTCGAGGCGGTGATCGGCCACGCCATGCGCTTGGCGGCCGCCGCGTAGGCGCGGTCGCGCGGCTCACCCTCGGCCATCTTCCGATCGGCGTATTCCGTCACCACGATGGCGCCGTCGACCAGCATGCCGACGGCGAGGATCATCGCGAAGAGGACGACGATGTTGACCGTCAGACCGGAGCCGTCCAGCACCAGCATGCCGAACAGGAAGGAGGTCGGAATGGCCAGGCCGACCAGGGTCGCGGTGCGGAATCCGAGGGCCGCGACAACCACGATCATCACCAGCAGAATGGCAATCAGCACGCTGTTCTGAAGGTCGAACAGGATGTTGCGGATTTGCTTGGAGGCGTCCTGGATGAAGGCGACCTCGACACCCTCCGGCCAGCTCTTGGCCGCCTCGGCCACGGTGGCGCGGACGGCCTCGATGGTCTCGATGACGTTCTCGCCGATCCGCTTCTTGATCTCGATCGTTACCGCGCGCCGGCCGTCGACCCGGGCGTGACCGGTGGCGTCCTTGAAGGTCCGATGCACCCGGGTCACGTCCTCGAGCCTCACCAGCCCGTCGCCGCTGGCGCGGATCGGCAGGCCGAGGATGTCGGAGGCCTCGTCGAACAGGCCCGGCACCTTGACCGCGAAGTTGCCCCGGCCGGTGTCCAGCGCGCCAGCCGCGACCAGGCGGTTGTTGCGGGCCACGGCCTCGAACAGCTCGATCTCTGAGATGCCGTAGCTCTGCAGGCGGCCCGGATCGATGACGATCTCCAGCAACTCCTCCCGGTCGCCGGCGATGTCGGCCTCCAGCACTCCGGGAAGCGCTTCCAGCTCCTCCTCCAGGTCGCGGGCGATGGCGAAGAGCGCGCGCTCCGGCAATTCGCCCGCGAGCGTCACCACCAGCACCGGGAAGAGGCCGATGTTGACCTCGTGCACGGTCGGCTCGTCGCTGTCCTCCGGCAGCTCCGGCTTGGTCTCGTCGACCTTCTCGCGGACCTCGAGCAGCGCCTGATTGGCGTCGAAGCCGGCGTCGAACTCCAGCAACACCGAGGCCCGGCCTTCCGAGGCGGTGGTCCGCATCTCGCGCACGCCCTCGATCCCCCTGAGCGCCTGTTCCATCGGTCGGGCGAGGAGGCGTTCCGCGTCCTCCGGCGAAATTCCCTCGTGGCCCATCAGGACGTAGAGGATGGGGATGGGGATGTCGGGGCTGCTCTCCTTGGGGATGGTCAGATAGGAGACCAGGCCGGCGCCGATGATCAGCGCCATTACGCTCAACACCGTCCGCGAACGGCGGATCGCGGCGTCGATGATCGCGTTCACGAGTCGGCGTCCGCGCCCACGCGGATCACGCGGACGACCTGACCGGCGCGCACGTAGCCTTGGCCGACGGCGATAATGTCGACGCTCTCCGGCAGGCCGGCGACCCAGACACCCTCGGCGTCGTCGCCGAGCACGCTCACGGCGTGGAAGACCACCCGGTCGTCCTCGCCGATCGCGCGGACGCCGATGCTGCCTTCATCGTTCAGCACCAGGAGCGCGGGCGAAAGCCGATGGGCCCTGAGCATGCCGAGCGGCAGCTTTAGCTCGGCAGTAATGCCGTCGCGCAGCCGACCCTCGGGGTTTGCCACCTCGAGCTCGATCCGGAAGGTGCGGGTCGCGGGATCGGCGGCCGCGGCGATGAAGCGGATGCGGCCTTCCAGTCGCTCTCCGGTTACCAGCACGGCACTGGCCGTGGCACCCGGCGCCAGGCCGGCGATATCGTTCTCGGAGAGGGAGCCGATCACCAGATAGGGATCCTGGTCGATCAGCTGGGCAACCACTTCGCCCACCTTGAGGTAGGCGCCGAGTTCCGCCGGTTGCGCCTCGATGACGCCGTCGAAGGGTGCGCGGACCCGGGTCTTGGCGATGTCGATCTCGATCCGGGTGACTTGAGCCCGCGCCGCGTCCAGGCTGGCGCGCGTCGCCGCAAAGGTGGTCTCGGCGCGGAAGCCCTTGGCCTTCAGCCGTTTGGCGGCGCTGTATTCGATCTCTCGCTGGCGGACCAGGGCCTCGGCCTCCCGCAGCATCGCCTCGCGCTCGTCGATGGCCAGGCGGGCGATGATCTGTCCCTTCTTGACCCGGGCCCCCTTCGGCGTCGGCAGCGCGACCACGCGACCCGGCGTCTCGGCCTTGATGTCGACCTTGCGGATGGCCTCCGTGTGGCCATAGACCAGCACCTCGCGCCGGCGCTCCCGCGCGATGGATCGCATCACGCGAACGGAGGGGAGGGGTCGGTCCGCCTTTTCGGTGGCCGACGTGGCCTCGGCGGTGGGCCGCGCCTCGTCGCCGGCGCTTGCCACCCAGTCGGGCAGATTGCCGCTCGCCACCCAGGCGACGGCGGCGAGCGCGATCAGGGCGGCGTAGAGGACGCTTCGTCGCATCGTCGCCTCTCCCTAATCCGACGCGTCGCGGCCGGCCGTCGGACGCGACGCTTGCTCGAGCCGATGCCGGTTGGCGCGAAGATAGTCGTTGCCGGCCCGATAGACCGCCAAGCCGTAGCCGAGCACGAAGCGCCGCCCCGGCGGGAGACGATCGGCGTCGATCTCGCCCAATTCCGAGAGCTGTGTTTCATAGTGCGCCAGCCGGGTCTCGATCCACTCGGCCACCAAGTCGTCCGGCAACAGCTCGACGAAGACCATCTGGGCCAGGAACTCGGAGCGAATTTTGTCCCTCCCGGGCGGGCGCGACAGTTCTTCCAGGAGCGCTAGGCGACCGGCTTCGGTCAGGGAATAGATTTTCTTGTCGGGCTTGCCGTCCTGTGCCTGCTCCCTGACGCTGACCAGGCCGCCCTTCAGCAGGCCGCCGAGCGCCGGATAGATCGCCCCGAAGCTGGCCTGATAGAAGTGCCGGAACGGCCCCTCGAGGCGCTTCTTGATCTCGTAGCCCGTGGCCTCGCGGATCGACAACACGCCCAGGCACATCGTTTTGACGTCCATGA
Source organism: Alphaproteobacteria bacterium (assembly GCA_965225945.1). Lineage (GTDB taxonomy): Bacteria > Pseudomonadota > Alphaproteobacteria > JASLMY01. The sequence continues at coordinate 51,213 of CBDDBZ010000004.1, read as the reverse complement.
TCCCGCCGTCCCCGTCCCGTCGTCCGTCGGGTGACGATATATCAAAGTGATATATGCGTCGTCCGCTCATGTGGGACGTGGCGGTCGGAATTCAAGGGCGGCGGTGTCGGGCTGGTCAGTCGTCTAAATGGAAAATTCCCGGGTCCGTGGGCTGCCCGTCGTGGCTGGGCTGGTCGGAGGGCGGGATGAACCAGGTTTGTCCGCTTCGCCGCCAGATGTGGCCGCGGGGGCGGAGCCAGGAGGTGTCGTCGAGCGTGCCGGGCTTGATCGAAAGCGTCCGCGGCGACCCGTCGTTCCGGTGATAGATCCGGGTGCCGCACTTCGGGCAGAAGTAGCCTCGGTTGACGTCGCCCCCCTCGGTCGGTCGGCCAAAGGAATTCAGTGCGCCCGTCACCTCCATGTCGGCGTGGTTCACCAGGAGCGAGAGCCCGAAGGCGCTTCCCGACTGGCGCTGGCATTCGGTGCAGTGACAGGCGTAGAGCGCGCGCGGTCGGCCGGTAACGCGATAGCGCACCCGGCCGCACTGACATCCACCTTCGAGGGGCAGCTTCATGATCCGACGCCTATCACGCCGTCACATGGCGGCGCAAATCGTCACGAACCGGCCATCGCCTCGCGCCAGTTATCGGCGCAGGACTGGCGGGCCAACTCCTGGCCTAAATAGCGCGCGATGGCCGCCATGGCGGAGATGCCGGCCTTGCTCTCGGCCGGGGGGTTGTAATTGGTGTTGGTGTTGACGTCGTAAGTAAAGTGGGTGCCATCCGCGTCTTCGATGAACTCGATGCCGGCGACGGCGATGCCGTTGTCGGCCAGGAAGGCACGGTATTTCTCGACCAGTGGGCTCTCGAAGTCGGGGATGATCTCGAACGTTTCTCGGGGGCCGTCGGGCAGCGCGCAGACGTCGGCCGGGCAGAGCTCGAAACCCTCGGAGGTATCGACCCTGACGGCGTAGAGTAATTCGCCACCGACGAACTCGACCCGGGTAATGAACGGCTCCGGCGCGCGGATGTAGTGCTGGACGAGGGTGATGCCGTCGACCGGCGGCTCGAACTCGGAGCTAGCCAGATAGCCGTCCAACTCGCCCGGCGTCTCGAAGAGATGGACGCCGAGGCCCTTGCCGGCGCGGTTGTGTTTGGTGATGAACGGGCCGTCGAAGGCGGCCGCCGCCTCGCGGATCGCTTCGCCGCCGACGGCGGCGATCGTCTTCGGGACCCGAATGCCGTGGCGGCCGAGCGCCATATATTGCGCGACCTTGCTGATCTCCAGGCGAAGCGCGCGGGAATCGTTGATCACGCGGCGATCATGGCCGTCCAGCCAGGCGAGCACGGCGCCGGCGTATTCCGGCGAATAGCGGTGTCCGCGGGTGTGGGCCGACGCGCTCATCCGGTTGTAGAAGACACCCTCAGGCGGGGGCGCCGAGAGATCGAGGCCGCCGGCATCGAGATACCAGTCCTCGAAGGGAAGACCGCGCACCGTCAGCTCGGCGAAGAGGGGGGCCGACCACTCGGTGTTCTCGTGGATCACGTGGATGGCGCATTCCATTTCACGGAATCATTTCCTAATTAGGATCGAATACCGATCTTGAAAGGTATAATTCGGCAATAACGGATTGCAAGCAAGCCGGGACATCGCGCCTCGGCCGCTACGTCGCGCGGGCGGCGATCTGTTCGGCCACGGCGACGAGGCGATACATCGTCCTGAGCACCGGTTTCTCGATCAGCTTGCCATCGACGACCAGCAGCCCGCTGTCACCGGCCTCGAACTCCGTGATGATCCGGCGGGCATGCGCGACCTGGGCCTCGCTCGGACCGAACACCTCGTTCAGGATCGGGATCTGCTTGGGATGGATCGAGCCCTTGCCACTGAAGCCGAGGTTGGCGCAGGCCTCTGCCTCTGCCCGCATGCCGTCGAGGTCGTTGAGATCCAGGAACGGCACGTCGATCACGTCGAGTTCGGCGTTCGCCGCCGCGTGCGCCAGCCGGGCGCGGGCATAGAGCAGCGAGGCCCAATCGCCGCCGGCCCCGAGCTCCGCCGCCATGTCGACCCCGCCGAAGAAGAGCGCGTCGATCCGATCCGTCGCGCGGGCGATCTCGTGACAGGCCTCGAGGCCGCGATTGGTCTCGATGATGACGTGGAGGCGGGTGGGAACATCGCTTTCGGTGAACAGCTCGTCGAGGCCCGCGACCTCGTCGGGCGAGACGACCTTGGGCAACATGATCGCCGGCGGTGGCGCCGGGGCGTCGAGGATCGCCACGATATCGGCGTAGCCGTCACGCGTGCGCAAGCAATTGACCCGGACCATCCGTTCGACCCCGTCGTCGGCCTGTGGCTCGTGGAATAGCGCCAGGGTCTTCTCGCGTGCCTCGTCCTTGTGTTGCGGCGCGATCGCGTCCTCCAGGTCGACGCAGACGATATCGGCGCCGGAGGCCAGCGCCTTGGGGAACATGTCCGGGCGGGTGCCGGGGGCGAAGATGAAGCTGCGGCGCGGCTGGTAGGCGCCGTTCACGGACGTGTCCAAGGCCGTCGATCCTTCGTCGTCGAAGTGGTGGTTCGGGGGGCTACTTCTCGCCGACGATTCGGTTCATCAACGTGCCGATGCCCTTGATGGTGATTTCGCAGACATCGCCCGACTTCATCCAGACAGGGGGCTTGCGGGCGGCGCCGACGCCGTGGGGCGTACCCATGATGATGACGTCGCCCGACTCCAGCGTCATCACCTCGGAAAGCACCTGGATCGTCGTCGGCACGTCGAAGATGTGCTGTTCGGTATTCGACTTCTGCATCGACTTGCCGTTCAGCTTGGTGGTGATGTCGAGACCGTTGGCACCGGCCGGCAGCTCGTCCGGCGTCACCATCTCTGGCCCGAAACCGCCGGTGGCGTCGAAGTTCTTGCCCATGATGAACTGGCTCGACTTGAACTGATAGTCGCGGATCGAGCCGTCGTTGAAGCAGGAATAGCCCGCGACGTGGTCGAGGGCGCGGGCCTTGCGAATATGCCGCCCGCCCTTGCCGATGACAACCGCGAGCTCGCATTCGTAGTCGAGCTGCTTCGAGACCTTGGGCACGACCATCCGCTGGCCATGGCCGGTGAGCGTGGTCGCCGCCCGGGTGAAAACCACGGGATATTTCGGGATCGGATTGCCGGTCTCGATCGCGTGGTCGCGATAATTGAGGCCGAGGCAAATGATTTTGCTCGGATTGTGCACCGGCGGCAGGTAAATCAGGCCCTTCTCGTCGACCTGGGCGTCGGCGCCGGCCTTGGCGGCCGCGGCCGCGGCGTTCTCCAAGGCCCGGGCGCCGCCGGCCACCAGGCTCCTCAGATCGCTCGCCAGCTCCGGCGCCGCGATCGAGAGATCCACCAGCTTCCGCCGCCGGCGTACCGCGAGCGTGGGCGTCCCATTCTTGCTGAAATTGACGATGCGCATTCTATTCCCTCCCCGTGCTCACGAAATCACGCGCGTGCTGGCAACAATAAGCGAAGGCCGCGCCGATGCCCAGCCGAGGACTCCTCCGCTGTCACTCACCGTCCGGCGCGGGTGGATCTCGACAACCCGCCGCCTCCGAAGCGCGGCAAATCCACCACCGATGATCTCGAAGCTATGGTCGAGATACCAGGCCAGCGCCACGTGGTTGGCGGCGAAGAGCTCCCGCGCATGTGGCAAACGCGAGACGAGGGGCCCCGCCATGGTGGCCCGCGAGATGATCATTCCGCAAGCTACGTGGCCCGCTCTCCGCGTCTGGCGAACGCGTTCCCTATAAATATTTTCCCTTTTTCCCTCCGAACAGTCGTCGATCTTGCCGCTTCGCCGCGCCGTTTGTCGCGGAAAAGTTGCGTGATTTGTCCCGAAAGCCCTTCACATTCGGCGCACAACGCGGCATATTTAGGGAAGAAAAGAACGGCGGCGAGGGTTCAGGTCCGAATCCGGGACCCATCGCGCGCGTGATGGAGGTAACGCCATGAGTAATCTACAGGAATTACAGGCTCGCGCGGCGGCGGCGGCGGCGCTCGACGGGCGCAAGGAGAAGCAGGACGAAGCGCGCGTGACGATCGAACGGCTCGAGACCTTGGTCTCGGCGCGGACGAACGAGCGCGACGGCCTGTCGAGCGAGGCGCAGACGCTCAAGGAAAATAATCAGAAGCTGATGTTGGAATCGGCGCAAGCCGAGAGCGGGCGCAAGGCCGCCGAGGAAGCGAGCAAGAACCTGGAGGTCTCGCAGGAGCAGACGCGGGCTGAAATGGAGCAGCTCGACCAGGCGAAACAGGCGGCCGAGCAGGAAGTGGTCACGCTCAAGGCCGAGAAGCAGGCGGTCGAGACCGAAAAGAACGGTCTCGCGGAGATGCTGGAACAGCTCGTCGCCCGCGTCGAGGGTGATGCGGCGGCCGCGCCCGCCCCGGCGGCGCCCGCCGCCGTCGCGCTCGTGGCCGAGGCGGAGGAGGCGGAGGAGGCGGAGGCGGGAGAGACGCCGGCCTTAGCGGCTGTCCCGGCGGAGGATCCCGCACCGGCGCCGGCGGCCGACTCGGATGGCAAGCCGACCAAGGACGCCGCCGCCGCCTTGGTCGATAGGATCAAGAGCAGGATCGAGTCTAACCGGCCCTGATCGCCCGGCCGGCTCGAGATCTCCGCGCCTTGGCGCGACCAGCGGCGGTCGGCCTTCGGCGGCCGCCGATTTGGTGGCCTCGCCGATATGGCCGCCGCGCAGGGCTGCCGTGTCGGTCGGCCATGCCCTATCAAGTCGACCCGATCCGATCTGTGGAGATGTGCGATGCGTGAGGAACCGGAACAATGGTCGATCGACGACCTGGTCGCCGATCATGGCCTCACCTCCTATAATCGGCGTCTTGCCGACAAGGTCCTGAATGCCCTCAACCAGGCCATTTTCGTCGGTCGCACGGACGTGGCGGAACATCTCCAACAGGCGCTCCGGGTCTGCGTCGACGAAGAACAGGAGATGCGCAACGCTATCCTGATCGAGAAGGCGGAAGCCTGGCGCGCCTTCGTCGAGGCGCGGGACTCCTATGTACGCGCGCGCGAGGCGAAGGGCGAGGCCAGCACGGATACCCGCGACGCGATGGAGGCCATGCGCGGCGCCTACGTCGGCTGGAGCCGGATGTGAGGCCATTCGCCGCGCGAGTCGGGGTTTGCCGGCTGCTGAGCGCGTTCGTGCTTCTCGTATGCTTCGCCCCGAACGGCCTCCTCGCGGTCGAGCGGGAGAAACTCGTCATCGAAACCGAGGCCGGCGCGCGCTTCCCCTTCGCGGTGGAAATCGTCGACACCCCGGCCTTGCGCTCGCGAGGTCTGATGTTCCGAACCCGTATGGGCGGCGACGAGGGTATGCTGTTCCTCTTCGATCGGGAGCAGGTCGCCAGCTTCTGGATGAAGAACACGCGGCTTTCGCTCGACATGGTGTTCATTTCGAAGTCGGGCGAGATCCTCGACTTGCACCACCGCGCGGTGCCTGGCTCGCTACAGTCGATTCGTTCGGACATGCCGGTCAGTGCCGTGCTCGAGCTGCTGGGCGGTACCGCCGCGCGCCTGGGGATCCGCGCGGGCGACCGCGTCGAGCACCGGGCCTTTCCGATCCGGCACTGAACCGGCCGGCGGCGTCAATTGCAACCTCGCCGATCGGACGCCTGTGGGCCCCTGGCTCGGAGCATGGCGGGTCGATGGTGTCGGTCGTAGGCTCGGTTGGGGGGCGCCGCCTATCCGGTGAAGGCCTCCAGCCCGGTTTGCGCGCGGCCGAGGATGAGCGCGTGGATGTCGTGCGTGCCCTCGTAGGTGTTGACCGTCTCCAGGTTCATCAGATGGCGCATCACATGATATTCGTCCGAGATCCCGTTGCCGCCGTGCATGTCGCGGGCTAAGCGGGCGATATCCAGCGCCTTGCCGCAAGAATTGCGCTTAATCAGGCATATCGCCTCGGGCGCGGCGGTGCCCTCGTCGAGCATGCGCCCGACCCGCAGGCAGGCCTGCAGGCCGATCGAGATCTCGGTCTGCATGTCGGCGAGTTTCTTTTGGATGAGCTGGTTGGCCGCGAGCGGACGGCCGAACTGGGTTCGCTCGAGGGTGTATTGCCTGGCCGCGTGCCAGCAGAACTCCGCCGCGCCGAGCGCACCCCAGCCGATGCCGTAGCGGGCCCGGTTGAGGCAGCCGAAGGGGCCGCCCAGTCCGCGCGCGTTGGGCAGTTTGTTCTCCTCCGGCACGAAGACGTCGTCGAGCACGATCTCGCCGGTGATCGAGGCCTTGAGCGAGAGCTTGCCCTCGATCTTCGGCGTCGAGAAACCCTCCATGGCGCGCTCGATGACGAAGCCGCGGATCTGGCCTTCGTCGTCCTTGGCCCAGATCACCGCGACGTCGGCGATCGGTGAATTGGTGATCCACATCTTGGCACCCTTCAGGCGATAGCCGCCGTCGACCATCTCGGCCCGGGTCGTCATCGAGCCCGGATCGGAGCCGTGGTCCGGCTCGGTCAGGCCGAAACAACCGATCCATTCGCCGCTGGCGAGCTTGGGCAGGTATTTCTGCCGCTGCTCCTCGCTGCCGTAAGCGTGGATCGGATGCATCACCAGGCTCGACTGCACGCTCATCGCCGAGCGATAGCTGCTGTCGACGCGCTCCACCTCGCGGGCGGCGAGGCCATAGCAGACGTAGTTGACGCCGGCGCAGCCGTAGCCCTCGATGGTCGCGCCCAGAAGGCCGAGCTCGCCCATCTCGTTCATGATCTCGCGGTGGAAATGTTCCTTGCGGGACGCTTCCAGGATGCGCGGCATCAAGCGCCCCTGGCTATAGTTCCGCGCAGTGTCGCGAACCAGCTTCTCTTCCTCGGAGAGCTGGTCTTCCAGCAAGAAAGGATCCTCCCATTGGAAGCTGGCCGCGGGTCGAGGATTTTCGCTCGTCTCCCGTACACTCATGGTCTCTCTCCCCGCAATTACCGCGACCGCCGAAGCCCCGTGACATAGCACGGATCGGCCGCGGCGAAAGCTTACCACCCATCAGATTTTGCTTGCCTTGTAGAATCTTGATGTGATTCAAGAAATCCGCCCTTTTCACAGGCGGAGTTCGACGGATGGTTGGTATCGAGATGCTGTCGGGGACGATCGGTGAGGACATGCTGGGGCGTCTTGCCGGGCAGAACAAGAAGCAGCGCGAGGGACTGTCGCTTTTGGTGGCGACGATGCTGGACGTTCGGAGCGCGAACCTGATGGACTTGGCGGCGTCCCTGCCGCGCGCCTGCCGCGTGCGGCAGAACGGCTGGACATGCGCTATCAGTGGATCAGCCGGCTTTTGGGCAACGACTTGATCGAGGTCGACGCGGTGATGGCGCCTTACGGACGCGACGTTCTGGCGCGGGTCGGGGCAGGCGGGCAACAAATTGTCCTGATCATGGACCAGACCCAGTTGACGGCCCGCCATCAGGCGGTGATGGTGGCGGTGCGGATCGCCGGGCGGGCGTTGCCGCTGTCATGGCGGATCAAGGAGACCCGAGGGGCGATCGGCTTTGGCGAGCAGCGCGAGGCATTGGAGGCGGTCGTGGCGTTGCTGCCCGCCAGCGCCAAGCCTGTGCTGATGGGCGACCGTTTCTACGGTTCGCCCGCCTTGATCGCCTGGTGCCGGGACCAGGGCTGGGACTGGCGCTTGCGGCTCAAGCAGCACCTGTTGGTGTTCGAGGACGGTGGGGAGACCACCCTGGCCGAGTGTTTCGCCCGGGGCGAGCACATGCTCACCGGCATCGACCTCACCGAGAAGCGGGTCGCCACCAACGTCGCCATGGTGCACGAGGCGGGCCACCCGGAGCCCTGGATCATCGCGCTGTCCGAAGCCCCCACCAAACATCGGGCCTTCGATTACGGGCTCCGGTGGGGCATTGAACCCATGTTCTCCGACTTCAAAACCCGAGGCTTCGGTATTGAGGACAGCCACATCCAACGCACCGACCGCTTGGGTCGCCTTATCCTGGTCATGGCGCTGGCGCTGTTCTGGGCCGTGTCCGTCGGCATGTGGGACGTGGTCAACAAGGCCACCCCGGGCGAAAAAAACCGCCGGAAAAGCGACCCCGCAACCTGCTACGCAGCCTGACATCGCTGTTCAAACGTGGCATCCGCCGCATCCAGACCTGCCTCCAGCGACTCATCCCCCTCCCGCCCCTCTGGGAAGTCTGGAGAAATTGATGGGTGGTGAGGCGGCGAAAGCGCGCGCCCTTGCGGACAAGTGCGCGATTTGCTACATCGACGTCCTTCATGCGGTCGTGGCGGAATTGGTAGACGCGCAGCGTTGAGGTCGCTGTGGGGTAACACCCCGTGGAAGTTCGAGTCTTCTCGACCGCACCAAGAATTCCCTGGTCCGTGGAGCCGCCTCCACGGGCTTCGTCGTTTCGGCGCCCGTGAACGCGGGCGGGGCGCCGTCGCCGAAGCGACACCCGGGGGAGGGGACCATGGCGAACGATTTCGACGAACTGGCGCTCGCCTACCACCGCGCGCCCGTGCCCGGCAAGCTGGCGGTGCAGTCGACCAAGCGGCTGGCCAACCAGCACGACCTGGCGCTCGCCTATACGCCGGGGGTCGCGGCGGTCTGCCGCGCGATCGTCGAGAATCCGGCGGCGGCGGCGGAGATGACGACGCGAGCGAATCTGGTCGCCGTGGTCACCAACGGCACCGCCGTCCTGGGGCTTGGCGCCATCGGCCCGCTCGCCGCCAAGCCGGTGATGGAGGGGAAGGCGGTCCTGTTCAAGAAATTCGCCGGCATCGACGTCTTCGACATCGAGCTCGCCGAGACCGACGCCGAGCGCCTGGTCGACATCGTCACAGCGCTGGAGCCGACCTTCGGCGGCATCAACCTCGAGGACATCAAGGCACCGGAATGCTTCGTCATCGAGGAGAAGTGCCGGGAGCGGATGAACATCCCCGTCTTCCACGACGACCAGCACGGCACCGCGATCTGCGTCGGGGCGGCAGTCTACAACGGCCTCCGAGTGGTGGAAAAGACGATCGAGGAAGTACGCCTCGTCTGCTGCGGCGCGGGCGCGGCGGGGCTCGCCTGTCTCGACCTGCTGGTCAGACTCGGCGTGCGGCCGGAGAACATCGTCCTGGTCGATATTGACGGCGTCGTTCACCAGGAACGCGACGTGGGCATGGATCGCTACAAGGCCCGCTACGCCCTGGCGACGGAAATGCGCACGCTGGAAGAAGCGATGGTGGGCCGGGACGTCTTCCTCGGGCTTTCCACCGGCGGGTTGCTCACGCCGGCGATGGTCGCGACCATGGCGCCCAAGCCGCTGATCCTCGCGCTGGCCAATCCGACTCCGGAGATCGATCCTGCTGCGGCCAAGGCGGTTCGTCCCGACGCGGTGATCGCCACCGGCCGCTCGGACTATCCCAATCAGGTGAATAACGTCCTCTGCTTCCCCTTCCTGTTCCGGGGCGCGCTCGACGTGGGTGCGACGACGATCAACGAGGAAATGAAGCTCGCCGCGACCCGGGCGATCGCCGATCTCGCCATGGCCGAGTCCTCGGATATCGTGGCCAGTGCCTATGGCGACGAGGATTTGGTCTTCGGGCCCGAATACCTGATCCCCAAGCCGTTCGATCCGCGTCTCATCCTGGTGATGGCGCCGGCAGTGGCGGCGGCGGCGATGGCGAGCGGTGTCGCGACGCGGCCGATCGCCGATTTCGAGGCCTATCGACGGAGCCTGGAGCGTCACGTCTATCGCACCGGCTTCGTGATGCAGCCGCTGTTCGAGCGGGCCCGATCCGATCCCAAGCGGGTGGTCTATGCCGAGGGCGAGGACGAGCGGGTGCTCAGGGCGGTGCAGATCGCGGTTGACGACGGCATGGTCGAGCCGATCCTGATCGGTCGCCGCGACGCGGTGAAGGCACGGATCGCGGAACTGGGCTTGCGCCTTCGGATCGGCCGCGAGGTCGAACTGGTCGAGCCGCATGCCAACCCGCGTCGCGGCGATCAGGCGCGGCACTACCATCGAGTGATGGGGCGGCGCGGCGTCTCGCCCGATTCTGCCCAGACCCTGATGTCGACGCAGGCTAGCCTGATCGCCGCCATGATGGTGGCGATGGGCGACGCCGACGCGATGATCTGCGGCACCACCGGCGGCTTCGACCGCCACTTCCGCCACGTCAACGACGTCGTCGGCCTGCGCGAAGGCGTGAGCGAGGCCTCGGCGTTGGAACTGCTGCTCGTCGGCGACGGCGTGGTCTTCGTCTGCGACACCCAGGTGACCTTTGATCCTAGCGCCGAGATGATCGCCGAGATGACCTTGCTGGCGGCGGAGCACGTCACCCGATTTGGCATGGAGCCAAGGGTCGCGCTGGTCTCCCATTCCGATTTCGGCAGCCACGACAATGCCAGCGCGCGGAAGATGCGCCGCGCCCGCGACCTCGTCCGCGCGATCGCTCCCGAGCTGATGGTGGAGGGCGAACTGCGCGCCGACACCGCGCTGGTCGAGAATCTGCGCAAACGCCTATTGCCGGAGAGCGCGCTCCAGGGTCGCGCCAATCTGATGGTGATGCCGGATCTCGATGCCGCCAACATCGCCATCAACTTCGCCCGCGTCGTCGCCGAGGGGATCATCGTCGGCCCGATGTTGATCGGCATGGCGCGCCCGGCGCACGTGGTCTCCAACGCGATCACCGCGCGGGGCCTGGTCAACATGACGGCGATTTCGGTGGTCGAGGCGCAGGCGCTGGCGGCGGGACAGGTGCCGCCGGCGCCGTTGAGTCGCACCTGAAACCGGCCGGGCCCGGGTGGTGTTCCCGGCCCGGCCGGCGTAAAAGCGGGAGCCGTTTCGCCCGCGCCGGGACCCGCCCGGGCGATGGCTCGGGGATGGGGCCGATGAGCGAGCCCGAGGTCACGACAGCGGAGAGAGACGGCAGTCCGAACGACGTCCATGTCGTCGGCACCGACTACGTGCGCGTCGTCGAGAACGCCATCGACGAGGAGAACTGGTCCGAACTCGAGGTCCTGATCCAGCCGCTGCACGCGGCCGATCTCGCCGACCTGATCGGCCTGCTGGGCCGCGACGATCGCGACACGCTGGTCGCCTGGCTCGGCGACGAGCTCGATCCCGAGATGGTAATCGAGCTCGAGCCCTCGGTTCTCGAAGGCCTGCTCGCCGGTCTCGATCCCGAACCGATCGCCCGATGGATCGCCGATCTCGATACCGACGACGCCATCTCCCTGCTGGAGCGGATGGAGGCCGACGCGCGCGACGAGGTCCTGCACCGGGTGCCGGCGCCGGGCCGCGCCCAGGTGCGAGAGGGCCTGGCCTTTCCCGAGGATTCCGCCGCCCGCCTGATGCAGCGCGAGTTCGTCGCGGTACCGGCCTATTGGACCGTCGGCCAGGTCATCGACTATTGCCGCGATAGCGCAGAGTTGCCGGACGAGTTCTACGAGATCTTCATCGTCGACCCGCGCCATCGCCCGATCGGCAGCGTGCCGCTCTACCGGGCCATGCGGACCAAGCGGCCGGTGATGGTGGCTGCGATCATGGTGCCGGAGACCCGGCTCGTGCCGCTCGAGATGGACCAGGAGGAGGTGGCCTATCTGTTTCGCCGCTACCGCATGGCGTCCGCCCCGGTGGTCGACGACGGCGGCCGCATGGTCGGCGTCGTCACCTTCGACGACATCGCCGAGGTGATCGAGGAAGAGGCGGAGGAGGACATCCTGCGGCTCGCGGGTGTCGCCGGCGAGACCGACCTGGCGCAATCGGTCGGGCGGACCACGCGGACCCGCTTCACCTGGCTGCTGGTCAACCTGTTCACGGCAATTCTCGCCTCGGCCGTGATCGGCCTCTTCGACGCGACCATCAAGCAGATCGTGGCGCTGGCGGTGTTGATGCCGATCGTCGCCTCGATGGGCGGCAACGCCGGCACCCAGACGCTGACCGTCGCCGTCCGGGCGCTGGCGACGCGGGACCTGACGGCGGCCAACGCGCTCCGCATCGTCGGCAAGGAGGTAGCGGTCGGCGCCATCAACGGTGTGCTCTTCGCGGTGCTGACGGGCGTTGTCGCTTGGGCTTGGTTCGCGATGCCGGCGCTCGGCTTGGTGATCGCGGCGGCGATGGTGATCAACCTGCTGGTCGCCGGCCTGTTCGGCACGCTGATCCCGCTCACCTGTCAGCGCCTCGGCGTCGATCCGGCGGTGGCCGCCAGCGTCTTCCTCACCACCGTCACCGACGTGATCGGTTTTCTGGCGTTTCTCGGCTTGGCGGCCTGGTTCCTGATCTAGCCCCGCTTCACGCCGCGTGGTCGGAGAGGCGCACGAGCGTGCAGCCGTTGATCAGCCAGTCGCCGTCCGGCTGCAGCTCCATAGAATAGAGCGCCAGCACCACCCGGCCGTCCGGGCCGACGACGACGACCTCCTGCGTCGGCTGGCCGCGCCATTCCACGACCTCGCGAAACTCGAAAGTTGTCGGTCGGTAGACCGGCTGGTAGTCGCGCCTGACCATGGTCATGAAGGTCTCGACGTCGCCGAAGATGCGGCGGACCGTCGGCGAGGCGTGGCCGAAGGCGGCGGCCCCGTCGTCCGCGCGGAAGGCCGCGATTTGACGTTCGATGACCTGGCGAATGGCATCGGCTGAGCCGTCGGGAAGCTCCAGCGCCTGCCCACCCATGGGCGTCGCCAGCAACAGGCCCAGCAGAAAGAGGGGGCCGAGAAGGCTCCGCATCACCATCGTGCATCTTCCTGTCGCCGTGGTCCGGGCGACTATGCTACGACAACCCGGACGTCGGGGGCGACCCGCCGTCCCGAGAAAAGCTGACGACGAGCGGACATGCGGTTCTTCTTCTACGGCACGCTGCGCGATCCGGCCTTGCTCGAGGTGGTGCTCGGCCACCCGCTCGTCGCGCGGCGCTCGACATCCGCGTGGCTCCCTGGCCACGCGTGCCGCGGCGTCGTCGGCGAAAACTACCCCTGCCTCGCGCCGGCGCCGGGGGCCCACGTCGAGGGTCTGCTGGTGGATGGTCTGACCGCGCGCGACGCGGCACGGATCGCCTTCTACGAGGGCGCCGAGTACCGCATGGCCAACCTGCTGGTCCGCCGCGCGGGCGGCGGCGCGGTGTTGGCGCGAACCTGTCTCGCCCGAACCCCGCTCTTCGACGACGGCGCGCCCTGGGATTTCGAGACTTGGCGGCGCCACCACCTTGATCACCAATTGCGCCGCGCGAAACGTTGGATGCGGGAGGGAGCGATGGCGCGTCCCTCGGCGCTCGACGGCCGCTGGCGCCGTCTTGGGCCCGAGGCCCGCCGGCTGGAGTTCGCCTCGTGAGCAAGCCGCTCCTGGACGCGGTCGCGGTGTTGCTGACGCTCGCCGCCCTTTTCGGCTACCTCAATCATCATTTCCTCCGCCTGCCGACCTCGATCGGACTGGTGGTGATCGCGCTCGCCGTCTCGCTCGTGGCACTCGGTATCGACGCGCTGGTGCCGGGCTTCGGCCTCGGTGAATCCCTGCGTGCCTCGCTGCTCAAAATCGATTTTTACGAGGCGTTGATGCAGGTCATGTTGAGCTTCCTGCTCTTCGCCGGCGCGCTGCATGTCGATCTCTCGCAGCTCGCTAATCAGAAATGGGCAATCGCCAGCATGGCGACCTTCGGCGTGCTGCTGTCGACCTTCCTGGTCGGCGGCGCCATGTCGCTGGTGTTCGGTGCGCTGGGGATCGAGATCGCCTTCATCTATTGCCTGCTGTTCGGCGCGCTGATTGCGCCGACCGATCCGGTGGCGGTGCTCGGCATTCTGAAGACGACCCGGGTACCGGTCAGCCTCGAGGCCAAGATCGCCGGCGAGAGCCTGTTCAACGACGGCGTCGGCGTGGTGATCTTCGCCATCCTGCTGTCGATCGCCGTCGGCGGTGGCGGGGAGGGAGGCGGCGTCGATCCGGCCGGCGTCGTGGTCCTCTTCCTCCAGGAGGCGGTGGTCGGCGCCGTGCTCGGGATCGTCTTGGGCGGGATCGTCTTCGCCGCCATGCGGCGGATCGACGAGTTCAACCTCGAGATCATCATGACCCTCGCCCTGGTGATCGGCGGCTACCAGATCGCCCAGATGCTGCACGTCTCCGGCCCGATCGCCATGGTCTGCGCCGGCCTGCTGATCGGCAACCACGGCAAGCGTCTGGCGATGAGCGAGAGCACCCGCACCCATCTCACCAACTTCTGGAGCCTGATCGACGAGATCCTGAACGCGATCCTGTTCCTGCTGATCGGCCTGGAGATCCTGCTGCTGCCGTTCGAGGGGCCCTATCTGGCGGCGGCGCTGGCGGCGATCCCGATCGTGCTCGCCGCCCGCTTTGTTTCCGTCGGCATTCCCATTCGCGTGCTCGGCGCCTTCGGCGAGTTCACCCGAGGCGCGATCCGGGTGCTGACCTGGGGCGGCCTCCGGGGCGGAATCTCCGTGGCGCTGGCGCTCTCCCTGCCGGCGTCCGGCGCCAAGGACGCGATCGTCGTCGCCTGTTACGGCGTCGTGGTCTTCTCGATCATCGTTCAGGGGCTCACCATCGGCCCGCTGGTCCGGCGCATCGTGCCGCCCGACCCGGACGCGGATGTGGACTAGGGGTACTGAGACATGGATCGAGGCGACGTCGAAATTCTCGGGCGAGAGATCGCCTATGACGGCTATCTCGAGGTCCGGAAGACGCGGCTTCGCCACCGCCTCCATGCCGGCGGCTGGAGTGGGGAACTCACCCGCGAAGTGATCGAGCGCGGCCACGCCGTGGCGGTCCTGCCCTACGATGCGGCGCGCGACGAGGTGGTGATGGTGGAGCAGCTTCGGATCGGCGCCGTGGTCCGGGGGGACGATGCCCCTTGGTTGCTGGAAATCGTCGCCGGCATCGTCGAGCGGGGCGAGGATTTGGTCGAGGTGGCCCGGCGCGAGGCCATGGAGGAGGCCGGCCTCGAGCTCGGGAACACGACGCCGATCCTGACCTACTACACCTCGCCCGGCGTGCTGTCGGAAACCATCGCGATTTTCCACGCCGAGGTCGATGCGCGTGGTGCCGGCGGAGTGCACGGCTTGGCCGAGGAGGGCGAGGACATCCGCGTCGTCGTGCTCGAATTCGCGGCGGCGATGGCGGCCCTCGCCGAGGGCCGCGTGACTGCCAGCCCCGCCGTCATCGCGCTCCAATGGCTGGCTCTCAACCGCGACGAACTGCGCCGTGGCGCGAGGACCGAGGCGTCGGAATGAGCGGCTTTAAATTTCCTCCCGAATGAGGGAAAATCGCCGCGCCCGAAGGAGAGAGATCGACATGATGTTGACAATCACGCCCACCGAAAACACCCTCGGCGCCGTCGTCACCGGCCTCGACCTGGCCGAGATCGACGACGAGACCTTCGCCCATATCGAGCAGGCCTGGCACCGACACGCCGTTTTGGCCTTCCCCGAACAGAACTTGTGCGACGAGACGCACATCGCCTTCAGCCGGCGCTTCGGATCGTTGGAACGCAAAGTCACCGCCAACAACATCGGCGACAACCCGGAAGTGATCGTCCTCTCCAACGTCAAGGAGGGTGGCGACCTTTGGAAGCCGGAGAGCTCGCACGGCCTGTTCTTGAAGGGAAACAGCTACTGGCACACCGACAGCTCGTTCAAGCGGGTGCCGGCGATGGCCTCGCTGCTCCGGGCCTGCCAGGTCCCGAGCGAGGGTGGCGAGACCGAGTTCGCCGACATGCGCGCCGCCTACGACGAGCTGGATGGCGAACTACGGGATCGACTGGACGACAAGATCGCCGTGCACAGCTACGGCTACAGCCAAGCCCAAGTCGGCGGCATGAAGGCGCTGAGCGAGGACGAGTGGAACGCCGTGCCGCCTGTCGAGCATCCGGTGATCCGCACCCATTCGGCGACGGCCCGCAAGAACCTCTACATCGGCCGGCACGCCAGCCATATCAAGGGCGAGGACGTGGAGGAGAGTCGGAGCCTTCTGATATCGCTCTGCGAGGACGCCTGCCGGGCGCCCCGGACCTACAAGCATTCCTGGCGGCCGGGCGATTTGGTGATCTGGGACAATCGCTGTGTCCTACACCGGGGCCACGGTTATCCCGGCGACCAGCCGCGCGTGATGGTGCGCACCACCGTGGCCGGCGAGGAGGCGGGCAACGAGTGGACGCTGTAGCCGTCGACCCGGCGCTCACGCCGGAGGCTATCACCGAGACCCACGAGCGGATCGCGCCCTATATTCGCCAGACCCCCGTCGTCGACATCGAGGGCGCCGACGTCGGGCGGGAGTTCGCGCGGATCACGCTCAAGCTGGAGCTGCTACAGCATTCGGGGTCGTTCAAGGCGCGGGGCGCCTTCGCGCACCTGCTCGGCCGCGAGATCCCGTCGGCGGGCGTGGTCGCGGCCTCGGGCGGCAATCACGGCGCGGCGGTCGCCTACGCCGCGATGCGCCTGGGCGTCGCGGCCATGATCTTCGTGCCGAGCATCTCCTCCCCCGCCAAGATCGCCCGCATCCGCGACTACGGCGCCGAACTCGTGGTCGGCGGCGCGCTCTATGGCGATGCGCTTGCCGCGAGCCAGGCGTGGATCGCGGACTCCGGCGCCATCGAGGTTCACGCCTTCGACCATCCGATGACACTTTTGGGCCAGGGCACCCTCGGTCGCGAGTTCGGGGCGCAGGCCGGGGATGTCGACACGGTCCTGGTCGGCGTCGGCGGTGGTGGTCTGGCCGGTGGCCTCGCGGCCTGGAATAGGGGCGCGGTCAAGCTGATCGGGGTCGAGCCATCAAGCGCGCCGACACTCCACCGCGCGTTGCAGGCGGGCGCGCCCGTCGACGCCCCGGCGGGCGGCATCGCCGCCGATTCCTTGGCGCCGCGCCGTGTCGGCGAGCTGATGTTTCCGCTCGCCCGAAGCTATATGGCCGGTGTCCTGCTGGTCCAAGACGAGGCGATCCGAGCGGCCCAAGAGGCCTTATGGAAGGCGCTGCGGATTGTCGTCGAGCCCGGAGGCGCCGCGGCCTTCGCCGCGGTCCATTCCGGCGCCTATCGAGCGAGTCCCGGCGAGCATGTCGGCATCGTCGTCAGCGGCGGCAACTCGACCGCGGTGGATTTCGATCGCTAGAGGGTCGCCTCGTATCAATTGGCGAACATCGCCGCCATCAGCGGCGCGGCGCTCTGCCCGTTGATCAGGAACTTCCCCTGGCGGTCCACCGAGATGTCGTAGGCGTAGGTCTGGCCGTCGGCCGAGCGCCGGCCCATCTGGCGCAGGACGTTTTCCAGTGACATCTCGGGTCGCTTCGGCGCCGGGCGGCCCGCTCGGAATTGGGCGAGAATGCCGTTGAGGCCGGCCACCGTCAGCCTGGCCTGGCCCGAGATGCCCAAGATGGCCTGGGCATCGGCGGCGAAGTTGCCGGCGAGCCCGATGAGGTGGTCGGGTGCCGCAAGCGCGCCGTCCTCGATCCGCAGTTCCGTCCGCGCCTCGGTGAGCGCGGCGCGCAACTCGTTGTAGACGGCGCTGCCGGAGGCGACCTCGCCGAAGAACCAGTATTCGAGCAGTGCCGCGACGCCGGCCTTTACCACGGTTTCGATCGGCAGGCGATCGAGGGTCAGGGCGAGGCCGGCCTCACGGGGGACTTGGAGGGGGACGACGGGTGCTTGGCCGGCGAGGCCGCGATGGCCGTAGCGCATGGCGAGGGAGGCGAGGGGACGGTCGATTCCGGAGAGCGACAGGCCATATTCGAGGCGCTGAAGCCTCGCCGGCGGTTGGCCGGTGGGTCCCGCCACCAAGTCGTCGAAGCTGAACGCGACCGAGAAGCCGGACAGCAGTTGGCCGAAGCCTTGCAGCAGACGATCGGGTGTCGTCTCGCCGCTGGCGAGGCCGCGCGACAGGCGGGCATAGCGCACCATGTCCAAATTCTCGACCCGGACGACGAAGGCGAGCTCGCCGAGACGGAAGCTGCCGGCATTTTTTTCGCTCGCCTCGACATCGCGGATCCGAAGCGCCATCGGCCCCGACCACCTGCCGCCCTTTTCGACCAGATCCGAGGTCATCGACATTTCGCCGAAGCGGGCCTTCTCGCGCCCCTTTTCGTCGACGATCCGCATGTCGCCATAGGTCATGTCCATATCGACCATGATCTCCAGGTCGCGATCCCAGACGAACTCGCCTCGTTGCGAGCCGATGCGTATCTGGCTCGGTGGCGAACCGCCCTGTTCGTAAAACTTCAACGATTTGGGTATTCTCGGCGTAATCCGGTAGTAGCGATCACCCTGGCGGGCGAAGTGCAGTACGACGTCGCCGATGTCGATCCGACTGCCGCGGCCGTCGGTGAAGGAAAGGCTCTCGATCTCGGCGCGATAGCCGCCGCCTTCGTCCGCGACGTCGACATCGCCGTGCTCGAGCACGCCGGCGCGGAGGTGCAGGTCGGCTTGGCGGAGCATCTCCCGCACCAGCAGTTCGATATGGTCCCGCTCCGACATCGCCTTGGGCCGGGGCGGCGTCGCGACCTTCGGCTTCGGTCGTGGCGATGGCTTCGCCGACGGTGGCGGCCCCAATCGACGCTTGGCGGCTCTGAGCGCGGTGATCGCGGGGGCGTATCCCTGATCCGCCGCCTTGCGGTACCACTCGGCCGCCTTGGCGATATCCTTGCCGACGCCGAGACCCTTTTCGTAAATCACGCCCAGGCTGTATTGCGCGCGGGTGTCGCCGGCCTCGGCGAGCGGACGCCAAGCTTCCAACGCGCCCGTGTAATCACCGGCGGAGAAGAGGTTCTGTCCGAGCGAAAAATTTGCCCGCGCCGGGGTCGCGAGCATGACGAGCAAGATCACGAGGACGGCGAGGTTGCGCGTGGGCATTGCTTCATTCCTCTTACATGATCTCCAGCCGGCGTCCGGCGTCATGCCTCGGCGCGATCGATCGGTCCCCCGACGAGGCGGCCCGGGAGCGCGCCTCACTCTCCCTCGGTCCCGAGGGGTGGGAGTATAGCCGCAACGCCGCCACGGCGCGAAGTCCACCTCGAGGCCGCCTCAGGGCTGCGACCCGGTGGTCACCAAGGACTTGAGGAGCGCCAGTTTCGGCCTCGCCTCGCGTTCCCGCTCGGCGCGGGAGAAGCCGAGGAGTCGCGGCGGTTCGCCTGGCAGCATCAACAGCAGTGAGTGGACGCCGAGGCCGGTGGGCGAGCCCTGACAGCTCGCCGACTGCTCGAACACCAGGATGTCGCCCGCCTCCGCGCGGCGCATCGGGCCGGGCCTGAGGGCGCCCGGGCAATGCGTCTCCATCGCCGGCAGCAACGCCTCGGTGACAAAGCCTCGAAGCCTGGCTTGGTCGGCGAGCGGCTGGACGAAGCCGAGCGTCTTGTCGGCGACCCAGCCGAG
Organism: Alphaproteobacteria bacterium; assembly: GCA_965225945.1. Taxonomy (GTDB): domain Bacteria; phylum Pseudomonadota; class Alphaproteobacteria; genus JASLMY01. The sequence continues at coordinate 31,907 of CBDDBZ010000004.1, read as the reverse complement.
CGCGACGTCGAAACCCGCCGTCTCGCGCATGATCTCAGGCGAGACGAAGATCACGTCGTCGTGCCCCGCCGCCGCCATCAGCCGTTTAATCGCCTCTTCCCAACCTTTCGCGTCGGCGGGCAGCCTCCAGCGCTTGCCCTTCCCGAAGGGATGGGAATCCGCCGCGGTGGGCGCCGGCGGTGCCTCGTCCTTTTTCGAGCCCGCCGCCGGCGCGGCTTTCGGCTTCCGCGCGGGTACGCGAAATACGCGTGGCGGAAGCCGCGCCTTTCGCTCTCGGGCGACGCAGGACTCGAGCGCCGAGAGGGCGCGGCCGGCGTCTTTCATTTCGAAGCCGTGCTCCACCCCGGCCAACCGCACGATCAGGCTCCGGGAGTTGGCGATCCTATGGCGAAGCGTCGTCGGGCCGTGCAGATTGATCTCCAGCATTTCTCGGCTGAGCGCCCGGGCGAAGAATCCCCCGATCCCCTGTTCGTCGATGATCAGCCGGGCACCGCTGTATTCGCCTTCGTCGAGGGTCCAACTCCGGTTGGAGAGCGCGAGGTCCAGGCGGCCCTTCCGCCGCATCGTGAGGGTAAGGAAGACCTTGGCCTCGTTCTGGATGCTGACGGCGCAGAACGCGAAGCGTCCCGCCGCATTCCGCCGGGTTTCCCCGAACCAGTTGCCGACGCGAAAGCCGTCCTCGGCGGTCCAGGCCGGGGTGGCGAGGAGAAGGACGCAGGCGAGGGCGGCGAGGGCCGCCATGATGCGTCGCATGGGGGATCGTCCTCCTTGTCGCCTCTCTCAGACGTCGTCCTCGAGGAAGTCAAAGCCGAAAACGTCGCCCTGGCGGACCGCGCGGCCGATCGAGGGCGAGGGGAAGTGGGCCGTCATCATCAGGGTCCGGTTCTCTGCGCTCTCCTCCAGGATGCGCCGGCGGGTGGCGCGGGAGCGTTCCTTGTCGAAACAAGCGGCGGAGCACCAGTCGGGCTCGGCGCACTGCAGCACCGAATGGATCAGGTCGCCCGTCATCACCGCGCCGTCCTCGCGCCCACCGATGCGCACCGCGACATGGCCGGGAGTGTGGCCCGGCGTCGGCTCCAGCCGAACATCGTCGTCCAGCGCGTGGTCGCCCTCGACCATCTCGGCGCGGCCCGCCTCGACGATCGGCAGCACGCTATCGAGGCCGGCGCCGTCGCCGAATTTGCGGGGATCGCGGCGGAACTTGGGTTCCCAGAACTCCCATTCCTCAGCCGCGAAGACGTAGCGTGCATTGGGGAAGGTCGGCACCCAACGTCCGTCCACCAGGCGCGTGTTCCAGCCGACATGATCGGGATGGAGGTGGGTACACATGACGAAATCCACCTCTTCCGGCCGGACCCCGGCGGCGGCCAGATCGGCGAGATAGCGGGTGCCGGAGCGCATGTGCCAATCGGGGCTGAAGCTGCGTTCCTTGTCTTCGCCGACACAGGTGTCGATCAGAATTGTGTGATGGCGGGTGCGCACGACATAGGTTTGGATCGCGAGGATCAGCTTGCCCGTCGCCGGGTCCACGAAGCGCGGCGTTAGCCAGTCGAGATAGGGCCGGATCGCCTCGGGCGTGGCGTCGGGCAGCAGAGTGCTCGGCGCGAACGCCGGGCTTTCCATGTCGATGACCCGTTGCACGGTGACCTCGCCGAGCCGAAGGGGCTGGGGCATGGGGATTTCCTCCTCGCTGGGTGCGCTCGGAACCCGGGGCCGACGGAATCGAGCCCGTCCATGTCGTGCTCGAACGCGGCCTCGATCGCGCGCGCTCAATCTACCCCCGGCGCATCGCGCGCCATGTTCACCCGCTTTGCGCGGCGATGCAAAATGATAGAAGCTTCCGCGACCCGCATTCGCGCATCGGGGAGGGACCCTCGTGTCCGAAGAGCTGATTTACCTGTCGGCGGTGGAGCTGGTGGCCCGCTACGCCAAGGGCGATCTGTCGCCGGTCGAGGTGACGGAAGCCGTGCTGACCCGGATCGATGCGGTCGACGGCACCCTCAACGCCTTCCGCCTGGTCGATTCCGAGGCGGCGATGGCCGAGGCGCGGGCCTCGGAGGCCCGCTGGCGACGGGCTGAGCCCAAGGGCTTGGTCGATGGCGTGCCGACCTCGATCAAGGATCTGATGGCGACCAAGGGCTGGTCGACGCTCAGGGGCTCCCTCACCACCGACGCGGAAGGCCCGTGGGACGTGGACGCGCCCTGCGTCGAACGGTTGAGGGAGCACGGAGCGATTCTTCTGGGCAAGACCACGACGCCGGAGTTCGGCTGGAAGGGTCTCGGCGATTCACCGCTGACCGGTACCACCCGCAACCCCTGGAACCCGGCGAAGACGCCCGGCGGCTCCTCCGCCGGCGCGGCCGCGGCCGTGACCTCCGGCATGTGCGCGCTCGCCATCGGGTCCGATGGCGGCGGCTCGATCCGCATCCCCTCGGCCTTCTCGGGCTGCTTCGGCATCAAGGCGAATTTCGGTCGGGTCCCCTCCTGGCCGGCGAGTGCCATGGGCACGCTCTCGCACACCGGGCCGCTGACCCGGACGGTGGAGGACGCAGGCCTGATGCTGAACGTCATCGCCGAACCGGACCCTCGCGATTGGAGCGCGCTGCCCTATCGGGAAATCGACTTCACCGCCTCTCTGGAGGCGGGTGTCCGCGACCTCAAAATCGCCTTCTCGCCGGCCCTCGGCCATGCGCGGGTGGATCCCGACGTCGCCCGCTTGGTCGCCGACGCGGCCGAGAGCTTCGAGGAGATGGGCGCCGTCGTCGAGGAGGTCGATCCCGGCTTCGAGGATCCGACCGAGATCTTCCGTACCCTATGGTGGGTCGGCGCGGCCGGCGCCTTCGGCGCCTACGGCGATGAGAAGATCGCCCTGATGGATCCCGAGTTGCGGGAGATCATCGCCGAGGGGTGCCAGATCACGGCGGCCGAGGCGCATGTCGCCGCCGCCCGTCGCTTCGATCTCGGCATGCACATGCGGCTGTTCCACCAGAATTACGACCTGCTGCTGACGCCGGCGCTCGCGGTGGCGGCCTTCGACGTCGGCCGCCTGCATCCAGCCGACCGGCGCCGAGTCGGCTACTGGCTGGAGTGGACGCCCTTCAGCTATCCCTTCAACCTCACGCAGCAGCCCGCCTGCTCCATCCCCTGCGGCTTTACCCCGGAGGGGCTGCCGGTCGGCCTGCAAATCGTCGCCGACAATTTCCGCGAGGACCTAGTGCTGCGCGCCGCCGCCGCCTATCAGGCCGCGCGTCCGATCGGCCGGCGACCCGATCTCGGCTGACGCCGGTGCCGGCGGCGGGAGAGGCGAGGCACCACGCCGTCCTCGGCGTCGAGCAAATGAACGCGGCCGACCGGGCGGCGATGGATGCCGGGATCGACGGGCCGACGCTGATGGAGAACGCCGGCGCCGGTGCCGCGCGCGAAATCCTAGAACGCTTCGGCGCCCGGGCGACGGTGATCCTCGCCGGGCCTGGCAACAACGGCGGCGACGGATTTGTCATCGCCCGCCATCTGGCCCGAGCCGGCGCCGAAGTCCGCCTGGCGCTGCTGGGCGAGCGGGCGGCCTTAAAGGGCGACGCGGCGCTGATGGCCCGGCGCTGGCGCCGCAAGGTCGAGGCGCTGTCGCCGGCGGTGGTCGAGGGCGCGGACCTGGTGGTCGACGCGCTGTTCGGCGCCGGCCTCTCCCGCGATCTGGCCGGCGTCGGGCGGGCGACGCTGGAGGCGGCGGCCGGGGGGAGCGCGAAAATCGTCGCCATCGACGTGCCGAGCGGCGTCGACGGCGACAGCGGCCTGGTGCGCGGTTATGCCGCGCCGGCGGAGATGACGATCACCTTCTTTCGCCCCAAGCCGGGCCACTATCTCTATCCCGGCCGGGCGCTCGCCGGCGAGATCCGCGTGATCGACATCGCGATCCCCGAGGCCGTGCTCGATCGCCTTCGCCCGCTGGCCTGGATCAACGATTCCAGCCTCTGGCGGCCGGACCTGCCTATCGCCGCGTCGCAATCGCACAAGTATGATCGCGGTCACGCCGTCGTCGCCAGCGGCCCGAGGGGGCGGAGCGGGGCGGCGCGACTCGCCGCGCGAGGGGCACTGCGGATCGGCGCCGGCCTGGTCACGGTGGCCTGTCCGCGCTCGGCCCTGGCGGAGAACGCTGCCCAGCTCACCGCCGTCATGACGCGGGCGCACGACGGTCCCGTAGGCTTCGCCCGATTGATCCGCGATCCGCGCCTCGACGCCGTCCTGGTCGGCCCCGGCAACGGCGTCGACAAGGCGACCGGTGAGAATGCGCTGGCCGCGCTCCGCCTGGGCAAGCGGGTGGTGCTGGACGCCGACGCCATCACCGTCTTCGCGCGGGCGAGGAAGGCATTGTTCGCCGCGCTGAACGAGAATTGCATTCTGACGCCGCACGAGGGCGAATTTCGCCGGCTGTTCCCCGCGCTCGACGGCGGCAAGCTCGCCCGGGCGCGACGCGCGGCGGCCGACTCGGGCGCCGTCGTGCTGCTCAAGGGTCCCGATACCGTCGTCGCGGCGCCGGACGGCCGCGCCGTGATCAACGTGAACGCGCCGGCGACGCTGGCGACGGCCGGTTCCGGTGACGTGTTGGCCGGCTTCTGTGTCGGCCTGCTGGCCCAGGAAATGCCCGCCTTCGAGGCGGCGGCGGCCGCCTGCTGGCTGCATGGTGCTTGCGCGAATGCCTTCGGTCCGGGCCTGATCGCGGAGGATCTGGCGGAGATGCTGCCGAATGTGCTACGCCGCCTCGCCGAATGATCGGATCCGAGGACTTATCCTTGTAACGCGGACGTAGCGCTCCAATTTCAGGCCCATCATGAGCAACCGTAGCGACGCCGCCGGCTTCATAGACCGGACGCTCTCCAACTTGCGCCAGGTCTGGCGCGGCCGGCCGCCCGGCCTCACCGTGGCCCCGGATCTGCCGGAGGGCGATGTCGCGCGTCTGAAGGGCCAGATCGACGCCTGCCTGACGGCCAAGGGCGGCGAGGTCTCGGCGCGGGTGCGCGCGGCGGACCTGGGACAAAGCTATCTCGGGCTCACAGAAGTGGGCAGGGCCCGCTTCCTGCAGGTGCTGGCGGAGGATTACGACGTCGAAACCAACGCTCTCGACGCCGCCCTCGTCCGAGTGAGCGAGGCCGAGGACGAAGAGAGGCGGCGCGACGCGCTGCGCCAGCTCCGGCGCGACCTGCTGCCGCAGCGCACCAAGCTCCTGACCCAATTCAACGCCCTGCCGCAGGGTGTCAAGTTCCTGGTCGACATGCGGGCCGACCTGCTGGCGCTCGATACGGGCGAGGACGCGGCGCTCCGCCGGCTCGACGTCGATCTGCGCGAACTGCTGACCAGTTGGTTCGACATCGGCTTCCTCGATCTCGCCCGGATCACCTGGGAATCGCCGGCGGCGCTGTTGGAAAAGTTGATCGCCTACGAGGCGGTTCACCGCATCCGGTCGTGGGAGGATCTGAAGAACCGTTTGGATTCGGATCGCAGGTGCTATGCCTTCTTCCATCCCCGCATGCCGGACGAGCCGCTGATCTTCATTGAGGTGGCGCTGGTCGAGGGCATGTCCGGCAACGTGCAGGAACTCTTGGACCACGAGGCGCCCGAGAAAGATCCCGAAGCGGCCGACACGGCGATCTTCTATTCGATCTCCAACGCACAGGCGGGCCTCGTCGGCGTCAGCTTCGGCGACTTCCTGATCAAGCGGGTAGCGGACGACCTGCAACGCTCGCTGCCGACGCTCAAGAACTTCGCCACACTGTCGCCCGCGCCGGGCTTTATGAGATGGCTGATCAGCACCATGGAGCGCGACGGCGAGGACGTCTTCAGCTCAGGCGAGGCCGAGGTGTTGCGCGAGCAGGCCGGCCTTGAGGAGGCGTCGGCGGCGCTCCGCTCGCTGCTCGCGCGGGCCGACTGGGCGGAGGACGCCGAGCTCGCGGCCGCGCTCCGGCCGATCCTGCAACGCTTGGCGGCGACGTATCTGTTGGGGGCGGACGAGGCGGGCCGGGCGCGCGATCCCGTCGGCCACTTTCACCTCTCGAACGGCGCCAGGCTGGAGCGAATCAACTGGCTGGCCGACACCTCGGCGAATGGCATGAAGCAATCGGCCGGCATCATGGTGAACTATCTCTATCGCCTGGCCGACATCGAGAAGAATCATGAAGCCTATCGGGGCGGCGGGCGCATCGCCGCCGCCCCCCAGGTCAAACGCCTGGTTTGAGGCGGGCGGAACAGATGGTGATTCAGGCGGTGGAAATGACCATATAGGGATGTGACGCCGCCTCCGACCAGGGACACGACATGCAAATCACCGCTTTCTACGCCGCGCTTCTGGCCTTCCTTCTGCTCTTCCTTTCGGCGAGGGTGATATCCGCTCGCCGCGCCGGCGGGATCAGTCTCGGCACGGGCGGCGATCCGGCCTTCGAGCGGCGTGTCAGGGCGCAGGGCAACCTGGTCGAATACGCGCCGATCGGCCTCGTCCTCCTTCTGGTGCTGGAGGCGGGCGGAACCGAGGCGTGGATCCTGCACGGGCTCGGCGGGATGCTACTGGTCGGCCGTGCGCTGCATGCCTTCGCCCTCTCCCGCGTCGAAGGCAGCAGTTTCGGCCGCGCAGGCGGCATGGTGCTGACCTTGGCGATGCTCGGCCTCTCGGCCGGGATGTGTCTCCGCCTCTCGCTCGCGGGATAGGAAACGCGAGAAGCGAGGGGCGAAAGCGGCTGGCGAGGGGAACCGCTATACTCCGGTGCGATCCTGTCTCGCCCAGGCGAGCCGTGGCACGAGGGATATGGGGGTCGAGATGACCGCGTCCAAGCCCGCCCATCACGCGCCCGACGGCACCTTCCGCAATCCGCCCGGCAGTCCCGCGCGCGAGCATTCCTTCGCCACCATGGCCCGGTTCTTCTGGGGCCAATACACCGACAAGCAGCGCCACGTGCCCGGGCCCGAGGTGATGCTGGACGGCGAGGCGGCGCGCCGCGACCTGTCCGCCGCCGCCAACCCCTCGCTCACCTGGCTCGGCCATGCGAGTTTCCTGATCCGGCTCGACGGGCAAACCGTGCTGACCGATCCCTTCCTGGGCGCCAACGCCGGACCCATGGGCTTCGGGCCCAAGCGCCTGGCGCCACCGCCGATTCCCGTCGAGGAACTGCCGCCGATCGATCTCCTGGTGCTGAGCCACAATCACTACGATCACCTCGACCTCGCCACCATCGACAAGCTGGCGGGCAAGGATCGGATGGTGGTGGTCGTACCGCTCGGCCTCGCCGCCTATTTCACCGCGCGCGGCTACACCCGGGTGATCGAGATGGACTGGTGGCAACGCCGAGAGGTGGGGCCGCTCCAAGTGACCGCGCTGCCGGCGGTGCACTTCTCGCGCCGAAGCATTCGCGATCGCAACCGCACGCTCTGGGCCAGCTTCGCCATTACGGCCAAGAATTTGAAGCTCTGGTTCTCGGGCGACACGGCAGCGGGCGCGGTGTTCGAGGAGATCGGCCGACGCGAGGGTCCGTTCGATCTGGCGCTGATCGGGATCGGCGCCTATGAACCGCGCGAGATCATGAAATCGTCTCACGCCACGCCGGAAGAGGCGATCGACATCGCCCGCCAGGTCGGCGCGCGCCGCGCCGTCGCCATGCATTGGGCGACGGTGAAACTGACGCCCGAGGATCCCTTCGAGGCCGGGCCACGCTTCGAGCGGGCGGCACTGGCGGCGGGTTGGGGCGAGGAGAACGCCTGGACCATGAGAATCGGCGAGACCCGCGAGCTCCGCGCGCTCGAAACTCTCGCGTCGGCGGCCGAATAGGCCTCGACGCCATGAGCGTCACGGTCACCTTCGTCGGCTCGGGCGATGCCTTCGGCGTCGGCGGCCGCTTTCAGACCTGCATTCTGGTGGATGCGCCGGGCCATCGCTTCGCGATCGACTTTGGCGCCTCCAGCCTGATCGCGCTCAACCGGTTGGGAATCGAGCACAACAGCATCGACACCATCGTCTTGACCCACCTCCACGGCGATCATTGTGGCGGTATCCCCTTCCTGTTGCTGGACGCCATGCTGGCCGCCAAGCGCGACCGGCCGCTCACCATCGCCGGTCCCCGGGACTGCGCCCGGCGCCTGCCTGAGATTTCGGAGGCGCTGTTCCCCGGGATGGCGGCGATGTCACCGAAGTTTCAACTCGAATACGTGGAATTGCCGCTGCTGAGACCGGCGCCGGTGGGCCCGCTGACCGTGACCGCCTACCCGGCGGCGCACACGCGCGGCACCAACCCGACATCGGTCCGGGTCGAAGTCGCCGACAAGGTCGTGGCCTATACCGGGGACGGCGCCTGGACCGAGCACATGGCGCCATTGGCGCGCGACGCCGACCTCTTGGTCGCCGAGTGTTACGACTATGAAAGGCCGATTCCCTTTCATCTGAACTATCCCGACATCGTGGCGCACAGCCACGAGCTGGGGGCCAAGCGCATGATACTGACCCACTTCGGGCGCGAAATGCCGGCGCGCCAGGACGAGATCCCCGAGGAGACGGCCTACGACGGCATGGTCGTGGCGCTCTGACGCGCTAACTCGGGTGACGTTCGCGGACGGCGGCCCGCGATGGCCGCCGCCCGCGTAGAGGATGTGCCTACTCGATCACCACCAGGGCGCGCAGCTCGATGCTTTCGCGCGGAGGTGCCTCTTCGGATTCCGGCAGGTCGAAGGCGGAGTGGGGAGTGAAGCGGGCGCGGCCGTCGTCCAGGCTGTCCCAGCCCTTGATCAGCAGCACCTCGTCCGGCGTCATCAGGGGCGCGTAATACCAACGTTGCGTGGGCGCGTGGGCCAGGTGATAGATCTCACCGACCCGGTTCGGGAACACCTGATCGGTGGCGACCAGTTCCGCCGGCCGGACGCTCGCGGCATCGGCGAGCGCCAGCGGCGCGCGCCGGACGGGTCCCTGGATCGGCCGCCAGACATTCACCTGGATGATCCGGGCGCCGCTCGCGGCGAGACGTTCGGCCTCGGCCTCGCCCAGGATGTCCTTGACCCGTTGCGGGCCGCTCTTGGTCGTGTAGTCGACATGGACGCGCCTGGCCGGGCCGTGCCGGCCCACGGGGTTGGCCGCGCCGTCGCCGGCATCGGAGCGCCGCGTGGCGTCGAAGATCGCCACCCGGCTGGCGCCAAAGCGCCGGCGGAGCAGTTCTTCGATCTCCCGGTAATAGTCCCCGCGCACCGCCGCGTCGTCGTGGAGGTCGGCGACGGCGGTCCGGTGTTCGAGCAGCTCGAAGCCCTCGCGGTCGATCGAAAAATCGTCGGCGACGTCGCGCATGTCGGCGATTGGGACCTCGCGGATCTCGGATTCGAAAAAGAACGCGGGCTTGTCGCCGGTCAGCGCGGAGCTGTGGAACACGGGCTTGCGCGATGGCGGGCGAATGAAGGTGAGCGCGCCGCTTACCTCGGTGCTGGCGATTGCGGTGGCGGTCGGCGTGGCGGTGGCGAGCGTCTGGTACATCGATCTGATCCTCGGTTGGCGGGGCGGCCGGAGCCGCATCCTCTTCTCCAACCTAAGATGGGCGAGGGGCGGGGCGAATGCGATCGAGTTCGCTTCAGCTCGATATGAATATAATTCAAGATGGGTGCGTTGGGGGATCGTCGCGCCAAGCCGCGCCGGCCGCCATCAACCAGCGCTCGACGTGGCGCGCGGCGGCGGTTGGTGTCTGGTCCTCGGGCTTGCAGAGATAGTAGGCGGCACCCGTCGGGTCGGCCGTGCCGAAGGGAGCGACGAGGCGGCCCTTCGCCAGCCAATCGTCGACCACCGGGCGCCGGCCCATGGCCAGACCGTGGCCGTTCTCGGCGAGCTGGAGGGCCTGCTCCTGGGCGTCGAGCACGACCGAGTCGGCGAGTGCGGGTGGGTCGATGCCATGGGCACGGGCCCACTCCTCCCACTCATCGGGGAAATTGCCGCTGACGATGAAGCGGACGTCGCGGAGCAGGTGCGGACCGGGCGGGCCTTCGGGCGGGGTCAGATAGCCGGGCGCGCAAACCGGCATCGCCGTCTCCTCCAGGAGAAAGCTCGCCTTGAGCCCCGGCCAGGCGCCGCGCCCGCAGCGGATCGCCAGATCCACCCGCTCGCGGCGGAGATCGACCACCCTGGTCGAGGTGATCAGTTGCAGCTCGATCTCCGGCCGCGCCCGCTCGAAGGCGCCGAGGCGCGGGATCAGCCAGGTGGCGGCGAGGGAGGGGGGAAGCGTCAGTCGGGCGACGGCGCGCCCGCCGCTCGGCCGGATGGCCTCGCTCGCCGCCTGGATCCGCAAGAGCGCCGGCTCGATCTCGTCCAGATAGCGCCGGCCCGTGTCGGTCAGCCGTGCCCTCGCGCCGGAGCGGTCCATCAGCGCGACCTGGAGAAAGCCCTCCAACCGCTTGACCTGGTGGCTGATGGCGGATTCGGTGATTCCGAGGCTCGCCGCCGCGTCCCGGTAGCGCTCATGCGTCGCCGCTGCGTGAAACGCGCGCAACGCCGCGAAGGGCGGCAACGAGATCCCCCGCTCGGCCATGCTCGAAACCTGCGGCAAAACTGAATTCGGTTCAAGAGGCGAGCGGGCGCCTCGGCCACGTGGTCGAGGGCGCGGAGAGCCGTGGCGATCCGAGGCGGCGCGTCAAAGCCGCCTGAATTGCCACGCTCCGCTCCGCTCGCTCGTATCGACGCCCACCGCGATGTGCGAGGAAAGCTCGGCCGTTCCGCCAGGTCGGGCGATGCTTCAGCTCTTCCAGTCGAACTCGTGAAGCGTTCCGGAACTGCCTTCCCAGCTACGGAGATCCGGGTCGGACATCCGGCTGCCGGCGCTGCTGGCCAGGTCAATGCTGGGGAGTTGGAAGCCTGCCTGGGCGGCGGAGCCGGTGACCCGGGTCGCCTGGCCGGTGGCGTCCTTCAGCCGCTTCAAACTGGCCTGGCCGACGTCGCCGACCCGCAAGGTCGGGTTTTCGCCCCAATCGATGTCGAGCGTCACGACCTCCGAGGGCAGCCACTCGGCGATCACCGCGCCGAACAGCGGCTCCAACGGGCCGCCGTCCCGGCCGCCGAAGATCTTCTCCAGCGCGCCCCGTTGTTCATCCGAGGCGGCCGCGTCGAGATAGACCCGGGCCTTGCCGTTGCCTTCCCACTCGAACATCATTGCGACCTTCGTGCCGCTCAAATCGACGCCGGCGGAATTTCCCCGCTGCAGCTCGAAGCCGAAGGTGGCACCGCACCAGCCTTCATCGGGTTGGATCTCCGGTCCCAGCCAACAGGGACAGAGCATCTTGCAGCTACAGAGCTCCATGCTCCGACCAGCGATTTCCCAAGCCATGCGGACTTTCTCCTTCGCCATGTTTATCCAAGGCGCATCGGTCGAGTGTCCGACGGCCTCCCATGGACTTATGCTAATTAACCAAACATCGCGATACAATGGCGCGTCGTCCGGCCCCGCCGCCGGGCCGCGCCCCGGATCCCATCAGCTCGATGGCCAGCGGGCGGGCCGTCGCTCCACGAACGCCCGCCCGCCTTCCTGTCGCTGTTGCGAGTTCATGACCCGGTTTTGAACCTGCTCCGTAATTCCGTCGATGGCCCCGTAGTCCAGATTGCCGCCTCGAACCATCGCCTCCTTCATCCCCTGCACCGCCATTGGACTGAGCTCCGCGAGCCGGTCCGCGACCTTTTCCGCATCCGCGAGCAGCCGATCCCGGGGCACGACTTTGTTGACCAGACCGACCTCATAAGCGCGACGTGCATCGACTCGCTCGGCGAGCAGCAACAGTTCGGAGGCGATCGCCCAGGGCATGAGCTTGGGAAACCACGCGGCGGGAATCGTGGTGATGCCCCATTGCGGCTCGGGCAACCAGAAGGAGGTGTCCTCGGCAGCGATTCGGATGTCCGAATCCAACGCGATCCACATCCCATAGCCGACAACATGGCTGTGTAGAGCGGCCACGATGGGTTTGTACAGGGGTCGTGTCCTGGTGATGTCCGGAAAGTCGCCGTCGTAGCGATAGCGGCCGGTCGGTGGCCCGGCGGAAAGGTCGGCGCCGGCGCTGAAGCATCGTCCCTTCCCCGATAGAATCGCGACCCGCAAGGCGGGATCGTCTCGAAAGTCGTCCCAGACGCGGCCGAGCTCCTCGTGCATGGCCGCATTCATGGCGTTGAGTTTGTCCGGGCGATCGAGCGTGACATGGGCGATGGCCCCTCGCTTCTCGTAGACCACCGTCGTCAATTCCATCTGGAAGTTCCTAAAGTCGTGGCCCGCGTGGGCGAGCAAGCAGGGCTTAGCGCCAATCGTCGCCGGGGTTGAAGCTCGTACTCTCCGCCAGCACGCCTTTTCCCGGGACGTGGTTCACCTCGACGCGGATTCCATCCGGGTCCTCGAACAGGACGTAATATACTCGCCTCACCCCAGAACCCGAAAATCCTTGTGCGAGATGATTCGGAAATTGTCGGTGATGGTGTCGCGCCACGTCGTCCACTCTCGTGGCAGTCGTCGGCGGAAGAAATCGTCGATGGCTTCGGTGAAGAGGGCGAAGCTGGCGTAGAAGCTGTTGTGGGTCACCTCGCGATGCATGACGCCCCATAATCGCTCGATGGCGTTGAGGTGGGGAGCGTAGGACGGTTGGAAGATGAGCTTGATGCGGCAACCCGGTCTCTCCAGCCATTGTCGGACCAGGCGGGCGTGGTGATAGCGGGCATTGTCGGCGAAGACATAGATCCGCGACTTGCCGGGATTGGTGGCCTCCAGCATCTCGAACAGCGCGATCGTCGAGGCGGCGTTGATCCTCTCGGCCTGGACCAAGGGGCAGTGGAAGTTTTCCAGGTTGAGCGCGCCGTGGAGATTGATGCGCTGGCGCCCCGAGGTCCGGCGTAACGCCACTTTGTCGCCCTTCTTGACCCAGCCATGGACTGGGCGGGACTGGAATTCCGGGTGCACCGCATCGGCGAAGTAGACCACCTCGTCGGCGGCCAAGCCGTTGAGCAACTTATCATAGGCCTCGATAAAGGCGGCCTGCTCGGCCTCATCGGCCTGAGCCGGCAGGCTTTTCGGGCGCTTGTATTCGAAGCCCAGGCGATGCATCACCTTGATGCAGCCCGAATGGCTGTAGATCACTCCGTAGGTCGCCTTGATATGGGCCGCCACCTCGCCGGTATCGCGGTAAAGCCGTTGGCTCAGATGGGCCGAAAGCTCCGCCTCTTGCTCCCGGCTCAGATGGCCCGACCGGCCATGCCAGTCGAACAGCGTCATTTCATCCAGGCCGCCCGCACGGTAGCGCTTCAGCCACGTCCGCACCGTGTCGTCGTCGAGGTAGAGCACCTTCGCCACCTCGACGCAGCTCAAGCCGTCATCCAAGAGCAGAACGGCGTTCGCGCGGCGCGCCACCCCGTGGGTCTCGCTCGGATGCCCCATCACCGCCTCCAGGGCCGCGCGTTCCTCGATGCTCAGAAATCCACCGCGAATCATGACCGCGAGAAGAATCGATCCGCAGCCGGATTGCCAGAACTTTTTCGGGTCTGCGGGGAGTCGGGGTATAATACCCGGGCGCCCAGGGCCCCCCCTGGGCTCGGCTGACGATGTGCGCGTCCATCTCGTCGAGGAACGCCTCGACCCGATCGACGTCCTCGGGCGAGCGGGCGCGGAAGCAGATGTGGTGCAGTCCGACCCGGCCTTGGACGAAGCGCTCGCCCGCGTGTTCCGGTTTGCAGGGCTGGAGGCCGAGTGCGGTGCGCCCGCCGACGAAGTAGCACATGTCGCTGCCATCGAAGACACACTCCAGACCGAGCGCGGGCATCAGTTTCGAATAGAAGGCCTTGGCTTCGTCGTATCGGCTGACGGTCAAGATCACATGGGCCATGCCGTTGACCTCGATCATGCTGTCCTCGCTACCTCGGGTGCCGTGCGGCGGTCCGCGCCGGGAATACGCCGCTCAACCGAGGGCGTTCGGTATTGTCGGGCGTGGTCCGAAGATGATGATGGCCGCACCGGCGAGGCACAGCAAGGCACCGATCACGTCCCAGCGATCCGGTCGCAGGTTTTCTACCGTCCAGAGCCACAGCAGGGATGCCGAGATGTAGACACCCCCATAGGCGGCATAGGCACGGCCCGCCGCAATGCTGTCCACCAAGGTGAGCAAGTATGCGAAGGCCACCAAGCTGGCGATCCCCGGAATCAGCCACCAGACCGACGCCCCCAATCGGAGCCAGGCCCAAAAGGCAAAACACCCCGCGATCTCGGCGGCCGCCGCGCCGATATAGGCCAAGCCCGTCTGCATGAGGGTTCCCCCCGTGTTCCGTTCCATCCCGAGCATCGGATTGCCAGCGAGAGCTATTGGACCTTACGCTGGCGTCCGATCCGAGCCGTTGTCCAGAATGCACCGGTTCGAACATAGTCCGAGGGAGGGAAGCCAGCGATGGTCTATGAACTCAGAACCTACACCATGTTGCCCGGCATGGCGCCTGCGGCGGCGGCGCATTCGAGCGAGGTCGGACGCGCCGTTCGGGGCGACGATTACGGCAAGCTCGAAGGCTATTGGGTGGCGGAGATCGGAGCGCTCAACCAAGTCATGCACCTGTGGAGCTATAGCGATCTGAACGAGCGGGCACGCCTCAGGGCGGCGCTTGGCGCCAACGAAGCGTGGAACAACGACTATCTGCCGAAGATGCGGCCGATGTTGGTGCGCCAGGACGTGCGAATCTTGAATGGCGTCATCGGACCCGTAGCGCCGGAGACGACCGGCAACGTCTACGAGCTGCGCTGCTATCGCCTGCGGCCCGGCGCGATGAAGGCCTGGCTCAAGCTGTTCAAGGGCGCGCTGCCGGTGCGTGAACGCCATTCCAAGATCGTCGGGCTCTGGACCTCGGAGGCCGGACAGCCGAACGAGGTCTGCCACCTCTGGGCTTATCCGAGCCTCGATCGCCGCGCCGAAGTCCGCGCCGCCGTGAACGCCGATGCCGACTGGCAGGTCTTCGTCGCGAAAAGCCTCGAGATGATCGAGGAGATGCAAAATAGCATCATGCTGCCCGCCAGCCATTCGCCGCTGCAATAGGAGGTAGGCGAGCCGGGGCGAAGCCAGGGGAAATTATCACGATTTACTAATCGGGGACATGGTACACGACGGCATTTACGTAGGACGTTGAAAAGGTTGTAGGATTCCCGATTCACTCCACGACGAGTCAAGAGGGAAATCATGCGAGACAACCCGATCAACGCCCTGCGTGAGACGCTACGATGCGGCTTCGCCTTTCGCAAGAGCCGTCTGGAGAGCCTTTGCGTCTTGGTCTTCGGCGTGTTCGTCGCCCGGAGCCTCTCTCACTTGGCCTGCCACTTTCCGGGGCGCGCGCGATCCAGAGGTCTGCAACACCTCTGGGCTTATCCGAGCCTCGATCGCCGCGCCGAAGTCCGCGCCGCCGTGAACGCCGATGCCGACTGGCAGGTCTTCGTCGCGAAAAGCCTCGAGATGATCGAGGAGATGCAAAACCCGGGGAAAGCCGCATAGCATCATGCTGCCCGCCGTCGTGACCAACGCCATTCGCCGCTGCAATAGGAGGTAGGCGAGCCGGGGCGAAGCCAGGGGATTGGCTCCAAATTATCACGATTTACTAATCGGGGATTATGCCACCGTCGACGTTATAGGACTGGCCGGTGATGTTTCTGGCACCGGGCGAGGCCAGAAAGACCGCCATGGCGGCGATATCGGAGGGCTCGTTGGCGCGGCCAAGCGGGATCGCCTCCGCGCGGCGGCGTTCCATGGCTTCCAGGCTCAAGCCTTCCTGTTCGGCGCGGACGCGCAGGTTGGCCTCCGAGAGCGCTGTCCGCGTCACGCCGGGGCAGATGGCGTTGACGTTGATGTCGTGTTCGCCGAGCTGCTGCGCGGCGGTCTTGGTCAAGCTGATGACCGCGCCCTTGCTCGCGGCATAGGCCACGTTGGAGGTGCCGGCGTATCCCTTGCCGGCGATCGAGGCGATGTTGATGATCCGTCCCCTTCGACGCGGGATCATGACCCGGGCCGCGCTCTGGAGGCAAAAGAACAGGCCCCTTGCATTGACCCGGTGGATGCGATCCCAATCCGCCTCGGTGATCTCCATGATATCCGCGCGACGCGTCACGCCGGCGTTGTTCACCAGAATGTCGAGGCGATCGAATTCCGCCACGACACCGGCGATCATCCCCCGGATATCCTCGACATCGCCGACATCGGCGGTGATCGCCGAGGCACGGCCGCCCTCGGCGGCGATGCTCCGGGCCGTCTCCTCAGCGAGCGCGGCGTCGATGTCGGCCGCGATCACGGTCGCGCCCGCCGCGGCAAGCGCACTGGCGCAGGCGGCGCCGATGCCTTGCCCGGCGCCGGTCACGAGGGCGATCTGGTCGTTCGACATGTCGGACCTTCTCCAAAAGCGATCCCGTCCAAAGCCCGAGCATATACGACGATCCCGGACTTGGCTCGCCGCCCGCGCCGTGTGGAATTGGAAAAGGGACAGGTTGCAAGTCTCCTCGGTCGCTGCGCTGAATTAGTCGGACGGCGACGAGGACGGCGAGGCAGCGGGACGGTGCGATGAAGAGGAAGGTGTTGGGCAGGACGGGACTGGAGGTCCCCATCGTCGGATTGGGCACCGTCTTCATCGGCGGGCAACTGCAAGGCGGTGCGCCGGGAGAGTTGGACGTGGAGCGCGGGGTCGCGACCGTCGTGGCGGCGATGGAGGCGGGCTGTACGCTGATCGACACGGCGCCGAACTATGGCGATACCGTTGCCGAGACCATCATCGGCCGCGCGCTCGCGGCGCGTCCGGATCTGGCCAAGGGCGTGACGGTGACGACCAAGGTCGGCCGCACGGCGGCCGGGCGGGACTACGGCTACGATGCGGTGATGCGGAGCGTCGAGGCGAGCCGGGTGCGGCTCGGGCTCGACCGCTTCGAGATTGTCTACATCCATGATCCCATGGGGCTGCCGCTCGAGGAAGTGCTGGGCAAGGACCGCGCGCTCGGCGCGCTTCGCAAGCTGCAGGACGAAGGCGTCGTCGGCTTCGTCGGGGCGGCGGCCAACGATCCCGATGCCAACGGCCCCTTCATCGAGACGGGCGAGTTCGACGTCGCCGTCGTGCCGGACGCCTGGAGCCTGCTGAACCAGAGTGCCGAGCGCTATATCTTCCCGGCGGTTGAAAAGCACGATGTCGGGGTCGCCGTGGCGACACCGATCGAGCGTGGCCTACTCGCCACCGGGCCGATCGAAGGGGTGGCGTATTCGGGCCGCGATTTCTCGCCCGAGATTTTGGCGCACGCGGGCGAGATAAAGCGGGTTTGCGACGATCATGGCGTTCCGATGGTCGCGGCGGCGCTGCAATGGTGTGTCCGCCATCCCTTGGTCGCCACGACCATTCCCGGTGCCAGGACGGTCGAGGAGGCGGTTCAGAACACCGAAGCGGGCGGCATGGAATTGTCCGGGGCGTTTTGGGCCGATCTCGAGCCGCTGGCGAGGGACTTTAGCGGAGCGGGATATTTTACGCCGGCGTTGACGAGGCTTTAGGCCACTCGGTCTCGGCGCGCCGGCCGCACGTCAGCGACCCGAAGCGCGCCGCGGCGGCAATTTCCCCACGGAATTCTTCGAGTCCCCCGATCGGACCCAACGGGTGTCTTCGACGTGACAGGGCGTTCAGGACCATGTATTATGTAAAGTATTATTGTCGGATCTCGGAGGCTGGATCAGAGGAGGGGGGCGATGAAGGTATCCGATATTCTGAGCTCGAAGGGCAATGCGGTTTCGACCATTCCTCCCGACGTCCGGGTGGGTGCCGTCGTGGCGCGCTTCAACGAGAAGCATATCGGATCGCTGGTCGTGACCGATCCCGCCGGCGCGATGGTCGGTCTGATCGCCGAGCGGGACATCGTGAGAGCCCTCGGCGAGAGAGACGGTGATCTATTCGAGCGTCGGGTTCGCGACGTCATGCATCGCCAGCCCGCCACCTGCGCGCCCGACGACGACATCAAGTCGGTGATGCGAACGATGACGCAGCGCCGACTTCGCCATCTGCCGGTGCTGCAAGCGGGCGCTCTGGTGGGCATGGTGTCGATCGGCGATGTCGTCAAGCATCGCCTCGATGAAATGGAGCTCGAGGCCAATGTGCTGCGAGACATTTACATCGCCAATCGATGACGCGTCGTTATTTGCCGGAGAACCTCGGCCCTATCGCCGAGCGCGTTTGGTGCCATCGGGGCGCCTCGAATCCGTTGCTCTGTAAAAAGTCCCTCGGCTTCTTCGGGATCATCCGATATCTCGTATCCAACGGCGCGGCGCGAGCTCCCCCCCCATTCGAGCCGGACGTCATGGCGAAACCGCCTGGTGAGCATCGTCGCCGTAGTCGAACTTCGGGCGCCAATCGTCCGCGGGCCCTGGCAGTAAGTCGAACAAATGCCAAAACGGACTGAAGTCGTCCCCTGGGCCGAACGCGGCATCGGACAGCCGAACGGGACGGCCCGAATGTAGCTTGAAGGTCGAAATTCCGGGCAAGTACCCTTCATCGGACTGGTAGCCCATATTGGCGGCGAAGGTGGATCCGCGATGGCTGATCATCGGAAACCGCCAGCCGCGGCGCCTCGCGAAGTCGCCTTGCCGTTCGGCGGAGTCCGGGCTCGATAGGAAGAAGGCAGCCCTCGATTTGATGTGATCGTAGATGCCGTTGAAGCCGTCGGCCCAGAGCGTACAATAAGGGCAGCTTATACCCATGTTGTGAATGATGAAGAGCTGCTCGTTCTCGCCGAACAGTTCCCTAAGGCGCACCTCGCCCTCAGCGGTTTGGAAGATATAATCTTCGATTTCTTGCGGATCGATCGTCGCTTGAACGGCGAGCATCTCCGTCCTTATGGCGCTGATCTTCTTCCTGTATTCGGCAATCTGGGTGATGCCGTCGGCGTAGTTCATTTCCCTTCTCCCTGATTTTCCTCAGCTTCGAGATCCGCCGTCGCAGCGGCGGGGTCCAAGCGGTGGAGCCAAGTCGCGAGCTCGTCGAATTGCTCCTGCCAGTATTTGGCGTAGCGGTTGATCCAAACGGCGGCGGGCAGGATCGGGTCGGCGTTCAAGCTGCAGCGGCTGATGCGCCCGCTCCGCTCCTGGGTGACGAGCCCGGCCGCGACCAGAACATGGACATGGCGCGAGACCGCCTGAAGCGAAATCGGAAATCGCCGCGCGATCCTAGAGACGACCAGGCTCTCCTCGTCCAACATTTCGAGAATGTCGCGCCGCGTGCGGTCGGAGAGGGCGGAGAAGATCCGGTCGAGGGCGCCCTCATCGGCCGCTCCTTGGTCGTCATCCATGCTCTTTTTGCTCAGTATTTCGATTGATTATCAATCTTTAAGTTGATTATCAATCGATATGTTGAGGATAACCCACGGCGAATTCGGCGTTGCGTCCCCGCGCGAAAAATTCGCATCCGCCCCCTTGCCGAGGGGACACCCCGAAACCATCTACCTCGTCAAGTGGCGAACTGCGCCCCGGCGGCATCCCCGCACGGGGCGCTTTGCATTTGGGAGGGGGAGACGGCTCGTCCCGCCCCAGGCCGCACGCGGCGGGCCAGGTGATTTCAAGGCGGCGGGACAAGCTCTCCGCTTCGAGCGATTCCCCGGGCGGCGGCGAAGGGCCGAGATCGATCCCTCCGTCAAATTCCGTACTCGCCACCGAAGGCCCGACGATACGCCGCCTTCGACCATCACGTCGACCAGGTCAGCCACAACGCCTCGGGTCCCCTGAAGGTGAAGTTCGGGAAGTAGCTGAATTCCTGATCCGCCACGAGGGCGAGGGAAGGCAGGCGTTCGACGAGCGTTTCGAGGGTGATGGTCGCCTCCAGTAGCGCCAGTCGATTGCCGAGGCAAAAATGGATTCCGCGACCGAATGAAATATGCGCGCGAGCATTCGCTCTATGCATGTCGAAGATGCCCGGGTTCGGGAACTGGCTCTCGTCGTGATTGGCCGAGGCGAGCGACAGGAAGATCTGGGTCCCGGCGGGGATCGCGAAGCCCGCGAGTTCGCAGTCCCTGGTGGCGATACGCCGCCAGCTCGTCTGCGGCGAGTTGAAGCGGAGCACCTCCTCGAGCGCACCTGGAACGAGTTCCGGATCGCCGCAGAGTTCGTCCCAAAGCGCGCGCTTGGCGAGCAGGGTGATCAGCGCGTTGCTCAGGTAGTTGGTGACGATTTCGTGGCCCGCGACGGAAAGACCATAGATGATCGACTCGATCTCCCTCGAGCCGAGCTCCTCGGGATCGGCCGCGTGGACGGCCAGCAGTTCCGAGGTGAAGTCGTCGGCCGGTTCCGCGCGGCGGGTCTGCACGAAGGAAACGCAATAGCGCCAATAGGCGAGCACCTTGCGGGCGATATCGACCTGCTCGTCCTCGCTCGCCTTGCCCCAGGTGAAGGTGAGACGGCTGGTGGTCCACGCCTTGAGCTGCGCGTCGTCCGCTGGCGGAAAGCCGAGCAAGCGGAAGATCGTCTCGCCGGGCAGGGGAAATCCGATGCACCCGAGGAATTCCGCCGGCGCGCCCCGCGCCACCATCGCCTCGACCAGGGCCTCGCAGCGCCGGCGGATAAAGGGCTCGAGGAGGCTCATCCGCCGGCTCGAAAACCCGGCCTGCGCGTGTTTTCGGATTCGGGTGTGGTCGGGACGTGGGCGGTTCGACAGGACCGCGATCGGGTTGTAGTCGGGCGCCGCCAGGATTCGGGCGGCCGCGTCACATAACGGCAAGACGGGATCTTGAACGTTCTCGGAGGCATAGAGGTCGGGGTTGCGAAAGACCTCGGCGACATCCTCCATCCGCGTCAGGACCAGATAGCCCAGCTCCGCCGAATAAAACACGGGCGAGGTGGCGCGAAGCTCTTCCAGCACCGCGTAGGGATCTTTCAGATAGCTCTCCGAGAACGGCGAGAACGCGTGATCGACGGGACATCCCCGCGGCGCGGTCACGCTCTCCCTGTGCATCTTGTGATAGGCGCCATCCGCCATCCGTCTCAACCCATCGATGCGGCAGCAGCCAGTGAAGTGCCGCTTCGCCCCCGAATAGCCTTGCGGCCCGTGAGCGACAATCCGCCGACATCGCCATCAGCCAGACAAATGTGGGTCTGCTTGTCGGAAAAGTCCAAACCGGCATAGACTTCACGCAGGGGTCATCCTCCTTCTTGAAGCCACCCGACGGACTTCAAGCCGGGGCGGACTTCGCGCTTAGTGGGAGGGTGACCCTAACTCAATTACGCCATGTCCCCATTTTCGCGGTCCCCATTTTCGCTGCGCGCGGTCCCGCCACAGGTCTGTTGGCGTTTTGCCCGCACCGTCAGCGAGGCGCTGCGCATTATGTGCTTGGGCATCATAGGGCGTCACGCGGATGAGCATGGCCTTTGCAATTGGGGAAAACTGGCCGTCGCCGTGCACGAAGGGAAGGAAGGGCTTAGTCGAGTTGACGGCGTCGGAGACGCGTATGTCGGAGGGGGCAAACATGAAGCCTTTCGAGGTATTGCCGTCGACCGTCTGCAATCTCACGGCAATACAGTTCCTCGGATGCTATGGCGAGTTCATGTCCATGCCCGTCCGAGTCCTCCGCGAATCACCATGGGGACTATTGATCGAGATCTCTTGAGTTCGGCCGGTGCCAATAGATTTTGACCCAACATGCGACAATGCACGCGATGCCCACGAGTACCCCGATCCGCGTAAATGTCGTGTGCTCGGTTTCTATTGGCATGTTGAAGAAAGTGATGAGCATATACATCAAGGTGGCCCCTGTCACCGCTGCGATGATCGAAAGCGGCACCTGACTTTGCAAGCGCTTAATGCCGATACTCTTGTGCTCGCTGGGGTTCTTGTTCGCTTGCTCATACATCGATCAAATGGCCTCCATCGATTGGGAGAATGATGACCGTCACCTTGTTAGGAACAGATTCCAGTCCCCGCACCGGTTCGCCGATTATTTGTGATGATTATGGTACCTTGCGATTAATAATTAGTAGATGCGTGGAAGAATTCAAGACTTTCATTTAAGTATCGTTTCGAAATTTATTGACATTCTTTATTTATTTTCACAAATATTATCCAACATTAATAACAAATTCATCCAACATTTAGATAAAATTTTATATATCAAGATGCGCCGTCGCCGCCACCATCATCTGCACCAGAAAAACGTCGCTGTGCTCGGTCGAGGGCGTGCCAGACGGGCATGACGAGCCGCGGCAATTCTGGGGATAGTTTATTATTTTCCGAGCCTCGCTTCCGCATCGCTTCTCGATCGGCCTCCCTCTTGGCGTCGAGCTTCCGGGGTCGGCCTGGGCGGCCGGGCGTGAGCCGGCGGCCGGTGAGGCCTTTCAGGCGTTCGACGAAGCCCGCCTCGCCGAGGGGGCGTCCCGTCCGCACAAATCCGCGAAGAACCGAAAAAATCGCATCCGCCCCCTTGCCAACGGGACACCCCGAAACCATCTAACCCATCACTTGGCGAGTTGCGCCCCGGCGGCATCACCCGCACGGGGCGCTTTGCATTTCAGGGGCCTAGGCCTCTCACCCCAGGGCAATCGCGTGAACGCGATTGCCCTGGATTCTTCTTGTTCCCTCAGACGCCGGGCGCGCGCAATCGGGCGCTTGGCTTCGCTCGCATGGGCTCGCGGGGCCTCAATGGCCCATTGGCGGCGGTTGACGCGGCATCAAGGCCGTGTCCATCACTTCACGCGATTGCCCTGCCTCTCACCCCCGACTTTGAAACTTCGCCCCGGCGCGCTGCTGGCCCGCCGGGACGGGACGGTGCTCGTCGGGCTTCGAGGCAATGACCGATGAGGTGCCATGGCCGCCCTGAGCAATATCCGTCGTGAACGCTTCGCCCAAGCCTTCGCCACGGGCTTGACGGCGGGCGAGGCCTATCGGCGGGCGGGCTATGAAGCGAACGCGGGAAACGCCGCGCGGTTGAGGGCGAACGCCGAGGTTCGCGCCCGGGTCGCGGAACTGATCGAGGTCGGCGCCAAGGGCGTGTCGGCGCTGCAACTGAGCCGGGAATTGAACGTTCGGTACAAGACGGCTTTCGTGCTCGCGCACAAGCTTGGCGAGGCGATGGCGGCGGAACGGAAGGACGCCACGCTAGAGGGCTTGGTCGAGGTCGACGGCGCCTATTTCGGCGGCTACGTGAAGCCGGAGAACACGAAGGAAGACCGGAAGGACTTGCGGCTCGCCGAGAACCAGACCGGCGAGCGCAAGGCGGTGGTGGTGATGCGTGAGCGCCGGGGGCGGACGTTGGTTCACGTCTTCCAGCACGAGTCGGAGTCGGTGGAGACCATCCACGCCGGCGTCAAGACAGGGACGGTGGTCGATGCCGACGAGTCGACGTCATGGGATGCCTTGCACGGCTTCCATGACGTCCGTCGGGTCAACCACACCATGCGGTTCTTCGAGGCCGGGGTCTGCACCAATCAGGCGGAGTCGTATTTCTCGCGCTTGCGCCGGGCCGGAATCGGCACGCATCATCACCTCGCCGGCCCCTACCTCGCGAGCTACGCGCGGGAGATGGCGTGGCGCGAGGACTATCGCCGGCGGGACAACGGGACGCTGTTCAAGCTGGTCGCCGCCGCCGCCGCCGGGCATCCCGTGAGCCGGCAGTGGAAGGGGTATTGGCAGCGGAGCGCTTGATTGGCCTCGTATTGCATGCTTGAGTCGCCTTCATTGTCCATCTTAGCCGTGAAGTAGTCGTAAAATTTCTCGAAGCGAAGGAGGCAACCCGTCCTTGCAGCACCTGTGACCACCGGAATTGGGCCTTGGCTACCGATGAGAAGCAATTCAGCGCTCAATTGCTGATTCCGCCGGAAGGGGGTGGGTTCAGCGTACCGCCGCCCCACATACCACTTGTAGTGTTGCTGTGTGGGAATTGCGGGCAAGTTCGCTCATTTGCTAGGGGTATAATTCAGAATTGGGCTGAAAAAGAAGGTCTGCTGTCAGGAGGCTCCCCCGATGGCGGATGACGAGACAAGAATTTTTGCGATTGGTGAGGACGCGTTGCGCAACGTGATCCAACGTTCTGGCGGAGCAGGTAGCGATGGCGGCGATATGAACGAGCGCGTAACTCGACTTGAGACTCATTTTGGGTACATTCGACGTGATCTTGATAATATTAAGGATAAGCTTTCAGCGCTACCCACACTTGCGACCAAACGTGACCTTCTCACATGGGCGGGCATTTATTTGGCCATTGTAGCAATACTATGGGGCGGCATTATTGGTGGGTTGTCATTGCTAAAGCCATGAATTTACTGCGCCATTTCCTATAGGAGATATTGCCCCGGCCCTTCCACCGACCGCACCAACCCTCGGTCGCGCTGGCGCCTGAGCGCCACGCCGACCCGCTTGGACATGAGCCGCAAGAGCCGCCTGTCGCTGCTGTCGAGGGCGCGCGTAACCAGTAGCTCCAAGGCTATATCCCGCGTGGTCATGGATTCCGCCGCTTGCCGGAAGATGGACAGCACGGTACGAGACATCTCGCCCCGGCTGGCCCAATCCGGCGGTGGATGGAAGGCTTCGGGCCTGATGGTCTCTATCGGGTAGTCGGGGCGAACATGCGAAGGGCGGAGTCCACTGTCTCCAGTTTCGCCAGTTTTGTTTTGAGTTCGGACTGTAGGCGTTCGATGGTGCTGGCGCGTTCCGCTCGCTTGCGAACCAAGCCGGCTACGACGTACTGCTCGCCCCTCGCATTCATGGCCTGAGTCTATGGAAATCCAGCGAAAAACGTGAGGGGATTCAAGGTGTGCTTGCTACATGATTCCGGGCATTTAGGGGGCCTCGCGAAAAAATTTCACACCCGCCCCCTTGCCAACGGGACACCCCGAAACCATCTACCTTATCACTTGGCGAACTGTGCCCCGGCGGCGTCACCGCACGGGGCGCATTGCGTTTCAGGGGCCGAGGCCTCTCACCCCAGGGCAATCGCGTGAACGCGATTGCCCTGGATTCTTCTTGTTCCCTCAGACGCCGGGCGCGCCCATCCGGGCGCTTGGCTTCGCTCGCATGGGCTCGCGGGGCCTCAATGGCCCCTTCGCGGCGGTTGACGCGGTATCAAGGCCGTGTCCATCACTTCACGCGATTGCCCTGCCTCTCACCCCAGCTCTAAAACGTCGCCCCGCCGCGCTGCTGGCCGGTCGGGACGGGCGGTGCTCGCGTGGTGTTCGGGGATCGAAGCCTCGCGTGGTGTTCGGGGATCGAAGCAATGACCGATGAGGTGCCATGGCCGCCCTGAGCAATATCCGTCGTGAACGCTTCGCTCAAGCTCTCGCCACGGGCATGACCTTGGCCGAGGCCTATCGGTGGGCGGGCTATAGCGGGACCCCGGGAAACGCCTGGCGGTTGAAAGCGAACCCGGAGGTTCGTG
This sequence comes from Alphaproteobacteria bacterium, assembly GCA_965225945.1. Lineage (GTDB taxonomy): Bacteria > Pseudomonadota > Alphaproteobacteria > JASLMY01. The sequence goes on along the minus strand of CBDDBZ010000004.1, from coordinate 6,540 downwards.
CCCGGGTCGCGGAACTGGTCGAGGTCGGCGCCCGCCGCGCCGAGGTCTCGGTCGAGAAGGTCCTGCGCGAGCTCGCGCGGATCGGCTTCGCGGACGTCCGGCGAATGCATGACGAAAAGGGCGGCTTGCGGCGGATCGCCGAGCTGCCCGACGATATCGCGGCGGCCGTCGCCTCCTACGAGGTCGTGAAGCGGACCGTTCCCGGGATCGACGGCGCGGTCGAAGTCACCCACAAGATCAAGGTCTGGGACAAGGCGCGGGCGCTCGAGATGATCGGCCGCTATCTCGCGATGTTCATCGACAGGAACAAGCTGGTCCGCGACGAGGACACAGGCGCGATCGAGGTGGATGATGTCAGAGCCCGTCTCGCTGATGAGATCGATCGCATCGCTGCCCGGCTCGGAAAGGGCGCGCTTGATCCAAAGCCTGAGTGAGGCGGAGGCCCAGGCACTTCGCTTCGATTGGCCGAGTTGGGCGCGGCCCGAACAACTGCCACCGCCGGGCGACTGGACCGTCTGGCTACTGCTCGCCGGGCGCGGCTTCGGCAAGGCCCGGGTCGGCGCCGAATGGGTCCGAAGCGGCGTCTCGGGCGCTTCTCCGCTCGCGCCCGGGCGCTATCGCCGGATCGCCCTGGTGGCGGAAACGGCGGCCGACGCGCGCGATGTCATGGTCGAGGGCGAGAGCGGCCTCCTGGCCACCCATCCGCCGGATTTCCGCCCGCGCTACGAGCCCTCGAAGCGCCGCGTCACCTGGCCCAACGGGGCGATCGCCACGCTTTATAACGCAGTCGAGCCCGACCAGCTGCGCGGCCCCCAGCACGACGCCGCCTGGGCGGACGAGCTGGCCAAGTGGCGCTACGCCGAGGCCACTTGGGACATGCTGCAATTCGGGTTGCGGCTGGGCGAGCATCCGCGCCAGGTGGTCACGACCACGCCGAAACCGATCCGCCTGTTGAAGACGATCATGGCCTCGCCAAATACGGTAACGACGCGGGGCACGACCTACGACAACCGCGAGAACCTGGCGCCGTCCTTTTTCAGCCAGGTGATCCAGCGCTACGAGGGAACCCGGCTCGGGCGCCAGGAACTCGACGCCGAATGGCTCGAGGACGTGCCCGGCGCGCTCTGGCAGCGGGCCCAGATCGACGCGCTTCGCCTGGCCGAGGCGCCCGAGCTTCGGCGCATCGTGGTCGCGATCGATCCGGCGGCGACATCGGGCGAGGACGCGGACGAAAGCGGCATCGTCGTCGCCGGCCTCGGCACCGACGGTCACGGCTATGTCCTGGACGACCGGTCGCGGCGCGGCACGCCCGATGCGGTCTGCCGGACGGCGCTCGCCGCCTACTACCGTTTTGAGGCCGACAGAATCGTCGCCGAGGTGAATAACGGCGGCGAGTGGATCGGCACGGTGCTGCGACAGCTGGACGCCGACGTGCCCTACCGCGCGCTGCGCGCCACTCGCGGCAAGGTGGTGCGGGCCGAGCCGGTGGCCGCGCTCTACGAACAGGGCCGCGTGCATCACGTCGGCTCGCATGCCGCGCTGGAGGATCAAATGTGCGCCTTCACCATCGATCTCGATCGAGGCCGCGCCTCGCCCGATAGGGTCGACGCCCTGGTCTGGGCGCTGACGGCGTTGCTGCCGGGGCGCGGCGGCAAAGCCAGGGGAGCGGTCATCCGATGAAATTATTCACCGCGCTCGGCGCCGCGCGCCGGGCCTTCTCAGGGACTCTCGCGGCCAAGCAAGCCCCGATGGTGACTCTCGCCGGTGGCGGCGTCGCGCGCCTCATGGGCGATCGCTTCAAGGACTTCGCCGAAGAGGGCTATCAGCTCAACCCCATCGTCTATCGCTGCGTCAACCTGATCGCCGAGGGCGCGGCGGCGATTCCGTTCAAGCTGTTCCGGGGCGAGGAAGCGCTGGCGGGCGACCATCCCTTGCTGCGGCTTCTGGCGCGCCCGACGCCGAGCGTGAGCGGGGTCGAATTGTTCACCGCGCTCTATGGCTACCGGCTGATCGACGGCAACGCCTTCCTGCTGCGCGCCGGCCCGGTCATGGGGCCGCCGCGCGAGCTCTACGTCCTCAGGCCCGATCGCATCAAGATCCAGGCCGGCACCGTGGAGATCCCGCGGGCCTACGAGTATGTCGTCGACGGCAGGACCTTCGCGGTCTATTCCGTGGACCCGCAGAGCGGACAATCCGAGGTCAAGCACCTGCGGCTGTGGAACCCGCTCGACGATCACAAGGGGCAATAGCCGCTCCGCGCCGCGGCCCTTCGGATCGACCAACACAACGCTTCGGGCAAGCACAACCTGGCGCTCTTACAGAACGACGCGACGCCCCGGGGTGCCTTCATCTACAGCCCGAAGGACGATGCCGGCGCCGTCGCCTCGATCGACGAGGCGCAGCTGCGCGCGATCAAGGCCGACCTCAACCGCGAATTCGGCGGGCCCAGCCGGTCGGGGCGGATAAGCGTTCTAGACGGTGATTTCCAGTGGCAGCAGATCGGCATGAACCCCTCGGACATGGACTATTCGGCGCTGAACGACACGGCGGCGCGCGACGTGGCGCTCGCCTTCGGGGTGCCGCCGCAGCTCGTCGGCATTCCCGGCGCCATGACCTTCGCCAATTTCGAACAGGCCCGCCTGGCCTTGTGGCAGGAGGCGATCATGCCCCGGATGCGCCGCACCGTGGTCGACCTGAACGAATGGCTGGTGCCGCGCTTCGGTGAAGAGCTCAGGCTCGACTACGACTGGGACAAGATTACGGCGATAGCGGATCAGCGGCGGATGGAGGCGCAATCTCTGGTGCCGCTGGTCGGCAACGGCATCATCACCCGGAACGAGGCCCGCAAGCGGCTGGGATTGGAGCCGATCGAGGGCGGCGACGTGGCGACGGTACGCCTCGGCGAGGCGTCCTTGGCGGAGATGGCGAGGCGCCCCGGCGCGGCGTCCGCGCGGCCCCTGGCCGAAGGCGGTACCGATCCGCTCGCCGGAGCCCCGGCCGAGAAGACCGCCACCGTCGCCCAGGGGCCGTGGCGCGGATGATCGCGGCCCCACGCCCCACGCCGGACAGTCGCCGAACTCGGGGAAGAACTCATGCCGAATGTCGGCTATCGGGGGTATACTCCCCGTCGGGCGACGGTGGTCGTCTAGGGGATTCATAGCCAAGTAGGGAGATGGCAGTCATTTGTGATTAATTCGGATACCGCGGTCAAGTGGTGGAGTTTAATCGATTGGCCAACCGTTGCTATTATCGATAACAGCGTCGATTTCTGCCATCAGGCGAAGGGTTTCCGAAAGTGCCGAGACGATGCGTTGGTAGTGCTGGATCTCCTGGAAGTCGAGCATCCGTCCTTTACGGTCCTTGAGCCATTTTTGACAAACCTGATAACCGCCAAAGTGGAATTTCCAAACCTCCTCCGGCACGCTCTCAAAGTATTGCGTAGCGTTTATCCATACCCGACTCGGCCGGCCTTCTTGAGCTCCTGTGTATGTGACCTTTTGAATGACATTGCCGCCCTCAACCGGATAGCGAGTCATGGCCGGCCCAGCGATCTCGGTCAGATGCAGTCCAATTAGTTTTACTCCGAGTTCGCAAAGGGCACGGAACAGATCACTTTTGGATGTCAGGGGGATACGGGGAAAGTCGATTCGTAAGAACTCTCCATAGCGTTCACGATAGGTCGGACTGTAGAGAATGGCGTAAATGTAGGCCATCACATCCTCTGGTCCGAAGGTTTTTTCCATGTCGCCCTACCCTCGGAGACAAAGGTGAGTCCGAGTTTTCCGGAAAACTCATCTATGAAATCGCCGAATAGGTTGGGGCGCCTCCCGCCTGGCGCATCGGATTTCTCGTTGTCGTCAAAGAGGTCTTTCTTGCCAGGCTTCGGGTAGAGGTATATGGGAAAATTGTAGTTTTTCTCTCTGGTCTTTGTGGACACTAAGCAGCTTTCTGCAACATGCTTTGTGAAGCTAGCGTGCATCCATTCAGACGTTCCAATCTGACGAGGGACCAAGATACAAAAATTATCTTTGGAAAACACATGATCAACAAGTTCGCGGCGTGGACGGTCCATCATAATTTCGCTGAAATAGCATGGTCGTTGGTCGAAGGTCGGTAAAGATATTCAGTTATTCGATTTTCCCAATCTGGATCTTTGTAGTTTGCCTCTCTAGCATCTGGACAGTTTCCAATCAAGATTGTCTTTCAATCCGTATTTCGACGCGAACTCATTGTCTGAAATTGAGGAATCTCTCATTTCCTCAAGACTTTCTCGTAGTTCTATCTCACCAAATGCTATCGCGAACTTGTCACGGTGAGTTTGGAATCCAAGCACACTGACTGGCATGGCTTTAGGTGGGGACCAACCGACATAATACTCTTTGCCAATTTTCTCATTCTGTGGGCGAAACAAATAGAATGGGGACTTCGGGGTAAAATCCGTCCAGGATGTCGAAGCAACATCGTTCCTCCACAGCCACCAGTATTTCCCGTCTTTGAGCTTCTGATCGTCACCCTCACCGCCCAGATTTCACGATCGCCCCACAGGTCGGCGTGATGGACCTGAGCCGCCCCCTTTTTGCCGCTGCCATTCTTGTTCTTTACGAAGATGCCGATAGCAACACCCTGTTGGATGTCAAAAACATTTTCGTCCTTTGTGCCGTCCGGCGCCCGTTCTTTCTTCTTGGTGTTACCGTGCAGATCGAGAACGTAGATGTCATCAAAGGTATCCATCAGGCTCCGGCGCATACCCCGGAAGGTCGGATTGTCCAAGTAGCCGTGGTTGGTAATAAAGGCTAGGACGCCGTAGCCGGTGCGTTCAATCCGCCATTGCGAGAAGCGTATGAATTTGACGTAATCATCATTTAGCCACTTCGGGTTCTTCTCACCTAATGGCTCGCCGTCTACCCGGAAATAGTTACCCGTTTCCTCTTCCATCGTCAGGTCCTTGCCGCGCAGCAACTCGTGAATCCACTTCCCCTTGTTCGCCGAATGGACTGAATAGGGGGGATTGCCAAGGATGACCATCACCGGGTAGTCCTGCTTTGTTTCACCGGCCTCGGCGGCCTCGCGGGAGAGAGCTTGGGCAAATAGTGGCAGTCCGGCTATTTCATGTGCTTCCTCCAGAGTATTGGTCAGGTAAACACGCAGCCGCTCATTAGCCCGGAAGTCGTAACCGGTTTCGGCCAGCTGTAAGCCAAGTTTCAGGTGGCAGACAGCGTAGGGAGCCATCAGAAGTTCAAAGCCGAACAGGCGTGGCAGCAGGAACTGAGAGACGTAGCTGCTCCAAGCCCCCATCTGACCTTGATTTTCCAGTTGCTCGCGGATGTGGTCGATGACTTCGTGAAGAAACGTTCCCGTACCAGCGGCTGGGTCGAGAATGGTGACGCGAGGCACCTCCGTCCGACCGCCCAGAACACTCTTCGGCACCTTGACCATAGTAGTGTCGGCGAGCCCGTCAACGAGCTTGAAGTCCGTTTTCAGAATGTGATCGACACTCCGGACGATATAGCTGACCACTGGTTCCGGCGTGTAGTAGACGCCCCGCATCTCGCCGAGCTTAGGATCGTACTCGGCGAGGAAAGTTTCATAAAAATGGACTACCGGGTCCTCGCGCCGGGAGCGTTTGCCAAAATTCCTAAGAATCTGTTCGATGTCGACCTTGTCCAAAAGCTCTGCCAGATCGTCGACGATCCATGTCAGGCGCTCGTCCAAGTCCGGTCCAGCGATGTGGCCAAATATCTCGGGCAAAAAGGGATTGGTCTTCGGGAGCTCGTAAGCCCCTTTCTCGCGGGTGAAGGTCTCCTTCGGTTCGTGGTTGCAGCGTGCCGCGAACAGGCCGTAACAGATGGTCTGCGCGTACATGTCGGCGAACTCGTCCACCGACAGCGTCTCGATGAGGACCGAGCGGAACCCCTTCAACTGCGTGTGCAGCGAGCCCTGCTTGCCCTCCTCGTCAAAGACCTTGCGAATGATGTTCCGCATCAACTGCGCCATGCCGCCCATGCGAGAGGCCAAGTCCCTTGGGCTGCGGATGGTGGGGACCTTGGCTTCTAGAAAGGCGTGACTGAGCTCGGAGACGTCATCGATGCTGGTGGCGCTTGTAGTATTCAGTGTGGCCGTCATCCGGTGTTGCCCGAAGACGTACCATCGGAACTCCAAGTAATCAGTCAGGAGCAGATTCGGCAACGCTTCCAGGTAGCGCTTCAATCGGTCGGTCTTTCGACCTTGTCCAAATCCTTGCCGACGTCTTTCGCCTCGACATGCCCGATCGGGATCGACCTTCGGGTGATCTGGAAGTCGGAGGCTCCGCATTTTTCCTGCTTTGGCTCGTTGGTTGCCGTCAGATCGTCGCGAAGGATTCGATAAAGATCTTGAGTGCCGGGCGATACGTATGTTCGGTCGCGTTGCCCTTTGCCAGGGCGTCATGCACGGCTTTCAAATACGAAGCAGCATCTACCTTGGACATTCTCTCTATTATTTCTCCCCGTCGGTGACGGTCAACACTAGGACGCATTGCGGGCCAAAGTCCAAGGAATCTTC
>CBDDBZ010000003.1:0-32580 GCA_965225945.1 Alphaproteobacteria bacterium | reverse complement strand
AGATGATGGCCCGTGACCGCAACCGGGCGCGCGACTGCCGGGCGCGGATGAACGAATGCCCGCTGGGGGCGGCGGCGCTCGCCGGCACCTCTTTCCCGGTCGACCGGTGGGCGACGGCGAAGGCGCTGGGGTTCGACCGGCCGACGGCGAACTCGCTCGATTCGGTCTCGGCCCGCGATTTCGCCATGGAGTATCTGGCCCTGGCGGCGATCCTCTCCGGTCCATCTTTCGCGCCTGGCGGAAGAAATGGTGATCTGGTCCTCGGCCCCCTTCGCCTTCATCCAACTGTCCGACGCCTTTACCACCGGCTCCTCGATCATGCCGCAGAAGCGCAATCCGGACGCGGCGGAGCTGGTGCGCGGCAAGACCGGCCGGGTGATCGGCGGCCTGAACGCGCTGCTGGTGATGATGAAGGGCCTGGCGCTCGCCTACTCGAAGGACATGCAGGAGGACAAGGAACCGGTGTTCGAGACCCGCGACACCCTGGCCCTCACCGTGCCGGCGATGGCGGGCATGGTAGGCGACATGACGGTCAACCGCGAGGCGATGGCGGGCCTCGCCGGCGCGGGGCACGCGACGGCGACGGACCTCGCCGATTGGATGGTCCGCGCCCTCGGCCTTCCCTTCCGCCAGGCCCATCATGCGACCGGGCGGATCGTCGCGCTGGCCGATGACAGGGGCGTCGAGCTCGCGGACCTGCCGCTCGCCGCTCTGCGGGAGATCGACCCCGCCTTGACGGAAGAAGTGGTGGGCGTCTTGCGCGTCGCGGATTCCGTCGCCAGCCGCACCAGCCTGGGCGGCACCGCGCCCGATAACGTTCGGGCCGAGGTCGCCCGCTGGCGAGGGCTGCTCGACGCGGAGGGCGGACAATGAGCGTTTTCGAAAACCGCGACGGCGAGATTCATGTCGAGGACGTGGCACTCGCACGCATCGCCGAAGCGGTCGGGACGCCCGCCTACGTCTATTCCAGCCGGGCGATGGAAGAGGCCTATGTTGGCTACCGCGAGGCTTTCGAGGGCCTTGATGCCTCTATCTGCTATGCCTTGAAGGCGAATTCCAGCTTGGCCGTGATCCGCACCTTCGCCGCCCTTGGCGCCGGCGCCGACGTGGTCTCGGGCGGGGAGCTGGCCCAGGCGCTCGCCGCCGGCGTGCCGGCGAACCGCATCGTCTTCGCCGGCGTCGGCAAGACGCGGGACGAGATGGCGCGAGCCCTCGATGCCGGGATCATGGAGTTCAACGTCGAGAGCGATTCCGAACTCCGCGTGCTGAGCGAGGTGGCCGTATCGCGGGGCCGGGCCGCGCCGGTGGCGGTGCGCATCCAATCCCGACGTCGACGCGGCGACGCACGAGAAGATTTCGACCGGCCGCAAGCAGGACAAGTTCGGCATCCCCTGGGAGCGCGCGATGGAAATCTACCGTCTGGCGGGCGACCTGCCGGGAATCGAGGTCGAAGGAATCGCCGTCCACATCGGCTCGCAGTTGACCAGCCTCAAGCCCTACCGCGCGGCGTTCGCGCGGATGGGGGAACTCGCCCGCCTCCTGCTGGCCGACGGCGTGGCGCTCCGGCGGCTCGATCTCGGCGGTGGCCTCGGCATCGACTACCATGGCGAGCAGCCGCCCGCGCCGTCGGCCTATGTCCAGGTGGTGCGCGAGACGGTGGGCGATCTCGGCCTCGAGCTGGTGGTGGAGCCGGGACGCTCGCTCGTCGGCAACGCCGGCCTCCTGCTCTGCCGCGTGATCTACGTCAAGGACGACGGCAAGCGTTTCGTCATCTGCGATGCGGCGATGAACGACCTGATCCGGCCGACCCTCTATGACGCCTGGCACGACGTGATTCCGGTTCGCGAGCCCGGCGGCGACCGGTCGAACACGGCGGCGGACTTCGTCGGCCCGATCTGTGAATCGGGCGATATCCTCGCCGTCGGGGCGGGACGCGCCGCCGCTCGTTCCCGACGATTTGATCGCCTTCCGCAGCGCGGGCGCGTATGTTCGGGTCATGGCGTCGAACTACAACTCCCGGCCCCTCGCGCCGGAAGTATTGGTGCGAGGTGGCGAATTCGCCGTGGTGCGGCCGCGTCAGCGGCTGGAGGCGCTTTACGAGGACGAGCGGATGCCGCCCTGGCTCGACGGCGCGGCGGTCCCGGCGCGGGGTGCCGCGTGAGGACGTCTCGACGCCATGCTCGAGCGCAGGCGCAAGCTCGCCTGGGTGGCTCTGCTTTGGGAGCGGACCTGGCCGGCGCTCTGGCCGCCGACGGCGGTGTTGGTGGTATTCCTGGCGCTGGCGCTGATCGAGGTGCCCTCGGCGCTCGGCGGCTGGTGGCATGTCGCCTTGCTGGCGGTCTTCGCGCTCGCCTTCGTCTTCGCCGCATGGCGGGCGCTGCCGAAGCTCGGCCTGCCCGACGAGCGGGCTTCCAAGCGGCGGCTGGAGACGGCCAGCGGTCTCGTCCACCGGCCCTTGACCACGATCGAGGACCGGCTGGCGATCGGCGGACGCGATCTCGCCGCGCGCGCGCTTTGGCAGGCGCATCTCGAAAATACCCTTGCCCGTCTCGGCCGTATCCGCGTCGGCTGGCCGCGCCCCCGGCGTCGGCGAGCGCGATGTTCATGGCCTGCGGGCGGCGGTTTTCCTGCTGGCCGTCTTCGCCCTGGCCGTGGGTCATGGCGACGTCTCGGGGCGGCTGGCCCGCGCGATGCAGCCCGACTTCGACCGGCCGGCCCAGGTCGCGGCGGAAATCGAGGCCTGGATCAACCCGCCGGCCTATACCGGCGCGCCACCGTTCCAGCTGGCCGCCCGCGCCGAGGGCGCCGGCCCGTTCCGGATACCGACGGGAAGCGACGTACTGGCCCGGGTCTATGGCGGCGCCGGCCGGGTGGAGCTGCTGGTCGACGACGCGGTGGTGGCCTTCCGGGCGATCGATGCCCTCAACCACGAACTCAAACACCCCCTGAAGGCGGCCCGACGCCTCGCGATTCGTCAAGGCGGCCTGGTGATCGCCGCCTGGGCGGTCGAGACCGTGCCGGACACGGCGCCGGAAATCGCCTTCGCCGCCGATCCCGTGGCGACGCCCAGGGGCAGCCTCGCCATCGACGTCGAGGCGCGCGACGACTATGGCCTTGGCGAGGCCAACTTGGAGATCCGGCTGGCGGAGGGCGGCGAGGGCGAGGGGCGATGTTGAAAGCCTGTCCCTGCCAATTTCCAGTCTCGGCCTGAAACTCGCGCGGGGAGCGAAGTTACCACGATCTGGCGGCGCATCCCTGGGCCGGCAGAAAGGTGGTCCTGGTGCCGGTCGTCCTCGACACCCAGGGCCAGGAGGGGCGCGGCGAGGCGCACGGGATGGTTCTGCCCGAGCGTCGCTTCGCCCACCCGGTCGCCCGCGCGATCAACGAGCAGCGGAAGACGCTTTTCACCGAGCCGGACCGCAAGGGGATGGTGGCGCTGGCGCTGAGTTCGATCGCGATCGCGCCCGATTCCTACCGGCGACGACATCGTCGTCTTCATGGGACTCCGCTTGTCCTCCTCGCGGCTTCGTTTTTCAAGGAATCCGGACGTCGTCACCGACGTCGCCAAGCTGCTCTGGGACCTGGCGCTGAAGGTGGAGGAAGGCCGCCTTTCCATGGCCGAGCGGGAGGTGCGGAAGTTGCAGAAGGAGCTGATGGACGCGCTCGCCCGCGACGCTTCCGACGCGGAGCTCGACCAGCTGATGGACCAGCTGCAGGAGGCGATGGGCCGCTACCTCCAGGCGCTGGCCGAACAGGCCCAGCGGATGGCGGAGCAGGGCCTCGAGGCCATGCCCTACGACCCCAACGCCCAGGTGTTGGAAGGCGAGGACATCCAGCGGATGCTGGAACGGGCTCGGGGAACTCGCGAAGCTCGGCGCCAAGGACGCGGCGCGGGAGATGCTGGCGCAGCTGCAGCAGATGCTGGAGAACCTGCAAGCGGGCCGCATGATGCAGATGCCGCCCGAATTGCGCGGCGCCGACCGGGCGATCCGCGAACTGGGCGACCTGATGCGCGACCAGCAGAAGCTGTTGGACCAGACCTTCCGCCGCTCGCCCCAGGGTGGCCAGATACCCCGGCCGGGCCAGGGCCGGCGGGGCCAGGGCCAGCAGGGCCGGCGCGGCCAGCCGATGCCCGGCCAGGGCGATCCCTCGATGTCCGACATGTCGGCCGGGCAGGAGGCCTTGCGCCGCAGGCTCGGCGAGATCATGCGGCGGCTCGGCGAGGGACTGGGCGAGATCCCGGGTGCCCTCGGGCGGGCCGAACGCGCGATGCGCAATGCCCGCGAGGCGTTGGGCGGGGGCCGGCCGGGCTCGGCCAGCGAGTCCCAGGGCCAGGCGATCGACCAGATGGCGGAAGGCATGCGGGGCCTAGCCCAGGAACTGGCGCGCCAGCTGGGAAACGGCCAGGGCGAGGACACGGTCCTGGGTGGCGGCGAGGAGGACCCCCTCGGCCGGCCCTCGGCGCGCGGCGGCATGGACACCTCCACCGTCCGCATCCCCGAGAAGGCGGATCTGCAGCGCACCCGCCAGATCCTCGACGAACTCCGCCGCCGGGCCGGCGAACACAAACGCCCCCGCCTCGAACGGCAATATATCGACCGCCTGCTGGATCGGTTCTGACGGCGCGGCGGCGAACGGGGGAGCCATGCGCATCGTGATCTGCGGTGGCGGCGCCATCGGCGCCGCGACGGCCTATTACGCCAGCCTCGCGGGCGCCGAGGTTATCGTGGTGGAACGCAGCGGAGTCGCCTGCGCCGCCTCCGGCAAGTCGGGCGGGTTCCTCGCCCGCGACTGGTGCGAGGGCACGCCGCTCGGACCGCTGGCGCGGCGAAGCTTCGAGCTGCACGGCGAACTCGCCGAGGCCGAGGTGGGCGAATGGGACTACCGCCGCCTCGATACCCTGGGCGTCGTCGCAAGCGCGCGCCAGGACATGGCCCGCCATCGTTCCGCCACCGCGCCCGCCTGGTTGTCGGAGAGCGCGGCGGTGCACGGCCAGCTCGGCGACGCGTCGAGCACGGCCCAGGTCCATCCCGCCAAGTTCACCCAGGGGCTGATGGCGGCCGCCGAGGGGAAAGGCGCCGAGGTGCGCGCGGGTGTCGTCACCGGCCTCGAAAAGTCGGCGGACGGATCGGCCGTCACCGGCGTGCTGGTCGACGACGGGGTAATCGAGGCCGACGCCCTGGTGGTGGCGATGGGTCCCTGGTCGATCCTCGCCTGCGGCTGGCTGCCCTTGCCCGCCGTCGGTGGCCTCAAGGGCCACAGCCTGGTCTTCGACTGGGCCCCCGATCCGGCCTCGGCCCTCTTCGTCGAATGCGAGGTCGGCTCGGGCGAGGTGCACGCGCCGGAAGTATTCCCCCGCCCCGACGGCACCACCTACGTCTGCGGCCTGCCGGGCGAGGGCGACCTGCCCGTCGATCCCGACGATGTCGTCGTCGAACCCGAGGCCGAGGCCGAGCTGCGCGCCATGGTCGCGACCTTCTCGCCCGAAATGGCGGCGGCGCCGGCCCGCGCCTTCCAGGCCTGCTACCGCCCCATCACCGGCGACGGCCTGCCGCTGATCGGCCAGGTCGCCGGCATCCAGGGCGCCCATGTCGCCACCGGCCACAACGTCTGGGGAATTTTGAACGCTCCGGCGACGGGCGAGGCGATGGCGGAGCTATTGCTGGAGGGCGAGGCGCGCCAAGTCGATCTGGCGCCGTTCCGCCCCGACCGCCTGGCGCCGGCCGAGCCGCCGGTCGTGCGTTCGGTCGACGCGCGCCGCCGCCCTCAGTCCGATCCCGCCGCCTGAAAGCGCGCGTCCGGCACCAGGCCCGCCTGGGCACAGGCGCGTTTGTGTTTGGCCGCGTAGTCCTGGTAGACGCGGATGGTCGAGGTGAAGAGCTCGAGGTCCTCGGGTCCGACGTCGCGCCAGTATTTGGCCGGGCTGCCGGCCCAGATCTGGCCCGACGGGATGCGTTTTCCCGGGGTCAGCAGGCCGCCCGTCGCCAGCATGGCGCCGCTCTCGATGACGGCGCCGTCCATGACGATGCCCTTCATGCCGACGAAGCCGCCAGGCTCGATCACGCAACCGTGGATCAGCGCCATGTGGCCGATCGTGACGCCGTCGCTGATGATCGTCGGCCTGGGCAGGCCGGTGACATGGACCACGGTGCCGTCCTGGATGTTGCAGTTGCGGCCGATCTGGATCGGCTTCGAATCCGCGCGCACCACGCATTTATACCAGATCGAGGACCCGGCCCCGACCGTGACGGCGCCGATCAAGGTCGCGTCGGGGGCGACGAAGGCGTCGGCCGAGACCTCGGGCGTCGTGCCCTCGTAGGGAATCGAAAGATGGCTCACGTCTGGCCTCTCACGGAAACAAAGCCTGTTGCTCGAGCCCGGCGGTCTCGCTCACCCCGTACATGATGTTCATGTTATGCACCGCCTGACCGGAAGAGCCCTTGACCAAATTGTCGATCGCCGAGATGACGATGGCGCGGCCCGGCAGCCGGTCGGCGAAGACGCCGATCAGGCAGTGGTTGGAGCCCCGAACATGGCGGGTCGCCGGTGCCTCGCCCTCGGCCACGACGCGGACGAAGGGCTCGTTCTCGTAGCGGTTCGCCAGCGTCGCCCGGAGGTCGTCGGCGGTGTTGCCGTTCGCCAGGCGGACGTAGTTGGTCGAGAGGATGCCCCGGTTCATCGGCACCAGGTGCGGCGTGAAGTTGACCATGACTTGCGTCCCGGCGGCCCGGCTCAACTCCTGCTCGATCTCCGGCCCGTGGCGGTGCTTGGCGATGGCGTAGGCATGTACGCCCTCGGCCACCTCGCCGAAGAGACTGGTGAGCTTTTCGCCCCGGCCGGCCCCGGTGACGCCGGTTTTGGCGTCGATGATGATGTCGTCGAGCTCAATCTGACCGGCGCCGAGCAACGGGGCCAGCGGCAGGATGGCGGCGGTCGGATAGCAGCCGGGGCAGGCCACCAGGCGGGTGCCCGGCAACGCGTCGCGGGCATACTCGGTCAGGCCATAGACCCGCTTCTCCCTGCAGGTGCGGGGCGAGGTGGGCATGGCCGTACCAGGTCGCGTAGGTCTCTTCGTCATCCAGCCGGAAGTCGGCCGAGAGGTCGATGACCCTGGGCTGGCCGGGCGTCGCGGCGGCGAGGTCGCCGGTAGTCTCGTGCAGCATCTCGTCGACCATGTCGCGGCCGGTGTCGTGCAGGATGCCGGCGATCACTTCCTGCGTGGTGCCGTGCGGCAGCCCCACAGAACACGACGTCGACGTCGAGGCCGGCCCACTCCACCTCGTCGATGGAGATGAGGTCGGGAAGATCCATGCCGCCCAGGTGGGGGAAGACGCGGTCGTAGGACTGGCCCGCGTGGCGGTCGGCGGTCATCAGCACGATCTCGGCGTTCGGATGGTTCGCCAAAAGGCGCACGAGTTCCGCGCCGGTGTAGCCGCTTGCGCCGAGGATGGCGATCCGAAGATTGTTGGAGGTCATGGGCTTCTCTCCCTAAGAGTCCGTCCGGAGACTTTATGTAGGATTACAGAGTTTTCGGAGCATGAGTCGAATGGACGCGAGCTTGATGAAGGCGAGCGCGTTGCGGTTGAGGTTCTCCCAGTCCTTGGCCAGTCGGCGGCAGCGGTTGAGCCAGGCGATGGTGCGTTCGACCACCCAACGCCTGGGCTGGACGACGAAGCCCTTCACCCGATCGGATCGCTTGACGATCTCGGTCTCGAGATCGGGCAGGATGCCGGCCAGGGCGCGGTGAAAGACCGGCCCCTGATAGGCGCTGTCGGCGAACAATTTCCCGAGAAAGGGAAACAGACCGAACAAGGTCGCCAGCAGCGCGAGACCGCCGTCGCGATCCTGAACGTTGGCGGCGGTGACGATGCCGTGCAGCAGCAAGCCTTGCGTATCGACCAGAACATGCCGCTTCTTGCCCTTGATCAGCTTGCCGGCATCGAAGCCGTGGCTGTCGATGCGAGCCCCCCTTTTTCAGCGCTTTTCACACTCTGAGTGTCGATGATGCAGGCCGTGGGGCTGGCTTCGCGCGCGGCTTTCTCGCGGCACTTGAGGTAGAGCGCATGATGGATGCGATCCAGCGTGCCGTCCCAGTTCCACAGGCCGAGGTAATCATGCACGGTGCTTCTGGGCGGCAAATCCTTGGGCAGCGCGCGCCACTGGCAGCCGGTGCTCAGAATGTACATCACGCCGTTGATCACCTCGCGGATAGCGACGCGCCGTTTGCCGCCGCCGGGCTTGCCCGGCGGGATCAGCGGCTCGATATGCGCCCATTCCGCATCGGTCAGGTCGCTCGGATAACGCAGTTTGTCGCGATTGTAGCGCGGGCGGTTGTCGGCAGTCCACATGGGGCACCTCAAGAGTAAATTCACCACCCCAGAGAATCACAGCTGATTCAGCTCTTCAAGAGGGGGCGCCGGATAACCGATTCATCCGACTCATAACGTCCCCGGACGGACACTAAGGCGAGATTATAGTCGAAGAGCAACGAAAAAGGGCGGTGTCGCCACCGCCCTTGATCGAGTTGGATTTACGACCGGGCGGTCAGCGTTTGGAGAACTGGAAGCTTCGGCGCGCCTTGGCCTTGCCGTACTTCTTGCGCTCGACCACGCGGGAATCGCGGGTCAGGAAGCCACCCTTCTTCAGAACCGGGCGGAGCCCCGGCTCGAAATTCACCAGCGCCCGGCTGATGCCATGGCGCACGGCGCCGGCCTGGCCCGAGAGGCCGCCGCCCTTGACGGTGCAGTGGACGTCGTACTGCTCGATCCGCTCCACCACAGCGAAGGGCTGGTTGAGGATCATGCGCAGGACGGGACGGGCGAAATATTCCGTGCTGTCGCGCCCGTTGACGATGATGCGGCCGAGGCCCGGCTTGATCCAGACCCGGGCGATCGCATTCTTGCGCTTGCCGGTCGCATAGGCGCGGCCCTGGGCGTCGATCTGGGGCTCGGGCGGAGGCGGTGCCTCCTCGCTCGGCGTGACGAGGCTGGCCAGATCCTCGAGGCCGCCCGTGGTGGTCGTCTCGGACATGGTCAGGCGCTCCTCTTGTTCTTCGCGTTCATCGCCGCGAGGTCCAGCGCGGTGGGCTGTTGCGCGTCATGGGGATGCTCGGCGCCGGCATAGACCTTCAGCTTGCGCAGTTGCGCCCGGCCCAAGGGTCCTTTGGGCACCATCCGCTGGATCGCCTTCTCGATCACCCGCTCCGGGTGTTTTCCGTCGAGGATCTTGTCGGCGGTGCGGCTCTTGATGCCACCCGGATAGCCGGTATGCCAGTAATAGGTCTTGTTGCTGCGCTTGCGCCCCGTCAGCTTCACCTTGTCGGCGTTGACGATGACGACATGGTCGCCGCAGTCGATGTGCGGCGTAAATTGCGGCTTGTGCTTGCCGCGCAGGCGATCGGCGACGATGACGGCGAGCCGGCCGAGGACCACGTCCTCCGCGTCGATCAGCCACCATTGCCGCGTGACGTCGGCCGGGCGGGCGGAGTAGGTTCTCATCGTATCGCTATCCCGAGTTGGTATCCTGAGTTGCGACTTGTCGGGCCGGGAGCGGACGCGGCCCCGGACCGGCGGCGGAGTATGTCAGGATCGCCGCCCAAGTCAATGCTTTAATTGGGCCGATTTGTCCAATTTCCCCTGATTTTTCAAACGTTTACGTCTGCGGTAATAAAATACCACATAACACGGCCGCGGGTTCGCGCGGCGCTCCCGACGACATGCTACCGTCCGCGCCGGGATATTGGGGCCGGGGAGGGGTCGCGTGGCGGGAAGTGTCCGCGAATGGGTCGAGTGCGGGACCCGCGTCCGCGTCGAGGGCGCCGGGCCGACGGTGGTGCTCGCCCACGGCGTGCTGATGGACATGGGAATGTGGGGCCGCCAGGTCGCCGACCTGGCGCGCGATCACAGGGTCGTTCGCTTTGACATGTGGGGTCACGGCGGTTCGGCCGACCCGCCGGGCCCGCGCGGCTTGGACGATTACGTCTGCCAGCTCGGCCAGGTCATCGACCTTGCCGCCGACGACGGGCCGCCGGCGCTTGTCGGTTTTTCCATGGGCGGCTTGCTGGCTCAGGCTCATGCGATCGAGCACTCGGCCGAGCTCCGCCGGTTGGTGCTGATGAACGCCGTCTATGACCGGAACGCCGAGCAGCGCGAACGCTCCGCCGCCCGCCTCGGCGATTTCGAATCCCTGGGCATCGCCGGCAACGCGGAGGCCACGGTCGCCCGCTGGTTTACCGACGAGGAGCGCGTCACGCTGGCCGCCGCGATCGCCGAGGTCGACGGCTGGATGCGCGAAGGGAACGAGGCCGCCAAGCTCAAGGCCTACCGGGTCTTCGCCACGGCGGGCGGCGGCCTCGTCGGCCGCTTGCGGTCAATCCGCTGCCCGACCCTGGTGCTGACCGGCGAGCACGACGTCGGCTCCACCGCCGACATGGCGCGGGCCATGGCGGCGGAGATCCCCGGCGCCGAGTTGGCGATCATTCCCGGCCAGCGCCACATGATGAACGTGGTGGCGCCGGCGGACGTCAACCGGATCCTGCGGCGTTTTCTCGACGCGGCCTGACGCGCGCTTCCCGCCTGGCCTCACGCCTCGAACAGCTTGTAGATCACCGGGGCGTAGTATTGGCCGAGGCCCCGGTCGGCGGCTTGCCGCAGGCGACTTTGCGCCAGTTTGGCGCCGTCGGCCTCGACGCCGACCTTCTCGGCCAGATCGATGGCGTAGCCGATGTCCTTCAGCGAATAGGTCGTCGGGAACTGGTCGTCGGGGTAATCGCCCGTGGTCATGTGGCTGCCGTGCTTGCGCATGACGAAGCTGTCGGCCGAGCCGCGGCTGAGGATCTCGAAGACCTTGTCGCGTTCGACCCCGGCGCGCGTGGCGATCGCCATCGCCTCGGCGATAGCCGAGACGTTCTCGAAGACCAGCATGTTGTTCATCAGTTTCATGACCTGGCCGGTGCCGACGTCGCCGCAATGGGAGATCTCGGTGCCCATGCACTCGAGGGACGGCGTGATACGCGCCAACACGTCGTCCGAGGCGCCGACCATGATGGCGAGGGTGCCGTTCTCGGCCGCCGGCACGCCGCGGGCCACCGGCGCGTCGGCGAAGTCGACGCCCTTGGACGCCAGCGCCGCCGCGACCTCGCGGTTGATCTCGACCGTCGCCGTGGTCATGTCGACCACGGTCTGGCCGGCTCGCGCCGCCGCCACCAGCCCACCCTCGCCGAAGGCCAGCTCGCGCACTTGCGGCTCGCCGGGCACGCAGATGAAGATCATCTCGGGCCCGTCGACCACCTCGGCGATGGAGCCGACGGCATCGACGCCGGCATTCGAGAGCGCTGTCGCCTTTTCGCCGTCGATGTCATGGCCGATCACGCGCTTGCCGGACTTTTGCGCCAGATTGCGGCACATCCGCCCGCCCATGACGCCCAAACCGATGAAGCCCAGCCGTTCGATCTCGCCCATCACATCCTCCGATACGGGTTCAAGCGGATCGTCGCGTCCGGTCGCGACGAGGTGGTCGCCATACATGGGATCTTCGAGTAGTAGACCCAGGCCCCCAACCAGGCAATCCCCGCCGCGGCAAGCCGGCGCCGACGGCCGCGGCGACGTGGTAGGCTGCGCCTCGATGACCGATCACCGGGTCTATGTCCTCGACGAGCTGGAGCTGCGGTCGGGCGCCGTCTGCCAGGGCGCTCGGCTGGTCTACCGGACCTGGGGCGCGCCCAACGCCAGCCGCTCCAACGCCATCGTCTACCCGACGGCGTTCGCCGGCCAGCATCCGGACGTGGAATGGACGCTTCGCATTTTCGACCCGGCGCGCCATTTCGTCGTCATGGTCAACCTGTTCGGCAACGGATTGTCGACGGCGCCCGGCGCGCCGAACTTCACCATCCACGACAACGTCGTCGCGCAACACCGGCTGTTGACGAAAAAGCTGGGCATGAAGGGCATCGCCCTCGTTTATGGCCGCTCCATGGGCGCGATGCAGGCCTTCCACTGGGGCGCGCTGTTCCCCGAGATGGTCCAGCGGATCTGCTGCGTCGTCGGGTCGGCGCGCGCGACGGCGCACAACCGGTTGCACGTCCAGTGCCTGCGGGCGGCGCTGGGGGAGGGCAACGTCCGGGCGTTGGCGCGCGTCTGCGCCGCCTGGGCGATGAGCCAGGCGTTCTATCGCGAGGAAGTCTGGCGCCGGCTGGGCCACGCCTCGATGGAGGATTTCGTGGTCGGGCGCTGGGAAGCGTTCCTCGAACGCCGCGATCCGATGGACATCCGGGCGATGCTCTGGACCTGGGAACACTGCGACGTCGCCGCCAACGACCGCTACGAGGGCGATCTCGGCGCGGCGCTCGGCGCGATCCGGGCGAAGGCGCTGGTGATGCCGTCGGAGAGCGATCTCTACTTCCCGGTCGAGGACAGCCGCCGCGAGGTGGCGTTGATGCCCAACGCGGAGCTGCGTCCGATCCCGTCGATCTGGGGTCACATGGCCGGCTCGTGGCCGGAAAACGTCGAGGACGTGCGCTTCGTCGAGGCCGCGGTGCGTGAGCTGTTGGGGGAATAGGGATCGGCGGCCCCGGGCGATGCCGGATTCCGGCGCTTTCGCCGCCACCCGCGGCGTACTCGACCCCGACGAAAGCGCCAACGGCTATTTGCTCCTGGACGACGCCGCGAGATCTTCAGCCTTTCAGGTGAACACGCAGTATTTCCAGATCGTCGCTTCGGGCGGCGATTCGGCAGGGCGTCGCGGGTGGCAGGGTGATCGCCGCGCCTCCGCCGATCCGCCGCGCCGGCTCGCCCGCGAGGTCGACGTCGAGCTCTCCCCGGACGATGAAGAGCAGCAGGACGCCGGGATGCGAGGTCGATAGGCCGCCCGCGCCCCCGGCGCTCGCGCGAAGGAGATGGGCCTCGGCGATGCCGCCGGTGGGCGCCGAGAGGCCGATGTCGCGGATCTCGAAGCCGGCGAGTTCCGAAGGCGCCCAGGCCGCCTCGCCGGCTCTGTGGAGATGAAAGCGCTGGCCGGCGAAGTCGCGTTCCGGGGCCAGGGTCGCCGTCGGCAGGTCGAGGTCGTGGTCGATCAGGGTCGGGTGGGCGGCGGGGCTGGCGACCTCGACGACCTCAAGGCCGGCGCTCGCTTCGAGCACCCGGTGGCGGATTTCCGGCGGTTGCAGGACGCAGTCGCCCGCTTCCATGACGAAGGGCGGGCCCTGGTCCTCGTAGACCAGGCGGACCCAGCCGGCGAGGCAATGGATCATCTGAAAGCGGACCCGGTGGTAGTGAACCATGTCCGCCACCGGCCCGGCCCGGGGTATGCGGATGTGGGAGGCGACGACATGGCCGCCCGCCCGGTCTGGCACCAGGTCGCGGTAGAGCATGCCCGCCCGCCCGGTGACCCAGTCGCCCGCCTCGACGATGGAGAGCGTGTCGGCGGGCGGCGGCACGTCGGCCATGCCGTCCGTCGGGGCGATGTCGATGGCCGTGCCGTTGGGCGCGTGCAGCGTCCCTTCCTCGCCCGTCAGGCGCAGGCGGCCAGGCGCTCCGTCGAAGCCCCGGTCCAGCCGGAGGCGCAGTCCGTAACCGTCGATCACCGCGATTTCCGGATCCTCGGCGGGAAAGATGGCGAGCAGCCGGAAGCCGAGCGTGTCGGTGAAAAAGTCGAGCGTCGCCGCCAGGTCCGCCGCTGGCAGGACGACCTCGCCCGCGCCGATATCACGCTCCGTCGTCATGGCCACCTTCGTAGCCGACTTGCGGGCGGGCCGGCAAGCCGTTCAAAGTGGGGCGGACCCGAGACGAGCAGGAGCGCGGCCATGGCCATCACCCTCTTCGAAAACCTCCGCGCGGTGTTCTACGCCCCCTTCTATTCGGCCCATGCCCTGGGGGCTTACGCGGAGGAAGGGATCGAGGTGAACATCGTCACCTCGCCCAGCCCAGCGGCCACCGCGACCAGCCTGCTGGACGGCACGGCCGATATCTCCTGGGGCGGGCCGATGCGCGTCCTGCTGACCTACGACCGCCACCCGGAGTGCGACCTGGTGCTGTTCGCCGAGGCGGTGGGCCGCGATCCGTTCTTTCTGATCGGCCGCGAGCCCCGGCCCGATTTCCAGGTGGAGGAGTTGGCGGACCTGCACCTCGCCAGCGTCTCCGAGGTACCGACGCCCTGGCTTTGTCTGCAGGAGGATCTGCGTGGTCTGGGCCGTGATCCGGGCGCGGTGCGCCGCCGCGCGGACGGCACCATGGGGGAGAACGGGGCGGCGCTGCTGGCGGGCGAGGTCGACGTCGTACAGGTTTACCAGCCTTATGCCGAACAGCTGATCCGCCAGGGCTGCCATGTCTGGTACGCGGCGGCCAGGCGAGGCCCCACCGCCTACACCTCGTTCTATGCCACCCGCGCCCGCTTCGAGGCCGAGCCCGAGACCATGGCGGCGATGACGCGTGGCCTCTACCGTACCCAGAAGTGGTTGAAGGCGGCGGCGCCGGAGACCGTGGCCCATGTCATCCGCGACTATTTCCCCGATCTCGACCCCGATCTGGTCGCCGCCTGCATCGCCCGCTATCAGGCCTTGGGGGTTTGGAACGATAACCCGATCCTGCCGGCCGACGGCTTCGAACGCTTGAAACGCTCTTGCCTCTCGGGCGGCCTGGTCACCCGCGACATCCCCTACGAGGTTTGCGTCGACAACCGCCACGCCGGCGCCGCGCTCGCCGCCGACCCGCCGGCGATGGCGCCCTGATCTAGCGCTCCATCGCGTCCAGGAGGCGGTAGAAGTTGGAGACCGCCGGCACCATGGCCTGGGCGATTCCGGACGAGAGGTAGGGCTTGAACTCCAACTGGTCCCAGGCGGTGGCGCCCTCTTCCTCGCCCAGGATCTTGAGCGCGATTCTGTGGCCCAAGTGGGTCGCGCGGGCAACGCCGCTGCCGCAGTAGCCCATGGCGTAATGGATGCCGTCGCGCACGCCCGCGTGCGGGAAGACGTCCTTGGTATAGGCGACGTAACCGCCCCAGGCGTGCGTCACCTTCACCCCGTCGAGTTCGGGGAAAAGGCGGATCAGCCCTCGGTAGAGATGGACGAAATCCTCGCTCCGGGGGGCATGCGGATTGCCCTTGGCGCGACCACCCCAGAGGATGCGTTTGCCGTCCGGGCTCACCTGGTAATAGTGGTAGATCCGGCCCGTCTCGCCCATCACCCGGCGGTTGGGCAGCAGGCGGGCGATGACGTCGGCCGGCAGTTCCTCCGTCGCGATGATGCCGGAGGGGATCGGCACCACCCGCGCCTTAAGGTCCGGCGTCGCGTTGGTCGTGTAGCCGTTGGTGGCGGCGATGGCGTGGCCGGCGGAGATCTCGCCGCGAGAGGTGCGGAGCGCGATCCGCTGGCGCTCCTTGACGATTTCCTGGACCCGGGTGAAGGGGACGACGCGGACGCCGGCGGCCTCGACCCGTTCCAGCAGGCCGGAGTGATACATCGCGGGATGCACCGTCGCGTCCTCGTTGAGCACGACGCCGCCATGGTAGAGGTCGGTGTCGATCTCGTCGCGCAGGCTGGCCTTGGGCACGGCCGTGAAGTCGAGGCCGATCATGGCCGACAGCGCCTCGTGCTCGCGCAACATCGGCTCCCAGTGCGAGGCGCGGCGCGCGGCGCGGAAGCGGCCGGCGCGGCGGAAGTGGCAGTCGATCTCCTCCTCCTCGATCAGGCCGCAGACATACTCCAGCGCCGCCATCCCCTCGCGCAGCAACTCGCCCGCCGGTTCCTCGCCATACATCGCCTTAAGCTCAGTGGTCGTATAGCGCTGGTTGCCGCTGCCGACCTGGCCGCCGTTGCGGCTGGAGGCGCCGAAGCCGGGCGCGTCCGCCTCCAGCACCACGACCTCGCGCCCGGCCCGCGCCAGGGTCAGCGCGGCGGACAAGCCGGTGAAGCCGGAGCCGACGATGGCGATCTCGGCATCCCTCGGCAACTCCGGCTCGTTTCGCTCGCGCCGAGGCGCCCACTCCCACCACCAGGGGGTGAACTTCAGGTCCGGGGCGAACATGCTCAGCTCTCGGCCTTCAGGATGTCGACCGACTCGGCGATTGCACCAATCGTATGGGCGATGTCGTCCGCGTCGTGGGCGAGAGAGACGTAGAACTTGTTCTCTATTTTCAGGATGCCGCGCATCCGCAGCAGCTGGTTGAAGCGCTTATGCATTTCCGCGTTGCCCCGGGCGAGGGCGCGGTAATCGTTGAGTTCCCTCTCCTCGGTGATCACCACGTCGAAGAGGGTGGGGTTGCCGACGACGACGGCTGGAATTGCGACCCGGGCGAAGTTCTCTTCCAATGCCGCCATGATCGCCCGCCCGGTCGCGTAGGCGCCCTCGTAGGCGCCCGGCTCGCGCAGCACCTCGAGCGTCGCGAGGCCGGCGGCCGAAGCCACGGGATTACCGTTCAAGGTGCCGATCAGGCGGGTGAAGCCTTCCTCGCCCACGGCGTCGAGGTTGAAGTGGGCCATGAATTCCGCGTTGCCGGCGATCGCCGCAGCGGGAAGCCGCCGCCGATGATCTTGCCTAGGCTGCAGAGGTCCGGCGTCACGCCGTAAAGCTCCTGGGCGCCGCCATAGGCGAAGCGGAAGCCGGTCACGACCTCGTCGAAGATCAGCGGGATGGCGTGGCGGGTGCACTCCTCGCGCAGCATCTCCAGGAAGCCGGGGACCGGCGGCAGCAGGCGCTGGAACGGCTCGGCGATGACGCCGCCCAACTCGTCGGCGTGTTCGGCGATCATCCGCTTCGCCGTTGCGATATCGTTGTAGGGGGCGACCAGCACCTCGTCCTGGACCCGGCTCGGCAGGCCGGCGGAATCGGGCTGCGCCTCGGTCGAGTTGCCGGAGAGCTTGGGGAAGGTGCTCATCAGCGCATGGTCGCTCATGCCGTGAAAGGCGCCCTCGAACTTCAAGATCTTCTCCCGGCCCCGGTGCGCGCGGGCGAGCCGCATGACGTACATGTCGGCCTCCGAACCGGAGCTGACGAAGCGGACCTGTTCGGCGCAAGGGACGGCCTCGCAGATCGCTTCCGCCAGCTCGATTCCGGCCGGATTGTTGGCGAAGAAGGTGGTGCCGCGCCGCAGTTGCTCCTGGATCGCCGCCTGGACCTTCGGGTGACCATGGCCGACGAACATCGGGCCGGAGCCCAGCAGGAAATCTATGTATTCGTTGCCGCTGACGTCCTTGACGCGTCCGGCCTTGCCCTCGGCGATCACCACGTCGTTCGGGAAATTGCCGAAGCCACCGGCGGGCAGCACCTCGCGCGCGCGGGCCATCAGTTCCTGTTCGGCGGTGCCTTGGGCCATGGCCATATCGCGTCCCTCCCTCGGGTGTAGGTCCTAGATTGCCGACAATCGGCGCCGACTCAATCGAAAAATCGATCCTTTCGGTCGGGGATACCTCGAATTCGACGTCGCCGGCATTTGTTCAGACCTTCTCCGGCGTCACCGCGTCGCCCGTTCGGGCGGAGAGGGTGGCCGCCTCGGCGAGGAGCAGGGCCGCAAGTCCGTCGCGCCCCGTCGGCTCCAGCGTGGCGCCGTCGCGCAGGCTGGCGATGAAGGCCGCCAACTCGGCCCGGTAGGCCTCGGCGAAACGGGCCTGAAAGCGGGGGTCGAGCACGCGTTCCGGCGTCGGGGTCCAGTTGTCCGCCCTGAGCACGCCCTCGGCGCCGAGCGCCTCCAGGCGGGGGCCATGGCCATGGACCGCGCGGCGCGAGTTGGTGATGTGGCAGAGCGTGCCGCGCTCGGATTTGAGCGTCGCGATCGCGGTGTCCCAGTCGCCCGCCGCGCCGATCGCCGGATCCACCAGCGACGAGCCCACGGCGCGGACCTCGACGATGGGCTCGTCAATCAGCCAGCGGGCGAGGTCGAGGTCATGGATCATCATGTCCCGGAACAGGCCGCCCGAACGCCGCACATAGTCGAGCGGCGGCGGCACCGGATCGAGGCTGGCGATGGACAGCACCTCGAGCCGGCCGATCTCGCCCGCCCGAAGCCGCGCGCGCATCACGGCGAAGCTGGCGTGAAAGCGGCGGTTGAAGCCGACGAAAAGGGCGGTGCCGGCCCGCTCGACCGCGCCGAGGCAGGCGCGCACGCGGGCGACGTCGAGGTCGATCGGCTTCTCGCAGAAGACCGCCTTGCCGGCGGCGGCGAGCCGTTCCACCAGGTCCGCGTGGGTGTCGGTGGGCGTGGCGACGATCACCGCCCGGGCCGTCGCCGTATCGGGATCGGCGACCACGCGGAGTTCGGCCTCGCCGTTCGCGGCGACGTTGCGGGCATGCACCGCGCCCATGCGGCCGACGCCCAGAACCGCCATGGAAATCATGCGTTCATCTCCTCGTTTTGGACCGCCGCGCCGGTCGGATTCAGATCGCCCGCGCGACGCGGTGGCCGTCGACCACCGCCATCTCGATATCGCGCGGCTGGAAGCCGTCGCCGATGAGATGCAGCGACGCGACCCGGCCTTCTAGCGCGTGATAGAGCCCGTCTTCCACCTCGCCGCCGGCCGCCAGCACCACCGTGTCGACGTCCTCGATCTCGGAGGGCCGTTGGCTCACCACGTTGTAGATGTCGACCGAGCGCTCGTTCACCTCCCAGACGCCGGTGAAGGGGGTCATCTTGACGCCCTTCTCCAGCAGGCGTTCGAACTGGTAGTGCCAGGCCGGCGCCGGCATGTCACGGCCGACATATTCGAGGCCGGTGACGATCTCGACCTGCTTGCCCTCGTCGGCGAGGTATTCGGCGATCGATGGCCCTTCGGCCCGGCCGAGGGTGTCGACGACGACGACCCGGGTGCCAACCTCGGCGTTTCCTCGCAAGACCTCGCGCGCGGTCAGGACATGGCGTTGCTCGACGCCCAGGATCGGCGGCCTGAAGGCATGGCTGCCGGTGGCGACGACGACCGCGTCGGGCGCTTCGGCCAGAACCGTCTCAGCCTCGGCCGCTTGTCCCAGGCGGAGATCGACGCCAAGCTTTGCCAGCTGGCGTTCGTAAAAAAGGATGATTTCCTCGAAGTTCTGCCGCTCGGGCGTCCTGGTGATGAGGTTGATCTGACCGCCCAGGCGTCGCGCGGCCTCGAACAGCACCACCTCGTGGCCGCGTTCCGCCGCGATCCTGGCCGCCTCCATCCCCGCCGGTCCGCCACCGACGACGACGACCTTCCTGGCCGTCTCGGCCGCCGGCAGCTCCGCCCACTCCCGCTCGCGGCCGGTGACGGGGTTGTAGATGCAGCCCACCCCCATGCCGACATAAATGTGGCCGACGCAGCTCTGGGTACAGGCGATGCAGGTACGGATGTCCTCGGCCCGGCCGTCGCGGGCCTTGTTGGGCCAGTGCGGGTCGGCGATGAGGGCGCGGGCGAGACCGATGATGTCGGCGGAGCCCGAGGCGACGAAGTCCTCGGCGAGGCCGGGCGAGTCGATCCGTCCGGTGCCGACCACGGGAAGCGAGACGACCTCCTTCAGGCCCGCCGGCAGATGGCGAAAGGCGCCGGGGGCGCGATAGTGCGCCGGCCAATGATCGCGCCCGCTCCTCGGGCTCGGCACCAGGCCCTGCCACATGTTGAAGTAGTCGATCTTGCCGCCGGCCTCGACCCGTTGGGCGACCTGTTTGTAGTCCCCCAGTCCCAGGGAGAAGTCCTCGAGGTCGTCATAGAAGCGGATGCCCAGCAGGCGGTTGGGGCCTAGGGCCGCGCGGACCACGTCGATCACCTCGTTCAGGAACGTCATCCGCTCTTCGAGCGTGCCGCCGCCATATTTGTCGTCGCGCAGGTTGGCCTGGGGATTGAGGAAGTTGGTGAAGAGATAGTCCATGCCGACCGAGAGTTCGATCCCGTCCATCTCGCCCCTGACGGCGCGATCGGCGGCCTGGGCGAAACTCTCGACGATGGCCTCCACCTCGCCCGTGCTCATCTCGTGCGGCATCAGCATCGGGGTCGAGAAGTCGGGCGAGGGCACGGCCGAGGGCGCCAGGCTCGGGCGCTGCAGCCAGGCCGTGGTATCGGAGACGCGGCGGCCACGGTGCCCCATCTGCGCCAGGATCGGCACATCGTGTGCATGCGTCGCCTCGGCGAAGCGCTTGTAGACCTCGGTGATCCGCTCGTCGTAATTGGCCAGGCTGAGCGAGGCGTCGCCGTCGTAGTGCGGTACCGTGTGGCCGGTGACGATGATGCCGGCGCCGCCCCGCGCCCTCTCCCGCACATAGTCGACATAGCGTTCCGTCGGCAGGCCGTCGCCGGTCTGGAAATGGGCCGCGTGGCCGGTGTTCATCACCCGGTTCTTCAAGGTGTAGGACCCGACCTTCAGCGGGCTGAAGAGATGGGGAAAGGCCTCGGACATCGGATGTCTCCTCGCTGGACCCGGGCGTACTCGGGCGCCTAGGCTTGTGATCTTAGAGTCCGACTCGAAATGAATCGAGTGTTTTCAGGCTCTTGCGAGACGGCGCGTGAGGAGTTGGATGCTGGCGAGGAAGATCCAGGCCTCGGCGGTCTCGATGGCCGTCTCGAAGTCCTTGGCCAGCCGCCGGTTTCGATTGAGCCAGGCGAGCGTGCGCTCGACGACCCATCGGCGGGGCAGGAGTTGGAAGCCCTTCACGCCCGCGGGACGGTTGACGATCTCCAGCGACCAGCGGCCGATCCGCTTCAGTGCGCCCTCGAGCTTGGGCCCGGCATAGGCGCCGTCGGCGAAGACGTGGCGCAGGCGGGGAAAGTGGCGGGGGATGGCGGCGAACACCGCCGGCGCGCCGTCGCGGTCCTGGATCTCGGCGCCGTGGACCACGACCGCGACCAGCAGGCCGCCGGTGTCGGTGAGGATGTGACGCTTGCGGCCCTTGACTTTCTTTCCGGCGTCGAAGCCCCGGATACCGCCGCTTTCCGTGGTTTTTACGCTCTGACTGTCGATGATACCGGCCGACGGGCCGGCCGCGCGGCCCTCGGCCTCGCGCGCCGCGACCAGCAGTTGCCGGTTGACCTCGGACCAGGTGCCGTCGTCCCGCCAGAGATAAAAGTAGCGCTGCACCGTCGAGCGTGGCGGGAAGTCCCGGGGCAGCATGCGCCATGGACAGCCGCTACGCAGTAGGTAGAGGATCGCGTTCACCACCTCGCGCAATGCCGTCGTCCGAGGCCGTCCCAGCGCTTTGGCGCGAGGCAGCAACGGCTCCAGCACCTTCCATTCTCCATCCGTCAGGTCGCTTGCGTAGCGCAGCAGGTCGCGTTCATACTTCGGGCGAGTGATTTTGGTCCACATGTTGTGTCTCCCTGGTTGCTAAATACAAACAGTGAATCACAACTGACTGAAATCACTCAACTCTTTTCGGGCCAGACACTTAGAGGCGGGGAGCGCGCGATGGGAATCATGATCCGCGACGCGACGGTGCTGACCGTCGATGCCGACGACACCGTGCTGGAGGATGCGGCCCTCTATATCGAGGACGGACGGATCGTCGACATCGGCGGCGGCGAGGAGGTCGCCGCGCGGCGGCCGGCGCCGGCGCGCGTGATCGAGGGCCGCGGCAAGGTCGTCGCGCCCGGCTTCGTCAGCACCCACAACCACCTCGGCTACACCATGTTCCGGGGCCGGGCGGAGGACGCGAGCCTCGACTGCGTCCTCGGCATGTACCTGCCGATGGGCGGAATCGCGACCCGGGCCGAGCGGCTGGCGATCGGCTCGCTCAGCTACGGCGAGACCTTGCGCGGCGGCGTCACCACCACGGTGGAGATGGAGGAGGACGCCGACGTCTTTGCCCCCTTCGTCGAACACCTGGGCGCCAGGAGCACCATCGGCGTGCAGGTCCAGGACGTGGAACCGGAAGGCGCGCGGGCGGGCGAATTCCGCTACGACGCGGGCCTCCGCGAGGCACGGCTGGCCCAGGCGGTCGCGTTCGCCGAGGATTGGCACGGCAAGGCGGACGGCCGGATCAGCGTCATGATGGCGCCCAACATGTCCATCTTCACCTCGCCCGAGATGCTGCAAGCCTGCCGGCGCGAGGCCGACAGGCTAGGCCTGCGCCTATCGACCCACCTCGGCTGGGGCGAAGCGGAGGTCGAGATCGTCCAGCGCCTGCACGGCATGAGCCCGACCGAGTACCTCCACCAAAACGGCCTGATGGCGGCCGATACCATCCTCGCCCACTGCTATGTGATGGACGAGGCGTCGATAGGCACACTGGCGCACTCCGGCGCCTGCGTCACCCATTGCCCGATGATCAATGCCGCGCGCGGCAGAATCGCCCCCATCCAGGATTTTCGCCGGCGCGGCATCACCGTCGGCCTCGGCATCGACGGCATGTTCGCCGACCATTTCGAGGTGTTGCGCTCGGCGATCCTGATGGCCCGCGTGCAGACCGGCGATCCGCTCGCCATCCCGGCCCCCGACGCGCTCCGCCTTGCGACGATGGAGGGCGCCCGGTCCCTTGGCCTCGAAGGCGAGATCGGATCCATCGAGGTCGGCAAGCGCGCCGATCTGCAGGTGATCGATTTCCGGCGCTTCGGTCTCCGCCCGACCCTCGACCCCGTCGCCAACCTCGTCTACCACGCCCATGGCCACGACGTGGAGACGGTCCTGGTCGACGGCGAAATCGTGGTCGACGAGGGCGCGCTGGTGAACGCCGACGCGGGCCGGCTGCTGGACGAGGCCGAAAGCGCCGCGCAAGAGGCCTGGGGCCGGTTCGTTGCGCGGTATGGAGACGTGATCGCGCGTTGAAGGTTCCCGTCGACGGAGATCTCTCATGGCGAATACCAGTCGAATAACCGCCCTCATGCACTGGCTACAGGCCGGCGCGCCGGGGCCGGACAGCTTCCTGCAGGTGGTCGCGGAGATCGGCGGGCGGCTGAACGCGGCGGGGGTCCCGGCGGCGCAGGTGGCGTCCGCGTGGCCCCGCCGCCGCTCGCTCAAGCCGGCGGCGCACATGTACGCGTCGCCGATCGTCTTCGGTTTTTCCGCCCCGTGCGACGAGACGATATCGTCGAAGGCGGAGAAATGTTCGTTCAGCTGGTCGATCAGGTCACGCGGTTCCATCCGCCCGGCCAATTGCGTGAAATCCTTGAAGTCGGTGAAGAGGAATGGTGACCGACTCGTGGAACCTGGGCCGAACCCGCCCGCGCGCCGTCAATTCGTCCGCGATGTCTCGCGGCAAAATGCCGCGTAACAGCTGGTCGGCCTGGCGCTTTTCCCCGGCGAGTTCCTTTCGCGTCTCGTCCAGTTCGGCGACGTTCCGGCGGAGCTCCAATTGCGTGACCGCCTGATGCGATAGGAAACGCAGCGCCGCCATCTGTCGGCCACGACGTTGATGACCGCGACGGGACGGTCGCGGATCCGCGCCGCGATTTCCGCGATCTCGTCGAAGTCCATCTCGGGCGGCGTGCCGACGACACCGTAGGCGTCGAGTGCCACCTGGCGGCCGTCTTCGTTATCGGGAAGCGGGTAGGGCACGGAAGCGGTTCCCTCGTTGCATGACCATCGTCCCCTCGGCCGGCGTCGATCCGGCGACGTGGTCGTCGCGCCGCTCCCGAGTCGTCGCCAGATATGTCGCCGGTTCCTGTTCCGTTGCTGGCTCGAAGGGAAAATCCGATTGGACCGGCGGGCGAGATCGGCGAAATTCGCCGGTGACGGCGAGGTCCTGGCCATGCCCGAACGATGCGTCACCCGCGACAAGGGCGATTCCGGTCGAGCCACCTCTCGACGGGCGCTCGGCGGGAAAGCGGGCGAGCCGACGACTCGCCCGCGCCCCGGATGTCCGGCTCGGCCGGGGGATTAGAGGAGGCTCTCGATCAATTCGCACATCCCTTGCAGGTTGCCCCGTTCGACGACGTTGGCCAGGCCCGCGCGGGGCTCGTCGACCGACCCGGCGCCACGGCCATCGCCCGAGGGATCGGATGAATGCTCGCCCGTCGAGAAGCCATCCAGGGTCTGCTCCATGGTGAGCTTCCCCCAGTTGCATTCGACCGTTACGGTCGTGACCGCCGGGTTGGCGAATGATGCCGATGCGAAGAGAGCCGTCGCCGCCAACGCGATCAACGCGGTACGGGCCCGTGGTTTTTCCCCGCCAAGCATGTTTCGTCTCCTATCGGTTGAGGGCAATGAAGGCCGCCCAGTGAAGACATGGGGTTGGTAAATCCTTCCGTCGATCCGTTTTTCGTTTCAGTTTTATTTCTTATGTGTCAATCGGGTTAAATTTGGGAATGAACATTCCGCGAATTTATTCGCTGGAAAATTTTTTATGGATGGGACTGTTAAAGTTTATGGATCCGAGTTTGCGATTATTCGATACGGAAAATTCGGCCGGGAGGCGATGCTCGATTCCAATGCTGGCGTCCCGGAGATGGGAGCTGGCCCGCCGGTCCTCCAGAGGGTTTCCCGCGCCGCCCGGTCCAGCGCCCCGACGTCCGCCGCGGACCAACGACTCACATAATCGGCGGGGTGGCCGTGGAAGGGCACCGTGGCGCCGATCCCGCTTGCCCACGCCTCTCCACGGGCGGGCAATTCGTCCTTGATTGCGTCCGTCATCCCGGTTATCGAGTGTTCCAGGGCGTCGATATCCTCCATCGAAAGGATCGAAAGCTCGATGTCGTCCGCCATTGATTCCAGCGCTTCGCCGCCCGCGGAGACGGCCGGCATTTCAGCCGGCGGCGGCCCGGCAAGGCCGTCCGGCGCGGGCCAATTCGTCACGTCGGCGCAAATCGTTTAGGGTCGTCTGTAGGCGGCGCTGCAAAAATGCTCCACGCGAGGCGGCCGGGTAGTCCGGTTGCGGCGGCGCGAAGATGCGCCAGTGATCGTCCCCTGTTGTTAGCGACGGGGGGCAGGAGATGTATGGCGTGGAGTTGTATGCGCAGGTTCGGCTGGCAGTTGTCGATGAGGGGCTGAGCCACCGTGAGGCGGCGCGGCGGTTTGGCATCGACCGCCGGACGGTGAAGAAGATGCTGAGCTACTCGGCGCCGCCGGGGTATCGGCGGACGATGCCGGTGAGACGGCCGAAGCTGGAAGAGTTCACGGCGGTCATCGACGCGATCCTGTCGGCGGACCGGGATGTGCCGCGCAAGCAGCGGCACACGGCACAACGGATCTTCGAGCGGCTTCGGGACGAGCACGGCTTCACCGGCGGCTACACCATCGTGAAGGACTACGTCCGCGCTCAGCGGCAGTCGACACGCGAAGCCTTCGTGCCGCTGCATCACCCGCCGGGCCATGCCCAGGCAGACTTTGGCCAAGCGGTGGTCGATCTGCGTGGCAAGCGGGAGAAGGTCCACTTCTTCTGCTTTATCTTGCCCCATTCGAACGCCTGGTTCGTGAAGGCCTACCTGCGGGAGACGACGGAGGCTTTCCTGGACGGGCACGTCAGCGCCTTCGCCTTCTTCGGCGGGATCCCTCGATCGATCCTGTACGACAACACGACGCTGGCGGTGGCGCGGATCATGGGCGACGGCGAGCGCCGCCGCACCCAGGCCTTCTCGCATCTGCAGTCGCACTATCTGTTCCGCGACCGCTTCGGCCGGCCCGGCAAGGGCAACGACAAAGGGAAGGTCGAGGCGCTGGTGAAGACGGCGCGGCGCAAGTTCTTCGTGCCGATCCCAAAGGTGCGGGACCTGGACGCCCTGAACGAACAGCTGATGGCGGGTTGCCTGGCGCGTCTCGACGCCCTGGAGGAAGGCGAGAAGGCAACGGCGCTGCTGGCCGACCTCGAGGCTTTGCGCGATCTACCGGCCGTCCCCTTCGAGGCTTGTGAGCAACATCCCGGGCAGGTCTCCTCGATGGCCTTGGTGCGCTACCGGCTGGTGGATTACTCGGCGCCGACGGTCCACGCCTACAAGGACGTGATGGTCAAGGGCTATGTCGACCGGGTCGAGATCACTCTCGGCGCCGAGATCATCGCCCGTCATCCCCGCTCCTATGTGCGTGGCGACGTGGTCTACGACCCGCTGCACTATCTGTCTTTGCTGGAGAAGAAGCCGGGTGCCCTGGATCAAGCGGCCCCGCTGCTGGGGTGGAAGCTGGATCCCGCCTTCGACGAGCTGCGCCATCTCCTCGAAGCCCGCTTCGGCCATCGCGGCAAGCGGGAGTACATCCAGGTGCTGCGCCTGTTGGAGGACTTCCCCGAGAGCCAGGTGAGGGTGGCGGTGCGCGAGGCGGTGAAGCGGCGCCTGGTCGGCTTCGATGCCGTCAAGCATCTGCTCCTGGCCCGGATCGAGAGGCGACCGGCCCACCTGGACTTCTCTCGCTATCCTCACCTCCCCCAGCCCTTTGTCGCCGCGACACGGATCGCCGATTACGCAACCTTGCTGGCGGGAGGCGCCGGACATGGCTGAAGCCCCACGCCTCCTGCTCGATCACCAACTGAAGAGTTTGCGTAAGAGTGAAGAGGACAATTGCAGTCATGCGTGCGCAGGGATGCGCTGATGTGTGATAATTGCCTATTTTACAAGGGGTTTGTGGACGGCGCAAGAGTCGGTCACCATGACAATGGTGCGCACGGATGCGCAGGGTTTGTAATCCTGTTGATTCCCATGTGATTCCAAAGGGTGACGATGATGAGGAAGACGATGGCAACTCCACACTCTGCCAGGCCGCGCCCGCCTTCGCTCTGTGCCGTCATCCCCTCCATCACCGCGTGAACGAACGCTTTCCACCGGGAACCCGCCATGCCCGCCCAAATCAAGATCACCAAA
Organism: Alphaproteobacteria bacterium; assembly: GCA_965225945.1. Lineage (GTDB taxonomy): Bacteria > Pseudomonadota > Alphaproteobacteria > JASLMY01. The sequence goes on along the minus strand of CBDDBZ010000003.1, from coordinate 5,927 downwards.
CGAACCGTCGACAGGATCACCGGAGACGGATCGGACAAGTTCTATTGGGACGACGATCTCCCCGGTTTCGGCCTTCGCGTCCGCGCCTCGGGACGCAAGTATTACGTCGTCCAGTTCCGCGCCAACGGCCGGCTGCGCCGCATGACCCTGGGCCGCCATGGGGCGGTGACGCCGGAGACCGCACGGCGGCGTGCCATGGCGCTGATCTCGGAGGCCAAGGGCGGTAAGGATCCGGCCGCCCTTCGAGACAAGGGCCGCAAGGCGGCAACGATGAAGGTTCTGGGTAAGCGGTTTTTGGAAGAGTACGTCCCGGTCCATTGCAAGCCGAGCACGGCCTACGAGTACCAGCCGTTCGGTGAAGTTCTTCATCGACCCCAGGATCGGAACCCGCAAGGTGACGGAGATCCAGCGGAGCGACATCGCCGAACTGCACCATGGCATGCGGGAGACTCCCTATCAGGCCAACCGGACCCTCGGGGTGCTTTCAAAAATGTTCAACTTGGCCGAGTTGTGGGGTCTGCGTCCGGACGGCTCAAACCCCTGCCTGCACGTCAAACGCTACAAGGAGGAGAAGCGCGAACGATTCCTGAGCGCGGAGGAGTTCACCCGGCTTGGCCAGGTTCTCGACGAGATTCTGGGGGACGGATCGGAGACCCGCTCGGCGGTAGCCGCAATCCGTCTCCTGATGCTGACCGGCTGCCGGCTGTCGGAAATCCAGAAACTGCGCTGGCAGCATGTCGATCTCGATGCCGGCGAGCTGAGGTTGCCCGACACCAAAACCGGCGGGCGGGCGGTCCCGCTTGCGCCCTCCGCCGTACGGTTGCTGACCTCCCTGCCCCGCGATGAGGACAATCCGTGGGTGATCGCGGGCCGCAAGCCGGGCTGGCACCTCACCGACCTGCAGCACCCCTGGCGGCGTATCCGAGCCCGCTCCGGACTCGACGGGGTGAGAATTCACGACCTCCGCCATTCGTTCGCTTCCCGCGCGTTGGCGCTCGGCGAGGGCTTGCCCATGATAGGAAAATTGCTGGGACACACGCAGGTCCAGACGACCGCGCGATACGCCCATCTCGCCCGCGACACCGTCAAGGCATCCGCCGCCCGCATCGGAGACAGCATCGACCGAGACCTCGATGCCGCGGAATAGCGCAGTATCAGTCGGCGGCTTCTATGACTGCTCTGGACGAGACCATCAATGGTCTTTACAAAGCCGAGGTCATTCACCGGCGCGGGCCGTGGCGCTCATTTTAGTCTGACAATGCCAGCGGTTCCTCCCCAATCCCATGCACCTGATCGCGGAAGACATTCTTACATTCTGGTTCGGCACCACCGACCTCTCCACCGTGATGGAGCGGCGGCAGGTGTGGTTCCGTTCCACGCCCGAGTTCGACGCCACGCTGCGTGAGCGTTACACCGTAAGCCACGAGCGGGCGGCGGGCGGGGCTTTCGATGGCTTCGTCGAGACGCGCAAGGAGTGCCTTGCGCTGGTGCTGGCGCTCGACCAGTTTCCCCGTAACATCTTCCGCGGCACGCCGCGCGCCTTCGCATCCGACGCCAAGGCGCGCGAGATCGCCCGCATCGCGCTGAACCGGGGCTACGACGAGGGCATCTGCCCGGCGTTCAGAGTGTTCTTCTACCTCCCCTTCGAGCACAGCGAGAACGTCGCGGACCAAGACCGCGCGCTGGAGCTCTATAAGGGGCTGGGAGAGGAGCGCTCGCTGGCGGCCGCGATCGGGCACCGCGACGCGATTCTCCGTTTCGGCCGCTTCCCGCACCGCAACGCGGTGCTCGGGCGCGACAGCACGCCGGAGGAGAAGGAATACCTCAAGGAGCCGCCGAGCTGGGGGCTGACGGCCGAGGAATTCGCCGAGTGGGAGCGGGAGAAGGCCGAGCGGGAAGCGGCAGCGGTCGACTCCTGACCAACCGGCGCAACTACGGCAGGGCCGATCGGGGAGAGATTCACCGAGGGGTGCACCTGGGAGCGGCGTCTCAACGTACTCTTTAGCTGCGCCCCGAGTCCGCTGTAACCTCTTCGCATCGTTCGATCGCCGATCGATACCTCGCGCCGAACATGTCTGTCGTTCTTCTATTCCACTTCCAAAACCAGAAGGTAGCCGCGATTTTCGACCGTATCGACGCTTGCCTATCCGGTTAACGCCCATGACCGCTACATGTAGGGTGCCGCCACTCTCCCGAGTAAAGCTCGGCATAGGTTGGAGCAGAGGTGTCGCCCGCGATGCCGAGCAATGAGCGGAAGGCGTTGAACGGGTAGAACCGCCTGTTGAAGCGGAAGGTGAACTCGTTGAGGTAGGCTTGTAGGTGCTGGTGGCTAACGCCGTGGTGGATACCGATCAGCCACGTCTTCAGGTTGGCGAAAGGGGATGTCCCGGGCTCTGTTGAAAAGCTGAAGTAGGCGTCGTCCGCCTGGAGCCGCTAGGCTCTGGGTGCTGATTCCATCCTTGCCTATCCGGTTATCACCCACACCCACTATATATAGTGTCCACCCATTTTCCTGAGTAAAGCTCGGTGCAGGTCGAAGCGGAGATATCTCCGGCGATGCCGAGCAGGGACTCGGACGGCATTGTAGCGGCTTTTAGGCGACACTTTAGCGTGGTGAAAATCCTAATCATTGAGTCGGATTTGGCAAAACGCCACGTTGCATAAAGGACCGTCACTTCATTGAAATTTATCTGAAATCGGAGGTGAACGACACCGATGGAATATTCCAGGAAATCAGAGCTCCATTGAATTGTAGGATTCGAGTGCCGGATTATTCACAAATAGCTCTGTGAACTGGTTTTCAAGTTCGCTCAATACGTCATATGGAGTAAACGGATTGAGGATCACGTTCTTGCGTGTCGCTTCGTCTTCGCTGTGACTCAAAACGCGCAGGAGACTAACAGGCGCGGACGGGTTATTCGCAACGATTCGTGCCAGCGCGTCGCTTTCTTCGACTAGTGCCGTCAATCGCTCAGACGATGTCGTTTCATCAGCAGCTTCCCGTCTGGCCGTGGGTTTCTTCGTTTTTCCCTTGGTCGCCACCGTTCCGTCCCCCGATGTTAAGTACGTGACGTGAATTAAACTCCGGTTCGGTTTTCAGAACAATCAAGAATTAGCCGGATCGCCTCCTCAATGCGCCTGCGCCGGCCCTTGCCTGCAGTCCAAGGAGACACACTACATATAGTGGGTGTGGGTGATAACCGGATAGGCAAGATTCCATCAAGGAGAACGACGCCATGACCAAGACTACACGCAACGACCGTTCCTCGGAACCATCCTGTCGGCTCTTGCCATCGATGCCGGAGGCCTTCGACGATCTGCGCATGAGCGTCGATCGCTTCTGCCTTTTGGCGGGCCTCGAGTCTTTGAACGAGATGATGTCGGCGGACGCGGAAGCCTTGTGCGGTTCGCGCCACGCCGGCTCGGGCGAGCGCAAGGGCCATCGATGGGGCACGACCCGGAGCGAGATCGCCTACCACGGCGGCAAAGTGAAGGTCGAGCGCCCTCGGGTGGGGGACTTCGCGGGTCGGGAGATGAGCCTGCCGAGTTGGGAGCTGCTGTCGGAACCCGAACTCTTGCAAGCCTGGGCGATGAATCTGATGGTGATCAACGTCTCGACCCGCAAGTATGCCCGCGCGGTGCGCCTGCCGGACGATGCGGGCGGCGATCTGCCGGCGGCATCGGGTGACGCAACCTCGAAGTCGGCGGTCTCGCGCCGTTTCGTGGCGTTGACGCGAAGCAAGCTGAAGGCCTGGCTGGCGAGCCCGCTCGACGATCTCGATCTCGTGGTGCTCCAGATCGACGGGCTCCATGTCGGCGATCACCTGATGGTGGCGGCGATCGGCATCGACACCGGCGGCGCGAAGCACGTGCTGGGCCTGGCCGAGGGCGCGACGGAGAACGCGGCCACGGTGCAAGCCATGCTCGACAACCTGATCGAGCGCGGTCTCGATCCCGAACGGCCTCGGCTCTACATCGTCGACGGCGCCAAGGCGCTCTCGACGGCGATCCGGCGGACCTTCGGGCGGGCGGCGGCCCTCCAGCGCCGCCAGGTGCACAAGGGGCGCAACATCACGGACCGGCTGGACGAGAGCCTCCATGCCGGCGTCAGGAAGGTCTTGCGGCAGGCCTGGCAGCAGGACGACGCGGCCAAGGCCGAACGGCTCTTGCGCAACCTCGCCCGCCGTCTGGAGCATGACGCACCCGGCGTCTCGGGCTCGATCCTGGAGGGCCTGGACGAGATCCTGACCGTGATCCGGCTCGGCCTCCCGCCGCAACTTCGACACTCGCTGGCTTGCACCAACGCCATCGAGAACGCGATCGGCACCGTCCGGACGGTGCAGCGGAACGTCAAGCGCTGGCGCCACGCCGAGATGGCGCTGCGTTGGACCGCCGCCGGCCTCTTGGAGGCGCAAAAGACCTTCCGCCGCCTCAAGGCCTACCGCCAGCTCCCCGTCCTCGACGCCGCCCTGCGGGAGGCGGTCAGAAAGGCCGGAGCAAAGTCCGTCATTGAAGACATCGAGGTGGCCGCGTAGCCTCTCGATCAGACGATGCCTATCTCGCACTTTTCAACATTGGGTGGGACATCGCCTGGCGAAAACCAGATGGATGATCGGCAGGTATTGCTCGGCAACCTCTGGATCACCACACTCGGCAACAGCGAAGTGCTCATAGCCGCGCTTACCGAGGCCAGCATAGCCGCTCCAATCGTCAGTAACGATCAGCGATCCCGGCGCGACGGTGCTCTCGACGAACCACAGAGCGACTCGGCGCTACGGTCGAGCACGACGGCGAGCCGAACGCGTCCGGCATAGCGTCCGTCTTTCCGGTTGTCGAGCTTGGTGCCCGGCTTTCGATGACGCACCTCGATGCCACAGGAGACGAGAACCTTGTGGTGAACACCACGGCCGGTGCTGTCAACTTAACGAAGGCAGGTCGCAGTTGAACGTCTGAACTGAGCGGCTCACGCAGCAGCGGTCACGGTCCGCCACGTGTTCATCGCGTCACCGCGGAATTGGCGCATTGTCTTGCGAGTGATCAGATGACGTTGGACATTGAAGGTGTTGTAGATGGCGGCGTGGGTGGAGAGAAACCTTTGCGCCGATCCTGATGACTTGAAGCCCTGCATCCTGCGTTCTCGTTGTCGAACCGGCAGGTGCGAATTCTCCGCCCGATTATTGCTCCGTCCGCCGGTAACGTGTTTCCCCGTCATGTTGAGATCACGCAATGCTGCCCCGTAAGATGGCAGTTTATCGGTCACCACCTTATTCGGCGCATACCCCTGCTTCTTGAGCAGTTTGCGCATCAGCTTGAGTGCTGCTTTCTTGTTCCTCCGGGACTGAACCAGGATATCCAGCACCTCACCCTCGCTGTCCACCGCCCGCCATAGATACATCCGTTTTCCGTTGATGGAGGAAAACACCTCATCAAGGTGCCACCGGTCGTCTGGTCGAGGGCGTGATTGTCTCAGTTTTCGGGCATAGGCCTGCCCAAACTTTAAAGCCCAGCGCCGTATCGTCTCGTAAGAAACATCGACACCACGTTCAGCGAGCAGATCCTCCACATCGCGGTAACTGAGCGGAAACCGGAAACACAGCCAGACGGCGCGCTGGATTATCTCTGCAGGAAACCGATGTCGGCGGTAGCTGATCTTGTTCATAACAGGAAGCTACTCGCCACCCGCAGCTGACACCAGCCAGTTACCGTGACAGCACCAGCGACACAGTTCCTGGCCCAGCACCTGCGCCGTTGGGTCGGAGATGATAAGGTGGTAGCCATAATCGATCACCGCCTTCGGGCCGGCAAGGCGGTGATAATCCTTGACCACCTCTCGAAGCGATTGCCCTTTCTGCTGGGCCGCGAAGGGGATTACCGTGGTGGTGCCGCCGAACACGGCCGAGCGGGTCGCCGTGAAGAAATCGTCTCCG
>CBDDBZ010000002.1:0-5356 GCA_965225945.1 Alphaproteobacteria bacterium | reverse complement strand
GGCGCCACCCGATCGGCGCCCAGTTTAATTTCGGCATCGTATCATCATCGCGGAGCGGAAACGACGAAGTCCGGCATCGGCGTTCAGACCCGGAGCGCCGCCAAACCGGCCCAGTCGAAGGCGATGCCGTGGCCGGCTCGCTCCGGCGCGGTGACGAGGCCGTCGACGATGGCGAGCGGTTCGGCGATGAAGCGGTCGAGCCCGAAGCCGTGCGCCTCCAGATAGGAGGCGTTGGGGATGGCCGCCAGCAGATGGACCTGAACGTCGTGCAGGCCATGCGTCGTCAGCGGCAGATTGTGCGCCTCCGCCAGGTGGGCGATTTTCAGCCAGGGCGTGATGCCGCCGCAGTTGGATACGTCCGGCTCCGGAAAATCAACGCCGCCGGCCGAGATCAAGGTCTGGAACTGATGCAGGGTGCGGAGATTTTCGCCGGTGGCGATCGGCACAGCACCTTCCGCCACGATGCGGGCGAAGCCGGCGTAGTCGTCGGGAATGGTCGGCTCCTCCAGCCAGTAGAGATTGTGCGGACGAAGCGCGCGGGAGGCGCGGATCGCCTCGTCGACCCGCCAGCGCATGTTGGCGTCCGCCATCAGGGGGAAGTCCTCGCCCAGGAAACGGCGCATCTCAGCCACCCGCTCGACGTCCTCCGCCAGACGATCGCGGCCGATCTTCATCTTGATGGCGCGAAAGCCCTTGTCGAGATTTTCCTGGGTCTGCGCCAGCAACTGCTCGATCGGAAACAGCAGATCGATGCCGCCGGCATAGACCCGGACCTTGGGGTCGTGACCGCCGAGCAGCCGCCACAGCGGGACCCCGAGCGTCCGACCCTTGAGATCCCAGAGCGCGATGTCGACGGCGGCCATGGCGAAGGCGGCGACGCCCTCCCGCCCGACGTAGTGCAGTCCCCACCACATCCGCTTCCACAGATGCTCGATGCGATCGGCCTCCTCGCCCAGGAGGAGGGGAGCGATGTCGTCGTGGATCAGCGCATGGATGGCGCCGCCGCCGGCGCCGACGGTGACCGTGTAGCCCATGCCCTCGGCGCCATCGTGGTCGCGTATCCGTGTCGTCACCAGCTCGAAGTGGGTGATCTCGCCATGAGTCGAATCGGAAAGCGTGACCGGGAGGGGCACTCGATAATGATCGCTACAAACCTCCTGGATCGTCATCGTCGCCACGCCTCGATTCGTCGTCTCTCCAGACCCTAGTCGCGCCTCCGGCGTCGGCGCAAGCGTTGCCGCCGGGCGGGCGGCCATGACATGATCATGCCCGTCGGATCAGGGGAGACAGATCATGGCGGCGCTCGAGGAACGGGACCACGACGGGCGACGCATCACGGTGACCAGGCGGGCGCCGACAATCGGCGCCGAGGTGCAGGGTCTGGACCTCGCCCGGGTCTCGGACGAGGAGTCCATCGAGCTGATCCGCAAGCTCTGGTTGGAACACCATGTCCTGGTCTTTCCCGGGCAACGCTTGAGCGAGGAGGCGCAGGTCGCCTTCAGCCGTCATTTCGGCGAACTCGCCGTGTTTCACGACCAGGACAAGATCTCCGGTCGCCGGCCGGAGATCCTCCGGGTCGCCAATGTCGACGAGAACGGCGAGATGATCGACCCGGACCATCCGGTTCGCCGCTATTTCGCCCTGCTGACCTCGCTCTGGCACACCGACGGCTCCTACAAGGCCTTGCCCTCCCTCGGCTCGATGCTGCACGCGCTGGAGGTGCCGCCCGAGGGCGGCGAGACCTGGTTCGCCGATATGGCCGCCGCCTTCGAGGCCCTACCCGAGGATCTGGCGGCGGCCATCGAGGGGCGGCACATGGTGCACAGCCACAACCACACCCGTCTCTTCGCGCCCGACATTGCGCCGATGACACCCGAGGATCTGGAATATCTGCCGCCGGTGACGCATCCCCTGGTCCGTCGCCACGACGACGGTCGGCGTTCGCTCTTCCTCTCCGAGAACGTGGCCTACTACGTCGGCGGCATGGCGATCGCCGAGGGGCAGGCCCTGCATCGCCGCTTGATGGACCACGCGACGCGACCCGAGTTCGTCTATCGCCATCGCTGGGCCGAGGGCGACGTGGTGATGTGGGACAATCGCTTCACCATGCATCGCGTCACGCCCTACGACGCGCGCCATCACCGCCGCGTGATGCAGTGGACGGAGATCAAGGGCGCCGAGCCGGTTCGCTGACCGCGCCCGCCCGGCGTTCACGCCGCGCGACATATAGGCCGCTGGCCGCGATCAGGCCGGCGCCGGCGGCGAGCCAGACGTCCGGCACGTCGCCGAAGAAGAGAAATCCCAGGATCGCCGCCCAGACCAGGACGAGATATCGGAAGGGCGAGGTGGCCGAGGCTTCGGCGTAGGCCAGCGCCATGATCATCAGCAGATGCGCGGCCCCACACACGGCGCCGAGGGCGAGGAAGATCGCCACGTCGCCCGGGGACGGCAGCCGCAATCCCTGGGGCAGGTCGAAGAAGCCGATCAGCGTCGACAAGATGATCGAATAGAACAGGATCGTCACCGCGCCGTCGGTGGCCCCGAGGCGACGGGTCACCACGTCGCGGACGGCGGAGGCGAAGGCGGCACCGAGCGGCGCCAGGACCGCGAGGGTCGCCACCTGCCCGCTCGGTTTCACCATCAACAACACGCCGAGGAAGCCGACGGCAACGGCAACCCAGCGGCCGGGGCCGACCCGCTCGCCCAGAAACAGGCTCGACAGCGCGGTCAGGATCAGCGGGCTCACGAAGACGATGGCGAGCGCATCGGCGATCGGCAGATGGCGCAGCGAGACGACGATCAGCAGCGAGGTGAGCGCGGCGAGCGCGGCACGGAGCGCCACCTCCCTCGGACGTCGAGTCTTCAGGCGGACCCAGCCACCTTGCCACCAGATCAGCAGGCCGAGCGGCAGTAAACTCGCGACGCCGCGCCAGAGCATGATCTCGCCGGTGGCGAAATCGCCGCTCAACCACTTCACGGTCGCGTCCTGGCAGGTCATCGACACGCCCGATGCGACCGTGCAGCCGATGCCGATCAAGGTGGCGTTCGCGCTCGGCGACGAAAGAGGATTCACGCGCCCCACAACCGTGCGCGGCCCGTGGAACGCTCGGCCCGGGTATCGGCGATCGCCATCTCGACCGCCGATGTACCGTCCCGTCATCGTGGTCCGAAGGCGGGGGCGACGATCGTAAGCCGAAGTTGGGATTCCAGACGAACAAGAGAGAACGCGAACCCGACCCGCGATCCCATCAAGCTCCGACCCCTCGCCGACCCGCCGGGTCTCCCCGCCCGTGGCGCGATGCAACGGGTCAGTTGGTCGTCGTCGTCGTCGTCGAGCCCCCACCGCCGTCATCATCAAAAACGCCCGCAGCATAGAGTATGACAAAAGTGGTGAGAAGGAGCCCTCCTCCAATCAAAAGCCCCGTCGTGCCTACGGCCTCGCCCGACGCCTTGCCACCGGCCGCCGTGCCGGAAGTCTGCTGCGGCTGCGCCGCAACCTGCTGCTGAGCCGCCGCCACCATCGGCGCCGACGCCAGAAGCCCCGCCAATACCCAAGCAATTCCCGTCTTCATGACCAACGCTCCATACCCCCATTACGCCGGGATCTCCCCGGTGTCCTCACAACTCGGCCCGACGTCAACATGCTTGCAATCCGATTGACAAGTAAAATTTCCCGGCCGCTTCAGGCTTTCAAGTCGTACCGATGCTTCCCATGTCGCGCTTGCCCCAACTAGCAAATTATAGCGTATTTCAGCCGACGTAAACCGCCAAAACCGCGAATTCGGCCGGACATGACCCGGAACCCGTCGGCGAAATGGGCCCGGCGCGTCGCCGCGTCGTGATCGAAGCGGCCGGAATCGCTCCAATGCCTGAAGGGCGCGAATGATTGTCCTTTTCCCATCGGTTCTTGTCGCGCGGCACCTTCTGTCCTTCGGGGCCGCCTTCGGGTAGGGTCGGAAGATGGGCTGCGGCAATCGAGGGCGATGAAGGAGGGATCCGGGTGAACGGAATTCGTGGCGTCACGGCGGCCCACATGGTCGTCCTCGCGTGGCTCGTGCTCGACCTGCAGGCGAGCCTCGCCGGCCCGGCGGCGCTGGTCCTCGAAATCGAGGGCGCGCGCCAACCGGAAGTCGAGGCCTTCGAAGAGCTGTCGACGGGGATGTCGCTCGAGTTCGGCGAAGGCGGGCGGATCGTCTTCCAGCACTACGCGACCTGCGACGAGGTGACGGTGATCGGCGGCAAACTCGGCTTTTCCGAGCGGCGTTACCTAGTGCGAGATGGCAAGGTGGTGGATGTCAGCCGCGGGCGCTGCCCGGAAACCGTCGATCTCCGCAAGCCGAGCGCGATCGGCGGCGTGCTGCTCCGCTCCGGTCCGGGCGGCCCTAAGCTCGCCCTGAAACCGGTCTTCGTGTTGACCGGCGCTGCGTGGCGCGCGGTCGGGATGCTCAGGGTCCACCACGGCGGCGCCCTGGTGGTCGAGATCATGCCCGAGGGCCGCGAGGTGCCTTGGCCGGAAGCTGCCGAGCCGCTGGTCGCCGGGCGCAAATACGAGATCGAGCTGGTGCCTCGGGGCGAGGCCGAGACGCGCCGCAAGACGGTGACGGCGCGCCGCAACGCCGGCCCGTTGATGCTTCTCCGCCTCGATTGAGCCGGGTCCGGTGGGGGCGTCTTGAGGATCCGGCGGCGCTACCGCGCGCCGACGATGCTCGCGGCCGTGCTCGGCGCGGCGCTTTTGCAAGCCTCTGCGCCGGAGACCGTTCCGGGAGACGGCCGGCTCTTCGATCTCGCGCTCGGCTTGCGCGCCCGTCTGGCGCCGCGCGGCGAAGCGAGCCCGCCGACACCGGTCGCCGTGATTGCGATCGACGCCAGGAGTCTCGCCACGCCGCCCCTCGACAAAATGCCCCGCGCCCTTTTCGCACCGGTCTGGGCGCGGCTGGTGACGGGCCTCGCCGCCGCCGGCGCCGAGGCGATCGCCTTCGATGTGCTGCTGTCGTTCAGCGGCGAGGCCATCGCCAAGGGTTACGATCGGTCGTTTCAACGGGCGCTGCACGCGAACCGCGAGCGGGTGGTTCTCGGCCGCTCGGCCGAGACCCTGCCGGACCGGCGTTATTTGGCGCCGTTGCGGGCGGGGAAAGAGGCGCTGGGCCTGCTGGAAATCGGCGAGGACACCGACGGCGTCGTTCGCCGCTTCACCCTGGTGCATCGAACGCGCGACGGCGCGCGCCTCGATGGCCTGGCGGCGGCGGCACTCGCGCGGGCGGGGCGGGGCGAGCTGCCGGAGACGATCATCCCGGCACCCCGCCGCCACCCCGAACGACTGCCGACCTATGCGCTGATCGACCTGCTGAGCTGCGCC
>CBDDBZ010000001.1:0-51795 GCA_965225945.1 Alphaproteobacteria bacterium | reverse complement strand
ATTTTTCCTCGAGATAGGGCCGGGCGAGACGGGTTGCCTCCTCGCGGCTGGAGGCGACGAAGATCTCCCGCATCAACGGCAGCTCGGCGGGTGGCGGCTTGCCGAATTCTTCCAGCGCCTGGTTGTAGAGCGAGAGCTGGCGCTCGATCGTCGCCATGCGTTGGTGCGGATTGATGAACCAGGTGTCGGCCAGCTCGGCCGCCCGGCGCACCGCGCCGTCGGCGTTGGCGCCGAACCAGATCGGCGGCATCGGCTTTTGTAGCGGCTTCAGCGATACGGTCGCGTCGATCAATTCGAAGTGGGAGCCCTTCATCGTGACCGCGTCCTCGGTCCAGAGTCGCTTGATCGCCACCAGGTTCTCGACCAGGCGGGGCACGCGTTCCGATTGCGTGGTGCCGAAGCCTTTGAACTCGACCTCGCGGTAGCCGAGGCCGGCGCCGAACACCAGGCGGCCACCCGACATCACGTCGAGGGTGGCGAGCTGTTCGGCCATGTCGAGCGGCTTATGGAGCGACAAGAGGACGATCCCGGTGATGATGCGCATGGAATCGGTTTCCGCCATCAGGCGGGCGAGCAGCGGAATCAATTGATACTGCTGCAACGGTGCGGCGGCGTAATGCATGCCGGTGAGGAGATCGGCGAAGCCCAGCCGGTCGGCGAGCCGGACCTGCGCCAACACTTCCTCGAAGCGTTTCGCCATGTCGTCGCCGGCGCGGTACTGGCCGCGCACGAACAGTCCATATTCGATCTCGCTCATCACCTCACCTCCTCCAGCGCGCCCGTGCGTACTACCCGACGCGCACCGCTGGCACCATACTCCGGCCTGGGGAGGGGCCGAGCATGACCGACGTCACGGGCCACTGTCATCCGGACTTCGAGGCCGTGGCCGAGGCCCTGGCCACCAACCTCGCCGACGGGCAAGAGCTCGGGGAGGCCGTGGCCGTGATGGTGGACGGCGAATTGGTGGTCGACCTATGGGGCGGGCATCGCGACGGCGCGCGCAGCGAGCCTTGGGAAGAGGACACGACCGTCTGCGTCTTCTCTGTCGGCAAGCCCGTGGCGGCGCTGCCGCCTGTTGCGGCTGATCGATTCTGGCGCGGTCGGGCTGGAAAATCGGGTGGCCGAGTATTGGCCGGAATACGCTAAGGCCGGCAAGGAGGCCACGACCATCGACCATGTGCTCTCGCACCAGGCGGGGCTGCCCGGCGCCTTCGGCGCGCCCCGCGGCGCCGCCTACGACTGGACGGCCATGGTCGAGGCGATCCAAGCGGCGCGCCCGATGACGCCGCCGGGCGAGGGCGGGTGCTACCACACCTTCACCTACGGCCACCTGGTGGGCGAGATCTTCCGCCGGGTCGACGGGCGAAGCCTCGGCCAGGCGGTCCGCGAAGACATCGCCGAGCCGCTGGACATCGCGCTCGCCTTCGGCCTCGACGCGGAGGCCCGCGCGGCGACGGCGGACGTGGTTTGGACGCCGGGCGATCCGCTGCTGGAGGCGATCACCGACTCGGATAGCCTGATCGGGCGCTGCTGGGCGCCGCTGCCGCTCGGCCCCGGGCGAGGAAGACTTCAACACGGAGCGTTTCCGCGCCCGCGGAGATGCCCGCCTTCAACTGTCATGGCAGCGCGCGAGGGGTGGCGCGCCTCTACGCCGTGCTGGCCGACGACCTTCGCGGCGAGGGCGAAACGGCTGCTGAGCCGGCGGATGGCGGGAATCGCGGTGGAAGAACGCTGGCGCCATGTCGACGCGCTCGGCCTCGACTGCCGGATGGCGCGGGGCTTTCGCCTGGCCAACGATTACGCGCCCTTCAGCGGCAACCCCGCGTCCTTCGGCCATACCGGCATCGGCGGTGCCTTGGGCTTCGCCGATTCGAACCGCCGCCTCGGTTTCGGCTTCACCCCCAACCGACTCGCCCCCGGCCCGGGCGCCAGCCCCTATGCCGAGCGCCTGGTCGACGCGGTGATGCGCGCACTCGGCTGAGCGGCGCCGAGATCATGCCGCTTTGCGCGTCTCCCGGTCCGCCAGCAGGCTTCCGTAGCCCTCGATCGGGGCGTCGATGCCGAGGGCGCGGAAGGCGGCCCACACGGTGGCTTGGTTGGAGGTCACGACCGGCTTGCCGGTGCGGCGCTCCAGCTCCGCCACCACCTCCATCGAGCGCCACGCGGTGCAGGAACAGAACAGCACGTCGGCCTCCGGCCGGCAGGCCCGCTCGGCGAACTCGACCACGACCTCGGGGTCCTGGTCGTTGATCCCCTGGGCGCCGGCCTCGGCCGCCCAGGGCTCGCCCTCGACGTTCAGTACCTCGAAGCCGGCCGCCTCCATATAGGCCTCGAGCTTCTCGTTGTTCCAGGCGGGATAGGGGCTGGCGACGGAGATCTTGCGGGCGCCGAAGTGATGCAAAGCCTCGACCACCGAGGGGCTGGTGGCGACGGCCGGCACGCCCGCCTCTCGGGCCATCAGCGCGATCATGTCGCGGTCCCATCCGGGGCCCTTGTAGAAGCTGCCGGTGGTGCAGCCGTAGGCGACGACGTCGACCTTCGCGGTCGCCAGATAGCGGGCGCCACTCTCGATCTCGGCGTTCATCCGCTCCATGGCGGAATCGCCTCGGGCGTCGTTGGTCAGCCAGAGACGTTGACCGTGGATGGTCACGTCGCTCGGCGCGACCATTTGAAAGTCCGCCTCGCAGCTCGTGTTGGTGGAGGGGATCAACACCCCGATACGCTTGCGGATGGCCATGTTCATTCTCCTCAGGGTTTGCCCGTTGCGAGCCCCGCCATCATAGCCCATCGGAGCCGCGATATCGCCTCGATTGGACTCTTCGAGGTTAGGCGTGGAAATCGAAGGATACATCGCGACGGGAAGCGGAGGACGAGCCATGGCCAAGCAGGGATTCCAGATCATCGATGCGGAGATGCACGTGATGGAGCCGGTCGATCTTTGGGACCGTTACATCGATGCCGAGTTTCGCGACCGCGCGCCCAAGCGGCTGAGCGAGCGCCGCTGGGACATCCGCACCGTCGTCGAGGGCGAGGTGATGGCGACGATTCCGGGCGGCGACTGGCCCGCGCAGAGCGACGCGGAAGAGGAGGCGATGGCGAAGCGCTACGCGGAAGAGATCGCGCGCGACTTCGATCCGCCCTCGCAGGTGATCGCGATGGAGAAGGAGGGGCTGGACCTGGCGGTGCTCTATCCGACCGCGGGGATGTATGCCATCGCCTTCGAGCGGATGGAGCCGCGCTTCGCCGCCGCCGTCTGCCGGGCCTATAACGACTGGCTGTACGACTATATCCAGGCCGCCGACCCCAAGCGCCTATTCGGCGCCGCCGCGGTCTCGCCGCACGACGTGGAGACGGCGGTCGAGGAGACCAAGCGCGCGGTCCGCGATCTAGAGATGAAGGCGATCTTCCTGCGCCCCAACCTGTTCAACGACCGGGCCTGGCACGATCCCTACTACGACCCGCTCTGGGCCACCTGCCAGGATCTCGACATCGCCGTCGGCTTCCACGAGACCACGGGCAGCCGCATGAAGGCGGCGGGCACCGACCGCTTCCAACTGCTCGGCATCGCCCATATCTCGACCCATCCGGTCGAGCAGATGCTGACCTGCATGGACGTGATCATGGGCGGCGTGATGGAGCGTTTCCCCCGCCTTCGCATGGCCTTCCTGGAGGGCCAGTGCGGCTGGCTGCCGTTCTGGCTCGACCGCATGGACGACCACTATGTTTGGCGCCGGCCCTATGGCGAGATGGCTGACCTGAAGCTGAAGCCCTCGGAATATTTCGCCCGGCAGGGCTTCTGCGCGGTCGAGTGTGACGAGGACTTCGTCGCCCACGTGGTCGACGTGATCGGCGACGACTGCCTGGTGACCACCACCGACTACCCCCATGGCGACGCGAAATACCCGCAAGCGATGAACCTGTTCCTGGATCTCGAACTCGCGGAGGAAGCCAAGCGAAAGATCCTCTGGGACAACTCCCGTCGGCTCTACGCTCTCTGAATCCGGCGCGCGCGCCATGCCCACGGGCTTCATCGGCACCGGCAACATCGGGACGCCCATCGCGCACCAGCTCCTCGCCGCCGGCAACGCGTTGGTGGTCCACGACCGCCGCGCCGATGCCGGCGCCTCGCTGACGGCGGCGGGGGCGAGGCGTGCCCATTCACCCGCCGAGGTGGCCGAGGCCTGCGACGTCGTCGTCACCTGCCTGCCGGGGCCGCCGGAGATGGAGGCGGTGACGCTGGGCCCCGATGGGCTCCTCGCGGGCGCGCGGCCGGGCATGCTCTTCATCGATCACACCACCAACGCGCCGGCGCTGGCGCGCCGTGTGCACGCGGCCTTCGCCGCGGAGGGCGTGGCCATGCTCGACGCGCCGGTGAGCGGCGGCGTCGAGGGCGCGCGGATCCGCGATCTCTTGGTGATGGTCGGGGGCGAGGGGGCGGCGGTGGCCCGCGCGCGGCCGTACCTCGAGGCGATCGCCGAGCGGATCATCCACACCGGTGCCATCGGCAGCGGCTGCGTCGCCAAGATCCTGCACAACAGCGCCTCCTTCACCCTCGATCTCGTCATGGCGGAATGCTGGACCACCGGCGTCAAGGCCGGCGTCGCGCCGGAGGTCCTGGTCGAGGTCTTCACCCAAGGCGCGCTCGGCCGCATGAGCAACCTCAAGGTGCGGTTGCGCGAGACCTATCTCAGGGGCGATTTCGAGCCCCGCTTCGCCCTGGCGCTGGCGGCCAAGGACCTCGGCCTGGCGGCTGGGCTGGCGGCCGAGACGGGGGTGCCGATGGAGCTGGCGGCGATCTGCGAGCGCGAGCTGCGCGCGGCGATGGCGCGCGGCTGGGGCGGCTTCGACACCTCCAAGGTGCTGACCCTGCAAGAGGAGCGCGCCGGCGTCGAGGTCCGTCTGCCGCCGGAGGAGGCCGGTTAGCGGCGGTCCCCGGTTTGGCATGGCCTCGCAAGGCGAGTTCTCGGTGGCAGGGGGAAAATCCGTTTCGCGAAAATGGAATTTCTGTCGGTGATTACGATCAATTCCTCTCTAGTGTTCCGATCCTAACAAAAGTTTCCCAAAGGGCTTGCGTTCTGCGATTCTGGGGGAATGACGAAGACATTGGCATGCATCTGGCTGTCTCCCGCGGAGCGGGCGACGCTGGAAGGGTTGGTTTCTGGGCGGAACACGCCGCAGAAGCTGGTTTGGCGGGCACGGATCGTGTTGCTGTCGGCTGACGGGATCGGCACGATGACGATCGTCCGGTTGGTCGGCAAAAGTAAGGTGACGGTGTGGCGCTGGCAGGAGCGCTACCTTGCCAAAGGCATCGCCGGACTGCGCCGCGATGCGACGCGACCGGGACGCAAGCCGCCGCTGAGCGCCGAGGTGATCGAGCGGGTTGTGCATAAGACCTTGCACGAGACGCCGGAGGCGGCGACGCATTGGAGCATCCGCAAGATGGCCCGTGCCGTCGGCCTCAGCTACACCAGCGTGCAGCGGATCTGGAAGGCGCACGGCCTCAAGCCGCACCTGGTGAAGACCTTCAAGCTGTCGAATGACGAACACTTCGTCGAGAAGGTGCGCGATATCGTCGGTCTCTATCTCGATCCGCCGGACAAGGCGCTGGTTCTCTCGGTCGACGAGAAGAGCCAGATCCAGGCGCTCGACCGCACACAGCCCGGCTTGCCGATCAAGAAGGGCCGAGCCGGCACCATGACGCATGACTACAAGCGCCACGGCACGACGACATTGTTCGCCGCGCTCGACGTCGCCACCGGCAAGGTCATCGGCCACTGCATGAAGCGGCACCGCCATCAGGAATGGCTGAAATTCCTGCGCCGTATCGACGCCGAGACGCCCAAGAAGCTCGACCTGCATCTGATCGCCGACAACTACGCCACCCACAAGCATCCCAAGGTCAAGGCGTGGTTGGCAAAACATCCTCGCTTCCATATGCACTTCACTCCGACATCCGCCTCCTGGCTCAGCCAGGTCGAACGCTTCTTCGGCCTGATCACCAGCGATCAAATCCGTTGCGGCGTGTTCAAGAGCGTCGCCGAACTCGAAACAGCCATTCAGGAATACCTCGAGCACCACAATGCCGATCCAAAACCCTTGCCTATCCGGTTAACGCCCATGACCGCTACATGTAGGGTGCCGCCACTCTCCCGAGTAAAGCTCGGCATAGGTTGGAGCAGAGGTGTCGCCCGCGATGCCGAGCAATGAGCGGAAGGCGTTGAACGGGTAGAACCGCCTGTTGAAGCGGAAGGTGAACTCGTTGAGGTAGGCTTGTAGGTGCTGGTGGCTAACGCCGTGGTGGATACCGATCAGCCACGTCTTCAGGTTGGCGAAAACCAGATGGATGATCGGCAGGTATTGCTCGGCAACCTCTGGATCACCACACTCGGCAACAGCGAAGTGCTCGTAGCCGCGCTTACCGAGGCCAGCATAGCCGCTCCAATCGTCAGTAACGATCAGCGATCCCGGCGCGACGGTGCTCTCGACGAACCCACAGAGCGACTCGGCGCTACGGTCGAGCACGACGGCGAGCCGAACGCGTCCGGCATAGCGTCCGTCTTTCCGGTTGTCGAGCTTGGTGCCCGGCTTTCGATGACGCACTGCGGTGGTCCTGGTTCGTTGCTTTCCTATCCGGTTTACACCCACACCCACTAGGGCTAGAATGGGCGCAAACCGGATATAGGGGAGCGCGCCATGGATGTTCTCGACCGCGCCGATCTCCCATTCCCGCATTCGCTACCCGAGTTCCAGCGACTTTTCCCCGATGATGCGGCCTGCGCCGCCTACCTGGAGAAAGCCCGCTGGGGAGACGGCTTTGCCTGCCCGCACTGCGGCACGGCGGGAGAGCCGTTCCACTTTGAAAACCGCCCTGGCGTCCTGCGCTGCCGCAAGTGCCGCCAGAACACCGGGCTGACGGTGGGAACAGTGATGGAGCGTAGCCACACTCCGCTGAACGTCTGGTTCTGGGCCGCTTATCTGGTCGCCAGTCAGACGCCCGGCATGTCCGCCGTGCAGTTTCAGCGGCAACTTGGTCTTTCGCGCTACGAGACGGCCTTTCAAATTCTCCACAAGCTCCGCTCGGGCATGGTGCGGCCCAACCAAGACAGGATCGGTGGACAGCCCAAGAACCATGTTGAGGTGGACGAAACCTGGGTTGGCGGGCGAACGCGTGGGGAAGGCCGTGGTGTTCACCACAAGGTTCTCGTCTCCTGTGCCATCGAGGTGCGTCATCGAAAGCCGGGCACCAAGCTCGACAACCGGAAAGACGGACGCTATGCCGGACGCGTTCGGCTCGCCGTCGTGCTCGACCGTAGCGCCGAGTCGCTCTGTGGGTTCGTCGAGAGCACCGTCGCGCCGGGATCGCTGATCGTTACTGACGATTGGAGCGGCTATGCTGGCCTCGGTAAGCGCGGCTATGAGCACTTCGCTGTTGCCGAGTGTGGTGATCCAGAGGTTGCCGAGCAATACCTGCCGATCATCCATCTGGTTTTCGCCAACCTGAAGACGTGGCTGATCGGTATCCACCACGGCGTTAGCCACCAGCACCTACAAGCCTACCTCAACGAGTTCACCTTCCGCTTCAACAGGCGGTTCTACCCGTTCAACGCCTTCCGCTCATTGCTCGGCATCGCGGGCGACACCTCTGCTCCAACCTATGCCGAGCTTTACTCGGGAGAGTGGCGGCACCCTACATGTAGCGGTCATGGGCGTTAACCGGATAGGCAAGCAAAACCCTTCGTATGGACCGCTTCCGCCACCGCCATACTCGAAAAAGTCGCTCGTGGGCGACAGGCGTTAGAGTCGGTACACTAGGAGGCGGAAAAGGGGTCATTGTACTTTATTCGGCGGAACGGATGCGTTGGGATCGGCGCATGCCTCGCGGCCGTGCCTCCGGCGGGCGCGCGAAACCGGCGGCGCAACTCGCGGCGCCTCGTCACGGCGTCGATCGCGGGACGCCGTTCGGCACCGATCGTTGGGGGCCGCGCACCGCCCGTCGGCTCGGCCTTGAGTCCACCCCGAGACCCCGTGGCCGGCCATGCAAACCAGTTAAAAAGGAGAATGACCCCTTTTCTTCGGGCAGTATTCCATTTACCAGCGGTCCATGAGCCGCGTGCATCCGGTGGGCGCACGATTCCTGACCAGACCCGTAGGCGACACCCGCATTTCCGGACATGTGGAAGTTATTCGCAAGCAGCTTGTGCCTGCCTTATGGACGAAACGCGGGGATAATCTCCGAGGCGATCATCTCCAGGTTCGTGTCGAGGTAATCGTCCGGGCAGGCCGACGATACGAAAATCGTGCTCGCCCCGGCATCGATGTATTCGCGTAGGCGCGCCTGGCAGTGCCGAGGGTCCCCGGCCAAGGCGTATTTGCCCACCAGCTTGGTGAAGTCCTGCGAATATTGCTTGCTCAGTCGATCGACGGCGAAGCTCACGGCGCGCTCGTTCTCCTCATGGACGGCGGTGAAGATATACATTCCGAAGGTGAAATCGGTCATGTCACGACCTTGGTCTTCGCCTCGCGCGCGGATCGTGGCAATGCTCTCGGCGAGCTGTTCCGGCGTGTACATGTAGGGCAGCCAACCGTCGGCGTATTTCGCCGCGCGGCCCATCGCGGCGTTGGTGCGTCCAGAGACCCAGATCGGCGGGCGCGGCTTCTGAATCGGCAACGGCTTCAGGCTGAAATTCTCCAGCTTGGTGTAGCGGCCGTCGTAGGTGACGTTGCTCGCCGTCCAGGTCCGCGTGAGCACCTCGAGCGCGTCGTCGGTTCGCAATCCGCGCTCGCTGAGCGGTATGCCGCAGGCCTCGAATTCATTCGGAAACTCTCCGCCGACGCCGACGCCCATGGTGTAGCGTCCGCCCGAGGCGACGTCGAGCGCCGCGCCCATCTTGGCGAGCAGGGCGGCGGGGTAGAGCGGCACCAGCGTGATCGTGCTCATCAGACGAATATCCCTCGTCGCGCCGGCCGCCACCGAAAGCGAGATGAAACCATTGGCGGTGTCGCCATGGAAGCTGACATGCTCGCCGCAACCGAGGATGTCGAAGCCGAGGGCCTCGATCTGGCGAGACAATCGCGCGACGTCATAGGGTGAACGCAACGCCGTGCCGAACTCGATTGTGTTTTTCGTCATTACGAAACTCCTCGTTTGACCTGGATGGCGCGCCGTTCGTGGTCTTCCACACGGTGGTCGGTCGAATTGGCCCAAAACGTCGAGGATCGCGGTTCAAGACGTGCCGCGCGTCAATTGCCCGCCAAGGCTTTCCCTTGTCCGTAACGCCAAATAATAATTCGCGGCCCGCCGCCTTCAGCGCCCCTTGAAGACCGGTTCGCGCTTTTCGACGAAGGCGCGCATCGCTTCCTTGGAATCCTCGCTTCCGCTCAGCTCGCCCGTCATCGACTGCTCGAAGCGATAGCCGTCCCGCAGGCTCATTTCCTCGATCTGATTGAGCGCGTGTTTGGCCAGTTTGACCGCCATCGGGCTCTTGGCCGAGATTTCACGCGCGATGGCAAGCGACTCGGCCAGCAGTTCCTCGGGCGCGGTGCAGTCCTCGACGACGCCGAGGCGATACAACTCGGGCCCGAACACGCGCAAGCCGGTCAGCATCATCCGGCGCAGCCGCGAATCGCCGAACAGGCGCTGAGCATGGCGCCCGCCCCCCAGAAGCCCGACGGTGATCTCCGGCAGGCCGATGCAGCCCGCTTCGCTGGCGAGCAGGATGTCGCACGACGCGACGAGCGCAAGACCGCCGCCGAGCGCGGGGCTGTTGATGGCGGCGATGACCGGTTTCCGGCATTCCATGATGGAGTGATAGGCCTCGCGCGCGCGACGGCTATTTTGCCAGTGGTCGCCGTCGCGGCGCTTCGCGCCGACCCGCTCCTTGAGGTCCGCGCCGGCGCAGAAACATTTGCCTTCGCCCGTGAGAACCACCACCCGGACATCCTCCCGGTCGCTCAGCGAGTCGAAGGTCCAGGCGATCTCCTCGAGCAGTTGTTGGCTGTGGGCGTTGACGGGCGGGTTGTCGAGCCTCACCAGGGCGATGGTATCCTCGACCAGCACGGTCTTGATGAGCTCCGGCTGCACGGGCGTTTCCCTCCCCTCGAGGTGTGGTTTCGGTTCGCCGGGTGGCCCGGGCGGAAACCCTATTCCGCCGCCGCGCGCTGGAACGGCCGGTCGCCGGCGATCAGCACGCGGCGCATCACCCGGCGCTTGCCCGCATAATCGTTGATCGCGCGATGCTGGGTGCAGCGGTTGTCCCAGAGCGCCACCGAGCCCGCCTCCCAGCGGAAACGGCAGGTGAATTCCGGCCGCTCGATATGGCGGAAGAGATAATCGAGGATCGGCCGGCTCTCGGCCTCGCTCATAGCCTCGAATCGAAGCGTCACCGCCGCGTTGACGTTCAGCAGGTCGCGCCCGGTCTCGGGATGGCTGCGGACCACGGGATGGGCGAACCAGCTCGGCCCCTCGGCCGCGTGCTTGGCCTCGGCGCTCTCGAGGACTGCCATGGTGCCGACCCGGTCGCGGTCATAGAAGCCGGTGGCGCGGTCGTTGTGGATGGCGACCAGCCCCGCCAATAGCCGGCGAAAGCCGGGCGAGAGGCTCTCGTAGGCGAGATACATGTTGGCGAACAGCGTGTCGCCGCCGGCTTCGGGCACCTCGCGCGCAAGCAGCATCGCGCCCTTCATCGGGCTTTCCAGATAGGTGAGGTCGGAGTGCCAGGTGCCGCCGAAGTTCTGGCTATCGCCCGGCTGCTTGACGATCTCGATCACCTCCGGGTGGCCCTCGGCGGGGACCAGGTAGGGGTGGACGTGAAGCGGCCCGAGGCGCCGGGCGAAGGCCATCTGCGCTTCGCTCGAGAGCTCCTGGTCGCGGAAGAACAGCACCAGGTGATCGAGCCAGGCACGGTGGATCTCGGCGAAGCTCGCGTCGTCCACCTCGGCCAGGTCGACGCCCCGGACCTCGGCGCCGAGCGCGCCCGAGAGCGGGTGGACCTCGATTTGTCGATAGGTCATTCGCGCTGGCCTCCGTTCCGCTTCGATTCCGTTGGGCCGAGGATAGCCCGATCGCCGCCGGCGGTGAAGGGCGCGGCAATACCGGCGCCCCCGCCCCGGGCAATGTAGGGCCGAAGCCTCGGGCCGAAACGAGGTTGGACTTCGAGGGCGACTTCGGTGATCTTGCGAGGAACGTCGGCGGTGAACCGCCGGAACCAGAGGAGGAATGGAGATGACCGGATTCACCGCGCGCTGCCTCTGCGGCGAGATCGAACTCTCGAGCAGCAGCGACGCGATCATGCAGGCCAACTGCCATTGCGACGATTGCCGGCGCGCCGGCGGCAGCGCCTTCGCCAGCCTGGTCATGGTGCCGGTGGAAGCGCTGAGCGTGAGCAAGGGCGAGCCGGCGAGCTACCAGCACGAGAGCGATCGCGGATCGACCATGACCAAGTATTTTTGCCCGAACTGCGGCTCTCAGCTGTTCGGTGCCAACAGTGCCTCGCCCGAGCGCCGTAGCGTGCGCGTCGGTGTCATCGACGACGCGAGCTGGTTCGAGCCGAAGGCCAACGTCTTCGTCTCGCGGAAATTGCCTTCGACGCTCCTGAACGAAGCGGCCAAGGCCTTCGACAAGATGCCGGGCTGACCCCGATCCGGCCCGGTTGCTCGCCCGGAACCCCCTCGAAGGCCGCGCCGAGGCTACGTTTCCATGCGTGGCGGGACGGGAGAATGGGTGGTTCGGCCGGGTCGCGCGTCGTGGCTAGAGCCGTCGGCGTAATTTGATGATCAAGCCGCCGCAAACCAGCGGGGCTGAGACCGCGGCCAGGATCAACAGGACCTCCTCGAGACCGAGCCAGATGAAGACCGGCACCGCCAGAATGGCGTCGTCGACATCGAACAGGCCCACCGAGCTCAGCTCGCCCGACCGCTCGCCCCGCAACCTCTCGATGCGCCAGACCATCGCCAGCACGCCGACCACGGAGAGCCCGGCCACCAGCCCCATGAGAATCGCCCACGGACCTAAACCACCGTGCCGCAAGCCGAGCCCCAAGCCGACGAAGGCCAGTGCGTTGCACAAGCCGTCGCCGACCAGATCGAGTTTGTGACCAAAGGCGCTTGCCTTGCCGGAAAGCCGGGCGAGTTCGCCGTCGGCCCGGTCGAGCAGGAAGGAGGCGAGGAAGAGCGCGCTGCCAGCCAGGAGCCAGCTCCTGTCGGCTTGCGCGAGGGCGACCGCCGCCGCGATACCGCTCACGATTCGGAGCCAGGTCAGGTGATTGGGCGCGATGGCGGTCCGCGCCAGCGGTCTGACGGCGGGCCGTACCATTCGATGCGCCCAGGTGTCGTGACTCATGGCATGAACCTCAGAGAATTATTCGGCTCGAGGTCGGGGCGCCGACCGTGTCGGCTTTCGCCCGGTTCGGGTGGCGAACCCGCGGCACCAGGTTGCATCGCCCTCTCGCGGCCGAGCGGAGAGGAGCCGAAGGCTCCGGTGAGGGAAGCGCCGGTTGTAAGCGCTCGGCGCGGCGAATGCCATCGCCGATCGTCTCGCCGGCGCGTCCGGCGGGTAATAAATTCGTGCCGACTCCCGACCCGGCCGCACACCCCTCGCCGACACCCCTGGCGAGATGGCGCCGGGCAGTCTATTTTCGGAACGAGACGCAAATCTTCCCTTCGAAGGAGACGAGGCATGGACGACCAGGCACGTGTGGAATTGGAGGCGGCGGCCTTTCGCCGTCTGGTATCTCACCTGCGCGAACGCACCGACGTGCAGAACATCGACCTGATGAACCTCGCCGGCTTCTGCCGCAACTGCCTCTCCAACTGGTACCAGGACGCGGCGGGCGAGAGCGGCATCGAAATCAGCCGCGAGCAGTCGCGCGAAATCGTCTACGGCATGCCCTTTTCGGAGTGGAAGGCCAAGTATCAGCGCGAGGCGACGGCGGAGCAGAAGGCCGCCTTCGAGGCCGCGAACAAGGACTGACGTCCGCCCCCCAGCTTCCGGCCCCGGCCGGCGCGCCTCGTCTTGCGCGCCGGCGGGCCGCGCCCTATTGTCCGCCCGCCCCGGACGCCAGCACCGAAGAGCCACCATGAAATTTTCCGGCACCGATACCTATATCGCGACCGAGGATCTGATGGTCGCCGTCAACGCCGCGATCGCCCTCGAGCGGCCGCTCCTGGTCAAGGGCGAGCCCGGCACCGGCAAGACCATCCTCGCCCACGAGATCGCCAAGGCGCTGGATAAGCCGCTGATCGAGTGGCACATCAAATCCACCACCAAGGCGCAGCAGGGGCTCTACGAATACGACGCGGTCTCCAGGCTGCGCGATTCGCAGCTCGGCGACGGGCGCGTGCACGACATTTCCAACTACATCGTGCGCGGCAAGCTCTGGGAGGCCTTCGTCGCCGACGAGACGACGGTGCTGCTGATCGACGAGGTCGACAAGGCCGACATCGAGTTCCCGAACGATCTGTTGCTGGAGCTCGACCGGATGGAATTCCACGTCTACGAGACCCGCGAGGAGGTCAAGGCGCGGCACCGCCCGATCGTCGTCATCACCTCGAACAACGAGAAAGAGTTGCCGGACGCCTTCCTGCGCCGCTGCTTCTTCCACTACATCCGCTTCCCCGAGCGCGAGACGATGCTGGAGATCATCGCCGTGCATCATCCCTCGATCCTGAAGGACCTGGTGCGCGAGGCGCTGAACGTGTTCTACGAGATCCGCGAGGTCCCGGGACTGAAGAAGAAGCCCTCGACCTCGGAATTGTTGGATTGGCTGAAGTTGCTGATGGTCGACGACATCTCGCCCGAGGTCCTGCGGAGCAAGGATCCGAGGAAGCTGATCCCGCCGCTGCACGGCGCGCTGCTGAAGAACGAGCAGGACGTGCACCTCTTCGAGCGCCTGGCGTTCCTCGCGCGGCGAGAGAGCCAGGGAAACTGATCCCGCGACCGCGAGACCATCCGATGCTGATCGATTTCTTCTACGAGCTGAAAAAGGGCAAGGTGCCGGTCAGCCTGAAGGAATACCTGACTCTGATGGATGCCATGAAGGCCGGCGTCGCCGAATACAGCGTCGAGAAGTTCTATTACCTCTCCCGCGCGTCCCTGGTGAAGGACGAGCGCAACATCGACAAGTTCGACCGGGTCTTCGGCCAGGTCTTCAAGGGGCTGGAGCCGGAGGACGACGCGGTCGGGGTCGAGATCCCGGAGGAATGGCTGCGCAAACTCACGGAACTCTACCTGACCGACGAGGAGAAAGCCCAGATCGAAGCCATGGGCGGTTGGGAAAAGCTCATGGAGGCGTTCAAGAAGCGCCTGGAGGAGCAGGAGGGGCGCCACCATGGCGGCAACAAGTGGATCGGCACCGGTGGCACCTCGCCCTTCGGCGCCTACGGCTACAACCCCGAGGGCATCCGCGTCGGCCAGGAAGGCTCGCGCCATCGCCGCGCGGTCAAGGTCTGGGACAAGCGGGAATACCGCAATTTCGACGATTCGGTGGTGCTCGGCACCCGCAATATCAAGGTGGCGCTCAGGCGCCTTCGCCGCTTCGCCCGCGAGGGCTCGCCGGACGAATTGGATCTCGACGGCACCATCAAGTCGACCGCCGAAAACGGCGGCTATATCGACATCCAGATGCGGCCCGAGCGCAGGAACGCCATCAAGGTGCTGCTACTGCTCGATGTCGGCGGCTCGATGGACGACCACATCCGCACCTTGGAGGAGCTGTTCTCGGCCGCGCGGACGGAGTTCAAGCATTTGGAATATTACTACTTCCACAACTGCCTCTACGAGCGGGTCTGGAAGGATAACCGTCGCCGCCACGCCGAGGTGATCGCGACCTGGCAGGTGCTGCACACCTACGGGCCCGACTGGAAGCTGGTCTTCGTCGGCGACGCGACGATGAGCCCCTACGAGGTGGTCTATCCCGGCGGCAGCGTCGAGCATTGGAACGAGGAACCGGGCCAAGTCTGGATGACCCGCATGCTGGACCACTTCAAGCATGCGGTCTGGCTCAATCCGGTTCCCGAGCGCCATTGGCGCTATACGCCCTCGCTGGAGATGCTTGAGCAGATCATGGGCCGCCGGATGTTCCCGCTGACCCTCGCCGGCCTCGATCGCGCCATGTGGGAGTTGAATCGCTAGGAGATAGGCCAGGATCTCGACATTCGTGTCGCGCGAGCGTGCCGGCGAGCGCACTCGGCCCACCGAGCCCGGCCATCTCCGCTTCCCGCCACGCGTCCGGAAAGGGCAAGCCTATCAGCGCCGCTCGGCGCGACGAGCCGGGGCCATTTTGTCACACCCTTGAAAAGCAAAGTGAAACCTGGCGCCGTTCGGCTTGTGGGCGGACGCTCGGATCGGTTACATTCAATAGAGTCCGGCTAGTGTCCCGATTCCGAAGTTCGCATGATTTTCGCCTGCTGTTCAGCGATTTCGATTGTTCGGAGGCAGAAGCGCTGGATGGCGGCGAGGATGTCATCGGCGGATTTGGTCCATTTGAAGGGTTTGGGGTTCTGGTTTGTCGTGTCGATGTAGTCGAGGATGGTGCGCTCCAACTCCTTGGTGGAGCGATGGACGCCGCGCCTGATCTGCTTGTCGGTCAGCAGTGTGAAATGGGCCTGCCAGCGCGGCCGTTTGGCGAACCAGTCGCGGATCGCCTTGGTCTTGTGGGTCCCGTAGTTGTCCATGACGATGTGGATGTCGAGATCACCAGGGACGTTCGCCTCGACGAGGTCGAGGAATTTGCGGAACTCTCGGGCCCGATGGCGCGGGAAACATTTGCCGATGATCTCTCCCGTGGCGATGTCGAGGGCCGCGAAGAGAGAGGTCGTGCCGTGGCGCTTGTAGTCGTGGCTGCGCCGCTCCGCCTGCCCGGGGCGCATCGGCAAGAGGGGCTGGGAACGGTCCAAGGCCTGGATCTGGCTCTTTTCGTCGACACAGAGAACCAGGGCACGATCCGGCGGCGCCAAATACAGACCGACGATGTCGCGGACCTTCTCCACGAAGAAGGGATCGCTCGACAGCTTGAAGGTCTCCGAGCGATGCGGCTGCAAGCCGAAGGCCCGCCAGATGCGATGAATGGTCGAGGGCGCGTGGCCGCTCGCCCGCGCCATCGAGCGAAGGCTCCAATGGGTCGCGTCCGGCGGCGTCTCTTCCAGCGTCAGCCGGACCGCTTCCGCGATGGCGTCATCGCCGATTTGACGCGGCGCGCCGGGGCGGGGTTCGTCGTACAGACCGTCGAGGCCCTCCGCCGCATAGCGGCGACGCCACTTGCCCACGGTGTCCGCGCTCGCCTCGAGACGAACGGCGATCTCCTTGTTCTCCAACCCTTCCGCCGCCGCCAAGACGATCCGAGCCCGCCGCGCAAGCCCCTGCGACGTCTTGCGACGACGAGACAGCGCCTCCAATTCGGCGCGCTCGTCATCGCTCAAAGAGATCGTCACCGCCACTCTCGCCATCAATCGCGCCTCCTGAAAACAAATAGAGACATAATCATATCAATTTATCGATCAGGACATTAGAGCACTTTCCGACCAGGTTGAAACGTTTGACCGGGATGATTTTGGGTCGTGGCGGCGTTCCGCTCCCGACGACGATGCGGGGTATCGGTGAGCGAGCGGAACGCCGCCTCGACCCTCTAGCTATCTTCCAAAAAGCCCGCGATATCGACCTCGTCGATCTGCGCCGTCTCCAGGAACTCCTCGGCGTATTGCCGGTAGACGCCGCTTTCGAGGAACAGCTCGAAGAGCTCGGGATCGATGTGCTGGTCCTTGCGCATGAAGCCCATGATGCGGAGCAACTCGCTCAAGGTCTTGGCCTTCTTGTAAGGCCGATCGGAGGCGGTCAGCGCCTCGAAGATGTCGGCGATGGCCATGATTCTGGCCGGCACCGACATCTCGTCGCGCGCCAGCCGCCGGGGATAGCCGGTGCCGTCCATCTTCTCGTGGTGGCCCGCGGCATATTCCGGCACCTGCTCCAGATGCTTCGGAAACGGCAGTTTTTCGAGCATGATGATGGTTTGAATGATGTGGTGATTGATCTTGTAGCGTTCCTCAGCGTTCAGCGTGCCGCGACGAATCGTCAGATTATGCAGCTCGCCGTTGTCGTACTCGTGCTTCGGAACTTCCATCCGGAAGCCCCGGTCTTCCTCGTCCGGCGGCGTCTCGCGATGGTGGCGGTGAATCAGGTGTTCGTCCTTGTCGGCGAGCAGCAGCTCGAGTGCCGGCAGCGGTGCGGCCTGCGTGCGCTCCTTGCGGCTTTGCTCGTCGTGGCCGATGCCGAGACGGTCGTCGAAATGTCGGGTCCAGGTGACTTCGGCGATCTTTCCGAGCCGCTCGATCCGCTCGTCCGACATAAATTCGCCGCCGATGTTGCACTCGGCGACGAAGGCGTAGTCGTCCTCCAGGCCCCGGATCGCCTCGTCGCGCCGGCCCGCCAATGCCGCCTCCTCGCCGCCGTCGAGGCATCCTTTCAGATAGGCGATCTCGGCATCGCGCCTGAGCACCTCGAAGCGGGTGCGGACTTCGTGGATGCGGTCGTAAATGGTCTCCAGCTTGGTCGCCTTGTCGACCACATATTCGGGCGTGGTGACCTTGCCGCAATCGTGCAGCCAGCCGGCGACCTGGAACTCGTACCACTGCTCCTCGTCGAAGCCGAAGTCGGCGAAGGGACCCTCCTCGGCCTCGCAGGCGGCCCGAGCCAGCATCATCGCAAGTTCCGGCACCCGATTGCAGTGGCCGCCGGTGTAAGGCGATTTCTCGTCGATCGCGCCGGCGATCAGCATGATGAAGGAATCCAACAGGTCCTTCTGGGCTTCCAACAGTTGCTGGTTGTCCAGCGCCACGGCGGCCTGCGAGGCGAGCGCGCCGACATAGTCCTCGATTTCCCGAGGGAAGCTCACCACGTTCCCGCTCGAGGGATCGCGGGCGTTGATCAACTGTAGGACGCCGATCACGTCGCCCTGGCGCGTCTTCATCGGTACCGTCAGGGTAACTACCCAGGTACCCCGCTCCTGACCGCGAGAGGATGATGTAGGTGGTCGCCGGGGCCGGGTTTCCGCCGCCGCGTCGTTGATCGTCTCTTGACTCCATAGAATCGGGCGTCTATGGGTTGCGCTCTCGTGTGACGGGAGCGGCGCGTGGAATATTTTGGGTCGAAGGCGACGAGCGGTCTGTGCCAGGCGCTGATTGCGCTGATGCCGCCGCACAGCGTTTACATCGAGAGCCACCTGGGGGGCGGTGCGCTGATGAAGCGCAAGCCAACGGGCGTGCGCTCGATCGGCATCGACCGCGATGCGCAGGCGCTCGAGGCCTTTGCCTGTGACTACCCGGTCGAGTTGGTGCATGGCTGTGCCCATGCCTTTTTGGCCTCGTTCCCGTTTCTGGGCCCGGAGCTGGTCTACAGCGATCCCCCCTATCTGCACGCGACCCGCCGTTCGGCACGGCGCTATCGCTTCGACTACGAGGAGGTCGACCATGTCGCGCTCCTGGACCTGCTCAAGGATCTGCCCTGCCAGGTGATGGTCTCGGGCCATCCCTCGGCGCTCTATGACGAGATGCTGGCGGGCTGGCGCAGTCTGGCGCTGCAGGTGACGACCCAGGCCCAGGTGCGGACCGAGGTCGTGTGGTTCAACTTCGCGCCCGACCGGGTGCATTGGGCGAGCTACGCAGGCCGGAACTTCACCGACCGCCAGCGCATCAAGCGTAAGGCGGCCAACTGGGGCCGGCGTTACAAGGCCTTGCCGGCGGGCGAACGCCTCGCGGTGCTGGCCGCCATGATGGCCGTCGATGCCGAGGACCCGTGACGCTGTCGCGCTGGCACGAGGACCTCGCCGCCCATGACGAGGCCTTCGCGTGCCTGCAAGATCTTCTTGACCCCTCATCCTTCGCAATCACAGTCGTCAAGGCCTTCCGGGAATGGGGCCAGGGGCTGTTGCGCCTGGCCACGGCGCTCGTCCGGGAGAATGCCGCGCTCGAGCGGGAGAACGCGACCCTGCGGGACCGCATCGCCGAGCTCGAGCGGAGCGCGGCGCTTGACAGCACCACCAGCAGCAAGCCGCCCGCCAGCGACGGCCTGCGCAAGAAGAGCGGAACCCAGAGGCGCACCCGAAGCCAGCGCGGCAAGTCCGGCAGGCCAAGCGGCGGCCAGCCGGGCCACAAGGGAACGACGCTGGCGCGGACCGAGAGCCCGGACCATGTTGTGGATCATGACCCCTCCGCCTGTTCGGGCTGCGGCGCACCGCTGTCGGACGCCGACCGTCACCGCGCGCCCGTCTGTCGACAGGTCTTCGATGTGCCCGAGCCACGCCCCCTGGAGGTCACCGAACACCGCGCCCATCGCTGCCTCTGCGGCGCCTGCGCCACCGTGACAGGAGCCGTCTTCCCGGACGGCGTGACCGCCCCGGTCCAGTACGGGCCACGCATCACCGCCTGGGTGAGCTACCTGCTGTACGCCCAGTTCGTTCCCGAGAAGCGCTTGGCCGAACTCATGAGCGACCTCTTCGCAGTGTCCATCTCCACAGCCACGATCACCGCCATGGGCCGGCGAATCGCCAGGCGCTTCGAGCCCTTCCTCGCCCATGTCGCAGACGTGATCCGCACAGCGGTCCCGGTCAAGCACCTCGACGAAACCGGCCTGCGGATCGCCGCCCGTACCCGCTGGCTCCACGTGCTGTGCACCCCATTCCTGACCGTCCTGCGCATCGGCGCGGGACGCGGCGATGTCGAAAAGGACCTCGAAGGCATCCTCATCCATGACGATTACGCCGCCTACTTCACCCTCAAGGGCGTGCGCCACGGCGCCTGCAACGCCCATCACCTGCGCGAACTCCAGGCCCTGATCGACATCGAGAAGGAAGACTGGGCAAAGAGCATGCACCGCCTCCTTGAGCGCGCACACAGGGCTACCCGCTTCTCCCGTGAGAACGGCCGCGACGTGCCCGCCTCCCTGGTGGCCCGGATCTCGCGGGCCTGGGCCCGCATCCTCGACCACGCCATCGCCTTCCACGAGGCGCAGCCGCCGCTCCGGACCGGCAAGCGCGGACGAAAGAAACGCCGCATCGGTCATAACCTCGCGCTCCGCCTCCGCAAGCACAAGGAGGGATGCCTGCGATTCCTCACCGACCCGCGCACGCCGTTTACGAACAATGAGGCCGAACGTGACCTCCGAATGGCCAAGCTGCGCCAGAAGATCTCCGGTGGCTTCCGCTCCGAGAGGGGTGCCTACAACTTCGCCAGAATGCGTGCCGTCATCGCCACCGCCCGAAAGCAAGGCTGGAACGTCCTCCAGACCCTGGTGCATCCCGATCCGATGCAACTAATCCCCCAACTGCGCCTCTGAGAACACCGGCACCGCTACCAGCCCGGACCCCCACGATCCCTCACATACAAACGCTCGGGCCAATCAGACCTGGGTAGTTACCCGTCAGGAAGGATTTCGAGCGATACCCCATGGCTTCGTCGAACCGCTTCGTGCCGGTGAAGTCGAAATCCTCCGTGTCGTAGGCATCGGGAATGCTGATGGTCCGCTTGCTGAGGGCGACGTGAGTCGCGACGTTTTGATAGTTCGCCTCGCCGTTCTCGTCGTACATCGGCAACGGGTCGAACTCGATCGCCTCCCCCGTGGTGCCGCCCTTGGCGATCTCGAGGGAATCGTTGCGAATGATCTCGAACCTGAGCTGGTCGTCGTCGGTCCGCCGGTAGAGGGTGCCGCCATCGGCATTGGTCAGATCCTTGGCCTCGCGCAAAATCGATTCCATCAGCCGGTCGGAGTTGTGGTCGGCCGAGAGCGCGATGCCGATTTCGATCAGCTTCTCCATCATCGCCTCGGGGCTTCGCCGCTCGGCGGCGGGAGCGTCGCGATCGAGCCGCCGCACCAGGGCCTCATAGTGCGACAGCAGCTCGCCATAGGCACCGGCCGCCTCGCCCAGCAGGCCGTCGCTGAGGTTCTCGCTCGCCGCCTCCAGGACGTGTTTCTCGTTTTGTAGGTCGATGCGTGACATCCGCGTTCCCCCGAGCTCGCCGGCCCGCTCGATCGCCGCCCTGGTGGACGGCGCGGCCGACGGCGTCGAAATATCTCTCCGCGCAGCCGCTAGGGTCGCGCAACGACGACGCTCACACAAGACCGATGTGCGTGATCTCGCCTAACCGCCGGGCCAGGCTTGCGACAGGCGACCCCCTTGGCGGAGCGGCGCGGCGCGGCGCGCGAGGCCGGTTCGGGGATCAACCTCGAGATAGATGCCACAGATCGTCGGCTCCCCCATCGCCGGTTTCAGCCGGGCGGAGGACATCTTGTGGCGGAAACGGTTGATCGGCTCGGTCTTCTCCATGCCGATCACGGAATTATAGTCGCCGCACATTCCGGTATCCGACTGATAGGCGGTCCCCCGGGGCAGGATCTGGATGTCGGCGGTCGGCACGTGGGTGTGGGTGCCGACGACGGCGCTCGCGCGGCCGTCGAGCACATGTCCGAGCGCCATCTTTTCGCTGGTCGCCTCGGCGTGCACGTCGACCAGCAGGAAGTCCACGTCGCGGCCGAGCCTGATCTCGGCGAGCGCCGCCTCGACGCAGGCGAAGGGATCGTCCAGCGGGTCCATGAACAGCCGCCCCATGAGCTGCAGCACGCCGGCCTTGCGCCCGTCCGGCAGGTCGTAGACGCCGAGCCCGGTGCCCGGCGTGCCGGCGGGGTAGTTGTGGGGACGCAGCAGCCTCGGCTCAGAATCGAACAAGGGCAATGATTCCCGCTGGTCGAAACCGTGATTGCCGGTGACGATGACGTCGGCGCCGGCGGCCAGCAGGTCTTTCACGATCCGCTCGTTCAGACCGAAGCCGGCGGCGGCGTTTTCCGCGTTGACCACGACGAAGTCGAGGCCGAGCCGGCGGCGAAACCCGGGCAGCTGCTCGTAGACCGCGTTGCGCGCGGCGCGGCCGACGATATCGCCGAGATAGAGAACCTTCACCTAGCTCAACCCCCCGC
Source organism: Alphaproteobacteria bacterium (assembly GCA_965225945.1). Classification (GTDB taxonomy): domain Bacteria; phylum Pseudomonadota; class Alphaproteobacteria; genus JASLMY01. The sequence goes on along the minus strand of CBDDBZ010000001.1, from coordinate 29,840 downwards.
AATTGCCCTCGGACGCGACGCGCCAGGCACCGGCCTCGCTGACGATAGCGTCGAGAGCGGCGTCGTTCGGCCCGCTCGGTACCCGCGCCACTTCCTGCCCGGCAAAGCCGACACCGATGGCCAGTGGCCGTGGCCCCCCGTCGGCGCGGAGCGAGCGTAATGTCCGATCATAATAGCCCCCGCCCCAGCCGAGCCTATGGCCCCGGCGATCGAAGGCGAGCAGCGGGACCAGCAACACCTCGGGCCGCAATTCCGCCCCCTCGCGCGGCGGCGCCGGGATCCGGAAGCGGCCGAGGCGAAGCGGCGTCTCCGGGCTCCAGCGCAGGAAGCGGAGCACCGATCCGCGTGGTCCCGTCACCGGCAGCACGCAAGGATGGCCTCGCCGATGCAGGGCCCGCAACATGGCCCGCGCGTCGAACTCCGCCACCAAGGGCCAGTAGGCGGCGATCACCTGGTCCGGCCCGAAGGCGAAGCTCGCCAGGAGATGATCGCGCGCCGCCCCCGCCGCCTCGCGGCCGGCGGCGAGGCTGAGTTCGAACCGCCGCCGCGCCTGGCGCGCCCGCATGGCGGCTTTCTCGGCGGTCAGGGCCGCCCCCTCGGGCGCTTCCACTCGTTCGCGCATTCTCGCCGGCTCTATGTGTCTGACCCAAATATCGCCATCGGCGACTTTTGGCCACATCACCCGCCTCGGGGACTTATCGGTCGGACTCTGTGCGTCGGGACAGGGGTCGGACGGGTCCGCGAGTGCCGTTGGCGTCTATCGGTCCGCTGTGGCCTGCCTCAGCAGGTGGGCGCCGTGATACCGAAGCCAGGGCTCCGGAAGGGACAGCTCCCGTCACAACGTGCACTGGCCCAGGGACACGCTTAGCCTGACGCGCATCGCAGAGGCCCGTCCGAACGGCATAATTAGGTGCTTTCCAAGCGTTCGGCAAGACGTTCGAGGCTCGCGACCAGCGCCTCCATCGCTTCGCGGGCATCGCCGTTGTCCGTTCCGGCGGGGCGCATGAGGCCGCTAGTGTTGCCTCCGTCCCCGCCACCGCGCAGCTCGTCGAGTTCCGAAAAAGCGGTCGACAGCTCATCCGCCAGCACCAGGGCGGTCATCAGCAACAACCGCGCCTCGCCGACCTGCCCCGCGCTGCCCACCAGGTCATCGGCATGGTGACTGATGTAGCTCGCGAGGTAGGCGAGGTGCTCTTCCTCGCCGTCGTCGCAGGCGATCTTATAGTCGCGTCCGTTGACGGTGATCGAGACCTGACCCATGTCAGCCCTCCAAAACGGTCCGAAGTTCGCCGATCGCCTTGTCGAGCCGATCGGAGACGGTGTCGGCGATTTCGCGCAAGGCCGCGTGTTCCCCCTCGAGCGTCTCGAGTTCGCCGCTCAGCCGTGCGCTCTTCGCCTCCGCGTCGGCCAGCCGTCCCGCCGCCTCGTCGCTATCTAGCCCGTCCAATTCTCGTGCCGCCTCACGCCGGCGTTCCGCCGTCTCGAGCGCCGTTTCCACGCGATCGATCGCCGCTTCCAGCCGTTTCCTGATCGTTTCGGCCTTGCCCATGCGCTCGCCCGAATCGTCGCCGGCCGCGACCCGGCGTCCCAGCGGTCACAATAGGTGGCGCGTCGCGCAAGCGTCAACCGAGGCGCAGCCTCGCGCGCCGGTCGACGGCGCCGGTCGAGCGGGTATGATCGGCCCGCCGCCCAGAGCAAGAGGAGCGCCCGCCGTGGCCAGCCATGTAATCGATTCCGTGCTCTATGGTCCGAGTTTCGCGCCCGACGACTACCGAAGCGTCTATAGCGACGAGAACCGGGTCCGCAAATGGTTCGCGGTCGAGGTGGCGCTGGCCGAGGCGCAGGGCGAACTGGGCATGATCCCGCAGGCCGCCGCGCGCGAGATCCGCGCCAAGGCGAGGGTCGAGGACGTGGACTTGGCGGCGATCGGCGCCGGCATCGCCGAGACCGCGCATCCCCTGGTGCCGGCGCTTCGCGCGCTGGAGCAGCTCTGCGAGGACGGCGCCGGAGAGTTCATCCATTGGGGCGCCACGACCCAGGACATCATGGATACCGGCGCGATCCTGCAGGCGCGCGAGGCCTGGCGCCTGCTCCGGGCCGACCTCAGCCGAGTGACGGCGAACCTGGCGTCCCAGGCCGAGAGCCACAAGGCGACGGTCATGGTCGGCCGCACCCACGGTCAGCATGCGCTTCCCATCACCTTCGGCTACAAGCTCGCGGTCTGGATCGACGAGCTGGGCCGCCATCGCCGGCGGATGGACGAGGCGGAGACGCGGATCTTCGTCGGCAACATCACCGGGGCCGTCGGCTCCATGGCCTCTTTCGGCAGCCAAGGAATCGAGATGCAGGCCCGTGCACTCGCCAAGCTCGAGCTCGGCGTGCCGGCGATCTGCTGGCATTCGGCGCGCGACCGCATCGTCGAGCTGGCCTCACTCATGCTTCAAGTCAGCGCCACCCTGGGCAAGATGGCGCGGGAGATATATAGCCTGCAGAAACCGGAAATCGGCGAGCTACGTGAACCCTTCCACATGGGCAAGGTCGGCAGCTCCACCATGCCGCACAAGCAGAACCCGTCCTCGGTGGAGCTCTCCTTCGCCCTCTCCCGCCTCGTCAGGTCGCAGTTTCTAGCCCTCACCGACGCGGCGATCCACGAACACGAGCGGGACGCCGGCCTGCTCAGGATCGAGCTCGCGGCGCTGCCGGAAATGATGATCTATAGCGGTGCGCTCGCCCGGCGGATGGCGGCGGTCACGGCCGGCATGGAGGTACGGCCGGAGCGTATGCGGGAGAACGCCGATCTGCTGGGCGGTCTGCTGCTCTCGGAGCGGGTGATGTTGGTGTTGGGCGAGACGATCGGCAAGCAGACCGCGCACGAGGTCGTCTACGAGGTCGCCATGCGGGCCCAGGAGGAGGGGATCGGCTTCCGCCGGGCGCTTTGCGAAGACACTCGCGTCAGCGAGCATCTCGATGCGGCGGAAATCGACCGCCTGCTCGACCCGGCCGACTATGTCGGCCTCTCGGCCAAGCTGGTGGAGGGTGTCCTGGCGGCGCTGTGACGCGGCTCGGCGCCGAAATCCATTCAGCGCAGGTAGACGTGGACTTCGCTGGTGCTCGCGCCGGGGCTGGTGGTCGCGGCGAGGGAGACCCGGCTGGCCGGCATCCCCATCTCGGTCAGCGACTTCATCACCCGATTGGCGAAGCGCTTCGACTGTGACTGGTAGAGCGCGACCTGGGCCGCCTTGCCGGCCGCCGGCGTCACCGCGACGACGTCGAACGCCGCCGCCGGCCGGTTCTCCAGCGCCCGGGCCACGGCCGAATAGAGCGCCCGCTCATAGGCCACGTCCGGGCGGTCGAAGCGGATCACCACCAGGGGGCGGCGGCCGCCCATGGCAAAGCCGCCCCGGGGCGTCGAGGAGTTCGAGAACATCGGCGCATTACCCCGCCCGTAGGCCGAGCGGAGCGCCAGGTTGGAGCCGAACAGCTCGCCGTTTTTCACCGCTTGGCTGAGGGTCGCGAGATTGTCGCGCTCGGTGCCGACATAGGCGCTCTGGCGAGCGATATCCTCGTTGATCTCGGCCAACAGGCGGTCGACCAGGACGGCGGTGCGGTTGGTATCGTCCTCGAGGATCGCGAGCTGGCGATGATCCTCGTCGATCGCGCCGGTCAGCCCATAGGCGGCGCGCGACGATTCCAGCACGTAGTTGGCCAGCGCCGAATTGCTCGCTACCTCGTTGGCCAGCGTGTTCAAGGCCATGATGTCGCCGTTGATCCGGTCGAGCTCGGCCTGCGCGGCGTTCCACTGGCTCACCAGCACCGGATTGCCCGGCGTGGTGCCGAGCTGCAGGCGCGCGGTCACCGCCGCGACGGTGCCGTGATAGCGCTGCGCGTTCTCCACCGTCGCCCGGCGGACCTGGGTCAGACGCTCGCCTTGCTCGGAGAGCCGCTGGTTCAGGCGATCGAGCTCGCGGCGCAGCTCGGCGGTCTTTCGGCCGACCAGCGTGCCGGTTTCGCCCACCCGCACCGGCGTCACGGGCGCGAGCGATGCCGGCGACCCCGCGCTCGGAAACTGTGGCGGTGGCGGCGCCGCGCCTTGGGATACCGGCGCGGGCGGTGGTGGCGCCGGCTCGTTGGAGCCGAACGGCCAGAGATCCTCGGAGTCGACGGCGCATCCCGCGAGCGAGATGGTCATGACGACGACGGCTAGCTTGGCGCTTCGCAACCCAATGCTCCCGATTATTGTTGCCTGGTTGGCGCCGCCGCCCGTGGGTCCGTCGTTCGCGCGAGCGATCCGACGGGAAATGTCCTACGAGGTCTACGGGCCCCCCCGATCGAAACCGCTCGGGTTCGCGATTTCGCTCCCCAGCCGTTCTAGCCGACTACGCACGCGGCGGCAAGCGGAGTCACCGGGCGCGGAGTCACCGGGCGCCCTAATCCAGGCGAAGGCGGCCGAGGCTCGCCACGTCGACGTCGGTGTTGGCGGGCGGCAGGCCGTCGTGGTCCGAGCGATACGCTTGCAAAAGCTCGAAGTGCCGGGTCCGGTAGCTCATGGTGACCTCGACGCGGAATTGGCTGGCGCCCTCGGGCGGCGCCTCCAGGACGCGGCGCAGCTCGCCTTTTAGGCCGAAGAGCGTCCGCCCGCCCGCGACGCCGATATAGAGGATTCGCGTCGCCGCGTCGGCCAACTGATAGACGCCCAGATGGCCGCCCACCGCCTCCACGTTTTCCGCCGTCAGCGCCCGCCAGGGCTTGTCCAAACGCACCGCCATCCCGCCCCCCTCACACCTCCAGCACGAACTTGGCGAAATGCGCGTTGGCACCCATGTGTGCCGCCGCCTCGGCCAACGGGAAGGTACGGTCGATCGGCAGGTTCATCTCGCCCAGAACCACGGCTTTCATCTGATCGCATCCTCGGAGGCTGGCCGGCGGGCCGCCCGAGGGCAAGGAGGCGGCACTCTCACACGAGGGCGACGGTTCAGGCAACGGCGCGTGCTATGCTCAGGGCGCGGATCGGCATCCGCCGGTCCAATTTCCGATCACGGGGGGGACGGCATGCGGCGGACGACGCTGGGGCGGACGGGATTGCGGGTGGGTGTCGCCGGATTCGGCTGCGGCGGCTCCAGCCGGCTCGGCAAGGCCACCGGCCGGAGCGAGGCGGAATCCGTGGCCCTGGTGCGCGAGGCCATCGACCTCGGCGTCAACCTGATCGACACGGCGGAGGCCTACGGCACCGAGGAGATCGTCGGCAAGGCGATCCGCGAAGTGGATCGCGATTCGGTGGTGATCTCGACCAAGAGCCGAATTCGCCGCGACGGCGCGCTGTTGGACGCGAAGGGCGTGGTGGCGAACCTGGAGGCCTCGCTCCGTCGCCTCGGCACCGACCATGTCGACGTCTTCCATTTCCACGGCGTGCGGCCGGCCGAATACGACCACGTCCGCGAGGTCCTGGTGCCGGCGCTATTGGCGGAGAAGCAGCGCGGCAAGTTGTGCCATCTCGGCATCACCGAGGCCGCGGTACGCGATTCGGGCCACGAGATGCTCTCCCGCGCCCTGCATGAGCCCCACTGGGAGGTGGTGATGTTCGCCTTCCACATGATGCACCAGAACGCGCGGGCCCTGGTCTTTCCCCTGACCCGGGAAAAGCGCATCGGCACGCTGTTGATGTTCGTGGTCCGGCGGATCTTCAGCGATCCCGACTATCGGCGCGAAACGATCGCGAAGCTGGCGGCCGAGAACCGACTGCCGAGGGATCTGGCCGCGGCTTCGGCGCCGCTGGATTTTCTGCTCCACGAGAGCGGCGACGACGACGTGATCGACGCCGCCTATCGCTACGCCGCGCACCAGGAGGGCGCGGACGTGGTCCTGTTCGGCACCGGCGATGTCGCGCACCTGCGCCGCAACGTCGCCTCGATCATGAAGCCGCCCCTGCCGGAGGCCGACGTCGCGACGCTGCATCGCCTGTTCGGCGCGCTGGAGGGCGTCGGCCTCGACCTGCCGCGTGGTTACCGGGCCGGAGGCGGGTAATCGCCCGAATGGTTTGGATTTCCGCCGATGTCGGCGGATAAGGAGCGTGGCGCCATGAAGGCCGTGGTGTTATTCGGCGAACTCGCCACCGATCTCGGCGCCGACGGGGTGTTCGACCAGGCGGAGGAAGCCTACCGCTCGTTGGACCGACCGGAGAGCGGCGAGGGCGTCTTCACGCCGTGATCGACAAGCGCGTAGCGAGTATGGAAGCGGCGCTCGCCGGGCTTGGCTCGGGGGCCCGGGTGATGGTGAACGGCTTCGGCGGCGCCGGCCTGCCGGTCGCCCTGATCAAGGCGCTGGCGGCGGGCGGGGCGGGGGACCTGACGGTGATCGTCAACAGCCTGCGGATGATCGAGATCCACGCGCCGGAGCTGTTCGAGGCGCGCCGGATCCGCGCCGCGATCTCCAGCGCCGCCCGCAGCCGGGGCGCCGGCACCGCCCGCTTCGAGCGGCAGATCTTCGACGGCGAACTGGCGCTGGAGCTGGTGCCGCAGGGCAGCTTAGTCGAGCGCATTCGCGCCGGCGGCGCCGGCATCCCGGCCTTCTTTACGCCCACTGGGGCCGGCACGCGGCTCGCCGAGGGCAAGGAAATCCGCGACTTCGACGGCCGGCCGTGCGTTCTGGAATACGCGATTCGGGCCGACTTCGCGCTGATCCGGGCGGAGCGGGCCGACCGCTGGGGCAATATTTCCTTCACCGGCACGCAGCTGAATTTCGCCTCCGCGATGGCGACGGCGGCGGAAACCACGGTGGTGGAGGTGGCCGAGCTGTCCGACGACCCGCTGGACCCCCACGCCGTCGACATCGCCGGCATTTTCGTCCAGCGCGTCGTGGCGGACGTGGCGTAGGGAGCGGCCCGTGAAAGCGCTGAGCCGCGAAGCCATCGCCTGGCGCGCCGCCCAGGACTTGGCCGAGGGTGCTTACGTCAACCTCGGGCTCGGCCTGCCGGTGCTGGCGGCCGACCATGCGCCGCCGGGCCGGGAGATCCTGTTCCATTCGGAAAACGGCCTCGTCGGCGTCGGTCCCCTCGCGTCGGCCGAGGCGGCCAGCGCCGACCTGGTCGACGCCGGCAGCCGACGGGTGACACTGGCGCGGGGTGCCGCCGTGGTCGGCTCGGGCGATGCCTTCGCGATGATCCGGGGCGGCCATCTCGACGTCACCTTGCTGGGCGCCTTCCAGGTCTCCGCCTCGGGCGACCTCGCCAACTGGGATTCAGCTCGCGGGGACAAGGGGCCGCTGGTCGGTGGCGCCATGGACCTGGCGATGGGCGCGCGCTCGGTACGGGTGCTGATGGCGCACACCACCAAGGACGGCGCGCCCCGCCTGGTCGGGCATTGTAGCTACCCCCTGACCGCCCTCGGCGTGGTGGACCGGATCTACACCGATCTCGCCGTCGTCGACGTGACGCCCGAGGGCTTTCTCGTCCGCGAGATGGTCGAGGGGCTGACGCCGGACGGGCTCAAAGCCCTGACCGAGGCCCCCCTCGCCTTCGCCGAGGATCGCTGCGTCCTCGCGTCGCCCGTGCCCTGAGAGTCCGCCCGACAAGTCCCCGAAGCCGGCCCTCACCTGTCGCCGCGATAGCTCTCCGGCGCGAAGCGTGCGAACAGCAGGCCGACGAGCGCCAACGGCGCCGCCGCCAGCAGCAGCGCCGCCACCGGGCCCTGGGCGTCGACGATCAAGCCGAGGGCGATCGGGCCGACCACGTAGCCGAAGTCGCCGGCCATGCGGTAGGTGCTCATCGCCGCCGCGTTCATGCCCGGCGCGGCGGAATCGGCGGCATAGGCGGCCGGCGCGCTGCCGCCGACCGAGGAGGCCACGCCCCAGACCACGCAGGCGGCGGTGAACCAGGGAAGCGAGGGAGCGAGGCAGAACAGCACCATCGAGGCCGCCGTCAGCATCGTCGCCGGCACGGTCACCGCCTTGCGGCCGAAGCGGTCGACCAGCATGCCGGCCGGATAGGCAGCCAGCAGGCCGACGAGGCTGCCGAGCGCCAGGGCGAAGCCGATCTGGGTGGCGGAGAGCGCCAGGCGCACGCTCCCCAGGACGGGTATGATGGTAAAGAGGCCGCCGGTCCTGACCACCGCGTTCATGAAGGCGATTGCGCACACCAGCAGGAAGCCGATCTGGTCGGCCAGCAGCCGGATCTGGGTCAGAAATGTTGGTCGCGCGGCGGCGCCGGCCGCGCCCTCGGCTGCGAGCCCCCGGGTCTCGCCGACCGCGAACCAGGCGACGGCGCTGACGCCCAAGCCGAGGCCGCCATAGGCCCAGAACGGCGCCGCCAGGCCATAGAGCTCGGCGAGGATGCCGCCGGGGAGCGGGCCGATGCCGACGGCGAAGATGAAGGTTCCCTGGTAAATCGCCATGGTCCGGCCGCGACGCGCGGGCGTGGTGATGTCGGCGAGCACGATTTGCCCCGTGGTGAGCACCAGGCCGGCCCCGGCGCCGGCGAGGAAGCGGGCCAGGATGAACTCGGGGTACCCGGTGGCGAGCGCGCACCAGATATTGCCCGCCGCCGAGATCAGGCCGCCGATGGCGAGCGTCGGCCGCCGGCCCAGCCGGTCCGCGAGCTGGCCCGCCGGCATCGCCATCACGAAGCGCGCCAGACCATAGACCGCGACGGCGAGGCCGATCGCCGAGGCGGAGACGCCGAAGGTCAGCGCATAGAGCGGCATGACCGGCACGATCGAGCCGAAGCCGAGCTGATTGACCGCGATCAGCACGCACATCCAGACCAGCACCCGGCGCTCGAAACTCAAGACCATGCCCTCGGCCCCGAGGCGGGCGCCAGGTGCCGCGCCGTCGGATCGATCAATCGATCGGCACGAAGATGCAGTGGCGGATCTCTGCCGCGAGCGCTTGGCTGAGGTGGCCCTGGCCGGTGGTGTCCTCGACCAGGATCACCTCGCCGGCGCCGATCTCGCGGGCCTCGCCGTCGCTTGCGGTGATCCGCACGCCCGCGTCGAGGTTGATGATGTACTGGCGCCGGGGTGCGGGATGCCAGTCGAGGTCGTATTCGGCGGGGACCTGGCGAAAGATGATGCCGCTGGCCGGCAGCCGTTCCGAGAGCTTGCCCGACGGGCTCTCGCTCACCCATTCGACCTCGATATCGCGGAAATGGGATTGCCCGTCGTCGTCGCTATAGAGGTTGTGAATGCGCATGCCTCGACGGGCCTCCGGTTCCGTGGCGGGACGCGATGATGCGATGGTGGCACTCGGTGCGCAAGACCGCCGGTGGCCTCGCGGCCGCTGGCGGTCTACTCTTCACCGAAGCGATCGGAGACGGGGAGGGACGGCGATGTCGGTGATCCTGGGAAGCGGCGCGTTCACCTATCGGGTCGAGCGGGAGTGGGCGAAGCTGCCCGACGGCTGGGCCTTCAACGACGTCGCGGCGGTCGCGGTCGACCACAACGACAACGTCTACGTCTTCAATCGCGGCGAACACCCGATGATCGTCTTCGATGCCGACGGCAACTTCCTGCGCTCCTGGGGCGAGGGGCTGTTCCGCCGGGCGCATGGCCTCCACATCGGCCCGGACGAGACGCTCTATTGCACCGACGACGGCGATCACACGATGCGGGCCTGCACGCTCGATGGCAAGGTGGTGATGACCCTCGGCATTCCCGGCGAGCCGAGCGCTTACATGGCGGGCGAGCCGTTCCACCGCTGCACCCACACCGCGCTCTCGCCCCAGGGCGAGCTCTACGTCTCCGACGGCTACGGCAACGCGCGGGTGCACAAATTTTCGCCCGACGGCAAGCTGCTGTTCTCCTGGGGCGAGCCCGGCACCGATCCGGGCCAGTTCAACATCCCCCACAACATCTGCTGCGACGCCGACGGTTGGGTCTACGTCGCCGACCGGGAGAACCACCGCGTCCAGGTGTTCAACGGCGACGGCAAGTTCGAGACCCAGTGGCACGACATGCACCGGCCCTGTGGCCTCTGCATGGAGACGGGTAAGGACCCGCTCTGCTACATCGGCGAGCTCGGCCCGGGCATGGCGGTCAATTTCGACGTGCCGAACATCGGCCCGCGTCTCTCGATCGTCGATAACCTGGGCAAGGCGGTCGCCCGGGTCGGTGACCTCCGCGCCGGGCTGGCGCCGGGCCAGTTCATCGCGCCGCACGGCCTGGCGGTCGACAGCCGGGGCGACGTCTACCTCGGCGAGGTCTCCTTCACCGCCTGGCCGCGGTTCTCCGAGGACCCGCCGCCCCACGACCTGCCGAGCTTGCGCAAGCTCGTCCGCGTCAAGCACGGCGCCTGAGCGCGGCCGATCCGGCCTGGACCCGGGTGGCCCGCAGGACTACATTCGTGCCTGGCAACGGCCGCGCGCGAGCGGCGAGCGAGGAGGATCGGCAATTGCAAGTCCACGGGCTGGGTCATGTCGTACTCAAGGTCAGAAATCTGGAGCGTTCGATATCGTTCTACCGTGATGTCCTCGGGCTGAAGCAGGTCGGCGGGTATTCCGGCCAGATGAGCTTCTTCTCCATTGAAGACAACCATCACGATCTGGCGCTGATCGCGGTCGGCGAGGCGGCGCCCGACGCCCCCGACGACGCGCCCGGCCTGGCGCATGTCGCCTTCAAGATCGGCGACGATCTGGAGACGCTGCGCGAGGCCAAGACGCATCTGGAGGCGCACGGAGTCGAGATCGCCAGGACGGCCGATCACATCGTCACCAAGTCGATCTATTTCCACGACCCCGACGGCAACCAGCTCGAGGTCTTCGTCGACGCGGACCCCGCCATCTGGCACGAGAACCCCGGCCTGGTCGCGACCCGCGAGCCGCTCAGCCTCTAGCCTAGGCCGCCCGCACGAGCGATGGCGAGTGCCTACGAACGCCTGGTCGAACGGTTTCGCGGCGCCGCGCTGCTGGGCGAGGCCGGCGCCATCCTGGGCTGGGATCACGCCACCATCATGCCCTCGGGCGCCGCCGCCGGGCGGGCGGAACAGCTCGCCTACCTCGGCCGGCTGCGCCAGGAAATGCTGAGCGCGCCGACGCTCGGCGACGATCTGGCGGCGGCGGAGGCGGACGAAGAGGCGCTCGACGACTGGCGGCGCGCCAACCTCGGCGAGATGCGGCGCATCTTCCGGATCCAACAGGCAGTGCCGGTGGCGCTCAACGAGGCGCTGACCAGGGCCAACTCCGCCTCCGAGATGTGCTGGCGCGAGGCCCGGCCGGCGAACGACTTCGCCCGCCAGCGACCGCATCTGGAGAAAGTCCTGGCACTGGTCCGCGAGGCGGCGACGGCGCGGGGGGAGGCCTTCGGCCTCTCGGTCCACGACACCCTGCTGGACGCGCACGAGGCGGGCCTGCGCCTCGACCGGGTGACGGCGATCCTCGACGAATTGGCGCAATTTCTCCCCGATCTGGTGGACCGCGCGCTGGCGCGCCAGGGCGAGGCGCCGCCGGCGCTCCCCCTCGAGGGGAATTTTCCCCGGGCGCGGCAACGCGAACTGGCCGAGCGGCTCATGCGGGTCCTCGGCTTCGATTTCGAGCACGGCCGCCTGGACGAGAGCCATCATCCCTTCACCGGCGGGGTCAGGGACGATTCACGCATCACCACGCGTTACGACGAGGCCGACCCCTGGCCCTCGGTGATGGCGGTGCTGCACGAGACCGGCCACGCGCTCTACGGCCAAGGATTGCCGCTCGAATGGCGCTACCAGCCGGTCGGCGCCTCGCTTGGCATGGCGATCCACGAGAGCCAGTCGCTGATCATCGAGATGCAGGCCTGCCGTGGGCCTGAGTTCCTGTCCTTCGTCGCGCCCGAGGTGCGCCGCGCGCTCGGCGTCGACGGTCCCGCCTGGACGGCCGAGAACCTGGCCCGCCACGCCCACGGCGTCGCGCGGAGCCTGATCCGGGTGGACGCGGACGAGGTGACCTATCCGTTGCACATCATCCTGCGCCACCGGCTGGAGGTGGCGCTGCTCTCGGGCGATCTCGCCATGGCCGATCTGCCGGGGGCGTGGAACGAGCTGCACGAGGAGCTGATCGGCATCCGCCCGCCCGACGACGCCGACGGCTGCCTGCAGGACATCCACTGGATGGGCGGCAGCTTCGGCTATTTTCCGACCTACACGCTGGGCGCGATCGCCGCGGCGCAACTGTTCGAGGTGGCGGAGGCGGCGGGAGAGGTGCGCGCGCCGCTGGCCCGGGGCGATTTCCGCCCGCTGCTGGCCTGGCTGCGCGAGAACGTGCATCGCCACGGCCGGCTGCCGGGCGGCGCCGAGACCCTGCTGACCCGGGCCACCGGGCGAAGCTTCGACGTCGCCACCTTCCGCCGACATTTGGAGGCGCGCTACGGCTGAGGCCGCGATTCCGCGCCGGCGGGCAATAGGCTAGGATCCGCCGGGCGGCGCGGAATTGGCGTCGCACGAGATCAATCGGGAGGAACGAGGATGCGGCTCGAGGGCAAGCTGGGAATCGTGACGGCGGCGGGCTCGGGCATGGGACGGGCGGGCGCGGTCCGCTTCGCGGCCGAGGGTGCGGCCCTCGGCGTGGTCGATATCGATGCCGAGGCGGTGGCGGCCGTGGTGGCGGAGATCGAGGCGGCGGGCGGGCGCGCCAAGGGTATCGTCGCCGATCTGACAAAAGACGAGGATTCGCGCCGTATCGTCGCCGAGACGGCGAGCGCCTTCGGCGGCCTGGATTTCGTCTGGGATCACGTCGGCCATCCGGGTCCGGCGGCGATCGAGGGCATCGACATGGCGGATTTCGACCTCGCCGTCGAACTGAACCTGCGCACCATCCTGGTCACCACCGAGGCGGCGATCCCGGAAATGCGGGCGCGCGGCGGCGGCGCGCTGCTCTACACCGCGTCCAGCTCGGGCCTGCAGGGCTCGCAGTTCAGCCCGGTCTATTCGGCCGCCAAGTTCGCCGTCGTCGGCTTCACCAAGGCGCTCGCCAAGCGGCTCGCCGGCGACAACATCCGGGTCAACGCGGTCTGCCCCGGACCGGTCGACACGCCGATGCTCCGGGTCTTCGTCGCCCGGCCCGACCAGCAGTCGACCCAGGGCATGGACAAGGAGGAGCTGGTCCTGAAACGCGGCGGGCAAACCCCGATGAACCGCCCCGGCCAGCCGCACGAGATCGCCAACGCGGCGCTCTTCCTGCTGTCGGACGAGGCCTCCTTCGTCACCGGCGCGGCGCTACCGGTCGACGGCGGCGTCACCGCCTAGGGCTGGCTCCGCGTGCGCGGGCGGGCCCGGATCGCCGGCGGTGGCGGCTTCGCGCCGGGGGAGGCATGATCGCGCCGAAGGCGCGGACCACGCTGGCGATCGGTCTGTTTTCGAGCGCGATCCTTTTCATCGCCATCATCGACACCTGGGCCAAGTACCTCACCCGGGATCTGCATCCCGTCCAGATCACCTGGGGCTACTTCCTCGCCATCGCCACTTATCTGGTGCTCTGGGCCTTGGCCGTGCCGGGGGCGCGACGATACGCGTTCAGGACCCGGCGGCCGGTGATGCACATGGCCCGGGCGTTCCTGCTGGTCGCCTCCATCGCCGCGCTCTATGTCGCCCTGGTCCACCTGCCGATCGCCGAGGCGACGGCGATCAGCTTCACCTCGCCGCTCTTCATGGTCGCCCTCGCCGCGCTGCTGTTGGGGGAGCCGGTGGACCGTCACCGCTGGGGCGCGGTGATCGTGGGCCTCTCGGGCGTGCTGGTGATCGTGCGTCCCGGTGGCGAGTTCGCCCATTGGTCCGCGCTCATGCCGCTGGTCACGGCCGTGACCATGGCGCTGTTCCAGATCGCGACCCGGGCCCTGGCGGCGAGCGAGCGGACCTTCACCATGCTGTTCTTCACCGGCCTCGGCGGCCTCTTCTGGTGCAGCCTGGCGGTGCCCTTCTTCTGGCGCCCGCTCGAAGCGGCCGACTACGGCGTCTTCATGGCGCTGGGCGCCTTCGGGGTGGCCGCGCACCTCTGTCTGATCGGCGCCTTCCAGCGGGCCGAGGCCTCGACTCTGGCGCCCTTCAACTACACCAAGATGGTATGGGTGGCGGTGGGGGGTTGGCTCGTCTTCGGCGATTCTCCGGGGGTGGCGACCTGGCTCGGCAGCCTGATCATTATCGCCAGCACCCTCTACGTGCTGCGCCGCGAACGGCGCGGCGCGGCCGGCGGTCAAAGCAATGGACGCAAATCTCGACCGCCGCCTCTTCCTTGACCGGCCCGCGCGGGCGTAATATCCAGCCCAGCCAGGCGCCCTTCCGGCGGGAGATCCACATGCTGAGCGAGCGCGACGTCGAGTTCTATCGGGCGAACGGGTACCTCGTCGTAGCCGACGTGCTTTCCCAGGGCGAGGTGGCGGAACTACGGCGCGTCACCGAGGACTTCGTCGAGCAGTCGCGCGAGGTCACAGGCCACACCGAGCTCTACGATCTCGAGGACGGGCACGGCCCCGACGCGCCCAAGGTGCGCCGCCTGAAGACGCCGCAAGCCTTTCACGAGGTCTACGAGCGGGCGATCCGACACCCGGGGATCGTCGAGGTGGTGGTGCGGCTGATCGGTCCCGACGTCCGCTACCAGATCTCCAAGCTCAACATGAAGGCGGCCGGCGGCGGGGCGCCGGTCGAGTGGCACCAGGACTGGGCCTTCTATCCCCATACCAACGACGACCTCTGCGCCGTCGGCATCATGATCGACGACATGACGTTGGAGAACGGCGCCCTCAGGATCGTGCCGGGGAGCCACAGGGGCCCGACCTACGATCATCACGCCGAGGGCTATTTTTGTGGCGCCATCAACGATGCGGCGGCCGATGCGATCTACCCTCGAGCCGTGGCGCTGACGGGCCGGGCGGGCTCGATCACCGTGCATCACGTCCGCGCGGTGCATGGCTCGCCGCCCAACCAGTCGAACAGCCATCGCCGCGTCCTGCTGCAGCAATACACCGCCGCCGACGCCTGGCCGCTGATGGGGACGCCGGAAATCGAGGAATACGACGCGGCCATGGTCGCCGGCACGCCTTCGGTGGTGGCCAGGCTCGCCCCCGTGCCGGTCCGCATGCCGTTACCGCCGGCGCGTAACGAGGGTTCGATCTACGAGAACCAGCGCGGCTCCCGCAGCTCGATCCTGGGCCACGTCGAGGAACGGGAACCGCTCGCCGAGACCGGCTGAGGACTACCGGCCGCCCCGCCCGCGTGCGCGTCGGCCGAACCAAGGGAGAGGGCCCGGCCGATGAAGCTCGAGAACGCCGTCAACATCGACGATCTGCGCCGGCTGGCGAAGCGTCGGATACCCAAGATCGCCTTCGACTTCATCGAGGGCGGGACGGAGGACGAGGACGGCTTGGCGCGGAACGAGCGGATGTTTCGCGAGCATCGCCTGGTGCCGCGCTATCTGGTCGACGTCTCGGTTCGCGACCAAAGCCAAGCGATCTTCGGCCGCGAATACGCCAGCCCCTTCGGCATCTCGCCGACCGGCATGGCCGCGCTGTTTCGCCCGGGCGCCGACCTGATGCTGGCGGAGGCGGCGAAGCGCCGCAACATCCCCTTCACCATGTCCGGCGCAAGCACCGCCTCGATCGAGGATCTGGCCCGCGTCGCGCCGGATAACGGCTGGTACCAGATGTACGCCGCGCGGACCAAGTCGATCTCGGAGGACATGATCCGCCGGGTGCGCGACGCGGGCCTCTCGACCCTCGTCCTGACGGTCGACGTGCCGGTGCATTCGAAGCGGGAGCGCAACATCAGGAACGGCTTCACTCGGCCGCTCAAGATGACGTTTCGGACCAAGCTGGAGGCGCTACGCCATCCCGCCTGGATGGCCGACTACATGAAGCACGGCTTTCCCTTCTTCGCCAACTGGGCGCCCTATGCCGGTGACGATCCGGACCCGGAGACCGTCGCGGACTTCGTCAGCGGCCAGACCACCGCGCCCTTGGACTGGAAGGACGTGGAGCGTTTCCGCGAGCTCTGGCCGGGCAACTTCGTGCTGAAGGGGATCATGCATCCCGACGACGCGATCCGCGCCGCCGAAATCGGGATCGACGGCATCATCGTCTCCAACCACGGCGCCCGCCAGCTCGACCGCGCGCCCTCGCCCTTGGAGGTGCTGCCGGCGATCGACAAGGCGGTGGGCGAGCGGGTGACCTTGATGCTCGATAGCGGCGTCCGGCGCGGCGCCGACATCGTCGTGGCGCTCTGCCTCGGCGCCAAGTTCGTCTTTATGGGCCGGCCCACGCTCTATGGGGCCGCGGCTGGCGGGATCGACGGCGCCGGCCGGGCGATCGAGATCCTGAGCGAGGAGTTGGACCTGACGATGGCGCAGATGGGCTGTCCCACCTTGCGCGACCTGGGCCCGGACTTTTTGCTGTGGGACGACGAGGACGATCTCAGGCGAAATCGCCGGCCTTGAGGGGCGGTGGGCGCTGGCGCCACGCCCTCACGGCTTGGGAAAATTGCCCTCCAGCCCGCCCTCGCGCCGCACGTCGGCGGTGCGGCAGTGGAGGCCGCCGCCGAACGCATGGGCGTCACGTGGCTCCACCTCGACCACGTTCATCCCCAGCTTGTCGAGCCGTTCGGCCTGGTAGACCTTCGACTCTCAGGCGGCCGGCAGGTCGAGCCGCGCGGCCTCGGCCATCAGGTCGACGGCCGCGTCCTGCTTGGTCCTGACGGTGAGCGCGGTGGCGCCGGATTCCTCCCAGGCAGCATAGCGCTGCTTGATCCGCGCCGGCGGGCCGACCAGCGCCTTGGCGTCGACCCACTCGTCCGGCACCGCCGCCGCCGCCTCGTCCTTGGCGCCGTCGAGATAGAGCTCCTGGATCCGCGCCGCCGCGTCGGCGTAGCCCCGGCGGATCATCATCTCCTTGTGGAAGTTCTTGTCCCGGTGCCCCATGCCGCCGATGTAGAGCGCCTCCCTCGGTTTCAGCCGAAGCAGCGCGGCCTGAACGTCCTCTTCGATCTCGACATGGACCGAGGCCTGGATCTCGAAATCATCGAAGCTCTTGGCGCCGCCGGCCCGCGCGAAGCCCTGCTCCAGCCAGGGGCGGTATTCCTCGAAGCTGCCGGGGGTGAAGCCGAGCGGCAGCCAGCCGTCCGCGACCTCGCCCGTCAGCCGCACCGTCGCCTCGCCGCCGGAGCCGATGTAGATCGGGATATCGGGGTTCATGTGCAGGATCGAGCGTAGCGGCTTGCCGACGCCCATGGCGCCCTCGCCCTCGTAAGGCAGCGCGATCTGCTTGCCGTCGTGGGCGAGGCCCGCCTCGCGGCGGAAGACCTTGCGCATGATCTCGACATAGTCCCTGAGCCAATGGTAGGGCCGGCCCCAGGGGCGGCCGTACCAGCCCTCGACGATCTGCGGGCCCGAGACGCCGAGCCCGGCGATGAAGCGGCCGCCGCCGGCCATGGCGTCGATGGTGCCGGCGGCCATGGCGGCGTTGGCCGGCGTGCGGGCGGCGAGTTGCATGATCGCGGTGCCGAGCTTGATTCGGCTGGTCCGGGCGGCGAGATAGGCCAAGGGCGTCACCGCGTCGGAGCCATAGGCCTCCGCCGTCCAGACCGAGTCGTAGCCGAGCTTTTCCGCCCGCTGGACCCTGGCCACCGGCAGCTCCATCGCCGCCCCCGAATAGCCGATCGACAAGCCGAGTTTCATCGCCACCCCTCCACCCTGCTCTCGCAGCGCCGGAACCTACCCCGGATACTCGACGCGCGCGAGATGGTCGCGGGGGCAGGTAGCTAGCTAGCTACACGCGCTCGGGATCGCTTGGGCCTACCGCCGGCTCGGGGTAAGCTGGTCGCAACCCAGCAACGCCGAACAGGCGAGGAGAGGAACCATGCAGATCCAGGACCAGACGCTGTTTCGCCAGCAATGCTACATCGACGGCGGCTGGCGCGACGCGGACGACGGCGCCACCATCGAGGTCACCAACCCGGCCGACGACCAGGCCATCGGCACGGTACCGAAAATGGGCGCCAGCGAGACCCGCCGTGCGATCGAGGCGGCAAACCGCGCGCTTCCGCCCTGGCGGGCCAAGACCGCCAAGGAGCGCAGCCAAATCCTCCGGCGCTGGCACGATCTGATGCTCGAAAACGCCGACGATCTCGCCACCATCATGACGCTTGAGCAGGGCAAGCCGTTGGCCGAGGCCAAGGGCGAGGTGGTTTATGCGGCGAGCTTCATCGAGTGGTTCGCCGAGGAGGCCAAGCGGGTCTACGGCGATACCATCCCCGCGCATCAGGTTGACAAGCGGATCGTCGTGCTGCGCGAGCCGATCGGCGTCACCGCCGCGATCACGCCGTGGAACTTTCCCGCAGCGATGATCACCCGCAAGGCGGGCGCGGCGCTCGCCGCCGGCTGCACCATGGTGGTGAAGCCGGCCTCCATGACGCCCTATTCGGCGCTCGCGCTGGCCGAACTTGCGGCGCGCGCGGGCCTGCCGGCGGGTGTCCTCTCCGTCGTCACCGGCGCCTCGGGTGCCATCGGGGCTGAGATCACCGCCAATCCGATCGTCCGCAAGCTCACCTTCACCGGCTCCACCGAGGTCGGCAAGATCCTGCTGGAGCAATGCGCCGGCACGGTAAAGAAGGTCTCGATGGAGCTCGGCGGCAACGCCCCCTTCATCGTCTTCGACGACGCCGATCTCGACGCGGCGGTCGAGGGCGCGATGATCTCCAAATATCGCAACACCGGGCAGACTTGCGTCTGCGCCAATCGGATCATGGTGCAGGACGGCGTCCATGATGCCTTCAACGCCAAACTCGCCGAGGCGGTCTCCGCCCTCAAGGTCGGCAACGGCCTGGAGGCGGGGGTCGACCAGGGCCCGCTGATCAACATGGCGGCGGTAGCCAAGGTCGAGGAGCACATCGCCGACGCGCTCTCCAAGGGCGCCCGCGTCGTCGTCGGTGGCGCCCGTCACCCCCTCGGCGGCAGCTTCTTCGAGCCGACGCTGCTGGTCGACGTCACGCCCGAGATGGTCGTGGCGCGGGAGGAGACCTTTGGCCCATTGGCGCCGATCTTCCGTTTCTCGAGCGAGGCCGAGGCGATCGAGATGGCCAACGATACCGAGTTCGGCCTCGCCTCCTATTTCTATTCCCGCGACATCGGCCGGATCTGGCGGGTTTCGGAGGGCCTGGAATACGGCATGGTCGGCATCAACACCGGCCTGGTCTCGACCGAGGTCGCGCCCTTCGGCGGGGTCAAGGAATCCGGCATCGGCCGGGAAGGCTCGAAATACGGCATCGACGACTATCTGGAGGTGAAATACCTCTGCATGGGCGGGATCGACGGCTAGGCATCAGCCGCCGAAACCGGCCGTAGCGGGGTGCGTTACTGGGCGTTGATCGGCGCGGTGGCGCTCGCCGTCGCCGCCTATGTGGGCTATTACGCCGTCGTCGCCAGCGTCGTGGTCGGGGCCATCGAGGACTGGACCGAGGCACGCCGGGCCGAGGGCCGGGTGGCGGCGTACGCCGGCCTGGAGCGGCGCGGTTTTCCCTATCGCGTGGTCGTCGATATCGCCCGGCCCCGCTTGGCGATGGCCGACGATCGAAACGCGCCGGCCTGGGAGGCCGACCGCCTTTCCGCGGTGATCCAGCCCTGGGACTTCCACCACGTCATCCTCGATCTCACCGGCCGCCATCGCCTGGGGCCGGTCGCGGCCGGTCCGGGGCGCCAAGTGCTGCTCGAGCTGGATATCGGGAACGGCCTCGCCAGTCACCGCCAGGACGGAACCGGGCGCCTCCGCGACCTCGCCATCGATCTGAAACAGCTCGCCGGGAGCTTGGAGATCCGCGCGGGTGGCGTGGTGCGCCCGGCCTCCATCGTCGCCGAGCGGGTGCAACTTCACCTACGCCCGGCGGCGACCGGAGACACCATCGGCGAGGTCTCGCTGCGCGCCGATCGCCTGGCCGTGGGCGACGCGGCGTGGATGGCACCCCTCGATCGATTGGACCTGCTGGCGAGCGTCTTGGGACCGGAACCGCCACTGGGCGAAATCGGGGCGATGGTGCTCGCCTGGCGCGACGGCGGCGGCGCGGTCGAGATCCGGGAGCTGAGGGTGGTCTGGGGCAAGGTCGAGATCCGGGCCGAGGGTACGCTGGCGCTCGATGCCGAAACGCGCCTCGTCGGCGCGATGACGGCCAAGGTGAAGGGGCATCGCGAGCTGCTGGAGCGTGCCGTGCTGGCGGGCGTGATGCGCCGCGCCGACTTCGACGAGGCCCTGCCGATCCTGAACCTGTTGGCGCTGGTGGCGGGCGGCGAACTTTCGGTGCCGGTGACGATGCAGGACGGACGGCTTCTCCTCGGCCCGATCACGGTCGCCCGGCTTACGCCGATTCTTCTTCCTCCTCCGGCGGCGGGCGGCGGCCGAAATCCGCTGCCGGCGTCTCCTGCCCGGCGGCAATGATCCGGCCGCGGATGTCGCGCGTGCGGGAGAACAGTTGGTGGAGTTCGTCGCCCTCGCCCCAGCGGATCGCCCGCTGCAGGGCAAAGAGATCCTCGGTGAAGCGGCCGAGGACTTCCAGCACCGCCTCGCGGTTGTTCAGGAAGACGTCGCGCCAGAACTCCGGGTTCGAGGCGGCGATCCGGGTGAAGTCGCGAAAGCCGCCGGCGGAATATTTGATCACCTCGCTATTGGTGACGGTTTCGAGGTCCGCCGCCGTGCCGACGATGTTGTAGGCGATCAGATGCGGCAGGTGGGAGGTCACCGCCAGCACGAGGTCGTGGTGGCGTGCATCCATGATCTCGACCCGGCTGCCGATCCGGTGCCAGAATTCGCCGACCAGCGCCAGGGCCGCCGCGTCGGCGTCGGGCCCCGGGGTCAAAATGCACCAGCGGTCGTCGAACAGTTCCGCGAAGCCCGAGCGCGGGCCCGAATGCTCCGTCCCGGAGACGGGGTGGCCCGGGATCAGATGTACCCCCTCGGGCAAGAGCGGGCCTATCTCGGACAACACCTGCGCCTTCACCGAGCCGACGTCGCTCACCACCGCGCCGAGCTTCAGGGTCGGCCCGATCGCCTTCGCCACGTCGATATAGCTGCCGAGATGGCAGCAGAGGATCACCAGGTCCGCGTCCCGGGCCGCCTCGATGGGATCGACATGCGCGCTGTCGACGATTTCGAGCTCGAGGCAGGCATCTCGGCTCGCCTCGCTCCGGGTGCAGCCGGCGATATGGCCCGCGAGACCACCGCGTTTTACCGCCCGGGCGATCGAGGAGCCGATCAGGCCGACGCCGATCAGCGCCAGGCGTCCGATCAAGGGTGAGGCGTCTTCAGTCATCCGAGGTCGCCAGAAAAGCCTCGACGGCCGCGATCACCGCGCGGTTCTCGTCCTCCAGGCCGACCGTGAAGCGCAAGTGGTCGGCCATGCCGTACGCGGCGATGGCGCGGGGCAGGACATTGCGCGCGTTCAGGAAGGCGAGTGCCGCCGGCGCCGACCTCGGGCCCTTGGCCCCGAAACGGACGGAAACGAAATTGCCGACGCTCGGGATCACCCGCAGCCCGAGCCGGGTGAAGGCCTCTTGCAGCCAGGGCAGCCAGCGATCGTTGTGGGCGCGCGCGGCCGCCGCGTGGACGGCGTCGCGCAAGGCCGCGATACCCGCCACCTGCGCCGCCCGGTTGACGTTGAAGGGGCCGCGGACGCGGTGATAGACCTGGGCCACGTCCTCCGGCACATAAGCCCAGCCGAGGCGGAGCGCCGCCAAGCCGTAAAGCTTGGAGAAGGTGCGCGTCATCACAACGTTTTCCGCCGCCGCCACCAACTCGGCGCCATCGGCGTAGTCGTTCGCCGAGACGAACTCAGCATAGGCGGAATCGATCACCAGCAGCACGTCCGACGGCAGGCCCGCGTGGAGGCGGCGCAACGCGTCGACGCCGACGTAGGTGCCCGTCGGATTGTTGGGATTGGCGAGGCAGACCATCCGGGTGCGCTCGTTCACCTCGGAAAGCAGCGCGTCGACCGAGGCCGTATAGTCCCGTTCCGCCGCCTGCACCGGCGTGGCGCCCGCCGCCATCGCGCCGATCGGATACATCAAGAAACCGTGCCGGCTGTAAAGCACTTCGTTTCCCGGCCCGGCATAGGCGGCGATCAGGGTGCAGATGATCTCGTCGGAGCCGTTGCCGGTGATGATCCGCTCGGGCTGGAGCCCGTAGACCTCGGCGATCGTGGCGCGCAGCGCCTCGCTGGCGCCGTCGGGATAGCGGTGCAGTTCGCCCCCCAGTTTCCGATAGGCCTCGATCGCCGCCGGGCTCGGTCCGATCGCGGATTCGTTGCTCGACAGCTTTATCGTCCGGGCCGCGCCCTCGACCACCGCGTCGCCGCCGACATAGGGCGCGATCGCGAGGATGCCGTCGCGCGGTCGGGGGGAAGTCATGCCTCATGCGCCTCCTCGGTCGGGCCGGCGTCGATCAGCGGCATCGGATAGGCGCCGAGGACCAGGGCACGGAGCAAACTCTCGCCGATGTCCTCCACGACGTCGACGAGACGGGGGTCGTCCTCGAGGACGAAATCGTCGACATGGACCAGATGGATGCGCCCGCGCGGCGTCTCGCCCTCGTGGGTCAACAGAACCCGCGCCCGCAAGCCGACCTGGGCCAAGCCCTCGATCAGCCGCCCCCGGCTGATGTCGGCCTCGGTGTCGAGCGCCAGGATGGTGACGTCGTTGCCGGTGGGCTCGGGCGGCGTGCGGGCGACGGCGTAAGCGGTCAACTCCTCGAAGCGTCCCATCGGCGCGACGAAGAAGGGCAACCGCCAGATGATCCGGAGGGCGGAAGCCTCCGGCGCCTCGCTCGTCAGGGCGAGCCACCAGGGTTCCTCCTCCTGGTCCTGCGGCTCCGGCAGGATGCCGACGGTGCCCGGCCGCTCCAGCACCTGGCGCAGCACCACGTTCGGGGAGACGTGCAGGCTCATCGGCGTCGCCGCACCGAAGTGATTGCGCGCCAGGTCCCAGTAGCCGACGCTCTTCGCCGGCGCGCAGACGGCGATGGAGAGCGGCCCCTGAAGCGCCGTCGCCGCGTTCATGATCTCGCGCCAGACCCGGAGCACGACGGCCGTCGGCAGCGCCCCCTCGTGGCGCGCCGCGAGGCTACGCAGGATCGCCGTCTCGCGCCCCGTGCGCATCGGGATCGTCGGCGCGTCATCGGCCCGCTTCGCCCTGAGCACGCAATCCATCAGCGCTGCGCGACGCATGATCCCGTCGTGCAGCGCGGCGTCGATCTGGTCGATCTCGCGGCGCAGGTCGTCGAGTTTGGGATCGTCCGTGGACATGACTGATGGACTCCGGCGGACTCCCGAAAACAGGGCCCGACATATAGTCGCAGGCCATGGCAAAAGCAAAGAAAAGCTCGGCGCCGGAGGCTCCGGGCGGGTCTACTCGCCGTCCTCGAGCACGCGGGCCCGATTGGCCCCGTCGCGCGAGGCGGTGGCGATCGGGATCGGCCGCCGCCGGACCCGGGCGTCGGCCGCCGTCACCGCATGGATCTGCTTGTCCGCCTCGACCATCAGAACGCCGGCGAGCCCGGGGGCGAGTACACGGCCGCCACGTTCCCAGGCGCCGGCGCCGCGCAGCAGGATCCTCGGTGCCGGTGGCACATAGAGCGCGGCACCGCGCTGCGTCGGCTGGAACATCGCCTCCTTGAGCAATCGCGAGAGCTGCCCCGGACTATAAGGTCGACCATGGCCGAAGGGGGTTCGCTCGAAATGCGCCCAGAGCCCTCGCCGGTTGGGCACCACCACCAGCAGCCGCCCGCCCGAGGTCAGGACCCGCCAGGCTTCGCGCAGTAGGCCCCGCGCCCGCTCGGTATTCTCCAACTCGTGCACCATCAGCACCCGATCGACGCTGGCGTCGGCGATCGGCAGGTCGTGCTCCTCGGTGAGCGCCACCAGGTTCGGCTCGCTCGCCGGCCACCGCACCACGCCCTGCGGCGCCGGCATCAAGGCCAGCACCCGCTCGGCCTCTCCCTGGAAGGGACCGAGATAGGGCGTCGCGTAGCCGAGGCCGAGCACGCGCAAGCCCCGCACGTTCGGCCAGAGCGCACGGACCCGATCGCGCAGCAGATTGCGCGTCACCCGGCCGAGCCGGCCGTGATAGAACTCCCGCAATTCGAAGACGTCGGGTCGCATGGGCCGAGTTTAGCATGAGCTCGATCGACGAATAGGTGCCAATACGCGGGAGGCGGAGGGGAGATGCTCGACAGATCGGGCGAGGCCACGCGGGTCGTCGAGATCCTGCGGCTGGCGCCGCACCCCGAGGGCGGGCATTCTCGCGAAACCTATCGGGCACCGGCGCCGGCCGGCCCGCGATCCGCAATGTCGCTGATCTACTACCTGCTGGCGGCGGGCGTCGCGGACGCCGGCAATCGGCGCGAAGCCTCGGCGCCTGGGCTCTCCTCGCCCGCGCCGTATCGCCCGCTTTCGTGTTCGACGGTTTTGAAATGGCGCCCCTGGGCTTCGAACCGGCGCCGATCGAGGCGGATTGAGCCGGATAGCGCGCTGTGGTCTTTCGGCAACCCCTCGGGATCGACCATTCTCTCTCGGTTGCCCGAACGCACCGTCTTGGCCATACTGAAGGAAAGGTCTGTTCGCTCAAGTGCTTGGCGGAGGTCCAGGGAATGCGCGCGCTACTGATGGGAGTCCTCGTCGCCTCGTGTGTGGCGATGTCGGCGTGGGCCGACGGTGCCGACGATGTCAATGCCGGCTATGAAGCCTTCACTCGGGGCGATCCGACGTTGGCGGTCGAGCTCTACACGCGGGGCATCGAGTCCGGCGAGTTGACCAAGGAAGGTCTGGCGATCGCCTACAGCAATCGATGCGCGGCAATCTACTCGCTCGGCCTGTTCGAATCGGCGGTGCTGGATTGCGACACGGCGATCGAGCTCGATCCGGAGGATCACTTCGCCTATAACGTCCGAGGCAACGCGCGCGCGGCGGAGTTCGAGTACGAGGCGGCGATCGGCGACTTCGAAATGGCGATCGAGCTCGATCCCGATTTCGCCGACGCCTACAACAGCCGCGGTATCGTCCTTCGCGAGACCGGCGAGTTCGACAAGGCGATCAAGGATTTCGATTTGGCCATCTGGCTGCGCCCGGATTTTGCGCAGGCCTATCTGAATCGGGGCGAGACCTACCGCCAGGAACGCAGTTTCGATCGCGCGATGGCCGACTACACGACGGCCATCGGCCTGCAGCCGGACATGGCCGGACCCTATATCGGCCGGGGTGCCGTGCATCAGGCGCGCGGCAACAAGGAGCGCGCGGTCGCCGACTATCGCAAGGCACAGTCGATATCGCCCGACCATCCCTACCTGAAGGAAAAGCTGCGGGAAATCGGCGCCGTCAACTGAGGCCGGGCAGCATCGGGCAGGGCGATCGGTTGATCGCCCGGGCGCGCGGGACGATCAACCGATCGCTTTCGACGTCTCTCCGACAGCGCCGTGCTCGGCCACGATCTCCGATTCCGTCCGACCCGCTCACCTTCTCGGGCCACTCGCATGGCCGGGCGGCATCGCTTGACCCTTCGGCGCCGGGCTCCCAATTTGGCTCCCATGGTCCGGCTCGCCATGCTCGAGGGAATGTCGTCGCCACCTCCGCCGTTCGACGGCGAGCGGGTGAACCGCGGCATGGAGGATCTGGCCCGCGCGGGTGACGGCGAGCCGGGCCTCGCCGACGCCCTGGCCACGCTCGTCGACGCGCCGGGCGGGCGGGAGCTGCTGGCCGCCGTCTTCGGCAACAGCCCCTTTCTCGGCCGCGCCTTGGTGCGCGACGCCGGCGCCATCCCCGAGCTGTTCGGCCCACCGCCCGATGCCGCCTTCGATCGGCTGATGGCCGAGGTCGAGGCGGTGCCCTTTGAGGGCGCCGATCCCATGGCGGCACTGCGTCGCGCGCGGCGCCGGGTGGCCTTGCTGATCGCGCTGGCGGACCTGGCCGGCCATTGGGACATCGACCGGGTCACCGGCGCGCTCTCTCGCTTCGCCGACGGCGCCGTGCAGGCGGCGATACGGGTGTTGCTGCTGCAAGCCGCCGCCAAGGGCGATCTCGATCTTACCGACCCGGCGCGCCCGGAGCTCGGCTCGGGTCTCGCGATCATCGCCATGGGCAAGTTCGGTGCCCGCGAGCTCAACTATTCGAGCGACATCGACTTCTCGATCTTCTTCGACGCCGAGGCCGTGCCCTACCGAGGCAAGGAGGATGTGCAAGCCTGCTTCGTCCGCCTGGCCAAGGGCTTGGTACGGCTGCTGCAGCAGGCGACCGGCGACGGCTACGTCTTCCGCACCGACCTCCGCCTGCGGCCCGATCCGGCCGCCACGCCGGCGGCGGTCGCGATGGCGGCGGCGGAACAGTACTACGAGAGCATGGGCCAAAACTGGGAGCGCGCGGCGATGATCAAGGCGCGCGCCGCCGCTGGCGACATCGCCACCGGCGAGGCTTTCCTGGAGCGGCTCCAACCCTTCGTCTGGCGCCGTAACCTGGACTTCGCGGCGATCCAGGACGTGCATTCGATCAAGCGGCAGATCCACGACCACAAGGGCCACAAACGAATTGCCGTCGAGGGCCACAACATCAAGCTCGGCCGGGGCGGTATCCGCGATATCGAGTTCTTCGTCCAGACCCAGCAGTTGATCGCCGGCGGGCGCGATCCCGACCTCCGCGACCGCACCACCGCCGGCGCCATGGCGGCGCTCGCCCTCAAGGGCTGGATCACCGAGGAGGTCGGCGAGGAAATGATGCGGGCCTATCGCTACCATCGGATGGTGGAGCACCGCCTGCAGATGATCGCCGACGAGCAGACCCACCTGCTGCCGGCGAGCGCCGAGGGGATCGACCACGTCGCCCGCTTCGCCGGCTATGGCGAGACGGGGGAGTTCCGCCGCGATCTGTTGGCGCATCTGGAATGCGTGCAGCGCCACTACGCCGCCCTCTTCGAGGCGGCGCCCGCGCTTTCCGAGGGCGGCAACCTGGTCTTTACCGGCAGCGACGACGATCCCGACACCCTGGAGACGCTGGCCGCGCTCGGCTACGCCCAGCCGGCGGGCGTCTCCACGACGTTACGCGGCTGGCACCACGGCCGATACCGGGCGATGCGAAGCGCGCGCAGCCGAGAGCTGCTGACCGACCTGATGCCGGTGCTGCTCCGGGCGCTCGCCCGCACCGTCAATCCCGACGCCTCGCTGGCGCGCTTCGATCGCTTTCTCTGGGGGCTGCCGGCCGGCGTGCAGCTCTTCAGCATGCTGCACGCCTATCCGCGCCTGCTGAACCTCTTGGCCGAGGTGATGGGGAGCGCGCCTCGCCTCGCCAACTATATCGCCATGAACGCCGAGGTCCTGGACGCGGTGCTGGCCGAGGATTTCCACGCCCCGCCGCCACCGGCGGACGAGCTGCGTCGCGGTCTCGACGGCGGTCTCGGCGTCGCCCGCGACATCGAGGATGCGCTGGACCGGGTCCGCCGCTTCGTCAAGGAGCGCAAGTTCCAGATCGGCGTGCAGATCCTCTCTGGCTCCAGCCATGGCGAGGCGGCGGGGCCACACTACGCCGACCTCGCCGATTGCGCGATCGCCGGACTGGTGCCCCGGGTCGAGGCCGCCTTCGCCGAGCGCCACGGCCGGGTGGCGGGAAGTGCTGTCGCGGTCGTCGGCATGGGCAAGCTCGGCAGTCGGGAGATGTCGGCGGAAAGCGATCTCGACCTGCTGTTTATTTACGACTACGGCGATGGGGGGGCGTCGGACGGGGAGCGACCGCTGGAACCCGCGCACTACTTCTCTCGCCTGGCGCAGCGGATTCTCGCGGCGCTGACAGTGCGGACGGCGGAGGGCAAGCTCTACGAGGTCGACATGCGGCTCAGGCCCTCCGGCAACAAGGGGCCGGTGGCGACCCGCTTCGACGGCTTCGCCACTTATCAAGCCGACGAGGCCTGGACGTGGGAGCACATGGCGCTGACCCGGGCACGGGTGATCGCCGGCCCGGCGCGGCTGAGCGAGCGGATCGCCACGACCATCGACGAGGTCGTCCGCCGGCCGCGCGAGGCCGGTCCACTCGCCCGCGACGTGGTCGAAATGCGCGAGCGGCTGGTGAAGGACCGCGGCACCGACGACATCTGGCGAATGAAGCAGGTCCGGGGCGGCCTGGTCGACATCGAGTTGACCGTCCAGTACCTGCAACTGGCGCATGCCGCGCGCCACCCGGACGTCGTCGTGCGCCATACCGGCCAGGCGATCGAGATCGCGAGCGCGCTCCGCCTGTTGGAGGGCGTCCAGGGCGATGACCTGCGGCGAACCTGGGGGCTGCTGCATCGACTGACCGGGTTGCTCCGCATCGCCGTCGAGGGCGACGGTTTCGACGCGGCGGCGCCCGAGGATCTTTGCCGCAAGCTCGCGCACGTCGGCAGCGTCGCGGACTTCGCCGCCCTGGAGGACGATCTCCGCGCCCGCCAAGCCAGGGCCCACGAGGTCTTCAAGCAGGTGGTGGAACGCGCGGCGGGCTAAGCGGCAGGATCGTGCCACCATACACTTTGCCGCGCGGCTACTATAGATTCGGCGATTGAGCAACCTGATGTGTGGAAATTCGGAACGCCGTTGATCAGTCCTTGCCTATCCGGTTATCACCCACACCCACTATATGTAGTGTGTCTCCTTGGACTGCAGGCAAGGGCCGGCGCAGGCGCATTGAGGAGGCGATCCGGCTAATTCTTGATTGTTCTGAAAACCGAACCGGAGTTTGATTCACGTCACGTACTTAACATCGGTGGACGGAACGGTGGCGACCAAGGGAAAAACGAAGAAACCCACGGCCAGACGGGAAGCTGCTGATGAAACGACATCGTCTGAGCGATTGACGGCACTAGTCGAAGAAAGCGACGCGCTGGCACGAATCGTTGCGAAGAACCCGTCCGCGCCTGTTAGTCTCCTGCGCGTTTTGAGTCGCAGCGAAGACGAAGCGACACGCAAGAACGTGATCCTCAATCCGTTTACTTCATATGACGTATTGAGCGAACTTGTTTAATATGACGTATTGAGCGAACTTGTTCACAGAGCTATTTGTGAATAATCCGGCACTCGAATCCTACAATTCAATGAAGCTCTGATTTCCTGGAATATTCCATCGGTGTCGTTCACCTCCGATTTCAGATAAATTTCAATGAAGTGACGGTCCTTTATGCAACGTGGCGTTTTGCCAAATCCGACTCAATGATTAGGATTTCCACCACGCTAAAGTGTCGCCTAAAAGCCGCTACAATGCCGTCCGAGTCCCTGCTCGGCATCGCCGGAGATATCTCCGCTTCGACCTGCACCGAGCTTTACTCAGGAAAATGGGTGCACACTACATATAGTGGGTGTGGGTGATAACCGGATAGGCAAGGATCAGTCATCCTCTGCTTTCCAAGTGATGTAGGGTTTTTCGGTGGTTTCCCATTTCTCGTCGATTTCGACGAGGATGGCGGTGACCAGACGTTCGAGCGAGGCCTCGTTGGGAAAGACCCTGACCTTTACGGTGCGGCGCTTGATCTCCTGCTGGATGGATCGCTCCATGGGGTTCGAGGTTCGCATGCGCTTTTGGTGGCGCTCGGGCAGGGCGAAGACGGCGAGGCCCTCGGGGATCGCCGTCTCCAGCCAATCGGCGAGCTTGGGGGCGCTATCGCGGTAGGCCGCCACCAGATGGCCCAGCTCGGCCTCGGCGGCCTTGCCGTCGGCGGCGTTCCAGACCCGGCGCAGCTCCTTGCCGATGGCCTTTCGGATGGCGAGGTTGGGGGCGTGATGGATGGCGTTTTGAGCTAGATGGTACTGACAGCGCTGCCAGACGGCGCCGCCGAGGACGGCCTTGCGCGCGGCGCCGAGGCCTGGATGATCATCGGAAACGATATAGGCGACACCGCGCATGCCACGGGCAACCAGGGT